>NZ_KI273074.1 GCF_000469545.1 Mitsuokella sp. oral taxon 131 str. W9106 | reverse complement strand
ACTGGGCTGGGATTCGCCAAACAAATGTTTGGGAAAATATTTGGCTCAGTGTAACATAGGATTGGCAAACCCACATGGGAAGCCTTATGGAATAAGGAGGGCACTTGACGGGAGTTACCAAATATGGTAACTTGAGTACCAAATATAGCAACGAAAAAGGAGGGGCTTTATCCATCTTTGATTCAAGTATACCGAATAAAAACGAGAAGATAAATCCACTTCCTAAAAAGAAAGAGAATGGCAGCTGCAGGCCTGAAAGGAGAGTTGGCAATGGCAAAATACGCAATCGCATTCGATTTAGATACCGATACGCTATCCAAGACATACACGGGAAATAGCCACACAAACGCCTATACCGACATCAAGAACACGCTCGAAAAATACGGCTTTATCCGCCAGCAGGGAAGCGTCTACTTCGGCAATGAGACAGTAGACGCCGTAAAAACCGTCATGGCGGCGCGAAAACTCGCGTCAAAATATGAGTGGTTCGAGCCGAGCGTCCGCGATATACGAATGCTGCGAATCGAGGACGATAACGACTTGATGGTCGCGTTTCGCGACGATGACTAACAAAAAAGCCGCTGCACATCATGATATGCAGCGGCTTTTTGTATAATTTGAGAGGATAACTCAGCCACATTGCTTCTGTCGCTTGAAAATTTTTAGAACTTGTCCGATTTGCAATTACAATTAACCCATGCAAAAACACGTCTTCCTAGGATAAAAAATGCTTGCATTTCTTCCCAAGGCGCGCTATACTATAATTCGTCTTGGGGACGTAGCTCAGCTGGGAGAGCGTTCGGTTCGCATCCGAGAGGTCGAGAGTTCAATCCTCTTCGTCTCCACCATTCCGAAATCAGAAGGACTAGGCATTGCCTAGTCCTCTTTTTGCGTCCCACAGCCGCTTACTCCTGCGGCTGTCCTTCCGTTTCATGCTTTGTGACGAGAATCTTGTCGATGCGCGCGCGGTCCATGTCGACGACCTCGAACGTGAACCCGTTCCAATCGCGCTTTTCGGCAACTTTCGGAATGTAGCCGAAGTACGCCGTCAGGAAGCCGCCCATCGTCTGGTAGTGATCGTGATCCTCATCCGGCAGTTTGTCAATCGAAAAGCGTTCCTTGAATACGTCGATCGAGCATAGCCCATCGACGTACCACGAATTCTTGTCGCGCGGCGTGAATTGGATGGGGTCTTCCTCCACATTCGAAAGCGAGTCGCCGATGATCTGCTGCAGGATCGTGTCGCGCGTGATAAAGCCGACGACGCCGCCATACTCGTCGAGCACCATCGCCTCGTGAATGCCCGTGTCGCGGAACTTCTCCAGCACGCGGAACGTGTCCATCGAGCGCGGCACGTAGAGCGGCTCGCGGATGTAGAGCGCAGGGTCAATCGGCTTGCGCGCGAGCACCGCGTTCAGCATATCCTTCGCGTGGAGGACGCCGCAGAAATCGTCGAGATTCTCGCGCCCGACGGGGAACACCTCCTGCGCCGACTCGCGGATCACGCGCAGGTTGTGGCGCACGGAGTCGTTGAGGTCGAGCCAGATCATCTGCGTGCGCGGCGTCATCAGCGCGTACGCCGTCTGGTCGCTCATGTGGAAAATGCGGTCGACCATTGCCTGCTCCGACTTTTCAAACGTGCCATCCTCCGTTCCCTGCTCGATGAGGTCCTTGACCTCGTCCTCCGTCACGGCATCCTCGACGTGCGGATTGATGCCGAGAACGACCAGCACGCCGTTTGCCGATGCCGAAAGGCATGCGATAAAAGGACGGGAAAGACGCGTCGCCATGCGAAGCACGCGATGGTAGCGAATGAGCATTTCCTCCGGCGACTGCATTGCCGCTTTCTTCGGCAGGAATTCCGAAAAGAGCAGCGTGATGTACGTGACGGCCACAACGCTCAGAATCCGCGCGATCGCCTCCGCATGCGGGACGGGCGCAAGGAGCGCTGCGAGCAGTGGCGCGAGAAACGCCCCTGCGCAAAGTCCAAGCAAAATGCTCGTCAGCGTGATGCCGACCTGCACGAACGGCAGGACGCGCTCGCGCTGCTCCAAGAGCTCCGCCGCCTCCTCCGCCTCACCGATTCCATCCTCCGCCATCTTCTCCAGCCGCCCGCGGTGGCTCTCCACAAGTGCTGTCTCGGCCAGGGAGAAAAATGCGCCGGCGGCGAGGAGTACAATGATCAGAATGAGCAACAATCCTATGTCTATGCTATCCAACACGTACACACATCCTTTATTCGTTGCTACGACAGAATCGTTCTACATCACGTTTTCAAAGACCGCTACGATTCCACTGCCTCCCGCAAAACCGCCTCTGTTCGCTCCAACATCTGGTGTTCCGTAAAGTGCTCCAAAAAGCATCGTCTAGCCGCATCTGACCTCGTCTTGATTTCATCCTTCGTCAGATTCCTAAGGCACGCCAGCAGATCCTCCCCCATTTCATCGAAATGGAATATCCACCCATTTTCCCCTGGATGAACCAACTCCGGCAACGCCCCTCGGTCACTTGCAATGACGGGCTTCCCATACTTCATCGCCTCAATACAAACCAGTCCAAACGCTTCCCAGCGCGAAGGCATGATAACCGCATCACAAGCATCGTAATAGCCGGACATCTCTCCATGTGGAATCCAGCCTAAAAAGCTTTTTTTCTCACTGTCCACCATCGAAACAGATTCGCCTTTTGAAACAACATTGTCGCCAATCAGATACAGATGAATATCTGCACGTTCCAGGCGTTCATACGCCTTTAATAAAAAATCCACCCCTTTTTGTGGGTCAAATCGACCGACAAAAAGAAGATTGATTTTATTTTCATCCATCTGTATCGGGCAAGGATTGATACTTGCTGAGTCTCGGCTTCCATTGTATATGACAACCATCTTATCGCGGGGCAAGCCATATCGCACGGCATTATTATACTCGAATTCCGACACGTTAATGATGCAATCCGTGCGTTTCGCCAGCATTCGCTCGACAAACGCATAAATCTTGCATTTCCACGCTGCCACATCTTGCAAAAACGCCCAGCCATGCGCATTGTATACGACGCGGCAGGATGGGGAAAACAGTGCGGCGACTCGCCCAATGACCCCGGCCCATGTGCTGTGGCAATAAATGACATCCGGCCGAATTTCCGCAATCTTCCTTTTTACTGCCCATATCGCGGAAGGCATTCCTGCAAGTCCTCGTATATACGGATAATAAGCGATATGACTCGCCTCGATCGGCCAAATCCTTTCGGACTTGCTTTCGCTCATAATCGCGTACATATCAAACTTTGCCTGCAAGGAAAGCACGCTGTACAAATATGTCGCGACCCCGCCTTGCACATACTCACCTATATTCAAAACTTTTATTTTCATCGTTCTGCCCGCATCGGATTCGAGAGAAAATCCTCGTACGTTTTCCGAATCCCTTCCTCCAGCTCGGTCTGATACATCCATCCCAATGAAGCCGCTTTCGAAACATCAAGCAGCTTGCGCGGCGTACCCGTGCCGTCTCCCCAGCCTACGACCATGCGCTCTTCTCCTTCATCGGCTGCAGGGCAAGCCGCGAGTATATGCCCTATGCGTTTTCTTAGCCGTACACACGGTCGACTCCTCCAATTGTATTGTACGCATACTCATGTCGAATTGCAAGAAAAACGATGCGGCAAATAGCATCATCTTCCATGTCAGTTCGAATTCCATTTATATCATAATAGCAGTAGGTTAATTGTAGGCATGAAATGGACTTTCTTCATGATTAAGCCCCCAAACCTCTTGTATTTCCCATGCACGAATCATTTCATCTGCATGGTATGGATCTTTGTAGTGCTCATAGGAATGGTTCATCGGAACATCTACGTCGAAATCAAATACGGGGCAGCCGAAGGCGCGTATATCTGCCTTATACCGATCATACGCTTCCCGTAGATGAAAGTCATCTACTCGGTTCTGCAAATCAATATGTGTCGGAGGAATCACAAAGACAAGATGGATTTTATGCACCTTGCAGTAGTCCACGATCTTCTGCAGTCCTTCGTGAATCTCCTGCGGATATTGATACGTGCGATAAAAATATTCCGTGCTTGCACCGAGCTGTTCCTTCCAAAAGGCTTCTTTGTTCATCGGCGGCTTCTCTGCCCGCAAATTGGTTCCCGTAAAACGATACAGAATATTATCGAACGAAATTCGCGTCACGAAAGGCGACAAGTAATAACGCGGCAGGCTGTCCAACATGCGCTTTGCCTCTGGAACAAGATTTCGGCGCGGATTGGCATTATATAAATTGAAATTGATGCCGATGTATACGTTTTTTAGTGCTTGATACTTTGTCGCATACCAAAACGTGTCCAATATTTCATACGCCGTACCACCGCCATAAGCAAAGTTAAAATATCGCTCTCCTGCCGCGGCCGTGACTTCTTCCTCGCGCAATCCATCCATACGCGAATCGCCCAAATAAATATTGGGGCAAGGCGAATTCCGATACGCTTGAAGTTTATACAAGCGATAGTTTCCGCGATACGATATCTGATCTTTAGCCAATCCTAGATCCACGGCTCGATTGACGTTATACGGATCCACGACAAAATTAAATCCGCCTACAAGCACAAGCAAGGAAATGGTGATCGACAGAATCAAAGCGAATACCCGCCCATAAGACACAATCTCATCTCCTAGAATTGATAATACAAGAACGTCGTACTCTTATTCAAACAGCAGATGCCCAAAAGAAGCAATATCCCTGCCGCAACTGCCCACGCTTTCTTCGGTTTGAATGCCTCCGACATCTTTATGCTGTTCGGCACGATCTGACACAAAAAGAACAGCCCGACCACTGCAAGAAACTCCCTGCGCCCATCGGGCAGTGCGAGGTCTGCCCCCATCGATATAGCCTGCACGCCATGAAACCAACACATGCTTTTCAACAGCGAAAAAGCCTGTGCCATATCCTGCGCCCGAAAGAACACCCATGCAAAATTGACGAATAGGAACGTCAGCGGTACGCTGACCCATCGCGACATGGAGAGCTTTTCAGCACGAAACACGTGATTCACGACAATTCCGGCCCCATGAATCCCCCCCCACAAAACAAACGTCCATCCAGCGCCATGCCAAAGACCGCCAAGCAGCATAGTCGCCATGATATTCCCATACTTGCGCCATGTTCCCCGTCGATTGCCGCCTAGCGGAATATAAAGATAATCCCGCAAGAACGAGGACAGCGTGATGTGCCATCTGCGCCAAAACTCGATAACGGAACCGGCACGATACGGAGAATCAAAATTGATTGGGAGCTTGATATTCAGCATGCGTGAGACGCCAAGCGCCATATCCGTATAGCCAGAGAAATCAAAATAGAGCTGGAATGTGTAACTTAGCGCGATCGTCCATGCCGTCAGCATGCCAAGCTCCACACTTCCGACTACGGCATAGCCCGTATCTGCCCATTCGGCTAACGTATCGGCAATCAGCACCTTCTTGCAAAGCCCGACGGAAAAGAGAAACAGTCCCTTTGACATGTTTTCCCAGTTTACAGATTTCAGCTTTTCGTCAAGAAACTGCGGCATCATCTGCTCGTAATGGATAATAGGCCCTGCCAACAAATGCGGAAAGTACGACACAAAAAGCATATAGCTCAGTGCATCCTGTCGGCTTACTTTGCCTT
This sequence comes from Mitsuokella sp. oral taxon 131 str. W9106, assembly GCF_000469545.1. Classification (GTDB taxonomy): domain Bacteria; phylum Bacillota; class Negativicutes; order Selenomonadales; family Selenomonadaceae; genus AWVT01. Next base: position 67,862 of record NZ_KI273074.1, on the reverse strand, counting down.
TATACGTTTCAACCAAATAAGCGATCTGCGTAAAGGAAAAAAAAGAAATCCCGAGCGGCAGCACCAAATGCCATAAAGCATGCTCCGTACGAAAAACGAAATTATAGTTCTCGATGAAGAAATCCATGTACTTAAAGTAACCGAGCAAGAGCAGATTAAATGCTACGCCTATACCAACGCACCAAGCCTTTCGACAGCGTGCAACTAGATGCTTGCCGATGCAGAAGTTCACTGCCATAGAGAAAAGGATCAACCATACATAGGTCGGATTCCACCACCCATAAAAAAACAGGCTCGACAGCGACAGCCACAAAAGTCCATAGGAAGTATTCTTCCGTGCATTCAGCACAAAATACCCAATCAGCACAATAGGAAAGAACAAAAAGATAAACTCAAGTGAATGAAACAGCATCCTTTTCCTCCTAGCAGATCATGCCGAATCCGACTGCGTTATTTTACCATATCCATTGGAATAATCCAGTGGCTCCTCGATGCGTTTGAGTCCCTTTCCAAAATCCCGCACCACAACGCGATCCGAAAGAATTTCTACTGCCCGATACACGCGTTCACCGAAACCATCGTGCTGCATGAGGATTGCATTCGAGGATAAAAAGCATACTTTTGCAAACGTTCTTTCACGTACAACCGAGAAAAGCCCTCTCACCCCTGGCTCCCACGGATTCTGCTCCCTACCATCCAGTCTTTGCGGAGTAAAATGTGCGTTCGTCGAACGAAAACGATTGCGTTGATCTGGAAGCGGCGTGTATACGTACGTTCCCGGATCACGCAGAATATCCTTTCCATCGATTTGAAGGGTAAGTGCGAGCTGGTCATTGTGCGAATGCCCGCCGTTTCCATTCTGCCCAATTTCGCCGCACCGAACGGTCATATAAATGTGCTTGGAACGGAAAATGTACACGCCCATACCAGCGTAAGCAAAGCATACAAGCCCATGCAGTAAATCCGATTCCGCAGCAAAGGTATACGTTTGTTCCGCAAATGTATCAAGCGGCAAGCGCTGCAATACGGTCTCCAGCATTTCCGCGGAACCGCCTGGCTGTTCGCACGGCGGAATCGATGGCAACGAAAGTCCTCTCGCACAAGCTTTTAGAACCATTTCTTCAAAATTGCATGCCGAAGCCATCTGATTACCATACAACACATCGCATGCCTCGGATAAATGTTCATGATTTAAGATGTTTTCGTCATAGTATGAAGCTTGTGCCATAGCAGCGCATTTCGTCAAATTCGAGTAACGCGCTGCCGCTTGCTCCTCCGTCAGTAAAACGAAAACCGGATTCAATTTCAAAAATCTGCCGCTGTCATTGTCGCCAATCTGTGGAACCGTGCCATCATCATGCAGCAAATTTTGGGTGAAACGCAGGGCTTTCCCCAACCGCTCCCAAAACCACGTCGGGAAAATTTCTTTTTTTGCAAGGTCAAATGCCTGCGCGGCCACCGGTTTGAGCGGGGGCGATACCGTATGCGTCAGAGATCCACGCCCCCGCACCCCTTTTCGCCTCTCTTCTGGCATTTGTACGGCAAACAGCGCACCGTATAGCATAAGCTCGGTCGATAGGCGATGATAGCTCGTCGAACCTTCAAAATTACTTCCATCTGCATGGAATTCATGCCGCATCTCCGAAACGAGCTCCTGCAGGGAAAACGCAAGCCATGCATCCGTTTCATCAGTCGCTGGCAAATGCAAGGAAGCAAACAGAAGCCCAACGATATCCGAAAGGTAATGATTCGAACGAAGTTCCGGTGAATACTCCAAATGACGCAAAATATAGCGTCCATGGTCATACACAGAGGACGCGAAGACGCGCTCAAACGATTCGTCGAACACCGCGCCAAACGCGCGAAACAAATCGTACGCAACAAGCCAGTTTGCAACGCGAATGCCTACATCCATGGTGCAGCGCCAATTCACGCCAAACTTCGGCGGATTCTGTGCGATGAAATCGAGAATCTCATTCCGAAACTCACGCGCATACGGTTCGCGTCTTGTTTCCTGCGCCGCATGGTACGCCCTTGCCAGCATGGGAAGGTGCTGCATCCGTGAAAGCTCCCATGGCACTTTGATATCGACGCCAAGCAGATCCCCATACGCAACCTTCATATGCCACGTACACGCGGACCATGAATAGCCGGACTTAAAATCCATCTGCCATGGAATCGGCTCATACGACGCGTCCACCAATCCCCATACCTTTTTTGCATACGAGACGGCAGGGCGTGACACACGCCCCATCAGCCATGCACCCTGCGCATCCACAGAAAGCGAAGTGGATGACGTGCCATATACGTGACCTTCCACACCTGTACAGCGCATGCCATAGCGCAACGTGCGCCAGCCACTTCCAAGAAGATCAAATGTATGGTCCAGATAGTATCCTGCTAACGCAAACAGCCGGCTCTTATCTTCTACATAGGAGAAATGTTCAATGTCTCCCAAGTACGGCAATATTCGCAAATCTTTTCGGCTTGCATACGTCGAAAAGAATCTCGCCTTGCATTTGCCTGCACGCTCCCAAGCATGACGTTCAAGCATTCGCGTACCGCGTCGCAATGCCTCGCGTGGGGGAAGGGAACGCGCTTTTTCCCAATACGTATGAAGTCTCATTCGCCGCTCTCCTCTCTGCACGCATCATATCCATCTCATCTGTTTGTTCAGGGGAAATACTACGAATCCGTACTTATCCCTCCCGGATTTCTTCCAGCTTGTGCAACGTACGCCCAATATGCGCATCCCACGAATATTTTTCTGCCACCACTTTTCGCGCTGATTCGCCAAGGTGCTTGCGATAGGTTTCATCCTGCACCAAACGAATAATGCCATCGGCCAATTCTTCAACGTTGCCGGGTTCCACTAAATGCGCGGTTTCTCCATTCTCTAAAATATCTGCGATTTGGTCGAGACGCGATGCCACTATCCCTCTGCCCATTGCCATATATTCGAAAAGCTTTGTCGGGCTTCCAAAAAAAGGCGTTCCGTCAGGGTTCGGAATATGCGGTGACACAAATATATCGCAGGCATCCAAGTAGGTTGGTGCTTCATTCTGCGGCACAAGCCCCGTCAGGACGACCATATCCTGCGCGTCCTCTTCCCGCAGGATGCGTTTCAATTCCGGCATTAGAACACCATCGCCGACCAGCAGGAAACGAACCTTATCCCGCCATTCTTTCTTTGATTTTGCGAGGCGCACGATGGCGCGCCCCAGTTCCAAAATACCGTGCCACTGCCCAAACGTTCCGATAAATCCAACGACGCATTTATCCGTCAGGTGCAATTTCTCGCGAATCGCAGCTCCGCCACATCCCGGTGAAAATTTCTGTATATCCACCCCATTGGGATTGGACAAAATTTTCTCTTTTGGCACGCCGAGCTGCATCAGGGAATCGCGCAGCACATCGGAAACCGTGACCACGAGATCCGCACGACGCAGATTATACCGTTCAATATACTGCATGATCGGCACGGAAAAAAATCGATTATAGAGCGTTTTGGCCATGCGTTTGATTCCACGGCTCTCCGTCTTCCAATGTTTCGCCTTCCATACTTCAGACGAATTATATTCCAAGACAAACGGGATGTGCCATCGATGTGCCAAATACGCTCCTGCAAACGAGAACGCCGCATACCGCTGATAAAGCAGTGCATACGGCTTTGCCTTTTTTGCTTGAAACAGAAACTGCAGGTTGCTGCACAGCTCTTTCAAGCTAGTTGGAAGCACCGTGCGGATAACGGGACGCAGGACACGGACCGGCACACGGACGCTTGCCAATTCATCATTCGACAGGACGTCCAAATCCCCTCTTGCAGCGAGCGCATGGATAACGCCTGCCGTATGACCGACCGATCCACCTGCTTTCAGGCCAATCGCATACATCGTCCGCAAATAAAGAAAATACATCCTGTCCTCCTCAAAACGGAATCTTTTTCCAAATCCTTTGCCTGATTCGCTGTGTGATGGCCTCCTGCACCGAAACGGTGGTCTCCTTCTCTGCCAAATACTCCGTGCAAGTCTTCGGCACTTGTACGTGGGCAAAGTCCGTGAAGCACACCTCTTCCAACTGTGAGATACCATCCAAAAGTGCATGATACGCGTCAATCAAGGGGCGATGCACGGAAAGCCCCGTAAACTTCTCCTTCCGCACATCATAGCAGCCACGCAGAAAATTAAAGCTATGCAGGAACAGGATGAAAATGGTCTTATCTGGTGCCTCCCGAATCACGTCCAAGATCGTGGGCACATCAGAACCATATCGAAAATCCAGTTTCCGATATAGGTCTTTCCGCTTGAAACCGAAAAGCGTTCTCTTCTCTCGATACACGGTGACAGGAAACTCCACAATGTCCTCGCAGGAAGCGATCCGATTGATATACGGATAGCCCATGTGACATGCAGAGGCACGAAAGAAGAACGAGCTGTCCATCCGAATCCCACTTGCGCGCAGCGCAGGATAAATTGCGTCATTCGCACCGTATCCGCCGGCTCGATGCACCATCACATCCAGCCCCACATGACGAAGCAGCCACTCCTTTCCCCATGCGATAATCTCCCGCTGCTTATCCGCATCGTATTCAAACATATAGCGTTTGCCGAACCTGCTTCTGGGATGCGTATGAAGCCCAATTTGATGCCCATCGGCCAAGATCGTCTCGCAGAGTTTGGAAAATTCCCGTTCGTAATGTGGATGATAGACATCCACGAAATGCGTTACCACTCCCCCGTACTGGCTTGCCACCCGATTGATGAGTGGAACGCCTACCCGTTCACCTGCAACAGCTCCCTGCACGAACACATCGAACGCCTTGTCCATGTCACGCGCCAGCTCGCCGACTTCCGTATCGCACGTAATCAAGACTTGCTTCATTCGTTGTTCCCCTCCTGCCCCAAATCATAACGGATCTGCTATACATGGCCGATCAATGAAACCATAACGCCTTAGCAAATGACCTTTTTGCGATACGCCCGATATACGGCAAAATAAAAAAAACCTTTTTCTAAAAACGTAGCGATACAAGCTCCATATGCCCCCAACAACGGAATCAATGTACTGTTCGTAACAACATCCAAGCAAGCCGTTTTCCATGCAACAACGCGCATCGTAGTCGCATATCCCGCAGCCGCCAAATAGGAATTATACAGCTGATACATGCTTTGCAGACCTATGGCGATTGCCAAAATGCCCAAATAGAAGAACGCACTTCTATAGTCGCTCGGCAAATATACACATAACACCAAATAGCCCATCAGAAGGACAATCCCAATCGAGGCAATCGTGGCGAAAAAAACCAGCCGAATTAATTTCTGAGGTATTTTCCCACTGGATGCAAAGTCCCGAAAGGTAGCCATCCGCACGGAGGTTGCGATCGTCTGAACCGGCGTTGCAAACGCCGTCGCCAACGAATAAAATCCCATCGTGCGTGCATCTGTGAAATACGGAACCAAAATCTTGTCCAAATTGCCAGCCCCAGTATCCGCAATTCGCCCCCAATAAATATACCATCCATATCCGGCATTATATTTCATGCAATGAGAGAGATTTTTCCAAAAGTCATCTAGTTTCGGATGCAAGGATAAATACGTCCAACCGAAAGAAAGTATGGATGCGATCCCTAGTGCATAAAACAAATATAACGGCGAAAGCGCATCCCACATCCATAGGCATAAAATGCCAACAAAAAAAATCGTTTTCTGAATCACATTGTATCCAGAAAGCAGATGGATTTTATTGATTCCCTGCAGGACCAGCTCCATAAAATTGGGAAGCAAGTACATAAAGCTTAGCAAGGATACGATTCGGAGCAAGCCGCCAATCTTATCTGCAAAAAAATCATCAATGAACAAACCAATCAGGAAGATAAATCCAGACATCAGGGCACTAATGGCAAGAAAGAGAATCCCAAACACACCGAGCCATTGCCGTTCCTTTTCTTTATCCAGATTATCCGCCAAAATCTTCGATGCTGTCGAAAACAGGCCAAACTCAAAAAAAATGCTGACAAACGCCATCACTGCAACAGCAAAGCTATAGATTCCGAAACGCTCTGCCCCCATTTCTTTCGCAAGAAAGACATTACTCAAAAAACCGAACCCCAAGGAGAAAATCTGCATCAAGGAGTAAACACCGGTCTGCTGGGCAAGACGACTTTTCAAAATAGCAGGTACTCGTGCCCTCATCCTTTCTAAAACACGCATGAAGATACTCCTATCTTACGATTCTTGCCGCTCAATATGCCCAATCCAATTTCGCTGCGGACGAAAGCCTAAATTGACCTGCCCGTAATCGGTTGGGACACCATCCACTACGCAGGCCACCGACAGAGAATCCGAATGAAAATCAAATAGGCTATACTTCTCCGCTTCCGCATTGACCTTTAACTTCGCCGGGTCAAAGCCCATTTGATACATGGCCACGAAATCCACGGCAAATGGTTTTCCTGCACCACAGGACGCATAGCCGACATTCTTCGGCGTTGGCGAAAGCGGACCGTCTGCTTCTCCTGCCATGACTCCATCTACGAGGCAAAAATACTTGCGCTGCGGTATATCGTGCAAACATCCATCCCGATCCGCAAAGAGCACAATCTGATTGAGATCCAGGCACATGCGCCATGTCGTGTCATTGCCGTACCAGTCACCATGCCCCGCCATGAGCTCTGCCCCTGTCCATTTCCGATACAATTTCTGCATAAGAGCAAACGGCTTGTTCAGCATGCGGTACAGCAATCTGCTCGATACGGTATTGCGGATCAAAATATAATCTCTTGAAAACCGATCCCATCGGTAGCATAACTTGACAATCATGGGAAGCGTCGGCGGATATTCATCACCGCCTTGCGATGCATTGCCCACGCGGTAATGCGGCAAGTAGTTCTTGTCGCCATTTGCCCCGACCATATTCTTGCAGTTGATGGTAACACCCGTCTTTCGATGTGTTTTCAGCTTTGGCATGCTGATGATGACATCCGCTTGCAGGACAGCCCCAGACAAAAGATAACGATGCCCCTCCTTATGCTTGTCGACGATAAAGCTGCGGTCAAAATCCGAGCCATACAATCGATCCAAATGTGCTTCCTGTGCAAAAAAGCTGCGCTCTCCCAAATCGACGAGCACATAGCCATTGGGATCCCCCTGCAGATCCTTTCGTATGCCACCACGCGTTCCATCGGGATAACAGTTCTTCCGAAAATCTAGCAACTCTATGGAAATCCCCTGCACCTGATACCACGTCACGACCTCACGCAGCCCATTCTGTGAGACGATCTCATCAAAATGCCCATTTGCCTGCGGCGCATCGCCTACGATGATATGCCCCTTTCCCTTGAGCGCCAAAACGACATAATCCAGTACGGGGCGAATCACGGAGCCATGTGTCGTAACGGCACGCACATCCGCTCCGCTTCCATTGAAATGAAGCACTAGATTTGGCTTAATGAGCACACGGTCACCGGGCGTGATGAATTCCCCAAAAGGATTCCACTCTGCCGTCTCCTGATGTTCCGCATCAAGCCCTAAATGCCGGATGCAGTCACGCACCAAGCCATACACAGGATTTGCCTCACGTGCAAGAGGCATCTTGCCCCCCCACTCGGGGTACGTTTCCGATGGATGAAACGGTGCTGTATGAGGATATTCTATTCCTTTTTTGATATTGACTGATACATCATGCAGCATAGTCCTGCCCTCCCTCGAAACGCATCCTATAATCTATACAGAGTGAACTCAGAAATCAATCTGCGTATCAAATCCGCTGTATCTAGATCCTTTAAGCCTCCCTTGCCTCTTTTATAAAACAAATAAAATGCCCTATCTTGTCCTGCCTCCGTTGGTTCCAATGTAACCTCCAACTTCTTAAACGGAAAGACCCGTGGCTCCTCTTTCGCTGGAAACGCCACTCTTAATTCAGCAAAATCATGTTTTGCAAAGCCGCTATTAAATTGCTTAGATGTTAAAATAACAAAATCAAACTCAATTCGATTTTGTTCTGCAAAGTTCGCTAGCACTTCTACCACCTTGCGCATAGCAGACTTACTTTTCTTTTGCGCCCTATAAGTTCTGTCATCAACCGATTCCGTCTGTTTTAATTTTTCGATTTGATCTACTTCCTCATTAAGCCGTTGAAGAACCTTCTTGTTTATAGAACAACTTCCGCCGAAAGCTTCTGCATCCATTGTATAGGACATCAAATGTTCCATTGTCGTTTGAATGCTATTTAAGGTTTTTCCTCGTTCTGAGCCGGCATCCGCCAACAATGCATTATATTCTGCTTCAGATTTCCATGCAGGATGTTTCCGCTCCGTTCGTGCATAGTATTCTTTTCCCAAATCTCCCAATTCTTCCCAATAAATATTTTTGGATAAATATATGATATCATCATCACTCATCAGGCGAATTCTGCCTCTATCTCCAAAATCCTCTCCCACTGCACTCAATGTTTTCTCTGAAAATAACTTTTTTGTATTCGAACTAATCTTCTGGTTCAAAAATCGAATCATTTCATGAAGCAAATAACCATCATATAAAACTACAGGATGCGATTGAATCCACTTGCGTTCCGCATCATGTGCGTATACGACATTTTCCAAAACACTAAGTGCAGACTTACCATACGCCAAACAAATCTTTTCCGTCATCTCCTCTCGATACAAAGTCAACGAAGACAACAATCTCATATAATCAATATGGATTGTATCGAATCCAGTAACAAACGCATCTCGGATCAAATAATCTAATTTATCAACATCTATAATCTTAGAATTCAACATATTGATAAAGATATTCTTCATTTGTGCACCAATATCATTATCATCATTATAACAATAGCCGATAATGCAACGTGCAAAAAAAGAGCGCTCTTCCGAAGTCGCAAAACATGCACTAAAATTCCGAAGAGCAACAATTGCACTCATCAGTTCATGCGGAGCTGCTGCATCTGACTCATCTGTTGGAATATCCTTTTTAAATATTTCATCCCCAACTAAATCTGACACACTATTATGAAGGTCTTCATATTCCCCTTTCGCGCCCAAAAAAAACTCCTCACCTGTATGCGAAAAGGGGGCATGTCCAACATCATGCAATAAACAAGCCAATTGAAACAGATATCCATTTCGTTCCATCTCTTCAGATGCTACGAAACTCTTGCTTTGATTCTCCTTCTTCAATTGCTCACTGGCAATCTTCCCTAAGTGAAATACCCCCAAAGAATGGACAAAACGGTTATGCATAGCAGACGAATATAGAGGGGAATAGCTCGTTTGAATGATACGACGTAGACGCTGAAATTCCGACGTATCCACAATTTCCATAAAGTTTAAATCCACAGAAATATATCCGTATACGGGATCCTTGAAACGTTTCTCCGCCATTTTCACGCCACTTCGCTATCCTCTACTGAAACATCCATGAACGCCTTCAGTAAATCCAATGCCAAATATCCTTGAAACGCAATGATTAAATTCTCTAAGGTAATTCCCTCTCTTAATCGAATCCCACGTTGTCCATTTTCTTCATATGGCTCAAAAAAATGCGAATAATTTCGATACAACGCTGCAGTACGATTACGCGAGAAGATAAGAATCGCTTTCTTATTCTCTTCGTTCAATTTCTCAACCACACGATTCCCATATGCTTCGATTGTCATATACGTTAAAAATCTCTTTTTTTCATTCTTGCTCAATGCTTGGATCAAAGCATTTGCCGCAACGTCTTCAATAGCGATATAAAACATATGAGCAGCTCCTTCCTCATGGTAAATAACGGTACTACTTTATTACCATTTCAGCCGTTGATCAAGATACTTGTATTTGCCGCGAGAAGTCAGCGGTATTTCCTCCACGAACTCGATGCGCAAGTCCACCTGCTGCTTGAACTTCTGATTCAATTCAGCATATATCTTTTCTGTATCCTGATCGGTATATTCCGGTCGGCGGACAATTTTCAAGACAACAATGCCCGGCGTATCTTGATAATACTGTATGCGTGCCGTATGATCGAAAATATCACTATGCGAATTAAGCGCTGTAATCGAAATCAGGTTTCCATAGTGCGTCTGCAGGGATTCTCCCATTCGTCCTTCGATGCGTTGTATGGAACGCGTATGAATCCCACAATCGCATTGTAGCGGATGACGCGATAACAGGACTTCATCTCCCGTTTTGTATCGAATAAACGGAACGGCATCGTTGATAAAGCTTGTCCCGATAATTTCTCCTACTTCACCGCCAACAGCATCATTTCCATTCTCCGTCAAATATTCCAAATACGAATGTTCCATTGCCTCATAATAATGGCCATGAGGACACATTCCCAAAAAACCGACCTGCTCACAATTGCCATACTGATCGAAAATAGGAATCTGAAATATATCCTCCAGCCAAACTTTTTGTTCTGGAGTTAAGACTTCTGAAGAAGTAGCAATCCCTTTTACGCTTGAAAGACATGAAAGCATTTTACCATGTTTTTGTATATATCGTGCAAGAATATCTAATACCGAAGGATATGCTCGCAAAAACTTGGGAGAAAAATCTTTTATACGCGCAAGATACTCCGAAATATTCGTCTCTCTCAGATCGTACGTGGAAAGAATCAGATAGTTTTCTCCTCGGTCATACGACCAAAAACCGTCCTTTACGACGGTTCCACGGAGGACGGCACAAGCATCGCCCATACGATATCCCATTAAGCTCCAATTCAGCCATGTAAAGGCCAAGCGTTTCCGCTCTACTGTCGCTGTGATATAGAGTCCCAACGGTTTTCCCGTCGAACCGCCTGTCGTAACGTATTGCAACTGCTGCCTAGGAATCGCATCCGAAACCATCTCCGCTAAATGATTCTGCACGATATCCTTTGTCAAAATAGGAATTTTTTTGATGTCCGAAAAATCCTGTATGCTCTTCGGCGAAATTCCACGTTCATCAAGCAAATTGCGATAATATCGCGTATGTGCATAAGCATAGGAAATCATACGCTGGAGCTGATCCATCTGATATTCCCGTCGCTTTTCGTAAGTCTGAAACATTCGTTTCTCATATTCACGATAAAGGACATGAAACGCTCGTCCCATACGCCAACTCTGTGGCAATATATGATAAACCTCACGAAGTGTATCTTTTAGCAACATGGCGGATCCTTTCAGATTTGTGCTTCCACCGCATAGGCAATACGCATGGCCTGAAGCTGCTGCCAAAGTGGTATCGGCGCTTCATCGCCCTTCTGGATTGCCGTCCCAAAGGCTTCGATTTCTTCGAGCTGCCCCTTTTCGCTTCCCTTGGTCTCAATCTGGGCAAGCGAAACGCCGTATCCTTTCATCGATTTGTAGTCATTCATCGTAATCGTCTTGCCGTCAAAAAAAACCTGCATCGTTTCTTTCGGATAATCTTTGCTGCCATTTGCAACGTAAATCAAATTGGCAACGGATCCATCCTCATACGTCACGGTAGCAACGAAGTTATCTTTCGCGCTGTAATAGCCATTTCCTGGCTGTATGGATTCTGCATTGACACGGATAGCCTTTGCCCCCGTCAAGAAGTTGAATACGTCATAAATATGACAAGCTTCCCCTATGTTGCGTCCTCCACCTTCCTCGGTATGAACCCAATGGTCAAGGGGGATATAACCGGCATTCATCGTGTAATGGATCACGAGCGGATTCTGCCGCTTCGCCGTATGCTTGGCAATTTCCTGCATATAACGCGAATGCCTTCGATTGAATCCGGTAAGGACGAGCGGTGCATTCGGATTTTCACGGCAGAACTGTTCCATTTCTTCAAGCTCTTCTTCGGAAATTGCAAGCGGTTTTTCCACGAGAACATGCTTGCCCGCGCGAAGCGCCGCAAGCACCATCTGCGCATGGAGATTATGGCGCGTTGCAATCAGCACCATATCGATCTGAGCATCTGACAGTACCTTTTCATAACTCGTCGTCGCATACGCTGCGCCAAACTGTCTTGCGACCGCCTCCGCATTCGTCCCTGTACGGCTCATAATCGCACGGATCTGATAGAGACGATCCAATTTTTTGAGGTTTGGCAAGTGCATGCTCTTCGCAAAGCCGCCTGCACCGATGATCGCAACCTTAACCTTTCCATCTGCGACAGGATGCGTGCCGACTTGAACGAACGTATCATCCGGCAGACGCTCGTTCTGCGGATACGCGAGCAGCACCATCAAGGGTCTTGGAGAAGCCGTCTTCAATTCTTCGTACGCCCTATCTGCCTCGTCTATCGGATAGACTTTCGACACCATATCCATGACACGCAGCTTTTTCGCTGCGATAAGGTTTAGTACCTCCTGCAGATTGCGGTTTTCCGTCCAACGAACATAGCTGACCGGATATTCGAGTCCCTTTTCCTCATACGCCGAATCGTAACGCCCCGGGCCATACGACGTAGAGATAAAGAAATCAATTTCTTTCTCATAAAAATCGGCACGATTCAAGTTCAACCCTACGTCGCCGACCAAGACGACGCGCCCCTTGCGGCGGCTCATCTTAAATGCAGTCGACACGATGGCATCCGTCTTTGCTGCTGCCGTGATAATCACGCCATCTGCACCGATTCCATCCGTGAGATGCGCTACCTGTTCGACGTCCAAACCGCCATCTGGTGCAATAGCATAGTCTGCCCCATGGGCTTTTGCGATGGCAATTCGCTGCGGGTCCAGGTCGCTCACAATGACCTTGCAGCCACTCGCTTTGAGCATCTGTACAGCAAACTGCCCAATAACACCAAGTCCAATGACGACGAAGCATTCGCCAAGTGTCGTGTGCGCACGACGCACACCCTGCATAGCGATCGAACCAAGCGTAACCGTGCTTGCTTCCTCAAAGGAAACAGGATCTGGGATCTTGACTAGAAGGTTTCGCGGCACATTGATGACCTCAGCGTGATAGGCGCACTGCGCGCCGGCGCATGCCACTCTTTCGCCGACCTTCACATCCCGAACTCCCGCTCCCACTCCGACAACGATGCCTGCTGCCGAATAGCCTGCTAATAGCCCAGTATCTAATTTCTCCTTAACTATCTCTTTGGTATACGAAATCCCCTTTTCTTTTACTATATGGAACACCTTTTTTACATTTTCAGGCTCTTCGACCGCACGCTTCCAAAGCGGCACTGCACTACGTCGAACGCCGCTTAGCTCCGTGCCAATCGAAATGCAGGAATTGACAACCTGCACCAAGATCTTCCCCGCCTCTACCCGTGGAGACGGAACCACATCCGTAACAGCATGCCCTTTTTTGATTCGTACCTGCTTCATGCAAAAATTCCTCGCGTATCAATGACCGTCTTGCCTTCCAAAAGCTTCCGATCCATCTGTTTGAATTCTTTGTGGTCGACAAGAAGAAGCACAATATTCGCCTGCTGCATCGCTTCATCGAGTGAGACAAGCTTGACGCCCATTTTATTTGCCAAGCCTGCCGGAAGCTCATGAATGTTCGGCTCAACGGCAAGCAGTTCGCCTGGATTGCTGTCTGCAAGAATTTCGGCGATCTTCAGTGAAGGACTTTCACGCAAATCGTCTATGTCCGGCTTGAATGCAAGGCCAAGGCAGGCGATCTTCGGCGCATCCATTTTTCGTGCCGCAGCATAAACCTTCTCCAGCACAATATGCGGCTTGCTGTCATTGACCTCGCGCGCAACACGAATCAGGCGCGCTTCCTTCGGCGCAGAGTCCACGATGAACCACGGATCAACCGCGATGCAATGCCCGCCGACACCGGGCCCAGGCTGGAGAATATTGACGCGCGGATGCCGATTCGCAAGGCGGATCAACTCCCACACGTCCACTCCGAGTTTTTCGCAGATCACGGAAAGCTCGTTGGCAAATGCAATATTGACATCGCGGAATGAATTCTCCGTCAGCTTGGAAAGCTCTGCCGTTCGTGCGTCCGTCGCGAGGAGCGCACCTGTCACGAAATGGCCGTAAAACGCAATCGTCTTATCCGTCGACTCTTTATCCACGCCACCAATGATTCGGTCATTATGCGGCAGTTCTTCAACAATTTTGCCCGGCAAAACACGTTCCGGGCAATGTGCAAAATAAAGTTTCTTTCCGACGAGGTCAGCGCGCTCCTCAAGCAGCCAATTCTGCACCTTCTCCGTCGTTCCAACGGGGCTTGTCGATTCGAGAACAATAAGATTGCCTTCTTTGACGTAGGGGGCAACTTCTCGCGTTGCTGCCTCAACATACGACAAGTCGGGTTCTTTATCCCCCTTGAACGGTGTCGGTACCGCAAGAATGAATACATCCGCTTCGTGTGGCTTTGTATCTGCATGGAGATTCCCAGACGTAACCGCCTTCTTGACATACGCCGCAAGCCCTGGCTCAACGATGTGGATTTCTCCGCGATTGATTGTTGCAACAACACGTTCCACCTTGTCCATGCCAAAGACTTTAAAGCCATGGTTGGCAATCAACGTCGCTGTAGGCAAGCCGATATATCCCATACCAATGACACTAACGTTTTTCATAAAACACAACCTCCAACGTACAATAAGAAGCTGCTGTCTATTCCATTACCGCATCTCCTTAAACTGTCTTGCAATATGCCTTATATCATAAATAGCAGGATCAATATGTTCTCCCGCTTGATAATGACCATGAAGAAAATCCATAAAATTCTTCTCTGAAAACGTTTTTCGATTGAAACTAAGAATTGGTCTCTTACTCATCGCATAATCAATCAGCTTGCTAGGACGCTGCGTCGAATTATCGTTATTGAAATTGACAACGAAATCCATGCGAGCCAAAACCGCTATCAGCTCCTCGCGCTCCAACGGTGCTCTTACTTCAAGTCGATCACCTAAAACGGATTGATACCGTGCCAATAGCTTCCGTGTGAATGGATCGGGAAGTGCATAAACGATAAATCGAAATGCTTCTGTTTGCTTTGCCAAAAAATCAAAAAAATAGTCCGGGTTTCGGATGGATTGATAGAATATGCCGGCATAGCAAAACGTAGGTATCGCACATGGCTTATACAGGCTTTCGTCAATGGGTATCAAACGAACCCCCTGTGGTATGACCCTTAGCTTTCCCTTTCGAAAAAGACCTGGGTAAGCCCCTTTCGCTTCCGTCATTGGAACGATGATATAATTATACCAATTCAAAACCCATTCTTCAACATACTTCAAATAGAATGCCTTCGGAAAAGCAGGATTATGATATAGCGGATCCCCGCAGTCTGCCATTCGTACAACGGGAACCCGATGAAGCAGCCCAAATATCCGAAATGCCAAGAGGACGAAAAATGGATAGCTGATAGCGAGCGCAGTGTCGTAGCTCCCTATATGCTTTCGGTGCTTGAACAAGGCCCAAAAGAGATTCCAACCGTATAGAACATTGCGCGGTCCATCCCCGAAAAAAAAATAGAACAAAAATCGTATGGTTTTTTTTGCGTAACCTGCTTCTCGTTCTTGTGCTGCACTCCCACCCTGCTTCGGATGAATCGCTCTTACCTTGTACGTCACGCCGCGAGCGTCGCTCGCTTCCTTTGCGTCATCAGGCGCAAACACATCCACCAAGTCCCCGTTTCGTTTCAATTCCCGCACGAGTTCCGTAGCACGAAATGCACGTGGGTTCTTCTCTGGTGCATACCATCCGGCCAAAACCAGCCACCGCAAATCATTCGCTTCCTTTCTTATGGTCAAATCTTATGGTCAAAATCTACTCGATTCTTACCTATGCATCCCGTACAACGCCGTGCAGCGTATCCTGATAAATCGCAAGAAGCTTTCCTGCATAGGCCTCCTCGCTCCTGTCCTCTGCCCAAAAGTGCTGATATGCTGCTTCGCTAAGACGCTTGACCATGCCAACATCCGACAAAGTCTGCATTTTGCCGCAAAGTGCTTCAAGACTGCCACCTGTAAAAAGTTCCCCCGTCTCTCCGTCTATAATCATATCGCTGGCGGCGCACGTATCCGCTACGATGGAAGGAATCCCTCTTGCCAGTGCTTCAGCAACCGAAAGCCCCATCGTTTCATACCACTGTGATGGAAAGACCAACGCTCGCGCACGTCTAAAATACGATTCCATCTCTTCATGCGTCAACCATCCGGGGAACTCTGCATGGGGACAAGCAGCACGCAGCTGCGCCTCGCACTCTCCCGTACCAATGAAAATCGCCGGAACGGAAAGTGTGGCTGCCGCCCGCGCAAGAAGAATGGGCGCTTTCTCTGACGCAAGCCTTCCTACAAAGAGGAACGCTGTATTTTTCTCCGCTTTCACTCGCTCCGTTTTCCTCACGTCGATCCAATTCGGCAGATACGCCATACGCTGCCCTTTAGGAAAATACGGCATCAACACGCGACGGCTAAATTCCGAAATATAAATCATGGTATCCACGGCATTCGGCAACCGACCAAACAAGCGTTGCACGAACTGCCGCACGACCCGCCAGCCCTTATGCAGCACCGAGCGGCTATCGCAGTTGCGAAACAAGCACTCGATCCCCATCGCTTTCCTGTGGCAAATCACTTTTTTAGGGTAGTCATAAAATCCAAGGTTCGGACAAGCGATTCCATAGTCGTGAAGATGAAATACAATCCGAAAATTTCGCCGCTTCGCGACCGGCACGATGCTCGACGAAATGCTCTTGGAAAGCGCATGAACATGGACAATCGTGTCCTGCGAGGAAAACGACTCCAAGACATGCGCGAACGCATGAGCAGCACGGCGATTCCAAATTCCCTGCACCATAGCGCGCAGACGATTCGGGTCACGCAAAATATCGTATTGGTTCAGGCAGACAACAGAGAGATTCGCCATTCCTTCGAGCTCCCTTGCGATTGGACCGACCGCAGCAAAAAAAACGACCGTATGCCCATGTCGTGCGAGAAGCCGTGCCGTAGCAATCGCAATCTGAGCAGCCCCGCCATTCACGAAAGCAGTATCATTGACAAGAACGACGTTCAACACACACCCTCCTTGCTAGCCCAATAGAGTCCCAACATCAGCCAGTAAACCAAAAAGCGATGCACCCCCTTTATAACCCTACGATGCTTGTCCGAAACATCTACAATCGCATCCTCTGGAACAAACGCGTCCACCTCATGCCCTCGCTGTTGCAGTTCAAGACTAAAATTTTCACGTCTTTTCTCGTCCTTTCATTGTCACGCCCAGCACCAACGCAAAGACAATCCACATAGGAATATTCCGAAAGGTGTCTATATTAAATCCCTGCAAAACAATCCCCAACAGTGCCAGCATCAAAATTCGAGCTTCCGTCCTTTGTTCTGCATCCTCTGCTACACAAACACGCCATAGGCCAGAAAACAAAGACAGTAATAAGACTAGATAAACTATCAGTCCCACGACCCCCAGTTCAGCCAAAATTCTCGCATACAGACTGTGTACGGGTGGCCACGGCCATCCCGTTCCATCCTGCCCCCACATCACAATCTCAAGACTCCTCCAAGCTTCTGCCGGATAGTACTGCGATGCGTAGAATCCATACATTCCAAATCCAACTCCCAAAAGAGGGTGATCCATGAACATATTCCACCCCGCCCTCTGCGATCCATACCGTGCTACATTTGATAGATTGTCATTCGACAAAAGGCTTTCATAAACGGCACTGACATCAACCTCAGGCAACGAATCGGAAACATAGTCAAACGAAATCATCGCAACGATAAAAAAAAGAAATACAAATGCCCCGAACCGCAAACGCTCTGCCCAAACCCTACGCCAAAATAAAATAAAGAATGCAACCGTCTCAATCGCCATAACCATATAAGCAGTACGCGATTGAGAAAACAACACTAATACGATAACATAGCCGAATACGAAGAAAAAAAAGCCCGGGTATTTGCTCCTTCCAAGAAAACATTTTCCTAATATCCACGGGAGCAATACCGCAATATACATACCGAAGTAAGAAGCTTCCCCTGCGAGCGAGCGAATTCTGAAATACCTTTCTATGTCTCCTGTAACGGTTGTGCTACGAAATAAACTATCAACCGCCGTCATGACATCTGCCGAAAAGGCATTGCCGCTTATCTTTCCCAACTCAAACAACGAGTACGTTCCAGCCAATGCAAACGAAAGACAAATCCAACGCTGGAAAAACAGCACAGGGCTGTTTTGTTCCTCTCGAATGATATTATATACATAGAGAAGAACCAAGTAGTAAAATACCATCGCACCGATTTGTATAAGAAATCGACTTGTTCCATTCACGCCTTTGGATTGTAATTCTGTAATATCCAAAAAATGAACTGCTCCGGAAACGAACATAACGGTGAGGAATGCGTAAAAAATATAAATTGCCTTTGGAATATATATCTTTTTTTGAAAAAAAAGTGTTTCCACAAGCCAGACCAGCAGTCCAAGTGCCGCCGGATAAAAACTTCCCTCCATCCCAAGGGGACCGAAGCGGTGAACGCCAAGAGAGGAAATGAATGGACTAAAAAGAATGGACAGCCCCAATAAAAGCAGGTGCAGTTTTCTCAATATTTCCATTTGGCTTCTCCCTCTATCAAGCTTTTATATAGGAAAAAGGTACACGAAAATACTCTATAATCGTTTTCATGCACCATGCCAGTATGAGCAAAATCGTGTCACTCCCATGCAAGGTACAAAACCGAAGTATCTTTCTTTTGACAGTCGGCTGACCCATCTTACCCGCGAAGAACACTTGCCAGTCTTCGGTCATCCGAATGTTACGCAACATGCATCTTGCCTCTTCCCATTTGGCATCAGACAGTGCACGGCACAACGTGTGGTAATCCGCCTTGATGAAAAAATAACCGATATACTTCCGCAAGCAGATCTTTCCCGATCCAATCATCCGAATCCACGAATGTGCAATACATGCCACGAACCAAAGATACAGCCTTCGTGCGTGCCATAGAAACGCCGTGATTCTTTTCTGTTCGCTCAAGTCGAATTCTCTTATTCGCTGCAGCATAGCACTGACATACGGAAAAACTTTCATCGGTCGAATGATCCTCTATGAGAATCAACTCAAAATCTGTAAACGTCTGCTGTAGCACAGATTCGATTGCCCTTGGGAAATATCGCTTTCCATATCGCTGTTGAATTATGTTTCAATATACGTTCCATGCCATTCAATCCCCACTCTCATGAAGAATTCTTCGCGAAATTTTTAAACTTGCCAACTTTCGTTGCGCGCAGAGCATTATACCATACAGAGGCCATTGATATCTAGACGAATCAAGTCATCGATGCGAGATAAAACAGGAGAAAATGCAATCTCATTAGTTTTCAAACCTGCGATAGCACAGAATCCCATAAGTAAACGTCAAAAAGCATCCGAAGACGAAGCCTAGTACAATGATAAGCTTTTTGTGCGGTGCTGTCGGCTTATCGGCATCCGGCAAATCCGCCTCATCCACGACTTGTATGTCCATCGACTCCATCGCTTCCTGTATGCTTTTGTTCTCGCGCTGCTGGACGAGGTTCGTATACACTTCTCCCTTGATCTTGGCATCGCTCTTGAGCTGCAGGTAGGTCATGACCGAATCCGGCACGTTTTCCATCTTTGCATCCTGCTTGCTGCGCTCTTTTTCGACCGCACTCTTTGCCGCAGCAGCGACCGCGCGTTTCGCGCTTGCCTGCGCCGCCTTCGTCATGAGCTCGGCCTGTGTGGGGTTGAGGGTCGCCGCCTTGCTGGCGACGATGGCACCCACTTCGTCCTGCAGGCTCTGGCGCAGTTTCGCAAGGCTCTCCTTTGCGGCGATGACCTCGGGGTGCTTGTCGGTATACTTCTGCCGAAGCTCGACGAGAGCGACTTCCTTCGTCACAATTTCATTACGGATTTTCGTGACGACGTCGTTGTCGTTGATATTGTAGGCGAGTGCGCCCTGCTCCTGTTCGCCGATCTTTTCCTTCAAGCTGGCGAGTTCCGCGTCGGCGGACTGATAGTCCACCTCCTGCTTGGAGAATTCCTCGTCGTAAGTTCCAAGGAGCTGGACGGCCGCCTTGATCTGCTCTTCCGGACTGTAGATCTTGTTCTCGCGGCTGTACTTCGCAAGCGCCGCATCCGCTTTCTCGCTGTCGTCCTTCGCCTTTTTGATGCGGTCGTCGAGGAACTGCACCAAGAGGCTCTGCGTCTGCTGGTTCATGTCCGTCTGCATGGCGAGGAAGTTATCGACGACGCCCTGTGAGATCATCTGCGCTTCTTCTGGCGTGCGTCCCTTCGCCGTGACGCTGATGAGGTTCGTCTGTTTCGTGTTCTTGATGTCGAGGTTGGACTTCGCGAAGTCAGCCGCCGTCGGTTTTTTCTTGTCACTGGGCCAGTCCATTGCATCAATGATGGGTTCTAAGACGCGACGCGACTTCATGAGCTCGATGTAGTTGGTCGGCGACGCGGAGCCACTGCTACCGCCTAAGTCGATCCCTGCCATCGACGCAAGCGCCGCAGCGTTGCCGTGCGTGCCCATACCGGAACCCGTGCTGCGCATCTGGACGAGCGTCGTCGAGGCATACTGCTTTGGCAAGACGAATGCCACGATGGTGGCTATGATGGTGCAAAGGAGGACGATACCGCCCACAACGATTCTGCGATCCCACAAGATCCGTAAAAACCGTCCAAGGTCAATGCTCTCTTCTTTCTCCTGCGCCAAGATATTCACTCCAATCCGGGATCACGTCCTGCCATACACCTGGTCAATACGCACCCTTTTTCCAAAACACAACGCCAACCGTCTTAAACAGCAAGACGATGTCCTGCCACAAATTCCAATTCCGCACATACCATGCGTCCAGCCTCAGCCGTCCGTCGAACTCA
Organism: Mitsuokella sp. oral taxon 131 str. W9106; assembly: GCF_000469545.1. GTDB lineage: Bacteria > Bacillota > Negativicutes > Selenomonadales > Selenomonadaceae > AWVT01. The sequence goes on along the minus strand of NZ_KI273074.1, from coordinate 47,093 downwards.
ATGTCATTGCGTCCGCTGACCTGCCAAAGCCCCGTGATGCCCGGCCGCGTCATGCATATGACCGGCAGGTATTCCCCGATCGCAGCTTTCTCACGGGGCAGATACGGACGAGGTCCAACAAGGCTCATATCCCCTTTGATGACATTAAAGATTTGCGGCAGCTCGTCCAAGCTATACTTGCGAATGATTTTTCCTGCTCGTGTAACACGGGGATCCTCCCCGCGCAGCTTTTGGAACACGCGCCACTCCTCAGCCGCTTCCGGGTGCCGCGCCAAAAAGTCCATCAGGATACGGTCTGCATCTGGATACATGGAGCGAAACTTGTAGCAACGGAACGACCTTCCTCCCTTCCCAATGCGCTCCGCATTGTAACATGCAGAGCCATCGGAATCCATGCGAATCCAAATCGCAAGAAGAAGCAGGACCGGGGCAATTAGAATGGCGATGACGCTCCCCATCACGATATCGAACGCGCGTTTTACAAAACGATTGAGGTGACTGGTCAGATTGTTTGTCGTCTTTAGCACGAGCAATCGATCATCTATGCTGTTTTCAATCTGTACCGTTCCAATCGGCACATCGAAAAGATCCGGTATCAGGGAGACTTTCCGTACAAATGGCTGCGCTCGGTAGAACAGCTCCACCTGCTCCCGTCGCGATAGCCCCGGAATCGCGAGGACGACCTCAGGCGTCCGATATCGTTGAATGATTGTCTCAAGCTCCTCGAACCCGCCCAAATGTGCGTACCGCTGCAAAAGCGGCCGTGTCGCATTGTCTTCTATGAATCCCAAAATATGGTAATTGACATGGAACGCCTTGACAAACCGTTCCGCTGTTTTTCCCGCACCAACGATGATGACCGAACTCTGCCAAATCCCAGCCTTGCGCAAGATACTGCGCAGGGCATACCGCGCAATCCAGTCGAGCACGAAACTCAGCGTCCAGTACCCCAAAAAGACGCTAGGGGGGAGCATTCCGCCGGAAGGATGCAGCGTGTAGTCGACGAGAATGGAAAGGACAGTAGCAAACGTAGCGGCTTTCACGATGCGTTTCGCACACTCGTGGAACACGCGACGCGTGCGATATAAATCCAAAATAAACATGCAGCACACTTGCAAAGCGGGCAAAAGCACGAACCACTGCAACTGAACGGAAACCGCGCTTCCTAGAGACGCTGTCGCTATTGCAAACACAATCTGCATCGCGACAAAAAAGACAAAGAAATCCGTTCCTGCCAAAAGAAAAGGAGTCACATAATAGCTGAGATTGCTTCTTAGCGCATCCCGTGCGGTTGCTTCCGTGACAATCTCCTCCCCCATCGTCTTTTCTCCGCGTAAAACGGAGCTTTCGTCAATTGGTCAGCGCCTTGTACATCGCAATTCCGTTGAGGTATGGCAGGATATCCTCGTTCCAGATGATCGCATTGGAGCGCGGGACGTAGACGATGTCGCCGTCCTCTAAGGCGACATTCTGCCGTATATCGTGGCGCGTCATGTAGGTCTTCATATTGAGCTGCTTGTAGTACATGACGCCGTCCTTGATGCGGACGACCTGCACGCGCGTGCTGCGCCCGCGCTTCGTATAGCCGCCCGCGCTCGTGATGGCGGCATAGGCGTTCATGCTGTCAACCTGAAGCTCCTGTATGCCAGGCTTCACCACCTCACCCATCACGTAGACCTTGCGCGCACCGAAACTACGAAGGGAAACGTTGACCTTCGGATCGTTCAGATACTCGGACAGGCGATCCTGCAGCATCTGCGACGCCTCGTCGAGCGTCATGCCAGCGAGTGAGACATTGCCGACGTACGGGATGCTCGCCTTGCCGTCCGGGCCGATGATCATATCGTTCTTTCCGAGGCTCTGTTCGCTCGAGATTCCCGTCTTGACAGAAGCCGTAGAGCCATAGCCCAGTCCTTCGGGGAAGCCAATGACATCGACACGGATGACATCGTATTTTGTGAGGCGGTATGAATCCGGAACGCTGCCCATGCCAAGCTGCGCCGTTTGGAAGATGGCATCCGACTCAACGAGGATCGGCTTTTCCATATTCTTCGCAGGTGCTGCATCGCGCACTGCGGCAGGATGCGGTGCGGGTTTGGCATCGCGCGCTGTATCCTGTGCGACGGCGACGGCCTGCGAGGCCGATGCCTGCCCTGCGCCGAGCAAAAACACCGTCGCGAGCAAAGCCAATCTGCGTCCTTTCATACCGTGACTCTCCTTTATCATTGCCTTCGATTTTGAGTTAAATATAACACAATCGCATGAAGGTGTCAAAAGAACAACACCGAGCATGGAGGACGAATCCTTCCCCCTGCTCGGTGCATGCTGCATCTTGATCCGTTATACGCGCATCGGCTCGATGTGCTCCTCCTTCATGAACGCGGCGATCTTATGGACGCATTCCATGACCTCGCGGTAGTTTTCCGGCGTCAGTGACTGCGGCCCGTCGGAGAGCGCCTTGGCGGGGTTCGGGTGGACCTCCATCATGAGCCCGTCCGCGCCTGCGGCGATGGCGGCGAGCGCCATGGGCTTCACCATGCGCCACTTGCCCGTGCCGTGGCTCGGATCGACGATGATGGGCAGGTGCGAGAGGTGCTTTATGGCAGCGACGGCGGAAAGGTCGAGCGTGTTGCGCGTGTACGTCTCATAGGTGCGGATGCCGCGCTCGCAGAAGACAACGTTCGGGTTACCCGCGTTCATGATGTACTCGGCGGCGTTTAACCACTCGTCGAGCGTCGCGGCAAGGCCGCGCTTTAGGAGGACGGGCTTGCCGCACTTGCCGACTTCCTTCAGAAGGCCGAAGTTCTGCATGTTGCGCGCGCCGACCTGCAGCATGTCCGCGTAGTGCGCGACGCGATCGATCGCCTCGACGGTCGTGACTTCGGTGACGACGCGAAGCCCCGTGCGCTCGCGCGCCTCGGCGAGGTACTTCAGCCCTTCTTCTTCGAGGCCCTGGAACGAGTACGGGCTCGTGCGCGGCTTGTACGCGCCGCCGCGCAAAAACTGCGCGCCGCCCGCCTTGACGATGTCCGCCGCCTCAAAGAGCTGCTCCTTCGACTCGACGGCGCACGGTCCTGCCATGATGACGGGCGTGCCCGCGCCAATCTTGACGCCCGCAACGTCGATGACGCTGGGCTGCGGGTGGAACTCCCGGCTCGCGAGCTTGTAGCTCTTCGAGATCGCGACGCTCTGCTCGACGCCCGGCAGCGCATCGATGGCGACGGACGCGAGGCGCGTCTTGTCGCCGATGACGCCGACGATCTTTTGCTGCGAGCCTTCCATGACCTTCGCCATGAGGCCGGTGCCCTCGACGGCGCGGATGACGCCCTTGATGTTCTCTGCCGTTGCGTCGGGATTCATGATAATGACCATTTTGTTCTCCTTTTCAACCGTTCCATCCATCTAGTCGAGACATAGATTCAATTTGCGTCGCATCGACGGCACATAGATTTGAAACACATTCTTTTCCACTGCTTCCATGCGCATCAAAAAGTCAATGCAGCATATCAAATCCTGTTTTCGAAAGCGATGGCGTTCGGTTTGGCTTGAATATGCGGCGCGAAACAGCTTGATCCAATCGACCAGTTTCAATCCTTCCGTATATTGTTCCATGATATACAATAGTCCCGTCATACCCTCCAATCGCTTATCGGTAATACGGCGGTCATTGATATACCGTGTCACTGCTTCCACAAGTGGTATCAGATCCTGCATTTTCTTTTCTAAGCTTCGCGTCACAATACTTCGGTAAACGCTTTCATATACCATTTGCGGATCCGATTGTCCAAACGCGTCTTGGTAGCGCCGGATCCGCATCATATGACGCATTGCATCCGATGAATATGGACCATTCTGCCATGTGTCAAACCGAAACAGCCGCATTTGCGCAGCACGGTTTAACAAAAATAAACCGCGCTGCATATGTCCCACGTCAAACGTTTTAAGGCCTTGCTTCATTTTGAGCAGGACCAGCTCGCGGAAATCAAATGCTGGATCCAAGCTTCGTTTGCCCGAAGCAGGTGCATACACCAAAATCTCGCATCCCGTCGCAACACGCGACAGCTTCGCATCGATGAGATTTCGCACCTCTGCCCAAGGCAATCCGCCATTTCCACATCCCAATGCTGGCAAGGCCACGCGCTTGATGTCGGTTCGATTCAGGAACTCGACCAGCCGATCCAATCCGATATCTATATAGGAAAGCTGTGACGGCTCCCTCCAACGATCCTTCGTCGGGAAATTAACCAGCCAAGTCTGCCCGTCCTGATAGGTATGGATCGTTCCAATCCGCAACGCGCCCGTCCTGCACTTTTCTGCATAATCCCTCGTATTGCGTGGGAACTTCTTCTTGAACTGATAGGCGATTCCTTTCCCCATGACGCCTTCGCAGTTTACTGCATTGACCAAGCAATCCGCGCGTGAATCAAAAAGGTTCCCCTCCACATAGCGAATCATATCGGTTCTCCTCCTCAAACAAGGCGCGATCCATCAAAGACGTACGGCCAGCGCACCTTCGCATGCGTCCGTACCATGGTTTCGATCTGCTCCAGCCTAGCCGGATCCATGACGTAGATGCAATAGAGTTCCGAAAACAAGACAGGCCCTTTTTTCAAGCACTCCGCCATGCGAACAGACTTTGCGTGGGCATCCGCCACATCGGACTGATTCATGGATTCCCAATCCATCCGCACGACTCCCTCGTCGTACGGCAGCAAGCAGCCTTCCCCGATGCACCCAGAAAGCGGATGCTCCGGCAATATGACAAAGCCGCGCTCCCGCGCATAGCTTCTCAGGACACACAGGTATACCAAGTTCTCCATCTTCTGATCGCGTTTGATCACATAATCAAACGCACTATAGGGATGAAAGTGAAACGGAACATAATCTCCCAGTCCTCTGTTATGACGCTTTTTGATAATATTCGGATCCGCTACGTCAAAAAAGTGATTTCCCCTGAGCATATTGCGAGGCAATATCCCATTTTCCATAATCGACGTCAGGTTCTCGATCCGGGTCAGATGATAAATCAGCTTGCCTTCTTCAATCGGTTTGCGCCCCATGCCAACGTCTCCTCGCCATTCTCCTTTTACGATGATTGCCATAAGCTTACGGGTTTGCCGTCAAGACGGGAAATCTGCCGAGGTCTTTGAGCCAAATGCTCTTTTGGCGCACGGCTTCGAGGGAATCCGCAAGCGCCGCGGCGTCCGTGCCAAGCTCGAGGTCGAAGAAGAAGATATAGGCGCCAAGCTCGGTGCGCGCGGGGCGCGACTCGATGCGCGTCATGTTGATGCCGCGCTCCGCGAACTCCCTGAGCACGTCGTAGAGGGCGCCCGCCTTCTTGCCGTCGATCTGGCAGATCACGAGCATCTTCGCTGCATCCGCCGCACGCTTGCCGCCGCGCCGCGCGATCTCGAAGAAGCGCGTCGCGTTCGCCATGTTGTCCTGGATCTCCGTGTGAAGCGCGTGCAGGCCGTAGAGCTCGCCCGCCCGTTTCGTGCAGATCGCCGCCCAGCCGCTCGCCGGGTCCTCGCCCCCGACCATCTCGGCCGCACGCGCCGTGCTCGCGACCTTGACGAGCTCTGCCTTCGGATAGTGCTGCTGCAGGAATGCGCGGCACTGCGAGATGGGCTGCGGATGCGAGCAAATGCGGCGCACATCCCGCGCGCCGCACCGCGCCATGAGCTGATTGTGCACGGGCCATACGAGCTCGCGCACGACTTCGAGCGCATCGCTTCGCGCGAGCGTATCGAGCGTGATGCTGACCGCTCCTTCGAGCGAGTTCTCGACGGGCACGAGCGCCGTCTCCACTTCGCAGTCCTCGACGGCCTGCATGACGGCAAAGATGTCGGGATAAACGCTGAGCTCCTGCGCATCCGGCAAGAGCCCTGCGAGGTAGCGCGCCGCCGCCTCGCTGTGCGTGCCAAGCGGTCCCAAAACGCCCATTTTTCCCATGCTGCGTCCTCCCTCGCCGGATCCCCGCGCCTTTCAGCGAAGAGAATCATTTTCATCGTATCATATCGAAACCTACCGGTCAAGAAAGGTTCTTCCTGAGCTCCAAAAGCTCGGGGCAAAGGTCGCCGATCGAGCTTGCGAGCACTTCCTTCGGCTGCAGCAGGTCGAGTACGGGCTGCATCGTCTTTTTGAACTTCTTCTCATCCTGCATGAGGGCAAGGATCGCGCTCGTGTTGATCGCGTCCGCGAGCGCCGTGTGCTGCGTCCCCTCAAAGGAACGGTTCATCGCGCCGAGTGCGTGCTTGAGCGCAAGGCTATGGTGCAGGCCGAGGCGGTCATCGAACTGCTGCTGGAGGTCGACCCAGCGCGTATCGAGCCATTTCACATCGAAGCCGGGCAGCTTGTAGCGGCACTCACTGCGAAGCTGCTTGATGTCCGAGAGGCTCCACGAGTAGATGCGCGTCTCCTCCTCGCCGATCCAGTCCACGAAGCGGGCAAAACGCTCCGCATAGTGCGGCTGCCCTGCGACCTTTTCCTCCGTGATGCCCGTGAGCTGCGCGATATGCGCCTTGATCGAGCCGTACTGCGGGCGCACGTAGCACTGGAACGTGTCCTCCTGCCGGAAGTCCGCGCCAAGGCGCACGGCACCGATCTCAATGATCTCCTCGTTGAGTTTTTTCCGTACTTCGCGCAGCGTACGATCTACCGGGTTCATCTCCAGATCCACGACGATATGCTTCATCCGACTTTCCTGCACTTTCTTCTTCCTCACGCGCCAATCCCTTCTATCCTTCTATTATAGCATAATCTATAACATAATCGGCACCCGAAGTATCGGCTAGGAATGAAAATCAGACCCGCCTGCAGATCTTATGTTCTGAAACGCCACGCAGATCCCAAGCGCAAGGAAGAGGAACTTGCTCTGCGTCGCGCCGCCCCACGTATACTCCGTAAGCCCATGCAGCATGAATGCCATGATGAGGGCAGCCATGGCGAGGCTCGCCGTATCATGATGCCTGCGCCACGAACGAATGGCGCAATAAACCGTCGAAACCCAAAACGCGAGGAACGCCATCCCGCCCAAGATGCCCGTCTCGGCGAAGGCGTGCACGACATTGTCGTGTGCATGGCCGAGCCACGGTTCTTTCGCCTCCGGGCGGATGTACTTCGTCTGATAGGCATCGCGGAACTCGCCCTGCCCGACACCCGTCAGCGGATGATCCATGAGCATGGCAGCAGAGCTTTTCCAAAGCAGTGCCCGTTCCGAGTAGGAGTGCTCCTTCTGATAGTGAAGGATCGTCTCCATGCGGTCATGAATCGGCGGAATGAGCGTAAAGCCAGCCCCAACAAGGAGCACCATCGCGACAGTGCCGGCGAGAAACGATTTCCATTTGAGTCCGACAAATGCAATGACGGACATGACCGCGAGCGAAGCGACCCACGCGCCGCGCGTGCCATTGAGCAGGAACGCTGCCGCAAGCAGCAGGAAGAGCAGCGTGCAGCATGCGCGATATTTCTTCTCGCGCATGATAAGGAGCAAGGCAATCGGCAGGGCAGCAGCGAGTATCGTCCCCTGCGCCATGTAAAAGATCCCGCCCGACCATCGCGCGCCATACGCCATATCGTGCATGAGCCACTGCCCGATCGCAAGGAGCGCATTGAGCCCGACCGATGCCGCCATGGCAAGTGCGAGACCGCGCGCCTTTTTCCCCTCGCGCACAAAGAGCACGACGAGCAGGAACGGAAGCGGACGAAGCAGATACGAATTGCCGAAATCCAAAAGATCTGCAAGCGGATGCGGCGCCCCCGCAATCGACAGCAGCGCCGCGAGAGCGAGCAGGAGGTACGGCACCCACAGGAAGCGGCTGATCCCCGAAAGGCGCCCCGGCAAATCGTCATGCTTTCGCCATGCGCGATGCAGAAATCCGATCGCGCCCAACGCCAAGAAGATATTCGTCCCCGCTATGGAGAGACTGCTCATGCATGCCGCGCCGACGAGGCAGCAGTAGATACGCTGTTCGATAGACGCCACGAAGCCCATAGTTCCCTTCCTTCCTAACCTTTCCCCTACCGTACCCTACCGTACGCCTCCTACAGCAAGGCAATCGCGCTTGTCGTCAGAGGGCATCGCCAATGGACGAGCGCATTGGCAAGGATATTCTTGTAGGATTTCACGTTGCTCACGCTTTTGGTTCTTCCCCATAAAGAGCCCAATCCGACTGCAAGGCTTCAAACAGGGACGACATCGCCGCCGATTACGGCAAGGTCAATATCGCTTCGCTCCCTGCTATCGCCACGTACACGGCTGCCGAACAGAACGACCTTTTTCATTCCATGCCGCTCCGTCTTCTTTTTTCCATAAGAGCACGCCGTCTGTGTCCACGGCATGACGCAAACGCGCACTCGATAGGTTTTCATAATCCACAATGTCAAACGTGTACGGAAGCGCGCTCTCGTCGAATGCAAGAGCCAATCGTTCTCGGATCCCGCCCTTGCCCGCAACGGCAAGATCGATATCCGAAGCCGCCCGATGGTCGCCGCGTGCTCTCGATCCAAAGAGCTTCATTGCAGCAGCACTTCCTTAGATTTTGCAGTGCCTTGAAAAATTCCTCGTCTTCTTGCAGATCCCTCCCGTATGCCCTCTTAAATCCACATATTCCGCTTCAGTCCTTCCGATCCGTCCCGGATGCCTTCTTTATCGCATCCATGCTGGATGCGACCGATGCATCTATCGCGTCAAGCATGGCATACCGCCTGCGGTAGTTCGCGCGCTTTCGCGTCGGGATCTCCGCCTCTGTTTTCCGCGCTTCCGTAAGCGGCAGTTCATAAAAGCGCGGATCGTCCGTCACGTGTCCGCCCGCCTCCTCCCAGAACGCGCCGAAGTCCGTCTTGAGCTTGCGGTCGCGGCGAATGTGGTTATTGGCATAATATCCTTCATTTGATACGGCGTATATATGTTGCAACGAAAGCGCACGTGCCGTTGCCCGTACCATATAGAGCATCAAATTCTTGGTTCGATAGCGATGGGCCCGCTTCGTCAGCGCTTTGACTACTTCGCGCGCATGTTCCATATTCGGTCCTTGCAACGCGCCGATGAACAGGCTGTACGCCCCTTCTTTATCGCGTGCAATCCAAAACATGGCTTGATAGATGTAGGCATCGCCGCATTTCATAATAAGAGAAAGCATGCCTTCCTTTCTCTGCCCCGCCTCGCTTGCCAGTTCGACATGCCAGTCCCCTTCCCCATCCTGCGCCCGCCAAAGCAAAATAGGCGCATCCGCATATAATCCATGTACGAATGGCGCGCGCAGTTGCCTCTGCAAATACAGGAAATGTTCTTCTATGAGCCGAATACGCTCCGAAAGCGTTGCTCCTTTGAAGAAAAAGGCACGCGTTGCCTGCTCGATGGGGAACGCATTCCGCTCCAATATCGCGCGACGATCAACATCCTCTTGAAAAAAACGCCAAAACCCTGCCATCGTAGGATAATGAAGATAGGCACGTACCACGAAGACCACGGCGCGATGCGCCTCGCGCCAGTAATCAAGCCGATAAATCCGTTTCGCAACGGCGATAAAGTTCAGCATATATCTCTTCCTTCGTCACTTGCGAGTGCAACGATATTCTCTGCCAAGCGGCTGGGAGCATACTCCGTATAGGCTTGATCCAACGCGCTCGCATACTTATTCTTTTCTTCTTCGTAAGTGTTGACGAACTTCTCCAGCGCCTGCGTCAAAGCCCTGCTGTCCCCATTGGGAAAGGAAACGCCAATCGCATGTGCAGCCAATACTTCGGGATTGACATTGTCTGCGGCTAAAACCGGCTTTTTGTATCCAATCGCGTTGCTGATCATAGCAGACGTGTGATACCGGTAGCGCTCATTTCCGTACGGTATGACGATTGCCGAAACGCTTGCCAGTGCTTTCTGCCATGCCATGCCGATAAGCGGCTCATGCAGGAATTGAATCGTTTTCTCCTTCTCGTATGCACGGATCAAACGATCAAAATCTTCACGATCCGCCTTGGTCTGCGTCGCACCTTGGACGAACAAGCAAACGGGGCGCGTATAGGAGCCTGCTAAGAACGCATCGAGAAGGAATTTCAAATTCTTTTCACGTCGATACTGTCCAAAAAAGCCCAGTATGATGGTATCTCCTTTTGGCGAAAAATCACTTGGATGAATGTCACGCGGAATATAGTTCGGCGGGCTGTAAATGCGCAAATGATCCGCCGCGAGATGCAGTTTATTCCGTGCGAAAGTCTGTACGCCAATGCGGATATTCGGCAACTTTGCAAACGGCTCAGCCGCCTTATCCAAACGCTTCGCTTCATCAGGTGTCAGCCCGTGAATCAGAAAGAGAACCGGGACAGGACTATGCTTTAATGGGCTTATCTTCAAGGCGCGCAAATACCGATACGTCGCAGACGGAAAAATGATCGCGTCAAACTTCCCCGCGCATGCGTAATGATACATGTCGCGATACCAATACTGTCGATGCAGTTCTCGCTTAGCGGACAAAACGAACTTTTTCATCCCTCTGGCGCCTTGATACGAAATGCCTTTTCCCTGAAGCGTATGGACGGGTACGCCATAATCCCACTTAAACCTGTGTCGCTCCGGCACGTAGAACTCCACCGTATGCCGAAGCGATGAAAGCTCTTCCACCAAGATACGATCAAAATCAATCTCGTGTCCTCCCGGAGTGACAACGCTTTCCATAATTGCAAAACGCATCAGTCATCGCCTCCTAGCATCCTTTTCTATCCTCTCTCACGCGGGTCGTCGCATAATAAAGTTTCACATATTTTATCATGGTATAAAAGAAATGGTTGAGTGCAAAGATAAATCCCTGCTTTCCATCGAGAAATCCTAGTTTCAAAATATAGGATTGAAAAAAAGCAAAGGAAGGATGCAAAAGAATATCCAAAAAAGAAGCGCGTTTCCCGCCTTCCTCCATTTTCTTAGCCATCAAGGTCGTATACTGGTTGAACTTTACGAAGTAGCGATCCCAATCCGTATAGGTATAGTGGCAAAGCACTCCTTTCAGCGCGCGGACCGGCAATTCGGTAATCGCCGATTCATGAACGACGCCTTTCCAGCGGACCATCGTACGAGGAAAGAGTCGCATAACGTAATCCGGCGCATGAGAACCGTGCCGCATCACTTGTCCAAATAAAATATTCATGCGCTTGATCCGATAGGCAAACCATTCGTTCGCCTTGACGCACCGCATCATTTCTTTCGCCGCCTCGTCCGTGATGCGCTCGTCCGCATCCAAATAAAAGACCCAGTCCGCGTCCGTCTCATCGAGCGCCGCATTGCGCTGCCCTGCAAAACCGTCCTCGCCCATGAGATGGACAACAAAACGTGCGCCGAGCCTTTCGGCGAACTCCCGCGTGCGGTCCGTGCTGCCGGAATCGAGGACGACCACCTCGTCGGCAAACGAAGCGCTCTTTACCGCGCCCTCGATATTATGCTCCTCATTCTTCGTCAAAATGATAACGGCAAGACGCATGTGCACACTCCTTTGATTTCTTCCGATCGCATCCTCCAAATTATAGCATGGCGCGCAAGATAAGAACACCATCACACCAAGCATTCCGGATGGCGTACCAGCCAGCCCGAAAGCTCGCAAAGCGCCTTTTGCTCCGCGTCAAAGCGACGAACCTCTTGCCTGACAGAAAGAAGCCTTGCCGATACGGCAAGCGGCTGCTCTGTTTCATCCACGTAGCTGCCGATCGCATCCTTTGTCATCCAAGCGTACGGCGTGACGACGTGATCGATCGGCTCGAAAAACGAAGGGACAATCGCACGGTACGGAAAGCCGCTCGGCGCGATCATCTCAAATAGCGTCGGTGCGATATGCATATGACTTCCAATCGTCCGTTCCGCCAGCATGGCGGGATCCAGCGACGGATGTGCCATTGCAAACGAGGTCAGAAGATGCTCCCGCAGATTCATTTCCCTGCGCGGCACAATATCGTACGCGAGCGGCAGGATATCCGTCGCATGGTCCCCCGTCACAATGAAAAGACTGTCGGGATCCATTTCGCGCATCCTTTCGATGAACCGCACGGCAGATTGATCCGCATACCAAGCACTGGCAAGGCTTCGGCGTGTCGCCGCATCGCGTTTGAGCGCTGCCGGCGCGTCCGGCATGACCGTTTCGGCATCAAAACCATACTGCTCAAACGGAATGCGATACGGTCCGTGATTGGAAGTCGTATAAACGAAGTGGAACTCGCCTGCTGCGCCCGTATCCGCCTCAATGCGCCGCGCGACTTCCTCCAAAAAAATATGATCGTATACGCCGAGCCATGTGCGCGGTGCATGTTTCCCGCAGATATCCGGCCCTCCGAATGCGCGGTCGAATCCCATGGCGGGAACGAAATGATCGAGGCTGCTCCACGTCAGGTTTCCGCCATACCAAAACGATGTGCGATAGCCGAGCCTCTGGAGCTGAGGCGCAAGCGCCGTCTGCGGTGCGCCCTGCCAAAAGGAAGGATTTTCATTGAGTTCCATGTCGCAGTCGAACACGCCGGTCATCAAGCTGACGATAGACGGCTGCGAGACCATCCCGCCCGGCAGGAAATTGGCAAACGATACGGCGTTTGCTTCCCTGCGCCACTTCTTGCTCGCCTCCATAAGGCGGAGCGACCCGTACAGCGGATCCAAGAGGCTCTGCGAATGGCTCTCCAAAAAGAGCAGGAAAATATGGCGAGGCGGTCGAATGCGCGCTCCTGCTGCCACATGGCAAAACGCATCCAACGGCGATTTCGAGAAGGCGCGGGGAAGAATCGGCTCCATGATGGAAATCGCTTCTGCATCGCTATGCGAAAGCGACGCATCGCGCTTTTGATGAAATAAATGCTCCAGGACAAGGAGATCGTCGCGTACCGCTTTGCCCATAAAAATATCCGCTTTGACAACGGCCGGCACTTCATCCCATTCCGGTTTCTTCCGATGACGAAACGTCCCGCCATAGCGCGCCCAATAAAAGAGTGCGATCGCCGCGATACCTACTGCCGCATGGAGCGCGTACCGAAGCGCGGCCGATTCCGGCACAGGAAAGGAAACCGTTGGCAGGCCGAGGAGCCAGGACGCGGCGCCAATGCAGGCAGCGAGAAATGGAATGTAGCTCCATAAAATCCATGTGCCATGATCTTGGTTGAAAAAGATGTCGCGCAAATTATCTTGATCTGCATGGCGTCCCAAAAAGAGCAAGTGATTGTAGACATCGTGGAAATGGCGGTAGAAAACCATCCTTCCCATAAACGCCGTATAGAGCACAGCGGCATAACAGCAGATGCCGACAAGACGCACCGTGTCTCCTACGGCGTAGTACGCAGGAATGAAGGTACCGGGCAGCGTGACCAATACGAGCGAGAATAAGTAAACGTAAGCATGGAAGTCCATGCCCCACCAAAACCCGTAGCGGAAACAATGGTACCATTTCTTCCATTCGCCGAACGGCGTCTTCTTGGGGCGATAGACGAGGATAAACGCCAGCCGGAAAACGGCGCAGAGAACGGGCGCGACAAGGGCGAGCTTCACATCCTGCTGGATCCCGCTCCAAAACAACGAGAACACGACGTTCCCACCTTCCTTCCTGTTTCATTCTATCGCATCTTGCCTCTTCGGGCAAATCAAAGCCTCGTAACACCGAAAACGGCACGCAAAAAGGCTCTCGCCGAAGCGAGAGCCTTGAAAACTGGCGTCCTTCGTTCTCTTCGTGATCCGTGATCAGAAGAAGAACTGGACACGGCCGAAGTACGTATGCGCCTTGCCGTCGCCATTGATCTGCTTCGCATTGCCATAGCGCAGCGTGCCGACGATGTTCTTGGCAAACGTGTAGTTGCCGCCGATCTCCCAGCCCTTTTCGTTCGTCTTGATCGCATCATACGTGCTGAACTGCGTCGCATCCTGGCCGAGGTGGCGATATGCGAGCCATGCGCCCCACGTGCCGGCGTTCATCTGATCCGCGCCCTTGTAGTCGAACTCCACGCTATAAGCCTCTGCGGCCTTGCTGTCCGTGTACTTCCTGGACTTCGCATAGAAGCCGTTCAGCGCCGTGCTCTTGTCGAAGCGGTAGCCGGCCTTTGCGATGCCTTCACGGAAGTTCTTCTCCGAGGAATTGCGCAGGTTCAGCGTGTGATAGGAAATCCCCGCCATGGCCTTGCCGTCCTTGTAGGAAACGCCTGCATAGTAATGGTTTGCAGCATCTTCGCCCTGCAGCGAGCCACTGCCACCGTTTCCGCTGAAGCTTTGGCGGCCGGCGCCGAGGATGGCCTGCGCCTTGTTGCCGAATGCGACTTCCGCACCCGCGATCTGCGTATCGAAAACGGAATCGTTGTCGAGCGAGCCGAAACGGCCAAGCTTGACGGCGAAATTGTCGTAGTTGCCCTGCGCCCAAATACGCTTGAGCGAAACGTTGCCGTCATTGCCCTCGTCCTTTGCCGCGTTGATCTTTGCGTCGAGACGCGCATTGACGTGCCAGTTGCTGTTGACCTCAGCCGACGGCTCGAGACGGAAGAGGAACTCATCCGTGTGACTGTCCGTTGCGGTAGCGTCCTTATCGACGTGGCGTGCCATCGTGTAACGAGCCTGCCCGTTCCACTTGACCATGTCCGCATTGCGCTCGAGGCTTGCGACGCGGACGCCGAGGTTGTTTAGCTCATCCGCGAATTCAGCGGAGAGCTTCTCGATCAGGGCCTTGTCTGCGTCGCTGACGCCCGACTTCGCCATGGCCTTTGCGACCATCTGCGCCATCTCATAACGCGTGATCTCGTTGTCGCCCCGGTACGTGCCGTCGCCGTAGCCTTCGATGACGCCGTCCGCAGCGAGCTGCGAAACGGCATCGTAAGCCCAGTGGTCAGCGGGTACGTCTGCAAACGGATTCGATGCTGCAAACGTCGTGGATGCTGCGCCGACGACGAGAGCCGTCGTCAGTGCCGATACGAGAGTCTTCTTCATAAGACATTCCTCCTTGCCAAAAAAGCAATGAACTTCATCTGCCTCTGCGAAGGAATGTGAGTTTCCATGTTTCCTCATCGCTTCCTGTGCGCAGCCCGCAGACTTATGGATACTGTAACACATGTTTAGTAAAAATACAATAAAAATGCAATTAAATCGTCAGAATGTCCCTTAACGCAGGCGGCGCAGATGCCTGCCGCCCGTCCCGAGCGCGCGGACGCTCTCGCGCTCGACAAAACGCATGGATCGGCCTGTATCAAACGGATCCCATGCAAACGCCGGCGCGCGATGCGCGATGCGTGCAAGGAGCTCCTCTGCCGCCTCTTTGCCGAGCCGCTCGTAGTCAAACGCGATCGTCGTGAGCGCGGGATAGACGACGGCGCCGACGTCATAGCCGCCGAATCCCACGACGGATATTTCCTCCGGCACGCGGATCGCGCACTCGTGCAGGTAGCGCAGGACGCCGAGCGCGATGCCGTCCGTCGCGCAGACGAGGACAGTCGGATGGAAGGCGCATGCTTTTCCCGCGCTCTGATAGGCGGAAAGAAAGTCAAACCCCGTCTCGACGAAATCGACGTGCGACCTGCGCTCGGTGCAAAACCCGTTCTCGAATCCCTGCCTGCGCTCGACGCCGACGGCGTGGTCGGCGTCCGTCACGCCTACGAAGACGGCGCGCCGATGCCCCATCTGGCGCAGGTAGGTTCCCATCATGTATCCTGCCGCCGCATCATCGATCTTGAGGCAATGGACTTCCGCGCGGCTCTGCCCCGTAAAGAGGATCGGGATCCGCGCGTTCTGGGCGAGCGCGACGTGCGCGTCGGTGATCGCGACGCTGTCGACGAGGATGCCGTCGACGCCCTGCTGGCAGAGGCTCTCGATATGCTCGATTTCCTTCTGCGGATCGAGCTGGCTCACGAGCAGGATGCCCTGATAGCCCGCCGGGTCGAGCACGCTGCCCACGCCCGCCAGCAGCCGTCCTACCGAGACGGAGTCCATGCGCGGCAGGACGATGCCGATAAGCTGGCTCGTCTTGGTCTTGAGCCGCCGTGCAAAGAAGTTTGACCGGAAACCGGTCTCATCGATTGCCCGACGGACCTGCTCCGCCTTTTCGACGCTCACGTAACCGCCGTTCAGATAGCGCGAGACCGTGCTCTTCGACACGCCCGCAAGTCTTGCTACATCCAGTATGGTAACATTCTGCTCCAAGGTCTGTCCTCCCTAAGGATCCAGTGTGTGCCGACCTGCATACCGTATTGATTGTAGGGAGAAATGCGCGGGAAGTCAAGGGGAACCCTTACGAAATACGCGACTTTGTTGACGAACCCCCCTTTTTCCTGTAAACTCTACTCTGTCAACTAGGAAAGAACCGAGGGATCACATGACGATTTCCACTACGAGCCAGGACAATATCATTCGCTGGCTGACGGCGGCAGGCATTTACTTCATCTGTCTCATCGCCTTCTATATCAATATCGGGCAGGACATGGGCGCAGGCTACTTCATGACGGCGCTCGTGCCCGTCGTCGCGGCGCTCACGCTGCTGCCGTACGCGACGCGCGTGCCGCTCTTCTCCCTCCCCATGGCGCCGAATCTCATCGCGGGGATCGCGTGGTGCGTGACGTTCCCGCTGCTCTACACGTGGACGTACGCACAGGACTGGTACAGATCGAAAATTTGCTACGACTTCCTCGTCGGCACGGCAGAAATCGTCCTGCTTCCCACGCTTGCCGCCGCACTTTTCCGCATCGGCCACGCACGCATCGTCGCGGGATTCATGGGGCTGCTCAACATCGCCGCCCTCTTGATCCCGCTCGCGCAGATCGCCTACTACTGCATCGTGTGGCACTGCCTCACGCCCGCCTCGCTCATGGCGCTCTACCTCACGAATTGGCGCGAGAGCATCGACTTCGTCGAGTCGAACGTCGGCACCGGGCGGGCGCTCCTCATCCTCGCCGCGCTCGCCGCGCTTTGGTTCCTCTTCGCGCGCGCGCACCTCGCGTTTTCCCGCCGCATGGAGGATGAGACGACCGCGCCCCGCATGGGCGCACTCGCCGCGCTCGTCTGTGCGGCGTCTGCGACGCTCGTCATCTACCTGCCGCAGACGTCGATCGCGGCCCTTTGGGGCGACGTCGACAGCTACGTCAAGCAGACGCAGGTGTACAGCCTAGGGCACGACGACCGCCTCGCGAGCCTCGCGATCGACCAGCACGAAGCGCTCGCAGCAAAAGCGCCCGGCACCGTCATCTTCATCATCGGCGAATCCTCGTCGCGCAACTATATGAAGGTGTACACGCCGGCCTACTCCTACGACGACACGCCTTGGCAGAGCGCCATGCGCGCAGACGACCATTTCCTCTTCTTTGAGAATGTCTATTCTTGCTGGACGCAGACCGTCCCCGTTCTCCAGCGCGCGCTCACGGAGCAGAGCCAGTACAACGGCAAGGAATTCTTCGACTCGGCATCGCTCATCGACGTCGCGAAGAAGGCAGGCTACGAGACGTGGTGGTTCAGCAACCAAGGCCGATACGGGCAGTACGACAGCGCCATCACGCTCGTCGCAAAGACGGCCGACCACGCGCAGTGGACGGACGACTCCTACAATTTCACGGACAAGTACGACGAGGCCCTCCTCCCCTACCTCACGCAGATAGACCCCGCGAAGAACAACTTCATCGTGCTGCACATCATGGGCAGCCATATCTACTACAACAACCGTTACCCTGAGTCGTTCAACCGCTTTTCCTCGGAGGACGGCTCGTCGAGCATGGTCTCGATGGCGTCGTACGCGAACAGCATCCTCTACACGGATGCGATCCTCTCGCAGGTCTACGACTACGCACGCAAGAATCTCAACCTCACCGCAATGGTCTACTTCTCCGACCACGGCGAGGACATCGAGATCTCGCACAACCCGGACGTCTTCCGCTTCGATATGGTGCGCATCCCGATGTGGATCTACCTGTCGGACGCCTACCAGCACGCGATGCCCGGCCATACGCGCGCGCTGCGCCAGCATGCGAGCCGCTACTTTACGAACGACATGCTCTACGACACGATGTGCGGCCTCCTAAACGCACCGTCCGAGCGCTACGATCCGGGGCAGGATTTTGCGAGCAGCACCTACCGCTTCACGCGCGAGACGCTCTACACCATGCTCGGCTCGCGTCCGCTCACGAGCGACCCGGACGGCGGTGCGGAAGAGTAGCCTGGCGCTGCGGCGCATCGCCCCCTATCGGGAGCCTGGGCCTCCGCCTGCCGTTTTCTCGGGCCTGCAACAAGCACGGAAAAAGCCCGCCTCCTTGGAAAGGGAAGCGGGCTTTTTCCATGCGGTGCGTTATTCCTCCGATTTTGCACTTCCTACGACGGTCTTCGTGAAAAGCGCGACGACCGCGAGGAACACGAGAAGCCCGAGCATCTCCGCCGTATCGGCAAAGTCCTTCGACACGACAGAGAGCGGGCTGTCGCTGCCGCCGCCCGATACCGAGACGACGATGACGCCTGCGAGGATGACGCCGACGATCGACTCGCCGACGATGAAGCCCGACGCGATGAGCGTGCCGCGGCGCACCGATGCCTTTACCGCCTTTTCCCCGCCCTTGTTTTTCACATAGCGATGGATGAAATAGCCGAGCACGGCGCCGACGATGAGCGGCGTCAGCACGGAAGGCGGCAGGTAGATGCCCATGCCGACCGCGAGCGGCGGCAGGCAGAGCCTGCGCGTATTGCGCTTTAAAAGCCGATCGGCGACGACGAGCACGATGCCGACGCCAATGCCGATATAGATGTACTCCCATGCGAGATGGCTTTGGAAAATGCCCTGTGCGATCGTCGTCATGAGCGCTGCCTGCGGTGCGGCGAGCGCCTGTGCGGGATCCATGTCGGGACGCGGCATGGCGCCGGGGAAGCCGTACGCCTCGTAGAGGAGGTTCAGCACCGGCGCGATGACGAGCGCGCCGACGACGCAGCCGATGAGCAGCGCGACCTGCTGGCGCCACGGCGTCGCGCCGACGAGGTAGCCCGTCTTGAGATCCTGCATATTATCGTTCGAAATGCAGGCGATCGCGAGGATAATCGACGTCGTGAAAA
Organism: Mitsuokella sp. oral taxon 131 str. W9106; assembly: GCF_000469545.1. Classification (GTDB taxonomy): domain Bacteria; phylum Bacillota; class Negativicutes; order Selenomonadales; family Selenomonadaceae; genus AWVT01. The sequence goes on along the minus strand of NZ_KI273074.1, from coordinate 28,081 downwards.
TCGCCGTCGCCGTCGCGAACCGCTCGCCTCCCTCCAGCGCGAAAATGCCGAACGAAGAGCAGAGCGCGTACATGACGAGCGATGCGACGATAATGCCGAGGATGCCGATGCCCGAAATCGGGCTCGACGACGTGCCGACGAGGCCTGCCATGTAGGCACAGGCAGCGGCGACGAAAAAGCCCATGAGCACCGCGACGCCGACGCCGACGATGACGAATGTGAGCGTCTGCCCGACGGGCAGATGCTCCGGGCGGACAAACGCGTAGAAGATGGCGAGAAGACCGATGACTGTCACGGCAAAGACCGTGCCGACACTCTTTATCGACATATCGATGTCCATGCGGTGCTTGTCCTTGTACACCGCAGGCTGGCGCACAGCGGCAATCGACTCGCGCACGCCGTCGATGACGGGCCGGGCGAGCATGAGGAGCGTCCAGATTGCCGCGACGCCCATCGCGCCCACGCCGATGAGGCGGACCTTCTGCTGATAGACGGCGCCCGCGAACTTCTGCATCGTCATGCCGTCCGGAGGCGTGCCCGTAATCGTGAAGTACGGCACGAAACCAAGCCACGCGATGAAAATCCCGATGAGCATCGCGATGCCGCTCGCGATGCCGATGAGGTAGCCTGCGCCGAGCAGCGCCGTCGAATAGCCGAGCGGGATCTGCGTCATGCCGCGCCCGACCGCAAACCAAGCGGAAAGGCTGTCGCCGAGCACGTGCAGGCCGTTCGTCAAAAACGCGATGAAGCCCGCAACACCGCTGCCCGCGAGGATCTTGCGAATGCCTGTATGCCCGCTCTTTGCCTTTTCATGGCTGCCGACTTTTAGGATCTCTGCTGCCGCGACGCCCTCCGGATACGCGAGATCGCTGTGCACGACCATCGCGCGGCGCAGCGGGATCGTAAAAAGCACGCCGAGGCAGCCGCCGCACGCCGAGACCACAAGCGTCTGCCAGAACTCGAAGCCCTGCCAGTAGCCGATCATGAGCATGCCGGGAATGATGAAAATGATGGCCGACAATGTGCCTGCCGCAGATGCCTGCGTCTGCACCATGTTGTTCTCCAGGATATTCGCATCCTTCGCCATCTTCAGCACGGCCATCGAAATGACGGCGGCAGGAATGGCGGACGAGAACGTCAGCCCGACCTTTAGCCCGAGGTATACGTTCGACGCGGTGAAGATGATCGTCAGGACCGCGCCGAGCAGCATGCCGCGAGCCGTGAGTTCCGGCAGCCGAAGCTCGTGCCGCATGAACTCATTCTCTTCCTCTTTCATGAAATAACACCTGTCTTTCTAGGATCGATAGGATCATTACAACAGGGCTATTATAGCACAAGAGAGGCGCAGATAAAAGAACGGTCTCTTGCCCGCAGGAAAACGGGGATCTGCGCCAAATGCCGCAGGCATGGCCGCCATACGCGAACGCTTCGCCCGGCAAGCGGCCTTGCGTTGCCAAATGACGATTCGCACGATACAATGAAAGAGAACGGCTATCCGTCCTAAAAATATCCATCCCAAAAAGAAAAACGGCAAACGCGGCAATCGTACGCGAAGACCGACGCAGCCGCACGAAACGACCAAAGGAGCGACATCATGAAATGCGATTTTTATAAACGGGAACGGGAGGCGAGCCTCGCCCGGCTCGCCGCGATGAAAAAATGCGCGGGACGTATCGTGCTGCTGCGCTCGCTCGCATTCATCGCCGCCGTCTTCGCGTTCGCGGCGAGCCGGGACGGACATGCGGCAGGAACGATCCTCGGCATCCTGCTGCTCGCCCTCTTCGTCCTGCTCGTCCGCCGCCATCAGCGCGCGCGGCGCGCGCAGGCAAGGGAAGCCGCCCGCCTCGCCGTGATCGCCGACTGCCTCGCGCGGTTCGCGCCGGCACGGACGATGCAGGAGCCCGGCGCAACAGAAGCGGCTGCCGCCGCCATGGCGGACGAGACGGAGCCGCTAGACTGGAAGCGCTTTTTAGACGACGGCACGGCGTACCGCAAAAAAGCACGCCCGCAGGACACCGACCTGCACCTCTTCGGCGCAGCATCGCTCTATCAGTTCCTCTCGTGCGCGCGCACGAAGGCGGGGCGGGAGCGCCTTGCCGCCGCCCTCTCGCCCGTGCCGCCCGCCAAAGAGACGATCCGCGCACGCCAAAACGGCGCACGCGAATTCATCGACGCCCCCGCCCTCGCGCTCGGCCTCCTCACGCTCGCGCGCCTGCTCCCAGACGGGCACGATACCGCACCGATCGTGCGTGCGCTCGCAAGCGATGCGGAGAGCCCCTGCGGCAAACCCGCCGCACAGGACACCAGCCACATCCGAAGCGACGACGCAGCCCGCAACAAAACCCCTCCCGCAAGGACGGCCGGCGCCATGCTTTCCTTCGGGCGAATCCTCCTTCCGATCCTGTCGTTTTCCGCCCTCGTCCTCGCCGCCATCGGGCCGATCGACATCGTCGTTCCCGGCCTTCTCTTTTCCTTGCAGCTCACGCTCGCACTCGCCTTCCTCCATCAAAACAGCGCGCTTTTTGCCCCGCTCAGAGGCGCGAGCCGTGCACTCGCCCGGTACGAAGCCCTCTTCGCCGCCATCGAAAGCGCGTCCTTTGCAGGCAGCACGATGCAGGCCATGCAGGCCGCACTCAAAAAAGACGGTGCCGCCCACAGCCTGCGCCGTCTCGCCACGATTGCCGCCTGCGCCGGGCAGCGCGCCAACCTCTTCTTCTTCCTCATCGCCAACACGCTCTTCCTCTGGGACTTTCAATGCGCCGCCCGCTTCCTGCGCTGGCGCACAAAGCACGGCACGCGCCTTGCGGCGTGGCTCGGCGCATGGGCAGAGACAGAAGTCCTGCTCTCGCTCGCGACCATCGGACAGACGCGCGAAGCCTCCACCTTCCCCGTGCTTTTGGACGGCGCGCCGCGCCTCATGGCAAAGGGCGTCACGACGCCGCTCATCGCAGAATCCGCCGCCGTGCCGAATGACGCCGACTTTTCCGCCGGCACGGCGATCATCACGGGCTCGAACATGAGCGGCAAGACGACATACCTGCGCACGCTCGCCGCCTCTGCCGTCCTCGCCTACGCAGGCGCCCCCGTCTGCGCAGCGTCTTTCGCGCTCACGCCCATGACCGTGCTGACCTCCATCCAGGCAAACGACGACCTCTCGCGCGGCATCTCGACCTTCTACGCCGAGCTCCTGCGCATCAAGCAGATGGTCGAGGCGACGCAGGAGGGCACGCCGCTCCTCCTTGCCATCGACGAGATCTTCAAGGGCACGAACTCCGCCGACCGCATCACCGGCGCAAAAGCGACCATCCGCCGGCTCACGCAGGAGACGAACATCACCCTCGTCACCACGCATGATTTCGAACTCTGCGATCTCACGTCCGGGAGCGGCCTTCCCATCCAAAACTACCACTTCGAGGAGCATTACGAAGCGGACAAGATCCGCTTCGACTTCAAGCTGAAAGAAGGCCGCTGCCATACGACGAACGCAAAGTACCTGCTCAAAATGGCAGGAATCTTATAGCCGGAACGGCGAACGTCGCCCCGGCGGCGCATGGGGCGGCATCTCGACATGCGGACAGGGAAAAGGCTCCGGTCACTATGGCCGGAGCCTCTTTTTTGCGGCATGAAGGCAATCCCTTTATTTTCTATCCTGATTTTATTTTCTATATTGACAGAAGAAACCGTCCGCTTTATAATAAAGCAACAAAAGATAACAGAAGATAAACTAAATTAACATTTCGAGGCGCATATGATTTCGGTCGACAGAAAAAAATTTATTCTTGACTGCCTGCAGCAGAATGAAACGGTCACGACCAGTGCCCTGGTGCAGGCGCTCCATGTCACGGCGATGACGGTCAGTCGGGATCTCAAGCAGCTGGAAGAAAATGGGCTGCTCGTGCGCACGCACGGCGGGGCTATGCTGCCGAACTACATCGTGGCGGAGACTTCGTATGCGAAGAAGAAGGTGCGCGATACCGAAGTGAAGCGGCGCATCGCGGGCGCGGCGCTGCAGCAAATCCGTGCGGGCATGACGGTCTTCTTCGACGCGGGCACGACGACGTTCGAGATCGCGGATCGGTTGAAGAAGGCGGCTCCCGCCAATATCACGGTCGTGACGAACGATTTGCATATAGGCGTGCACCTGTATTCCCAACCGGAGATTCGCACCATCCTCCTAGGCGGCGTCGTCCTGCCGGAAACCGGGGCGGTTGCGGGCTCCATGGCGACGGAGCAGCTTGCGCGTTACGGCATCGATCTCGCCTTTATCGGGACGGCTGCTATCACGGAGGATTTTTTCCTCGTCGTGCCGACGGAGAGCAAGTGCGTGTTCAAACGGAAACTCCTTGCGATGAGCGAGGTTTCGATCCTGGTCGCCGACCGATCAAAGTTCCGCAAGAAAAAGCTCTACAAGGCGGCGCATATGAGCGAAATGGATCGCGTCATCACGGACTATCCGTTTACGAAGGCAGAGGCGAAGAAGGCGATGCCGCGCGGAGAAATCATCGCGATCTGATAGATTGGATCTGCGATTGGATCTGCCAGAAAGGAGAAGATACGATGCGAGGCGTTATTGTTGCGGATGATCTGACCGGGGCGAATGCTTCGGGTGTGCTCCTCAAGAAAATCGGTCTTAGTGTGTGCAGTCTCTTTCGTCTGGCCGGAGCGACAGCGCACCAATCCGATGTGCTGGCCTACTCGACGGCGAGCCGCGGATTGCCCCCAGAGGAGGCTTTTCGACGGGTCAGAGATGCTTTTTTGCAGTTGAAAGAAGGGGGTGTGTTCTTCAACAAGCGCATTGATTCGACGCTGCGCGGCAATATCGGAGCAGAGATCGACGGGGCACTCGCCGCTTTGGGTGACGAATTTACGGCAATCGTCGTACCCGCTTATCCAGATTCTGGACGCATCGTCGCAAACCGAACGATGCTCGTGAACGGCATGCTTCTGACCGAGTCGGATGCGGGGCGTGATCCGAAGATGCCTGTTGCATCGGATGATGTCGTGGCTCTGATCGCGCAGCAAACGCGCCACGCGGTGCGATACGTTTCGCTGAAGGATTTGGCGCAGGACATGGGTTCGCTCGCGGCAGCCGTCCGGGATGCGGCGAAGGAGGCCCGCGTCCTCATCTTTGATGCCGTGCGCAACGAAGATGTGCAGAAGATCGCCAAGGCGACACTGCAGAGTGGATGCCATGTGCTGACGGTGGATCCCGGACCCTTGACCATGCAGTTCGTGTACGAGATGCAAGTCAAGGAAAAGCGCGAACAGAAGGTCTTGCTCGTCATCGGCAGCGTGACGGCGACGACGAAGCGGCAGATTGCCGATCTGCTGCAAAAGAGGCGCGTATTCTTCGTCGACATGCATGTGGGGGAGTTTTTCGAGAGGGAGCGGCGTGCTGCGGAGATCCGGCGTGTCATCGATAAGATCGGTTCCGCCGTGGACGATGAGGATGTCCTCCTGCTGACGACGACGCCGCTTTCGGATGAGAAGCCGCTCGATCTCCAAGCGACGGCGAGGGAACTCGGCGTTACGCCGGAGCATGTATCCTGCGTCCTTTCTGCCACGTTGGCTGAGGCGGCGGGCGAGATCCTGGAGCAAAACGGCAAGCTCGAAGGCGTCTATTGTTCAGGCGGCGACATCACGATTGCACTTTTGGAGAGACTGGATGCCGATGGCATTGCGGTGCGTGACGAGGTCTTGCCGCTTGCGGTCTACGGGCGCATCCTCGGCGGTCGCTTGCCGAAGCTGCGCATTGTGACAAAAGGGGGGATGATCGGCAGCGATGATGCGATCGGGCTTTGCTTGGAAAAAATCGCCAAGGATATTGCCCTTTGATGATGCTGGAACGAGAAAAGGAGTTGTGCATATGGAAAAGAATGGGATGGAAAAGCCGCTGATCGGCGTGCCTATGGGGGATCCGGCCGGAGTCGGCGCGGAGATCACCGTCAAGGCCCTGCTCGACAAGAAGGTGACGGATGTCGCCAGGGTCATCGTCGTCGGCGCGAAGGGCATGATGGAGCAGGCGATCCGCGTCTGCAAGGCAAAGGCGCGCATCCATACGGTGGAGGATCCTGCATCTGCCGTCGACGATGAAGGCGTCATCAATCTCATGGATCTCAACAATGTCGACATGACGAAGCTGAAGATGGGCAAAGTCCAGGCGATGTGCGGACAGGCGGCATTCGATTACATCAAGAAGTGCGTGGAGCTGGCAATGGCGCACAAGATCGATGCGATTGCCACGACACCGATCAACAAGGAATCGCTGCGCGCGGCGGGGATCCGCTACATCGGACATACGGAGATTCTCGGCGGCCTGTCGAACTCGCGTGATCCGCTGACCATGTTCGAGGTCGACGGGATGCGCGTATTCTTCCTCACGCGGCACATGTCGCTGCGCGATGCCTGCGACGCTGTTACGAAAGAGCGCGTGCTGGAGTACATCTGCCGCTGCACGAAAGCTTTGAAGCAGCTCGGCGTTGCGGGAAAGATGGCGGTCGCCGGACTCAATCCGCATTCGGGAGAGCATGGGCTCTTCGGTTGGGAGGAAGTCCGGGAGATTGCCCCCGCTGTAGAAGAGGCGCAGCGGAAAGGCTACGATGTCGTGGGGCCGATCGGGCCGGATTCCGTCTTCCACCAAGCACTGCAGGGACGCTATCAGGCGGTTCTTTCCCTCTATCACGATCAAGGGCATATCGCGACGAAGACGTACGATTTTGAGCGCACGATCGCCGTCACACTCGACATGCCGTTCCTTCGTACGTCGGTCGACCATGGCACGGCCTTCGACATTGCGGGCAAGGGCGTCGTAAGCGCCGTGAGCATGGTGGAGGCGATCCGCCTTGCGGCAAAATATGCCCCCCATTTCAAGCACGAGTAAACGGGGCAGTTCCGCAGAACGGTCTATGTTTTGAACAAGGAGATGAATCCTATTGGCTGCAGAAACGCAAATTCTCATAGGTCTTGGCGTCGGCATTGCCTGTCTGATTTTCATGATCATGAAGACCAAGATCCATACGTTCTTGGCACTGATCTTGGCAACCGTCCTCGTCGGTGTGATCGGCGGCATTGAGTTCAAGCAGATTGTCGCAAGCATCACAAAAGGATTCGGCGGCACGCTCGGAAGCATCGGCATCATCATCGGCTTCGGCGTCATGATGGGCCAGCTCTTCGAAGTATCGGGCGCGGCGAAGCGCATGGCCCTGTGCTTCCTGAAACTCTTTGGCAAGGGACGGGAGGAAATCGCCATGGCGCTGACGGGTTTCCTCGTTTCCATCCCGATTTTCTGTGATTCGGGCTTCGTCATCCTGACGCCTCTCGCCAAGGCGATTTCTACAGAAGCGCGCAAGTCGATCGTATCCATCGGCATCGCGCTCGCCACCGGCCTCGTGATCACGCATACGATGGTGCCGCCTACACCGGGGCCTGTTGGCGTCGCAGGCATTTTTGAGGTGAGTGTCGGCTCCTTGATCCTCTGGGGACTTGTGCTCTCCGTGCCGATGCTCATCGGACCTTTGCTCTTTGCGAAGTGGGCGGGCGAAAGGATTTGGCAGATTCCGACGGCGGATGGCGGCTGGACACGGGACCGATCGTATACGGCATCGAATCAGGGAAGCAGCATTTACGATGATGCGCATCTGCCTTCGGCCTTCATCTCGTTCGCGCCGATCGTTGTTCCGATCCTTTTGATCCTGATCGGTACGGTGGCATCTGCCATGGGCATGAAAGGGCAGGCTGCCGATGCCATTCAGTTCTTCGGAACACCAGTCATCGCCGTCGGCATCGGACTCCTCCTGACAATCTACGGCTTGACGGGAAATCTCGACCGAAAGCGCGTGCTGGAGGAAATGGAGACGGGCATCAAATCCGCGGGCATCATCATCCTCATCACGGGCGGCGGCGGCGCTTTCGGCATGCTGATCCGCGACAGCGGCGTCGGCACGGTTTTGGCTGAGACCATGCTGCAGACGAGCATTCCCGCTATCTTGCTGCCGTTCTTCATTGCGACAATCGTGCGCTTCATCCAAGGCAGCGGCACCGTGGCGATGATCACAGCGGCATCGATCACGGCGCCGATCATTGCGAATCTTTCGGTGAACCCCGTCTTCGCAGCGCTTGCCGCCTGCGTGGGGTCACTGTTCTACTCGTATTTCAACGACAGTTTCTTCTGGGTCGTCAACCGCTCCATCGGGATCACCGAGGGCAAAGAGCAGCTGCGTCTCTACTCCGTTGCCAGTACGATCGCCTGGGCGACAGGCATCATCGTGCTCCTGATTCTCAACGCAATGTTCGGTTGATGTTCCTGTGGTTTTCATCGAAGTTCTCCATGCTGCAATCGATGTGGCATGGAGAATTTTGCATATCCTGTTTTATGGAGGTACAGCGCTCACGCCCCAGCGATCTCTCAATCAGCAAACGAGCAGCTTCACCTTTGTCTCTGCCAAGAATTTCTTCCATTCCTCATGTGGCTCTCGGTCGGTAATGAGATAGGAAAGGGATCCGATATCCCCGAAGCGAACAAGCGCCGTTTTGTCGAACTTGCTATGGTCGACGAGCAAAATGACCCGTCGTGCCTGCTGCATCATGATCTCCTTTACCTCACTTTCACTGTCGTTGGACTCCATCAAGCCACCCGCCAAATCGATCGCCTTGCAGCTGATGATCGTATCGTCCGCATGGTAGCCCGCGAGCATGCGTGTCGCGACAGGCCCTGTAAGCGAGCATGAACTTGCGCGAAAATTGCCGCCTGTACAGACCATGCGAAAGGCACTTGCGCGAAAATCGTACATGAGGCGGATCGAATTCGTAATCACCGTAATCCCCTGCTTCTTTGCCAGCCGATTCAACAGCATTTGACAGGTCGTGCTTGAATCCACCATGATGGTATCGCCGTCGTGAATCAAGGAATGCGCGGCTTCGGCGATTTGCAGTTTGCTCGTCTGGTTCTGCGATCTGCGCCGTGCAAACGAAACGTCCGCACTCGTTGCCTCGGTCGGGACTGCACCCCCATAACTCCGTTGCAGCAGGTTCTGACGTTCCAATTTTTCGAGATCGCGGCGAACGGTTTCCTCCGTCACCTGAAATTCCGTCGCGAGCTTGGCGACATACACCTTGCCGTCCTCTCCTAAGATATCCATGATCCGTTGCCGACGTTCTGCTCCCAGCATGGTCCATCTCCTATTCTGCGCAAACAAAAATACCGATCCTTTTCCTGCATGAAGAGAACCGGCATTTTTTGCTGTCATCGGCGGTTTTCAATTTGCCTTATCGGGTTACAATTTCCACGGGAACATCGAGAATCTTTGCCACTTTCAAAATGGTGTCGATATGTCTGCCAACGCCCGCTGCCATATGATGCGTCGGACCGGCTTCACTCCAACGATTGCAAAACGCCCGCGCCCCGCAAGTAAAGCGCATGCGCATATTCGTATCGCCAAAGGTGAAAATCTCACCCGACTCGTTCACACCTTCCGCAACGACGAACTTAAAATGACCATCGCCATCCTGCGTGATGGCAAGGTACGTGATCGGCACATCCGTTGGCGGATAGAACTGGGTCAAGTAACCACCGCCCGTCTTCCCATGAAATACCGGGACCATCTTCATCGTGGGCTTCTTCGCCTGCGAAATATCCGCATCGCCAGAGCCACTATGTCCTATGATACAGATATCCTTGTCAAAGTCAATAGAGTACATCTCAGAAAGCTGCCCTGTCCCACTGATTGTCTTCATGATGCTCATCGCCATAGCGACCTTCATATCACCCTCGACGGCACACGCCGTCCCCTGCTTGATGAGCATGGAAAAGGCCGGTATAAGCATGCTGTCGAGCTTGCCCGCTTTGCCTTGCGCGTATCCATCATAGTGCGACGCAACGAGTCCAATCTGCTCTTCCTTCACCCATTGCTCGAATGCGATGACATACTTCGCCATATCCCAAACCGTTTCGACCGTCGCACCGCCCTCGATATCAAACGTATCGAGAATCTCCTGTGCCTTAGCGCGAATGCCGGCTTCGTCCGCAATATCATCCGCAATCGCCCACATCTTCTCCCAGTCAAACTGCTTCGTGTAAAGCCCGAGGCGGCGATAAAGATTCGACTCATCGATATAGAGATCCATCATGCCGGGATAGGGGCGACCGACCTGCGCGATATTCGTACTGCGGAAACGACGGCGCACCTGCGCAGCGCGGCACCAATCCGCGATCTCTTGCAAGGCCTCGGGATCGCCGCCTTCCGCAACGCCCGTGATGACGGCATGGCGTTTGCCGTAGCGATTGAGGTCAGCTGCCATCTCTCCGACTGCGCCACAGGCGTACAACGTGCCGAGCCACGTCGGAATATCGGTATTCTGATAATCCGGCACGCGCTTTTTTTGCACGTTGACCAAAAGCACCGGCACATCCAGATCCTTTACAGCAGGCAGCATATTGTATGAAGTCGCATACGTCAAAAGTTGGAGAATGACCAGATCCACATCTGCCGCGCGGAACTTCTCTCCTGCTGCCTGCGATTCCTCCTTCGTCGTAACGAAGCCGCCATCGACGATCTCGACCGTATTCGGAAGCGCTTTCTGAAACGCTTCATACTGCCCTTTGAATTCCGGGACGAGCTGCGGGAACTGCGGCAGATACGCACCGAGTGCAATCGAGAAGACTCCGACCTTTGCCTTTGTATTGACGAGCATACGCTTGTCCTCCTTTTGCTGCTGCGTGAAGATTTCCTTCACGCCAAGAAAAATACCTGCTTCATTTTTGGCTGTGCTCCCGTCTCAGGATCCAGTTCCATCACCATGACGTCTTTCATAAACGCATTCCACCGATCAACGACGGCGCTCTTCGCTTGATACGCCTCCGCATAAGCAACGCCCTTCTCGCACTCGAAATAACCAAACAGCTCGTTTCCCGTATTCCAAATCGTATAATTGGCAATGCCTGCCTCTTTGAGTACCTGCTTCAGCTCCGGCCATATCGCATCATGCCGCTTCTTGTACTCGGCGAGCATGCCTTCCTTGACCATTGCCTTCCACGCAAATCGCTCCATGCCATTCGCCTCCTCATGTGCTCAGCGCATACGTTCCGCATCATGCGTGAACCAGCCGTTTTCATCCACTTCCGCGCCATAGCGCTCAGCCGTAATCTCATCCAGTGTCTTGCCACGGTCATCCGCACCAAAGAACGTGCCCGCTGCCCAGCTGATGATGCAGAACCCGACCATGAGAACGGCTGCGGTCTGGAATCCTAAAACCTCCATGATGATCGGAACGGCAAACCCCCAAATCGCGGCGGCAAATCGCGTGACAAAGAACGTGAAGCCCTGCGCCGTCGCACGGTAGCGGACGGGGAACAGCTCAGAGCTCCAAAGCTGGTAGAACTGCTGCTGCATCGAAAAGCCCCATACGATCGTGAAGAAGAACAACATCCACGTCTGCAGCATATCGGGCGGAAGTACCCAAACGAGCCAGCTAACGACGCCGAGCCCGGAGAAAATGCTGAAAACCTTGCGGCGATTGTAGCGGTCTGCCGTGTACATGAAGATGACAGTCGTCAGGATGCAAACAGCGAAATTCAGACACGTGAGGAAGAGTCCCATCGCATTGCTGAGATTGCCGACATGCTCATAGACATACGGCATGAAAAAGCCATTCGTGCTCGCCGCGAGATTCCACATCGTGTATACGCCGCAACACATAATGACTGTTTTGAGGGAGGTTCCGCGAAGGATATCCGCATACGTCGCTTTCTTCTGCACGATCCCCTGCGCAGCAAGCGCTTCCTCGCGATCCTTTGCCGCTTTCCATTCGACCGACTCCGGCATGCGAAGGCGCTGATACCAAATCCAAGCCGCAACTACGATGAGATGGGCAAAAATGAGCCGATTGCCCAAGAGTCCGAACATTGCATTCATCGGAATCGAGGCAGCAAACACGACAACGGGGCCGAGCATCCACGCAATCTGTGCCGAACCACAATGCTTCGCGCGATCCTTCGACGGCGCTTCTTCCGCAATAAAGGTCCAAGATGCCACGACATCCGCACCGACCATGAGTCCGACAATGACATAGCCGAGCAGGAACATCGGATAGTTTGTCGCAAGGCAGATAATAGCGACGCCGATCATATAAATAAGAAGCGCCCAGTTATACACGAACTTACGTCCGTACTTGTCGCATATTTTGCCGCCGATCAACGCGCCGAGCGCTGCACCGCCCGTGTTCGATGAGAGTGCTGCGAGGAGTCCCATCTGCACGCTGCTCATGCCGAGGTAATCGGCCCACATACTGAGCCCCGACGCGCCTGCGACGATAGATCCGGCATCAATGTAGCTAATGAGGCCCGCAATCAACGTCTTCTTCCATGCAGACATGTGCATGTCTTGTTTTACGCCCAACATAGAAATCCCACCCTTCCGTCATGATGAATCCAGTAGTACAAATCCTTACGACAAGAGATCCGTGTTCAAATCGATATGGAAATCCTTGGCAAGCTGAAGGAATCCTTCGCATGGAATCGTCTGTTTCTTTCCGCCCATCGAACGTACCTTGACACAAATTTCGGATGCTTTCTCCACCGTGTCCATGAGCCCGAATGCCTCATCGAAATCATCGCCGCAGACGAAAAGCCCATGGTGCGCCCAAACGACCACACGGTATTTCTCCATAAGCTTTACCGACGCATCAGCAATCTCCTTGCCGCCGGGAACCATCCACGGAACGACGCCGATGCCTTCAGGAAAAATGACCGGATCTTCCGTCGCCATCTCCCAAAGCTCACGCGTAAAAATCTTGTCCTCAAGCGGCAGGACGAAGGTCAATGCGATGAGATTCGTTGGATGCGCATGGTAAATGATGCGGTTCCTGCCATGGGTCATCTTTTTTTTCAGCTCGTGTGCCGCAAGATGCGTCGGCAGCTCGCTCGTCGGGCGGCCGCCGTTTGCGAGTCCCCAAACGATACCATAATTCTCGCCTGTCCCATCCACCCGTATGAGAGCGGCATTTTCCTCCGGCGCAAGCGAAACATTGCGCATGTACTTGCCGCTTCCCGTGACGAGAAAATACTCGCCCGCGAGCCCCGGGACCGTATTGCCGATCGGCTTCCATTCCTGCGCTTCATGCAGCGATTCCCGGACAGAATCCACTTCTTCGGGGGGCACGCGATACGTCAGGTTACCGCCATTTCGTTCATGCCACCCCTTTTGAAACGCATCGCTTGTCAGGCGCTTGAAGCGTTCCATAAACATTGCTTCTTGGATATCCATCTGCTTCCTCCTATTCCTTCCCCTGCATGCGGCAAACTTGATTCACCATGTTCTCATGATCTAGAAAACAGGCGTTATCGCCTTCACGTCAAATGATTTCGCAACCATCTGTCGTGCTTCGGAGAGATCTTCAAATACATCATCTTTCAGCATCTGCGCCATCAAGTTGCCAATGGCCGTCGCTTCGACTGGCCCAGCGTATACGTTCTTTCCGGTATGCTTCTGCAGCAAGCCATTAAGAAAACTGTCTTGGCAGCCGCCACCAACGACGTGAATTTGCGCAAAGCGTTTTCCCGTCACCTCCTCAATCTCCGCGACCGTCTCCGCATAACATTTTGCAAGGCTGTGGTAAACGCAGTAGAGCAGCTCGCACTCCGTCTCCGGAACTGCTTGCCCCGTCCGCCTGCAGTACATCTGCAAGGCTTCCCGCATGCTCTCAGGCGCAAGGAAGCTCTCGTCATTGACGTTGACCGTCGAAGTGAAATACCGACCGATATGTGCCAGTTGGTAGAGTTCCTCGAACGTGTAGGCATGCTTGAACTCCTTGCGCAGATTCTGCATCATCCACATGCCCATGATATTTTTAAGATAGCGGTAACGGTAGTGATATCCTCCTTCATTCGTAAAGTTATGCTTTCGTGACACTTCAGAACAATCCGGTATCAACCGTTCAATCCCCATCAGCGACCACGTCCCGGAACTCAGATAAATATGGTCGTCCGATGTGCTCGGAACCGCCATGACGGCCGATCCTGTATCATGCGTTGCGGGAAGGACGATTTCCGTCTGAAATCCGACTCGCGCGGCAATGGAATCCTTGAGTGCGCCGACCGGACTTTTCGGCATCGAAATTGCACCGAATATTTCCTTTGGAATAGCGAGCCGATCCATGAGTTCATAATCCCAATCCCGCGTCTGCGCATGGACGAGCTGCGTTGTCGTGGCATTCGTGTACTCATTTTTCATAACGCCGGTAAGCAGATAATTCAGATATTCCGGAACCATCAAGAAATAGTTTGCGCTGGACAATACAGCCGGCTCATTCTGTTGGATTGCGACAAGCTGATAGATCGAATTAAAAATCTGCTTCTGTATGCCATTTCGCGCATATAGCTCAGCTTCCGGGATCTTCTTGTAGACGACTTCATCCATGCCCTTCGTGCGTCCGTCCCGATATGCGACTGTACTGCCGAGCAGGTTGCCATTTTTATCGAGCAGGACAAAATCGACTGCCCACGTATCAATGCCGACGCTTTTTGGGATACGATGCAACCGATCACATTTTTTCAGCCCTTCCACGACCTCATAAAAGAGATGATCCATATCCCAGCAAAGATGTCCATTCTTCTTGACAAGCCCATTTTGGAACCGATAGATTTCTTCAATGCGGATTTTTCCATTTTCCATCCAGCCTAAAATATGCCGCCCACTCGATGCGCCTATATCGATTGCCAAATAATATGTATTCTCCATACGAATACCCCTTTTTTATTTTTGTTCTCCTTTTTTTCTGTTGTTTTATTTTATATTCCACATAATACATCATAATCAAATATAAGTCAACATTATTTTATGTTGTTTTATATTGATTGGAAGACAATTTCGATTATTTAATAGGCTGGATGGATACATAGATCCGGAACTTACATAAAAAAACTCCCGATGCAGATATCCGATCTGCATCGGGAGTGGATCGCCGTGACAGGGAAAACCCCACGGAAACGCGGAAACGCGGTCTTGCTCCACAATAGTTGTGGAACAAGACCGCGTAAACCAGCGTAATACTGCAGCAGCAGCTTATTCTCTTATTCGCTCAATGGAGCGCGCGACAAGAACCCTTACTTCTGAAACTGAAACGCACGCTTGCCAGGGAATACGGCGCTCTTCCCAAGCGCTTCCTCAATGCGCAGGAGCTGGTTGTACTTTGCGACGCGCTCGGAGCGGGACGGTGCGCCGGTCTTGATCTGATTCGTATCGAGCGCGACGGCAAGATCCGCGATCGTCGTATCCTCGGTCTCGCCGGAGCGGTGGGAGACGATCGCGGTATAGCCCGCCTCGTGCGCCATCTTGATCGCCTCGAGCGTCTCCGTGAGCGAACCGATCTGATTGAGCTTGATGAGGATCGAGTTCGCACAGCCGAGGTCGATGCCCTTCTTGAGGCGCTTCGTGTTCGTGACGAAGAGGTCGTCGCCGACGAGCTGGACTTTGTCGCCGAGCTTCTTCGTCATGCGCTGCCAGCCTTCCCAATCCTCTTCGTCGAGCCCGTCCTCGATGGAGTAGATTGGGTACTTCCCGATGAGGCTCTCCCAATGTGCGATGAGCTCGTCGGAGGTAAACGTCCTGCCCGATTTCGGCTGCTTATAGTGTCCCTTGCCCTTTTCCTTGTCCTTCCACTCGGACGCCGCCGCATCCATCGCGAGGACGAAGTCGCGCCCCGGCTCATAGCCCGCGTTGCGGATCGCCGTGAGGATATGCTCGATCGTGTCCTCGTCGCTCTTGAGATCCGGCGCAAAGCCGCCCTCATCGCCGACCGCTGTCGTATTGCCTTCCTTCTTCAAGAGGCTCTGCAGCGCATGGAATACCTCGGTCGCCCAGCGCAGTCCTTCGCGAAATGTCGGCGCGCCGACCGGCATGACCATGAACTCCTGCGTGTCGACGGAGTTCGTCGCATGCGCGCCGCCGTTTAGGATGTTCATCATGGGGACGGGCAGATGGTTGCCGCTCACGCCGCCGAAGAAGCGGTAAAGCGGGATATCCTCGGAGATCGCTGCCGCCTTTGCCGCCGCGAGCGAAACGGCGAGGATCGCATTCGCGCCGAGCTTGGACTTGTCGTCCGTGCCGTCGAGCTCAAGCATGACGGCATCGACCGCATAGCTGTCGGACGCATCCTCGCCGACGAGCGCGGGCGCGATGACCTCATTGATATTTCCGACGGCCTTCGAGACGCCCTTGCCACCGTACTTCGACTGATCGCCATCGCGCAGCTCAAGCGCCTCGAACTCGCCTGTCGATGCACCGGACGGAACAGCAGCGCGGCCGACGGAACCGTCCGCGAGCGTGACCTCCGCCTCCACCGTCGGATTGCCGCGCGAGTCGATGATCTCACGCCCGATGACCTGCATGATCTTCAAATAATCCTTCATGGGGAACGCCTCCTTGTTTGATAACAACTCTCATAGCAAGTTCAGTATATCAGCATCGAAACCTTTTTTCAATACCATCTTGCTCTATTTTAAGCTTGCTCTATTCTAAGCGGCCTCATCTCCTGCGTCGGTATCTTTCGTTGACCCAGGCTGTAGGGTTATGGTCACGGACTTTTCCATTCGTAAAAAGGAAAATCTCATCATGCTGCATAAATTTTGAAAAAAACAAGACAAGAATCCATTTTTATGGTATGATTGATTTTGTTTTTAAAACATTTGTATTTATACAAAGGACATAGGAGGTCATCATGGAATCCTTGCTTCCCATCTTAAACGCGATTGACTCGGTCATGTGGGGTCCGCCGCTCATCACCCTGCTCGTCGGCACGGGCATCTTCCTGACGATCCGCCTCAAGCTCCTGCAGGTCTGCCACCTGCCGCAGGCGCTTCGCCTCATTTTCAAGGCGCAGAACAAGGGCGAAGGCGACGTTTCGAGCTTCAAGGCGCTCTGCGTCGCGCTCGCCGCGACGGTCGGAACGGGCAACATCGTCGGCGTCGCGACGGCAGTCAAGGTCGGCGGTCCCGGCGCGCTCTTTTGGATGTGGGTCGCGGCATTCTTCGGCATGGCGACGAAGTACGCGGAAGGCCTGCTCGCCGTCAAGTACCGCACGACGGACGAAAAGGGCGACATCGCCGGCGGCCCGATGTTCTACATCCGTCACGGCATGGGCGAGAAGTGGAAGCCGCTCGCGACGCTCTTCGCGTTCTTCTGCATCCTCGTCGCCTACTTCGGCATCGGCACGTTCCCGCAGGTCAACGCCATCGTCGACAGCATGGAGATCGCGTTTGGCTTCCCGAAGGTCGCAACGGACGTCATCCTGACTGTCTTCATCGCCGCCATCACGATCGGCGGCCTGCAGAGCATCGCAAAGGTCGCCTCGGGCATCATCCCATTCATGGCGCTCACCTACATCGCAATCAGCCTCGGTCTCATCGTGTCCAACCTCGACCACATCCCCGCCGCCCTCGCGCTCATCTTCGAGAGTGCGTTTTCCGGCACGGCGGCGGCAGGCGGCTTCGCTGGCTCGACCATCATGATGGCGATGCAGAATGGCATCGCGCGCGGCGTATTCTCAAACGAGTCCGGCCTCGGCTCCGCACCGATCGCGGCGGCGGCAGCCAAGACGAAGTGGCCGGCCGAGCAGGGCCTTATCTCCATGACGGGCACGTTCATCGACACGATCATCATCTGCACGATGACGGGCATCGCGCTCGTCCTCACAGGTGTATGGCAGGGGAGTGCGGCAGGCGCGGCAATGACGAGCGCAGCATTCGCGAGCGTCTACGGCTTTGCGGGAAGCCAGCTCCTCACGGTCTCGCTCGTGCTCTTCGCCTTCACGACGATCCTCGGCTGGAACTATTACGGCGAGCGCGCCACGATCTACCTCTTCGGCAATCGGGGCGTGCTCCCCTACCGCCTTATCTTCATCGCGCTCATCGCGTCGGGCGCATTCCTCAAGCTCGAAGCCATCTGGGTGCTCGCCGACATCGTCAACGGGCTCATGGCGATCCCGAACCTCATCGCGCTCATCGCGCTCTCCGGCGTCGTCGCAGCAGAGACGGACCATTACCTGAACCGCAGGAAGCGCCAGACGGAATAACCGATACGGCGGCCAAATATCCAAGCACATGCGGGCATGAAACAGGGTCTGTGACAAAATGCAAAAGCATTTTGTCACAGACCCTGTTTTCTCCTTTTAGCCGACTGCCTTGAACGCCTGTCCGAGGTCGTAGAGGATGTCGTCGATGTGCTCCGTGCCGACCGAGAGGCGGATCGTCGCGGGCGTGATGCCGGACGCGGCGAGCTCCTGCCCGTTCATCTGCGAGTGCGTCGTCGACGCCGGATGGATGACGAGGGACTTCACGTCGGCGACGTTCGCGAGAAGGCTGAAGACTTCGAGGTGATCGATGAACTTCTGCGCCGCCTCCGCGCCGCCCTTGATCTCAAACGTGAAGATCGAGATGCCGCCGTTCGGGAAATACTTCTCGTAGAGCGCGTGATCGGGATGGCTCGCGAGCGCGGGGTGGTTGACCTTCGCGACCTTCGGATGTTTCGCGAGATAGTCGACGACCTTGAGCGCGTTCTCGACGTGCCGCTCGACGCGAAGCGAGAGCGTCTCCGTGCCCTGCAGCAGAAGGAACGCATTGAACGGCGAGAGCGTCGCGCCCTCGTCGCGCAGGATGAGGGTGCGGATGTACGTCGCGTACGCCGCCGCGCCGATGTCTTTGGCAAAGCTCACGCCGTGGTAGCTCGGATTCGGCTCGACGAGCTGCGGGAACTTGCCCGACTTCTCCCAGTCGAACTTGCCGCTATCCACGATGACGCCGCCGAGTGTCGTGCCGTGCCCGCCGATGAACTTCGTCGCCGAGTGGACGACGATATCCGCGCCATACTCGAACGGGCGGATCTGGTACGGCGTCGCAAACGTCGAATCAACGACAAGGGGGATACTGTGCTTGTGCGCGATGTCCGCAACGGCCTGGATGTCGATGAGGTTCGCATTCGGGTTGCCGATCGACTCGATGAGGATCGCACGCGTATTCTCCCGAATCGCGTCCTCGAATGCGGAGATGCCCTTCGTCGGGTCGACGAACGTCGTCTCGATGCCATAGTTCGGGAATGTGTGTGCGAAGAGATTGTACGTGCCGCCGTAGATCGTCGTCGCCGCGACGATGTGCTGGCCGGCATGCACGAGCGCCTCGAACGCGTACGTGATCGCCGCCGCGCCGGAGGCGACGCTGACCGCTGCGACACCGCCCTCAAGCGCCGCAATGCGCTTCGACAGGACATCCTCCGTCGGGTTCGTCAGGCGTGCGTAGACATTGCCCGCGTCCTTGAGCGCGAAACGATCTGCTGCGTGCTGCGCATTGTGGAAGACAAACGACGTCGTCTGGTAGATCGGGACGGCACGCGCGTCTGTCGCAGAATCGGCGGTCTCCTGTCCTACGTGGAGCTGGAGTGTCTCAAAATGATAGGTTCTCTTCTCGCTCATGGCAGATTCCCCTTTCGAAATCTCATTATCATGTTATCCTATAGGATAAGTATGTTTCGATTATAATGACTCCTGTGCCATTTGTCAAGGTCTCTTCGCGATAGATTTTCCACGTCACCTTTCAAGTCCAGCTTCCGGGAGCCGCGATGACGGTTCGGACTGCAGCGGGATGGATCTTCCCTGTTTTCACGAATGCACGCGCTTTAGCCGCTCTGCCTGGTCGGCCGTAATGAGCGCTGCGAAGAGCGCATCGAGCTCGCCGTTTAGAATCGCGTCGATCTTATGCAGGGTCAGCCCGATGCGGTGATCGGTCACGCGCCCCTGCGGGAAATTGTAGGTGCGGATGCGCTCGCTGCGGTCGCCCGAGCCGACTTGGCTCCTGCGGTCGGCGGCGACGGCGGCTTCCTGCTCCTGCCGCGCCTTGTCCTGTATGCGCGCGCGCAGGACTTTCATCGCCTTTGCTTTATTTTTAAGCTGCGACTTCTCATCCTGGCACTGCACGACAATCCCCGTCGGAATATGCGTGATGCGGATCGCCGTCTCCGTGCGGTTGACATACTGGCCGCCCGCGCCCGAAGCGCAGTAGGTATCGATGCGCAGGTCGCCCGGCGCGATGGCGACGTCGACCTCCTCGGCCTCAGGCAGGACGGCGACCGTCGCCGCGCTCGTGTGGATGCGCCCGCCCGACTCCGTGACGGGGACGCGCTGGACGCGGTGCGTGCCGCTCTCGTACTTGAGCTTCGAGTAAGCGCCATAGCCCGCAACGAGGAACGTGACTTCCTTGAATCCGCCGATGCCCGTCGCATTCGCGTTTAGGAGCTCAACGCGCCAGCCCTGCCGCTCGGCGTAGCGGCTGTACATGCGGAAGAGGTCGCCCGCAAAGAGCGCTGCCTCGTCGCCGCCGACGCCGCCCCGTATCTCGACGATGACGTTCTTCTCGTCGTTCGGATCTTTCGGCAGGAGCAGGATCGGCAGCTCGGCGCCTAGCTTCTCCTTCTCCGCCTTGAGTGCATGGAGCTCTTCTTCGGCGAGGACCTTCATCTCCGCGTCGCCGTCCGCGAGCATTTCCTTCGCGTCGGCGATGCCCTGCACGGTGCGCTTGTAGGCGCGGAACTTCTCGACGATGGGCAAAAGCTGTGCATGCTCTTTCGCGTAGCGCTGCCACTTCTCCATGTCGGCGATGACGGCAGGATCGCTGACGAGCGACTCAAGCTCGCGGAACTTGTCCTCGACAGCCTGCAGCTTATCCAGCATAGACGCCCGCCCCGCTTTCTTCCGTTTCATGGGCAGCGCCCCGATACTCGCCGCTTCCCTCTGCGATTTCCTCTGCGGGCAGCACCGCCTTCAGCGACTCGATGGCGACCTCGACCATCTCGTCTTCCGGCGGGCGCGTCGTCAGGTATTGCAGCCAAAGCCCGGGCTTTATCGCCGTCTGCACGACGGGGTTCTCGCTGCGTCCCGCAAAGCGGATCACCTCGTAGGAAATGCCTGCCACGACGGGCAGCAGCGCGACGCGGCTCAAAATGCGCGCAACGAGGCTCGGCCAGCCGAGGAATGCGAATACGAATATCGAGACGAGCATGACGATCAGCAGGAAATTCGTACCGCAGCGCGGATGCAGGCGGCTGAACCGCTGGACGTTCCCCACGGTCAGCGGCAGCCCCGCCTCGTAGCAGTGGATCGTCTTGTGCTCCGCGCCATGGTACTGAAACACGCGCCGAATGTCCTTCATGCGCGAAATGCCCCATATGTAGGCAAGAAAAATGGCAAGGCGCAGAAAGCCCTCCATGAGGTTCAGAAAGACGGGGTCTTCCGTGATGAAGCGAAAGAGTTTCGCCGCGCCCGTCGGGATCGCGATGAAGAGCACGCACGCGAGCACAAGGGCAAATGCGACCGTGCCTGCCATCTCGCGGTCCGTGAGCTGCTCTTCCTCCTCCCCTGCCATCTTCGCCGCGTATGAAAGCGAGCGAATGCCCATAACAAGCGACTCGATGAGTGCGACCGAGCCGCGCAGAAGCGGCTTTTTGAGGACGGGGAACCGATCGCTTATGGACCGCACGGGCACGGTCTCGATCTGGATCGTTCCCTGTGGATCGCGCACCGCCGTCGCCCGAAGCCCCGGCCCGCGCATCATGACGCCCTCGATGACAGCCTGCCCGCCGACCATCAGACATTTTTTCATGGAAACACCTCTTATTCCTACGTCAGGCAAGAACGGATTTCCGCTCTTTCTATTCTCTCTGTTCTTTCTGTCCTTTCTATTGTATCGATGCTTTCTGTATACGAAATGAAGCAGAGCTTTTGCTCTGCTTCATCAAATTCCGTAACGGCATTACTTCTTGTAGCGCTTGTTGAATTTCTCGATGCGCCCGCCCGCCTGCACGTCGCGCTGGCGGCCAGTGAAGAACGGATGGCACTTCGAACAGACATCGACGCGCAGATCCTGCTTCGTCGAACCCGTCTTGAACGTGTTGCCGCAGCCGCACGTAACCGTAGCCTCAAAGTAATCCGGATGGATTCCCTGCTTCATCTTTACACCTCTCTTTCCCCCATGGAACTGGGAATGGATACAAGCCCACTCTGCGCGGGATTGGTTTAGACCCGGCTCCCCTTTTGGGAAAAGCCAGCCTTTAGGCGTGGAACCAGACGCCCCGCGTCCAGTACAAGGGACATTATAGCATAGGCAGGACGTTGACGCAAATTTCTTTTGGCACGCATGGCACGCGCAAAAAACTCCCACGCAGATGCATGGGAGCAACCTTCCGATATGGTGCTCGCTGAGGGATTCGAACCCCCGACCCCCTCCATGTGACGGAGATGCTCTAGCCAACTGAGCTAAGCGAGCAGAGGAAAAAGAAACGGTTCCGCCGCCTTGACGAAACCGCAATGATCCAATGGTGGGGTTAACAAGATTCGAACTTGTGACCTCCTCGATGTCAACGAGACACTCTAACCAACTGAGCTATAACCCCATGTCATAACGACAGAATGTATTATATGGCATGCACCGCCATTCTGTCAACCACTTTCGCAAAACTTTTTGCCCGCAGCGGAGACTTTCGCAATCCTGTTCGCATTCCTCTAGGACGTGATAGAAGATGCGCCCAGCCCCGCTTACGGCAGAGAAGGATCCGCGCCGTATAGCCGTATAAAAAAGGTCAAAGCGATCCATGCGAAGCATTTCGCTGCCGTAAAGCAAGCTGCTCCAGCTTCTGTACAAAGTGCTCGGAAAGTTTGTAGCGATGTGCCTTATGTGACGGATCCACTTCGATGTGGTCGGCCGGATAACGGGTTAAATGCGTGCGAATGGTGCGCGTGCTCTGTCCAAGCGTATGCGCAATTTCTTCGACGGTCGCGCCTTCATCGGAAAAAAGATAAGCTTGCAGCAAAATATCGTATATTTTGCGTTCCTTTTGAGATGGAATATCCGGGCTCGCCTTCACTGCCTTTTCCAATGAAAAGAGTTTCTTTCCCTTCTCCTGCAAAATATCATGGACGCGGTGGATGCTCTTCTGTATCAGCCACAAAAATCCTGTAATAAAAGGCGACAGATCCCCATAGTTTCCCTGATGATTCGTATCCTCGAACAGCTTATAATAGACGCGAAGCGACTTTCGGATGGTGATGGAGAGACGGATAGCGACGAAAGGATTGAGAAATTTGGCGATATAATACGATGTGATGAAGCGCGAGGTCCTGCCATTTCCATCGTAAAACGGATGGATATAGCCGAAGAGATAATGAAATATGGAAACGCGGATCAATCCTGGAATATGCTCGTTTTGCAAAATTGCCAAAGCCGTATCCATATAGGAAATGATCTTTTCTTCTGGCAATATGCCACGATGAATGATCCTTGTGCCGTTCCATATTTCTACGGTTTCTTTGCGAAACAGTTTTCCGTCTGGAAGATTCGTTTCGTCTGACCGCCGGATTTCGTCTGCCAAAAACTCATCGTAAAAGACACGCAAATCCCGACTGGTACGGAACGGAATTTCCTCTTTCTGCTGAAGCTTTTGATATTTATGAACCATACTCCATAAACGAATTCTATTGTTTTGCGATTCGTCCATTGCATTTTGGATCTCTTTTCGCGTGCTGCGCACGCCTTCGATTTCGTTGCTCGATTGTATTTCCTCTATCAGGCAAGTGCGTTGAAAGGAATGGATCGCAACACCTGGAAGCCTGTCGGCAAGAATAGAGAGATCCCGCAGTTCCATCATGATGTCAGAAAGGATCTGCACCATGGTTTCCGTGTAATAGTAAAAGGCAGGATAGCTATGCGATGCGTTCATTTGACGTAACGGAATTCCGATAATATGTGCGAATTCGGAATGATAGATTGATTCATACTTCTCCCTGCTCTTTGGTTCATCCATTCGATATCGTTTCAACAGATTGATATCAGACATCGTGTCCCCTCCTCAAGTAGGAAAAAAGCGCGTTTTTTTCCTACTTGGAAAAGGAACTAGGAAAAAACGGCATTTTTTTCCTAGTTCCTTTTTCGATCAAAATTATCCACAGTTTTCACAGGTTCGTATGTGAAATATGTGGATAATTTTAGAACAGGAAAGAAACGGGGTGGATCGGGCTTACAGCGAGATGCGCAGGTACTCTTCGAGGGCATCGCGCACGCTCATGCCGGCCGGAAAAAGCCCTTGGAGCGCCTTCATGCCCTTTCTATCCTTTTTGATATGTCCCATGACGGCATGGTAGAGGTCATCCTCGATGGAGCCGGGGACGAGGTCTTCCCAGTTCTGCGCGCTATAGGAACGCTGCTGGATGGTGTTTTCCGGGCGGCCCGTGACTTCGAGCTCGCAAAGGAACTGCACCTGACGCTTTTCGGGGCGCATGTAGTAATGCTCGAGGTAATACTTCTGGGGGTAGCTGTACGTCTTTCCCGCCGCACCTGCTTTGTCCGCATCGACGAGGCGGATCCAAACGTCGAGTATTTTTTCCGTGCCGGAGTGGGGCATCGGGATATAGCGCATGCTCTCGGTATCGAGGTAATAAGTGAAATTATCATCGGAAAGAATTTGTTCATAGCGAACTTTTGGCGCTTTCTGCTTCGTTGTTTTCTTCGCCGGATTTCCTTTTCCCGCTTTCGGCGTCTGTGCCCCCCCGGCAGGAGCGGCTTTCGCGATCGCTTCGCCTGCGTCAGACGTTTCTTTCTTTGTGCGTTCCGTCTCTTTTCCGACACTTGCGGCATCGGCTTCCATTTCGGCGGCAGAAGCATCTTTCTCATCCATCGCTGCTGCCTGCACGGATGAAACGGACCATGCCGACATGAGAAATGCCGCGAGAACGAGGCGCCTTACGATTTTCCACATGGCTTTCACCTCATCATTTCCTAAAATATTTCTATATAGCCTATTCGCGTTTTGCGCCGAGAATCCTTTTTCTTTTCCCATTCCCCTCAAAAAAACGACGTCGTATCCACTCAAGTGTAGGCTTACAATACAGGTATTCCTCTGCGGATTTCAAGAAGCGACTGGCTCGGCACAATCGAATCTATAATGCATCATAGATTCGATTGCCGCCTTTCATTCCCCTTTCCTTTGGCGCGCGAGCTTCTCCGCCGCCGTCGTATTGCCGCCGCGCATGGCGAGCACGACGCCTGCGCCGATGAGCGCGAAGCCTGCGCCGAAATACGCCGTCACGGGTTCATCCAAGAACAGCGCGCCTAGAACTGTGCCGACGATAGGCTGAAAGAACAGGAAGAGCCCGCCGATCGAAGCATCCATATACGAGAGTCCCTTATTCCAAAGGCAGAAGCCCGCCGTCGTCGAGACAAAGCCGAGGTAGAGCACCGATCCCCAGATGCTTGGATCCGTCATCGCAGCAGGATCCGCACGGCATAGAAGCCAGTGCAAAGCGTACGGCGTGAGCGCGAGGAATGCGACGAGGACGGCGTAGAACGTCACCGTGATGACGGAATAATGCGCGAGGAACTTCACGAGCACAGACATGAGCGCCCACGTTACAGCGGCGACAGTGAGAAAGATTCCGCCAAGCGCATGGACCTCGAAATGATCCGGATCGAATACGATGAAAAGCACGCCAACCGTCGCCGCAAGCACGGAGAGCGCGCGCCCCACCGTGAATCGCTCATGAAGGATCACGCACCCGAACACGACCATAAAGGCGGGCGTCGCCGCCGTGATGACGGATCCTGCCTGCGCCGAGGTGAGCATCGTGCCCGTCTCCTGCGTCACGATGCTCGCGACCTGCCCGATGAGCGCGACGGCGACAAGGCATTTCCGATCCTTTGGCGCAATGTACCAGGATGGCCGCGTCACGAGCATCAGGACAAACAGCGCGACAAGCGCCGTTCCGTAGCGCATCCATACGAGCGGCACCGGCGGGATGACGAAAATCGAAAGGCGCACGGCGATGAACATCGCGCCCCATATACTGCCTGCAAGCGAGAGGAAGAAGGAACCCATCAAAAGATTTCGCATAGCTTCCCCTCCCTACTGCCAAACGCAGGGCATTCCGACGAAAAATGCGCTTACCGAAGATTTCTTTTCTTGCCGTTTCGATGGCGGATATAAAGCGCCGCGATCACGATGATGGCAGCGATGACGAAGACGATGCTCGCCTCATGTCCGATCTGCGTCAGGAGCTTCCACCCCTCGCCGAGCTGCATGCCCGCAAAAAGGATGAGTGCCGTCCAAGGCAGCGCCCCCGCAAATGTCAGCAGCAGGAACTTCCGCATGTCGACGCGCGCAAATCCGGCAGGAAGCGAGATGAATGTGCGGACGACGGGCAGCATGCGGCTGAAGAAAACCGCTTTGAAGCCGTACTTGTCGAACCAGTCCTGCGCTAAGTCGACATGGCTCTTCTTGATGAAGAAATAGCGTCCGTACCTATCGACGAACGAGCGCCCGCCGCGCGCGCCGACGACGTAGGCAAAGAGCGAGCCTGCCATGCCGCCTGCCATGCCAAACGCAAGCGCGCCGAAAAACGACATCTTCCCCGCAAAAATCAAGTAACCCGCGAAGCCCAGGATGAGCTCGCTCGGGATCGGGATGCAGGCGTTTTCCGCCGCCATCAGCACAGCGACGGCAAGGTAGCCCCACGAGGCGATGAAATCGAGGAAAAGCGCCGAAACATGCTCCATGCAAGAATCTTCCTTTCTGCAATGCCTCCAAGCCAAGTACGGCAAATTGCTTCATACGAGAAATGCGTGAACGAGACCGATGATGCCAAAGAGGAAAAAGCAGCCTGCCGAAACGAGGCGAAGCCTGTCTGCGGGAAGCCGGCGATGCAGCAGCCTGCCCGTTATGATGCCGAGCGTCATGCCCGCAAAGACCTGCCTCCACAGATAGCGCACCGCAAATGCCATGACGAGAAACTGCGTCTTATCGCCGACCTCAGCGAGAAGGATCACGAGAAACGTCGCAAAAAAGACGGTCAACGGAAGCACTCCCAAATCACAGCAAGATCGCATACAGTAAAAAACGAAAAAAAGCCCGTTTGATACGGGCGCAATTCGCATGGTGCCTCAGAGCGGAATCGAACCACTGACACGGGGATTTTCAGTCCCCTGCTCTACCGACTGAGCTACCGAGGCAAATGGCGACCCGAAGGGGACTTGAACCCCTGATCTCCGCCGTGACAGGGCGGCATTCTAACCAACTAAACTACCGGGCCGGGAAA
Organism: Mitsuokella sp. oral taxon 131 str. W9106; assembly: GCF_000469545.1. Lineage (GTDB taxonomy): Bacteria > Bacillota > Negativicutes > Selenomonadales > Selenomonadaceae > AWVT01. The sequence continues at coordinate 964 of NZ_KI273074.1, read as the reverse complement.
GCGGTGCTCCTTGCTCTGCACCGCTCACAGGGGATATTATACGGGAAGGCGATGGCAAAGTCAAGAAAACGTTCCCCCACATGAAAGAAGCAGCCGCTCGCGCGGCTGCCGTCCCATCTTCGATCAGGCGAGGCCTTCGACGTACTTCTTGAGATCTTCTGCCGCATGCGTCACACGCGAAAGGTTCGCCGTGATCTCCTGCGTCGACGCTGCCTGCTGCTCACTGATCGAACCCGTGTTCTCGATCGACTTCGAGATGTCCTCAACTGCCTTATTCATATCCGTCAGCGTTGCCTGAATTTTCTCCGTCGCTTCACGGCTCTGCTCCGCGAGCTTGCGGACTTCCTCTGCGACAACGGCGAAGCCGCGACCCTGCTCACCGGCGCGCGCTGCCTCGATCGCAGCGTTGAGGCCAAGAAGATTCGTCTGGCCAGCGATGTTCGTGATGAATTCGATGACTTTGATCGTGTCGGCGTTCTTTTCCTGCAGGAGCTTTGCCTGTTCAACCGATGCGCGGCCTGCCTCTGCGAGCGCGCTTGCACTCTTTGCTACCTGCTCAACCGACTCATAGACCGTCTGCGTCGAGGATGCAATCTCGTCAATCGAGGAAGTAAGTCTCGCATTGATGTCCGCGCGGTGTTTCGCTTCTTCCTGGCGTTTCGCCTCTTCCTGGCGTTTCGCCTCTTCCTGACGTTTCGCCTCTTCCTGACGTTTTGCTTCTTCCGTATGCTTCGTGTCTTCCGCTGCCATTTATATTCCTCCCTAGATGCTTGCCTCTGGGTTTATCCGCAAGATCGCACAAGTCCCATAACACTGCTTACATCTTCTTATTTCCACGTAAACAACAAAAACCCTTCTAGTCATTGGAAAAAATTTAACAAAGTCGTAATTTCGGCGAACCAAACAAAAAAGCCTCGCTTATGCGAGGCTTTAAATCAGCGACTCCCTATCCTCCCGGGCCGTC
>NZ_KI273073.1 GCF_000469545.1 Mitsuokella sp. oral taxon 131 str. W9106 | reverse complement strand
GGCAACGCCGTCGCCATCGACCATGGCGGCAATCTGTTCACCCTGTACGGGCACAACAGCGAGCTGCTCGTAAGCGCAGGCGACAACGTGCGGCAAGGGCAGGTCATCGCCTATGCCGGATCGACGGGACGCTCGACCGGCCCGCACTGCCATTTCGAGGTGCTGCCCAATGGCTATTGGGGCGACCCCGTTGACCCCGGCCTCTATGTCCCGGGGCTTCTTGCGCTGGAGCAGGAGCAGGGAGGCGGCACGAGCGGGGCTGCTCCGCCGCAGGACGCGCACGGCAGGCACAAGGACTGGACCGTCGCGATGGACTTCGCTAGGCCGATCCGCGACGTCGTGGATCTCGTGACGAAGGTGGCCACCAAGGCACTGGGGCTCATAAAGTCCTACGTGGCATGGGTGTTCTTTATCCTCATCACCATCGACCTCGCGCTCGGCGCGATGAAAAAATCCATGCTCGGCACGCAGGAGGATCGCGAGGGACTCTTCCGCTGGATGGTGCAGCGCGTCCTCTTCTACGGCATGTGCCTCGTCCTGCTGTTCGGCTGGAGCGACTTCGTCGGCAATCTCTCGCTGCACGGGCTGCCCGCGCTCGGCGCGCTGGCAGGCGGCGATGCCCACGCGCAGGCGGCGGAAGCGGCCGTCTCCGACCCGACCAAGATCGTGCAGAAGGGCATGAACCTCATCGCGCCGCTCATCAATCAGGCGATGAGCGCACGCGGCATCCTCGACCTTCTCTTCAAAGGGCCGATGCTCGTCATCTGCCTCGTCTCGGGGCTGATCCTCTTCATCCTCTTCTGCATCATCGGCTTTCAGATCGCGATGGCGTATTTGGAGTTCTACCTGACCATCCTCTTTTCGTTCACGTCCTTTTCCTTTGCCGGGCTGAAGCCGGTGCGCCAGTATGCGTCGAACGGGCTGAACGGCGTATTCGCCTGCGCTCTCAACCTCATGTTCTTCTGCCTGTTTGCCGTCATGCTTCAGGCGACCATGGAGAACATGGCCGTGGACAGCTTCATCTCGGCCCATACCGTGCAGGCGGGGAGCAGGGAGAAGCTTCCCCGCGGCATGATCGGCGACAAGGGGACGAGCGCGACCGTCGATATATCCGGCAAGCCGCATGCGGATATCGCCTACCTTGTGCATGACATCCTAAGGAGCCAGTACGGCAAGGAACTCCGCGTGGACTGGATCTATGCGCAGCTCGTGCACGAGTCGGCAAACTTCACGAGCTACATCTCACGGAACTACCACAACCATGCCGGCATGGGGTATGACGGGCACGGCGACTATACGCGCTATGGAAGCGACGAGGAATTTGCCCGCGACTACGCCCTCACCTTGTCCAGATACGACGTGGACGGGCTGTTCGAGGCGCAGACACTTGAGGAGTACGCCGCTGCCTTGCGGCATGGCCATTACTATACCGCGCCGCTTGAGGAGTACATACACGGCTTGAACGCCGCGCTGAACGGCGGCGCGTTCTCCACGCAGTCGGTGCTCAACCTCATCCTGCTGCTCAAATTCATCCTCGTCACCTTGATGTACATGTTCTTTGCCGACCGCGTCAGCAGGTTCATCCTGACGCAGTTCGGCTCGTCGGGGTTCCGCCTCTCGAAGGAAGGCTAGCGCAGGTGTCCGAATTGGACACCTGAATATCTAGCGAGAGGATTCATATTTGGAAGGAGCATCTTTATGGAGCACAGGATAAAGCCCCTGCCGAAGTGGGGCAAGGCACTCATCGCTGCAAGCGTGGCAGGCGGCGTACTCCTCGGCGGGTTTCACTTTGCCTCGGCGTGGGTCATCCCCGGCTGGGACCGGCCATGGGATCCGCCGGACTATTACAGCCCGACGCGCATCTCGTGGGCGGACACGAACAATCCCTCGTTTTTCTACCGCGATCTCGGCTGGCAAGGCGGGCAGGTCTACGACCTGACGCGCGACATCAAGAGCACGCTCTTCGGCGACAACTTTCGGAACATCCTCGTGCAGATCGCCGCAAAGCTCGGCCTCGACATCCGCGACCATCAGCCATGGGACGAGCATCAGATGCGGGGAATCGGCGACATTTTGGCGCAGAAGGAAAAAGACAAGGAGGACATCTACATCCTGCACGCCGCAAACGACATCACGGGAAGCCCGCTGTTCCACCGCTACGACGAGAGCAGCCTCGACGCCGAACTGCCGCGCGACAAGGCGAAGCAGCGCACCGCGATAGCCCTTGCAGCGACGGACTGCGCCACCGCCGCACAGAAGGCCATCGCGGGCAGCCGGGCGACCGGCGATGCCGTGAACCGCCTATTAGAGGCCGCCGCGAACGCACAGGGCGAGATGGAACTGCGGCAGATCCAGGCGCAGATCGAGGCGCTGGGCGCGGCGGAGCGGCAGGAGCTCACCGCGCTCATCGGCGCGCGCATCCAGCTAAGGGCATCGCAGCAGCGCGAGGCCCTCGACGAGGAGCTTGCCCACGAGGCACGCGTGCAGGAAGCCAAGGTGCAGGTCAGCGACCCGTTCGACACCGAGGCAGTCGAGGCGTCGGGGTTCATGCGCCCGGAGCCGAACGGGTTCGTCCCGTTCGAATGAGTTGTTGTTCTTTTGGGGAGTGGGTATGGTATAATGGGATGAGATGAAAGGAGCGTGCCGATTATGGCCATACAAACGTATAACGCGTACCTGCGCCGCTTGCTGAAGAATGCGCCGTGCATTTTGGCTTACGATACGGCAGCGGACTATTTGGGACTGTACAGTGGCAGTACGCGGCCACATACGGCGAAGATTTACGTCACGCATCCCCTGTGCATAGCAGGGACGACCGAATACCGAATCCCGTCTTTTGACAGCGTGGAGCATGAAGCAAGAAACGGGCTTCTCTGCACCACGGTCAATCAAACGATCAACGACTTGCTGCGAGCAGACGGAGACAACCAAACGATACAGGAAAGCCTTGCCACCGTCTATTACGAGAATGGCGAGTCTTTCGATACATTGCGGATTGCGCCGGATCTCATGCCACGATTCGAGCAGTACAGGGATTGGGCAATCGAATACTACGATGAGGCATGATCATGAACATTACCAAAATGGAGCAGCTTATGCTGGACGTCATGGCGGAACTGGCGCTTGCGGAAGAACCGATTGTATTCAAGGGCGCCATGACGTTGAAGCTTGCCGTGGATGGCAAGACACAAACGGATATATGCAGGACAACGCGGGATATTGACGGGGACTGGATGCGGCAGAATGCGTCGATGGAAGAGATGCGCTGTGCCCTGACGGATTCTGTAAAACGCGTGGACGCAAGTTTATCCGTCACTGCGTATCGCAACCTTTTCGGAGAACCGATCCGCTGGATTTTGGATCTTGAACCAAAATGAGGAGAAACTATTCAAGATCGATCTTGGATTGAGACGACATCCCTTTTATCAGAACTACATCTTTTCGTATCAGGGAAAGATGGTTTTCCTGAAAGGTGCGACCTTGTCCAAGATGCTTGCCGATAAGGTTTGTGCGATATCCAGTCAGAAAGTTTTTCGCCGTGCGAAAGACCTGATTGATACCGATATATACTCCTACTGTGCTGGGTTCGATATGTTGGAAGTGCGCCGCCTGGCAAAAGAAAGCGGGCATGACATCGAGAACTTTGATGCATTTCAAAACCGGCAGGCGGATCTTCGTCATGCTTATGAGAAGCTGGACGATGTTGTCCATAAGCCGGATTTCGATACACTGTACGCAAGGCTTTCGACGTTTCTGAAACCGTTTATCGAAAACAGCATGGAACCATCCGTATGGAATGGCATGGCATGGACAGATCCGCAATGTGAGCAAGGCAAGACGGTCCGTCACGGGCGATGATGATTCCTCTTTTTTAGGTGTCCAAATTGGACACCTGAATTTTTTTTGCCATGATTCATTTATTTCACATGCACGCAGAAAAGTTTGCAGTTTTTAAAAACTGCAAGCCCCTATACTGGAAGAAAGAAGAGCAAAGGAGGAAGAACACATGGCTTTATTCCAGTCGGAGGCAGTCACGCCGCATACGCTTGCCCGTGAGCGGGAAGGGCTGATGCGCGAGCTTCGGTTCAATCGGACGCGCTTCATCGACTTTCTCGGCACGATGGCACGGCATTACAGGCAGCCGCTTGACCGGCAGATCAGCATTTTCTTTCATGCGCCGCAAAGCGGCACGGCCTATGCGGACGTGCCGCTTTGGTGAAGGCTCGGCCGGTGCCTTATCCCCCATCCGGGGGAGCGGAACCGGGGCGTTCCCGTGCTGGGCGCGGACGGCGAGATGGACGTTCTCTACGACATCGCGCAGACGATGCCCATCAACGAAACGCTTTGCACCGACCCCGTAAAGGCAGGCGAGCTCTTAGGTGAGGCGGCAAAAAACTATAGTACCATGAAAGACTTTGCCGGTGAATACAAGGGCATGCGCCTTTCCCTCCTCCTTGACCGCGAGACCATGCAGCCCCTCCTCACCGTACACGGAAAGACACCGCACCGCATCGTCCTGTCGGACAGGCCGTCCATCACCATGAAACGGTTCGCCATGATGGGGCAGGCGGCCATTGACCGCATCAAGGAGGTGCAGAAAGAGCGCGACAAGCTGGCGGCAAACATTGCGGATGCAAAGGAAAAGGCAAGGCTCCCCTTCCCATACGCCAAGGAAGAGGCGAAGAAGAAGGCGCGCCTCATCGAGATCAACCATGCGATGGCCGAAAGCATGCCGGAAAGACGGGAGGAAAAAGTGGCAAGGGAGCCGGCAGGAACCCCCGTACGGCAGCCTGTCCTAGCTAGATGAAAGGAGAATGCAGAATGGTTCTGATTGCACCACAGGACGTGCACACCGACCGCGACCCGCTTGCGGAAGTCGTCACGCAGCAGGAGATCGAAGCAGAACATGGGCGCGACTGGACGAAAAGCCCATTCCTGTTCAAGGTGGACGAGTGCCCCGACTTCGGCACGGTGGAATTCGACTGGGACGCGCAGAAATGGATCCCGCGCGTAGAGGGAGGCGAGCCGCATGCCTAAAGGCGCAAAGAGGATGGACCTTTACGAAAAGACGACCGAGCACATCGTCGCGCTCATGCAGGAAGGAAAACTCCCCTGGCAGCAGGCGTGGGACAGTGCGGCAGGAGCGGCGCTCGTCATGCCGGTGAACGGCAAGACGAACCATCCGTACAACCCGTTCAACAGCTTCCTTTTAAGTGCCGTCATGCGGGAAAAGGAGAGCGCCGATCCGCGCTTTTTCACGATTGCGTCCTTGCAGGAGCAAAATCGGATCTTCGCCGCACGTGTCGCACGGCTCATGCAGGAAGGCAAGCCGGTTCGCCCGGAGCTGCGCTGGGAGTATCGCGTCAAAAAAGGAAGCAAGGGCATCCCCATCATCCAAAAGTGGCACGTCGAGCGCGACAAGGACAAGCGCCCCTTGCCGGAAGAGGAGCAATACTGGGCGCGGCGCATCACGGCCGTGTTCCATGCCGCGGACTGCATCCGGCGCGAATATGCGTACGACAAGGACGGCAATCGAAGGATCGGCGACGACGGAAAGCCGATTTACACGGACCATCCGCTCAAGGAATATGTGCCGAAGGCACCCGTCTACACGCATGAGGAGCAGCATGGAATCGCTGAGGCGATCCTAGCGGCAAGCGGTGCGGTGATCCGCCATGACCAAGCCGACCAAGCCTTCTTCTCGCCACGCAGGGATGAGATCCACCTGCCGCCGAAAGAGGCGTTCCCCGATCTAGGCGGCTACTATGCGACGGCGCTCCATGAACTCGCGCATTGGACGGGGCACGAAAGCCGCATGAACCGCGAGATGAGCACGGACAAGACCTCCCGCTCCTATGCCCGCGAAGAGCTGCGCGCCGAGCTTGCCTCGACCTTCCTGTCGCTTGACCTCGGAATCCCGTTGGATCCTGAGAGCCATGCGGCATACCTTCAGTCGTGGATCGAGGAGCTGAAAGCGGACAAGATGGCGATTTTCAAGGCGGCGACGGATGCAAGGAAGATCGTCGGCTACATCAAGCGGCTGGTGCCGGAAGCATTTCGCACGTCTAGCCGCCTGACGCCGGCGGCAGAAGGCGTCCTTCCTGCGTCAAAGGAGAAGGCTGCCGTGCCCGCCGCCGAACCATCGCATGAGCCAATCGAGGCGAACAAGGAACAAGCAGGGCCGAACGATCGGGAGAAGCAGGGGACGGCAAAAGAAGCCGTCCCGTCCGCAGAGGAACTGTTTTCCTGCCGGTACGCGTCCGTGATGGCCGCGTGCTCGCGCTCCCGCCGGAGGCACAGGCCAATCTGACGGGACGCTTCTACAAATACTATCCCGACCATCCTGTCACATCCGGTTCCATCCCAAAGGAAAACCTCTACCTCGTCGATGCGGCGGACAAGGGAGGGAAGCACGGCGCCGTCTACTATGAAAAGCAGCTTTCTGCAAGCCAGGCGGCAGAGCATGGGCTTGCGCCCGACTATGACTATTTCGCCAACAAAGCCGTGCGGATCGCCGTCTACTATCGGAGGGAGAAAGCGCGGGAAGACGTCCGGGAAGTCCCGCGCCTGAGGCGGGACTACGAAAAGGTGGCAGAGGGGAACTACCTGCGCAAAGGCGTGACGATCGCAAAAGCCTATGCCGCGTTCCGCCTGCATCCGCCGGAAGGAAAGCGTCCCATACAGGCAGGCGACCTCATTGAGGCGGACGGCTATATCTGCCGCGCAGAGGAAAACGGCTTCACCCTGCAGGAACTCCATCGGTACCACGGGGATCTTGCCCTGACGCCCCTGCCGCCGAAAGGCCTCAAGGAGCGCATGCATGCAGCAGTCGAGCGTGTCGGCCCTGAGACCTTTCAGACCTACATCGGCAAATTGCAGCAGAACTTTTACCTTGCCGGGCAGAGCGAGGAAACGATGGTGACCCATCCGGGCGCGTTCCATGAGACCGACGACCCTGCCGAGGGCGAGCGGATCGCCATGCAGCTTGCCTACGCGAAGGACTTTCGCGAGCGTGCCTTTCATCATGGGCTCTCTGCCTATACGCCTGCCGATCAGAAGGGCTGGCATGATGCGGATCTCGCATTTGCCGCAGAAGAGCTGGGCAAAAGCATCCGGCAGGGCGAGGAGGAGGAAGCCGCACGGAAGCGCATCGGCATGGCCATCCAGCGCAACAGCCCCTACGCTGCCGTATCGCAGGATCGCTTCTACGGCGCGAACTTGACCGTGGAAGCCCTGCGAAGCCCGTACATCCAAAGGACCAAGGCAGAACAAAACGCCCCGCAGGTAAAAGACCGGCACGAGCCTGCCGCAGCGCAGGGCGTGGGACGGTGAGAAGGGAAACGGGGTGATTGAAATAGCGGAAGCACTTCAAACGATTCTTGAACGATGGGATGCGCTGATCGACCGATACGACAAGGCGGACAAACGGACATGGAAAAAGGAGATGGATAACATCCATTTTCCCGTGATGCAAATCCCGCCAGTCTTGCAGCTGCTTGGCGCACCAAAGGACGAGATCCAGATTTTCGGCAGTTTCTTCCGTCATGCCATCCGCCGGGATCATCCGGGGATGACACTTGAGGTGCTGCGTCAAATACCAAAGGCGGCAACAGATCCCCTGATGATCACCAAAGGAAGCAAACCGAACTCGTACGTTTTCGTCTTGGAACTGCAAGATGTCAATGGCGCAACGGTGGTTGTCCCGCTGGAACTGAATAAAACGATTTTGGGCGAAGCAACGACCGAGCATTTCTTCAATTCTGCGTACGGGAAAACCGAATGGTGGGACAAGAACAAACCGGATTTCACATGGTTCAAGAAACAAATCAACGAATGTAAAGTGCTCTATGTCAATAAAAATAAGAGCATCGCATATTTTCGATCCTGCGGGAACGCTTTTCCCGTGGCCTCCGAAGTACGCGAAGCTCTTTCTGAACTTATTGTATCAGAAGACATGAAGAATGTAAAGACAGAAAAAGATTTAGACGAATTCAAAAGGGCGCAAAACGAGGAGGAATGGAACATGCCGGAAGAAATGAATCACATGCATGGGAATCAAACGGCTGAAGAATCCAATACACCAGGAGAAGCCGAACCCGCATCACCTGTGCAGGAAGATAGCTTCACGGACTCGTATTACAGGGAAATCTCGGACAGCCTCGTGGATGCCGATCCGCCAATGCCGAAGGAGGCATCGGATGATCTTTGGAGGCGTGCGATGTACCTGTGCTGCAGCATGCGTGGGTTTGAAGATGCCGAGGAGCGATACGGCCCGAACATCGAGGCATGGGAGGCCTATGTGCCGCAGCATGAGGACATCCGAGGCCGGATCGAACAGGCAGGCGAGGCGTATCGTGCGGGGAAACGCGCGGAAGAGCGCGCACAGGCGATTGGGGATGCCCAGCGCGCGATGGAAAAGAGCCAAACGTTCTTTGCGGCCGAGCGAGAAAAGCTCATCGCGCGCGAACAGGCGTATCGCGATCGGATTGCTGCGATGCACGAGGAAATCGGGATGTTGGAGCGAAAGACGGAGGATATCGCGCCGGAGGCAATGGCCAAATGCCTTGCGACGGCGATGCAGTTCCTGCAGGAGGCCGAAAAGACGCGGAAAGCCGCATTCGACCGGCCGCGCATCGTCTCATCCGAGCTGCTTGCGAGCACGCGAAACGCCGTGAAGGATGCATACTTCTCCGTGAAACTTGCGCCGAGCAAGGTCAAAGCCTTTTTGCGCAGGCAGGCATACCGGGAGGTGGACGCCCTGCTGCGTCAGACGGCAGAGGTGTTTGGGGCAGGCGTTGCATCCCTTTCCGAGCAGCGCGATGCCATCCTGCAAAGAGCCCATGGGCTGCAGTCGGCAGAGGCATTCTACCGCGAGGCGATCCCCGCCGTTTTGGCAGAGGACAAGGAAGACAAGCACAGCTATCTGACCGACCTCCATGCAGCGCAGAAGATGGCCGAGGCTGGATTCGGCGCACATGCCATCCGGAATGCGTTGCTGAAGGAATCCCCGCGCCGCCGTGAGATGGAAGCGGGGCAGGCAACGGGAATCGCAAGGGAAGTGACCATCCAAAAGCAGCAGGAAAATCAAAACGCCCGGAGATCACAAGACCCGTATGATCCTGCCGCAGCGCAAGGCGTTGGCAGATAAAAGGAGTGAGACGAAATAACGGAAGCAGAAAGAAATTGGAATGCCTTGATTGATCGATGCATTTCCTCAGACAAGGCTGAATGGAAGGACAAGAAGAATGGTGACCTTTACCCCGTAACGAAAGTCCCACCGATTCTTCGGATGTTAGGCGTTCCACTTGATGACATTTATGTATTTGGCAGTTTCTTTGCACATGCTGTCAATCCACGGCAAATTGTAAGTTTAATTGTCGCAA
>NZ_KI273072.1 GCF_000469545.1 Mitsuokella sp. oral taxon 131 str. W9106 | reverse complement strand
ACTGGGCTGGGATTCGCCAAACAAATGTTTGGAAAAATATTTGGCTCAGTGTAACACATGATTGACAAACCTACAGATCTTTCCTGCGCCGTTCTTTACTTAAAGGCGACGAACCCGCGCGGCTTCTCGCGCGTGTAGCCGCTCACAGCGTTGCGTTCCTCGTTGTATGGATCGGTGACAATGATCTTTGCATCCTCCGCCTGCTTTGCCCACTCGATCTCCTGGTCAAGCTTGACGCGCCGCATATCGTTCTCGAGCTGCACCTTCGCCGCAAGGAGAGCGTTGATCTGTGCCTGGTCGAGTGTCCCGAGTGCGTTCAGCTGCTCCGTGATCTGCCGCAGCTCCGTCTCGCCCTGGGCGTTTGCTGCCGCCGCAACGAGCGCGTGCACCGCCTCACGCGTCGCATTGTTATCGGCGAGGGCACTGCTCGCCAGCTGTGCGTATTTCCCCGCAGCCGCAGCGATTCCCTGCCGCTGGTGTGAGCGGATACGCTGTGCTTCGCAGTTCGCTGGACTCTCCTCATAGTCGTGAAAGCTCGTGCTCTCCGTGAGGAGCTCCCGCTGCATTGTCTCATAGAGATCTGCCGTGTGTGCCTCCTTCTCCTGCGCGACCTGTCCCGTTGCATGGAGAATCCCCGCATCGAGCGGCGTCTTATTCTTGATGTCAATGCCGAGCTGTGCCGTGATCGTCTCCAGGATATGTGTGAACTTCTCACCGAAGAGGATAGACTTGATCTCACGCGTGATGTCGTAAACATTCCCGCCGTTGCTGCCGAGATCATGATAAAAATAGTGCCCGGGATTCGCCGTGTCTGCCCACGAGATTGACGTCGGGCTATAGTAGTTCGACGGGTCAAGTGGACGCAGCACCCCCCACGCCTCGCCGTCGTGCATGTGCGCAACGAGCGCACCGACGGATGCCGATGCCGTAAAGAGGGCGACAAACATGACTTTGACACGGTGCTTCTTCCATCGCTGTAAGAACATGAATCGCATCTCCTTTTGGTTCAGGTATTCAATTTGAACACCTGAAGTTTCTCGTTTTATATTCACGTTTAGTTGAATACGCCCTGTCGCTCGGAGAGCTTAAAACCCGCGCCGCCGAACTGGGTATTGACAAACTTGTGGATGCGGTCGGCAAAGTACATATACATGAGAACAACGAGGATCAACTGGAGGAGCAGCAGATTGTTCGCAACTGCCTGCTGTGCCACCCCTGCGCTGCCGCCGACGAATGAGATCAGTGCCGACGTGTAGGATTCGAGCGTCGCACCGAAGTAGCCGCCGTGCTTGAGTGCCGCCGCAAACTCCCCGATGGTGCGTGCATCATAGATGCCGTCCTCGGCGTAGGCGTTGTAGTTCGATGCCGCATACTGCGCGAACTCCTCATCACTGTCAAAGTGGCGGTAGTAGTCGCCCTCGGGCGAGATGCCGGCCGTCTTCGCGTCGCCGTACGCCTTGATGCCGCCGTAGTTGTGATCCTCGACGGCGAGCCGGCTGGTGAAGTTCCCCGTCTCATGGGCAAGCTGCGCCCAAATCCACGAGGGATGGAGGGTACGCCCGTACCGCTCCTGCATGATCTGCGAGATGCGGTAGGCGAGCTCTGCCTTCGGGCGACCTGCAATGCTCTGCTCCGGATCTCCGGATGCCGCCTCTGCGGCGACCGCCTGCGACATGAGGTTCTCGACGACGATGTGCTGCATCGTCGATTGGAGCATCGCCGCAAAGAGGCAGAAGAACATGAGGTTGAGCGCAGCGGCAAAGACGCTGTTGATGCCGTTCGATGCGAAATGCCGTACGTGCTTTAGTCCTGCGAGCGGGAACACCGTGAAGCTGAAGAGAATCGTCGCGTAGAACTCGATGTAGGCGATGGCGATGGTGTAGCCGATGAAGCAGAAGAGCACGAAAAGGATCGCCGCAAAGATCAGCATGAGGAGAACGGAGCCCGTACTGCCGAGAAGGAGGAGGATAACACTGGATGACCCGTTCGAGTGGATGACGCCGTTAAAGACAGGCGCGATGATGTTCATGCCCTTCTGCACGATCTTCGTCGGGTCGGAGACTGCCGCCTCCGCTGCCGACAGATCGCCGCCCGCGAGAGCCCCGAGCGCGGGGAATCCATGGAGTGCCAAATTGCCGACAAATTCCCCCAGTTGTAGAGGGGCACTAGACAGAACCCGTAGAATAGGCCGCGCCGCACGAGCCACTTGAAGAGCCCCTCCCGATCCTCACTCGTCGGTGTCATCGCCTTGCCCATCCCACCGAGCGCGAGGTCGATGGCAACGAGGACGAAGAAGATCTTCGCCACGTAGCCTTGCAGGAGCTCCAGCCCAGTCGTAATCACCTCAACGATGCTGTTGACGAGATCACTGATGGGCTTTGCGAAGTCGTTCGTCACGACCCAGTCCTTCGTATGACCGTGGAAATCGAGACCGAGCCCGCCGCCCTGTTCCTGCTCGAGCGCAAGCAGCCCGGGGACATAGAGCCCCGGATCGACCGGCTCTCCATTTTCACCGTTCGGGCGCACCTCGAAATGGCAGTGCGGTCCCGTTGAGTTCCCTGTGCTGCCCGCAGCGGCGATGACCTCTCCCTGTGCGACGGGCTGCCCCACCGCGACATAGAGCGTCTGATTGTGTCCATAGAGCGTATGGAGGTCGCCGCCGTGATTGATGATGACGGTATTGCCATAGCCACTGATCCACCCCACGTATGTTACCGTACCTGCCGCAGCGGCATAGATTCATTGCCGCTACCAAAATGATACTAGAGGGAAACGTCAGCGTTGCGTTCGCACGCGACACGGTAATCTGGCGATCCTCGATCGGCTCACGCAGCACCTCAAGTGTCTTTTTGCTGAACTCCGGCAGCTCGTCGAGAAAGAGCACGCCGTGATGCGCGAGTGTCACCTCCCCCGGACGCGGGATACTGCCTCCGCCGATCATCGCCACCGTCGAGGATGTATGATGCGGACTGCGGAAGGGACGCGTCGTCACAAGCCCCGTATCCTTGCCGAGCAGTCCCGAGATGCTGTAAATCTTCGTGATCTCGATGGCTTCCTCTTTCGTCAGCTCCGGCAGAATCGAAGGCATCCGACGTGCCAGCATCGTCTTGCCAGAGCCGGGTACACCGACCATCAGGACATTATGCCCTCCCGCCGCTGCAATCTCAAGCGCACGCTTCGCCTGATACTGTCCCTGCACATCCGCAAAGTCATCGGTAAAGGCTGCATCCTTTTTCTGCTCTGTCGAGTGTGGCACAGCAGGAGTCAACTTCTCCGTGCCCGTCAGATGACGCACAAGCTGCGCCAGATTCTCGACCGCATAGACCTTCAGCCCGTCAATCAGGAGTGCTTCGTCTGCATTGGATGGAGCAACGTAAAACTCCGTCAGACCATGTTCCCGCGCCGTAATCGCCATCGGGAGAATGCCGCTGATCGGACGGCAGTTTCCATCAAGAGAGAGTTCCGCAGAGAAGAGTGCACTCTGCACCGCCGCCTCTGGAACCATACCGTAGGATGCAAGGAGTCCGACGGCTATTGGCAGATCAAGCCCGGAACTGTCCTTTCGCACATCGGCGGGTGCAAGATTGACCGTCACCCGCTCCTGCCGCAGCTGAATGCCCGAGTTACGAATCGCCGTCCGTACCCGCTCCTTTGACTCCTTTACCGACGTATCGGGAAGCCCAACCAGCTCAAAGCCCGGCAGCCCCGGTGACACATCCACCTCAACGTCGATAATCCGTCCATCTATTCCGAGGGTCGTCGCACCATAGGTCTTTGCAAACAACGGCCTTCCCTCCCACGTTTCAAATATAAGAAAATTATAACACAGGATAGGGGAAGATGGCTAATGATTCTTTGCAAAAGAAAAGAGATTCCAAACGCTAGGTAGGGCGAATGGAATCTCTGTTTGGTAAAGATTTTCTTCGTACAATTGCGATAATAAAATTCATACTCCATCACCAAAAATTATCTTAGCCATTATCTTTTGACACAATACCATAAGTTCGTTGGATAAGCGTTGTATTTTTTCACCATCGCACTGATCCGTTTTTGCTCCATGAAACAGTTTGTTCCTTAGATCTATAAATTCTTTCATTTTAACAGGTGTTATCTCAAATTGAAATGGCGGTTCTTTTATATCATAAATTTTATAACCATTATTAATAATTGCAGCTATTTTTTCCGCGCGGGTTAAATTTGTCATTCGTTGCAAATCTTGGCTGATAATACTAATCAGCCTTTTTTTATATTCGTTTCTCTTATCGCTGCTATCATCTAACCATAAATTATTTATGTTAGCTTTAAGACTATCAATTAACACATCACATTCATCTTTTTTTACCAATTGGATTGCTTGTGCAAATTTTTTATCGTTATTCTCAATGTATTCTATAATTGTAAAAAGATTATAATACTGACTAGATGGATCAATATCTCCAAGCGCTTTATAAAAAAAATTAAGCATTAAGTTTATTCCCGAATTAGGCTTTGATTTTTGAAAAATTTCTTGAAAATCATCCTTACTTAAAGAATGTATTTCAGTCATACTAATATGTTCCTTAATTGATATATTATCGCTAATAATAATCTGTTTTACTTTATTGGAAGAATCACCTTCATTTACATTAGAGATTTTCTCCTCAAGAATTTTTATATTCCTAGTATAGTAATAAAATTTAACATGAAAATAGTGAGTATTAATATTATGTAGTTGAGCCAAATAAGATAAATCTTTACAAATTTCATATGCAATGCAGTCAGCTATTTCAAACGCATATTTTTCTGTATCTGCATATATATATTCCACGGTAATTTTAAACTGCTCACTATCACACGAAATAATAACAGCAACATTATATTCTTCTTTCACGTCTTGATTAGCATAAGTGCATATTTCATCTAAATGTACAGTTATTGATTCATCCATCTTTATTTTTACATTAGCATTAAATGAATGAATATCTAACATAGAAAATTTTGTATAATCTAAAGGAATCGTAACAAGAAACTTTTTCATTAATTTTCACTCCCAAAATCAAAACGTTCCACTTTCGCCCAACACTCCTCACCAATATTCCCATCATATCCGACAACATCATATTCAATGCGATTCAGAGCAACTTTGCGAATGTAAATGCTGCCTCATCATGACATTCAAATAATGAACAATAGGATTGTTCGACGCAGGAACTTCTGTAATGTCACTCTAGTACTCTAAAAAACAAGTCTCTAAGGAAAAACCTCCAAAAGCGGTCATCATTTGTGTAGTGGCCACGCTCCTCTCTTTACATCACACGGAACGTAATCATATCATCAAGGCAGTCCATCGTCTCCACATCGCAAATCTCATTTCCACGAAGTGTTGTTTGAATATGGTAAAAAACGAGCCGAATTTTTAGGAAGCGCACAAAGTCCTTCGAGCGACGTTGATATCCGTATTTCGCCATCAACGTCCTGAGTTTCATGCGAGCATAATCTTTTTTCCCAAGATAAAGAATTTGCACACGCAGCTTCTTGAAAAAGAGATCCATATCGAAGTCATCACGCATCAATGCAGATACGTCCAACGTTCCGTCAGAGACTGCCTGTACCGAGGGAAACTCGGCATCAAGAGCTATTTTGTCCTGCATGTAATCCGACCAATACAATATGTCCAGCAGCCATTTTCGATAATTTTGCCGATACTCCATCGACAAAAACGGTTTATCCTCTGTGTGCATCCGCTGCGCAAGGAGAACGGCTTCCTGCATAGATAATCCCTCACAATCAATAATGCAGGCTACATCCAAGGCAGTGTATAGGAGTTTCTCCATCAGTATTCCCCTTCCGATCGGTCGCCCTTCTTTGCGTTGCAGGTACGGCAAAGAATCTGCAAATTCTCGAGCACAGAGAGTCCGCCCTTGTTCATGGGGATGATATGATCTACATTAAGGTATCGCCGATTGGAAAATACGTTTCCACAATGCGCACAAACATAGCCGGAAGGAACTTTCGCCTTGGCAAACGCCCCCTTCCGCAAATCTTGTTCCAGATCAGGATCAACTTCCTTGATTTTATCCAAAGGAAGATTCTCTAGGGTTCTTTGATCGTAAGTCACATTCGTCTCCGACTCATAAAGTTCCGGGTCAGAAATCTTCGCAAGTTCAATATCCACCATGCGAAGAAAATATATCTTTTTCCCAAAAAATAGCTGCAGAAGATTGTCATCGACGCCTTCCCACAGAGCATCGAGATATTCTTTTCTCTTCTTTGGACCAAGATCCTCGTCCCAGACGTGCCGCGCAATCGCGGGAACATCGAGCTTGTTCCTGTCCACTTGGTCAAACGTATAGAATTTCGGCTCGGATTCCTTCTGCGCATAATATTTCAAGATATGCCGCACATCTCTTGGGTCATAGGGCGGCACCATGTCACGATGGAAAAACCGCTTTTTGCATTCCGCCTCCAAGTTGTTCAGCGCATCGTCGGAGAGATATTCGTCATCTGTATTGATGCCCTTAAACAGATCTGGGAGTGCCTGCATCATTTTCTCATAGGCGTCTTGGGTGCTGTTATATATCATGACCTGATAGGAGAAATCGATTCCCTCCTCATTGATGTATTGGAACGCATACATTCCCTCAGGAATGCGCTCCCAAAAAGAAACTGCCTCGAGCTGCGTGGTGTCGATGGCATCGTTTAGGATAGCAGCAAATTCCTCAATTTTGGAAATTGCAACCCATCGAATTTGTTGCTTTTTATACTCCGGACTATCCTTCGGCGGCCACTCGCTATCTCCGACAAAAATTGTATCCGGACTGACCCATGCGATGTGTTCATTCCAGTTATCGACAAAGGAGACAATGTAGGCGATATTGGTGCCGCCCGCTTTTTCACCGCGAAGTGCACGGCCGATCATCTGTGTCATAAGAATGGTAGAAACGGTGGGGCGCGCGAGGAACACGGTTTTCGTCATGGGCAGATCAACGCCCTCAGTGAGAATATTGACATTCACCAAGACCTCTACATCACCGCTGCGGAAGGCTTCAAGTTTACGATCGTTTTCCTTGGCACTGATGGTCACACCAGTTCCCATATCCTTGATGGAAGATACGATGTACTCGGTTTTAATGCCTGCGTTGTTGAAAAGTTTGGCGAGAGCAATCGCATGGTCAATGCTGACGGCAAAGACAATGGTCTGCCCATATTCGTCAGCCTTCTTCAAATAGGTATCCACAATCAATTTGTTGCGGGGGCCGCTCTCAGCGATACTTTGGGACAGCTCGGGAGAAAGAGTGTCAAGGTGCTGGATGCTTTCCCATGCTTCAATCCCCAAATCTTTGCCATACTCCTCATCCGTGTAGTAGGTTTCAAAATGAGGATGCGAAAGTATCTGCCGATTGATAAGTTCCTTGAGGTCAACTTTGTAGGCAATGCCGATGTCATTTTTCTTCGATTTACCCCCCGACATACCGTCTTTATAGATATGCGCCAAAAGCCCCTGCTCATTCTCTGCAGTACGGAAGGGCGTAGCCGTGAGACCAATCAGTTTCACATGCTCCACCTTTTCCTTGACGAAATCAATGACGCGCCGATATGTTTTTGCCGTGGAGTGATGCGCTTCATCCACGACGAGGAAAATTTCTGACTCCCCAGCCAGCCACGGGGCAAGACGTGCCAGATTGGACTCCCTGCCAATACTGTCCTTGCTTATAATGAGCAAATTATCCTTCGGATCAATGTTGACCGTTTTATCATGATTCGATGAACCGGACACAATGCGATAGCGGAAAGATGATATGTGGGGAATTTCAGCGGCGTAGGCAAAATTCTGAAAGGATTCGGCAGCTTGGTCAAGAAGCGTCTGACGATGGGCAAGCCAGAGGATCTTTTTCCTTTTGTCGAGTGCATGACGAAGTAGCCAAGTGGAAGCCGTATACGTTTTCCCTCCCCCTGTGGGAAGCACCACAAGGGTACTATAACTGGCATGTTCTTCGTCCATACGGTCAAGGGCGCGGATCGCATCCAGCTGGTGATGATATAGATGGCGGGTATTGCGCCCAGGGATTGGATGTACTTCTCCTGCTGCCGGAAAGTCGATATATTCTTGCGCCATGTTTTGTTGTTCCACCTTTCAATTTCAGGTTGATTTCCCCTCGTCTTTTTCTACTATCATAGTCACTCAGAAAAAGACTTCTTTGGCTTTCGAGCATTTCTTTTCTTTGTCAGTAAAATTTGTTTATTTGCATCATCCATTGACATCTGAGCAGATTTAAGGAAGCTCTCAAGTTCTCTCTCCTCTATCTCCTCCACATCTTTCGATATCCCCCACTTGGCAGAAAACGTCTTCATAATCTTAATATATTGAGAAAAGTCTTCAACTGTAAGCTCACTCTTTTTCTCTTCATACAAATCAAAGATCTTTTCTGCTATCGAAATAGAATATCGCTTGTTGTTCCCCTCATGGTGATAATGTCTTAACAAGAGCTTCTGAGCCTCAGTGATATAATCAGACAGAATCTCTTTGGCGCTGAGTCCACATATGTTATCTTTTGCCTGTTCCAGATAACACCTTGCTTCCACAGTTTCTATCTGAAAGGGCACAAAGTGTTCTTTTTCCTTTGCGCAATCATAGGCATTTCTAATGCATATCTTTGCTGTATCAAAATCTCCAGCATCAATACATGCCGACGCATATTGCTCCCAATAAAATGGGTTATCCCTGTAAAATTTAAACTTACGTACAGACTCATACAAATCTTTTATTGTACTAATCTTTTGTGTATCCTCTTGTTTGCTCGTAAAACAGGCATAATTTGCATGTGATATAATTGCCTTGAGTGTCTCTTCATAACGAGAATTACTACGATAGGAACGATCAAGAGCCTCAATCGTCTTTTTCAGGATGTAGCACAAATCCCCCACATCAACTACATGCTTTACCATATATTCGGCGATAATAGAAGATTTTACAAAAAGTTCTTCCGTCGTGTTATCCCCGCCAATCAACTCCTTCAATACAACTCTCTCTTCAATCTCGGTTTCTGCAGAATTGTCCACCTTGAGCAAGAAAAACAAATCATCTCGAGTTAATGACAATTTCCATGTTGAAATACACATCCCAAGAATAACGACTTCGCGAACGTCCTTCATTTCTGGACGCATTGTGGAGGCCATCAGCTTCTCCAGTCTATCCTTGATCTGTTGTGCTTCCAATAAATCCAATATAATATTTGCCATGGAGGATTTGCACTCGTTGGTAAATCTGTGATAGAGAGCTTCTTCAGAATACCCTTTTCGCAGTTGTTCTCTGCAAAAGATTTCTGCCAATCCCCTACACTCCTCATCCTCCAATTTTTGCAGGGGTATCTCCAAAAGTTCCTTTTGCCGGAGTTCTAATTCTTCCTTTATCCTTATGCGAACATGACTCGACAGCGACATTCTTGTTGTCATCAAAAAAGTTATATGCTGCATTGGATGATAAGAAAAATATGATAATATGTGCAGGGAGGAATAGCAGTCCTCAATAATGACCAAGACATTTTCTTTTATTTGTGAAATGCGTTCAACTTCCTCTGCAAGCCCTTCTGTATCTCGCAAAAAGACAAAAACCCTGCAAAATTTATGAACTTCTCTTTTCAGCATTTCACAAAAGATCGTTTTTCCATTTCCCAAATCCGATGTTATCAAAAACACTTTACGGCTTTGCTCCTGATATCGTTGAACAAAATCCGTTACCTGTTTTCGATAAACGATAGATTCATATGGATTACTTGAATGTCCATCATTATGAAAAAAAATATTTTGCTTGTATTTCCCGTAAACATAAAACTGATTATACTCTTCGAAGGTAGGTTTCTCTAGTGCCAAGCTTGTTGGCTCATACTCACAAAAAGAAAGAAACGGCTTCTCTTCCAATGGCGATGGACGGAATTTTTTTCTGCATCCTTCTATGCGCTCCGCAAAACCTTGCATCCCCGGAGTATACAGTGTGCCATATTTTTTCAGTCTGTTTGCTGTCATTTTCTCCTTCTGTATCTCAGGATAGGAAATGATTACGATCTTTTGTTTAATATTGGGGAGTAAAAAAATTCTATTGATCTCCAAATCACTTGTAGAGAAGGAATAACCTATAACGACGACCCTATCAGCTGCAAAGAAATCTTCCTTCATGTAATCAAACCAAGGGTTTCCTTGAAGCGTGCTTTTTGTATAGCTACTATCCAAAAGTTTAAACTCATCTTTCATAGTTTGTACAGAAAGCTCTTTTATATATCCATTCAAGTGCACACATATATTCTTCTTGATATATTCCTGAATCGATGCGGACAAAACAATCGGCACTCTCTCATTCTCACTCCCTTTAGATGAGAACTCAACAACATCATCATAATTCGTTGTATAGATCCGTTTCCACGGGACGGATAAAATAACGTTATGATAATCCTCAACACCGGAAACGCAAAACAAGTCTTGCAGCTCGTGAATCAGATTCTGTTTGCGGCTCTCTTTTTCAGAAAAGGATAACGATGGTTGATCTATATAATATTCGGTAATATCTGCCAGATTATACTTTGCATACTCCTCCTCGCTCAACTCCTCACATTTTTTTGCAAAATAACGTTTCAGTGACTCGCCGGTCAAAAACTTTTCTCCGCACTTATTAACAGCCCCGACCGAAAAACCAGAGCCCAAAAACAACACACTGTTACCATCCAACGCTAAATCAATAACCTCGTCCAATGTCATAAATACTCTCCTTATAAAGTTCCTGCAATCAATCTCACAATCCCATTACACATCTGCTACAAGTCGCCGCCCCTTCAGACGCTGCGTTGTAAAGCGATATTCGCCCACCACCTGCACCTTCTCCCCCGGACTTTGCAGCCACATATCATAATATTGCGAAAAACAGTGCTATGATCGGTAAAACAATCAAGTTCAAGATGATTGTGCTATTGCCACCTTATTCCATCGCAAAAGAAAATTTCCAGTGAGAGGATTCTCTAGTCTATTACTATCATAGTTTTTTTCATGGACATATTGCGGGATGGATAAAATTATTTGCAAATAATCAAAGAACTTTCAACATAACAAATTATAACACAGGACCAGTCATGTTCCTAATGATTCTTTACAAAAAAGAAATTCCAACTGCCAGTGTAATGCCCCTAAAAAGTTAGACCTGAAAGCGTAGAAAAGCGATTTTTGCGCTTTTATTATGCAGCTTGGTCTGCGACGATACTGTGCAGGACTAAGCCAGCCGATAGATTCTTTGATGCGATGCTCGTTGTAGTAAACAATGTGCTTTTCGATCGCCATCTTAAGTTCCTCGTAACTATGGTAAATACGTCCATAGTAAATCTCTTGCTTTAAGAGTCCGAAGAAGTTCTCCATTACACTGTTGTCCAAACAGTTCCCCTTACGTGACATACTCTGAAAGATTCTCTCCTCCTTTAGGCGTTTCGTGTACAACTTCATCTAATACCTCCACCCCTGGTCGGAGTGGAAGGTGCGCCGATAAGGACAATCTGCTGTCACACGAATTGCCTCCTCAAGTGCGGACTGAATCCCTATCGCAGACGGTGTCCTGTCCGATGTGAAAACTGACAATCTCAGCATTAAAGAAATCCATATACGGATCGAAATACAGTTTGTGTCTGCGACGAGCTTTCCATCGTCTCCCTGCAGCCAGTATTTGCGCTCACTCGTATCCGTTGCGATCTTCTGATGCGAGATAGAGATTTTTAATCTGCGGTTCAGAAGATTGTCTGCCACCGTTCCGACAACCCTCTGTAGGAGCTGTACTTGTGCGTTCTGTGCGTAAAGGAATGCACTTGAAGTCCAAGCTTCTGCACAATCCCTTGCACCGCCTTGCGGTTGATTTTGTGTCCGAAATTGCGCATTTGTACCCAAAGACTATGACGTATTCGTCGCTGCGCCCAACAAAAACCAAGGGATTCCGTACGCTGGATGTGACGTATGGATTCTCCCTCGGGATGAAGTTCTAGGAAGAGTTATCCCCCTACAATTTCAATCCCGCCCTTGAAAACAACGACTGCCGCTCCGTCCTCCTTGACCACGATGTAATTGAGCAGTCCGCCCCATAACGCCTCATCGAACTCAACCTGCTCCTCGTTGATACCACATACCACTTGAATCATGGTCTCCAAGGTCTTTCTCTTGCTCTCCCTCTCGGCGATTTGGTCGTCCAATTTTTCCAAATTTCCCTGCTTTTCCACATAGAGTCCGCGAATCTCATTTTCCTGTTTCAGATACGCATTCTGATCCTGTGCCACCCGCGCATTCTCCTGAATCAGTATTTCGATCCGTTCTGCCAAAACACAAAGTTCCTGCTCTATTCTATTACGCTCCTCAGTCAGCTCCACAGTTTGGCAAACGTCGTCAATTAGGGATCGGAGTTCCGCAATTACGTTCTCTTTGACCTCCACCAAGGAGTTCAATGCTTTGACGAAAATCTGTTTGATCTCCTCCTCTGTCAGATGCCTTGTACTGCATGGCTTGCCCTTGTGGGCGTATTTCTTGTTGCAGCGATAGATGACTCTGCGGTATTTGTCGGTCGAGTGCCATACCTTCGCTCCGTACCAACCGCCGCAGCAGCCGCATTTGATTTTGTTCGCGAAGATGCTCACGCCGCTGTGCTTGCCGTTCTGCTCTCTGCGTTTTATCTCCGATTGCACAAAGTCGAACAAGTCCGGCGGAATAATCGCCTCGTGATGTTCCTCCACATAGTACTGCGGAATCTCACCCGTATTCTTCCGTCGCGTCTTATCGAGGAAGTCCGCCGTATACTCTTTCTGGATCAGCGCATCGCCACGATACTTCTCGTTGGTGAGGATGGAGCGCACTGTGGAAATGTACCACTTGTCCTTTCCCGATGGGGATTTGAGGCCGCGCTTCTCCAGTTCCTTGGTAATCGCATAGAAGGATCGCCCGCCAAGGAAGAGTTTGTAGATGAGCTTCACCACTTGCGCCTGTTCCTCGTTGATTTTGAAATCCTTGTCATAGCCGAGAAAGGCACTGTAGCCCACACTGGTCTTGCCCTCGGCGAACTGCTTGCGCTTACCCCATGTGGTGTTCTCCGAGATGCTGCGGCTCTCCTCCTGCGCTAGGCTCGACATAATCGTGATAAGGAGTTCTCCACGCGAATCAAATGTCCATATGTTCTCTTTTTCAAAGTAAATCTCTACACCGTTTTCCTTGAGTTTGCGGACATTCTGCAGAGAATCCACGGTATTCCGCGCAAAGCGGCTGACGGACTTGGTGATGATGAGGTCAATCTTGCCGGCAAGGGCATCCTCGATCATCTGGTTGAAGCCGTCACGCTTCTTTGTGTTGGTGCCGCTGATCCCCTCGTCCGAATACATGCCGACGAAATCCCAGTCGGCGCGGCTTTCGATGTAGTTCTTGTAATGCGCCATCTGCATTTCATAACTGGAAGCAGTCACCGAACAAGGATTCTGCCGCTTCCTTGAGTTCGGATTCGGGCAGCCGTTTCAATCCGCATTTCGTGCGCAGCTGACTGCAAGACCACACCTTAGTTCCCTTCGTCCAAGTGTCACGCTCACACTTGCTGCCGCAGGAGGCGCAGTACACTTTGTTGGTGAAGGGATCTCCTGAAACATCTTCACTACATAGGAGAGAAATGCTTTCTTGCTTTCATGCAACGAGGGGCGTCCGCAGTGTTCGCGGTTGCTCTCGTATACTTCCTGACCGTTGACAGCTCTGTATCCCACGCGCTTCCCGTTGTGGAGCAGAACTCTGCCCCGCCTCAGTTCGTTGTGTACGGTGTTGGGCGCGCAGCCGATCTCCTGTGCGATGCTCGAAGGGAGCGTCCGTCTCTATGTCTGATCTGGATGATGACGCGCTCTTCATAAGTGAGATGTGCCCCTTTGCGATGCTCCGATTTTGTGGTACACTCTAGTTGTTCCATAGCGTGACTCCTTTGGTAGATTGGTCTGTTCAACTCTATTTTACCATAAGGCTTCCGCTATGGAATTTTTCCTGTGCAACTTGATTTTACAACCTACAAAAATTATTTTTTCCAGTGCCTTTTGGAGTGCGGCTTTCATCCGTGTGATGCTGTCTGCGCCGGCAATGCGTTCATCACCGATGATAAAGAGCGGCACGGAGCTGACGCCACGCATATAGGCCTCCGTTTCATCCTGCTGCACTTCGTCCAGATAGAGCGTGTCGAACTTGATCACTTTTTCCGCTTCTTCCGTATTAAGACCTGCCGACTGTGCCGCACAGCGCAGAACATCGGGTTCGGAGAGGGCGGCATTTTTGCCGAAATAGGCATCCATGAGAACCTCGATAAGACGGTCGGCTTGCTCCGGCTCTTTGCTTTGTGCATACTTGGTCAAACGATGTGCATCCACGGTATTGACAAACTGGGCATCGACAAAGTTGAAGTTCAGTCCTTCCTGTCTGCCCATGGCAGTAATGCTGTCGATGCGCTTTTCTGCTTCATCTGGCGAGAATCCGTACTTGCGTACGAAGAGGTCGGTCATGTTGCCTACGGATTTTCGCGGTGCATTTGGATCAAGCTGGAACGCTTTCATTTCAAGTTCAATCGGCTCGGTGGTGTCCATCGCGGCAATGGCTTTTTTCATGCGTGTCTCTCCGATGTAGCAGAAGGGACAGGCGTAGTCGGACCAATATGTGATTTTCATGTGGCATCACCTTTCGTTATGTGATGATAGAGTGGGTTCTTCCTGCGGCAGAGATTCTGCCTGTGTCGTGTGTTGATGCAGATAGTCGATGTAGCGGTTTCCCCACACTTCAATGCAATCGAGGACGGGGGTGAACGCGTAACCGATTGGCGTCAGCTCGTATTCGACGCGCGGCGGGACTTCGGGGAAGGCGGTGCGTGTCAGCAGGCCTTCATATTCAAGCGTTTTCAGCTGTGTGGCAAGTGTCGCCTGTGTTGCGCCGACTTCCTTTTGAATTTCGCCAAAGCGCCTTGCACCGGCGGCAAGGGTACGCATGACGAGGATCGCCCATTTCCCTGCGATGAGTTTTTGCGCCGTAGCAAAGGGACAAGAACCGAATTTGTTCATCTGTCGATGGGGGGGCTTTGTCATGGTGATTCCCTTCTGTCTGCATATCGTTCATACGACCTGTTAGAAATAATAGCACAGTTCTTTTATTAATGTAAGTCGAAAAATTAAAGTTAGTGTTTTTTATATGTTTCTGATCATATTATTGGGTGGACTGTAGTATAATGAAAATATATAGAAAATCCAACGAAAGTGAGGTAGATACACACGCTCTTTTCCCTGCCCTTTGTATTTATAGACGTGGAGCGGCAATCCTGCGATGGATTCGGCAAGGATGCGCACGCAAGCGTAAACCGCTGTTGTCTGCATCGCAGTCCTCCCATTGACCGCCTTGCCCGCCGCTGTCTGTCCAAACAAAAAGGACAAGCCGCCGAGGTGATTCTTGGGCTTGTCCCGTGAACGGAAGAGTTTTGTGAAGAAGTTCATGGAAACCTCCATTTCAGGTTTGTAATTTTTATGTCCGCTGCAATCTCCCAATCCCCATGTCTTGCACAATATTCGAATTTGATTTATACTAACCATATCAAATGTGGGAAATCCCACTCCTTAGAACGGAGGAATATGTATGCAAGCTGCAATCAAAGGTCGCTATCAGGCTCACTTGGATGCAAAGAAACGTCTGACACTGCGCGGTGCTAAATATGATTATTACGAAGTACAGGAATACGATAACGGCATCATCCTGCTAGAGCCGCGAGAACTGGTTCGTCCAGAGGAAATATCGAAACGTACGCTACAGATGATGGATGAATCCATCCGCAATCTGAATGCAGGAAAAGTTTCTGCACCGATTGACCTCTCCGGATTCTGAATATGGATTTTTCGATTCATATGGGTATTCCTGAAATGCTTGAACTGTGGATGCGTCTGCACAAAGAGAGCATGGATGGAAGTATTTCAAAAGCAGATGCCAACCTTTATAAAAAATGGGGCAAAGCATTAAAACTTCTTGCTTCCAATCCATTCTATCCAAGCCTCCATACACACGAAATCCAAGATTTAACCAGACGGTACGGACAAAAGGTCTGGCAGTCATATTTGGAGAACCGAACCAGTCGCGCCATGCGAATGTATTGGGTGTATGGCCCAGAGCAGAAAGATATTACCATCATCGGATTGGAACCCCATCCCGAAGATAAGAAAAACGGTGCATACGACAAGGTCACGCTGTCAAAACTGGAACCGCTCGAATAAACACGAATTCACAGCAACAAAATTCCTCGCTCATCATAGACACATGCGGAGGTATCATTCCCACACCGAATCGCACGATCCAGCGCCATGATGAGTGCAATCACGCCGTCGATCTTCTCGGTGGACTTCTCCTTGTCCGCCTTGATGTTCCCTGCGGGATCGGTGCGAATGAATATATTGTCTGCCATCCAGCGCATGACGGGATGCCCGCCGTGCGCTATTTCTTTTCCAGCGTCAGCTTCATCAACTCCTTGGTTGGTGCCCCCATATCCTTAAAGCCCTACCCGAATGGAACAACGGTGAAGCTCATCCCCTCGAGGTTTTGCACCATCTGTACCGCGTCACGTCGCTCAAAGACAATTTCGCGGATGTTGTACTTCTCGCTAAGCCGCTCAATAAACGCCTCGATAAAGCCGTAATGTACGTCATTTTCTCCGGATTTATGATAACCAGATAGTTTCCATACAGACGAGATTCGGAAATCTATGTTGCTTCCTTGCTATGAGGTCAGCATCCAGAACGGCAATCTTCATCATCCCTTGAGCGCGGTAGGCGCTCCATGCCGATTTTCCTACAGAACCACCGAATGTGGTGATGCAGTTCTGCTTTACGATATCCAAAATCTCATTCTCTTTGAAAAGGAATGTGCATCTGACTATAATGTAGGATGGGGAGCATAATGGAATCTATTTTTTTCTAGAGGCACTCATCCCCCAACACCAATCTCAATCCCTCCCTTGAAAACAACGACTACCGTGCCGTCCTCCTTGACCACAATGTGATCGAGCAGTCCGCCCCATAGCTCCTCATCGAACTCAACCTGCTCCCCGTTGATACCACATACCACTTGAATCATGGCCTCCAAGGTGTTTCTCTTGCGCTCCCTCTCGGCAATTTGCTCATCCAACGTCGCCAGATGTCCCTGCTTTTCCACATAGAGTGCGCGAATCTCATTTTCCTGTTTCAGATACGCCGTCTGATCCTGTGCCACCCGTGCATTCTCGCGAATCAGTGTTTCAAGCCGTTCTGTCAAAACGCGAAGTTCCTGCTCTACTTTATCCCGTTCCTCCATCAGCTCCCTCGTTTGGCAAACGCTGTCAATCAGAGATCGCAGTTCTGCAATCACGTTCTCTTTCACTTCCACCAAGGAATTCAGTGCCTTGACGAAAATCTGTTTGATTTCCTCCTCCGTCAAGTGGACAGCTCTCTAGAGAACGGACAGTAAAAAAGATCCCTACTGTTGTAAAATAAAAATTACAACAGTAGGGATTCGCCATGTCTAGGAAGTATACAAAAATAGAAATGTTGTCAGATGAAATTCTCCACCGCAATGGACGGAGCAACGTAAAACTCCGCAAGTCCCCGCTCACATGCCGTAATCGCCATTGGAAGAATGCCGCTGATCGGATGGCAGTTTCCATCGAGAGAAAGCTCCGCTGAGAAAAGCGCACTCTGCGCCGCCGCCTCCGGAACCATACCGTAGGATGCAAGGAGACCAACGGCGATCGGCAGATCAAGCCCCGAGCTGTCCTTTCGCACATCGGCGAGTGCAAGATTCATCGTCACACGCTCCTTCGACTCCTTCACCGACGTATCGGGAAGCCCCACCAGTTCAAAACCCGGCAGCCCCGGCGACACATCCACCTCAACGTCGATAATCCGTCCATCTATTCCGAGGGTCGTCGCACCATAAGTCTTTGCAAACAACGGCCTTCCCTCCTACGTTTCAAATATAAGAAAATTATAACACAAGAGAGGGGAAGATGGCTAATGATTCTTTGCAAAGAAAGAGAGATTCCAAACGCTAGGTAAGGCGAATGGAATCTCTCTTGTGTGTTATAAACTTTGGAGCTTATCTGGAAAAAGATGGGCTCCTTCTCCATGAAGAGCCTCAATGAAAAACGCACAGAATTACACGATCTGAATGATTATGTAGTCTCATGTTTTTTTCACGATATGTGGGCTCCGTCCTCAGATACAGTTCCTCCTTTGTTTTCATTTGTTGCCGAGACTTCAGGAAGGAAGTGCACCTCTACACGGTTCTTTGCTTTGTCCGAAATCCATTCGGTCAAGCGAGCACGCGACGCTTCGTCCATATCGGATTGCAGATATATGAACGCAATTTGCGTTTCACTCAGAGCAGCCGATTTATCCCCAGTTCCGGCGGGTGCGCGTACACTCCCGACAGCGATGCGGGAGATTTGCGGAAATACAATACGCGCCTCTCGATTCCAGTCCAATATGTAAGCTCCCTGCTTCTCGCTTTCCTCGCGGGCAGATTTGAGTGCGGTCACAGTCTGCCGTTCCTGCACAGAGGGGATCGCTCTTTTTTCAACCTCGCTGAGTCTTTGATCGATCATCGCCTCCATCTTTTCGCGATCTTCCGCAGAAAAAATCTCTAGCTGGAACGCTCTGAGATGTGCCTTTTCATGCAGTTTCTCTGTCAATACCGTCAAATCATCCTCCGATATTCCGGCAGTCGTAAATACTGTCAGCATTTTCTTCTCGTTATCCAAAGTATAGGAGATTGCCAGACGAGGTGGTGCTTTGAAATTCTCCTCGATATAAATCTTCGCCTGCTCGTTCTCCAGATTTTCCTGCACGCTTTGATACGCAAAGAAACAGCTGGGCAGCGTGACAAGCACTGCAAAGACCATCAGGTAGCGTTTCTGTCTTGAAAATTCCACGGAGTTCCGCTCTATCTTGGAGGGAATGTCAATGATTTTCAGGACGATGAATGCCGTCAGACAGATAAAGAAGCTGTTGATAAAGAACAGGTAGAGTGCGCCCACGGTATACGCCATAACGCCCGTGGCAATGCCATATCCTGCGGTGCAGAGAGGAGGCATCAGAGCTGTTGCAATCGCAACACCAGGGATGACATTCCCGCCCTCTTTGCGTGTTACGCCGATGATTCCTGCCAAGCCGCCAAAGACAGCAATCAAAACGTCCCAGATGGTCGGCGATGTTCGTGCAAGCAGTTCCGACGAAGGGGCATCGATCGGTGTGAGGAAAAAATAAAGCGTCGATGTGGCAACCGAAATGATCACTTGGGCGAGCAGACTTCCTGCGCTGGAACGAATGTATGTGCTGTCATAACGGGCAAGCCCATAGCCAATTCCAAGGATCGACCCCATCAGCGGAGAAATCAGCATCGCGCCGATGATGACCGCCGTGCTGTTCATATTGAGCCCGATGGAGGCGATAAAGATCGCCAGCATCAGGACACTGAGATTCGTCCCCCGAAATCGCACGCCGGCATTGATCCGCTCTGTAATCTCCTGTATTGATGCAATGTCGCCATGCAAGTCAAAAAAATCGTTTAGCTTATTCCAAATCAAATAATCCCTCTCCTATCAACTGTAAAGCAAAATACTTACCCACGCTGCAAGAAAAAATGATTTTCGTTATGGTTTTGCGTTGTCTCTTTTTTGACTATTCGTATCATGAAACGGTTCTTCCCATCGAAGACGGGGTGAATTTTCAAGGCGTACTTCGGGCAATTCCCTTGGCACAGGCCACATGAAGTGCATCGTTCCACTCGAAACGAAAGAACCGCCCCCTCCTCCGTCGGGACAATTTGCAATGATTGATGCGGACAGATCTTTTCACAGAGACGGCACCCATCGCACGCATCACCTACCTCGATCCCGACGAGGAGTGATGCCATCTCTGCCGGATTGACCGCTTGCCGCACCAGCAAATTCTGCGGCAAAAAGGCATACATTATGCCGGATTCGTGCTTCGCAACCTCTTCGATTTCGTTTCCTACCGCTTGAAACAACGCGCGAAAGAAGGAGCGACGACTGACGGCTGCCTCCTTTTCGCGCGAATCCGTCTGTACACATATAATAGGAGGTTTCCCACACAAAACGAGTGCTTCATTACAAGCAGCCACCTCCTGTGTCAGCCACTTCGACACGGCAGGTCTGCATGAGGCGCAGCGGGAACAGTCGATACGAAGTGGCCTGCGCGATGCCAAGCCCCAGAGGATGTGGCGCGTGAGAACCCCGAGACAGGGAAGGCCGGAGGAGGATGTTTTTTTACAAACGAGGAGAGGCTCTTCCATCTGCTCTATGCGCACAAACAGCTCCTCATAGTCCACCTGTGCACGGACAGCCCCCATCGGACAAACCGCAGTGCATAGCCCGCAGTCATCGCATAATGGTTCATCGATCTGCCCGTCATGGATGGCCTTGTTCGGACAAATCATTTCACAGCGATGGCAGGAAGCCCCCTGATAACGACGTAGACAATGCTCAAAATCAATGCTACGATATGCCATAGTAAGATTTCTCCTAATACACATTCACCTGTATATTATATCATACCACCGTAGCACAAGAGGGAGTTTGTCCAATGAAACCGCATCAGCTCGGCTTTCAGATTGATTTATCGCGCTGCATTGGCTGTCATGCTTGCGTAAATGCCTGCAACCATAAGCACGCAGGCATTCACACGGTATTTCGGCATCTCAAGACCGTGAAGGATTCCCATGACTGTCTCACACTCGCCTGTAACCACTGC
Organism: Mitsuokella sp. oral taxon 131 str. W9106; assembly: GCF_000469545.1. Lineage (GTDB taxonomy): Bacteria > Bacillota > Negativicutes > Selenomonadales > Selenomonadaceae > AWVT01. Next base: position 111,401 of record NZ_KI273072.1, on the reverse strand, counting down.
GCAGCTCCCGAATGCATCCGTGTTTGCCCATCCCATTGCTACAGCAAGCTGCGAAACGGAATTGTGATTCACCACAGCACCGCATGCACAGGCTGCGGACGCTGCGTCGGGGCCTGTCCCTTTCACGCACCGCGACTGCTCCCACAGACGAAAAAGGTCGATAAATGCGACTTGTGCTGGGACCGCCTGCAGCAAGACCTGCCGCCCGCCTGTGTCAATGCCTGTTTGATGGGAGCGCTGCGCCTTGTCGATATGCGTACGGTTCCACCGGATCTTCGGCAAATGGCAGACAGCTATGCCATGACCACGTTCACGCGCCCATCCATCTGTATCCTTCCTGCACAGCCGACAACCTGTTTTTGGAGAACGGAGGAACATCATGACCACAATTGAGGCAGGCCTGTCTTCGGCAGGCTTTTCCATCGAGGAGCAGATGAACTGCGCTGCTCACGCACTGGGGCTCCCTCTCCTCGTGCTCGATGCAGTGGGGACGCCCATTGCCGCGACGGCAGACTTCCCTTCTGACGTACTTGCTCTGCTGCAAAGAAACCGACAGGTGCTGCTTCAACAGGGCAGTGCCTCTTTCCCCACGCTCACCCTATACTCATTAGCGCAGGCGAACGCCACATACGGATGGCTTGTCCTTCCGACGGCCTCGGAGCATCTTTCCTTACAGCAGGAAGATCAGCTCGCACAGTTCGGATCCAATATAACATTTTTACTGTGGCACAGACAAGAAATCGACGACCATGACCGCCGTTACCGGGAACATTTTCTCTATGACCTGATCTACCATAACTTCGAATCGTCAAATGAAATGACGGCACTCGGGCGCTTGTGGAACTACCACGTGGATCGCCCGCATTACGTTGTGGTCGCGGAGTTCGACCTCACACGCTCCGCCGAGCAGCTGTCATCCCATCTTGCCCTCCTCGAACAAGAGGCCATACGATTTTTCTCACGTCACCTCCTGCAGCCGATCTCCTTGATGCTGGACGACCAGCTCGTCCTCCTGCTGGAGCAGTCAGACCTCTGTCGGCAGAGTCTTTGCAGCATGGTGGAACGATTTCAGCACGAACTCCATGCGCGTGCAGCGTTTCTCCCCACATCCTCCATCGGTATCGGCCGCCTGCATCGTGCTCCTGCCGATCTTTGCCGCAGTTTTCAGGAGGCAAAACAGGCGGTGAGTCTTGGCCGATATCGCCATCCAACGGAAGGCATTACATTATATGCCGATTTAGGAATCTTAAAACTCCTATCCCATGTCCGCACGGAGGAGCTCGACGACTTTTGTCAGGAAACGCTCGCCCCCCTCATCGACTACGATGAGAAAAATGACACAGCCTATCTGCGAACACTGGAAGTATATTTTGAGGAAAACGAATCGCTGCCCGCAGCTGCCCAGCGCCTTTTCATCCACGCCAATACGCTGCGCAACCACATCCGTAAAATCAGCGAACTCCTGGATGCTGACCTCACGCTTGCCGATCACCGTGTCCTCTTCTATGTTGCCTGTCAGTCTTTACGCGTTCTGCGCTATCTAAAACAATAACAGCCTTTGCATTGTATGTTTCTCCAAAACTTCGACCAATTCTTGTACAAGACTACAGAATTGGTCGTTTTAATTTATAGTAAAATGGCTTTAGAAAAGCACTTGAGGGTCTGTTTTCTCAACGATTCCTGAACCGATGGAGGAGGTGAAAATATGCTATCGCAAGACATAGAACAACGCGCTGCGCTGTATGAAGCACTCTCTTCGTATTACGCCGGCAATATATCAGCGGGTGAGACATTCATTCGGCTTGCCAATGCTTATCTTCAATCAGAGTTGGTGCTCCCGCCAAAAGAAGATGATGTGGGCTTTGACTTCAACCGCCTGTTCGTCGGGCCGCAGAAACTCTTGGCTCCCCCGTACGAATCATCCTATCTCTCCCCCCATCGGATGACCATGACGAGGCAAACCATGTCCGTCCGTCAGGCCTATCGAGCCGTCGGCATCGAGATTGCCGACAAAGGTCGCATCCCAGACGACCATCTCCACTACGAGGCCGCTTTTGCTGCCTGCCTGCTCCGCAGTCTCTCGCCGTCGCCGCAAGCCGACGGCCAGTCCGATATCGCTGCACATTATGCCGCTTTCCTGCGGGATCACCTGCTCTGCTGGATCTTTCCCCATTTGGAGCACGTCGCCGCACACAGCACGACGCCATTTTGCCGACAGGTCGGCAAGGCTGCCCAGTTGTTTTTCACTTCTGAAAAGGAGGCTCTCTCATGAATTCGCCGCATTCATTCAGCCGACGAACCTTCCTAAAGGGAAGTCTCGCCGCCGTCATTTCCGCTGGAATCGGGTCTTCGCTCACGCTGGACAAAACGCCGTTCCGTCCCGCTGCAGCGGAAGCATCCGAACAGGTTTTTCAAAGTGCCTGTCCGCGCAACTGCTATGACTCGTGCTCCATTCTTTCGACCGTCAAAGACGGCGTTTTGAAATACGTCGAGGGCAACCCCGCCAATACGTATACACATGGACGTCTCTGTGCAAAGGGATTTTCCTATACGCGATCCATCTACAGTCCGGATCGCATCAAATACCCCATGCGCCAAGTGGGGCGCAGCAGTGGGAAATGGGAGCGGATCAGCTGGGACGAAGCATTCGACATCATTGCCAAGCAGATTCTCTCCATCAAGGAAGAATACGGCTCTACACTCCCCATCTGTCTCAACAAGTACTCGGGCAATTTCAACCTGCTTAACTACTGCGTCGAGGGCATGATGTCGAGCATCGGGCATACAACGCGGGCGACGGGAACACCGTGCTGGCCTGCGGGCATTGATGCGCAGACCTTCGACTTCGGGACAATCTGGAACAACGACCCCGAGGATCTCGTCAACAGTAAATACCTGATTATCTGGGGAGCAAATCCCGCGTGGTGCTCGGTGCACTCCATGTATCTCATCGAGCAGGCTCAGCGACAGGGCTGCAAAGTGGTCGTCATTGACCCCACCCTCACCCAAACCGCCTCGAAAGCGGATTGGTACATTCAGATCAAAGCGAGCACGGACGGTGCTCTCGCACTCGGCATGGCCAGCTACATCCTAGAGCATGATCTCGTCGATAGGAATTGGCTGCAGCAGAATGCGAAGGGCTATGAAGAATACTTCTCCAATATCTGCGTGAAAACATCACCGTTGAATGGGCGTCGAAGGAGACCGGCATCGAGGCAAGCGTCATCGAGGCACTGGCACAGGAATACGCCTCGACCAAGCCCGCAAACATCTGGATCGGATACGGGATGCAGCGCCATACAAACGGCGGTCAGAACGTCCGCTGCATCGACACGCTCGCTGCCATGACAGGAAATATCGGAACCTCCGGCGGCGGCGCACAGTACGCGCAGCTCCAAACATGGGGCATCCAGTATCACGCCATGAAGATGAAGCCGCCCGCAGGAACGGCCACGGAAAAAGACCGCATCATCAACATCAATAATTTTGGCCGTGAGGTTCTGGACGCACAGGATCCCCCAATCAAAATGCTTTGGATCGCCTGCCGCAACCCCATGATGCAGGATCCCGAGGCCGCCGTTGTAAAAAAGGCGTTCGAGTCCATGGATCTCGTCGTGACGGCAGATCTCTTTATGACGCCGACCGTCGCCATGAGCGACATCGTCCTCCCCGTAACGAGTGCCTTTGAAACCGCCGGACTGAACGTCTCCTACTGGCATTACTGGCTCTCGCTCAACGAGCAGGCAATCGCGCCCATGTACGAGGCAAGGAGCGATCTTGCGATTGCCATGGGGCTTTCCGCCCGCCTGAATGCGCTCTCGCCCGGAAGCTGTACCTATCCGACCTCGGGCGGTATCGATGAATGGCTTGCCGCTGAGTTTTCCCCGGAATTTTTGGCGCAGTTCGGACTCACGCATTGGGAGGAACTCAAAAAGGGTCCGCGCAAGGCGGTAAAGGGTCTGATCGGCTGGCAGGACAGCAAATTCAAAACGCCGTCGGGGAAATACGAATTTGCATCCGAGACGGCACAAACAGAAGGGCACGAGCTGCTCCCGATCTGGAACGAGCCGATGGACGTGCCCGAGTCATACCCCCTGCGGCTGATTTCCCCGCATTGGAAGCTCGGCATAAACTCGCAGTTCCAGAACCTCGATTGGATGGCGAATATTCATCACGAGCCGACAGTGGAGATTCATCCGAATACGGCAAAGCAGTACCATGTTGCCGAGGGAGATATGGTTCGCCTTTACAACAACGAGGGCGAAGTGCGTCTAAAGACGCATCTTACGCGCACAGTTGCACCCGATACGCTCGTCGTCTACGAGATGTGGCTGAAGGATACGCCGTTTAACATCAACACGACCCTGCACGCCATTCCCTCCGATATGGGAAAGAAAGCGACCGGCTCACCGGGTCTCGCGTTCCACGATAACTTTGTCGCCCTAGTGAAAGCCTGAAAGGAGTGAGTCTCTTGAGCAAACGTTATGCCTTTCTCGTTCATACGGATCGCTGCATTGGCTGCAATGCGTGTGAAATTGCCTGCAAGAACTTCTATCAGCAGGAAGCCTCTGTCCACTGGCGCAAGGTGTACTATATGCAGGAAAAGGATCTCCCCCAGCCCTGCCGCGTCAGCGTCTCGCTCGCCTGCAATCACTGCGACGCACCATCCTGCATGAAGGCGTGTCCAACCAGTGCCTACACAAAGCGCGACGACGGCATTGTGATGCACGATCAGGACCGCTGCATCGCTTCTGTGGTATACTGGGAAGTGTCGCCGGCCTGCTCAGCATTCTCTCGACCTCCCTTGTCTACACCCTCCCCTCACGCCCTGCGTGGGACTCCCCCTTCCCCCTGCTGTTCTTCCTGCTGACGACCTTTGCAGCGGGACCGGCACTCCTGCAGTTTCTGCTGTTGCAGAAAAAACAGACGGTGCAGTTCCCCCTCGTGCGCATCATTTCACTCGTCCTGATTGCGGGAATTGTGATCAGCATTGCCTATGCTGTTGTGCAGGCAGAACACCTGATGCTTCCGGCCGGCTGGCTCGTTCTCCGCATTGCCGTCGGTGCACTCCTGCCGCTCTTCCTGCTCAAGAAAATGTCCGTACCGCGTGCTGCGGCACATCGCCTTTCTCTCTGGGCGTTTCTGCTGATTGCCCTTGGGGAGCTGCTCGGACATCAGCTCTTCTACGCCTCCGTTCTCCCCTTCCCCTTGTTTCACTGAGATAAAGGAAGCAGGAAACGCATCGTACGAATGTGTTTCCTGCTTCCTTTTAACGAGGTTTTCCATGCTCACGCATAAAACAGATCAAATCACCCACCATATCTGCACGCGCAACTGCTATGACTCCTGCGCCATCATCGCACGCAGTCGGGACGGACAAATCACGGATCTCTACGGCGATGCACAGAACCCCATCACGGCAGGACGTCTATGTTCCAAACGCCAGCACATTCTCTCCTCCATCTACGACCCGCGCCGCATTCTCCATCCGATGATCCAGCATGGGCGCGGCAGCGGCAGATGGTCGCGCATCTCATGGGCGCGGGCAATCGATCTCATCGCACACAAAATCTTAGAAATCAAAGCGTCCTACGGCTCAACGCTGCCGCTCTGCCTCAACAAGTATTCGGGCAATTTGGGACTCCTGCGCCGTGCCGTCGAAGGAATGTTCAACAGTCTGGGCGCAACCACACAGACACGGGGAACCCCTTGCTTTTCCGCAGGTCTCGATGCACAGTATTTCGATTTCGGCGCAAATATCACCTCCAACATTCGTGATGTCACACAGGCAAAGCTCATCCTCCTCTGGGGCGTGAATCCCGCATGGACAGCGGTGCACTGTATGCCATATTTCTACGAGGCACGACGCAGAGGTGCGACGATCGTCGTCCTTGACCCCGTTTTTACAGAAACAGCACGCAAAGCAGACTACTATATCCAGCTGCGTCCCGGGAGCGATGCCTCCTTCGCACTTGCCCTGCTCCACCTGCTCGAAAAACGCAACATGCTACACGATATGCCCGCACATATTACAGGCGGATCCTCGTTCCTGCGCGACCTCTCGGCATTCGATGCAGACGAGCTTCTGCGCACCGCAGGACAATCGCTGGATGCCGTCCAAAAACTTGCCGCGCTCATCGAAGAAAACCATCCCATGCACGTATGGTGTGGCTTTGGAATGCAGCGACATCGTTACGGCGGCTTCGCGGTTCGACTCATCGACGCACTCTCCATGTTGACGGGAAACATTGGATGCAGAGGGGGCGGCGTAAACTATGCCCATCAAGGGATGCTTCTATTTTCTGATGCGATTATGCAGCGACGCAGTGATACGCGTTTCATCGACATCAACCAGTTCGCCGATTCACTTGCCGCCCTTCATGACCCGCCGGTTCGCTTCCTATGGATCGCCTGCCGCAATCCGCTCGGTCAGGATGTCTCTCTGCAAAAGCTTCTATCCACTTGGACACAGCTTGATTTTGTTGTCACAGCAGATAAATTCCTCACGCAGAGTGCCGCACTGTCCGACTTGTTTCTGCCCGTCACAACCGAGTTTGAGGAACTCGATGCCTACGCGGGATATTTTCATCATTGGGTTGGACTGAACACCCCCGCCATCCCGCCGCGCGGCGAGGCGAAGAGTGACCTTGAGATCGCCCGCTTATTGACACGCCGCCTCAACGAACTTGCCCCCCATACGAGCACGTTCCCGCATCAAAAAGAGGCTGCCGATTTCCTTGACGAAACCTTTACGCCCCTCGTGTACGAGCGCCTTTCCATTCAGCACTGGCGCGAACTCGAAGAAGGCTCACGCGCTTATGACACGGGCATCCCGTGGGCAGACCATCAATTTGCCACAGATGATGGAAAATTTCACTGCTGTTCCCTCGCCGACATGGGCAGCATTCTCTTTCCAACACAGGAGTATCCATTCTATTTTCTAACGCCGCACGCACAGCAAAACATCAACAGTCAGCATCAAATGCCGGAAACGCGGCTTCCCGAGCACCCCATTGTCTTTCTCCATCCCAAAGCCGCTGCGGCAAAAGGTCTCTCCGAAAACAGCGCCGCCATTCTCTGGAATGATACGGGCGAACTTCACGTCACGGTAGGTCTCACGGAAACCGTCCCACAGGATACGATTCTCTGTCCGCAGGGGGAAAGTCGCTTTTCTGCGCTCAACTGGCTCAATGCAGGACAGACCGCCGATATGGGGGAGGTGCGAACCGGCACGCCAGGGATCGCCTTACACGACGTTTTGGTCAACATACGAGCAAAATAACTAATGGAAGAAAAAGAGATTCCAAACGTCATAGATAACGAATAGAATCCCTTTTTTGTATGAAAATTACCGTATTGTTAATCTGCTGCGTCATAACCTTGCGATCAATCTCGAGGCAAATTGCAAGTTTAATTGTCGCATCGCTCTGCCAGACTTTGGTAGCTTATGCAGCTTCCTGTCTTATGCAACTTCTCTTGAATCGCCATCACACGATAAGCTGCTTCATTTTTCGTTACTAAAAGTTTAACTGAACCGTTTGCAAAATGGAACTTTTTGCGTCAATTTATTTTACAACTTACGCTCTCTTTTTTGGGGGTCAGCCGTCAGCCCGGCGGCCACTTCATGAAGCGCCCGCCAAGCACGTGGAAGTGCAGGTGCTTGACCGTCTGCCCGCCGTTGTCACCCGTATTAGCGACGGTGCGGAATCCTTCCTCAGCAATGCCGAGATCGTTTGCGATCTTCGGGATGACGTCGATGAGGATATGTGCGGCAAGCTCCCTATCCTCCTGCCTCAGCGCAACAAGGCTCTCGACGTGCTTCTTCGGAATGACGAGGACGTGCACGGGTGCCTGTGGCTCAAGGTCATGGAACGCGACGACCATATCATCCTCATAGACGCGTGTCGAGGGGATCTCCTTTGCGGCGATCTTGCAGAAAATGCAATCACTCATACTCTCACCTCCTTAAAGGGTTCGATGGATCGATCCATGCGAGGACGCGCCCGAAGACGCCGTCCTTGTATGCGGATTCGAGGCGGACGGCATAAAGCTCTCCCGCCCGCACCGCGTCTTTCGTGTAGACGCGGATGTAGTTGTCCGTAAGTCCGTCCGTTTCCCCTTCGTGCTCCGTCTCGAAAAGCACGCGCATCTCGCGCCCGATAAAGGCGTTATGATACGCTTCTGCCATGCGGTCGGCAAGTGCCTGCATGCGATGCGCGCGCTCCTTCCTGACGGGTTCCGGCACTTGGTCCTTGCGCGCGGCAGCGGGCGTTCCCGTGCGGCGCGAGTACGGAAAGACGTGCATGCGCGAAAAACCCATGCGCTCCACAAATGCAAGTCCCGCCTCAAAGTCCGCATCCGTCTCGCCGGGAAACCCGACGATGACATCGGTCGAAACGGCGACCCCCGGCACTTCCTCACGCACGTGCGCGATGAGGCGCGCGAATCCTGCCGTAGTGTAATGGCGGTTCATCGCGCGAAGCACGGGATCCGAGCCAGCCTGCAGCGGCAGGTGGAGATGGGCGCAGAAGCGCTCCTCCTCACGGATGAGCGCAAAGAGATCGGGCGAAAGCTCGATCGATTCGAGCGATCCGAGACGAAGCCGCTTGATGGCGGGGATGGAAAGCACGGCACGGCACGCGTCCGCGAGCGTCACATCCGCTGCGAGGTCGCGCCCGTAAGCACCGAGGTGGATGCCCGTCAAGACGATTTCGTGAAAGCCGAGCGCGGCGAGCTTTTCCGCCTCGCGGCGCACGTGCGCGACCTCGCGCGACTTCACGGGACCGCGCGCGTACGGGATGATGCAGTACGAGCAAAAGTTCTCGCAGCCATCCTCGATTTTCAGGAAGGCGCGCGTGCGTTCGGGACTGTCATAGATCGGAATATCCTCAAAGACACGCGCCCCGCGCACATCGCCGACAAAGTCCAATACGCCGTCCTCGCGCATCGCGCGCTCGACGCAATCGACGATCTGCCCGCGCTCCTTCGTGCCGAGCACGACGCGCACGCCCTTGATCGCGCGGATCGCGTCGGGCGCGACCTGCGAATAGCAGCCGCAGACGGCGATGATCGCAGCAGGATTCGTCCGATGGGCACGGCGGATGACTTGACGGCTCTTGCGGTCTCCGAGGCTCGTGACGGAACACGTATTGATGACGTAGACGTCCGCCGCCTCGTCAAACGGGACGATGCCATAGCCGCGCTGTTTGAACAGCCCTTCCATCGTCTCCGTCTCGAACTGATTGACCTTGCAGCCAAGTGTCGTAAGCGCTGCCTTCAACTGCCCAAATCTCCTTTTTCGTACTGAAGCGCGGCGAGGGCGGCAAGCGCTGCCGTCTCCGCGCGCAGGATGCGCGGTCCGAGCGTCACGCTCACGCCGCCCGCCGCAGTGACCTGCTCCGCCTCGTCGAGCGAAAAACCGCCCTCCGGCCCGATGAGGATTGCATAGCGGCTGTCCTCACGCGTTCGCAGGCTTTCTTTGAGCGGCATCTGCTGCTCGTTCTCATAGCAAAAAATCAAGGTGTGCGCCTGCATCTCCTGCAAGAACGCGCGAAGATCCCGAATCGAATGTACGATGACGCGCGCGCTCCTGCCGCACTGTTTCGCCGCCTCGTCAGCGATCTTCTGCCAGCGCGCCGCGCGCGCTTCCCGCTTCTTCACGTCATAGCGCACGACGCAGTTCGCACTCTCGACTGGCAGGATCTCCATCGCGCCGAGCTCGACGGCCTTCTGCACGACAAGATCCATCTTTTCCCCCTTCAGCAGGCACGGCGCGAGCGCGATATGCACGGGCGGCTCCGTGTCTGCATCGAAGCGTTCGACGAGGCGCAGGTGCACGGCATCCGCCGAAAAGCCGACGATCTCCATGCGCGCGACGCTCCCCTCATCATCGACGACGACAAGCTCCTGCCCGCACCTCGCGCGCATGACGTGCATGAGATGGTGCGCGTCCGCCCCTTCGATCACGACCCTATCCGCGAGAATGCCGCGGTAAAAAAGGCGTCTCATGCTCCGCCCTCCACTTCGCCCGTGCGGCGAATGACCATCGCCGCCCAACCCGCTTCCTCGATGATCCGGTCGATCAAAAAGCCACGCGCTTCCGCCGCCTTTGTGACGTCGGCGACACGCGTGTCGATGATGCCCGAAGCGAGCAGCGCACCGCCTGGCGCAAGATGCGCGTCGAGCGCTTCGAAAAGGCGAATGACGAGATCGGCAACGAGGTTTGCACAGATGAGATCCGCTTTGCCGTCAAATGCGGCAAGCAAATCGGATACGCCCGTCCTTACGATGCCATCCACGCCATTCCATGAAGCATTCCTCGCCGCAATCCGCGCTGCCCTGCGCTCGCAGTCCATCGCAAGGACCTCGCCCGCGCCGAGCTTTGCCGCCGCGATGGCGAGCACGCCTGAGCCAGTCCCGACATCGAAGACGCGCATGCCGCCGCGCACGAGCTCTTCCATCGCGCGAATGCACATCGCCGTCGTCGGATGCGTGCCCGTGCCGAACGCGGATCCCGGATCGAGCCGGACGACGATGTCATCGGGACTCGCCTCATACGTCTCCCATGCGGGCTGAATGACGATGAGCGCGCCGACCTTCTCCGTATGGAAGTACGCTTTCCAGTTGTCTTCCCAGTCTTCGTCCCGCACGGTCTGGCACGAAATGGGGTGCCTCTCGCTGCTGCCGATTCGCTTGGCCATCGTTTCAACGCGCGTCCCAAAATCGCGCAGGCGTCCGTCGAGATCTTCATCAGCAGGCAGGTACGCCTTGATCGTCACACGATCCGCCTCTGCCTCGGATGCGACCGCACTGTAGTCGTACAGCCCCTCCTCAAGATAGCTCTGCACGAGTGCGGGGTCTTCGATGACGACGCCAGATGCGCCGACCTCGTGGAATATCTCCGCAATGACGTCCGTCTCCTCCGCGCTCGCCGCGATACTGATTTCCGCCCATTCCAATCCGCATCGTCCTTTCCTGATTTGTCCTTTTATTATACGGTTTCCGATCGGAAAAGACAAGATTGATCCGGCGCAGATTCTGCCCCGAATGTCACGAAAGGATGCGCTCCCCCATGTGGTTCTGGTGAGGCAAGCGAGGGAAATGCACGGCACGCCGCGCGCACGCGCTAGGATTCTGCTTTCCCAGGAGCGGCCGCTTCCGCTGCCGCCTTCATCTTCGCCGCCTTCGCCGCGAGATAGCGCTCCCTCGTCGCGATCTTATGCTTCATGTTCTCGACGAATTCCTTTGCCGCCTCGATGTCTGCCGCATCGGGATGCGTCGAGGCGAGCTTCCAGCGCGCTTCGCTTTTCGGTCCCGTATGCGGATCGTTCGGGTCGGTCCTGCCCGACTTCTCACGCTTCTTTTTCAACGCGGGATTGATCTTGCCGCGGCAACCGAATGTGCCGAGCACTTCATTTCCGTCCCCGAGGACGTAGCCCGCACGTGCAAAGCTCGTGATCGCGTGCTCGCTCGTCGGCGCCGTGCCATGCGTCTGAAAGAAGAGGACACGCGTGCCGTGGACCGTCGGCAGGTATTGCAGCATCAGCGGATCGGGCTGTCCGAGGCGAAGCCAGTAGCCGAGAGCTACGACGTCATAGCCCGACACGTCTTTTGGCGCGTCCTGCACGCGAAAGATGTCTGCCTCCGCCTGCTCTGCGATTGCCTCGGCAATCCGCTTCGTATTGCCCGTCACCGACGAATAAATCACGGCCCACTTCAACATGGTATCGCTCCTATTTCAAACTTCACGCCTTAAATCACACATTGCGCCGCTTATCATGCGCACGCTCTTATTTTAATCAGCGTTTCTTGTCTTTCGCATTGATATTTGTTACAATATATGTGCATGTTTTGCTATGCTTCGCACAGCGAATCAACGCATTTCGTCTTACGGAAGGGAGTGCCTGCCATGTCTGAACTTCTGAATGCCCCTGCTGCGGGCTTTGCCTTGCTCGGCGTCTTTGCACTGACCTCGGGCGGACTCTACGTGCGCCACGTCCATTTATCGACGCGGATGCTTGTCCATATCGCGCTCATGCTCGCGCTGACCATTGTCTTGCACCAATTTCGCCTCTTTCATATGCCGCAGGGCGGCAGTGTCACAGCCGGTGCGATGATCCCGCTCCTGCTGCTCTCCTACCGCTACGGTGCGAACGTTGGCGCGCTCGCAGGCTTTCTCTACGGCATGGTGAACATCCTGCAGGATCCTTTTATCGTGCATCCCGTCCAAGTGCTCTTCGACTACCCGCTCCCCTACATGGCGATGGGGCTGGCAGGCGTTTGGGCGCACCGTATCTACCTCGGAACGGCGCTCGCATTTTTCGCGCGGTTCCTTTGCCACTTCATTTCGGGCGTTGTCTTTTTCAGCTCGTACGCGCCAGAGGGCACGAGCGCATGGCTCTACTCGCTGACGTTCAACGCGAGCTACCTCATCCCCGAATTTTTGATCTGCTGCATCATCCTAAAGTTCCTGCCGATCCGCCGCCTCATGGACGCGATGGGCGAGCCGCGCTGAATCGGACTCACGCAGTCTCACGCGGCGCCGTACAGAGCGTGATGACCGCGTGTTCCAGCAGCTCGTCGCCCGCCTGTCCCGTCTTCAAGAGATAGTCGGCATCGATGAGTGCGAGCATGGCGTCCTTGAGCGCATATTCGGGGAACTGCATCGCCGCACGTCCGAGCTTCTCGGCGATAAAGGGATTGAGCTCCAAGGGCTTCGCGAGCGCCCTGCCGCGAACGCCCTTTTTTTGCAGCAGGACCGCCTGCCAAAGCTGACGGACATGGCGCGTCATGAGCGCCAGCAATATCGTAAAATACGTGCCGTCCGCAAGCTGGCGGCGCAGGAGCATAAGTGCTTTTTCCACCTTTCGCTCGCTGATGGCATCAAGGAGTGCGAATGACGAGACTTCGGGGATCCCCGCAAAGACCGTCATCATCTCGCGCTTCGTGATGCGCGGCGCATTGGAGAAGAGTGTGAGTTTATCAAACTCGCTGTCGAGGTACTCCAGCGAGATCTCGCGCATCATGCTGACCGCGCCCGTGAAATAATCATAGGCATCGCGGTCGAGTTCCTTGCCCATCGCCTGCAGTTTCGCCGTAAGCCAGCCACCGATATTCCACGCGCGAACGGGATCCGCATCGAGCGCGAGCCCTGCCTTTTCGATCGTCTTGCAGAACTTCTTTCGCTTGTCCGGCTTTGTCTCCGTCTGAAAGACGACATAGCTGTACGCTGGCATATCGGCGAGCAAGGCGAGCAGGCGATCCATCTTCTGATTTGCCCTCGCCTTGCCCGCTCCATCCGATTCCTTTTTCTCGGAAGCAAACGCCGCATCCGTCACGAGGACGACATTCTTATCGGCGAAGAACGGCGCCGTCTCGATGTAGCCGAGCAGCGCCTCGATATCGGCAGTGCCCGTCAGCCGCTGCAATCCGTCCTGCAATCCGATCCCACCGGGGAAGAGCCGCGCAAAGATCGCCGTGCGCGCACGGTCGACGAAATAACGCTCCGCCCCCGCGAGCAGGAATACGTGCGGCAGCGGATCCCGTTTCAGTGCCGAAAGAAATGCCTGATATTCCATCATATTGTCCTATTCATGTTGGTGCCATATACAGCAAAAAACCACCTCGAAAGGTGGCTTGCATTCCAACTGGTGGGCGATAACAGGATCGAACTGCTGACATCTTGCTTGTAAGGCAAGCGCTCTCCCAGCTGAGCTAATCGCCCGAAGGTGGTGACGCCAATGGGATTCGAACCCATGAACCCGCCGTGAAAGGGCGGTGTCTTAACCGCTTGACGATGGCGCCATTGGCTCCTCGAGCAGGATTCGAACCTGCGACAGCCTGATTAACAGTCAGGTGCTCTACCGACTGAGCTATCGAGGAATGATGCGGCACTCGCGCACCGACTAAATTAGTATAACGGATTCAAATGCAAAATGCAAGCCTTTTTTCTCAATTGATTTCCCGAATTTGCAGGGTTACAATATTGTACCATGTTCCCACCAACCCTGCCATTATCTGAAGAGGAAATGCGAAGCCTTCCTAAGCCTCCCGGAATGAAGCGACCGAGAAACGCGCGGTGCGTCCCAGTGGAATTCTCTCATTGCCGCGCAGGGCGGCAGCCGCCGGTCGTCTTCGAACAGACGTGGCATATCGCCTGACGATAAAAGCCCCCTTTCCAAGAAGCCTTGGGCACCGACTGCGGCGCGTAAGACTTCTTTTTTTGGCGGAGACGAGAGCACGCATCGCTGCACATCGAGGAATCGTATCATTTTGCACATAACGAAGAAACAAACTCTTGTCTGTTCTTATTTTTGATTGTTTTGTATAATAAAACGAGAAAGGAGGAGCAGATGTTTAACGAACGCTGTCTGGAAATTCTGCGCGTCCTTCGGCGCGCTGACCGACCGCTGCTCGTGCGGGAGATTGCGGAAAAAACCAACCGCTCGACGCGCTCCGTGCAGTACCATTTGAAATTTTTGGATGACACCCTGCGCGAGATGCATCTTCCGCCGCTTCTCCGCAGTGCGCGAAACGGGATTCTGCTGCCTGCGGATGTGCGCGGGAACGCCTCGCTGCGGGCACTCCTCTCCGAGCGCCAGGGGAACCTATACGCGCCATCGCCGGAGGAGCGCTCGCAGCGCATTTTTTCCTTCCTTTTGTCCCAGCAGGCCTACGTCAGCATGGAGCTTTTGGCCGAGCAGCTTTCGGTCAGCCGCGCAACGATCGTGCGCGACGTCCATCAGATAAAGGTGCTCGCGCACCGTGCAGGATTTCGCGTGGAGGCAGCGCCCAATCGCGGGATCCGCCTTGCGGGAGACGAATCCGCCATACGCGCCATGGCATTTCGCCTCTTTGCACACCACATGCAGGAAGAACTTGCACTCGCGCCGCAGGATGCGCGCCGCAACGTGCTTGCCCGCGTGTTTGAAGGCCAGCTCCACGCAGCGGATTTCGCGTTCTACGAGCGCTGCATCCACGAGGCGGAAGGCGCGCTTTCAGTCGTCTTTTCCGAAACGGGGTTTTCTGCCCTCGTGCTCCATCTCGCCATCCTCACCCTGCGCCAGAGGGGCGGAAACGCCCTTCCCATGCCATGCGAGGAAAGCCGCACACCGAGAGAGCAGGCCGCCGCGCAAAAGATTGCCGCACGGCTTTCCCGACGCTTTCATCTTAGCATTTCCCGCGCGGAGCAGCACGCGATTGCCCTGCAGCTTTCCTGCAGCGGGCTTTCTGCCGACGAGCGGGATTTCGATCCGTCCGAGTTCACGCTTCATACGCTCGCCGGGCGCATCCTGGTGTGCATGGGCACGCTGCTGAACGATGCCGCTATGGCGCGCGACGAGCGCCTGTTTCAGGGCTTTTTCGCGCATCTGCGGCCTGCCATTTCCCGCCTGCAGCAAGGCGTTCCCATCGAAAACCCGCTGCTTGCGGAGATCCGCGCGGAATACAGCTGGCTTTTCGAGGCCGTGCGCGAGGCGCTTGCCCCTGCGGAGGAGTGGGCGGGAAGCCGGTTTTGCGATGCCGAGGTCGCCTACTTCGTCCTGCATTTCGGAGCGGCGCTCGAGCGGCACGGACGGCTTCGCGAGGAGAAACGGCGCGTGCTCGTCGTCTGCGACCACGGCATCGGCACGTCGGAACTCATCGCCGCCAAAGTGCGCAAATTTTTCAACGTGGAAATCATGGCGGCCGTATCGCGCAGGCAAGCGCAGCAGGCACTATCCGAAACGGCTCCCGAGCTCATCATCACGACGGTGGAGCTGCCGAAAGCGCTGCTATGCGGTTCTTGCGCGCCGCCCTGCATTCGCGTCGCGCCGCTCCTCACGCAGCGCGACCTCCTGCGGCTCGGAAGCCATCTGCCGCTTCGGCGGCGCGCGCCGGAATCGCTGCTGCAGGGCGTGATGCAGGCCGTGACGCGCCACGCGATTATCCTGGATTCCCCCAAGCTGCTCGACGAGCTTGCCGCACTCCTCGATACGCAGGGAGAATCCGCTGCTTCGAAAGGAGAGATGCCTATGCTAAAGGATGTACTGACCGAGGACTGCCTCGCGCTGCGGGTCAAGGCAGCGGACTGGGAAGCTGCCGTGCGCTATGGCGGCGCAATGATGCAGCGCCTCGGCATGGCGGAAGAACGCTATACCGAGGCCATGCTCCGCACCGTGCGAGAGATGGGACCCTACATCGTGATCGCGCCGGGGCTCGCCATGCCGCATGCGCGTCCGGAAGATGGGGCAAAGCGCGTGGGCGTCGCCATCCTCACGCTGGAAGATCCCATTCCCTTTGGAAATCCCGACTACGACCCCGTGCGCGTCGTCGTCTTTCTCTGCGCCGTCGACAAGGTGCAGCACCTGAAAGTCCTCTCCGACCTAATGGTGCTCTTCGAGGACGAGGGCTTCTGCGATGGGATCTGCGCACGGCGCACGGAAAAGGAAGCGCATGCCTACGTCCTAGGAAAATTGCAGGAAGAGATCTGACCGCATGGCAAAGGAGGAAGCAGCATGCTCAACATCATCACCGTCTGCGGGAACGGCATCGGCAGCAGCCTGATGCTCAAAATGAAGATCGAGGAAATCTGCGAGGAAAACGGGATCGCCGCCCAAGTGGAATCACTCGATTTCAATGCAGCGCAGGGACATCCCTGCGACCTCATCATCACCGTGAAGGAACTCGCCTATCAATTTGAAGGCAAAAAGGTCGGCATTGTCCGCAGCTACATCAACAAGAAGAAGATCAAGGAGGACGTTTTGGAACTCCTTCAGTCCTCGGCAAAGGAAGCAGCGGAAAAATAAGCAGGCATGGACTTTTTCAGAAAGGAAGGCATAAGCTATGGAAATCCTGGAATTTTTGCGCGACGTGCTCTCGCAGCCCGCGCTCCTAATCGGCATCGTGTCCTTCATCGGACTTGTTGCCCTCAGGCGTCCCGCCCACAAAGTCATGACGGGAACGCTCAAGCCCATACTCGGCTACCTCATGCTCAGTGCGGGCGCTGGTGTCATCGTCTCCAATCTCGACCCGCTCGGCAAGATGATCGAGACGGGATTCCACATCGCGGGCGTCGTGCCGAACAACGAGGCCATTACCTCCGTCGCACAGAAAATGCTCGGCGTCGAGACGATGAGCATTCTGGTCGTAGGACTTATTTTCAATCTCCTCATCGCGCGCTTCACGAAGTACAAATACGTCTTTCTGACCGGCCATCATAGCTTCTTCATGGCATGCCTGCTCTCCGCCGTGCTCGGCGCATCGGGCTTTTCGGGCACGCAGCTCATCCTCGTGGGTGGATTCATCCTCGGCGCATGGAGCTCCATCTCGCCGGCAATCGGCCAGCACTACACGATGCAGGTGACGGAAGGCGACGAAATCGCCATGGGGCATTTCGGCAGTCTCGGCTACTACCTCTCCGCCTGGGCGGGAAAGTTCGCCGGGAAGCCGGAAGACAGCACGGAAAAAATCGAAATCCCGGAAAAATGGGGGTTCCTGCGCGATACGACGGTGTCGACGGCGCTCACGATGATGGTCATCTACCTCATCGCGGCGATTGCAGCAGGTCCTAGCTATGTCGCGACGCTCTCCGGCTCGATGTCGCCGTTCCTCTTCGCGCTGATGGCCGCCCTGCAGTTCGCCGTCGGCGTCACCGTCGTCTACGCCGGCGTCCGCATGATCCTCGGCGACCTCATCCCCGCCTTCCAGGGCGTCGCGACGAAAATCATCCCGAACGCGATCCCCGCCGTGGACTGCGCAGTATTCTTCACCTATGCGCCGACGGCTGTCGTCATCGGCTTCCTCAGCTCCTTCATCGGCGGCATCATCGGCATGCTCATCCTCGGCGCAGTGGGCGGCGTGCTCATCATTCCGGGTCTCGTGCCGCACTTCTTCTGCGGCGCGACGGCAGGCATCTTCGGGAACGCGACAGGCGGCAGGCGCGGCGCAGCGTTCGGCGCCTTCATCAACGGCCTTGCGATTACCTTCCTGCCTGCGCTGCTCCTGCCCGTCCTCGGCTCGCTCGGCTTCCAGAACACGACGTTCGGCGACGCGGACTTCGGCGTGCTCGGCATCCTCATCGGGCAGGCGGCAAATGCGGTCGGCATGACGGGCGTCTACGCGATCCTCGCCATTCTCCTCGCCGTGCTCGTCATCCCCTCGTTCCTGAAGACGAAGTCGAACGTCATCAACTACTACGAGGAAGAGGAATGACTGCGGTCTTTGACCTCATCGGCATCGGCGCTTCCACGCTCGACATCCTGACGGCCGTAGAGGATTTCCCCACAGGGCGTGCGGTGCACGAGGCGCGCGCCGTCAAGATGGAAGGCGGCGGTCCCGTCGCAACGGCACTTGCGGCGGCAGCAAAACTCGGTGCCGCCTGCCAAATGCTCGACGAGCTGGGAGACGATGCTGCGGGGCGTGCCATCTGTGCAGACTTTCAGACCTACGGGGTCGATACGCGCGCCCTGCATTTCCTTCCCGGCGCAGCATCTGCCGTCGCGAGCATCCTCGTGAACCAAAAGGGCGAGCGCGCCGTCTATTTCCAGCGCGGCGGGACGGAGAATCTGTCCCCCGCCGCAAGAAACGGCATCCTGTCGCGCATCCCCTATGCCAGTGTGCTCCATATCAACGGACGACACATGGGGATTCTCGAAGAGGCCATGCGCACGGCATGTGCCGCAGGCGTCTGCATTTCCTTTGACGGCGGGGCAGACCGATACCGCTCGGAAATGCGCACGCTGGCAGAGCAGGCGGATATCTGCATCGTCGCGCGCGACTTCGCGGAAAAGCATACGGGCTGCACGGACTGCGCGGAAATGGTTCGCGCCCTCTTCACGTCCCATACGAAAATCGCGGGGGTGACCGACGGCGTGCGCGGCTCATGGCTCATGGAGCGCGGCGGCGAGGTCATCCATCAGCGTGCCTGCCAAATGGCGCACGTCATCGACACGACGGGCTGCGGCGACAGCTACCACGGCGCCTTTCTCTACGCCCTCACGCGCGGAAAAACCGTTTCCGAGGCCGCGCGCCTCGCTGCCGCCGTCGCGGCAATGAACACGCAGGCACTCGGCGGCCGGAGTGCCCTGCCGAACCGGAAGGAGCTAGATGCGTTTTTGAGGGAACGCGCCTAGAATCGCACCGCGTCACACAGGCACACAAAAAATGCCAGCGAGCGAATCCAGTCGCCCGTTGGCATTTTATTTTGCCTTCCATATTTATTTACGGCTTTTACGACAGGCGCATCCGAAAATCCTCGTAGCCGAACCGCCGCACGATCTCGACCTCGCCCCCCGGTTTCGCGGCGCAGATCGCGGGCAGCGGCATTCCATTGAAGGTGTTGTTCTTGACCATCGTGTAGATCGCCATGTCGCCGAATACGAGGCGGTCGCCGATCGCGAGCGGCGCATCGAAGGAATACGTGCCAATCGTGTCGCCTGCGAGGCACGTAGGACCAGCGAGCACGTAGGCATACGCTCGTTCTCCCGCCTCGCCTGCGCCGAGCAGCGGCGGGCGGTAGGGCATTTCGAACACGTCCGGCATGTGGCACGCCGCCGACGTGTCCAGGATGGCGACGGGCGTATCGGCGGAGACGATTTCGAGCACCTCGGTGACGAGGAACCCCGCATCGAGTGCCACCGCCTCGCCCGGCTCGATGTAGACCGTGAGCCCGTATTTCTCCTGCATGCGCGAAATGCACTGCCGAAGGAGCGGGATGTCATACCCTTTGCGCGTGATGTGATGGCCGCCGCCGAAATTGATCCACTTCATCCGCGGCAGGTACGCGCCGAACTTCTCCTCGACGGCGTCGAGCGTCTCCGCGAGCGGCTCTGCGCCCTGCTCGCAGAGCGTATGGAAGTGAAGCCCCGTGATGCCCGCGAGCAGCTCCTCCCGAAAATCGCACCGGCGGATGCCGAGACGCGAGCCAGAAGCGCACGGGTCGTAAATCGCCGTCTCCTGCGTCGAATGCTCGGGATTGATCCGAAGGCCGCAGGTGCAGCCAGCCGCGAGCGCACCCCTGCCGAGCGCCTCCCACTGGGAAAAGGAGTTGAATACGACGTGATCGGCAATCTGCGCGATTTCTGCCATGTCGGCTGCGCGATAGGCAGGCGAAAAAACGTGGTTCTCCCGATTCGGCATGAAGTCGTGCGCGAGCCTTGCCTCATAGAGCCCGCTCGCCGCCGTGCCCGATAGGTACTGCGCGATGAGCGGATAGAAATGAAACATCGAGAATGCCTTCTGCGCGAGCAGGACGCGCACGCCCGTCTCCTCCTGGAGCTTTTTCAAGATGGCGAGGTTCGCGCGCAGGCGGTCTTCCATGACGAGGTACGCGGGCGTCGGCACCTCTGCAAAGAGCGCGCGGTATGCCTCGTATGCGCCGAGCGCGCCCACGCTGTACGCACCGAGTGCCCCCATCAGTCAACGAGCTCCGGCGAGAAGCTTTCCTTCCACGGGAGGCCCCAGCGATTGAGTGCCGCCATGAAGGGGTCGGGATCGAACTCCTCGATGTTATGGACGCCGGGCTTTTTCCACGTGCCGTTCATGACGAGCATCGCGCCGATCATCGCAGGAACGCCAGTCGTGTAGGAGACGGCCTGCGAGCCGACTTCCTTGTAGCACGCTTCATGGTCGCAGACGTTGTAGAGGTAGTAGGTTTTTTCCTTGCCATCCTTCACGCCGCGGAAAATGCAGCCGATGTTCGTCTTGCCCTTCGTGCGCGGACCGAGGCTCGCGGGATCGGGGAGGACGGCCTTCAGAAACTGAAGCGGCACGATCTTCCTGCCCTCAAATTCAATCGGCTCGATGGACGTCATGCCGACATCTTCCAGGCACTTCAGATGCGTCAGATAGCTTTCGCCGAACGTCATGAAGAAGCGGATGCGGCGGATGCCGGGAATGTTCTTCGCGAGCGATTCGAGTTCCTCGTGGTGCAGGAGGTACATATCCTTCCTGCCGATCTCAGGGAAGTCGTAGACGCGCTTTATCTCCATCGGCTCCGTCTCGACCCAGCCGCCGTTCTCCCAGTAGCTGCCCCTCGCCGAGATCTCGCGGATGTTGATCTCGGGGTTGAAATTCGTCGCGAACGGGTAGCCGTGGTCGCCCGCATTGCAGTCCAATATATCGATATAGTGAATCTCATCGAACTGGTGTTTGAGCGCATAGGCGGAAAATACCCCCGTCACACCGGGGTCGAAGCCGGAGCCAAGCAGTGCCGTGATGCCTGCTTCCTCGAATCGCGCGCGGTACGCCCATTGCCATTTGTACTCGAACTTCGCCGTGTCCTCCGGCTCGTAGTTCGCCGTATCGACGTAGCTCGTCTTCGTGGCGAGGCACGCGTCCATGATGGAGAGGTCTTGATACGGGAGCGCGAGGTTCAGGACGACGTCGGGCGCCTCGCGCTCAATGAGCCGCGTGAGCGCCGCGACATCGTTTGCGTCCACCTCTGCCGTCGTGATTTTCGTCTTGCCGCCGCCGAGCTTTTCCTTGAACGCGTCGCATTTCGACTTCGTGCGGCTCGCGATGCAGATGGCATCAAACGCCTCGCTGTTCTGGCAGCACTTGTGGATCGCGACGCCTGCGACGCCGCCTGCGCCGATGATCAAAGCCTTTCCCATGGTAAGATTCCTCCTCTTTTATCCGCTGATCCGCCCGTATTCCGACGGTTTCCACGCATTCTTTTCATGCTTCCCTTCCGTACGTTCGTCCTTCCGTACGTTCGTCTCATGTTCTCCCATGCAGGCAATCCCTCATATTGCAGCGCGGATCTGCGGCGCTTCCCATGCGAGCAGCATTTCGCGCAAAAGCTTCAGCGCGGCGGCCGTCGATGCGCCGCTCGCGTCGTAGTGCGGCGAGAGCTCCACCATGTCGCAGCCGACGATAGGATCATGGCGCAGGACGCAGCGCACGGCACCGAGCAAATCGAGGAACGTCACGCCGCCCGGCTCCGGCGTCCCCGTGCCGGGGAAGACGCTCGGATCGAGCACGTCGAGATCGACGGTGAGGTAGACGGGGCGCCCTGCAAGCCGCTCCATCGTTTCCTGCAGTCCCGTGAAGTCGAACTTCTGCAACTGCGTGTGCTCGCGCGCCCAGTAGAATTCCGCGCGCTCGCCGCTCCGTATGCCGAATTGAAAGAGCCCCCCGTCGCCGACGAGCTCCCAGGCGCGGCGCATGACCGTCGCGTGCGAGAGCCGCGCGCCAAGGTATTCCTCGCGCAGATCCGTATGCGCGTCGAAATGGAGGATGGCGAGATCGTCATACCTCTCCTTCATCGCGCGCAGGACGGGCAAGGTCACGAGATGCTCGCCGCCGACGAGGAAAGGCTTTTTCCCGTCCATGAGGATGCCGTGCGCAAACGCTTCGATATCGCCGAGCGCGCGCTCCGTATCGCCGAAGCAGAGTTCGAGGTCGCCGCCGTCGAAAACGCGCGCCTCCTCCATGTCGAGGTCGAGATACGGACTGTACGTCTCCAGCCCGTATGATTCCGCGCGCATCGTGCGGCTCGCAAAGCGCGTGCCGGGGCGAAACGACGTCGTCGAGTCGAACGGCGCGCCGAAGAGCACGATGCGCGCTTCCCCGTACGGCGTATCGCAGCCGAGAAACGTTTCGACATTATCCTTCAACATGGCGCAGCATCTCCTCCACATACGTCGGCAGGGCAAACGCGCCCGCGTGCAGTTTCGTGTTGTAATAGCGCGTCGGGATTTTGAGCGCCTTCCAGCGCGCCCAGTCGACGCCTAGGACCGGCGCGTAGCGCTTCGAGGCGAAGCCGAAGAGCCAATGCCCCGACGGGTACGTCGGGATGTGCGCCTGATAGACGCGGCAGATCGGGAACGAGAGCGCAATGCGCTTGTGCGCGCGCTGCATCGCCTCGGCGTCCGCCGCATAAAACGGGCTCTCGTGCTGATTGACCATAATGCCGTCCTCGCGCAGCGCCTTGCAGCAGTTCCCGTAAAACTCTTTCGTGAAAAGCCCTTCGCCCGGGCCGAACGGGTCAGTCGAGTCGACGAGAATGAGGTCGTAGGCATCGTGCGCGTGGCGCACGAACTTCAGCCCGTCCTCGTAGTGGATGGAAACGCGCGGATCCCTTAGCCCCGCGGCCGTCTGCGGCAGGTACTTCCCGCACGCCTCGACGACGAGCGCGTCGATCTCGACGAGGTCGATGCGGCGGATTTTCCCGTAGCGCAGCAGCTCGCGCACCGTCCCGCCGTCTCCGCCGCCGATCACGAGCACGTCGCGCACGTCCTTATGCACGCACATCGGCACGTGCACCATCATCTCATGGTAGATGAACTCGTCCTTCTCCGTCAGCATCATGTAGCCGTCGAGCGTCAAAAATCGCCCAAACTCCTCGGACTCGAAAATGTCAATGCGCTGAAACTCGCTCTGCGCCGAGTAGATCTGGCGATCCACTTGGATCGAAAAACGCACGTGCGGCGTATGATGCTCCGTAAACCAAAGATTCATGCAAATCCCTCTATTTCATCACGTTGAGCCGACGCAGGCTCATATCCTCCGGTCCCGTCATTTGGCAGCCCTTTTTCTTCGCGTAGCGGACGTAGGCCAGGATTTCGTCCGTGATGCGCTCGCCGGGCGCCAGGATCGGAATGCCCGGCGGGTAGCACATGACGAACTCGCTGCAGACCCTGCCCGCCGTCTCCTCGATGGGGAGCGACTCCTTTTCCGCGTAGAAGGCCTCCTGCGGCGCGGCAACGACTTCGGGGTCGATGTACTCCGCCCTCAGCATCTTGGAAGAATCCTTGCGGTAATTGCGGCGGATTTCGGAGAGCGCGGCGACGAGCCGCTCGATGTCCTTCGGACGATCGCCGACGGAAACGTAGGCGAGCAGGTTTGCGATGTCGCCGAACTCCGTCTGGATGTCGTACTCGTCGCGCAGGAGGTCGTAGACCTCGATACCCGCAAGCCCGACGGAACGCGTGTAGACCGAGAGCTTCGTCACATCGAAATCGCAGACGGCATCGCCGTCGATAAGCTCGCGGCCATAGGCATAGTAATCGCCGATGGCGTTGATCTCGTCGCGCGCGTACGCGACGAGGCGGATGACGTTCCCCACCATCTCGCGCCCGCGAATCGCGAGGTTGCGTCGTGAGATGTCGAGACTCACGAGCAGCAGGTACGAGGCGCTCGTCGTCTGCGTGAGATTGATGATCTGATGGACGTAGCCCGCGTGGACGTTCGGCCCGATGAGCAGCATGGAGCTCTGCGTGAGCGAGCCGCCCGACTTGTGCATGCTGATCGACGCCATGTCCGCCCCCGCATGCATGGCGGCTTCGGGGAGGTCATCGTGAAAGTAAAAATGGGTGCCGTGCGCCTCGTCGGCGAGCAGCATCATGCCGTGCGCGTGCGCGAGATCCGTGATGGCGCGCAGATTCGAGCAGATGCCGTAATACGTCGGATTGTTGACGAAGACCGCCTTCGCGTCGGGGTGCGAAAGGATCGCGCGCTCGACGTCTTCGAAGCGCATGCCGAGCGAGATGCCGAGCCGCTCATCCGTCTGCGGGTTGACGTAGACGGGAACGGCGCCGGAGAGAATCATCGCGTTGATGACGCTCCTGTGGACGTTGCGCGGCAGGATGATCGTTTCGCCGCGCTTCGCCGCCGTGAGAATCATCGCCTGCACGGAGGACGTCGTGCCGCCGACCATGAAAAACGCGTGCGCCGCGCCAAACGCCTCTGCCGCGAGCGCTTCCGCCTCGCGAATGACGGACACGGGGTGGCAGAGGTTATCGAGCATTTTCATGGAATTGACGTCGACGGACAGGCACGCATCGCCCAAAAAGCCCGCGAGCTCCGCATTGCCGCGCCCGCGCTTGTGCCCCGGCACGTCAAACGGCACGATGCGCCGCGATTTGAATTCTTCGAGCGCCTCCAGGATGGGTGCGCGTTCCTGTGTATGGCAGTCGATTCGTTCCAACGATGCTCCTCCCATTCCGCATTTGAGTGCGTTGCGCCAATCGTGCGAATCATCTCAGAACACGTTGCGCCCGCTGTATATCTCAATCATCTCGCGCCGCAGGCTGTTGCTGATCGCAAGACGCTCCTTCGGCGGAATCTCGTAAATATCCGTGTTGAAAAGGTAATCGCGCAGCTCGATTTCCTTGATGAGCATACGCGTATGGAAAAGATTCGCCTGGTAGACGTTGATGTCCATCGCATCGTAGACCGCGAGCGTCTCCGCCTTGATGTATTCCTGTATCGAGGCGAGGTTGTCGTCGAGGAATAGCTTCCGCCCTTTGACGTCGCGCGTAAAGCCGCGCACGCGGTAGTCCATCGTGATGATGTCCGAGTCGAACTGGCCGATGAGGTAATCGAGTGTCTTCAAGGGCGTGATCTCGCCGCACGTCGCGACGTCGATATCGACGCGGAACGTCGCGATGCTCGTCTCGGGGTGGAACTCTGGGTACGTGTGTACCGTCACATGGCTCTTGTCGAGGTGTGCGAGGATCTCATCGCCCACTTTCAAGACGGGTCTCTTTCCGCCCGCTGCGTTCTCCTCGGAAATGAGGCAGGCGACGCTCGCGCCCTGCGGGTCGTAGTCCTGCTTCGAGACGCTGAGGACGTGCGCGCCGATCATCTCCGTCACGTGCAGCAGGATATTCGTCAGCCGCTCGGAGTTGTACTGCTCGTCGACGTACTCGATGTAGTCGCGCTGCTCGCGCTGCGACTTCGCGTAGCAAATATCGAAAATATTGAAACTCAAGGATTTCGTCAGGTTGTTGAACCCGTATAATTTCAGCTTTCCTTCCAAACCGACGTTCCGTCCTTCCATTACCTTACGCAATTCCGCACGGAAAGACAGATGAACGGGCGCCGCCTGTCCATCTGTCTTTTATCCGCTCACTTTATCGCTTTCCATTATACGAAAAATCGCGTTTTTTGACAAGATGCTTTCCCTGATCCCAACCCATCCGGCAGGCAGCCCTGCTCTTCCTTAATGCGCTTGGAGATTGCGCTCCATCGAACGGAGCACGGTTCGGACCGCTGACACGAAATCCCGGATTTCCTCTGCGCGGAAGATATTATAGTTGCCGACGCGGAAAGACTTTTGATCCTTCGGCACCGTCTCATAGCCCATGACGCGCAGGCGGCTTACGATCGCATCGCAGGAAATGCCGGCCTTATGCCATGCATCCGGCACGGAGAACTCCGTGATGCAGTTTCCAAGATGTGCCTCATCCGTAATGGAAAAGCCCAGCCCTTTCATCTGCTCGCGCAGCTCTCCCGTCCGCTTGGCACAAGTTTGGATATACTTGCCCCCCTGCCTCAGAATGAAGTCGCAGGATTTGTCGAGCGCATGCATGAGCGATACCGGCGGCGTGTACGGCGTGCTGCCTCTTTGGTAGTCTTCCACATAGCGGGCAATGTCGAAGTAATAGCTCGTGCACGGCCGCTGTCTGCACAGGGCAAGCGCACGGTCGCTTGGGCTGATGATGGAAAGGCCGGGCGCCACGCCAAATCCTTTCTGTGCGCAGGATATGACCATGTCCACGCCCCATTCATCTGTCTTCAACGGGTTCACGACAAGCCCGGAAACCGCGTCGAGCACGAAGATCCCCTTGTTGCGATGAATTCGTTCGCTGATTTTAGGAATCTCCGACAGCAATCTTCCCGTCGATGATTCGCAAAATGTACCGAACACGACATCATACGTGTATTTGCTTCCATCGTGCCGATAATATTCTTCCACGCCCGCATACGTGTCATCTGCGCATACATGATAGGGGAATCCATGACTGTCCAAGATCTCTGCCCAACGGTGGGCAAAATGGCCGTTCCCGATGACAAGCGCCATCTGCGGATGCGTGTTGACAACGGCCATTTCCATGACGCCGGTCCCAGAGCACGCAACCAGCAGGACAGGGTTCTGCGTTTCCAAGACGGCCTGCAGTTTCGTGCACAAGGCCTTCGTGTAGTTCCGAAAATCATCGGTGCGCATATACGCGCTTCCCCGTGCCTCTGCTTTCAACACGCTGCGAATCTCTCGAACAGGCCCTGCCGTAAAAAGCTTCCTGCCCGCCATTATCGGATACGAAGCATCGTTCTTTTTCATATTTCCATCCCTTCCCTGTCACACGTCATGCCGCGCGAAGGCTATGCCCTACAGCCCATCGAAAAGATCCGTCCCCGACAGTTGCCAGCCGCCCGATCCGGCAGGCAGGAATATGCGCCCGTCGAAAAAATCCTTTTCCTTTTCAAATCCTGCCCGCACGAGATGTGGCGCGAGCGCATCGTAGCCATCGAAGAAGAAAATGTGCAAGCCATCGCGCTTCTCTTTCATCGCGGCGATGAGCCGCCCGACGACGAGCTCGCCTGCCGCATCGACGACGATACGGTACGACTCACCAGCGCGGAGCGCAAAGGCATCGCACACCGCGGGTTCCATCGCCGCACTTCCGTAGAGCTGCCGCATGCGCCCTGCGGCGAGATCCGTCATGCGGGCGAGCGTTTTCTTGCGCGATTCGTAGGCGGTGCGCAGATGTTCCGTCAGGCGCATGAGGAAGGCAGCGTCGTACCACGGCGTCTGCGCGAAGCAATGCACGAAGAGCCGGTTGTACGCGTCTTCCGTCGCCATGACGTCGAGCGCCTTGCCCGCGTAGTGATAGATATGCGGTTTTATCTCCCGTTCCCCGACGCGGCGTGCGGACACGACGAAATCATTGTAGCGAAGCGGCAGGTCCGCTGCCCCCTCCGCGAAGAAGAAATTCAGGATGTCCTGATCGTAGCAGAAACATTCCGGGCATTTCCGCAGGAGCTGCACGCCGCCCGCAAGCACATCATGCACGCAGTGCCGGTACGCCGCAAGGTCGATGAGCAGGACGCCCGAATTGAAGTATTTCCCTCCTGCCACAAGCCCCGCCGTACGCAGGTACTGCGGTGCAGGAAGGCTGCGCGTGACCACGTCCTCGCGGCAGACGGCAAAGCCGTTTTCCCCCGTCCGCTCCGCGTAGAGCGCGGCGATGTCGAGGTTCACGACCGTATCGGCGTCGAGGTAGATGATGCGCGAAATATCCTTCGGCAGGACGTCTGCTGCGAGCAGGCGATAGAGTGCCGCAGGACCGAAGCGCGATTCCGCCATGCCCGCAATTTCCCGCGTGAGATACGCAATCCGCTCCGCCGCGAGCTGCTCCAGCAGATAGAACGCGATCCGTGCGCGCGCCCCATAGCGCGAAACGAGCGCGGAAAATTTCGCGCGGTCTTCCTCCGTCAGCGTCGCGTCGTGCAGAAGATGAAGCGCGACACGCGCCTTCGTGTTCGCGAGCAGGGATGCCATGCTCGTGCCGACGTATTTGGCAAAGCCGCCGCCATCGTGCATGGCGTAGCATACGTGGATCCAATCATCCTGCATCATGTTCCTGCCTCCTGCTGAATCAGCCGCGCCATCGCCGAACCGCTGCCAAACTGGATCTGGTAGTCTTCCTGCGGTGCTGCCGCCATGGCGGCAACCCACTGCATGAGCATCTGCACGTCCTGCCATTCGCCGAGTGCCTCAGCGCACTTCGCTTCCTGCAGAAAGTCCGAGACGATGGCGAGCCAGACGGTGATCGCCTCGCGCCGTTCCTTTGCCGTGTTCAGAAAGACATTGCGCCGAATCGCTTCCTCGATTTCCATCGCCATGCAGACGTATCCCTTGCACCGCACGACTGGATCCCAGTTCTCATTGCCCTCGTGCATGCGGAATCGGCTCAGCGGCTGCGGCAAATAAATCGCATCGCCCTGCGCCAAAAGGCGCAGCCACGTCGGAAAGTCCGAAATCAGATAGCGTCCCTCGCACCCTGTCCAGCCGAGATCGTGCCCGTCCAGCAGAAACGCCTTGCGCACGAGCGGCGTCGTCGGCTCGCCGACGACATTGATGCAGTGCCGCAGGATATACGCGCCAAGCTCCTCGCCGCGAATCCGCGTCACATGGTGTACAAACGGCTTCGTATAGGGAAGATCGGGCAATTTATTCCCGTTTTCGTCGATGCATTCGCGGTACGATGTCACGAGACTGATGCCGGGATTCGCGAAGAAGTAGTCGATCATCGTTTCGATCTTTTCGGGCAGAAAGAGGTCATCGTCCATGAGCCAGTTGACATACTCCGCATTGGGATTGTCATAGGCGCGCGCACGCGCCCAGTTCTCCTCGGGCGTGTAGCCGGCATGGTGCTCGTAGTGGATGCGCGCGTCGTCCGAAAACGCGCGCGCCATCATCTCCTCTGTCCCATTGTCCTTGGCGTTGTCCGTCACAAAAATATCGAGATTGCGGTATGTCTGCGCGAGCACGCTCAAAAGCGCCTGCCGGAAAAATTCCGTGCGGTACGTCGGAATGACGATGGAAACGAGCGGGTAAATGTCCTTGGAATACGTATCGAGGAAAACCTCCCTGCTCGGCGCATGAAAGGGCGCGTTCTTCGCTGCGAGCACCCACGCCTCCGCCTGCTGCGGCACGACGGCGCGAAGACCGCGCCGTCGAAACTCTGCGCACTGCGCCTCCGACCAAAAGCAGTCATGCACAAAGAGGTCGCAGCGCCAGTCCGTATCGTACTGCGTCGCGATGAGTTCGCCCGTGACCGCCATCACATCCTGCACGCCGTCCGCCGCCTGTTCTCCTGAGAACTGGCTTCCGTCCCAGTAGAGCAGGCGTCCGTAAATGCGCGGCGACCGCGCCATGATGCCGCTCGCCGAGAGCTGATCCGTGCCGACGGCGCCGATGAGTCCGATCGTCTCGTCCGCCGTAAAGATCCGAATCATCTCGGCGAGAAAATCCGCCTTGACGATGACGCTGCCGGCAGAAAGATAGACCTTGTACTTTGCGGAGCTCTGCTCCATCGCACGCTGGTACGCCGCGGCTACTGATTCTGCGTGCGGAATCTCGATGCATTCCGCTTCGTACCCCTCCGGCACGATCAGCGCCTCCGCGTACGCGTGCATGGCAGACGTGCCGTCCGCGCCGCACTGCGCGATAATCGTAATCTTGTTTTCCTGCATATCCTGCCGTTTTTCCATCTTGCGCCCCTTTGGTTCGCCTGCGCGTCCCGCCTCCGCCGTTTCCGTTCATCGCCCGACTCGCCCGATTTGGTACGTCCCGTTTGCATCGCTGTAGACGACCTGCCCGTTTCCATTTAGTTTCGTTTGCAGGATGCGAACCGTCTCCTGCTCTTCTTGATACGCGGCGAGCGTGAGCACGACAATGAAGTCCTGTCCCGCCTGCACGGCATGCGCCGCCTCCGCCAGATTCGCCGCGCGGCGCACCGCAACGCGCGGCGATGGGCACAGCAGAGGGCACGCGCCGACTAAGATGCCGCAGACTTCCGCCTCGGGGTGCCGCGCGCGAAGCGGGTAGATATTTTTCCCGTAGCGAAAATCGAGCAGCGTGACCTTTGCCTTTTTCGGCAGCACAGCGGGCAGCAGCATGGAGCAATCAACCGATAGCGCATAGTCCTCGCCAAGCCCCCACTTTTCTCCGAGATAAACGCGGTTTCTGCGATTGAGCGCCTGCATCTTCGTACTCTTTTCCGAATCGTTCTCCTTCCGAAACGACGCCGAGCCGAAGTGATGGATGAACGTATCCTGCGCAAGCAGAATGTCGAATCCTGCCTGCCGCAGGCGGATCGCATAGTCGTCGTCCTCGTAGTAGCCGGGGCTAAACGCCTCGTCAAGTTCGCCTATCTCGATGTACGCCTCGCGCCGAATAAGAAGGCAGAATCCGACGAGCATGAACCACGGCTGCCATTTCGATGGATCGGGTACATTGAACCGCGCCGCAAACGATTCCATCTGCTCCAGTCCATCGTAGTGCACGGGAAGCATTTGCCCATTGGACGCTGCATTCGTCATAGCTCCGACGGCGCCAATGTCAGGAGCCGAAAAGAGCGCGCGGCGAAGATTCGTAAGCCAATGTGGTGTGACGATCGTATCACTGTTCAGGAGCAGCAGGCTATCCCCGTGCGCCGCCCGCATCCCTTGGTTGCAGCCGCCTGCAAATCCGCGGTTCGTCTCGTTGCATAGGAGAAGGATATCTTCCTGCTCCTTGAGCCACGTGCGCGAGCCATCTGCCGAGCCATTGTCGACGACGATCAGCTCGTACGAATCCGCCGCCGTATAGGTGCGAATGCTCTCGATGCAGAGGCGCGTCAAAGCGAGCGTATTGTAGCTCAGGATCACAATGCTGGTCATGGATCAATCCTCATTTCGCGAAAATAGTCCTGAGTTGTCATCATCCCATGGAATAAATCCCTTGTGGCGCGCTGCGCCGAGCAGCGTCCAAAACGCAGCAAAATAAGAAATATCGTACACTTCACAAAGCGAATCAAAGACAGAAAAAATTTCAAGTTCCTTTTCCCAAATCCTTTGGCGAGACACGGTCACGAAAAAACCGTCCCGAACCATATCGCGTTTCATGCTTCCTCCTGCTGCCATACGACGACGGCGACACCGATGAAAATAAGCGCACAGCCACAGACCGCCGAAGCGGTCAAGGTGTCTATGCCATGCAGCAATGCGCCGAGCACAACGCCCCAAATCATGTACGTCGCATTCGTCGCCGTTCCGCGCGCACAGCCGAGCGCGTTGTTCGCCCGATACCAAAAGGCGTACGAAAGACCGCCTGCGACTCCCGCCGCCACGAGAAGAAGCGCCTCGCTCTGCAGAACGAAAGCACCTGCCGCAAGGCGCGCCTCCGGCAAGCATAGGACGATTGCGGCGAGCGTCAGGCCCGATACACCCTCGCGCAGCGTGACCGCCTCATGTGGCTCGACCGTCTTCATGCCCAAGATCGCGAGGACGATCTCGCTCCCCCACGCGAGCGCAGCACAAAGTGCACAGGCAATTCCCCACAAAAAGGATTCAGGAAAATGTGCTGCCATACCGCCTCCGCCGCAGACGAGCATCGCGCCTGCCACCGACAGCACAATGCCGCCCCACATGCGCCGCGTCATGCCCTGATGCAAGAAGAATCGCGCCAAGAGACAGCCGACAATCGGATAGAGTGCCGTGACGAGGAGCGCCGGCGCCGCACCTGCCTTGGCGATCGCGAAAAAATACATCGTTTGCCCGAAAGGTCCGCCGACGAGTGCGGCAAGCACGACACGCCTTCCGCCTGCCGACCGCAGGTTGGAAGCCATCGTCCATAGCTTCCCGCGCAGCGCGGTAATCGAAAGGAGCGTTGCCGCCGCACAAAGGTCGTTGCAGGAGGCAAATACGATCGGCAGGAAAAACGCTTCTCCTGCTATATCCCCAGCCCGTGCAACGAGCACGTTGTTGATGCCCCAAAGCAGGCCGCTCAAAAGCCCAATGCCAATTGCTCCGCGCATCATCATCTCTGCTCCCCTGCTGCCGTCTGATAGGCAGGATCGAATGCGGCGAGCTCTGCACACGTATCGATTTCCATTAGGTCGCCTTCTTTCACGGGACGAATGCCGAGTGAAAATGCATCTGGGTGCAGAAAGAGCGCGATATCGTCCCAGTAGAGATCGCGATTCGCCTCTTTCGCAAAGTCTTCTTCGACGAATCGGCGCAGCTTCTGTCCGTCTTTCGCCGTCCAAAATGACACGCTCCAAAGCTGCCAGTCCGCCGCGCCTGGCACGCCGCCCGTCCGGCTGCAGGAGACGACGCGTCCGTGCGGGGCGGTGAGCAGCCATTCCCTCGTCTCGCGCTGTGGCTTCGTGCAGCAATAGCACGAATGCTCGAACTGTGGGGCAAGGATCATCGGATTGGCAATCCACTGATCACCGTCGAGTATGACCGCATCCTCCAAATGCGCCCGCGCCACGTAGAGCGACGAAATATTATTGCACGAACCGTGATAGGGATTTTCGATGAGATGCACGCGCCGGTCGCGTGCGGCAATCGGCGCAAAGGCCATGGCGAGATAGCCGACGACAATGTGGATTTCCTCAATGCCGCTCTCGTGAAGCACTGCGATGGCACGTTCCAGAAACGTGCTGCCGCGAACGGGAAGCAAGGGTTTCGGCACGGTGCGCGTCAAGGGATCGAGGCGGCTGCCGCGCCCTGCCGCCATGATGACGGCGCGTTTGGCTTTATGCATCGCCGTCTCCTTCCAATATGTGCCGTGCTAAGATTGGAAACCTCCGCGCGTACTCGTACTGAAGGTCGGCATAGTGTCCGAAGGTTTCACCGCACGATGTCTTAAAAGCGCACCAATTGCTCCATAAGAGTCCTGCCGCCGCCATGTAGGCAAAGACCTTTGCCGTGATGTACGGTGCGGGCTTCCTATCGAAGTAAAGCGCGAGCAGCCGACGCGTTTCTTTTTCATCGTAACCCGCATAGACAGCAAACATCGCGAGATCGAGATGCTGATCCGCCTGAGCCGCGTACTCCCAGTCGATGAGGTACGTCCGTCCGCCCGAAAAGAGGACATTATCGGGCACGACATCGATATGTGCGAGGCCCATCTCTTTGGGAAGCGGTTCAAGGAGCACCTGCAGGGAGAGCACGCGTTCCTTCGTCGCGGCATAATCAATCGAACATATGTCCCCCCCTATTTCACGAACGAGCGCTTCGTACCGCAGTATCTCCGCAAAAACATCGAACGCATAGGAGACATGCAGATGAAGCGCATGAAAACAGCGAAGGTGCTGCATCGCAAGGCGCACGTCCGACTCGCAACGTGGGTCACATGGGCGCGCGCCCTTCAGGTAGCGCGAGATCTTGTACCCGCCTCGGTATGTCGGATCGATTGCAAGCACTTCGTCACTGATGCCAACCCCCTTCAGCAAGGCATACGTCCGCACTTCCTGCGTGCGGGATATGAGGTGCCCAGAGCCAATGCCATTCAAGCGAACGATGTACTTCCCGCGCGGCGTCGTCACGAGGAAGGAATCGTTCGTCATGCCCTCTTTCATGCGCGCGACGGAGATAGCCCTCTCCCCCAGTGCATGCATGACGATAGCGGAGGCCAAGACGGCTTCTGCGTTGCACTGCCAAGCATCCTGCAGGGCTTCCTTCGCGTCAATCCCGGACACGATTTCCCTCCTTTTCGATTTGTTTCATGCCGTCTTCCCGAAGCGTTTCCACGACGCGCTGCGTCGCGCCGATATGCAGTTTCGAAAATTCCGAGACAAGTGCTTCGCGATGCTTGCGCAGCGGATCTTCGCCGCTGAGGAGCAGCGCGAGATACCGTTCGACTTCTTCCCAGCTTCGCGCGATGTACATCGCTGTGAACATCTGCTGGTACTCCTCGTTGAGATCGTCCGTATACGGGCAGTATATGATGGGACGCGCGGAGAGGAAGAACACATCGACGATTGACGAGCTGTCCGTCAAGAGCACGTCTGTCGTGCGGAACGTATCCTCGACAAGTGCGTTCGCGTCGAGCGCAATCCCCGCCTGCCGAAGTTTTTCCTTGTACGCCTCCGTCGTCTCGCGCGTCATAAAGCCTTCGTTGATCATGTTCTGCCAAAGCAGCGGATGGGGACGGACCGTGAGTTCCATTTCCGCTTCATGCGCCTGCTTCCACGCGATGATCTTATCCTTGTACTGCGGGAAGTGACTGCCTCCGATCGGATTTGCATACCTCCAGCGCGGCGTCCAAAGGACGCGCAGCTTCTCGCCGGGCACGTAGTTCGCGCGCTCCATGTACGCGCGCTCGAGCACGGGATAGCCTGTCAGTACGTTTCGAAATGTCCCCGCCGCAATACGTGCCCCGTACTCCTGGAAAAACGCCGCGTGCATGCTCCTGCCCTCGGCAAAGTAAAGATACGCAGGATCAAAGAAATCGTGCAGGGACGTGATGTTGCGCTCAAACGGCTTCACGTCATTCGTGCAGTAAGGCAGGTAGCAGACTTTCGCGAACTGGCCGACGTAGCCCGACTTCAGCGCAGGCGGAAAGACGATGTTATAGGGGCGCTGATAGAATACGTAATCGGGTGCATAGTCGCGCAGGTCGATGAGCTTTCCGTCTCCTCCCACCGCGTCGATGAGCCCGTCGTAAAGATTATGGAAGTATTCGTGTTCTGCGCCCCATGCGCCGAACGGACGCACGCCGATGTCGTAGCATTCGTAGCCTGGCACGACGATACCGAGCACCTCGAAAGCCTCATCAGCGCAGAGCGTTTCGCAGACGGGGCGTTGCTTGTCCCAGCAGTAGGGATTCTGCATGAGGAACGCGACGCGGATCTTGCGCCTTTCCTTGTGCGCTGCGGGCGCTTGCTCTCTTGCCCACGCCGAATAGCCGACGCCGTCCCACGGCATCGCACGCGAGAAGCGCTCGCGCCACGGGTACGCCGCCTCCTCCGCATGCGCGCCCCTGCGGTGCACCGTGCGCACGCTGCCCATGGAGCGCGCGGGATTGCCCGCGACGACCGTTTCCTTTGCGACGTCCCTCGTCACGACAGAGCCCGCTGCGACAAGGCTTCCCGCCTGGATCTCGCACCCCGGCAGGACGGTCGCCTGTGCGCCGATCACGGCGAAGGAATGGACGTGCACGCCGGCCATGTCGTCCGACGGCGGCGTCGGGTCGTTCGTGAGCTCAACGCCCGGCGCGAGCCAAACGTAATCGTCGATGCGCGAGAGCTGCTCGATGCGGTCATTGCTGTGCAGGCGGACGTAACTGCCGATCTGCACCTCGTTCTGCACGTCGGAGTAGTTGCCGATGCTGACGTGATCGCCGATCGTCACATCCTCGCGCACCATGACGTTGTGCCCCGTCATAAAATATGATCCGATCTGCGACCCTGCATAGAGAATCGTGCCGCTGCGTATGAGTGCATGCGCGCCGATCACGAGCGGGTGTTCGCGAAATACATGATCACGGCAAAAGTCCATCTGATACTCGGCAATGATGCAGTGCGCCCCAATGTGACCGCCCGCTCCAATACGCGCATTGCCGCGCACAATCGCATGGCTGTCAATCCAGACGTCATCGCCAAGCACCGCACCGTCCTCGACGATGACGCCATGCCCTAAGACGACGCGCGCTCCGATTTGGACGCGCTTTCCTACGACACAGTGCGCTCCCATTCGCATTGGCTGATTCACGTCAATATCCTCTCTTTCCCAACGATCCGATCAAATACGCTGATACACGAAGTAATAATCGAGCGTTTCTTTCCGGTTGCGCCCGCTTGCAAACAGGGGTCCGTCCGACAGCCGTTTGTAGCAAGGCGCAGAAAATGTCTCTTCAAATGCCTTTCGATATTCCGCAATCGAACGATAAATGGCACTGTACTCCTGCTTGAGTTCTGCCGACTCGACCTGCTGCAGCGTCAGCCGCTCCGTTTCGCCCATGCTCTCCTTCAAGTAGATGAGTGCCGAAGGAGCAACGTAATCGCGCAGATCGTGGAGTGCCTTTACAAAGTCCGCATCGTTCAGGTACATGAACACACCGTTGACGAGCAGAATGTCAAATGCTCCCTTTTCCCCCACTTCGGCAAGACGTCTTGGGAAGTCCTGCACGTAGCCCTGAAAGAGCTTTTTCCCCGTAAAGCCCGCAAGGTTTTCCGCACCGCGCTCCACCATGCCCGCGCTGCCATCCATGCCGACGTAGCGTATGCCTTTCGTCAGGAAGTACTCGCCCCAGCGCCCGATGCCACAGCCGAGATCGAGCACACACATTCCCTTATGGATGTGCGGCGCCAGGATAGCGCCGATGCGTTCCTTTTCCATCGCATCGCGCTTCTCCGCCAGCTCCGGGTGGTCGTCTTGGAACAGGACGTAATTGTACTTGCTCCTGACATCCGCACGGCTGCTGCGCTCCTCAAAGAAATTTTGGATCGCCGCATAGCCGACAGGCGCGCTTTCTCCCTCGATTCGATTTCCCATCGTGTCCTTCCCTTTCCTCACAAGCCGCCTCATGCCGCATCTACTCGGCCGCCTTGCCTTGATTGCGCTGGCAGATGTAATTCATGATCCGCTCGTAATCTTCGATGTAGTCGACCTCCGCCCAGAAATGGCCGGCAATATCGCGGATGTAAACGTCGTGATCGCTGCTGCAGCGATAGAGAATATCCTCCCACCAGCAGTTGTACTGCTCAGAATCCATCATGTACTGCATCATATCGCAGAAAACGGGCACAAAAGCCGCGCGGACGATGCCGACGCCAACGTATTCATGTGTGCGGTCCACGCGTTTCATATCCTTGCCGTACTTCACGATCGTCCCATCGTGCACGCCAAAAAAGTAATCGCCCTGCTCCAAGCGTTCCACGGACGAATCGGCGAGGAGAAGCGCATTCTCCTTTCCCAAAAGGAGAATGTCGAGGATATCCTGTTCCCAGAACACGTCGGCATTTAGGAGGATCACGTCCTCGTCGTCTTGAATATAATCCCGTGCAAACCACAGCGACCCTAAGCTGTTCGTCACGCGGTAAAAGGGGTTATGGAGAAGCGTTGCCTGCAAGTCCTGCAATTCCCGCGCGATCTGCCGATGCTGGTATCCGGTCACAACGACTGATGAAATGTGATTGCGCAGCAGCATTTTCACGGTTCGGCGAAGGATGGATTCGCCTTCAATTTCGAGCAAGCATTTTGGCTTGTCCACATGCCGGCTGATGCGGCTTCCTACGCCCGCTGCCATAATGATAGCTACCATCTTGAAATCCTTTCGTTATCCCTGTTCCTCATTCGCATTTTTGCTTTCCTGCACCATGTTCAGAAAATCCTCGTAGCTGCGAACATAGTCCGCCTCGTCGTAAAGCTCGGACGCGAGCACCATCAGGACGGCATCCGGCGAGAAGTCGAACATCTCGCGCCACATATTGCTGCCGACATACAGCCCTTCGTACGGCTTTTCGAGCGGCACGATCTTCTGCTCCTGCCCATTGTCGAGCCGTACCTTGCAGCTCCCGTGGATGCAGACGAGGATCTGCTCGAGCGACTTGTGCGCGTGCTTGCCGCGCACGACTCCCTCGCCCGTGTCGTACATGTAATAGACGCGCCGAATGCGAAAGGGAATGTCGCGCAGCTCCTCGAGTGCGATGAGCTGCCCGCGTGCGTCGCCGTGCGGCTGGAATACGTACTTGATGACCTGCATATCATGCCCCTTTCCATGCATTTATCGTCGCGATGACGTAATCGGCCTCTTCCACACGCATGCCGTTGAACATCGGCAGGCTGAGCACTTCATCCGCATAGCGTTCCGCGATGGGAAAATCGCCACGCCTGCCGCCGAGGCGCGCGTAGCACTCCGCGAGATGCGGTGGGATCGGGTAGTGAATGACGGTCTCGATGCCCGCCTCCTTGAGGTACGCTTGAAACGCGTCGCGCGCCTTCGTGCGCACGACGTACTGATGGTAGACGTGATCGCCCTTTGCGTCGCGCACCTTCGGCAGCACGATGTGCGGATTTTGGATCGCCGCATCATACCGCGCAGCAATGCGCCGACGTTCTGCGACAAGTTCCGGCAGGTGCTGCAGCTTCGTTCGAAGGAGCGCCGCCTGTATCTCGTCCATGCGCGAGTTCACGCCCGCGACCTCGTTGTGGTACTTGACTTTGCTGCCGTAGTTGCGCAGCTTGCGGAGCATGGCGGCGAGCTCCGCATCATCCGTCGTAACGGCGCCCGCGTCGCCAAACGCACCGAGATTCTTCGTCGGATAAAAGCTGAAGCAGCCTGCGCGTCCGAGCGCGCCCGTCATGTATCCTGCATAACGTGCGCCATGCGACTGCGCGCAGTCCTCGATAACGGGGATCGCATGGCGTGCGGCGACAGCGCGGATCGCGTCCATATCAGACGCCTGTCCGTAGAGGTGGACGACCATGATGGCGCGCGTCGCCTCCGTAATCGCCGCCTCGATGCGATCCGCCGCGATTCCGTACGCCTCGTCCGGCTCGACGAATACGGGCTTCGCGCCGTTTTCCGTCACGGCGAGCGCTGTCGCAATGTACGTATTGGCCGGCACGAGGACTTCATCGCCTGCACCAATTCCCAGCGCACGGACGGTGAGCGTCAGCGCATCGAGTCCCGAATTGACCGCGACGGCGTATTTCGTGCCGACGTAAGCGGCAAACTCGCGCTCAAACCCTTCGACCTCGGGTCCTAGGATATACCAGCCCGAACGCAGCGCACGAAGCGCTGCCGCCTCATACTCCGCTTGATGCAGTTGAAACTGCCGATCGAGCACCGCCAAACTGATCTTCATAATAATTCCTTTCGCCAAGCCTTTCCATGTCGCACACCGTCCGCGCATCGATCACGCATCATCTTGAATAAAGCGTTCGAAGTAGATCTCTTCCTGCCGGGCAATCGTTTCGTCGGCATCGTAAAAATGAAGAGGATAACGTGATTTCCCATGCGCCATGATCTCCTGCAGATTCGCGCGGAACGCGTCTGCGTCGATGAGCCGCGCACGGCTCATGAGAAGCGCGTCCTTCTGCCGGCGATACGCCGCGTCGCCGATGTAGCGCGAAAGCTCCGCCAGACAAGCATCGTAGTCGCAGAAATGAATGCCGAGCTCCTCCTCGTGGAGCAGGAAGCCGTGATGGAAACCGTTGTAGTCGAGGATG
The DNA here is from genome assembly GCF_000469545.1 of Mitsuokella sp. oral taxon 131 str. W9106. Classification (GTDB taxonomy): domain Bacteria; phylum Bacillota; class Negativicutes; order Selenomonadales; family Selenomonadaceae; genus AWVT01. Next base: position 71,969 of record NZ_KI273072.1, on the reverse strand, counting down.
TACGGCGGCTTTCCTGCGAGCGCCGCGTACTGCGTCATAAGCCCGCCGCCCTGTGGACACGTGCTAAGATACATATCGATGTTTTTGAGGATTTGGTAAAGATCCTTCCGCTCCGTCGTATGGAATACGCGTCCAGGATAGCGCTCCATGAGCGTGCGCAAGCCGCTGTCGTCGCCGAATCCCGCATACCAAAACTTCACCTGCGGGAAGCGCGCGAGCAGGGTTCCCACCAAGCGGTAATACGTCCCTGCCGCATCCATCGTCTTGTAGAGAAAGCCGCCCGAAAAGATGATGAAATCACCTGCCGCACGCGCGAAGGGATAGCCGGCAAACGGCACGTCGTAGTCAACGACGGGGTAATACGGCTGATAGAGGATCCGCGTTTCTTCCACGCGCCTGCGGTCACGCGAAATGACCGCGCCGTAGTCGCGGTACTCGAGGCTGTAGTCAAAGGCATTCGCGCCGAGCCAAAACGCGTGATCCGTCAGATTGATTTGGTATCGGCGGCTCTTGCCCTCCATCTGCATGAAAGTGAGCACGCCCGTCACGTCCTGTGGCTCGGTGTAGAGAAAGCTGTGCGCGGGCGCGAACGCCTGCACGGCGCGGCAGAGTGCCGTGTAGTTCGCGACGGTTGGCGCGAGATCGAGATAGAGCACCTGCCCGCCTGCCGCATGCACAATTTCCTCGAGCTTTTGGATGCGTCCCTCGGCCTCTGCCGGCGCAATGTAGCAAAGCGCGTCCGCGAGATCGGCGAGCGCGCGCACGTAAATCTGCGCGAGCCCGCGCGATTCGTAGCCGAAACGATCGTAAAAGAGGACGCGTCCCGCCTCCCCCGCGCGCTGCCCTACCTGCGGCAGAAGCAACTGGAGCGCACGCAGATAACTCTCGATACGATCATCGACATAGAGCTGATTGTACGCATAGAGTGCTTCAGCCACAGATGCCGTGAGCTGCATTGCCGCCTCCGTCTTCTGCGCGAGCAGGTAATCCAAGATGCGTTCACGCTCCCATGCAAAGCGCTGATCCCAAATGCGCCGCTTTGCCGCGTGCGCCCCGCCCTTGACAGGCTCATGCCGCCCGTCTGCCGGAAAGAGCAGCTCCGCCGAATCAAGCGCATAGGCGACACGAACACCGCAGCGCTCCGCCTGCTGAAGACCAAGGAGCGACTCCTCTTCCTTCGTCATCAAGAATGTTCCGATGTACGGGAATACCGCCTGCGGGAAGGGTTCCTCGATTTCCTGCACAGCGACCTGCGGTGCGTCGCTGCCGCGCTGTCCGAGCAGGCCAAAGAGCGTCGCACAGGCAGCGGCATGCACAGAAGAGGGCGGCATCTCGAGGAAAAGTGCGACCTTGTCCCGAACGGAAAACCGCGTGAGAAACGCGAAGACGAGCGGCTCCCATGCCGTATCGCCCGAACCGAAATCCGCGCGCATGTAGTAGATGTGAATGCCCTGCTCGTACAGCGCCCTTGCCTTGTGCGACCATGGCGTCTCCTCTGCGGCAGGCGGCTCGCGCCAAAAATGCGCGATGAAAGCGTCCGCGTCTCCCATGAATCCGCGCGCCTGCCCGACCTCCTCCTGCGGCCAGTCCCACCAGCATATGTCGAGGAGCTTCTGTATCGTTTTCGCATCGAAGCGCGCCTCAACTGCCGTCGCTGGATTGCCTGCCGCGACATGGTAGGGCGGCACGTTCTCCATTACGACAGCACCCGGCGCGACAACCGCGCCGTCACCGATGCGTACGCCGCCAAAAAGGACCGCATCGTCGCCGATCTGTGCATCGTTTCCAATGCATACCTGATTGCGGCAGGGCACGAGACTCTCATGCGCGTCATGCTTGAGCGCCAGTGCCTCAAACGGAAACGCCGTGACGCCGCGGCAGTCTGGCGCACGCCCGACGATGAATCGGACGTTTGCGCCGATCACGGCATAGCGGCCGATGAGCACATCCGCATTGCGGCTGCCCGCGTCGAGCCAAGCCTGCCGGCAATACGAGCCAGCGCCGAGCGTGATGCCCTTCCACTTCCGCTTTGCATCGAGCCAAAACTCTCGTATCCCTGCCGAAACGCCCGTATGTTCCATCACCGTTACCATGATTCCTCCCTGCACTGCTCTATGGCCAAACTTCCTTTCCAATGTCAATCCGGCTGATGAAACGGATGCGCTTTCTTATAATTCGCCAAAAAGACGCGTTCCTGTCCGCGGATATTCGGCGTGACATCGTAGAAGTGAATCGGGTAGTTCGATTGCCCAGTCTCCACGATCTGCTTCAGATTTGCCGCAAACTCTTTCGCCGTCAGAAGGTTCTTGTGCGCGGCAAACGCTGCGTCCTTTTTCTGCCTATAATCCGCGTCGCCGATATAGCGGTGAATCTCCGCCATGAACGCATCGTACTGCGTGAAGTGGATGCCGAGATTCGCCTCGTCGAGCAGGAAGCCGTAGTGGTAGTCATTGTAGTCGAGGATATAGGGCGGCTTCCCCGCGAGCGCCGCGTACTGCGTCATGAGCCCGCCGCCGACGGGACAAGTAGAGAGATACATATCGACGTGCTCGAGTATGGCGAGCAAATCATGCCGCTCGCCCGTGTGCACGACGCGCCCCGGGAACTGCTGCGCGAGCGAGGCGAGGTATCGCCCGTCGCCAACGCCCGCATACCAGAATTTCACCTGCGGGAAGTCGAGAAGGATCTGCGCGACGATCCGATAATACGTGAGCTGCTCGTCCATCGTCTTCGTAAGCTGACCGCCCGAAAAGATGACGAAATCGCCCGCCTCACGCGCAAATGGGAACCCCTGAAACGGAACGCCTTCTTCCACGAATGGATAGAACGGCTGAAGGCGCAGCCTCCCCTCAGGGATACGGCGGAAGTCGCGCGAGAGTGAGGCGCCGAAATCGCGGAACTCCAAGCTGTAGTCAAATGCGTTCTGCCCGAGCCAAAACGCATGGTCCGTGAGATTGATCTGATAGCGCACGCTGCGCCCTTCAAGGCGCATGAACGCGAGCAGTCCAGTCACATCCCACGGCTTCGTGTAGAGGAAGCTGTGCGTCGGCGCGAATGCGTCGATCACCGAGCAGAGGCTTTGGTACGTCGCCGCGTTCGGTCCGAGCGGCAGGTACTGGAGCTCCCCGCCCGCCGCATGCACGGCGGCTTCGAGCGAAGGCATCTTCCCCTGCGCATGGATCGGCGCGATGTAGCAGAGCGCATCCGCAAGCGGGGCAAGTGCGCGCAGGTAAATCTGTGCGAGCCCGCGGGTGTCTAGCCCGAACGCATCGTAAAAGAGGATTCGCCTCTCGTGCCGTCCCTGCGGGACGGGCTTTTCACTTGCGGGCAGCAGCAGGGACAGTGCGCGAAGCGCTGCCTCTGTCACATCGTCGACGTAGAACTGATTGTATTCGTACAGCGTAGCGGCGATATTCCAGATCGCAGCCATGGCCTCGTCGTACCGCCCTTTTAAGACCATTTCGAGGAGTTTCTCCCGCCGCCACATGATGCACTTTTCCATCGTCGCGTTCCAAACGTCTCGCGGCAGCGGCAAATGCTCCTCTTTCATCGGCCAAAGGAACGGCGGCGCATCGAGGGCGTAGCGTACGCGGACACCGTCCGCCTCCGCAAGACGGACGCCTTCGAGCGAAACGGCTTCCTTCGTCGTCAGGAACACGCCGACATAAGGAAACACGCACTCCGAAAACGCCGCGCGGCTCTCATGCGTCAGGAGCGCGGGAGCGCGGCTTCCCATCTGCTCGATCAGGCAGGCAAGCACGGCATAGTCATGCGGGCATTCTGCCATAGGCGGCGTTTCCAAGCAAAGCGCCGCCTCGTCCCCTGCCCCGAACCGCTCGATAAAGCGGCAGAGGAAGCGCATCCATACCGCATCGGTCGAGCCGAAATCCGCACGCATGTAATACACGGTTTTGCCGCCCGACTGCAGCTTCGCAATTCTTTTCGTCCACTCGGTCACGGGCAGCGGCGCCGGCTGCTTCCAAAAGCGATCGACAAAAGCGCGGGGATCCTGCATATAGCCGCGCGCCTCCTCGATGGCAGCAGGCTCCCAGTCCCACCATCGGATATCGAGCAGCTTCTTTATCGTATCTTCGTCAAAACGATACTTGACGATGCGCGCGGGATTTCCGACGACGACTGCGTACGGTGGCACGTCCTTCGTCACGACGGCGTCCGCGCCGATGACCGCACCGTCGCCAATGCGAACGCCGCTCAGGATGAGCACATCGCAGCCGATCCAAACATCATTCCCGATGAGGATCTGATTGCGGTTCGGCGAGGTGTTGTGGTGCCCGTCGGCGCTCCCGCCCGCGATCAGGGAAACCGCTTCAAACGGATAGGCGGAAACATTTCGGTACGCGTGGTTCTGTCCGAGCTCCAGCCGGACGCGATGCGCAATCGCCGTGTATTTGCCCGCAATGGCATTCACGTCGTAGCTGCCCGCATCGAAGACGCCCTGCACCCAATACGAACCAGCACACAAGGTCATGCCCAATCGGCTTTTTGCATCGTCGAGAAACAATTCCCGGTTGGCCTGTGAGAAGTCGGCGCATTGAATCTCCTTCATCATGGCAGTTCTCTCCTTTTTCAATCCATACGCTGATAGGACGAGGTTTTTATCGCTCATAATGCGTGCAGAATCGTCTGCGGCAATGGAATAAGACGGCACCTCTTTCTTTATGGGTTCCCTGCCTTGCTTTCAGGCAGTCGCTATCGATTCATACGAGCATCTCATAAATTTCTTCCACGGTACGCACGTAACCTGTTCCATCCATAAGCGGCGAGCACTCCATCTGCGGGCGAATGGACTGCCGCAGCAGGCGGAGCAATTCCCATTCATGCGCAAAATGCACGGCAAGTGCGATGTATTCGCCCGCATCGCCGGCAACGAGTTCGCCAAGCCCGACATTTTCCAAGAGGCTCGCGCCGAAGCGTGCGCCGTGGTACGCACCTGCGAGCGTCACGACAGGAACGCCCATGTAGAGCGCCTCGCACGTCGTGAGCCCGCCCGTATAGGGACTCGTATCGAGTGCAATATCGATGTCATGGTACTCCGTAAGATAGTCTGACGTATAGCCGCGCAGCTCTACGCGATCAAATGGAAGCCCCAGTCGCATGAGCCGCTTCCTCGCATAATCGCGTCCTTCCTCCATGCCGAGAAGCTTGTGCTTGAGCACGAGATGCGCGTCCGGCAGGATGGCAAGGATTTGCGCCCAGTTCGCGAGCATCGCATCTGTGACCTTTGCGAACTGATTGAAACAGCCGAATGTCACGTAGCCGTGCGATTGGCACGGCGGCTCGCCCGGTGTAGGAAATTTGCTGTACGGCGCATAGCAAAAATGGCTGTGCGGCAAGCGCAAAAGCGGCTCGACAAAGTACGGCGACTGCGCATCCGGTGCGCAATGGACATCCGACAGAAAGCCACGTGTTTCAAGCAGCCCCGTGCTCCCCATGTAGCCAATGCCCGAAATCATCACCGGCGCAGGACGATAGGCGAAGACGGGCAGGGCATTTCCTGCCGTATGCCCGGCGAGATCAACGAGCACATCGATCTCATCGGCGCGAATCTGTGCGGCAATACGCTCATGGGTTTCGCCTTGCATCGAACGCCAAATTGCCCCGCCTGCCCGGAGGCGCTCCGTCACCACGTCTTCGCGTTTGGCAAGCGAGTATGCGTAGATGGAAAAACGCGTTCTATCGTATCCTCTAAAAAGCGATTGGACAAACGCAGCAACGGGATGATCCCGAAGGTCGGCAGACAGATAGCCGATACGAAGTGCATCGTGTGCATAGCGGACGGGCGCCAAGGGGGCAATTTCACGCTTTGCAAGGAGTGCGCGATAACCCGCGTAGAGTTCCTGCATCTCTTCTGACGTAATCCCTTCAATCGCGTTTGCCGTAAAGATCGCATTGCTGCACTCAACCAGTTTTTGTGCCGCGTTCGGTTCTATGTCTGTCGCCTGCAAGAATGCATCGAGGGCGAGGCGGCTCTCGCCCAGCAGGCGAAGAGCCGCCCCTGCCATGCTCCACGCATCAGCGAGAAGCACTGCATTTTGGTCGTTCTGGAATGACTCCAGCAAATCCAACAGGAGGCGAAGCTCCGAGACCGGCTTTCCCTCGTCGCGCAGCACGTACGCGACGAACAGCATCTCATGCAGTGCGCGAAGGCCATCCGACCCCTCCCAAAGCGCGCGCATGATATGCTCCGCCTCGCCATACTGCCCCGCCGCCCACTTCGCATGGGCCTCGCGGTATACTTCCGTCCGACTTCTCGACACGCGCCTTCCTCCTCCCCATGTTACGATGCGTCTGCCAGTACCGCTATCGTGCTGCAGATGCGTCTTGCATCGCCTGCGGGAAGGCCGGCGTAGAGCGGCAGCGCCAGCACGCGGTTCGCGATATGGCGTGCGACGGGCGTTGCGTCCGCATCATACTTGCCGTGAAAACAGTCAAACGTATTGGTAAGCGGATAGAAGTACTTGCGCGCCTTGATATCCGCTTCTGCGAGCGCTTCGAATACTTCGTTGCGCGTCTTGCCGAATACGTTCTCCTCGACCACGATGGGAAAGTACGCATAATTGGGCACGAGATCCTTTTGCGGCGTGCACAAGCGAATCCCCTTGATGCCCTCCAACTGCTCGCGGTACGCAAGAACAACGCATTTCCGTTTTTCCATCTCTTCATCCAAGTGCCGCAGGTTGCAAAGTCCCATTGCAGCGGCAAACTCATTCATCTTCGCGTTCGCGCCGACAGCCTCGACGTGCTCCGCGTCGTGTATGCCGAAGTTCTTCAGATCGTAGAGCTTCTGTCCGAGTTCTGCATCGTGGTAGACAACGGCTCCGCCCTCTATTGTATGGAACACCTTCGTCGCATGGAAACTCAGGCAGGCGGCATCGCCGTAATCTGCAACGGCGCGTCCTTTATACCATTCGCCGAACGTATGCGCCGCATCGTAGATGACCTTTAGCCCATATTTTTTCGCAATGCGCCCGATCTCCTCCACCGCACAGACGTTCCCGTAAACATGGACGGGCAGGATCGCGGACGTGCGGTCGGTAATGAGCGGCTCGATCTTCGACGCATCCATCGTGTAATCCTCTTCCCTGATATCGCAAAAAACGGGCGTAAGACCATTGCGCACGATGGCATGTGTCGTCGAAGCGAACGTGAACGGCGTCGTGATGACCTCACCGGTGAGGTTCATTGCCTGCAGCGTGAGTTCCAGTGACATGTGCCCGTTGACGAGCAGCTCAACGTATTCTGCCTTCATGTACGCCTTGAGCGCCTTCTGCAATTCCTGGTGTTTTTCGCCCATATTGGTCAGCCAGCGCGATTGCCAAATATCCCGGATTTCCTCGATATACTCCTCGATCGGCGGCATCGACGAGCGCGTCACCATAATGCTCATGCCTTTTTCCATCCTGCCCTTCTTTGACTGCAACGTAAGCCGTCACGGTTTCCGTCAGCGCATTTTCATACATGGCCCGTGTCCCCCAATATTTCTTTTAGGAGCACGCGCTCCGCCTCTGCATTCCCTTCATGCCATCGAGTAAGTGCCAATGCTCGATCCTCGCATAGCCGGCGATGGAAAATGCGCCTGCTGATTTCTCCTGCTGGTATCGCGGCACAAGGTCTTCACCCAAATCGCCGTCTAAGATCACGAACGCCTTCGTTGCCATAGCCACCAAACCTTTGATTCAAACGAGCGAAACGACGCGGCTCATCGCCCGCACGAGATCCACGCCGTCCCAGACGAGTGCAAAATCCATCGTGCGCCCCATCGGCACGATGCGGTCGACGCCAGCGGGGCGCATCGAAAGGACGGCATCCAAAAGCGTCTCCCTCGGTACGCCGTAATACGACAGCGTCTGGCAGGCGCGCGTGCAGAGCGGACGGATCTCCGCAAGATCCCGCGCCGCGTACTCGATGAAGAATCCGCTTCCCACCTTGCAGTCAGGAAGCACCTCGGGGAGCACACGCACGTGCACGCGCGTGATGAGGTTATCGGGCATCGGCGCCTTTCGCGCCTCCGTGCACGCGCCGAGCCGATAGAGTGCCGCAAGCTTCGCAACGGCCTGCACGGGCTGCAGTGCATAGCGCGTCTTTAGGCATTCGTGCAGTGCGCCCCAGAAGGCTTCCTGCGCCGCCTCCACGCGCGCCGCTTTGCCGAGCCATACGACGAAGTGCGGTGCGGTGCAGGCGTTCTGGTCGCTCTGATAGGTATCGCGATAAAAGGCCTGCGCGATGCGCGCGCGATCTGCCGCAAGGCAGGCGTCCGCATCGATCACGACGAGCGAGTGTCGGTCGGCAAACGGGATCTCACGCGCGCGCGGCGCAAGCGGCGCACGGCGCACCGCCGCAATCGTAGCGTCACCGCCCCATACGACGCGTGTCTGGCAGAGGCTGGAATATCGCACGTTGATCGCAGGCTCATGCCCATAGCGTACGAAGAGGAAATACGGCAGGAGAGCGGGATATTCCTGCAAGACTTCCGAAACGAGGCGGCACAGGATCCTGACCTGCGGGAAATCCTTCGACGGCAGGCGCACGATGCTCGCATTTCCTGCGAGGAATGCCGCAAGGCACGAGTAAGCGAAGTTCACCGCGACGTTCGCGGGCGCGACGTGAAAGGCGATGCCGCGCCCGAGCCGGTTCCGCTCCCCCACATACGGCTTTTCCATCTGGCGGAGCGAGGCGGGGCGGCACCAAAAGCCGAGCGTCACGACGTCGGGATACGCTTTGGCCTCCGCGTCGGATAGAATCCTCTCCGCAAGCGCCGCGAGGAAGTCCTTCGATTCCTTGGAAAAGATCGGAAGCGGGCGCAGCAGCTCCATCTGCGCCTCGGTCTCTTTCGTCCCGACCACGTAGGTCACGTCCGCCCGCTCCATCCCGTCATTTGAATGCTGCTGCATAGGTATCGCTGCACCCCCTTAGCTCCGCGTGCTTCAGCCTGCCGACCACCTTGAAATACTTTCCCTTTCGCCCGCACGGACAGTCGTCCTCGCCGAGCACGATGCCCTCGTCCTCCGTGAGGAGCGCGTGCCCAGGGTACGACTTCGGCAGGAGGGACACGACTTCGATGATGCCGCGCTCGCCAAAGGGCGCGGGTGAAAAGTCCGCCGCGCGGCGCACGATGACGTCGGAATACGTGCTCGCATGGAGGTGCCCGTGCTCGCACTCAAGATAAATGCAGCCCGTCTGCTCGACCATGCCGTAGTAGTCTGCGACTTCGACCGCGCCGCAGACCTCCTGCAGTGCCGCGCGAAACGCCGCAGGCGACACGGCCTTTGCGGCGAGCTTCTTCCAGCCGCCGCCGTGTATGAGCACGGCATTTTCGAGGGGCAGCCTCTCGCCAGCCGCCTTCAGTGCCTTGCAAAAGTGCTGCCAAACCATAAAGGTAAAGCCGAAGATGAGGATCCGCTCGCCCGCATGCTCGGCGAGGAATGCGCGGATCGCGTCCGTCTGCAGCTCCATCGCATCATTCAGGGCATAGAGCTTCTTTCGCCCAAAGATCGAAAATCCGAGGATGCCCGCGCCGCGCGCCGAGAACATCGCGCGATTTCGGACGACGGACGGGCAGTCGATGATGAGCATGGGCATGCGGCTCCTGCCCGTCCAGTCGGAGACGATGCGCACGAGCGTCTTCTGCTGATTCGTCGCCGTCTCGCGATCAAGAAAGATCTTTGATACCTGCTGCCCCGTCGTACCCGACGACGTCATCGTCTTGAACACGGCTTCCTTCGTGACGCTGCAAAGCTCCATTTCCTTGAACAGGCGAACGGGCAGAAACGGGATGTCCTCCGCCCGCCCTACGCGCCTGGGCGAAAATCCGACCGTGTCCATCATGCGCGCATAAGGCGCGCAGTGCGCCTGATGGTATTGTGTCAAATGCAGGAGTTCCTCTTTCAGCATCGCCTGCTTTTCCTCACGCGCCACGCCGAACGGCGGCAGGGCGAGGACTTCCTCATACGTCATAATACTGCTCCAATTCCCGATAGACCGTCTTTCCGGAAGGATTCTTCGGAATCGCCGCAATGCACTTCACCGCAAACGCCGAACGATGAACGCCGAGCTTCCCGCTCAAAAACGGTACGATTTCGGCAGCAAGTGCCCCGTCCGTCACGAACACGTGGAGGTGATCGTCGGTGCCGGCACAGGCGACGTCGATGTCGCCGAAGTGACGGCGCAGGATATGCTCGACTTCCTGCAGGTTCGTGCGCTTGCCGAAAAGCTTCAGGAAGCGGTGCTTGCGCCCGACGACCGTGTAGCAGCCGTCCGCATCACGCTTCGCCAAATCGCCCGTTTCGTACCGCCCGCCGCGCGTATCGCCGAGCGCGAGATCGGCGCCGCTCGTCGCGTAGCCCATCGTGACATTCGCGCCGTAATAGACGAGTTCCCCGACCGTGTCGGTTTCCGTGATTTCCCTGCCCGCTTCGTCGACGAGTTCAAAGCGCCCGCCCGGAATGGCAATGCCCATCGCACCCGTCTTGCGGACTGCGTCCGCCGCTGGCAGGTATCCCATGCGCGCCGTCGCCTCCGCCGCGCCATACATCACGACAAACGACTTGCCCTCGCGCGCGGCAAATTCCGCGAATTCCGCATGCAGCTCTGGGTCGAGCTTGCCGCCCGCCTGCGTCAAGGTATGAAGCGCGGGAAGATCCATGCGGAAGAAGCGAAGCCTCTTGAGCATCGCGTAGGTGTAGGGCACGCCGGCAAGGCTCGTGACCCCCCGCTCGCGCACGAGCTGCCAAAATGCGCGGTCAAAAAGCGTCCGCTCCGTCACGACGACAGACGCGCCTGCCGCGAGGTGCGTATTGAGCACCGACAGCCCGTAGACGTAGTGCATCGGAAGATTGGTGATGGCACGTTCCGAGACATCAATGCGCAGATAATCAATAATCGAGTCGATATTCGACTTCAGGTTCCCATAGCTTTGACGAACAAGCTTCGGACTTCCGGTCGAGCCAGAGGTCGTCATCAGGAGTGCGAGATCCTCGTGCAGGGGGATGGATTCCTCCTGCAGGTCGAGCAGCACGTACCCCGTTTGCCGCAGGACTTCGCTTCCTTCGGCGAACGCCGCTGCGCGTTCTTCTGGGAGCCATGCGTAGCGCGGACGATACGCCCTCCGCAGCGCGGCGAGCAGTTCCGCATCGAGCGCCGCATCGAGCATCACGGGCACGGCACCGCGCTGCAGGAAACCAACATAGCCCGCAATCGCGGCAGGGGAATTGCGGGCCAGCAAAAAGACGAGCGAGCGCGGCGGCACAGGCGCGGCAATCTGCCCCGACCGTGCGCCGAGCTCTTGATAGGTCATCGTGCATGTCTCCGAAAGAAGCGCTGTTTGCGCGCCAAATGCCGAAAAATCCCATACCATCGTCTTCACCTCCTTTGATTCCAATCCATTGCGCGTCCGTCGAAACGGTACGGTGCGCCATGTCCCGGCAAGATGAGCCTCCCGTTTGGTATCGCCTTCAGCTTCGGAAGCGTGATGCGTTCATACGCCTCTTCCGAGCCGCCCGGATAGCGCAGGATGACCGCCGTCCGAGGGATCAGATAGTCGCCCGTGAACACCATCCCATCGTCGAACGAAAAAAGGAGGCTGCCGGGCGAGTGTCCCGGCACTTCCACAACGTCAATCACATGACCGTGCCACAAAAATTCCTGCCCGTCCGCGAGATGCGCATCGACGGAAATGGATTCCATCGGATACGAACGATACGCCTCCATGATCTCCGCACGATTCTCTTCGGCCACCATCTTCAATAGGGCAAGCGGCCGATTGTTGCGCGCCGTTTCGATGTGGTGCGCCGTTTCCGCATGCGCGAGCACGCGTACGGACGGGATATGGCGGCGAAAGAAATTGACGCCCGACGTATGGTCGAAATGCTCGTGTGTGAGCAGGACGAGGATGCGTCCTGCCGCCGTGCGCTGCAGCGCGGCGCAAGCCTCTTCCGATGGCTGTGGGTCAATGACGAGCGCATCCTCTCCTTCGGCGAGAACGTACATATTCGAAGCCATAAACGGCAGAACGTAGCGCGAAAACCATCTTTTCTCAGGCATCAAACGATACGCCATACTTCTTCAGGATCTCGATGCCCTTTTCATAGGACTCGAAGTCGATGATGTCGTCCGTCTCCATCATGATGTCAAACGCCTCTTCAAGGCTCGATATAAGCGTCATGTGCCCGACGGAATCCCATTCGAGAATATCCTGATAGTGGAGCTTCTTGACCTCGTCCGCGCTCTTTGCGAAGAGTTCCGTGAATACGTTCGTATACTTCTCTAAATCCGTCATGCGTCTAAATCCTCCAAAATATCTTCCCTGCATAAAAGCGTATCCGCCCGTACGGCGCGCGCGAGCGTCTTTCCGACGAGCGCGCCCATCCGATCCGGCGCGATCCCCGTGCCCGGCCGCTTCGCATAGAGGTCGGAGCGCGCGAGCACATGGCCTGCGGGCAGGTCACGCGCAAAGATGACACTGCGCCGCATCTTCCTGCGCTGCTCCATCTCTTCCGCGTAGACCGTGCGCTCTTCTGCGCCAAGCCCCTGCTGCACCATGCGGCATTTTACGACGAGAGCGGAAAATGCCGCCGGCTCGGTCGCCATGCCGTTGTCCATGCCGACCTTCGTATGGTCGAGCGTCAAGTGCTTCTCAATGAGCGCTGCGCCGAGCGCGACGGCAGCAACGGACGCCGCATCCCCTTCCGTATGGTCGGAAAACCCGATTGGGTACTTCGGAAATGCCTTGCGCAGGCCGAGGATATTGCGCAGGTTGATCGTCTCGACCTTCGTCGGGTAGATCGAGACGCAGTGCAGGAGCACCATTTGCTCTGCGCCTGCCGTCTCAAGCGTCTTCACGGCGCGCCGAATCTCCTCCATCGTCCCCATGCCCGTCGAGAGCACGAGCGGCACGCGCTTTGCCCCGATGTAAGCGAGAAAATCGAGATTGTCGAGCTCCATCGAAGCGATTTTCAGGTACGGCGCCCTGCACGTATCGACGAGGAAATCGACTTCCTCCTCCGAATACGGCGTCGAGGAAAACGCGAGATCCTTCTCGCGCGCGTACGTTGCCAGCTCGGCAAGCGTCTCGGGCGCGAGCGAGAAGCGGTCGACGAAGCGCTTCGCAATGGGATTTTCCGCGTAATACGTCGCCGAGTAGAGACTCTTTGCCGACCACGATTGGAACTTCACGCAGTCGCAGCCGATTTCGGCGGCGGCGTCGATCATCCGGCGCGCCGTCCCTGCATTCCCATTGTGGCTGCTGTTGACCTCTGCCACGACATACGGCCGCCCGTAGTCTGCCACTTCCGTGCCGTCGCGAAACACGCATCGTGCCATGCAATCACTCCCCCTTTTTTTAATCGTCGATTTGCCGTTCTCGATTAAGCCGCTTCCGCTCCATAAAGGGCGAGAGATCGTCGAACGGGCGGTATTCAAGCCGTCGCTTTTCGTTTAATCCGTAAGAGCGGTGCAGGTATTTCTGATCGGGCGTGCATAGGACCTCGCAGAGCACCATCCCTTCCATCTGGAGCACCGCTTCGATGGCGGCAGATAGCCCTTTTGTGCCTTCGATCCGCGCGTAGCGGATGCCGACGCTTCCCGCCATCGCGGAAAAGTTCGGCGCAGGCACGCCGTCCGACGGGTCGTTTCCGATGGTACGCTGGCGGAACAGGTCGCGTTGGCGCTTGCGGATCACGGCGTACATATCGTTGTTGATGACGAAGATCTTCGCGGCAGCGCCATGCGCCGCAAGAATGTAGAGTTCCTGCATATTCATCAGGATGGAGCCATCGCCGACGACGACGGCGATGTGAGGCTTTCCCGCAAAATGCGCGCCGAGCGCGGCGGGAACTGCATAGCCCATCGCCCCCTGCGCGGCGGGGAAAAGGCAGCGCTGCCCCGCCCCAAAGCGAACGGCTGCGGGAACGATGAGTTCTTCCAGCCCCGCGTCCGTGATGACTGCCGCATCGGGAGGAAGGCACGCGCTGAGCGCATCGGAAAACGCGTAGAGATCGAGCTGGTTCTCTTCCGCAAGCTCCTTTACAAATATCTCCTCCGAGACGGCAAGCGACTCCTTCCAATGCGCACACTGCGCGCGCCACGCGGCACTTGTCTGCGGCAAGTCCTGCGCGAGCAGCACCCGCAAAAAATCCGCTGCGTCGGCATGGAGAAACGCCTCGTGGGCGGGCTCTCGCTTCGTATGCTCGACTGCGTCAATATCGACGACTTTGATGCGCGCACCGGGCGCGAACGAATCAAAATCCACCCCCGTGACCTGCGAGCAGAGCTTCGTGCCGATCACGAGGATGCAGTCCGCGTGCTGCAGGGCAAAGTTGCCCGCACGGCTGCCGCCGATGCTGCCGACCGCGCCGATGGAACGCGCGTGTGCGCTGCCGTAGGCGTCCGCGCCCGCTGGCGTGAAGACGAGCGGCACGTCCATGCGCGTGACGGCCTCGGCAAGCAGCGTTTCCGCGCCTGCCGCGCGGACGCCGCCGCCGACGAGGAAGAGCGGCCGCTTCGCTGCGGCAAGGTCATCGGCAATCCGCTTGACAGCCGCAGGCGCAACGGGCGGCAAACTCGCCGCCATTGCCGCGCCGCGAGGCAGCGCATCCGGCTCGATGCGCGCGTTCTGCACGTCGAGCGGCACGTCGATCCAAACCGGGCCCTTGCGTCCCGTCTGCGCGAGCGCAAACGCCTTGTCAAGCACCTTGCCAACATCATCCGCGCGCTCCAGCATCGCGGCGTACTTCGTGATGGGACGCACGATGCCGACGATGTCCGCCTCCTGCGAGCCGTACGTGCGGATCGGCAGCTTCGTAAAACGCGTCGTCTCCGCGAGCATGTGCTGACCCGAAAGGAACACCATCGGCACGTTGTCCTGCCACGCGCACAGTGCCGTCGTAACGGCGTTCGTCGCCGCGCACCCCGTCGAGACGAGGCAGGCGGACACCCCGCCCTTCGCCTGCGCGTACGCCATCGCCGCATACGCCGCGCCCTGCTCGTGATACGTCGAGATCGGCGTAAGCCGCTTCTCCTTCGCGAGGGCGTCAGTCAAAAAGAGAATCCCTCTTCCCGTCACGAGAAAAACGTGCCGGACGCCCGCCTCGACGAGCCGCTGCATAATGTAATCCGCTACGCGCTCCACATCGGTTCCTCCCTGCTGGCTGAATTTGCTTTTCGAACGCACCGTTCTTTCAGCTTGATGCGCCACATGAGCACTCCAATTCGCTCCTACTTCCGAGCCGCCGGGCGAAATGCGGCCATGACGTCGGGAATCGCGATCTGAAGCTCCGCCTGGCACGCGAGCTCCCCCTTCACGTAACCTTTTGAAACGCCCTTCGCAAGGCCGCGCTTGAAGCTATGCAGCTCCGCCTCGACGTCGAGCCGGTTGCCCGGCACGATCTTCCTGCGGAAACGGCTCTTCACCTCAATGAAACCCGTCTTCTTCCCCTTGTATTCGGGAAGCGTCAGGAACGTCATCAGAAATACCTGCGTGAGCACCTCGATCTGCACGAACCCCGGCACGTTCGGTTCATCGGCAAAATGCGCGGGGAAAAACCACTCGTTGTAGGTGAAATTCTTATACCCCTCCGCCGACTTCCCCGGCACGGCCTCCTCAATCTCGTCGACGAAAAGCAGCGGGTAGCGGTTCTGCTGGTACTGCTGAATCTGATAGGCGTCAATATGCGTCAGTCTTTCGGCTGCATCCTCCATGTGTTTTCCTCCTCATTGCCGCTCTGGCAGTGCATACAAATCCAGTTCCAGTTCATCGGCTACATGATGCTTTCGCAAGAAAAACCGATACGTTACATCCTCTGTCTCAAACGTCTTGATATACTGCGGTATGGTGATAAGATCCTCTGCCTTGTGGTAAGCGGCAATGGCAAGCGCAGGGTGGCAGCGACGTATCGTTTCCTGTGCACCAGAAAGTGCCTCCATCTCCGCGCCCTCTATGTCCATTTCGATAAAGTCCACATCCTGCTGGATCAGGTTGTCGAGTGCCTCGACCGGAACCTCAATCATTCCCGCCTCTCCGAGTGTCGAAGAGCTCCCCGCCTCACCTTGAAACCGAAGCACATCCTTTTGGGACCATGCGCCAAACGGATAGGTGTCCACAGGGCACGCAAGCGCATCGGTTCGCATTCGAAGTGCTTTATAGTTTTCGGCATCGGGCTCAAGCGCAATGATCTTGCTGCACGTGCCGCCAGACCATCGGACAAAGGCTTCTGCCGTGTCCCCTGTGAATGCACCGCAGTCCACGAACAGTCCGCCCTTTAAGAACTCCGTCAGTGCGTTAAAATATTGATCGGCTCGGAACACATCAAAATTAAATCGCAAATCCCCGCTCAGTTTCAGATTCAGATAGGCTTGCATGGTCTGCTTCGATAGAGCGTCGGACAACCAAGCGTACGTCTCCTGCAGCGCCTCTTGATGCTGTTCCAAGAAGGTACGATTCATCGGCGCGAATTCCCCATAAGGCGTATTGATGGATAGTCTCCCTCCCCCGCAGCGTTGTCCATCTTCAAAAAACGCACGGACGCGAGCTTCCGGCTGTCCTATGCCGAGCAAGAAGATATAATCATTCGCGTGGGTTTGTAGCTCTTCATAGCAGCAAACCGGTACTTCATCGATTTTCTGTCCACTTCGATAATACGCGCGATCTACCGCAAAGGCATGCGGGCAAAGCCCATGCTTTTGCAGCCGTCTTGCAACGAGACCGGCAACCTCTCCAGCCCCATATATCACGATAGGCCGTCCATCGTTTTGTATATCTTCATAAATATGATGCTGTGCGTTTCGTTCATACACGGGTATCTGCAGCATATCGTTTCTCCCCTCATAGCAAAGCGGCTTGAAGCACTTTTGTCTCCGCAAGGTCTGCCGTCATGGCCGCAACGGAAAGCCCCGCCCCGAACCCCGCCAGCACCGCGCGCGAAAGGGGCGCATGTCTCTTTGCTGCCGCATGGCAGAGAGCAAGGGCGAGCGACGCGCCTCCGATGTTGCCGGTCTCGGCCGCATCAAACGGCACGTTCTCCTTTGCGAGCTTCATGGCGCGCACCAGGCTCTTGACGATGAATGCATTCGCCTG
This sequence comes from Mitsuokella sp. oral taxon 131 str. W9106, assembly GCF_000469545.1. Classification (GTDB taxonomy): domain Bacteria; phylum Bacillota; class Negativicutes; order Selenomonadales; family Selenomonadaceae; genus AWVT01. The sequence continues at coordinate 54,880 of NZ_KI273072.1, read as the reverse complement.
ATGAAGGGCGTAGACGTCCACTTCGTCCTTCGCCCAGCCGCTCGCCGCGAGCACCGCATCGATGCGCGGCGGTACCTCGTTCATGACGAACCGCATGACCTCCATGCCGTCCATGTACTCATCCTCAAGTGTGCGGACGTTCTCCTCCGCATCCGTCTTCGGCACGTCCGTCACACCTCGCTCACGCGGCATCCGCTCGCCCCCGGCCGGCGTATAAAGGCTCTTTAGCCCCACGCCATCGTGATAAAACGCGTAGTGCATGGCTTCCGCGCCGTCTCCCTGCACGAGTGCCGCCGCTCCGCCATCGCCGACGACCATGCGCAGGGCGCGATCCCGCGCGTTCAGGTGATGCGATGCCGTATCGCCGCAGCAGACGAGAACCGTTTTGCAGTCTCCAGCGCACACGAGGAGATCGGCAAGGTAAATGCCGTAGACCATCCCCGTACAGGAATGGTTGACATCGAGCGCACAGCATTTCTTGGGAATTCCGAGCGCACTCTGCACGATGCTGCTGTTGCCGGGGTACACGTAATCGGGATGCGGTGTCACAAAGATGATGCCGTCCACGTCGCAGGGACGCACCTGTGTCTGATCGAAGATTTCCTGCGCCGCGCGCAGGCAGTAGTCTGCCGCCGTCTTGTCCTTTGGCGCATAGCGTACGGCACGCACGCCCGTCAAGCGCATCGTCCGCTTTGTCAGCTCCGCGTCAAAGCCGAGGTTCAGGACATCGACTTGCTCTTTTGGTATGGCCGCAGAAAGTGCTGCGATTCTTGCAATCGGCATAACTCAACCCTTTCTATCAATTCCACGCCCCGCGCATATAACCGCCATCGACAATGAAGTCCTCTCCCGTAATCCAGGATGCGCGGTCACTCAAAAGAAAGAGCACCATGCCCGCCACATCCTGCGGTTTGCCGATGCCGAAGAGATGCCCTCTCACGACATTTGCGGGCGTCCCCATATCTTCCTCGGATTGGATTGTCATTCCGGTTCGCACATAGCCGGGACTGATGCTATTGATCCGTTTCCGATCTTTGGCTAAATCATGTGCAAGCGACTTCACCCCTGCCATGACGGCCGCCTTTGCAGCCGCATAGGCAAAAAGCCCTTTTTCTCCCGTATGACCTGCCACGGAGGAAAAGAGGAGAAACGCAGCACCCTCCTGGGAAATCCTTTTTTTCGTCATAACCTGAAGCGCGCGTATCGCGCCCCAAAAACTTGTTTCCATAATACGACGGGCAAATGCCTCATCAAAATGCCGCAGTGGCGTTGCGCCTGATATGCCTGCCGTATAGACCGCGCCATGAAACTTTCCATGTGCCTGCACATCGCTTGACAGCAACTCCGCCCAGTCCTCTGTCGACGCAGTGAGCACATCAAGCGATGCCGCTTGAATATGCTCCGATTCCTGCTCCAGTGCCTCCAACCGTTCTTTGTTTCGCGCAATGGCGAGAACGTCTGCACCGCTTGCGGCGAGCTCTCGTGCAATCTGCCGCCCAATCCCGGAGGAAGCACCGACCACGACGAATCGCTTCCCGCTGAAATCCAATTGCAAATCGCTCATAAGTCACACGTCCCCAATACCCGCACCTGCGAAAAATCCATCAGCAAGGACGCGATGGACATGCCGACCCCAAAGCCAGAAAGGAGGAACTTGCCGCCTGCATACTGCCCCGTACGCGCCATCTCCGCAAGGCATACGGGGATGGACGCCGAGCTCGTATTGCCGATCTGGCTGCTCATAAACGGCACCCGATCTTCCGCCACACCGATCTTCGAGGCGAGCGTCCGAACAATCATCGCATTCGCTTGATGAAGCAATACACGGTCGAGGACGGCACAGTCCACCCTTGCAAAATCCAGTAGGGCATGGATATTTCGCGGCACTTCGTCAATCGTGAAATTCATGACCCCCATGCCATCCATGACGACGTAGTTCCCCTCGTGCAGAGCAAGCCCGTTCTCATCCGCGATGCGGGGCGCGCGGCTGCCGCCGCGCGCAATGAGAAGGTAATCCGCCATTTCGCCAAAGCTCTCCATGTGATAGTAAAGCGCATTGCCGATCTGCGGTGCGACGATGGCGGCCGACCCTGCATCCCCTGCAATCGAGCGCATGGCAGACGCATCTGAAGATGCGTTTCGGCTTGACGTATCCCCGCAGAGAAGAAGAACCTTTCGCCCACCGAGTGCGGGCAGGAGCGTCCCCGCCAAAAAAATACCATAGCAAAAGCCCGAGCAACCGAGATTGACATCGAATGCCAAAATATCATGCGTAAGGCCGAGCCGTTCCTGCAGGCAGTAGCTCGTCGCAGGCGACAGATAATCCGCCGTCTGGGAGATAAATACAAGTGCGCCGATTTCGTTTCGATCGATTTCCGCGAGCAGTCTGCTCGCGCTCTCAAAGCATAAATCCGACGTGCAGACGTCAGGCGGTGCAAGGCTCAGCGCATCAATCCCCGTCCCACGTGCCAGACGTCTTGCCTTTTTCAGCGGCATCAAGTCTTTCAGAACCGCTTCCACCGGCACGCGATTTTGGGACGCAGTCGCCGTCATCGCCTCGATGCCTACATCTTCCAGAAGTCCAATCATCATTTTACTCCGTAAAGCAGTTGGTAGAGATCGCGCACGGTCTGCGCGCCCTTCACATCCGTCGGCGCAATCTTCCCGCTTGCTTTCGTCGCGGCAAGTGCCATAAAGGCGACATGACTGAGCGAATCCCACTCCTCCACATCGGAAAGACGCGTTTCCATCGTGATGTTATCCTCTGTGTCCATCAAATCCGTCAAATCATCCAAAAAATCCTGCTCGTTCATAAAAATCCTCCTCATTCAATTGGCATCGCAGGGATGCCGAATACCTTCGTCCCCGCCTTGACATGCTTGAACACGACGCTCGCAACGCCTATGACTGCATCATCATCAATGCGGCTATGCGGAACGGCTTTGGAACCACTCCCCCAGAACGTCCGCTTTCCGACACGTACGTATCCGGTGATGTCGATGCCCGACATCAGGCTGCTGTAATCCCCGACTTCCGCATCATGCCCCATGCCGGAACGCCCATTGAAGGTCACAAAGCTGCCCACTTTTGCATGATCCAAGATATGCACGAGCGGACATAAAATATTCCCCCGTCCCATCTGCACCGTCGGATGGACGATCGCGGTACGATGTATCACGTTTATAAATTCGCCGCCACGCTGCAAAATCTTTCGGACGAGTTTTTCTTTTACGCTCGGACTGCCAATGGCACAGATAAAACAATCATCGGATTCCATCCCATAGGTATCGACATCCCCTAAAAGCGGTGCGGAGAGTTTTTCATACGCCTGCGCATCCAGCTTCACATCGCCATCCAGGAAGCCCTTGAGATCCCATTCGGTTCCATACCCGATGGATTCCTTCGCGTGCCAGAACACTTCCCGTGAGAAGCCGCCAACGCCCACGATAATCAAGTGTTTCATGCCATTTTTTCCCCCCCGAGTCGCGCCACGAAAGAGAATGCGGGACTATGCCCGCCCGAAAGTGCCGCCGCCATGTCCTGCAGCACGCCGATGAGATCTCGGCACGACTCGCTCCCCCACACGTCCTCCTTGTCTTTATAGGAGCCAACGTCCACCGTGCAGCCGTGGATCCACTGCAGGATCGCCGTGCGCCGTGCGCCGTCGTCTTCCAAAAACGCGCCCGTCTCGATGGCGTGCGCGATGGAAAGTGCCCAGCAGATGCGACCTGCGATCATGCGCTCGCTCGACAGCTGATCCTGCCCCGCATGGTGGCGAAAGCAGCTCAGTGGTTCGACGAGGTAGAGCAGATTGCCCGCCGCAAGCAACCGCAGCCACGTCGGAAAATCCGAGATTAAATACTTGCCTTCGCGCCCCGTCCAACCGAGCCGATGGCCGTCGAGCAAAAAGTCCTTGCGCACGAGTGCCGTTGTCGGCTCGCCGATGAAATTGACCTGTTCCATGAGCATCGTGCGTCCCGCCGATGCGCCGCTGAGCTTCGTCGTGTGCGTGAACGGGGATGCGTTGAGCGGCGTATCGGGGAGCGGATTCCCCTCGGCATCGATTGCGAGGCGGTACGAGGTCACGATGCTGAGATCGGGGTTTGCAAAGAAGCAGCCGACCATCTTCTCGATCTTCTGCGGCAGGAAGAGATCGTCGTCCATGAGCCAGTTGACGTAGACGGCATTCGGGTGATCGTACGCCATCGCGCGCGCCCAGTTGCCCGCCGCATCGAATTCCGGATGATGCTCGTAATGGATGCGTGAGTCGTCTGCAAAATCGCGTGCCATCATATCCGCCGTCTCGGTATTATGCGAGTTGTCCGTGACAAAGATGTCGAGATTACGATACGTCTGTGCGAGCACGCTTTCGAGCGCGAGGCGGAAAAAATGCAGGCGTTCGTACGTCGGAATGATGATCGAGACGAGCGGGAAGAGTTCTGCCGAATACGTATCGAGGAAAGCCTGGCGGCTCGCTTCATGGATCGGCGCCCGTTTATCGCCCGTGAGCAGCCATTCCTTTTCCTGCTGCGGAACGACGCATCGATAGCCCCTGCGCCGAAATTCGGCACACTGCGACTCCGCCCAAAAGGAATCGATTGGGAAGAGATCGGAGCGCCATGGCACATCGTACTGCGTCGCGATAAGATTGCCCGTGACCGTCATCACATCCGCGAGATCGTTTTCCTGTTCATCGCCGTCAAAGCGCTGTCCGTTCGGATAGAGCAGCTTTCCGACGACGTGCGGCGATTGGGCAAAGATCCCATTTGCCGCAAGCTGCTCCGTGCCGACGAGGCCGATGAGCCCAATCGTCTCGTCCGTCCCGAAAATATGCAGCAGGGTCACGAGCAAATCCTCTTTTAGGATGATGTTTCCTTCATCCAAGTAGATCTTATACCTTGCGTCACTCGCCTCCATGGCATGCTGGTATGCGGCGGCGACATTCCCCCCCTGCGGAAGTTCGATGAACTCCGTCTCGTATCCCTTCGGCACGGTGAGCGCCCCAATATATGAATGCATAGCGGCTGTGCCGTCCATGCCGCAGCGCGCGAAAATGGCAATCCGATGTTCCTGCACGACAAGCCCCCCCTTCTTCAAATCCCTGCGAGCCTCATAGATCTACGCGCGTGTCCATTTCAAAATGCGGCTGCAAGCCATGGCCCAGCGCATCCGCCATCGCGGAAAAAACGGTGTAATAGTCCTTGCATATTTCCATTGCCCATACCTGCGGATACGGCGTCATGAGTTTCATCGTAAACGAAGCGTCGTAAAGCCATTTTACAATGGCCTCACGCCGAACCGTCTCATCGGCCAAAAAAACACCGCGTCCAATGGCCTCCTGGATCATCATGGCCCAGCAGATCGAACCGCAAAGAAGCGTTTGCGGACGCGCTGAATCGTTGCCGTCATGATATCGGAACTGACTGAGCGCCTCTCGTATGTAAACGAGATTCCCGTGTTCCATCTGATTGAGCCATGTCGGAAAATCCGAGATGAGATACTTCCCTTCCCGCCCCGTCCAGCCAAGACGCGTGCCGTTCATGCACGCTTTCTTTATGAGGGCTGTCGTCGGCTCGCCAATGAAATTCGTGCAGCGGCGAAGCATCTCGCGTCCGACCATTTTGCCGTCCAGCTTCTGCGTCGAGAAAACGAACGGTTCCGTGTCTGGAGAATCCACGAGGAGCTTCCCTTCGCCATCAATGCGCTGACGATACGACGTCACGAGACTGACATCCGGGTTTTGCAGGAAATACTCGATCATGCATTCAATCTTCTGCGGCAGGAAGAGATCGTCATCCATAAGCCAGTTGACGTAGGCGGCATTCGGATTGTCATAAGACATTGCGCGCATCCAATTTCCGGCCGCGTCAAAGTCCGCATGATGTTCATAATGGATACGCGGATCGCCTGCAAAGTCGCGCGCCATCATATTTGCCGTTTTCTCGTCATGCGAATTGTCCGTGATGAAAATATCGAGATTCCGATACGTCTGTGCAAGCACGCTTTCGAGTGCGAGACGGAAGTAATGCGGGCGCTCGAATGTCGGAATGATGATCGAAACGAGCGGATAAAGCCCCGCCGAATACGCATCGAGGAATGTCCTGCGGCTCGGTTCGTCAGCGTCCGGCGACTTTCCCGCCGCAAGCAGCCATTCCTCTTCCTGACGAGGGATTACCGTCCGATAGCCCCTGCGGCGAAACTCTGCACACTGCGCCTCCGCCCAAAAGCAATCCTTCGCAAAGAGATCGGCGCGCCACGCCACGTCGTACTGTGTCGCAATGCATTCGCGGCTGATCGCCATCACGTCCGTCACATCTGCCGCCGGCGGGACGCCATCGAAATGCGTGCCGTCCCAAAAGAGCACGCGTCCGCCCTCAATCGGGAAAGAGCGCGCAAAGAGGGCACTCGCCGAAAGCTGCTTCACGCCGAGGATCCCCATGAGACCTATGGAATCGTCAGACCGGAATACCGCGAGCATGTCGGCGAGAATGTCTTCATGGAGCAGCACGCTTCCTTCGGTCAGGTAAATCTTATACTTCGCCGAAGATGCCTTCATGGCATTTTGATACGCTGCTGCGATATGCTCCGTAAACGGAACCTCCTCGAAGTCCACCTCGCAGCCCTCGGGCACGCGAAGCGCAGAAACGTATTCGCGCATCCTGGACGTGCCGTCCGCTCCGCACTGCGCAAAAATCGCGATTCGATTCGCTTCCATGCAGCACCTCCTCTCACGCGTGCAAGGCCTTATGCCTCTGCCTTCTCGCCGACGATGACCCACTGGTACGCGTCGAGCTGATACGAAGGGGCATCCGCCCGAAGAAGCGGCCGCAGTATTTCCTTGAGCCGCTCTTGTTCCTCTCCTTCGATAACCGAGACGGACGCGAGCGTCACGACACGGTAGCCAGCGGATTCGACCATTTCTTTTGCCGTCGCTTGCGTAAAGAACCGAAGATGCGTATGATCGAGGATACCCGCAGCCGCATATTTCCACTGACCGCTTAACATCATATCGAAAATCGAGATATGTGTGATGTTCGGAACACTCACGATGATGCGCCCGCCAGGACGCGTCACACGGTACATGTGGCGCACCGTCTGCCACGGATCATACAGGTGTTCAAGGACATCGCCCAGAATGACCGCATCAAACTGATTTTCCCACGCCGGCATATCGAGCGTCTCGACGTCCATATTGAAGATCTGCCCAAAACAATTCGCGACCGCAGCAGACCGGTCATCGAGTTCAATGCCGCAGCACGTGATATCCGGGAATTTTTCGCGAAGCAGCATGAAATTGCCGCCGCAGGCGCAGCCGACTTCAAGCACGGAAGGACTCGCCTGCTTTGGCTGGACAAACTGCAAAAGCTCCGTGCGGACGTTGCACGAATAGTTGATTTCAAAGCCCCACTTTTGCTTGAACCACATCCTTCCGCACATCGTTTCCTGCTCGAGCCCTTCTGCAGTCCCATTCCATACGGGACGTATACGGTGCACATAAGCTCCCTTTGCACGTACCACGCGATAGCCTGCCTGCCAAGCACGGAGTGAGAAATCGACGTCTGCTCCCACCGACTTGCCGCACGCGCTTTCGTCAAATCCGCCAAGAGCAAACCATGCCGGTCTCGTGATGAGCATGGCAAAAGCAGTTGCAAATATGGCGGGACAATCCCGCTTGGCGCTTTGTCGCGCATCATTTGCCACCCTCTGCGCAAAGGCCTTATATCCCTCATAGCCTTCATAATCTGCTGCATCCTGGAACAAGCCGCAGCCGTATTCATCGCAGTTCGACAGGCAGCCTACTATGCCGACGCGCGCATCACGGTTCACACAGGCAACCATTTCCTCAAGCGCTGCATGCGTGAGCCACACGTCCGCTTCCAAGAAGAGAAACGCGTCGCCCTTTGCCGCCGATGCACCGAGATTGCGCGCGGCAGCGATCCCTCTCGCCTCTTCATGCCGAAGGAACTGCACGCCATTTCCCTTGAGCCATTCTGCCGTACCGTCCGCAGAGCCGTCATCGACGACGATGAGCTCGTATTCATCGGGCGCGAAATTATCCTGCAGCACGGCCACGCAATGCTGCGTATACGACAAATTATTATGTACAGCAAGAATCATGCTGATCATAATCGTTTCCTCTTTTCCATTCATTTTGATTCCAGAACAGCAAGTATTTGCCGTATTTCGCTCATTCGCTTTTCGTACGCCGCGCTGAGCGGGCCGCCGATCCTTTGGCTGACTTTTTTCATGCCACTTTCATAATCTGCCATGAGTTTCCTGTATGCGCTCTGCACCTCGGCTGCCTCAAAGAAGTTCTCACGCGCGCGATACGCGTCGAGCAAGCGACACCATTCGAGACGGCTCTCGATCAGTATATCGCTTCGTTGTCCTTCCTGTTTTCCATGCCGACGGTAGCAAGAGAGCGCATCGCGGAACATGAGCAGGTTTCCCTTTTCAAGCAGCTCCATCCACATGACGACATCGGAGATCACGCGATACCCGCGCGACTCCGCACGCCAGTAGTGGTGGATCAGATCGCGTCTTCGGAACAGCACAGAAGGCGGCTCGCCGATAAGGTTCTGCAGGCGCGTAAGCATGGCACGGACGATGGTGTGCCCGTCGTAGCTCGCGTACGCGTCCGTGATGCCGAAGTCGGGGCGAACCTTCTGCATCCGCTCCTCGGGCCATCGGATTCCGCGTGCGTCGATGAAGGCACGCTGCGAGCCGACGAGCGTAATCTGCGGATTATCCATGAGCGCCCGCGCCATGCAGGTGATCTTCTGTGGCAGCAGGATGTCGTCCTGCATAAGCCATTGGAGGTATTCGCCGCGCGCCTCATGCTCGAATACGGCGAAGTTCTCCGCCTTCGTCCTTGCCGTGCGGTTGCGGATGTAGCGCACGCGCGGGTCGTCCGCGTAGCGCTCCATCTCCGCCGCCGTCTCCTCGTTCGTACTGTTGTCCGCGACGAGGATCTCAAGATTCGGCCAGTCTTGGATCGCCGCGCTTCGCATTGTCCGCGCGAATAGATCGGGAAGGTTGTAGGCGGGGATCAGCACGCTCACGAGCGGCGGCTCCGCGATGCCCCGCACCGCGCCCATGGCGCACCTGCAGAGGGCGCGGATATGCACCTGCTCGTCGTCTGGAAACTGCGCCGTCTCGTCCGCTAAGAGCGACCAGCCCTGCTGAAAGGCGAGGCAAAATACGAGGCGCTCCGTGCGTTGGAGCTCCTCGTACAGCGCAGCTGAAACCGCGTCAACGGCCGCGCCTGCACGAGAGTCAAAATTCTGCTCCAAGAGCGCGGCAAGCATCGCCGTGCGCCGCAGGAGGAAAACGAGGTTCGAGCCGTCCATGCACGACGCACATTCGCTGTAGATGGCTGCGAGGATAGCCGATGCCCCCGCGCGCTGCGCCGCATCAAAGGCGCGGTAGGCCGCATCGTCCGCCGAGGCCTCCGCGCGCTGAAACAGCAGCTCGGCAAGGCCGAACCGCCCCTTCTTTTCCGCGCCTTGCGCCAAATCCATCCAATTCGACCCCATCGTTATTCCTCCCTCATCAGCTCGTGCGGCTGAACTCGCGCATGCCGCCGCCGTTGGGCACGAGCAGCTTGCCGCCGATCCTCAGCCTGCCGCAGAGCCGCCTGCACAAGGATTCCGCATCGCCATTCAGCGCGTCGCGCACGATGATGTAGTCTTGGGCGGGTTCAATGGCATCCGGCGCATCCGCGAACTGCTCGACGCGACGGACGGAAATGCGCCTAGACAGGGGGACTTCCGGCGGCGCGCCGACGATGACGCCCACGACGGTCGCCTCGGGGCAATGCGCGCCGAGGTGGTAGAGCTCCATGCCGCGCGAAAAGCCGACGAGCGTGACGCGCGCGCCCTGCGGCAGTTCGTCGGGCAGTACCGCTTCCACCGTATAGCGCGTGCGGTAGGACTTCGGGTCGACGCCCCACTTCCGAACGAATTTTTCCGCATTGCGCTGTAAAAGGGCAGCGTAGGCCTCTTGTTTGCGCTGCAGCTCCGCCTCGCTCACGTTCTGTTTCCTGCCAAACGACGCGCTGCCGAAATGATGGATAAACGTATCCTGCAAAAGCAGGAGATCGTAACCCGCCATGCGCAGGCGGACAGAAAGATCATCGTCCTCGTAGTTGCCGGGGCTGAAGCGTTCGTCAAAGCCGCCGACCTCGATGTAGGCCTCACGCTTCATAAGAAAGCAGAACCCGACGAGCATGAACCACGGGTGCCATTTCGCGGGGTCGGATACGTTGAACGCTTCCGCAAACGTTTCCATCTCTTCAATACTTTCGTACGGAGCGGGAATCTTCTGCTCGTTCGAGCAGCGATTCGTCACGCAGCCGACCGCGCCGATATCGGGCGCGGAAAAGAGCGCACGGCGCATATTGCCGAGCCAGTTCGGCGTGACGATCGTATCGCTGTTCAAGAGCAGCAGGCTGTCGCCCATCGCCGCCCGCATCCCCTGATTGCATCCGCCGGGGAAACCGCGGTTCTCCGCATTGCAGAAGAGCAGGATATCTGCCTGTTCCTTGAGCCATTCAGCCGATCCATCATGCGAGCCGTTGTCGACGACGAGGATCTCATACGTCCCCGCCTCCGTATACGTACGGATGCTCTCGATGCAGAGCCGCGTGTAATCGAGCGTGTTGTAGCTTAGGATGACGATGCTCGTCACGCCGTCTCCCCTGCTCGCTGCCGCCTGTGTCATGTCCCTGTTCCTTTCTGTTCTTGCTGCTGCCTCATCTGCTGAAATCCCTTCATCGAGGAGTATGCCTCCGCATGCTCCATGTAGTACGTCTCATCAGCGGGGCGGTTCGTCTCGTCGTAGTACCAAGGCAGGTGGCGTGCCGTGAGCGCGCCTGCGAGACGTGCCGATGGGCCGCGCACATAGTGCCGGATGCTTCCGCGGTAGACGGCAAACGTCGTATCGACATCGGCAAAATACGCATCTTTCGCAAGCGGTATCTCGTACAGCTTCGATTCGATGGCCTGAATCTTCTCGCGGTCATAGAATGTGATATCGCGGTATTCAAGCGCAAGCCCCGCTTTCACAAGATAAGGATGCTTCGAAAGGCACAGGAGCAGCCGCCGCATGAAATCCTTCGGAAAGCCCTCGCCCAATGCGATGTCCGAGTCCGTATAGGCATACGCGCCCGTTACGCCAAGCGTACGCAGCACGCCGCTGTCCCAAAGGGCGCGATGGCCGAGATTCGGCAGGCGGACGACGCGAATGCCGCGTTTCTCGATCTCCCTGTAGTAGTGCAGGAGCGGCGCATACGTCGAGCCGTTGTCAAGTACGATGACCGTCCGCTGCCCAAGCTCCAAAAGGCGCAGTATGAGATCCTGCAGAGTGCCAAGGCGGTCGCGCGAATTGATAAAGATCGGTATGTCGGCATACGATCCCGTCACAGATGTGAGCGGAGAGGCATCGAACCACCTGCGCGGCGCTCCTGCGCCGAGCGCGAGGAGGTTCTGACGCGCCATTTCATCGCCCTTGAACTGCGCCAGATGGTGCATGAGATACGCCTTTGCACGTGCCGAATCACCGAGCAGGTCATAGCCCCATGCCTTGTAGTAGCCATACATGGGGAACCATGCGGGCCTCGCAAGTACGCCCTCATCCAGCAGCCCAAGGTAATAAAGCGCTTCCTTTGGCCGCTCCCGCACGAGAAAGGAAATGGCAGCGAGCAGGAAAATTTTCGGTTTTCGCGCGAAAAACGCCCCCGCTTCGCTCGTTTCAAGGGAAGGTGTCCCGCAGATGATGCGAAAGGCTTCCGCCATTGCCGCCGCGCGGCCTTCCGTGTCAAAGGCGGCATCCGCCGCCTCGTATGCACGCTTCAAATCGCCGAGTGAATGCCGCACTGCTGCACCTCCTTTTCATGCGCCCATACCGTCACACACCGTATAGGAGTTCCACTGCCTCCGCAATGCGCGCTGCGCGATTTCGCCATGTATGATGCGCTTTCGCCTTGCCGTAGGCGCGCAGCGCGAAAGATAAGCGGAGCGTCTCATCGGCGATCAGCACGGGCACCGATTCCGCCACGCGCCCAGCGCCTGTCTTCCAATCAAAGAGTACGATATCCTTGCCATTCTCAAAGGCTTCCGCGAGATAGGTGCTCTCCTCGCTGACGACGACGGCGCCGTTCAGCATCGCTGTGAAAACGCGGTCATGCGCCCCGTTCGCAAACTCGGCGTTATCCTGGTAGACGACCTTCGCCTTTCCCATGATCGCGAGCATTTCTTCGTAGGGCACAGGACCGTGCAGGCGAAGGCCATCCGCAAACGGGACGCCCTCCCAGCCATCGCCAAAGACATCCGGCGTGATGCCCGCACGGACGAGAAATTCGACCGCCTTCAAGCGCCGATACTGCTTGATATAGCGCTGCATGAGCGGCAAATACGGGATCATGCGGCGCCGGAAAACATCCGACGAAAAGCCCCGCGCCGCGAGCACATCAAGAACCCCGTCCCAGCTATTTTTCGGCTCAAGTTCCAAGCGGTCTGCCGCCTCATCCAAGATCGAGCAAGCGGCAGCGGGAAGCCCCTCCTCATGCCAGCGCCGCCTGGGCCACGCTTCGCCCCTCGGGAATACGCCGCTGACGACCACGTCGTAGGGACGCGCGGCACTGAATGCCTGATCTTCTGTCAGTGCCTGCGTGCCGCCGAGCGGCAGAAAGATTCCTGCCATACGCTTTTTCGGCCATGCAAGCGGCAATATGGGCGCGACATGACGGTCGAGAAGCGTTGCTATATGGTGGCGGCACGGCGTATCAAAGCCCGTCACGCAAGGGTTGTACGGCACGTCGAGCATGACGGACACGTGCGGCGTGTCGATCGCATCATAGGGGTAGTACGGCGCGCCATTTTCATCGTGCAGTACCATGCCAAGATCATTGTTGCCGACCGTAAAAGCGATCGCATTGCCGTCTGACAGCAGCCGCGTATAGCACGCATCCGTATCGGCACGGTTGTCGAGATCACATTCCGTGACGGCGCAGCCGAGTGCGCGGAAGCCGTCGGCGAGACTTACCATATTCGGGCGCAGCGCCACATGCGAGCGGTTCGTATGGTAGCAAATGATTTCTTTCGCCAAAAAACGCACCTCCCTGCGAACTAGGCTGAGCACGACTGCCGCCTTCCTCGGCGCATCCTCTGTTCTTATAAGTACGTTGCAATGCGCGCCTGCCGTGCGGATTCAAGCATTTCGAAATGCGTGGCAAGCTCGCGATAGGCATGGATGCGCTCCTCGTAGTGCTGTGCGAGCAGGCGGTTCCGCCTGACATAATCATAAGCGAGCGTCGCCGTCTCATAGCGAAGCACGGGATCTTCGACCAAGATGCGCAAAAGCTCCGAAAACTCCTGCGGGCTGCGGTAGAGGAATCCCGTACGCCCATCGCGCACGGTCCGTTCGTACACCGTCGGAGAGGCGAGCACGACGGCGCCATTTCCTGCTGCCTCGATGAACTTAAGATCGGATTTCATGCGGTTGAATTCCGTATCGCCGAGCGGCAGCAGCGCGAGATCCGATTCGTGCATCGCTTCCATGTAGAGTTCGTACGGCGCAAACTTTCCCTCGTTGTACGCACCTCCGACGTACTCCTTCGCCTCCGTCTGAAGCGCGTCGAAGAACTTCCGATCCGCCGTGACCTTGAAGCGGAGCCGCGTGCCGTAACGCGCGATTGCCGCATTGATCGCAGGCATGATCGCCTGCCAGTCCGCCTCGCGGTTGACCGCGCCGAAGAAGATCGTGACCACCTCCGCACGCGGGTCAAAAGAGCGCGCCTCCGGAAGCTCTATGAGCATATTCGGAAAGGTCAGCACGTATGGATTATAGGTGCGAAAGTAATCGGCGAGTGCCGGCGTCGAGGTCTGCACAGCGTGAACGCCGCGAAAGGCGATGTAGTCCGTCTCCTCGTGGAGATTGCGCTTGTAGAATGCGCCCCAGTACGGCAGGTCGTCGAACTCGTGCACGAGCACCTGATGCTGCGCGGCCGCGCGGTTTAAGTCCATCAGCGGATGCTCGATGTTCGTGATAAACAGGCGTTCGAATAAGAGCACGTTTTCTTGCGTCGGAAGGGGATCGAAGCACAACTGCTCGTCAAACGTCTCCTCCTCGATCAGGATGCCCGGATCCGTCTGCATGAAGCCGTTCGGCAGGCGGACGCGGATGTTTTCGCAAGCGGGGTCGTACGTCAGCGTGCGGATACCGAGCGGCACTGCCTGAGCGCCGCAAAAGAGACGGATGTAGCGCACGCCGTCGGTATCCTGCCCGATGGCAGGACCAAATGATGCGAGCAACGGCGCGATGGCCGAAACGGGATACTGCAGGTCCATCGCAAGCACGATCTGCCCCGCCTTGGAGAGCATCTGCCGATACGCGGCCAAAAGCGCCTGCAGATCCGCCCCCTGCCAGTACGGCGCATGGCATAGGATACAATCGATGTCCGAGAGCCCGTAGTGCGAGAGATCCACCGGGGCGGGCGGCTCGACCGCCGCGCGGTCAAGCCGGCGTGCCGCTTCGCGCACGTTTTCGTACGAACTGTCAATGCCGAAATAGCGGCACGCCGGCTGAATGCGCTTGAACGCGGCGCCGAGTGTGCCGTCGCCGCAGCCGAGCTCGACGACTGTGCGCGCCTTCGGTGGCAGGATCTGCGGATACCTTATCATACGCTCCCCCTCTCTCGGTCATGCACGAGGCGCGTGACCGCTTCCATGACCATGCGTGGCGTAATCGTGCGCTGGCATTCCATCAGGCGGTTCGGTTCTTCCCTTCCCAAATGGCACGGATCTTCCGACCAGTACCAGCGCGGGTCGTTGAAACAGCCGTGGCACGCCATGCGTAGGATGCCCGCACGCCGTAGCGCGCACAGAACACGCCTAAGTAGGGAATGCAGGCGATCGTATCGCCGATACAGCGGCTCGCGAAAACGAAGTGAACACGCGCCCCCGTCGGATCAAACGTATGGGAAAAGACCTGCACGCCGTCCTGCCACACATCGACCTGCCATCGCACAAAGTACTTTTCGACCGAGATCAATATCTTAGCGGAGACATCCGCATCGTAGGAACCATAAGATCGCCCGTCGTCCTTTGGGCAGCACGCCTGCGGCACGACGTCGGAATCCGTGTAGACGTACGGCGTCTTCACGCGCGGCTCAGACATCGCGCAGGACGTGCAGGAGCAAAAAATCCGTGCGCTTCATCTGCGCGGCAAAGGCAAGCGCCTTCTCCTTGTTGCCGAGATCCGCCTGCACGAGCGCCATGTTCCTCAGCGTCCAGTCCGAGACATCGACGCGGAGCGCAGCGGCGAGCATCGCTTCTGCGCGCGCGGGGTCATGTGCCGTGTAATAGCCGCCCGCAAACTGCGTCAGGATGCGTACTTTTTCGCGTGCCGGAATGTCGCGCGCGAGGATGCTGCGCGCCTGTGCCGCCGCGTCGGGACCGTCCGATTCCTGCGCTGCGGCAGGTATTGCAGCGGGCGCGATCGGCGCAGGCGACGATACGGGCGCAGCAGGCACCGATGCCGTCGCCGTGCCAACTGGGTCGGCAATGCCCTTCGGCAGATTCCCCTGCGTTTGTGCGATCTTCTGCTTGAGCTTGGCGAGCAGGCGCTTTGCGTCCGATGCTCCTGCGGGTGCATTCCCCGCGCCCGGCGTATTCTGCGCCTGCACAGCCTGCTGCGGCGCGCCGAGAACGAACGCGCCGAGTGCCGGGAAATCGCGATGCGTTCGTGCCGTATCGCGGTAGGCGAGCGAGGATCCGATCATGCGGATCTCATTCTTTTTCGCAGCGTCTAATTGTGCTGCCTCTTTTGTCAGCAGGAATTCCAGAAGCTCCATTGCATCGTCCGTGCGCCCCTTTGCCAGGCAGATGCGGGCGAGGAGCAGACGTGCCTTGACACTCATGCCGGCATACGTCAAGGTATTCGTGACCCAGTCCGCCGCACGGTCGTAATCGCCGAGCATGAAGTAGGCGTAGGCGCCGTCATAGAGAAATTCCGGCTTCACTTCCTTCTGCCGGACGATCTCGGCAAGCATCTCAAGCGCACGCGCGTACTGCTTCTTTTCCATGAGCTCGCGCATCTTCATCTCATTTGGCGTGTACGTGTTCGTGTTCTGCATTTTTTTCTTTCTCCTTCTTCGTTTCCTGCCTGCTCTTCCCAAAACGATTCTCCTTATTGACACTAAAACGATTTTTGCATCTGTGCTTAAAAGAATCCGCCGCCCGGCGTCCTCAAAGCCTCACCTTGATCCATTCGGGCCATGGTCGAGCTTTTTGAAGCGCGCGCACGATAATACCGCTCATCTTCGGACGAGACCGTATACGATTTGTACCACGGAAGGTGGCGTGCCATATAAGCTCCAGTCGTGCGTGCCGTCAAGCCGATCACGTAATGGCGCACATTTCGATACAAGGCAAACGTCGTATCGATCTGGGAAAAATAAACGTCTTTCTCAAGCGGATAGCGATAATACTTTCGCTCATGGGCTTTCATGGGCTCTGTCCCTGCCCCGTGGAAATCATCGAGGCGAAGACCGAATCCGACTTTGTCGAGAAACGGATAGCGCCGTAAAATCCCGAAGAAATGGCGCACGGCATCGGGCGGGCATTCCTCCGTCGGAACGACGTCGGAATCCGTGTAGACGTAAGGCGTCGTCACATTCATTTGCTCCAGTATGCCCGAATCCCAAATCGCCGTATGTCCCCCATTTTTATGCAAATACGCAACGTGCACGGCATCCTCTTTCGCCAATTCGTTGTAATATGCGAGAAGCGGCGGATAATCCGAATCGTTGTCGAGAATAACGATGCGCCGATGCCCCGCCGCAAGCAGCCATTCGACAAGCTGGCGCAGGCAATCGACGCGGTCACGCGAATTGATAAAGACGGGAAAGTCCAAGCCGTCGCAGTCCGATGCGCACATAAGGTCCTCATGCGGGATTCGGCACGGAAGCTGCCGTACGTCACGTCCGCCCGCCGCGAGGTATGCGAGATTGCGCTTGGCTTCCGTAAAGCTATGCTTGCGTTCCAATGCTTTTTCCCATGCCGCACAAGCCCCTTTTGCATCGCCTTTTCCGAGCAGCGCAACGCCCAAAAAGAACATTGCGTCCTCATTCGATGGCTGCGCCGCAATATGCTCGCGCGCAAAATCTTCCGCAACCTGCCAATGCCCGAGCCGCAAGAATAACGCAACAATATGATAACACGGTTCCATGGAGATCTTGCTCCCCAAAAACCGTTTGCAGTAGCGAATCCAAAACGAGAAATACATCATAGCACGCCGTGCGTCCCCTTCCTGCAGCGCGAGAAAGGAGGCAACGACCGGTGCTTCCTGGCAGCGCAAAAGCGTTTGCGCGATTTCTTTTTCGCTGTTCTCATCCTCTTTCGGGCGCGCGGGATCAAACAGCATCGGTTCCTGCTCCACCAAAAAATCTGCCATGGAAAAAATATCGTTCTTGCTCAAATCAACCCTCCTCCCTTTTTCCGCCATGAAGCCATTCTTCCCACAGCATCTCAAACGCCGCCTCAACCGAACGCGTATAGCCTTTTCCGTCCATGACGGGCGACTGTTCCATCATCTGCCGCAGGTTCGCATGGAGCGCGGCGACGAGATCGGGGCTATTCGCGAGCATGACGGCGCGTTCGATGTACGCTTCGGCAGTCGGCGCGGCGAGCTCGCCCACACCGATGTTTTCGAGCAGGCCAAGCCCGAAGCGCGAGCCGTGGCGCGCGCCGTAGCGCGTGACGACGGGCACGCCCATGTAGAGAGCCTCGCAGGTCGTGCCGCCGCCGACGTACGGATACGTGTCGAGCAGGATATCCACGTCGAGGTATTCGCGCAGATAGTCCTGCGTCGCGCAGCGAACCTCGATGCGCTCCTGTGGAAGATCCAGCCTTCTCAGGCGTTTCTCCATGTAGCGGACGGGTTCTTTCTGCCGCTTGACGTTCTTTAGCACGAGACGGCTTCCCGGCACGCGCGCGAGGATTTCCTTCCACGCGACGAGCATCTCGTCCGTGATCTTCGCGAAGTTGTTGAAACTGCCGAATACGATCGGACTGTGCAGGCGGTACGCCCCCGCAAAATGTGCAAGCTGCTCCGTCGGCGTGAAGCAGAAATGGCTCTGCGGCAGGCGCAGGAGCGTTTCCGAAAACTGCGCATCCGCGCCCTCTGGATCGCAGTAAACGTCGCCGAGGAATGCATCCATAGCGGGAAGGCCCGTCGTGTCAAAATAGCCGATCCCGCAAAGTTGGATGGGGGCCGGCTTGTACGCCGCGATCTCAAGCGTCCTCCCGCCCTCGGAATGTCCCGCAAGATCAAAGAGGATATCCACGCCGTCCTCCTGGATTTCGCGGGCGGCATCCTCAGGCGAAAGCGCGGAAATATCGCGAAAGCCGTTGACGAATCCCGCGATCCATTCCGTTACCTCATTCTTTCGCTCCCCCGTGCTGTAGAGCACGACCTCATAGCGCGTGCGGTCGTACTGTACAAAGAGCTGGACTGCAAACGAGAGCACGATATGGTCGGTAAGATTCGGCGAAAGGTATCCGATGCGAAGGCGCGCCTTTTCCTCCCGCTTCTCATGCACGAACGGCCGGATGGAAGGGAAGAGACCGGCATAGGCAAAATGTGCCGCCCGCATCTTCTCCATCGGCACATCGGAAAGGTAGTGCAAATACATCAAATAATTGCTCATGAGACGGCGGCGCGACTCGATGGAAGCATTCGTGCCCCCCTCGAGGGCGGCGCGAAATGCCGCCACGGCCTCCTCCGTCGCACCGAGCTCAAACTGCGCCATGCCGCGCGCGAGGTGAATGCCCCATATCGCATCCGGCGAAAGCCCTTTCCGCCGCTCCATCCGATCCAAAAGGCGCAGCATTTCGAAGTATTTTCCGGCTTCATACGCCTGCTTCATCTTCGCTTGAAGGCGTGCGAACTCATCCATGCTGGCCTTCCTCATAACGCTTCCACATCATCCGATACTTCGCTTCGACTTCGTCGATGTAGCCCTGCGCATCCATGAGCGGGGAGCCCTGCATCATCGTGCGCAGGTTCTGATGCAGGGCGTCGAGCAGCTCGCCGTCGCGTGCAAGTGCGATTGCCTTTTCCACATACCCTTCGCGCGACGCAGAGGAAAGCTCCGGCAGGCCGATGACCGACAAAATTCCGTGGGAGAACCGCGTGCTATGCCGGTCTTCGCGATAGCGCGTGACGACGGGGACGCCCATGTAGAGCGCATCGCAGGTCGTGCCGCCGCCGGGATACGGATACGTATCGAGCGCGATGTCCACGTCGAGATAACGGTACATGTAGTCCTGTGACGGCGGCTCGAAAAGCACGCGGTCCATCGGGAGGCCTGCCGTCTCGAAGCGGCGGTATGCGGTTTCCACAGTAGGTATATCGGCGAAAACCTCCGTTTTGATAAGCAGCCGCGACCGCGGTACGGCAGCGAGAATCCTCGCCCAGTCCGCGAGGAGTTCGTCCGTGATTTTCGTGTACTGATTGAACGAGGCAAAGAGAATGTAACCGCGCGCCTTCGCAGGCGCCCCTGCCGATGCGGGCAGATTCGTCTGCCCGTTGTAGCAGAACTGGCTCGTGAGCCGCACGAGATGTTCGGAAAAATAGGCGTCTCCCTGTCCGACAGGATCCACGAAGGAATCCGTCCAAAAGTAGTCGACCGTCCTGAGTCCCGTCGTCGTCATGTAGCCGAGCCCTGACACCTGGACGGGCGCCGGCTTATACGCGAGCACGGGAAGCCCCGACCCCATCGTATGTCCCGCGAGGTCGACGAGGATATCGATTTCATCCGCATGGATTTGCCTTGCGATTTCCGCATACGTTTTTTCATGAACATCGCGCCAAACGGTCACGAGCGAATGAAACGTATCCGTGTACGGATCGCCAAGCGCAAGGCTGTAGGCGTAGACGGAAAAGGAATCGCGGTCAAACGTCGCGAGGAACGGCCAGCAGAAACTCGCCATGACGTGTGCGCGGAAATCCGGTGAGATGTAGCCGATGCGCAGCTTCTCCTTTCGTTTGTGGGCTTCATGCGTATAGGGCCTTATTTGCCGGAACAAATCATTGTACGTCAGATGCCTTTCGTAGACTTTTTTCGGCGGCACGTCCTGAAAATTATACGACATGAGCACGCTGCTGTAGAAGCTGCAGATATCCACTTCATGCGTCGCAAGGCGATACGCTTCCATGTACGCCTGGGTCGTCTCCGGCTTTCCCAGCCGATACGATGCGCTTCCCAAATTCATCATGACGGCAAAGCGGATATCCTTGCTCATCGGTTCGCCCTGCGCAGCGAGCGCAAGCGCCTTTTGCGAGACCGCATAGGTCTCCTGCCAGCGCTTCGCACGGATGAGTGCATGATTTTGCAGATAGCATTGTGTAATCGGCTTTTCCTCGCCGCATCGTTCCGCTTCCCGTGCCCAAAAGAGACAGCGCAGGAAATCATGCAGGAAAAAGTACGCCCATGCTGCCATGAGGCGCTTGTTCCTCGGAATCCTGCCTTTCCCGTCAAGCGCGTGGAATGCGGCGAGAAACGCATTCCAATCCCGTGTTTTCCCTGCTGCACAGAGCGACGTTTCGAGCGATTTTCTGGTTCGTTTCTCTCGTTTTGCCAAAAGGCGGCTATACGCCCGTTCCGTATCGATCATGAAGGCTGCTGCATCCATGATCGCCGAACGGTGAAGCCGCCAATGCAGCCTGCGATGATAGTGCGCGATCTCCTCGAAGTCCTCCGAAAGGCGCAGCGCGGCGGCGGCAAAATCCCTTTCCTCCCGCGTGTACAGCCCCCCCATGCCAAGTGCCTCCATCGTGCGGGCAAGTGCGGGCGAGCCCGCCTCGTCGCAGACGACGACCGGCACGCTGTGGTCTGCCGCACAGCAGAGTGCCGCAAGCGTCGGCGCATGGCGGTAGAGACCGAAGTCGAGCGCGTCGTAGTCGATCTCGCCTGCCGCCTTGCCGTCAAGGTACGCCGCCTTCAACGCGCCGCGATCGAGGAACGGCGCACAGACAGCGTATTCGAGCACCTTCTCAAACGGCGAGTAGCAGAACGCGCCCTCTGGCTCGAATACGACGATGGGTGCGCTCTTCGCCGCGCGGACGGCGGCAAAGAGCGGCAAGTCGCGGCGCGTGAGCTGCACGAGAATGTCGATGCCGTCGGCGCGAATCGCGCCGGCGATCTCCGCTGCCGTCCTTCCTTCCATGTCGTGCCAGCCGTCCGCCGCCTCGCGGAACATCGCCGTGACCTCGTCCACGCGTCCCGTATGGTAGCCGTATACGGAAAAGCGGTTCTTGTCATACGCCGTAAAATAGACGGGAAGGAAATCGCGCAGATCCTCATTGGAAAAGCCATCCGAAAGATAGCCGATACGATATTTTGTCATGCCTTGTTCCCCTGTCCTTCCTGCCAGCGCGCCCAGACCTTTCGGTATGCGGCTTCAAGCTCTTCCATGTAATGCCCGACATCCATGACGGGGGATGCCTGCATCATCGGACGCAGCTTCTGGTGCAGCGCGTCCAAGAGCTCCATGTCGCCCGCGAGGTGGACGGCACGGTCGATGTAATCCGCGATGCGGTCCGTCACGAGGCCGTCCAGCCCGACATTTTCGAGGATACTCGCGGAAAAACGCGTGCTGTGGCGGCTCGCGGCACACGTCACGACAGGCACGCCCATGTAGAGCGCATCGCAGGTCGTGCCGCCGCCGGGGTACGGGAACGTATCGAGCGCGATGTCGACGTCGAGGTAGCGCTCCATGTAATCGAGCGTCGCAGGCTCAAAGATCACGCGGTTCAGATCGAGTCCCGCCCTGCGAAAGCGAGCATGTGCCGCGAGCACCATCTGGGGGCTGAAAAAGACCTGCGTCTTGACGAGGAGTTTCGAGCCCGGCACGCGCGCGAGGATTTCCCGCCATGCGGCGAGCATTTCGTCCGTGATCTTTCGGTAGTGGTTGAACGAGCCGAACAGGATCCAGCCGCGCTCCTTTGCCGGCGCGCCAAGGGATGCAGGAAGCGCATCCTGCACGCCGCTGTAGCAGAAATGGCTCGTAAGGCGAAGAAGCCGCTCCGTGAAATACCGCTCGTTGACCCCTGGCGGGTCGAGGACGCCGTCCGTCAGGAAGTAGTCGACGGCAGGCAGTCCCGTCGTCGCCATGTAGCCCAGCCCCGATAGCAAGACGGGTGCCGGCTTGCGCGCGAGGATTGGCAGGCCATTCCCTGCCGTGTGGCCGGCCAGGTCAACGAGAATGTCAATCCCGTCTGCATAGACGATCTTCGCCGCTTCATCCGCCGACATGCCCGAAAGGTCGCGGAATGTATCGGCGCAGCGCGCGACGATATCCGTCCGGCTGTCTCGTTTCGCCGAAAGGCTGTAGGCATAAACCGCAAACGCATCCGCATCGTAGCCCGTAAACATCGCGAGGTAGAAATGAAACATGACGTGGAAGCGAAAATCGGGCGAGATGTAGCCGATGCGCAATTTCTCGTGACGATGATGCGCGCCGTCGTGCGCATACGGCCTGACGCCGTCAAAGAACGTGCCGTATCGCTGTGAGCGCGCGAAGAGATTGTCTTCCTTGATCGAAAAGGAATTGTAGGCAAAGAGCGCCGAGCTGTACGAATCGACATCGGCGGGATCCTGTTCAAAAACCATACGGTAGTAATCGGGTGCCTTTGGATTGCCGAGCTTGAACGCCGTGAAGGCGGCAAGCTGCAGGAGCTTCAGCCGCACGTCGGGCGCGAGGTGCGCCATCTGCAAGGTCTCGCGCGTCAAGGCGAGCGCGTCGGGAAGCGCGCCGAGCTGTTCGAGCGCCGAAGCGCGCAGGAAGCGAAGCTGGGCATCTGCGCCCTCCTTTTCGAGGCAGTCCGCCGCGAGCATCGCGGTGCGGCAATTGCACTTGCGCTCGTACGCGGCAAAGACCTCCATGCGCTCGGCATCCTCGCGGCGCGGTGAAAGCCCCGCCTGCCAGAATGCGAGGCGCGAGGCTTTCTCCCAATCGCCTGCCGAAAATGCTTCGCCGAGCGCCTCCTCGCTTGCCGCGTGCGCATCCCGCTCGCCCATTTTGCTGCAATGCGCGCGCCAGATCGCGCGGTAGCGACGTTCGAGACGCATCATGTAGCGCGCGCCGTCCATGAGTGCACTCGAGCGCATCGAAAGGCGAAGCGTCTGATGAAGCGCGGCGAGACGATGGGCATCCCCTGCAAGCGCTGCGGCGATCCCGACGTACTGCGCGCCGCTCGTTGCGGCGAGATCCGAAAGGCCGACGTTTTCGAGGAGGCTCAGTCCGAAGCGTCCGTGGTGGTGCTCGCCTGCCAGCGTCACGAGCGGCACGCCCATGTAGAGTGCATCGCAGCTCGTTCCGCCGCCCGTGTACGGGAACGTGTCGAGCGCGATGTCGATTCCGTAATACGCCGTGAGGTAGTCGCCCGTACGCCCCTCGAGCTGCACGCGCGAAAGGTCGATGCCAGCCTGCGCGAGACGTCCTTCCACGCGCGCGCGCCGTGCGGCATCGTCCATGACGGCGCTCTTTAGGTAAAGGCGGCTGTCTGGCACGGCATCGAGGATCTTGCCCCAAAGCGCGAGCATTTCGTCCGTGACCTTGTCGAAATGGGCGAGCGCGCCGAACGTCACATAGCCATTTCTTAGGAACGGCGCAGGTGCCGTCGGCGGCGAGCCCGCGAGCGGCTCGTAGCACCAATGGCTTTCGGGAAGCCGCAGGAGCTTCTCCGTGAAATACGCCTCCTCGCCTGCAGGCGCAAGGTGCTCGTCCGTGAGGAAATAGTCGACGGCGGGCAGCCCCGTCGTACGGAAGTAGCCGATGCCCGAAACCAAGATGGGCGCGGGCTTATAGGCGAGGATCGGCAGCGCATTCCCGCCCGTATGCCCCGAAAGGTCGACCAGGATGTCGATCTCGTCTGCATCGATCCGCTGCGCCGCCCGCTTCGGCGGGAGCGCCGAAAGGTCGCAAAAGTGGTCGGCAAGCGCCGCAAATTCCCGTGTCTCCGCATCTGCCGCGCCGAGCATGTAGCCGTATACCTCGAAGACCGCCCGATCCGCATGGCGGAAAAACGGCAGCGCAAAGCAGGCGACGACGTGGCGGCAGAAGTCGGGCGAGATGTAGCCGACACGAAGGCGCGCATGGCGATGCGCCGCCTTCGCATGCGTGAGCGGCTGTATGCCGGCGAGCAGCGAACCGTAGCCCTTTGCCGCCCGCAAAAGGTCTTCTTCCGCATGCGTGCCGTAGCTGAGGTTCAAGAGATAATTGCTGTAGTCCGCAAGCTTCCCCTGTGCGGCCGTCTTCAACTCGCTCGATGCGAGGTAGGCTCTTGCCGCTTTGTCGCGCCGGCCGAGCTTCTTGTAGCTCTCGGCCTCCAGGTGATAGGCGATGCCGCGCTCCTCCTTCGGCAGGTCATGCGCCGTTATCGCCTGCTTCGCCTTTGCAATCGCCGCGGAGTGCCTGCCGCGAAGCGAGGCGGAAAAGGCTTCGGCGAGCGCCGCAATGCCGCTCTTCGGCACATGGCTGCAAAGCGCGGCTGCCGCCGCTTGAAGCGTGGAGGAGTCGCCCGCGTCCATCGCGGCAAATGCCGCCTCCTTCAGGAGCGATGCATCGGCCGGCTCTCCCGCGACGATATGCGAGGCGGCTGCTGCCGCCTGCCGTATGTCTCCCCTCTGCTGAAACGACCGCATCCGCTGCGCGAGCGTGCGCATTTCTGCACGGCTCGGTGCCTTCGCCTTCCCGCAGTACGCCGTCCAGACGCCCGCATAGGCGGACGCGATGGAAGACGCGTAGAGCTCGTGCGCCATGAGCGGCGAGCGCTCCATCATCCTCCGCAGATTCGCGTGCAGGAGCGAGAGCGTCTCCGCGTCGCCCGCGAGCGCCACGGCGCGCCGGACGTAGTCCTCCGTGCTCCCTGCGACGAGCTCCGAAAGGCCGAGATTTACGAGAATGCTCGCGCCGAAGCGCTCGCCGAGGCTCTCGCCGGTCTTCGTCACGACGGGGACGCCCATGTAGAGCGCATCGCACGTCGTGCCGCCGCCGGGGTACGGAAATGGATCGAGCGCGATGTCGACTGCGCGGTACGCGCCGAGGTAGTCGCGCGTCGCGCCGCGCCAATCGACGCGCGCGAGGTCGATGCCAGCCGCCTCGATTTTCGCGAGCGCCGCTTCGCGGCTCGCGGGCGCATCGAACGCGTCCGTCTTGAGGAAGAGGCGCGAATCCGGCACGCGCGCGAGGATCTCGCGCCACGCGCCGAGCACTTCTTCATTGACCTTCGCAAAGTTGTTGAAACTGCCGAACGTGATATAGCCTTTTTTCGCGGAAGGCGCGGCGGGAAGGAATGCGGGATCCTCCAGCGGCGTGTAGCAGAAATGGCTCGCGGGAAGGACGAGAAGCTCTTCCGTAAACGCGCGCTCCGCCTCTCCTGCCGCGAGCGTCGTATCGGAAAGGAAGTAGTCGACGGTGGGAAGCCCCGTCGAGGCGAAGTAGCCGATGCCCGAGATCTGCACGGGCGCCGGACGATAGGCAAGCACAGGCAGGCAGTTGTCCTTCGTATGCCCGGAAAAGTCAACGAGGATATCGATTCGGTCCTCGTAGATCTGGCTTGCCGCCTGCTCTGCCGGCAGCCCTAGGATATTGCGCCATGCCGTGACGCGCTTTTGCAGATGGCGGCTGCAGGCGTCCTCCTCGTTGTTCGCGTAGGCATATACCTCGAATTTTTCCTTGTCCCAGTGCGAAAAGAACGCATAGACAAAGCGCAGGACGACGTGGTTGCGCAGGTCGCCCGAGATGTAGCCGATGCGCAGTTTCTCCTTTTCCTTCGGATAGGCGTGGAAAAACTGCGGCAGGCCATGAAAGAGCCTGCCGTATCCCTCTGCCGCCCGTCTCTGCTCCGCAAGGCTCGTGGGGAGGTAGTGGAGATTGAACAGATAGTCGCTGTACTCCGTCGCGGCAAACGCCAAGGACGTCGCCGCGCGCGCCGCGTGGAGGTAGGCACGCCCCGCCTCCTTTGGATCGCCTAAGATGCGCGCGCACTGTCCGTAGAGGTTCCATATCCGCTCCTGATAGTCATCGTTCGCCTTCTCCGCGCGAATGGGCAGCAAGATATCCCGCGCGCGCGCGTAATCCTCACGCAGAAAGGCGATGCGGGCGGCGAGGAATTTCGTGTAGACGTCCTGCGGCGCGAGGGCTGCAAGTTTTTCCCACGCCGCCTCCGCCGCCTCCGCCTCGCCCGCCTCAATCCCGATCGCGCACGAAAGGCCTGCCGCCTCGACCGGCGCGCGTGCGGCAAGCTTCCCGGCAGCTATGCGCGCCGCCTCGTAATCGTGCGATTCGAGCGCGCGGTACGCCGCCGCATAGACTTCTGCGAGCTCCTTCTCTGCTTTCATAATGGCTTTCCTTCCTGATTTCCCTTTCCCGTTACGCATTTTTGCTGCAGTACCAAAGACGCGTGCGCTCCATTCGCTTTCTGAGCCGTTCGTTCTCCTTCGCACCGTCCGCGATCTCGTTTGGCATGAGCACCTGCCATACGCCATGCGCCGCATCCGTTCCCGCGCTATGGAGCGCCGCGTCCGCGAGGACAAAGGTCCGCTCCAATTCCTCGACGAGCTGCGCCGCCGCAGGCTCTGGCCGCCCTGCCAAAAGGAGACGGTCCATCCTCCCCAGCACGCCGCCTGCCGCGTGGTCATAGTAGAGCGCGGCGCGGCCGAGCCGCGTCCCAGCGAGCATCTGCGCAAGGTAGCCTGCATCGCGCGCCTTGTCAAAAAGCCCATTCAGGAGCGCGATCACATCCGCGTCCGCCAGCCCCTCGCACGCTTCGGCGAGCAGTTGGAGCATGTGCCCGTGGCGCACCTGGAGGCGAAGCCCCTCGGCGAGAAGCGCGCGCGCCGTTTCCTTGTCGCCCTTCCTAAGCGCGATCTCCCCCAGATGCTCATACGTCAGCGGCAGGAGCCGAGCCGCCGCGTCGTCTGGGTGCTCTGCCGTAAGTGAGAGCGCGCAAAGGAACGCCTGCTCCGCCGCGAGGAAGTCGCCCATCCTGCGGCAGGCGATGCCGTCCAGTTGGAAGAACGCTGCGGCCTCTGGGTAGCGGCGCTCCGCCTCGTGGAGCACCGCGCGCACTTCCGCGCCGGGCCGTCCGAGCAGCATGAGCGACTGCGCCCAGACCATATAGGGGCGCTGCTCCATGCCGACGGGCTGATGCGTGTCGTGCGCCGCGCGCTCCGCATGATGCGCCGCCTTTTCGTAGTCCTTCAGCGAATAGTAACAGTCGGCGAGGTGGAAGTCGTCGAGCGGCTGCACGCCTTCCTTCTCCTGCCGCGCGAGCAGCATCGCAAGGTCGCGCGCCGACTTTTCCGCAATGATCGCGCGCGAGTAGCCCGTATGGTAGATGACGGGCGATTCCACATACTTCATTTCCTGCGGCAAGGCGGGGCGCAGGTTGCGCAGACTCTCGTGCACGGTGCCGACGTAACGGATCCACGGGCGGTTTCGGAAGAGGCGCGTCGCGACCATCGACGTGCCCATGTTCTCGCCCGTGTCGCGGTCGATGTTCACGAGGCGCATCGCAAGGCCCGCGACGTGCTCCTCCGCGTCGTACCGTGCGACAAGCACGCGCACCGTGGGCGCATCCTCCTCGCGGAAAAATTCATCGGCATCGAGAAAGGCGATCCAGTCCCCCTCGCACGCCTCGATCGCATAGTTCTTCGCCGCCGCGAAGTCGCCCGTCCACGAAAACGAGAGGACGCGCGCGCCGCCCGCGCGCGCGATCTCCGCCGTCGCATCGGTTGAGCCCGTGTCGACGACGACGATGGCATCGGCGTAGCCGCGCACGCTCGCGAGCCATTGCGGCAAGTTCGCCGCCTCATTTTTTGCGATGCAGCAAGCCGTGATCCTCATGCGCGTCCCTCCTTTTCCCCATCGTCCTGCGCCGTCCAAACGAGATAAGCGCATGCGCCGCCGTGCGCAGGGTCGAGCGAGATTGCCCGTTCCCAGCACTCCCGTGCCGTCTTCCTCTCATCCATGGCGAAAAACGCGCGTCCTAGATCGTACCAAAACTTGCCATTCGCGGCAGGCGAATCAGCAGGGACAAGCCCTGCCGATGAAACCGCCGCCGCGAATCGTCGTCCCATGACGAGCTGATGGAAGAATGCTGCTTTTTCCGCGTCGCCAAGCGCGGACACGAGCGGCAGGACGCGCACGACCTGTGCGTCGCTGCCCCAGCGGACGAAGGCAAGCGCAAAGAGATTCCAGCCATCCGCCCATGCGCCATGCGGGAGATCCGCACCGCGATACGCCTGCCAAAGCGCCTGCATCGCCGGCGGCATGAGTGCGGCAAGGCGCAGCGCGAGGTGCGCCGCTTCTGGCGTCTCCTGCCGCTCCAGCATGAGCAGCACGGCAGGCGCTTCGCGAATATGCTGCGCTGCTTCCGGCGCAAGCTTCGCGAGAAGCGATGCCGCCTCTTCTTCTTTTGCCTTGTCGTAGAACGCGCCGATTTCGCATTCCGTCTGCCAATCCTTTGAAAGCTGGCGATAGAGTGCGATATGCCCATAACTCTCAGCGAAGCGAAGGAGGTAGGGGCGCACCGCATCTCCCTCGCCTAAGATTGAAACCAGCAGGGCGGCAAGTTCCCCCTCTCCCCCATCCGCATGCAGGGCGCAGAGCACGTCGAGCGCCTGCGCCTCATGCCCATCGAGCGAAATGGCCATGAGCGCCTCGCGCTCCGCCGCTTCCCGCGCGCCGCACGCGAAGTGGCAGGCAGCAAGCGCGGCATGGGTCTCTGCCGCCTCGTCTGCAAACTGGCTTGCCTCCTTGCCGTCCGTTCCCGTCTCCGCAAGGGCAATCGCCTTTTGCAGGAGCGGAAGCGCCTCTGTGGGCGCAGAAGGCGCGAGCAGGATTCCGAGCCTGCCGTAAAAGTCGGGAAGGAGGGGGAAGGCGGCGACCGCCTCGCGCGCAAGCGCAGCTTGCTCCGTGCGCGGTGCGGAAAGTTCCCGCATCGCATCCAGCATGAGCCGGAAGAGATCGCTCTCCGCGCCAATCGAGTGCACAGGACTCCTGCGTGCCGCGCGCGCATGGGCGAGCGCTTTTTCATAGTCGCCCAGCCCATAGTAGCAGTCGGCGAGGTAGCGGTCATGGTACGGCTTTTTCCCGCCCTCCGCGATTTCCTGCAGAAGGAGTGCGAGATTGCGCCGCACCTTTTCGCGGATGCGCCCCATGCTGTAGCCCGTATGGCGAATCGAAAGATGCCGCCCCTCCGTCCAAATTGCGGGCTCGCCGCCCGCTTTCCTCAGCTGCTCGTGGACGCGCCCCTCGTAGAATAGCCCGCGCCCCATGCGGAGCAGGCGGATGTAGGGCTGTCGCTTGATTTCGCGCCCGCCATCGTCTTCATCGACGTGAAGGATCGGAAGCTGCACGGCATCGATCGTCTCCATGCTGAGATCCGTGCGCGCAGCAAAGAGGCGCACCTTCGAAGGATCGAAAAACGTCTCATCGGCGTCGAGCACCGTGACCCAATCCGCCCCTGCCTCTTTTGCGGCTGCGAGCGCCGTATTGCGCGCGGCCGCAAAATCGTCCTGCCAAGCGAGGGTTATGACCCGTGCGCCCGCTTCCACCGCACGCTCTCGCGTGCCGTCTTTCGAGCCCGTATCGACGACGATGAGCGCGTCCGCATACGCTTTTGCATTTTCCGCCCAAATCGCGAAATCCTTCCCCGCATCGCGCACGATGAGGCAGGCGAAGAGCTTCATCTCCGCTGCGCGCACGCAGATTGCCTGCCATACGGCGCGGCGGCGTTCCATCACGGAAAGCGCTGCCGGGTCCAGCATGCTCGGCTCGATTCCATGGTAGGCTGCGGCGAGCTTCGCCGCCCGCTCCGACTCCGTAAGCGCCGTTTCGTAATCGAGCGCGTCGGCAAGGCACTCGGCGTACTCCGCATGAAAGTCGGGCAGATCCGGGAAATCGTGCACCGCCTGCTCAGCGACTTTCATGCGCGCCTCGTACTGCCGTGATTCTGCGTAAAGGCGCAGGAGGATGCGATGCGAACGGCTCGCATAGGCGACGCCCTTATGCCCGCCCGTCGCAAGGTCGCGCTTCGCGTAGTAGATCGCATGCTCCGCATCGCCGATGCCGTCGTAGGCTTCGGCGAGATACATGTAAAGCGATTCCGGATACGCTGCGGTCACGAGCTCCTTCAAGAGAATCCGCAAGTTGCGCTCCGCTTTCTCTTTCGAGCGCGCCGCGCTGTACCCCGTATGAATGAGCATAAGCTCCGTTTCTGCGATACGCCGCATCGGCTCGACGAGACGCGGCGTTCCCTTTGCATCATCGCGGATCTCCTCGTGGATGCGTCCGACGTAAGCGCGCCCTTCCTTTCGCGCAAAGGCGCGCGTCGCACAGCTCACGAGCAGCGTCTCGCCCGTCCCCGCCTCGATGTTGCGGATGGGAAAAAGGAGCTGCTGCGTCCCCTTCTCCGCTTCGCGCTCGATCATGCTGCGCAGATTGCCGCGCGTTTTTTCAGAGAGATACTCATCGGCATCGAGAAAGACGATCCAGTCGCCCCGTGCCGCCTCTATCGCAGCATTGCGCGCGGCGGAAAAATCATCGCACCAATCGAATGTTTGGCAGCGCGCGCCGAACGACTGCCCCACTTCCGCAGCCGCGCTGTCCTTTCCCGTCAGGACGAGGACGATATCATCGACCTCGCCCGCAACGCTTTCAAGGGAGCGGCGAAGTTCTTCCGCCTCATCACGGACAATGTAGCAAGCCGAAATCCGCACGGATTCGCATTCTCCCCTCTGCCTTTTCTTATACCGCATCGCTTGCGCTTCCCAGTGCGCCGCTTCCGCTTCATCTTTTTCAATGACGGCAATCGTCTTTAGGCGATCCGCAATCTGTTCGGCGATTCCATCATAAAAAAACGAACCGTATCCTTTATCGTAATCTTTCGCTTCATAGTGCTGAAGCGCTGCCGAAAGATTCTTCTTCGCTTCCGCCAATCGTCCCATCGAACTCAAAACGATGCCGCATTCCGCTAGGCTGTCGGGATGGTTTTGAAATTGTTTTTTCGTCTTCTGTGCCCACGCGAGCTGCTCTTCCAACGGATAACCCAAATGGCGCATGCACTCCTGCACAAGATGATACAGTCCCGTGCGGTTGCCTATTGTCACGACGCCGTTATCAATGGCAAGCATGGCATAGTATTTTGCGCGTTCGTATTCACCAAGTCCATGATAGGCATCTGCAAGGTAAGCGGAATACGTCACCGCATCCCCTTCGCGCTTCGCTTCCTGCAGCAAAATGCGTATATTGCGCTCCGCCTTTTCCCGCGAAATGTGCGATGCGTAGCCCGTATGCAATAGGAGCAATTTCTGCGGCGCGTATTTCCATACAAGTTCTGCATCCCTGCGTACAATATTTTCATGGATGCGTCCCCTGTAGCGAAGATCGGCACGGTTGCGAAAGAGACGCAGCAGGTAC
This sequence comes from Mitsuokella sp. oral taxon 131 str. W9106, assembly GCF_000469545.1. Classification (GTDB taxonomy): domain Bacteria; phylum Bacillota; class Negativicutes; order Selenomonadales; family Selenomonadaceae; genus AWVT01. Next base: position 23,390 of record NZ_KI273072.1, on the reverse strand, counting down.
TGCACATTGCCCGCCGCAGCTCCTGCGCTGCCTTCTTCGACATTTTTCAGCGGCAGAAGCCACGCATCGACGGATTCCTGCATCAATCCATCCAGTTGCGCACGAAGATCCTTGCTCTTCTCAAACGATTCATCTGCATCCAAAAAGAGGATCCAGTCACCTCGTGCCTGCTCCAACGCAGCATTGCGCGGCGCGGAAAAGTCATCGCACCACGGAACATCCAAGACATGCGCGCCAAAGGATGCAGCGATCTCTTTCGTCGCATCAGTCGACCCCGTATCGACGACGATGAGCTCGTCCCATGCGCCCCGAATCGATGCGAGCGAGCGCGGCAGATTCCTCGCCTCGTTTTTTACCATGTAGCACGCCGTGAGTTTCATTTCTTACCCCTTCGATGCAAACCAAACCCTTTTTATTTTATTCTCCAATTCATGCGAAAAACCTTTTCCGGATCCGAACTGTCTTCTTGCACAAAAAAAAGCCCCCTCCGAGGAGGGAGCTTCCTGCTAGCACAAATCTTAAGCCATTCGGCAAAAAGATTACTGGAGAAGGCTGAGAACCGAGCTGCTGCTCTGGTTTGCCTGTGCGAGCATGGACTGAGCGGCCTGCAGAAGAACGTTGTTCTTCGTGTAGTTCGTCATTTCCTTTGCCATATCCGCATCGCGAATCGTCGACTCAGAAGCCTGGACGTTCTCGCTTGCCGTCGTGAGGTTGCTGCTCGTGTACTCGAGGCGGCTCTCGACGGAACCGATCGTCGTCTGCTGGTCGAGCGCCTTCTGGAGGGCGTTGTCGAGAACCGTGATCGCGGCATTCGACTTGACCTGCGTGGAAACGTTCAGGACGCTGCCGTCCGTGCCCTTGAGGCCAAGAGCCGTCGAGCGCATATCCGTCATGCCGACCTTGATCGCCTGGTTCGCCTTCGTGCCGACCTGAAGGACGATCGCGTTGTCGTCCGACTGGTTCTGTGCGCGGATGGACTCCGTGAAGTTGTCGAGCGCAGCGTTCGCGGACTTGTTGATCGCGCCTTGGTTGTTCGAGATGCTGATCGTGAAGCCGGAGATCTGATAATCCGTGCCCGACCCCTTCGACGTGATCGTCAGCGCGCGGCCGTTATCCGCCGTGAAGACCGAGTTGCCAGCCGTATCGAGGCCGATGTAGGAGTTCGTGCCCGTGATCGACATACTGCCCACAGTAGAGGCCACCTCCGTGCCGTTCATTGCCGACGAGAGACCCGTCATGACTGAGTCGAGCGTGCTGGCCGAACCGACCGAATACGTCGTCGTGTACGTACGGCCCTGCTTGACGAAGGAAACCGTAATATTATCCGTGCTGTGGATGTTAAGCTTCTCGCCCGTACGCGTCTGAAGATCCGTGAGAGCTGAGCCGCCGACCGTCGAGGAGAACAGGCTCTCGTTCGTCAGCGCCGTGCAGGTAGCCGTAACCTTGTTGTTGTGCGAGCCATCGACGAGGTACTTGCCGTTGTACGTGACGTTCGCATTGTCATCGATCTGGTCGACACTCTGGTTGAGTTCCTTCTGGATCTGCTGACGGTCGGAATCCGTGTTCGTGTCGTTGGCCGAGTTGATGACCTTCTCCTTGAGGGTCTTCAGGATCTCGACCGTGCTCGAAACAGCGCCCTCAGCGACCTTCATCATGCTGCTGCCGTTCTGCGTATTGGCATTTGCCTGATCGAGACCGCGGATCTGGACGCGCATGCGCTCGGAAATCGCATAGCCCGAAGCGTCATCCGCAGCACCGTTGATCTTCATGCCGGACGAAACCTTCTGCAGGCTCTTTGCGAGTGCCGAAGAGTTCCTGTTGAGCGTGTTCAGCGTGTTGACTGCCGACATGTTGTTCTTTACTACCATTGCCATGATTGTTTTTCCTCCCTGATTGAACAGTTTGATTGTCTGCGGCCATCCGTGACCGCGTTTCGGACGAAGCGGCTGCTCCTTGGCTGCTAGCTGACCAAAAAAACACACCACACCGTGCCTTACACCTATTATATCGTAAACCCGATGGAAATGTTAAGGGGGAAAACGAATTTTTTTCGTTTTTCCTCTCCCCCGAACTTTTTACGAACGCGGCTTACGAATCGCGGCTTATGAAATTTCCTGCCGGATGCACGTCGAGCGGCGTGACGCTGTAGTTCTTCACGGCAGCGGTCTGGCGGCGGCTCTTGTTGAGCCATGCCTTTGCCTTGTAGAGAAGCTGCTGCTCGATCGGCTGGATCCGCGCGACGATCGCCCGGCATGCGGCCTCCTCGCGAAATGCTTCCGTCGCAGGATTCTCCTTCATGCGTTCGACGAGCGCATCCCGCTGCTGCTGCAAGTCGAGGAACTCCTCGACATCCTCCCGCGAGATGAATTTGAGCATCTCTTCCGAAAGCGTAAGGTATAGGCGGAAGTCTTCCTCCGCCTGCGCGCGTGCGCGCTGCTCATCCGACATAGCTGCCGCCCTGCACGTTCCTCGTGCCCTGATCCTGGCGCGCCTTCTTCATCGCCTGTGCCCACGCATCGCGGAGCTCGCTGATGATGTCGCGCGCTTCCTGGATCTTCTCCACGCTGCTCTTCATATTGCCTTCGACGAGACGGTCGTACGCGTAATTGTAGAGTGGCATGAGCTGCTTTGAGATATCGTATTCCATGTTCAGCGTGATGCGGAACTCGGAGATGATGTTCTGCGCCTTCTGCAGGGCTATGTTCGCCTGCTCCCATTTCTTTTCCGCAACAGCCGCCGTGCCTTCATCGATGAACTTCAGGCAGCCGTTGTATAGCATGAGCGTCAATGCCTCTGGTGTCGCCGTCATGATCTGCTGGCGCTTGTAGGCCTCTGCTGCACTGTTTACCATGTCTTCCTCCCCATTGCGCGGGATCCGCTTTTTCCCAGCGAAGCGCTTCCAATCAGCGTCCGCCCGTGATGTAGTTCATCGAGACGCCGAGCCGCTGGATCGCGACCTCCATCGCATCGTACTTCTTGTAGAGCGACTTCTCAAAGCCGTCGAGGAGCTTCTGGAAGTTCGTCATTTTCGTCTGCAGCGACTTCATGAGATCGCCGAGCTGGCTCGCGTCGTCGATCTTCGACGAATTCCCCGCGTACTTCTTCATTGTCTTGAGGTTCGCGTACAATGCATCCGAGATGCGGTTGACCGCGCCCTCGTTCTTGTAGTTCGTCGACGTCGTGCCGTCGGCATTCTTGACTTCGCCCAGGTTCGAGAAGACCTGGCGCACGGCATTCGGATCGGCGGCGATCGCCTTCTTGAGCTTGTCTTCGTCGAGCTTCAGGTGGCCTTGGTTCGTCTCGGACGAGATGCCGAGCGACATCATCGTATTGTACTTGCCCTCGACGCTGTCGACCGGCGTGTAGATCGCCTCGCGCATCGAGCTGATGATCTTGCCGACGTTTTGGTCGTGGTAGAAGAGGCCGGACTTCGCCTTCTCGTTCCACTTTGCGACCTGCTCCTTCGTCATCGCCGCTTCCTGCTCCTTCGTGAGCGGCTGGTAGTCGCTGTACTGCTTCTCCGTGTACATGCCGTTGAGCTTGTCGATCATCTTATTGTAGTCTTCGACGAACTTCTTGACGTTTTCGACGAGCTTGTCCGTATCCTGCGAGACGGCGATCGATGTCGATCCCTTCGACTGGAGCGTGTAGCTGACGCCGGCGACGAGGATCTTGCCCGTATCGGACTTGTACGTCTTGCCGTCGATGACTGCCGTCGCGCTCTTGCCGGCTGCATCGACGCCCGTCGTGTCCGCCGTCAGCTTCTTGTCCGAAACGAATTTCATCGCATTGAGAAGCGAACGCCCGTTTGCCGCCGCATTTGTCTGAAGCGAGGAGCTGACGTCGAATGAAACGTTGCCCGTATTGGCGGGGTTCGTGTTGCCGATCTTGATGCGTCCCGTCATCGGGTCACGCGCAGCCTGGAGATCCATGCCGGGGACGGCAGCAGCGGCCGCATTGATCGCGGTGACGAGCGAATCGTAGTCATCCGTCGTCACATCCGCAAGGCTGACCGTCGCCGATTTCGTGCCGTGCTTGATGACAAAAGAAGCGCTGTGATCCATGCCGCCAGCCGGCGTGAAAATGCTGCTGAGCGCGTCCGTGCCCGCAACGGAGACGCCGCTCTCATAGGACGTCTCGTCCCCGCCGATCTCATGCGTGCCCGCATGCGCCGCAAAGGCGATCGGGGCGGAGAGCGTGCTCGTCAGATTCCCGCTCGCATCCGTCGTCTGCTCCGACTGGGCGAGATCGAGGTTCTGGATGAGCCGCTTGCCGTTTGCCGATTCCGCCGAGCCGTCCTGCGCGATGGAGAGCAGGATCTTGTTGCCGTCGCCGCCCGACTTCTGGTAGAGCGAGAACGTATCGTTTGCCGTATCGTACGAGGCGCGGATGTTGACGCCCGCGCTGTTGAAGCGCGATGCGAGATCGTTGAGTGTCTCGTTGCTGCCGAAGATATCCTCATAGGAGAACGAGATCTGTCTCTTGTGCGCCGTCTCATCCTGCCCATCCGCAACCTCGAACTTCACGAGCGCCTGGTTGCGGTCAAACCCCGGCGCGCTCATCGCCGCCTGAAGGCTTGCCTGCGTCGTCTGGTCAAACAGCATATCTTTCAGATAGAGGCTCTTCGATGCGCTCGCGCTCGTATTCGCACGCTTGACGTGGTCATGCGAAAGCAGGTAGGCGTTCGATGCGAGATCCGTGACATTGACCGTATGCGTCATGACGGCTGCGTCGGCGTTCGCGGAAGCCGTTGCGACAGTCGATTTCGAGCTCGACGTGTTCATCGGGCTCGTCGTCGTCGACATCTTGTAATTCGACATCGTCGCATTGTTGAACTTCGTGAGATCCGCGTAGAGATCCGCGTATGCGTCCTTCCTCCACTGATTCTTCGTCTGCTCCTTGTACATCTTGTCGTACTGCTTCTGCTTCGACATCATGCCGACGCGGACCATCGAATCGACATCGATGCCCGATCCCGAAAGCCCGTAAATGCCTCTCGTGCTCATTGCTTTCTCCTCCCTGCGTCATGCGTTCTTGTCGAGGAACGCGCCGATCCAGTCCTTTGCTTTGATCATGTGGTCGATCATGGCTTCCGGCGGCATTTCTTTCAGCACCTTGTTCGTCTTCTTGTCGAGCATCTGTACCGAGAGAAGATTCACTTCCTTATGATACGTGAAGGAGAGGTTCGCATTGATCCGGCTCATGAGCTCGTTGAGTTCCTGCGCCATGTAGCTCACGGACTCTTCGTCCATCTTGTCCTTGTCCTTGCCGTCTTTTTCGTCCTGCGCGTTCGTGTCCGTCTCATCCGCGGACTGAACGCTTTCGGGCGTCTGCGGCGCGGCAGCGCCAGTCTCCTGCGCACTGTCCGCGCCCGCCTGCTGCGCGTCAGATGGCCGCCCAAAGCCTTGGTCGGCAGAGCCGACGACGACAGCAGCAGCCACCACGTCCTGTACTTTTCCAATCATTGGTATCCCTCCATAGATAACGTGTTTTCCCTAACAGGCAATCCTTTTATCTACCACCTCGCAGGACGCCGTTCCATGGCGTCCGCGGGAATTGTGGTCATGGTTTCGGCAGTGCTGCCGACAGGTCGAGCTTGGCAGGCACAGGCGCTGCCGCCTGTTTGTTTTCGTCCTGGATCGCGCGGTATATCTCGCCGCGGTATATCTTGACGTCGCGCGGCGCGTCGATCGCGATCCGCACGTTGTCCCCCTGCACTTCGACGATATTGATGACGACGTCGTCGCCGATCATGATCTGCTGACGCGGCTTGCGCGTGAGTACGAGCATTACGCTTTCTCCTCCTTCTTCGGGAAGAGGCGCTCTTTCGTCGTGTAGGGACTCTTCTCGAGCACGATCTGCTTTCCATGCATCGTCTTATTGCCGATGACGACAGGCGCCATGAGATTCGCCGTCATATCGGGCACGCTTCCGCCCGGAAGCGTCAAAAGCACGTAGAGCTCCATGTCGTCCTGCTCCTTGATGCCGAGCGCCTCCTGGCTCGCATCGTCGAGCTCGAAGGCGTAATCGGGAAAGAAGAGGAACGGATTCGTCATAAGAAAGGCGAGATCCGGCGTCGCGGCCGATTGGAGGAAGAGATACGGACTCTCTTCGTCGTATGGGATCACGACGAATTCGTGCTCCTCCTCAAAGGCGGGGATGCCCGTCTCGAAGTGAACGATCTTCGTTTCGTCAATCTCAATCTCACCGAAACGAAGCGTCTTGATTGTTTTCATTCCGTTTTGCCTCCCAAAACACGGCAGCCCTATCATGCCATGATGTCGTAGCGCCCTTCAGACGTCCACTGCTGGACGCCGGCCTTTTGCGTGAGATACGTCTCGATCTTCCCCGGCGTGTAATGCGTCTTTGCGAACGGCTCCGCTGAAACATGCTGCTCGAGGTGCGCAGGCTCAGGCGTGCCGACGACCTCGCTCGGATGGACGGTGAAGACCGGGTCCGGGATATGCGCGGCGACGATGACGCGGCGCTGCTTTGCAAACTGCTCGATGTCCGCCTTGTACATATGCGGAATCGCCTCGCTGTCCGGGCGCGCCGCCTGGTCGATATTCGTCCACGCCTGCGCCGTATGCTCCGAGGTCCCCTTCCTCACATCGGCAAAGCCCTGCTGCCCGTGCTCTTTCGCAAAGTCCGTATGGCTGTCATAGCCGTACGAATGGCGGCTCGGATAGCTGTCGATATCGATTCGAATCGGTGTCGTTCCGCGATTGGAACGCGCCGGTTTCGTCTCGCTCGTGAGCTGTGCCGGCGTTGCATGCGCCTCAAGCTTCGTATAGGAGATGCGCCGAACGGCGACTTCCGCCTGGGTCTGCCGTATATTGAGCCGCAGCATCGCGCTTCCCTCCTCCAAGCGGATTCCATGATCCGATCCATTATAGCATCTTTTTCGGAATGCTTCCAGTCATCAGTGCAGGTAATCCGCGAGCGATGCGGGCAGGATGCGCGCGCCGAGCGAAAGGCTCATATTGTAGACGGTCTGCGCTTCCATGAGCTTCACGGCGAGCGCCGCGACGTCCGTCGCGCTGACGTCCGTGATGTCGCCCGTGATGATGGTTTCCTGCTTGGCGAGCATTTCCTTCGTCGAATCGTAGAGATTCTGGCGCGCGCCGAGCTTGGCTTCGGTATTGACCGTCTGCCCGTGTGCCTGGTCGGAGATCGTCTGCCCGTCCGTTACGAGCCAGTGATGGTCGTCCTGGTTGACTTTCGTATAGACCGTCAGCATGTCGTTGAGCATCGCCGTGCCGGACGCAACGTTGCCGGAGTTCGCATCGTCGAAGATGTCCGTGCCGAAGATGTCGGGGCCCGTGACGTTGACGGTGTCAGCCGTCGGCTCCGTCGTGCCGTTCTTCTTGACCATCGAGATGTACTTGCGGTCTCCGCTGTACGTGACGATCTTCTGCTCGATCGTCTCGAACTTAAAGGACGTCGGCAGCGGGATGCCCTCCTTGTTGTTGGCGTTCGCCGTCGCGCCCGTAAGCGTCGGCGGGGCGCCGCCCGCCTGGATGAGCTCGCCCGTGTTCTTGAAGTACTTCGAAACCTTCTCCGTCGGCGCCGCGCCCGTCCAGCCCGCGAGCTTCCCCACGGGGTGCACCGAGGCATCGGCGACGGCATCCGCATTCTGCGCGACGACGTCCTTGTACCCCTTCTCGACAAACTTCTCCGAGTAGATATTGCCGTCCTTCGTATTGAGGTAGTAGACGTTGTTGTCGCTGCCTCTGAGGCGCAGCATCTGCGTGATGCTGCGGTCCGTGCTGTCGTCGACGCCGTCCTGGCCGCTGAAGAAACGCGCCTGCTTCTCGTCGAGCGTCTTGGCGAGCCCGCGCGTGATCTCCTTCTCGTTCATCTCGAACGGGCGCACGAGGTCGCGCTGCCCGCCGAAGAGGAAGCGGTCGCCCTGCTGCGTGTTGCCGATCGAGACGACTTCCTGGATCTCGGCCATCATTTCCTTGGCCGTCGCCTTCATGTCCATTTGGTTGTTCGTGTCATTCGCCGCCGCAACGGTCTTCTCCTTGAAGGTCGTCTGGATCGCCGTCATCGAGACGAGCGAGGCATCCGTCGTCTTCATCCACGATACGCCCGTCGAAACATTGTCCTGATACTGCACGTTTTCGGCATCCGCCGTGCCAAAGCGGAGAAACTTCGAGTAGTCCGCCGCATTGTCGGACGGACGATGGAGCTTTGAGCCGTCGCCTTGCTCCATGAGCTTGTCCTGACGGGCATTTGCCGCATTGAGTGCTCTCTTATAGGTATAGACCATTTGGTTGCTGCTTACACGAACGCTCATTTCATGTCACCTCATGTTATCGATTTCGTGATCAACGGCCGACCATGCCCGTGCTGTTGATCAGCCGGTCAAGCATCTCGTCCATCGTCGTCAGGCAGCGCGAGCACGCGCTGTAGCCCTTTTGGAACTTGATCATGTTCGAGAGTTCCTCGTTCCAATCGACGCTCGACGTCGAATTGCGCCAGCTCACGATCTGCTCGACGAGCTTGCCCTGCGCATCGGCCTTGCCATCCATCGTCTGCGAATCGCTGCCGAGCTTCGTCATCATGGAAAGGTAGAAGCTGTTGAGCGAGACGTCCGCGATGCTGCGGTCGGGATCCGTGACGACGCGCGCACCCGAGGGGCTGCCGGCCATGGCGATGATATTCGATGGAGACGCCGCCCCTACGACGCCCGTTACCGGGTGGATCGTGGCGACATCCGCCGTAATCGCCGCATTCATCGCCTTCTTGACGTTATCGCGGTCCATGTTGAACGCATTCTTGACGCTGACGGCGTTCGTGCCGTCGCCCGTGCCGTTGACGCGCGTCGTGTACGTGCCAAGACGTGCGCCCGACGGATCGACGTCCTCATCGACGGAGAACTTGCGCGCCGCGATGCGGCTCGTGCCGCCCTTTTCCGCGATCTTCGCATTGAGCGCGAGTTCGTTGATGACCTCGATGCCCGCGAGGCGCTTGCTCTTACTCGGATCGACCGTGCCCGTGATCGTCACGCGCGGCTCGTGCGGGTTCGTCGTGCCCGAAGCAGGCGTGATGTTGACGACGTCGAGCGTGCGCGTCACCGTGCCGGCCCGATAGGACGTCCGAACCACTTCCCTGCGGTCCGCATCCCACGTATAGTAGGAATCGTCATCGCCCCAGAAATTGATGCCGTAGGTCGGGCCGCCGGCCGTGCCGAGCGCACTGTCCGAGCCATCGATGCCCGCACCCTGCTGATGCATCTGATTGAACGTCGTCATCATGTAGCCGGCCATGTCGGCGAGTTCGTCCATGTACTGCTTGTTCTCGCGGATACCGTCCATCTGCGCGCGCAGGCTGCCGTTCGCCGGTATGTACGTCACCTTCGCATCTGCGACCTCGACGCTGTAGTCGTTGACGCCGTAGCGCTTGTTCTGCACGGGATCGGACATCTTGAAGTCGAGCTTGCTTGCGCCGTTGACGAATGAGATCCCGTTCGAAACGAGCGAGTACATGCCATTCGAGTTCTCCTCGACGCTCAGGTTGACGTACTCGGAGAGCTTGTCGACCGTGAGGTCGCGCTGGTCGCGCAGGTCGTTCGCCATCGCGCCCGTCGCCTCTGCGGCGAGGATGCTCTTGTTGAGCGCGACGATCTGCGTCGTGTACTCGTTGATCTGCGTGACGGAAAGGCGCATGTCTTCGTACTGCGAGCGGATCTGATCCTGAAGCTGGGCGGCTGCCGTCTTGATGCGGTCGGCGTAGACGCGTCCTTTTTCCGCGACCGTCACGCGGCTGCTGTCGAGCGATGCCGTGGTCGAGAGCGCGTCCCACGACTTGTAGAATTCCTCCATCGCGTTCTTGATGCCGTGCTTTTCCGAGTCGTCAAAGACGCTCTCCACTTTGTCGTAATTCTTTGCGCGCGTCTTGAAGTAGTTCTGCGTCGCCTCTTCCTGCCAATACTGACGATCCGCGTAGAAATCCCGCGCGCGCGTGATCGAGAGGTCGGTGACGCCCGTGCCGACGAGGTTGCCGCCGTACATGCCCGCGACTTCCTCTGCCGGCGTCGCGCCGAGCTGCACGCTCTGGCGCGAGTAGCCTTCCGTCGAGGCGTTCGTGATGTTGTGCCCTACCGTATCGAGGGAGAGCTGATTGGAAAAAATACCGCGGACCATCGTATTGAGCCCGGAAAATGTAGCGCGCATAGCGTCTCACCTGATCTTTCTGTACCCTGCCTATCGCCTTTCGGTCGATTCGTCCCTTGCCTCTTCGCGCAAGGCACGGGGTCAGACATTCGCGTCGAACATCTTGACCCCGCGCGCGTGCTCCGTTTCTGCCGCTCCCGGCGGCACGTACGTCTCGTTCGCCTTGACTGCCGTCATCACATTGATATTGAACACGGCAAAATGATGGCTGTTTTCGAGGAGCATCTGCGCATCCGCGCTCTCTCGCCGAAGAGCTGTTTCAAGCTCCGCAACGCGTTTGATGAGGCGAAGCGCCGTGTCGCGCAAGCTCCCTGCGCCCTGCTGCACGACAAAGCGCGTCATGCGCGCCGTGCCCTTGTCCGCAAGGAATCCCTGCTGGCGCTTGACGAGTGCGGCGAGCCGCGCGAGCAGCGGCTCGATCTCCTTCGTCGCCTCCGCGACGCCATGCCACGCCTGCTTCTCTCGCAGAAGTGCCTGCAAGGATCGATACCGCGAGAGGCAAAGCCCGAGCGTCTCGGCCTGCTCCTGCAGGATGGAGATGGCTTCTCGGATCGATTCGTTCTGTTTCATCATGATCTACGCCTTAAACTCGAAGTTCTGCGCGTGACCGATATGCTCGCCGCCGCTGCTTCCGTATTCGCCTGTCGCCTTCGCCCCGCCGATGCGGTTCAAATGGAACGTCACAGCGCCGAGTGCATGCTCGGCGAGAAAGCGATTGTTGTCGCTGAGCTCCGCCGCACGTGCCGCATTCTTCCCCAGTGCCTCGTGTGCCTGTCGAAGCCGGCGCGCGAGGTCTTTCGGTGCGAGCGCGATCACGTCCTTCATCTGCGCATCCGGCGAGAGGCGTTCCTCCGTCGCCGCAAGGCGCGTCAGGACCTGCTTGCGCCGCTCCTCAAGCTCCCGAACCGCCTTCGTGCGCCTTGCCTCCTCGCCGAGGAGCGATTCCAGCCCCTTCATATCGAGAGAAGCGAGCGCTGTCTGCTTCTTCTCGCCGAGCCGGACGAGCGCTTCGTAGCTCTTGTTCAGCTCGTCGATCACCGAGGTGAGTTCCTGCCACATCGTGCAGCCTTCCTTTCGTTTCGTTTCCTAGCGGCATCCTCGCCGAATCAGTAGCGAAGCGCCAAAAGGCTTGCCGCAACGTCCTTCGCGGAAGGATGGTACGTTCCCGCCGCAAGCTGCTCCCCGATCATACGGACCTTCTCCGGGCGCGTCTCATCCATGCCTTTTAGTTCCTGCAGCATGGAGCTGAAGCTCTGTGCCTCGTCCGAAAAGACGACTTCGGCACCTGCCTGCGGTGCCGAAGGGCTGTCGGCGCGGCGTGCCTGCGCCGCACGCGGTGCGTGGTAGGCGCCTGTGACTGCCTGTACGTTGTTGTTGATGACCATGGTTTCACCGCCTCATAAAGTAGATATCATACCCGCTGCTTCCCTGCCGCATTTCAATCCTTTTGCTATGTTATCGAAAAAAAAAGCAAGAGACTTAACTCTTGCTTTTTCGGCATCTACGAAAGATAGTTCCATTTCCCTCGCATTATCTTCATTTTCCTGCCGTTTTCACCTTTAGGCAGTCCAACCCACGCGATGCGCCAACGGGCCTGCCGCGATGCTTACAGCTCCTTGGAATAAATGCCCGCGCCCTTTTTCTTTTGCTGTTTCTCGACGGCGCTTGCGAGCTTCGAGCCTTTCGACTCGATTGCCGAGCGCATCTCGTCCGCACAGTTCCGGCAGAACTTCCCCGTCGTGATCGGCGCGCCGCAGCGCTCGCACGGGTATTTGAGCGGGACGCCCGCGCTCTCGAAACGGCCTTCCTGGATGAGGCGCCGGATCAGCGCCTCGGTTGCGCCCGTGTCCTCCAGGATCTTTGGTATCTTTACGCCGGGGTTGTCGCGCACATAGTTGATGACGACCGACTCCATCTTCGCTTCTTTTTCCTTGCAGTCCGGGCAAATCTTTGCATTGTTGTACGGGACAAAAATCTTTCCGCACATCTTGCAGTTCCGAATCTTTCCAGCCATTCTTTCCACTCCTTACGCCGACATGTCCTCCTTGCGCCGACATGTCCTTTGGCAGCCCATGCTCAGCCCATCCTTTCATCCGGCGGACTCTCTTGCTCTTTCTATCGTCCTATTCGCCGTCTGCTGCAAAAGTCCTTCCAAAGTCCTTCCTTGGACGTTTTTGGGACGTTTCTGCGGCGCTCCCCTACCTTCTCCGGCGGACGCCGCGAACGGCAGGGCTCAGGATGCGGCAGCTATTGAGCACGACGGCAAGCGTCGCCGTGTTGTGGATGACGGCTGCCCAAAGCGGATTGATGCGGCCGAGTGCGCCGAGCATCATCGCGGCGCTGTTGACGAGAATGGTCGCCATGAAGTTCTGGTGGACGAGTGCCATCGTGCGCTTTCCAAGCGTCAGCGCCTCCATGAGGCGCGACGGGTCTTCGCTGTGGATCGTGACAGCGGAGGACTCCGCCGCAATATCGGTCTGACGGCCGCCCAAGGATACGCCGACGTCGGCAAATGCGAGCGCAGGCGCATCGTTGATGCCATCGCCGACCATCATGACCGTGCCGCGCTGCTTGAGCGCGTTGACGTAAGCGCTCTTGTCCTCCGGCAGGATCTCCGCGTGGAACGAGTCGATGTCCATGCGCGCAGCAACCTTTTCGGCGACCGCCTTGCTGTCGCCCGTGAGCATGACGATCTCATCGATGCCATAGCGGCGCATCTGATTGAGCGTCTTCTTCATCTTCGGCCGCACGGGATCCTCGATGCCGATGACCCCGATGAGTTTCTTGTCGCGTGCGATGTAGAGGAGATTCTGTCCCGTGAGCCCGACGTCGAGCGATTCGTCATCCGTGATGCCGTTTTCCGCGAGGAACTTCTTGCTGCCGACGCGCACGCGTCCGCCCTTGTAGCCCTCGAAATCCGGCACGTCGGCAAGCATGCCGCGCGCGACAATCGTCTTGGAGACCGTATGGTGCGGCGTCTCCCATTCGCGCTCTTTGACGTACTTCTGGATCGCAACGGCGAGCGGATGGACGGAGTGCAGCTCCGCCGATGCCGCGAGCAGTACCGTTTCCTTCTCCTCGACGCCTGCCGCCGTGCGCACAAACGAAATCTGCGGGATGCCGACGGTCAGCGTGCCGGTCTTGTCGAGGACAACCGTATCGGTATCGGCGAGTGCCTCGATGTAGCCGCCGCCCTTGACGAGGATGCCGCGCTTTGCCGCCGCGCCGATGGCCGCCGAGATCGCCGTCGCCGTCGAGAGCTTCAGCCCGCATGAGAAATCGATGAAGAGCAGGTTCAGGACGCGCTGCCAGTCGCGCGTCGCGCCGTAGACGATCGCCGCGCCGATAAAGGACACGGGCACGAGGAAATTCGCCATCTGATCGGCGAAATTCTGCACCGGCGCCTTGCGCGTCTGCGCCTCCTCGACGAGGTGGACGATGTGTGCGAGGCTCGTATCCTTGCCGACCTTCTCGACGACGATGACGAGCTCGCCTGCCTCGACGACCGATCCGGCGTAGACAGGCGAGCCCGCATGCTTCATCGCAGGCGCGGACTCGCCCGTGATCGACGCTTGGTTGATCGCGGCATCGCCGCGGACGACGCGTCCATCGACGACGATCTTCTCGCCCGTATGCGCTGCGATGATGTCCCCTGCCTTGACGTCCTCGATGGGGACCTTGCGTTCCGCCTCGCCCTCTACGAGCCAGACGTGGCGCTGGTCCAGGGAAAGCAGCCCTGAGATGTGCGAGCGGGCGCGCTCTGCCGCGTAGCTCGTCAGCATCTCCGCGCCGTTCGAGATCGCGAGCAGCGTGAGGCTCGACTCCGGCTTTCCGGCGAGCACCGACGCGATGACCGCCGTCGCCGTAAGCGTGTCGGCGTTCGGCTGGCGGTCACGGATCATGCCCTGCACGCCGTTTTGGATGAACTTGCGGGCGATCACGAGCACGAGCAGGCTGCGCATTGCCTTCATCCCCACAAAGAAGCCCGGCGACGTGCGGCGCAGGATCTCCATCGCCGCAAAGCTCGCGAGCGAGACGATCGCATCGCGGCGGTACTCGGCGAGACGATCCGCCTGCTGCACGGACGCTTCCTTCTCCTCGCGCACCGCTGCAACTGCCATGTGCTGGATCTGCGCCGTGGGAAGCGCGCCCTCATACCAAATCCGAATGCGTTTTCCGTGCGCCGTGCACGCCTTGACCGCGCGGAAGCAGCGGATCCGCGCACTGAGGCGCAGCGCCGCTTCGCGCGGGAGCGGTGCGGCGAGATTCAGACAGCAGGATGCATAGCGTTTCATACCGTGCGCCACCCCCTCATGAGGGAAAGCGCCCACCAAAGCATCTGCGCGCCCGATGGAGACGCCTTCGTGAGGACGAGCTTCCGAAGTCCGCGCAGCACGAGGATGAACGACGCGAACGAGCTCATATCGAAAAGCCCGCCCGTCAATCGGTTGATGCATGCCGAAAACGCGCGCGCCGTACGGTGAATGCTTCGCGTCAGATCGCCGGCATGCGGCTCGTCCGCCTCGCGCAAGACAGCCCTGCGGGCTTCCGTCGCTTCCGCCGGATGGGCAAAAATTCTCGTTCTCAGCCACTCTGCAAGCGCATCGACCCGCGCCGCATGCGCCTCCGAAAAGACGAGCAGGATGCTCCCCGTCGATGCGCTCACGCGAACTTCTTTCAAGAAGTCGAGCTTCGCGAGATGCGCCATGAGAAGCGCGGCGAGCTCCTCGCTGAGCGCGGCGCGATAGCGGCGGCGTCCGGGCAGGCTGCTCACGACCTGCAGGGCAGAATGCGGTGCGGATCGGCGCACCTGCCGCACCGTGCCCGCGCGGTGCAGGAATCCCTGCGCGGGAGCAGCGCCTCCCAGCATCTGGCGAAGGCTCTTGCCGATCGCAGTGCCCATCATAAAGCCGGATAGATAGGACATGGGCTATTTCCTCCTCACATGTGTTTTGATGTAATCTTCGACTTTGCGAAGCTTCGCATTTTGGCGAAGGCGTGCCGGCTCGTACTGAATGAGAATCGAACCCGTCGTCTCGTTCGTCGCGGCAGCGTCAATCTCCGCAAATGCCAAAAGCCGCGCCTCGACTTCGCGCGCGAGCGCAGGATTGCCGACGAGGCGTCTCGAATAGAGCCGGGCGCGCCCCGGAATATAGCTTGATACCTCGACCGTACGGATGAATACATCAAGCGTACTCGTCGGAATCTGCAAGCTGTCAAGCAAACTCAAAATCCTTCCTCCTCAAAGGAAAACAAACAAGGCCGGCAAAAGAAAAGCTGCTGCGGGAACGCCATCCTCATGGTGTTTTTCCCTGCAGCAGCCTCCCCGCATGGCGATCCTGTACCCGTACACGGCACCGCATCGCACCGCATCAGCCTTTCTTGGCTTCCTGTGCAGCGATGAGATCCTCGAGCTCTTCCTTCTGGCGCTGGAGCTCTGCGACCGGGATCTCCCCCGCAGGCGCAGCCTGAAGCGATGCCATCTGCTGCTCACGCTCCTGCATGAAGCGATAGCCGAAAATGCCTGCAACTGCACCGACCGCAAGACCGATCCAAAAATCTGTCTTCTGGAACATACTGTTCATCCTCCTTAAAGTACCTTGCGGGCATCCGCCCGTTTTTCGTATTTTAGCATACGCATGCCATATTGTCAAAAGCGTATTCGGCTTGGATCAGGGAAATCAAATTCTTCTCAGCATTCACATTTCCTTGACCGGCACCGGCCCGCGCGAGAGCGCGATCGCCCCCGTCCGCGCGATCTCGATGATGCCGTACTCTTCCATGACCTGGCAGAGCCCGTCGATCTTCGCCTTGCCGCCCGTGAGCTCGATGACGACATCCTCCGGGTTAACGTCGACGATATTGGCACGGAAGATGTTTACGACGCTCGCAATGCCGGCACGCGTCTCCTTCGTCGCGGCGACCTTGATGAGCACGAGCTCGCGCTCGATCGAGTCGTACTTCGTGAGGTTGACGATGCGGATGACGTCGATGAGCTTGCCAAGCTGCGTGACGACCTGATCGAGCTCGTTTTCCGACGCGACGGAGACGACGATGTTGATGCGCGTGATGGAAGGTTCCTCCGTGTAGCCTGCCGAAATGCTCTCAATGTTGAATGCACGGCGGCTGATAAGCCCCGAAACGTGCGTCAGGACACCGGGCTTATTGTCGACGAGCACGGCGAGCAAGTATTTTTTCATCATTTGTTCCCTCCCAGCACCATCTGGTCAAGTCGTCTGCCGCCCGGCACCATCGGCAGGACGTCCTCCTCTTCCGGCACGAGCACGTCGATGACGAGCGGTCCTTTCTGCGCGAGCAGTCCCGGCAGCCGCGTCTCGAGCTCTTCCTTCTTCGTCAAGCGATAGCCTTTGACGCCCATCGCCTCGGCGAGCTTCACGAAATCCGTCTTGCCCTTGAGCTCCGAATGCGCGTAGCGATGATTGTAGAAGAGGCGCTGCCACTGCCCGACCATGCCGAGAATCGAATTGTGCACGATGATGGTCTTGACGGGAATGTCGTTGTCCGCAATCGTCGCGAACTCCTGGCAGTTCATCATGATGCTGCCGTCCCCTGTAAAGAGAATGACCTCTTTTTCGGGGCAGGCGACCTGCGCGCCCATCGCGGCGGGAAGTCCGTAGCCCATCGTGCCCTGCCCGCCCGACGTCAGGAAATGGCGCGGCTCGTAGACGTCGAAGAACTGTGCCGCCCACATCTGATGCTGCCCGACGTCCGTGACGGCAATCGCGTCCTTCGGCGCAAGCTCCGAAACCTTGCGGATGAGTGCGCCCGGCTTTATCGCGTCGCCCTGCTCATGCCAGCGGAACGGCACGCGCGCGTGCATCTCCCGCACGTGCGCGAGCCACGGCGCAAAGCGGGCAGGGAAGTCGTCCGCGCAGGCCGCGAGCTCGTCGCGCAGGATGGGGAGCGACCAGCTTAGATCGCCGAGCACGCGCAGGTCGGCGGGGATGTTCTTACCCACCTCCGCCGCATCGAGCTCGAAATGGACGATCCTCGCATGCGGCGCGAACTCCGTCGCCTTGCCCGTCACGCGGTCGCTGAAGCGCATGCCGACGGCGAGCAGCAGGTCGCACTCCTGGATCGCCATGTTCGACGCATACGAGCCGTGCATGCCCGCAAATCCCAAAAAGCTCTCGCAGTCGGCCGGAATCGTGCCGAGTCCGAGGAGCGACGCCGTCACGGGGACGCCGAGGCGGCGCACGATCGCGCGAAGCGTTTCGCTCGTCCCGGACGAGACGACGCCGCCGCCCGTGAAGAGGAGCGGCTTCTTCGCTGCGCGGATCGCCTCGACGGCCGCGTCCACCTCCGCCACATCGCCGATGTACGCGCCCGTATAGCCGCGCAGGCGGACCGAGTCCGGGTAGCGGTAGTCGAACGTCGTATCGAAGACGTCCTTCGCGACGTCGATGACGACGGGTCCCTTGCGCCCCGTCCGCGCGATGAAGAACGCTTCCTTGAGGACGCGCGGCAAGTCGCGTGCGTCCTTGACGAGATAATTGTGCTTCGTGATCGGCGTCGTGATGCCGCAGATATCCGCCTCTTGGAAGGAGTCCTTGCCGATGCAGGGATTCGCGACCTGTCCCGTGATGCAGACGAGCGGCACGGAGTCCGTGCACGCCGTCGCGATGCCCGTGATGAGATTCGTCGCCCCAGGTCCCGACGTCGCAAACACGACGCCGACCTTGCCCGTCGCACGCGCGTAGCCGTCCGCTGCGTGCACAGCGCCCTGCTCATGGCGCGTCAGGATATGCGGAAACTTCATCTGGCAGACCGCATCGTAAAGCGTCAGAACCGCGCCGCCCGGATAGCCGAACACCACCTCCACGCCTTCCTTTTTCAGGCTCTCCAGCACAGCCTGCGCCCCATTCATCAACAATCGAAAGCCCCCTTCGACCTCTCTATTCCTTCACGCGATACGCTCCATGCGAAAATCGGGTTCGCCTGCCCATCGCTTCCCTTGCACATTCCAAAAGCGTTCTTATATTATACACGACACTGGAACGATACCGCAATCCTAAAATGCACAGATGGGCGCGCTGCTGGCCGTACTTGCAAAACCATCCCGTTTGACGTATACGAAAAGAAGGAAAAGCCACCGATGGACGGTTTTTTCCTCGCTCGTTGGTTATCTTATCAAAAATAACCGCCGTCACGCCGTCACTTGGAATATGGGGCGGTTATTTTTTTGCTTCGATTATACAGGAGCAGGATGAACGCCAATGCGACAATCACTTGTTCCATCTCCGCATCACCTCGCTTCCGAAAGTTTCGCCTTCCTGCGAGGAAACCGCCTACCGTTATGGTGGCTCCTCCAGTATCATAGCACAAAGGGAAACGTCCGCGCAAATGGACGTTTCCCTTCCTTTGCTTATATGCGCAGCCTGCCGCCTCAGCGGGAAAGTGGCCTGCTTTCCCATGTGCGTAGCGTGCAGTCCATTACGTCGATGCCAACATGGCGAAGCTCCGTCATTGTCCTTTACGCTCTCGTGCCGATCTCGCCTGCGCCTCAATCGCGCGAATCTTAGCCAATGCCTCCCCATAATACGGCTCCTGCCCATAATACTCTGCAAAAAGCGGAACCATCCCGTCAAGGCTTGATGCCATGCCGCCGTGCAAAACATCCGATAGCCATGGCAGCAAAAAGCGTTCAAACAACCTGTGCTTTTCCGCAGAGAGCTGCTCCGAAGAAAGACCTGCATACGCTATGATGAGATCCAAATAATTCTTTAGGAACGCTTCGGCAAAATCGTGGCCGCGCGGACTATGTTTGCCCGAAGAGGATTGAAATATCCTGCCGCGAATAATGCAAAAACCAGGATTCTCACGCAAGGCGGCAAGCTGCGCATACACCAAATTGCCATGCGTCGCATGATGCCGTCCCGAATGATCAATCTTCTGCAGTGCTTCTTTCGCGAACGCGATACCGCCTGCAAACGTCATCGCAAAGGACATCTGCCCTACATAGGCGGGCGCACCGCTTCCCATTTCTGCCGAATACGTCAGCCCTCCCGTCAAAAGCCCAAATACAGTGCTCTCGCGATGCTGCAGGATTTCCGTCAATAAGCGCTGCAAGACGCCCGGCATATAGAGATCGCCGTCATCCGCCGCAATGACATACGTACCGCGCGCTTTTTTCCACACCATTTCCATATCGGCAGGAGCATCGAACCCGACGCCGCTGCGCGAGTAGGAAAGATTGCCGTACTTGCCCTGCATCTCGCGGACAAGGAATTCCGTATCGTCCGTCGAAGCGTTGTCCGCGACGAGCACTTCCACCAAGGGATTATTGCCAATCTGATGGAGTGCTTCCGCAAGCGACTCGCAAAGGCACGGACAGCGGTCGCGCGTGAAGAAGCCAACCGTCAATAGCGGGCGCCGCTCAAAGCGGCGAGGATCCGGCGCTTCCAGGAAATGATCAAACGGCCATTGGTCGAGCCCGTCACAGATTTTCTTGCCAAACGTTCCCGCGTAGTCAAGGAGAAGCGAGCACTCAGTCGAACGCGTCGATACGAGCGCATCCGCTTCGTAGAGCAGACGTACCTGCTGCTGCATCGAAAGTCCGTAAAGGATGCCCCATCGGTCGTCTTGCTGACGACCCAAGAAACGCCTTTCGCCCTTTCCGACAAAGAGCAGGTAATCGTCCGCACCGCGCGTCCGCAGGTACTCTTTCAGGACGTTCGGCCAATCAGGGTAACGCTGATCCTCATCCGCCACAGCGAGAATGAGCGTTCCGCCCGGTCTGCGCCGTGCAGAAAAATACGTGCTGGCTTCATCTGGTCCGAGATTGTACGGCGCGTCAAACTGTGCGGCAAACGATACGGGATCGCGCATCGCCGCCGCATGTCTTGCAATATCCTCCTCATGCCAATTCCACCATTTGATATGATCGAGTTTTTTGCGCGTCTCCTCAGGAAACCGATAGCGAATGAGCCGTGCAGGATTGCCGCCGACAATCGCGTATGGCGGTATATCCTTCGTCACGACAGATCCTGCGCCAATAACCGCGCCATTTCCGACATGAACGCCGCCTAGGATCGTCACTTTATCCCCAATCCAAACGTCATTCCCAATCGTGACCTGCCGTTTGACATTACTGGAAAACGGTTGTTCAGCGCGTTCCTGCGAAAGAAACTTATCGCTAAGCCTAAGGCTGAACATAGGAAACGTCGTGACCGTTCTATAATCGTGCGTGTTATTTGCAATCAACAACAGATCGGTGCCAATGGAGCTATACCGTCCAATACGAAGAAAGAGCGGAAGCGTGCCGCTCACCCTGCCGCTTACGACATAGCTGTACACGCCAACGTGAGCAGCATAGTACCCTGTGTAGCGCTCCCCGCCCGTCTTTTCGAAATTGCCTTCTACGCGTAAGTCCTGTTCTGTCCTTGACTCCTTGAAACTTATATCCATTCCGTCCCCCTCACGCTTTGGCATCTGCCATAATCGCTTTTATCCTATAGCCGGCTCTCTCATTCCATAATCATTCGCTTTCTAATTATATCATAGGATAAAGAATCTAAGAATCTTCATAGCCGCGAAAATTTATCGGCGAAGGCGCTCGACGCCCATGAAGAGCGCGATCCCTGCCCAAATGAAGGCCAGCGCGGCCGCCTGTGCTGCGCCGAACGGCTCGCGGAAGAAGAAAATGCCCAAGAGCAGCGCGATCGTCGGGCTGATGTACTGGAAGAAGCCGAGCACCGAGAGCGGCAGCAGGTTCGCGCCGTAGGAAAAAAGCACGAGCGGCACGGCTGTCGCAACGCCCGTGCCCATGAGCAGGAGCGCGAGGCCGGGCGTCGCGAGCGAGAAATGATTCCCCTCTCCCATCACGCAATACGCGACGTATGGGAATGCGACGGGCAGGAGGAGCAAGGTCTCCAGCGTGATGCTCGAAAACGGATTGAGGCAGAGCTGCTTTTTGAGCGCGCCGTACGTCGCAAACGTCACGGCGAGCACGAGCGCGATCCACGGGAGCGAGCCGAGTTCCCATGTGAGGATCGCGATGCCGCAGGCGGCAAGCGCGACGCTGATTTTTTGGAGCCCCGCAAGCCGTTCCCGGAAGAATACGACGCCGAAGAGGACGCTCATGAGCGGATTGATGTAGTAGCCGATGCTCGTATCGATGACGTGATTGTGATTGACCGCCCATATATATGTGAGCCAGTTCATGCTGACGAAGAGCGCGGCGAGGATGAGGACGCCGCCGCGCCGCTTATCCCGCCACAGCGTGCGGCAGTCCGCGCAGAACGTCTGCCATCTCCCCGTGCATGCGAGGACGCAAAGCATGAAGACAAACGACCAGACGATGCGGTGTGCGAGAATCTCCCACGCGTCCGCCGCCGCAAGGAAATTCCAGTAGAGCGGCAGCACGCCCCATATCAGGTACGTAGCGAGCGCGGCGAGTGCGCCGGCACGGCGTGAGTCCTGCATAAAAACTCCCTTCAAACTTCTTTCATTCTTTCATTCTTTCATTCTTTCATAGGAAAGCAGAAGCGTCTTTGCACATTGACGCAGCGAGGCGCTTCCCTTATAATGACGGTGTTTCCACCATTTTATTCCATGGATTCTATTATATGGATTCGCATCGCACCCGTCAATCGACGGACGGAAAGGGTTTGATCCGAACGTTGCGGATGCATGCGATGCTCCATGCATCCGTGCCATTTGACGCAGCCCACGAAAAGAGGTGCCCTCATGAGACCCTATCGGAAAAGAAGCGCTGCCACCATCGCCGCCGCGATTCTCCTTGCAACTGCGCCTCCTCCGCATGCGGCGGTACGCGAACCCTCCGCGCCTTCCGCGCAGGAGACAGAAGCCGCACAGCAGGCCGGTGCGCCGCAGCAGGCGAAGATCACGGCAGAGCGCCCCGCTTTCCCCGCAGCGCTTCCATGCGCCGTCAACGAAAAGGCGGTCCGCGCGGTGACGTTCCATCTCACGCGCGCCTATGATACGCCGCGCGCACCGCGCCCCTCCATGCAGGCGGCGATCCTGGGCGAGCCGCAGGCGACGCCGGAGCAGATGGCCGCCTTCATCGAACGGCGCAGCCCGAGCCCAAAACTGAGCTGCTCCGTCCGCGAGATCGTCGCATTCTACTACGAGGAAGGCGCGCGCGAGGGCATCCGAGGCGACCTTGCGCTCTGCCAGGCGCTCAAGGAGACGGGATTCTTCTCCTACGGCGGCGACGTATCGCCTGCGCAGAACAACTTCTGCGGGCTCGGCGCGACGGGCAGCCATGCGCCTGGCGCAAGCTTTGCGACGCCCCGGCTCGGCGTCCGCGCCCACATCCAGCACCTCAAGGCATACGCGAGCGAAGCGCCGCCCACGACGGCGCTCGTCGATCCGCGCTACACGCTCCTTCGGGCAAACCGCCCGGACGTATTCGGCAAAATCAAGAAATGGCGTGAGCTGGACGGCGTCTGGGCAGTCCCCGGCAAGAGCTACGGCGAGCAGATCCTCGCGCTCCTGGCGGAGGCTGAGCGCCCCGATGCCTCAGACCGCTCGCTCGCGGCAGCAGAGGCGCGCGTGCAACGCACGCCTAACGATCCCGCCGCCTATCAATACCGCGGCAGCGCGTACTACGCGCGCGGCGACTACGCCAATGCCCTCGCCGATTTCGAGCGGGCAGCCGACGGCAAATCGCCGGGCGCGGACGCGCTCTTCGACCGCGCGCTCGCCGAGGAGAAGACGGGGAACCCTCAAAAAGCGGAAAAGACGTACGCGCGCCTGCTCGCAGAGGCCGCGCCGCACGACCAAGCAGCACGCTACAACCGCGCCCGCCTGCTCTGCATCGCTAGGAAATACGATGCGGCAATCCGCGAGCTGAACGCCCTCCTAGCAGAATCGCCGGACGACGCCATCGCGCAGAACGCGCTCGCCTTTGCCTGCATCGGCAAGAAAGACTATGCGGCAGCATGGAGCGCGCTCGGCAAGGCGGCAGGGAAGCAGCCTGCAAACATGGACATTCTCGCGAACCAATTCATCCTGGAATCCTGTCTCCTCTCCCATTGACCTCGCCACAGCGCCAACTCGGCAAAAAGGGGCGCCGCGCCCGATGTTTCCATCGAAGCGCGGCGCCCCTTTTTGCCGATGTTCCAAGCATCTCGTTTAGAGATGGAACTTGCTGACCCCATTCTGCAGTTCCTGCGCGAGGTCGGCGAGCGTGTGGCTCGCTGCCGCGATCTCCTCGGTCGAAGC
>NZ_KI273071.1 GCF_000469545.1 Mitsuokella sp. oral taxon 131 str. W9106 | reverse complement strand
CTAGGAACAAGGGATTCCTTCGTTCCATCGTAACGCTTGCGCCAACGATACACCGTCATGCGAGAGACACGGTACTAGATGGCCGCCCTTGATGGGCCGTGCCGTTCGGCATACCGAACTACGGCTAGACGGAAGGCTGCTTCTTGTGCGATTCTGTTCATGAGAGGCCACTCCTTTGCTTTTTTGATTTTGTTCCTTAAAAGCATACCACAAGGTGCGTCCTCTTTTCATGACGATTTTGTAACACATGTATTGTAAACCTACAAACCCCAAAAAAGAGAGTGGGACGCGTGTTGACAGAGTATGCTTCCTTGCCGTATAATGGTATGGTGTAATGTTAAACACAAACTCCCGAGACGTGGAGGGGGGGAAATAGATGTCAAACGAAATCAAGGTTGGAAAGAACGAATCGATCGACAGTGCTCTCCGCCGCTTCAAGCGTATGTCCCAGAAGGCCGGCACGCTCGCGGAAGTGAGAAAGCGTGAACATTACGAAAAGCCGAGCGTTCGCCGCAAGAAGAAATCTGAGGCAGCTCGCAAGCGTAAGTTCCGTTAAGGGAAGCACGAAATGATTCCCAAGCGCGTGGATTCAAACCGTTCAAGGTACCTGTGAGCCAGTCTCGCAGGTGCCTTGTTTCTTTTGGAGGGGGAATTACGATGTCTTTGAAAGATCAGCTCACAGCCGACATGAAGACGGCGATGAAGGTGCATGACAAGGATCGTCTTGCCGTCATCCGCATGGTGCGCGGCGCCATCCGCCAGGCGGAGATCGATGGCGGACATAAGGCGCTCGGCGACGAGGAAGTCATTGCCGTCATCAGCAAGGAAGTCAAGATGCGCCGCGACTCCGTCGAGGCGTTTGAAAAGGGCGGGCGCAGCGATCTCGTTGCGCAGACGAAGAAGGAAATCGACGTCCTCATGGCATACCTGCCGAAGCAGCTTACGGAAGACGAAGTCCGCGCACTTGTGAAGGAAGCGGTCGAGCAGACGGGCGCGAAGACGCCAAAGGAAATGGGCAAAGTCATGGGCGTTCTCATGCCGAAGGTCAAGGGGCGCGCCGACGGCAAGCTTGTCAACGCGCTCGTGAAGTCTATGTTGCAAGGCTGAGTCCCCATCGCTTGCGTGAAACGCCTTTTTCCGTGCTGCGCTCTTCGCGCACGCGAAGGGAAGGCGTTTTTGTGTGCGCTTTTCGCATCGCAGCGCAAACAGGAAATTTTGGTCAGGCGTGGAATAAGACAATGAGGAATGATTGGGGAAAAGGGGGAGATATTATGACTTTTGTCGATATGCCGATCCTGCAAATGCTCATGCTCGCGATCCTCTTCTTTGCGGTTCTCGTCGAGATCAAGACGGGCGGGCTTGGTGCCGGCATCATGCTCGGGCTTGTCGCGGCAGGCGTCTTTTGGGGAAGCCAGTACGTCAAAGGGCTCGCGAGCCTTTATGAGATCGGGATGTTTCTCGTGGGCATCCTCTGCATCATCGTTGAGCTCCTATCGCCGACGGTCGGGCTCCTCGCGGGGGTCGGCGTTGCTGCGCTGCTTTACAGCGTCGTGCTCTCGCTCGGCGGCGACGTCAATGCGCTCGCAGCGATGCTCATCTCATTCGTCGCCGCGATCCTGGCTTTTTTCCTCATCGTCAACCGCCTGCCTTCGAGCCGCCTTTGGAGCAAGGTCGTACTGCGCGATCAATCGACATCGAGCCGCGGCTACGTGAGCGCCGTGCAGGACGATGCACTCGTCGGTGTCGTCGGCACGGTGCTCACGGAACTTCGTCCGTCTGGCTCAGCGGATCTTGCCGGCCGCCCCGTCGACGTCATCTCCGAGGGAGCGTTCCTCGAAAAGGGCGCGCGCGTCCGCGTCATTTCCGTCAATGGCTCGCGCGTCGTCGTGCGCCGCGAGGGGTAAGGCACAAAGGTTTTTCTTGCAAGAGGAACAAATGTTTTATATAATGGACGTATGAAATGAAAGGTTGAAAGGGGTATTTGGGCAGATGGCAGCAGATAAGGGAATCGGACGACAGATGGATCGCAAGGAGGCGCTCGAGAATGCGCTGCAGCAGATCGAGAAGGACTTCGGCAAAGGATCGATCATGCGCCTTGGCGACGCGCAGGCGAATATGAACATCGAAGTCATACAGACAGGCATCCTGCCACTCGATATTGCGCTCGGCGTCGGCGGCGTGCCGCGCGGCCGCATCATCGAAGTCTACGGGCCCGAGTCGTCGGGCAAGACGACGGTCGCGCTCCACATGATCGCCGAGGCGCAGAAAGCGGGCGGCGTCGCTGCGTTCATCGATGCGGAGCATGCGCTCGATCCCGTCTATGCTGCGAAGCTCGGCGTCAACATCGATGAGCTGCTCATATCCCAGCCCGATACGGGCGAGCAGGCGCTCGACATCGTCGACGCGCTCGTCCGCAGCGGCGCGATCGACATCATCGTCGTCGACTCCGTCGCAGCGCTCGTGCCGAAAGCAGAAATCGAAGGCGAGATGGGCGACAGCCACGTCGGTCTCCACGCGCGCCTCATGAGCCAGGCGATGCGCAAGCTTACGGGCATCATCGCGAAGTCGCGCACCGTCGCCGTATTCATCAATCAGATCCGCGAGAAAGTCGGCGTCATGTTCGGCAGCCCCGAGACGACGACGGGCGGCCGCGCGTTGAAGTTCTACGCATCCGTCCGCCTCGACGTGCGCAAGATCGACACGCTCAAGCAGGGCACGGATGTTATCGGCAACCGCACGCGCATCAAAGTCGTCAAGAACAAGGTCGCGCCGCCGTTCCGCCTCTGCGAGTTCGACATCATGTACGGGGAGGGGGTCTCGCGCCTTTCGAGCCTCATCGATATGGGCGTCGCGCTCGATATCGTCGACAAGAGCGGCGCGTGGTTCTCCTATGGCGGCACACGCCTCGGACAGGGCAAGGAGAACGCGAAGCAGGTGCTCCGCGAGCAGCCTGGGCTCGCCGATGAGATCGAGGCGAAGATCCGCGAGAAGGTACTGAACGTGCCTGCTGAAGAAACGGAGGCGGCGGGAGCTGCGGGAGAGGCACCCGTGGCAGATGCGCCCGCAGCGCCAAATGTGCAGTAAGGCAGGCGAGGAGACGCCGAAGCTCGACGTGAAATGGACGAAAAAGCCCCAAAAGCCCGTGAAGACCGCGCTCGTCGCTGCTGTCGACATGCTCGCGCGCCAATCGTACAGCGTGGCAAAGATCCGCGAGAAGCTCACGCGAAAAGGCTATGAAGAGGAAGCGATACAGGCGGCAATCGACCGCCTTGCAGAAATGCACTATCTCGATGACGTCTCTGCTTGCCAAGGCCAGTTTGCATGCCTCTACAACGAGAGCCGCAGCTCCGTGCGCCAAATCTTCCGCAAGCTCATGCAGCGCGGCTTTCCGAAAGACATCATCCGATCCTGCGTGCCCGCAGACACCTACGAGCGCGAAAAACGCGCCGCCCTGCGCACGCTCGCGCTTAAGTACAAACGCAGCGCCGACAAGCGGAAGATGATGGCAAGCCTCTACCGCAGCGGCTTCCGCACAGACGTTTGCCGCGCCGCCGTCGAGGCGTATGCGGAAGGTGCGGAAGAGTAAAGATTCAGGTTCAAGTTTCCGTTGCAGTCATGAAAAAAGCGTTCCTGTAGCCAAAAGGCTATGGGAATGCTTTTTTCATGCAAAATTTTTTGTATAGGTTTGTTATATTGTCAAGCGGAAACGGTCGCCTAAAATATATTGCCGATTGAACCCAATCGGTAAACGGCTTTCGGCTGATACGAGAGTGCTGCAGATGAGCAGCAGCGGATATCCGTTCGATACGTTTAGATACTGGGAAAGCTCGTAAGTTGCAAAGACAATCTCAATTGTTTTTCGGCTGCAGTCGAATTCGATGTGGTGTTTGGAGCGGATTAGGTCATACATGGATCGATTTGTCAAATCCTCGGAAAGAAGAAAGGAAAAGTCTTCTTTAAAGTGAGAAATCTCAACTGATACGGGGACTTGATCTGCGGAACGTATGCGTTCGATACAAATGATGCGATTATCATCGTTCAGTCCTAAAAATGTTTTATCCATTCCATCGGGGGGTTCAAATACAGATTTGATTGTCTTTGCACCTGCAGCTAATCCCATTGCATGACAAATTTCCGTAAAACTGCTGGCGCCGGATATGGGACGTTGGATTTTCTCATTTGTTACAAACGTGCCTTTTCCGCTTCTTCTTACGATGTAGCCGCTTTTTACGAGACTGTCGAGTGCCTTGCGTATCGTAATGCGGCTAACGTCGTATTGTCGACTCAATTCCAGTTCGGTTGGCAGTTTATCTCCCTTGTGCCATTGATTATGTTCGATTTTTGCTTTTAATGTTTGTTCCAGTTGTTGATACAGTGGTTCAGAGCTGTTTGCATTAAGACACATAATGGTGCTCCTTTCCTGATTGCAAAATATACACTAATCATACCATTCTTTTCGGTATTTTGCACATTTCCGTGTTGCTTGTGCACTTAATAAAGAAGAATGCATTTAAACCTATTTTAATTTATATTGTATTGACTTAAATGTAATATAATGTTATTATGATTATAGATTACAAATAGGCTTCGATATGTCGAAAGGAGAACCATATTTCGAAAAGGGGGAGTAGATGCTATGTTTTGGTTGGAGTTGCTGCTCGTTCTGATTGTGCTGTTTTACGGCGCAAAAATCGGCGATGTTTTTCTTGGCTTGGCTGGCGGGCTTGGCGTGGCAGTCTTAGTGTTCGTATTCCATGTTCAGCCTACTTCGCCGCCTATCGATGTCATGCTGATTATTCTGTCTGTCGTCCTGTCGGCTGCTGCATTGCAGGTTTGCGGCGGACTCGATTTCCTCGTGTCAATTGCGGAACGAATTCTTCGGAAATATCCGCAGCATATCACTGTGCTTGCTCCGCTCGTAACGTATGTTTTCACGTTTCTTGCAGGAACGGGACACGTAATATACAGTCTGTTGCCTGTCATTCAGGAAGTGGCAAAAGGGTACAAGGTGCGACCAGAGCGTCCCATCTCGATTGCGGTTGTTGCATCGCAACAAGCAATCACGGCATCGCCTATTTCCGCTGCGATGGCGGCGATGGTCGGATTTATGGCGCCGCTCGGCGTAAGCATGGGAACGCTGATAATGATTTGTGTGCCCGCTACGCTCATAGGTGTTGTACTAGGTGCGCTTTCCGTTTATCGGAAGGGAGTCGAATTGGAAGATGATCCGATCTATCAAGCGCGTGTCGTAGAAGGCCTCGTAAAGGCGGTGAATGCATCATCAAGAGCGGAGAAGAAAGTTTTTGGAATAAATGCAAAGCGCTCGGTCGTATTGTTCCTCCTTGGCACCGTATTGGTCGTATTGATGGGGACGTTTCCAGAGCTTCGGCCTGCCTTCGCAGACAGCAATGGCGCGGTGAAGACTATTTCTATGTCGCAGACCATACAGATTCTCATGCTCTCTCTTTCCGCAATCATTGTCCTTGCGTGCAAGCCGAAGGCAGGGGAAATCCTGCAGAGCTCCGTATTTCGTTCAGGTGCACTCGCTGTAATCTGCGCCTTTGGGCTTTGCTGGATGAGTGATACGTTTGTAAACGGGCAGATGAGCTTCATCAAGGAAAATGTTTCCATGTATATGACGGACAATGTATTTGTCCTGCCTGTTATGATGTTCATCGTATCGGCGTTGATAACAAGCCAAGCCGCGACGACGTTGATTCTGATTCCATTGGCACTTGCCTTTGGGATGCCTGCTTACCTGCTGATTGGCGCATGGCCAGCTGTGAACGGTTATTTCTTTTTTCCGGTCGCGGGGCAATGTATTGCCGGTTTGTCCTTTGATGACACGAAAACGACACATATCGGCAAATTCGTTTTGAATCACAGCTATATGCGCCCCGGTCTGATTAATGTCGTTGTTTCGGTCATCATGGCAACGCTGATTGGGAAAATGGTTCTTGGATGAGTTTTTCCGCATTGTGTTTAGTCGCTTTTTATAGGAGGTTTTATTATGCAGAATGCGAAGGATGTTATTGCGAAGATTATTAAGGAGAAGGAAGAAGTCGGCGGCGTGAAGCAGCTTTATTTCATTGGCTGCGGCGGATCCTATGCGGCCTTTTATCCAGCGAAGTCGTTCATGGAAAAAGAGGCAAAGACCATTAGGACAGCACTATACAGCAGCAATGAATTCGTCCATAGCCTGCCGAATGCACTCGGGGAGAATTCAATTGTCGCGGTTGTCTCGCATAAGGGAAATACACCTGAGTCGATTGAGGCGGCACGCGTCGCACGGGAAGCAGGCGCAACGGTCATCGGCTTAACATGGTTGCTTGATTCGGAGTTGACACGTCATTGTGATTATGTATTGACGTATACGTTTGGCGATGATAAGGATATTGCAGGGGAAAAGACGATTGCCGGGCTTCTTATTGCAGTCGAAACGCTGCAGCAGACGGAAGGCTATTCGAACTATGAAGCCTTCATGGACGGCGTATCAAAGATTGATCACATTGTAAAAAAGGCGTGTGTGCAGGTTGCCAAGCGGGCACAGGTATTTGCCGATTCGCATAAGGACGATACGGTCATTTATACGATGGGAAGCGGTGCGAGCTGGGGGTCTGCTTATTTGGAGAGCATTTGTATTTTCATGGAAATGCAGTGGATCAATTCGGCATGTATCCATTCGGGCGAATTCTTTCATGGCCCGTTTGAAATCACGGACAGGGAAATCCCCTTTGTGGTGCAGGTTGCGGAAGGCTCGACGCGTGCCCTCGACGAACGTGCATTGAAATTCCTTCATACCTATGGAAAGCGTGTGGAAGTGTTGGATGCGAAAGAGATGGGGCTTTCTACTATTGATGCCTCGGTCGTCGATTATTTCAATCATTCCCTGTTTAATAATGTCTATCCTGTCTACAATAAGGCACTTGCCGAGGTGCGTCAGCACCCGCTTACGACACGTCGCTATATGTGGAAGGTAGCGTACTGACATGGAGTACGGAGTATGGAAACGATTTCAATATTGGCGATTGGGGACAATGTGGCAGATAAATATTTATCGCGTGGCATGATGTACCCTGGTGGACAAAGTTTCAATACGGCAGTTTATACCAAGATGAACCACATGGACAGTGCCTATTTAGGAAAATTTGGTTCAGATGCAGTAGCGCATCACAACTGTGATGTGTTGGACGAACTGGGAATAGACTATAGCCATTCGCGGTTTTTTGAGGGCGAAAACGGATATGCAAAAGTCACATTGCAGGGAAATGAACGCGTGTTTCTAGGATCCAATAAAGGAGGGATTGCAAAAGAGAACCCGTATGCCTTTCAGGACAATGATTTTGCTTACATGAAATGTTTTTCCCTGCTTTATACGAACCTCAACAGTTACATCGAAGACGATCTGCCGCTTTTGCACAAGACGGGTGTTCCCCTTGTATATGATTTCTCGACGAGATGGAATGACGATGTGCTGCGCGCGATTGCCCCGTTCCTGACAGTGGGCGTGCTGTCCTGCGCAAATCTCAAGGAGGAAGAACGAACGCAGGAGATGATGAAACTGGCAAATCTTGGCGTCGCGATTGTGGTTGGCACTGTCGGAGAAGCAGGGTCGCATATCCTCTATCATGGGGATTGGTATTACCAGCCATCTGTGCGAGCAGAATATGTGAAGGATACGATGGGTGCAGGCGATTCCTATCTGTCAGCGCTTTTGGCCTCGCTCCTGCGCGATACAAATGGCAAGTTCATTGCAGGTTCCGTCTCAGAGATGGCCATGCACATTCGAAAAGCGATGCGAGCCGGGGCAACATTTGCAGCAAAAGTCTGTGGGATGGAAGGTGCATTTGGACATGGGATACCGCTCATTTGAATGTGGGCAGAACATATAGAGATATCAGAAGAGAGAGGCGATTGTACATGAGGCGAAACGCATTTGGATTGTTTGCTATGGTAGCATGGCTTACATGCTCGTTTTCCCCCGCTGCATCAGCGGAAGAGCTTCCTGCAATTGAAATATTAGCGACGGGCGGCACGATTGCAGGGACAGCTGCATCGGATACGCAAATGACGGGGTATAAAGCAGGCGCGTTGGGGATCGATACACTTTTACAGGCCGTTCCTGCGATTCATGACATAGCGGTTGTGCATGGGGAACAGATTGCGAATACGGGCAGCGAGAGCATGACGACGGATATTTGGCTAAAGCTAGCAACGCGCTGCAATGCGCTTCTCGCCAATCCGAATATCAAAGGAATCGTTATTACGCATGGGACCGATACACTGGAAGAAACAGCGTATTTCTTAAATCTTGTCGTGAAAAGTGACAAGCCTGTTGTATTGGTTGGCGCGATGCGCCCGGCCACGGCAATCAGTGCCGATGGTCCAGTGACCTGCTCAATGCTGTCAAGCTAGCTGCTTCGCCAAAAGCAGTTGGAAAAGGTGTTTTGGTCGCATTGAACGATGAAATCAATGGCGCGCGAGACGTGACAAAGACTTCGACAGAAAATGTTGCGACGTTCAAATCACCGGAGCTTGGGCTTTTGGGTTACTTTGCAAACGGCGAGCCATACTTCTATAAAGAGACGACGCGTTGCCATACGAAGCACACGGAGTTCGATGTATCCGGCTTGACGGAGTTGCCCCGCGTGGATATCATCTATACTCATGTAAACGATGATCGCCATTTGATCGACGCCGCTGTGCATCAAGGTGCCAAGGGAATTGTTTATGCAGGAAGCGGCATGGGTAGTATTCATAAAGATGCAGAGCCCGGCCTGATCGATGCGCAGAAAGCAGGCGTTGTTATTGTTCGGAGCTCACGCGTCGGCAATGGCATGGTTGTTGCGAGTTCAGCAGAATGGACAGCAGAGCATTTTCTGAACGGTGATACGCTCAATCCGCAAAAGGCGCGTATTCTACTGCAGCTTGCGCTTACCAAGACACAGGATCTTGATGAAATCCAACGGATGTTTGACACGTATTGAGATGTTCAAGCCGTAGTTAGAATTATAACCTACAAAACAGCGTGACCGCATGATACCATGTCATGCGGTCACACTGTTTTTTGCTTCATGCAATATGTTTCACTGTTCACCGAGATTGTTCCAAATTCACGCGGTCGATTATTGTGCCGTTTTCCTGACGGCATGTCACGGCGAGCTTCCTGGAATCGACATCCAGCACGAGGTAGTTGCGGAAGTCCGATGCATTGTCTTGGCGCATCGCATGGCGGTCGTACATGGTATCGGGCGGCACGTGGTAGCGTTGGTCGCCCGCAGGCCCGGACATGATGTAGAAGGGCCCATGATTGGCGGGCTTTTTTGCGAAGATATGGCCGCGATTGCGGTAGGTGTGCATGTGCCCCGTGAGCACGAGGTCAATGCCGAGCGCATCGAATGCCGCCATGAAGGCATTGCCGACGTCGCTGATGCCGCCATCGTGCCCCGTGCCGGGCTGCCATTCGTCATAGGCGAGCACGTCCTTGTGCATGAGCACGATCTTCCACGTTTTTTGGCTCGCCCTGCAGTCCGCCTTGAGCCAAACGAGCTGCTCTGCATGCAGCCCGGGCCGAAGGCCGTCGAGCTCTTGGAACTGCGTGTTGAGGACGATGAAGTGCGCGGCGCCGCAGTCAAACGAGTAGTAGTAACGCGGGAAGCGGGTACTGCCGTTTTCCGGAACGGCAAACGCACTGCAATAGCCTTTTGGCAACGTATTGTTCCAGTCCGCACCGTAGCATTCGTGGTTGCCCATGACGGGAGCAAACGGTGTGCGGCTCGCGTAGGGGGAGAGGACGTCAAGGAAGTTCGTCCAGTAGGAAGCGAGTTCGCCGTTGTCGACGAGATCCCCGTCGATCGCGAAAAATGCGGCGCTTGGATGGCGCTGCATCGTCACATCGAGGAAATTTTGCAGGATGGAGAAATCGGAACACTGACTGTCGGCGTAGATGAGCGCCGAAAACGGCGCATCATCGCCTGCTTCCGTCGTGAGCGGCAGCCAGTCCGTCTGCTCCATATCCATGCGGATGCGATAGGCGTAAGACGTGTGTGGCGTCAAATCGCCTACCGTCGTGTGATAGTGGTAAAGCCCTTCGCCTCCAGGAAGGTCGAGCCATTCGTAGGCGGCGTCGAAGGAGCGGACCGCATCGCCGCGCCTTAGCTCGACGCGCGCCGTTGCGGGAAGCTCTGGCGCATCCCACAGGATCGTGCGGCTCCTCGCGATGTCTTTGGTGATGATTTGGCGCGGTGTGCGGATCGCCGTTCCGGACGCAGCGGCCGCCTGCACGGGGAGAAGGTGTGCAAAGCCGAGAGCGGCAAGCGTCTTTCCGCAAAGACGCAAAAAATAACGTCGGTTCATGGAGCTTCCTCATAGCATTTCAAAGAAGGATTTTTCTGTCTTTTATCGTACTTATCCCAATAGGAGTCAGACGCGCCCGTTGCTTGCGGGCATAGGGGAGGGATAAAAATGGCAATTTTAGCTGCGGCGGCTGTCCCGCACCCGCCGATCATTCTGTCTGCCATCGGCAGGGGCGAGGAGAAGCGAATCCAAAAGACGATTGACGCCTATCGCGAGACCATGCGGCGCATCGCGGCGCTTCGCCCCGATACGGCCATCATCACGAGCCCGC
The DNA here is from genome assembly GCF_000469545.1 of Mitsuokella sp. oral taxon 131 str. W9106. Lineage (GTDB taxonomy): Bacteria > Bacillota > Negativicutes > Selenomonadales > Selenomonadaceae > AWVT01. The sequence continues at coordinate 22,560 of NZ_KI273071.1, read as the reverse complement.
ATTCCATCCTGTATCAGGATTACTTTCACATCTCGCCGGGCGAGCGGGCAGCGGGCGATTTCTCACAGTTCCAGCACGGCGAGATCCGCATCGAAGCGGAGTACGATGCGCCGTTTGCAAAAGCGCTCGCGGCTCGCTGCGCAAGGGAGGATTTCCCTGCGGGATTCCTCGGCGAGCGGCAGGCTGCGCTCGACCATGGCACGATGATCCCGCTCGCGTTCTTGCAGGAGGCACTGGAAGAGGCGGAGCTTTCCGTCCGCGTCGTGCGCATCGGTCTTTCCGGCCTTTCGGCAGGCATGCATTACCGGTTTGGACAGTATATCAAGGAGTGTGCCGATCAGATCGGCCGGCGCGCCGTCTTCATCGCGAGCGGCGACCTCTCGCATAAGCTTCTTGCACAAGGCCCGTACGGCTTTGCTAAGGAAGGACCCGTCTTCGATGCACTCGCCTGCGAATCGCTCGGCAAGGGCGATTTCCTGCGCTTGCTCACGGTCGCCCCAGCGCTTGCCGATGGAGCGGCGGAGTGCGGGCTGCGCTCATTTTGGGTCATGACGGGCGCGCTCGACCGACGCGCGGTGGAGGCAGAGCTCCTGTCATACGAAGGACCGTTCGGCGTCGGCTACGGCGTCGCGTATCTGAAAGCGGGCGCGGCAGACGAGGCGCGCAATATCGGCGAGCAGCTCGCCGCGCATGAGGCGAAACGCCTTTCGGCAATCCGGGCTAAAGAGGATGCGCTCGTCCGTCTCGCGCGCCTAAGCCTCGAAACGTATGCCAAAAGCCACGTGATGGTTTCGCCTCCGGACGATTTGCCGCAGGAGCTTATGGAGCGCCGCGCGGGCGCGTTTGTCTCCATCCATAAGGACGGGAAGCTGCGCGGCTGTATCGGCACGATCCTGCCGACGCGCGGCAGCCTCGCAGAGGAGATCATTCATAACGCCGTTTCGGCTGGCATGAACGATCCGCGCTTCGAGGCGGTAAAGCCAAAAGAGCTGCCGGATCTCGTTTATGATGTCGATGTGCTAGCAGAGCCTGAGCCAATCGACTCCGCTGGGGAACTCGATGTGCGCCGCTACGGCGTCATCGTGCAGAGCGGCGACCGGCGCGGGCTGCTGCTCCCTGATCTGGCAGGCGTCGATACGGTCGAGGAGCAGGTGCGGATCGCGCGGCGCAAAGGGAATATCGGCGCGCGTGAAAAGGTGCAGCTCTGGCGGTTCGAGGTCGAGCGCCATGTCTGATCCGGCTGCAACAATCGCCGTATGTCCGATATGCCCGCATCACTGCCGTCTGAAGGAAGGGGAGGCCGGCTTCTGCCGCGCGCGGGCAAATCAGGGCGGTACGGTTCGCTCGCTGAGCTACGGCAAGCTGACGTCCGCTGCGCTCGACCCCATCGAGAAAAAGCCGCTCTATCACTTCCGCCCCGGAAGCGTGATCTTCTCCGTCGGCACGTTCGGCTGCAATCTCCGCTGCCCCTTCTGCCAAAACTACACGATCTCGCAGGCGGGGGCAGACGGATTTTCAGGCTCGCCGCTCGCGATGGAAAAGGCGCGTCCCGAAGACGTCGTGCGTGCGGCATCCCGTCTCGCGCGAGAGGCGGGCAATATCGGCGTCGCGTTCACGTACAACGAGCCGCTCGTCGGATTCGAGTTCGTCCGCGACACGGCAAGCCTGCTGAGGGAAGCGGAGCTCGCCGTCGTGCTCGTGACGAACGGGCAGATCGAAAGCGGGTTGTGGGAACGGCTTCTGCCGCTTGTCGACGCGGCAAATATCGATCTCAAGGGATTCACGCAGGATTTTTACGACTGGATCGGCGGCGATCTCGAAACGACGAAGGAAGCGATCCGCCTAGCCGCCGTGCGCGGCGTCCACGTCGAAGTCACGACGCTCGTCATCCCCACGAAAAACGACTCGCGTGAGGAGATGGACGCCGAAGGTGCATGGCTCGCTTCGATAAGCCCCGAAATCCCCCTGCACCTCTCGCGCTACTTCCCATGCTATCGGACGGAAATCCCCGGCACGCCGGTCGAAACGCTGCAGGGGCTGAGGGCGGTGGCGCAAAAGCATTTGCGTCGCGTGCATTTGGGAAATGTATAGAAGCTACATCTTCCGATAGATTCCGATGACGAGGCCGAGTATCGAGACGTCCTTCTCGTAGAATGGCTCCATCGCATCGTTTTCCGGCTGAAGGCGGATGCAGTCCTTTTCGCGGAAGAAGCGCTTGACGGTCGCGCTTTCGTTATCGATGAGCGCGACGACGATATCGCCGTCCTTGGCGGCGTCCTGCTGCTTGACCATGACGTAGTCGCCGTCGCAGATGCCCGCCTTGATCATGCTCTCGCCCTTGACGCGCAGCATGAAGGCCTTTTCCTGCGTGCCGAGAAGCCCCTGCGGGAAGGAAAAGACGTCCTGCACATTCTCTTCGGCGAGGATCGGCGTGCCTGCCGTGACCGTGCCGACGAGCGGAACGCTGACGTTGCGCCCCCATGGGTTTTCATCGAGGACGTCGATGGCGCGCGGCTTTGCGGGATCGCGCTTTATGAGACCGCTTGCCTCAAGGCGCGCGAGGTAGCCGTGGACGGTCGAGCTCGACTTGAGCCCGATCGCCTGCCCGATCTCGCGGACGGAGGGCGGATAGCCCTTTTCCCGCAGACACGTTTTGATGTATTCGTAAATTTCTTTCTGCCGATCGTCTGCTGTATGCGTTCTGCGCATGTCGCTGCCTCCTTCGTTCGGTAAACGTACGTTTGCTTATAGTATACCATGGGCGTCGCGAATAGGAAACGCTTTATTTTTCGATTTTTTCGGCTGCTTTTGCGGCGCAGCGCTCGTACATCCATGCGCCCGCGATGAGAAGGACGGCGAGAACGCAGACGACGATGAGGCGCGTCGGCTCGTCCTGCTTTGTGATGGTATCGTGTCCGATGATGGCTTCGATGCCCGTCGAGGGGAATTTGCCGATAAAGGAAGCGATGACGTAGTCGCGCAGGGAGAGTGCAGAGAGTGCGCCAAGGGCATTCAGAATCCCCGATGGGAAGTAGGGCACCATGCGCGCGATGAGCATGACGACGAAGCCGCGCCTGCCGCTGTACTTATCGAGATTCGAGAGGGTCTTCGATTTCACGATGACCGTTTTCGCTGCATCGCGAAAGAAGAAGCGCAGCAGCAGGAAGCTGATCGTCACGCCGACCGTTTCGGCGACGCAGGAAAGGAAGATGCCCGGCGCGATGCCGAAGATGAGCGTGTTCGCCGTCGAGAAGATGATCGCGGGCGGAAACCCGATCGCGTTGACGAAGAGCGTGAGGAGAAAACTGAACAGGACTGCCCATGCGCCAAAGCTCTCGATGTAGGCGGCTGTCTCCCGAATATCGCCGCGTGCGAGCATGCCGAAAAGCTGGGGGAGAAGCGCAGGATTTGCGAGGTGAATGATGAGAAAGAGAAGGGCGATGAGAAGCGCTGCGAGGATCTTTATCATGCCCATGGATTTCGGGATCCGCAAGGAAAAAATCTCCTTTCCAAGGTGAGACGGCGGATAAATTCGGGATTCCTTCAGAAAGATGCTTTATTTATCATTCAGCATTATATCATTTAGCGCATGGAGAATCTATGAAGTGCATGGATTCTCCATGAATTGTACGAAAAAAACAGCGTATCAATCTGCGCCTCGCGGGTTGATTTCTGGGACTTTCCTCAGTAAAATAGATGTGTTGGGCGCAGGAGCAGGAAGGCAGGTGTGGGCGCAGATGGCGGCAGGCGAAACGGGAGCATCATGGCGACGCGATGCAGTCGCAGGGCTTGGCACGGCGCTGACGCTCTCGTACGTGCTGCTCGCCGTGCCGACGTTTCTCGCGCGTGCGGGCATGGATTTTGCGGGTGCTTACGCCGCCTGCGGCATTGCCATGGTCCTCGGCACGGCGCTCATGGGGTTCCTTCGCCTGCCGATTGCCGCCGCGCCGAGCGTGCCGCTCGTGGTTTGGCTCGTCATGCTACCCGTGATTTCGCATGGGCTGGACTGGCGTGCCTTGCTCGCCGTAGGAGCAGCGGCGTCTGCCGTCCTGCTCTTCGGACTGTTCACCCTCGGGCGATTGCACAGGACGCGCTTCGGCGCAAGGCGCTTCCGCAGGGAGCTGGTGCACTCCGTCGTGCCGCCGTGCATCGAACGCGGGCTTGCGGGCGGCGTCGGGCTCATGCTGATCTTCACGGCCCTTTCGGAAGGGCGGCTTCTGATGCCCGCGCCTGCCGGTCTTTTGCAGATCGGCGATCTTCACGATCCCGTCGCCGCATTTGGCCTCGTCGGCGTCCTCCTCGTGCTCGCGCTCATGGCGGCTCGCGTGCGCCTCGCCGTTTTTTACGCGATGCTCATCGTGGCGGTTCTCTCCTTCGTCGAGGGGTTTTGGATCGTCCCGTCCGCGCCCTTTTTTGAGCCGGAAGGGCTCGACAAAACGGCGTTTCAGCTCTTCTGCGTGCCGTCGATGGATGGCATCCTGTGGGGGGAAGCGGCTGCGACGGGATTCGTGCTGCTCCTCTACCTTGCGCTCGACGGCTGGGGCTCGCTCATCGTACTCGCGCAAATGCGTGCGCCGCATGGAGAAACGTCTCCTAGCGACGCGGCGGCACTGCACGGGCGGAAGACGCTCGCCGTGTTCGGTGCGCTCGGCATCGTTGCGAGCGCGCTGGGGACGGTTCCCGTTGTTGCCGCCCCCGAGTCAGCCGTCGGGCAGTCGCTTGGCGGCTCGCGCCGCATGAGCTGGTTCACCGCGCTTTTTCTTACGGGGCTGCTCTTTCTCGCGCCGACGGCGCGGGAGCTCGCAAGCTTCCCCGCCCTGTTCGTGCCGGCACTCGTCGGGGCCGGGATCCTGCTCCTGCAGCGCGTCCAGCGCGTCTTTTCGGGAGACTTCGCCGAGCGGGCTGCGGCTGGGGCGATCTTCCTGCTCGCGCCGTTGACGAAGAGCCTTGCGCTCTCGATCGGCACGGCATTTTTCCTATTCGTTTTTCTGAAGTGCATGGCAGGCCGCATGGCGGAGGTTCGCCTTCCCGCGCGCGTGCTTGCCGTTTGCTTTTTGCTTTATTGGTACTTTGGCTATTGGCCTACTTTTTAAGGAGTGTTTGATTCGTGTCACGAAAATGGAGTTTCGATGGTCGTATGGGTCGCGCCTTGGCAGCGGGTACGGTGCTCGGCGCATTCCTCTTCGCCGCGCCGCATGCAGGGCAGGCAAAGCGCCTGCATGATCCAAAAGTAGAGACGAAGGTTTCCGTGCATCAGACGATTCGTCAAGGTGAGACGCACAATCTCACGAGCATGCAGGCGGTGGGAGCGGAGGATTTCCGCGCGCGCGTACAGACGATTTTGAATCCGCCGAAAGAAGAGCCGGCTTCCGTGGAGGCGCCTGCGCGCGACGATGTGCCGATGACGGAATCCGCCTATGACGATTCGATCCTCGGCACGCCGCTCGCAAGTCCCGAGCAGTGCGTGCGCTACCTGCTGAGCCAGAACCCAGCACCCGCGATCTCGGTCTCACCGGAAAAGCTCGTATCGTACTACTTTGAGGAAGGCCGCCGCGAGGGCATCCGCCCCGACGTCGCGTTTGCGCAGGCGCTCAAAGAAACGGGCTTCTTCCGCTATGGCGGCACGGTCACAGCCGATCAGAACAATTACTGCGGACTCGGCACGACGAGCGCTGCCATCAAGGGGGCGTACTTCCCGTCATCGCAGCTCGGCGTGCGCGCGCATATCCAGCATCTCCTCGCCTACGCTTCGACGCGAAAGCCCATGGAGCCGGTCGTCGATCCGCGCTACGAACTCGTGCGCGGTGTCTACGGCACGAGCACGCTGCACCGCTGGGAAGACCTCAACGGACGCTGGGCGGTGCCGGGCGACTCTTACGGACAGAGCATCCTGTCGATGTTCCGCGCGATGCTTCGCGAGTGAGCTATCTGAGCCATCTTTTTTAGGGATCCAAATAAAATCGCTGATCCTCTGCGCCTCAAGCGGCGAGAAAGGAACTACGAGATATGATTACGACGAACAACGTCAGCCTGCAGTTCGGCAAGCGCGTTCTCTACAAGGACGTCAACCTCAAGTTTACGCTTGGCAACTGCTACGGCATCATCGGTGCGAACGGCGCAGGCAAGTCGACCTTTTTGAAGCTGCTTTCGGGCGCGATCGAGCCGACGGGCGGCGTCATCGAAATCACGCCGGGCGAGCGTCTTTCCGTGCTCCAGCAGGATCACTACGCGTTTGACGGCTGCGAGGTGCTCCGCACCGTCATCATGGGCAACCGGCGCCTCGTCGAAATCATGGATGAAAAGGAGGCGCTCTACGCGAAGCCAGACTTTTCCGATGCGGACGGCATGCGCGCCTCGGAGCTTGAGACGGAGTTCGCCGAGATGAACGGCTGGGATGCGGAGACGGAAGCGGCGCGCCTCTTAAACGGGCTCGGCATACCCGAGAACGAGCACGCCATGCGCATGGCGGATCTGCCTGCCGCTAAAAAGGTGCGCGTGCTGCTCGCACAGGCGCTCTTCGGCAGTCCCGATATCCTGCTGCTCGATGAGCCGACGAACCACCTCGACGTCGCGTCGATCAACTGGCTTGAGGAATTCCTCGCGGGCTTCCCGAACACGGTCATCGTCGTCTCGCATGACCGCCACTTCCTAAATCAGGTCTGCACCTATATCTGCGATGTCGATTTCGGCGAGATCCGCCAGTACGCAGGCAATTACGACTTTTGGTACCAGTCGAGCCAGCTTGCGCTGCAGATGGCGAAGGACGCAAACAAGAAGAAGGAAGAAAAGATCAAGGAACTGCAGACGTTCATTCAGCGGTTTGCCGCGAACGCCGCGAAGTCAAAGCAGGCGACGAGCCGCAAGAAGCTGCTGGAAAAGATCACGCTCGACGATATCAAGCCGTCCTCGCGCCGCTATCCTTACATCGCATTCACGCCCGACCGCGAGGCGGGCGACCAGCTCCTGCAGGTCACGGGTCTATCCAAGACCGTCGACGGCGAGCAGGTGCTGAAGAATGTGAGCTTCACGCTGAAGCGCGGCGACAAAGTCGCCTTCGTCGGTCCGAACGGCATCGGCAAGACGATGCTCTTCAAGATCCTCATGGGCGAGGAAGAGCCGGACGAGGGCACGTTCAAGTGGGGAGTGACGACGACGCAGGCGTACCTGCCGACGGACAACTCCGCCTACTTCGACGATGTCGGCCTGAACCTCGTCGACTGGCTGCGCCAGTATTCCAAGGATCCCGATGAGACGTTCGTGCGCGGCTTCCTCGGGCGCATGCTCTTTTCCGGCGAGGAGAGCCAAAAAAAGGCGTCCGTCCTTTCGGGCGGCGAGCGCGTGCGCTGCATGCTCTCGCGTATGATGCTTTCGGGCGCAAACGTCCTCCTGCTCGACGAGCCGACGAACCATCTCGACCTTGAGTCGATCACGGCACTCAACAACGGGCTTATCGCATTCACGGGGACGGTGCTCTTTGTCTCGCATGATCACGAGTTCGTGCAGACGATCGCGAACCGCATCATCGACATCACGCCAGACGGCGTCGTCGACCGCGTCTCGACCTACGACGACTTCCTTGCAAACGAGACGGTCAAGCAGCAGATCGCGGAGAAGTACGGCAACCAGTGATCCGAAATCGGGAGGCGCAGCGCTATGCTCGATAAGTTCGTTCAGAATGCCATAGAAGACGCGAGTGCGACAGTGCGCCTGCGCGAGATGATCGCCGTCCTGCGCCGCCGTGAGGTCGTGCGCGGCATGACGCCCGAAAAGCTGCGCCTGATCTTGGAGGATCTCGGTCCGACCTTCGTAAAGCTCGGTCAGGTCATGAGCATGCGTCCCGATTTCCTGCCGCAGGAGTACTGCGACGCGCTCATGAAGCTTCAGACCGAGGCGAAGCCGCTTCCGTTTTCCGTCATCCTGGAGGTCGTTGAAAACGAGTACAGCCAGCGTTGGAAGCAAGTCTTTTCCTACATCGACGAAGAGGCGCTCGGTTCGGCGAGCATCGCGCAGGTGCATCGCGCCATTCTCGTGACGGGCGAGAAGGTCGTCGTCAAGGTACAGCGCCCCGGCATCTACGAAGTCATGAGCAAGGATATCGTGCTGCTCCGGCGCGCGACGGCGCTCCTCAAGATCTTCAATAAGACACCAGACGTTCTCGATTTTAACATGGTACTGGACGAGATGTGGGCGATCGCGAAGCAGGAGATGGACTTCCTCATGGAGGCCGATCATATCGAGGAGTTTGCCGACCTCAACCGCGACGACGACTTCGTCTCATGCCCGAAAGTCTACCGCAAGCTCTCGACACAGCACCTTCTCGTCATGGAATACATCGAGGGGATCCGAATCGATGATTTCGAGGGACTCAAGGCGCGCGGCTATGACCGCAGCGTGCTTGGGCGAAAGCTCGGCGAGAACTACGTCAAGCAGATCATCGAGGATGGATTTTTCCATGCAGACCCCCATCCCGGCAACATCTGGGTGCGAAACGGGCGCATCGTTTGGCTCGACCTCGGCATGATGGGCAGGCTGGGAAACCGCGACCGTCTCGCGATACGCAAGGCAGTGTTCGCGCTCGCGGACCACGACACCTTTGAGATGAAGGCCGCCGTCCTTTCGCTCGGCATCGCGCAGGGGCGCATCAATCATGCGGCGCTCTACCAGGACATCGATACGATGATGACGGCGTACAGCTCGCTCGACTTCAGCTCGCTGCAGATGGGCGAGCTCTCGCGGCAGATCATGAACATCCGCCGCACATATCGTCTCAGCTGCCCGCAGGGGTTCTCCATGTTCGCGCGCGGCGTTCTGACCGTCGAGGGCGTCATGCGGAAGTGCTGCCCCGACGTGAGCTTCGTCGAGATATTTGCCAAGAGCCTGTCGCTTGACTTCAAACGCAATTTCAGTTGGCGCGACGAGATCGAAAAGGCGAAACGCGAGGCGTTCATCCTCATGCGCAAGTCGACGCAGCTCCCCGAACAGATCTCCGAGATCCTCAAGATGACGATGAGCGGGCAGACGAAAGTCAACCTCGATGTCACGGGATCGGAAGAGCCGCTTCGCCGCCTCGACAAGATGATCAACAAGGTCATCATTGCCGTGCTCTGCGCTGCGCTCCTCCTCGGATCGAGCACGATCTGCACGACGAATATGACGCCGAAGATCATGGAGATCCCGCTGCTCGGCTTTCTCGGTTACCTGATTGCGTTCATCTTGAGCATACGGCTCATCTGGGATATCCAAAGGGGAAAATAAAATACGGGAAAAGCCGTCTGGTGAAAAGCCGTCTTGTGAATGGAAGCAAGGCGGCTTTTCCCCATTTTACAGGGAAGGCTCTGTCGGCTCTTCCATGCGCTTGTCACAAAGCCCATGAAGAACGAAGAAAGGAGCATTTCGGCGTAGAGAATGATGCTGATGGCGGCGATTCCATTCTCGCCTGCGCAAGAATAGGTGACTTGATTGAAGAGAAGCGTCGTGATGCCGACGGAAAGCTGTGTGACCATTTCCGAGCTGCCGTTGCCAAAGGACGGCAAAAGCGGATGCAGCGCGAACGTGAAGGGCGAAAAGCGCAGCGTGCGTCCGTGGGTGGGAAAATACCAGATGCTGATTGCGGCAGCGACAAAATCGGAAATGTCCGTTGCAAGCCCGGCTCCAAAAATCCCCATCCCAAAATGCGCGAGAAATACATAGTCCAGCATGACATTCGTGAGCCCTGCGGCGAGCGAGACGTAGAGTCCCTGCACGGGGCTGCCGTTGGTGATGTAGACGCATGGAAGAGAATGAGCAGGGAGACGAACTGAGGGACTTCCTTTCTATCCAGTTCTTTTTCTAGGCATAGTCTAACAGATGAGGTTGGGCAGGTGTCAAGCATCTGCATCTGCTTTTCATATGGAAACGGATCGATTTGCGTCGGTACGCGTCCGTTTCTTTGCGTTGAGAAGGAAAACGTATGCTTTGTGAAGAATCTAAGATATTGGATATAGCATGCTTATAGCATGCTAGTGACTTTGGGAATTCAAACAGCCCGCACTTGGCGGGTAGGAGGCATGATATGTTGCATTTATTTCCTGCATCGAAGAAGGCGTACGCGAGCACTGCTCCCCTTGCGGCAAAGGGGATGCAGGGCACGGCACATTCTGCGATCAACAACGCGGAGGACATCCGCGTCAAGTACTTTCATCGCGGGGAGCTGACGAGTGCGGCGCTCAAGGAGATGTTTGATCTTCCGGAAGGCGCCGCACTCGTCGTGGGATTTGCCTCAGCGGATCTCGATCTCACGGATGTAGCGGATGCCATCAAGCCCGCGCTTGCGCCGTCGGCGAAGCTCATCCTGATGACGGATGGGGGCGAGCTCTGCCATGCGAAGGGAAGCCGTTCGCTCTATCAGGAGGCGGCGGATGGGCGCGCCCGCGTCCTGCTGCAGGCATTTTCGCGTCGCATGATCGAGGCGTCGTACACGATGACGATTCCGCTCGGCGATGAGGATCTGCGCCGCGATGCGGTCGAAGTGCCTGTCGCCGAGCGCACGAACCGCATCCGCAGCGAGATGGAAAAGCATCGCATCCCGTTCCGCATCAGTGTGAACCATACGTTTGCGTTTGTCTACGTGGACGGCGCATCGCGCATGGAGACGTTCCTCCTGAAGGCGCTCTACGAGTCGGGCATGCTCCCGTGCCCCTATATCGGCGGATCGAGTGCGGGCAAGGATTTTTCCCATACGTACCTCTACGACGGCAAGCGCACGCTCGAGCATCATGCCGTCATCCTGGTCGTGCGCCTCGCACCCAGCTACCGCTACGGCATTTTCAAGACGCAGGCGATCGAGGAGACGGGCAAGAGCTTCACGGTTGCCGATGCGAGCACGATGCTCCGCTACATCGAGACGGTGAAGCTCGATTCGGGCGAGGTCTTGCCTGCGACGGACGGACTCAAGAAAATTCTCGGCGTCGCGACGGACGAGGAACTTGAGAGGACGCTCGGCGACTATACGCTCGCGACGGATGTGAATGGGCAGCACTTCGTCCGCTCCATCCAGTACATGGACTTTGAGAAAAAACGCGTTGCGGTCTACTGCGACATTCTGACGGGCGAGCGGCTGCACCTCATGCGCCGCACATCGCTTTCCAAGACAGCGGAAGAGGACTACACGGACTTTGCGAAAGGCAAGCCGGAACCCATCGGCGCCGTCCTCAACGACTGCATCCTGCGCCGCCTTTCGTACGGTTCCGATACGGCGAATGTCTCGCTTTTCCGCGATTTCCCCGTGGCGGGCTTCTCGTGCTTTGGCGAGATCGCAGGACTCCATATCAACGAGACGATGACGGCGATCTTCTTCTATCATGTTGCAGATGGCGAGCGCTTCGCCGATGCCTACCTCGATCATTTCGCGGGCAGCTACTCCGACTGCCGCGCGTATTTCTTCCAGCGCGACATGAACCGGCAGATGTACATCGCGGCGCAGCGCCGCAGCCTCATTGATTTCTTTATCGGCTCGCAGGAGAAGATGCCGCTTATCGTGGATTCCATCACGCAAAACATCGATGAGTTCCGCAAGGTCGAGGATTCGCTTTCGTCCATCTCGAGCGGCATCCGCGACCAGAAGGAGCTTTTTGCGCAGATTGTGAAGCAGGGGGAAGAGATCGGCCCGAAGCTCAGAGTGCTTGCCGAGAGCGCACAGCGCATCGACGACATCATGGGCATGATTACGGAAATTGCCTCGCAGACGAACCTTCTCGCGCTCAATGCCGCCATCGAAGCGGCGCGTGCGGGCGAGGCGGGGCGCGGCTTCGCCGTCGTCGCGCAGGAAGTCCGGAAGCTCGCGGAGAACACGCAGGAAAATCTCGCTGCATCCGACGAGGCAGTGCGCCGCCTGCGGAAGGATGTCGAGCAGATTGATGCGATCATGGCGGCAAACGAGGAAATGAGCAGCAAGATCGCATCGTTCGACAGTGCCTTCAACGAGCATATCGAATCCCTGCGCACGACGCTCAAGGAAAGCCTCGCGCAGGTCAAAGGCTCGGCGAAGGCGGTCAAAGAGCTCGAATCGGTCAGCGTGGAAGCGGAAAAACGCCGCGCGTCCATCGTGAAGCTGATCGAGCGCATCGAGCACGGCGCATAAGAAATAGGCGGGCTTGCTTATTGACAGGACGCAATCGTTTGCGTTAATATAAAGATGAAAATGAAATATGATTGGGAACAGGTGTCGAAAGACTCAATCGGGAATCCGGTCAAAGCCGGAGTGGTCCCGCCACTGTAAGGGGAGCGTTGCGCAGCATGCCACTGGGAGCAATCTTGGGAAGGCGCGTGACGTGAGGAACCTAAGCCAGGAGAACGGCCTGTTCTTGCATCACCGTTGGCGCCTTGCGCGCCTAGACCTGCGAGCGATGGGTAGGGGATTGGGCTATGCGGCAGTATGGCAGGGATCCGATGTATTTTGCATCGGATTTTCTTATATACATTCACATTTCGCGTGGTCTTGTGCCGCCCTCGTGCAGGGCGGCTTTTGTTTTCCCTTGAATCAAGAGTCATTGAAGGAGGCTATGATATGGGCAATGAAGCGAAGGAACGGGAGGATTTGGATCTCAGGGCGATCCTGCAAAAATCGGAGGCACAGACGGATTTCCCGGACGTGCCGCTCGACGAGTTCACGCCGCCGACTTATGCGGAATGGAAAGCGGCATGCGAGGCACTTTTGAAGGGTGCGCCTTTTGACAAGAAGATGTATACGAAGACTTACGAGGGGATTACCTTCGAGCCGATGTATACGCGTGCGGGGACAGAAGAGATCCTGCCCAAGCATTCCTACCCCGGCATGTTCGACTTTTTGCGCGGGACGCGTCCGAACGGCTATATCGAAAAGCCGTGGGGCATTGCGCAGGCCTGCGACGAGACGCTCCCGGAGGAGACGAATGAGCTGCTCCTCCATGAGGCGGAGAAGGGATCGACCATCTACCACTTGCGCCTCGATACCGCCACGCTTCAAAACCGGGATGCGAAGGATGCATCAAAGGTCGGTGACGTGGGCTGCAGCGTGACGACGACGGAGGACATGCATACCGTGCTCAATGGGCTTCGCCTTGACCGACGCCCCTTTTACGTCTACGCAGGCGCGTCTGCGCTTCCCATGCTCGCGCTCACAGCGGCCGCAGTTCGGGCCAATGGGATGGACACGAAGAAGCTGAGCGGGCTTATCGGTGCGGATCCGCTCGGCGAGCTCATGGCGAACGGCACGCTCTATGCACCCATCGCCACGCTTTACGACGAGATGGCTGCGTGTGCGCGCTGGGCGGGGAAACACGCGCCGCAGCTTTGCACGGTCTTCGTGCGAAGCGATGCGCTCTCGCGCGGCGGGGCAAATGACGTGCAGGAGGTCGCGTCCGCGCTTGCGACGGGCGTCGCGTATATAAGGGCCATGATGGAGCGCGGCCTTACGATTGATGAGGCGGCCCAGCAGATTTTCTTCGGCTTTTCGATGGGCGCGAATTTCTTTCTTCAAGTCGCGAAGCTCCGCGCCGTGCGCCCCATTTGGGCACAGATCGTGCGCGCGTTCGGCGGCGGGGAGGACGCGCAGCGCATTCGCATCCATGCGCGCCCCGCGCTCTTCTTCAAGACAGTCTATGACCCGTATGTCAACATGCTGCGCAATACGACGGAGATTTTCTCTGGCGTCGTCGGCGGCATCGATTCCTTTGAGAATGCACCGTTTGATGAGCCGATCCGCAAGGGCGATGAATTTTCACGCCGCATTGCACGCAACGTGCAGATCATGCTGCAAGAGGAGTTCGGCCTATTGCAGCCCATTGACCCTGCGGGCGGCTCATGGGCGGTCGAGAGCCTGACGAAGGAAATCGGCGAGAAGATTTGGGCTGAGTTTCAGGCCATCGAAGGCAAGGGCGGCATGATGCAGGCACTAAAGGATGGCTATATCCAAAGCTGTGTGGAAAAGACGCTGCAGGAACGCTTCAAGAACCTTGAATTGCGCCGTGACCGCATCGTCGGAAACAACATGTATCCGAATATGGCGGAAAAGAGGCTCGACCCGCGGCCAGAGGATACGAAGGCTCTGCGCGCCAAGCGGAACGAGGAGGTGCAGGCGTATCTTGCCGATATCGACGCACCGCAAAAGGCGGCGTGCATGACGGCGCTTCGCGAGGCAGGCGCTGGCGAGGTGGCAGAGGCTGCCATCGCCGCTGCATCGAGCGGCGCGACACTTGCCGAATTGCGGGCCGCACTCTCGGACGGGACGGGGGAGGCGGAATGCGTCGCGGCAATCCGGCCGCATCGTTGGAGCGAGCGTTATGAGGCGCTGCGCATGACGACGGAGGCATATCGTGCCACGCATGACGGCGACAACGTCCGCATCTTCCTCGCAAACATGGGCCCCATCCCGCAGCATAAGGCGCGGGCGGATTTCTCTGCGAGTTTCCTGCAGGTTGGCGCATTTGACGTACTGACAAATGAGGGCTTCAAGGAAACGGACGAAGCGGCCGCTGCTGCGAGGGATTCCCATGCGGACGCGGTCGTGATATGCTCGACGGATGCGACGTATCCGGATCTCGTGCCGGAACTTGCACCGAAGCTGCGCGCCGCCCTTCCTTCCGCAACGATCTATCTCGCGGGCGCTGCGCCGAAGGATTTGGAGCAGGCTTACCGGGAGGCGGGCGTGGATGATTTCATTTCCGTGCGCGCGAATTGCTATAAGATTCTTCGCTTCCTGCAGGACAAGAAAGGAATGATCCAGTGATGGCACAGAATCCCGACTTCACGAAAATGCGTTTGGAGGATGCAGCACCGCAATCGGAGGCTGCTTGGGAAAAACGCTTTGAGCAGGCGACGGGGATGCGTTGCGACTCGCTCGTGGAAAACACGATGGAGCATATCCCCATCCAGCCGTTTTACGACCACGATGTATACGAGCACATGAATCACCTCGATTTTGCGAGCGGAATCCCGCCTTGCCTGCGCGGGCCGTACTCGACGATGTACGTGTTCCGCCCATGGACGGTGCGCCAGTATGCGGGCTTTTCGACCGCGGAGGAATCGAACGCGTTTTATCGGCGCAATCTCGCCGCAGGGCAGAAAGGGCTTTCCATCGCCTTTGACCTGCCGACGCACCGCGGCTACGATTCGGACAACCCGCGTGTCTTGGGCGATGTCGGCAAGGCGGGCGTCGCGATTGACTCCATTCTCGACATGCGCATCCTCTTTAGCGGCATCCCACTCGACCAGATGTCCGTATCCATGACCATGAACGGCGCAGTCCTTCCGATTCTCGCGTTCTACATCCTGTCCGGCGAGGAACAGGGCGTCGACAAGAAGGTCATGTCGGGGACGATCCAGAACGATATTCTCAAAGAGTTCATGGTGCGAAACACGTACATTTATCCGCCGGATATGTCCATGCGCATCATCGGCGATATTTTCGAGTACACGACGAAGTACATGCCGAAGTTCAACAGCATTTCCATCTCCGGCTACCACATGCAGGAAGCGGGCGCGACGGCGGACATCGAGCTCGGCTATACGCTCGCCGACGGACTCGAGTACGTCCGCACGGGCATCAAGGCGGGGCTTCCCGTCGATGCGTTTGCCAAGCGGCTCTCGTTCTTCTGGGCAATCGGAAAGAACTACTTCATGGAGGTCGCCAAGATGCGCGCGGCCCGCGTGCTCTGGGCAAAGATCGTGAAGTCCTTCGGCGCGAAAGAGCCGAAGTCCATGGCGCTGCGCACGCACTGCCAGACCTCTGGCTGGTCGCTGACGGCGCAGGATCCGTTCAACAATATTTCGCGCACGGTGATGGAGGCGATGGGGGCGGCGCTCGGCCATACGCAGTCGCTCCACACGAACGCGCTCGACGAGGCGATCGCGCTGCCGACGGATTTCTCCGCCCGCATCGCGCGCAACACGCAGCTCTACATCCAGGACGAGACGCGCGTCTGCAAGATCATCGATCCGTGGGGCGGCAGCTACTACGTCGAGTCGCTGACGAATGAGATCATCCGCCGCGCCTGGGCGCATATCCAGGAGGTCGAGTCGCTTGGCGGCATGGCAAAGGCCATCTCGACCGGCCTGCCGAAGATGCGCATCGAGGAGGCAGCCGCACGCCGTCAGGCGCGGATCGATTCGGGCAACGAGACGATTGTCGGACTCAACAAGTACCGGCTCGAAAAGGAAGACCCGCTGCAGATCCTCGCCATCGACAACACAGCCGTGCGGCAGGCGCAGGTCGAACGGCTCGAAAAGCTCCGTGCCGAACGAAATGCGGACGATGTGCGCCGCACGCTTGAAGGGATCACGAAGGCGGCAGAGTCGCGTGATAACGGCAATCTCTTGGAGGCAGCTGTCGATGCGGCACGCGCCCATGCATCTCTCGGTGAGATTTCCGACGCCGTCGAGAAGGTATCGGGGCGCTTCCAGGCGGTGATCCATACGATTTCGGGGGTCTATTCCTCGGAATTCACGGACAAGACCGAGCTTGAGAAGGCACGGTCGCTTGCGGACGACTTCGAGAAGCTGACGGGGCGCCGCCCTCGTATCTTCGTCGCGAAGATGGGACAGGACGGGCACGACCGCGGGCAGAAGGTCATCGCATCTTCTTTCGCGGACATGGGCTGGGACGTCGATGTCGGACCGCTTTTCCAAACGCCGGAGGAGACGGCACAGGACGCGGTGGACAACGACGTGCACATGGTCGGTTTCAGCTCGCTTGCCGCAGGGCACAACACGCTCCTGCCGCAGCTTGTCGAGGATCTGAAGAAGCTCGGACGCGAGGACATCATGGTCTGCATCGGCGGCGTCATTCCCGTGCAGGATTATGACTTCCTCTATCAGCATGGCGCAGTCGCCATCTTTGCGCCGGGCACGAATATCCCTGAGGCAGGCATCAAGCTGCTGAAACTTCTGATCGGCAGGGCAAAGGAAGAAATTGCGGCGGGGTGATGCTATGGGCAAGTACACGAATACGCGGCCGGACTGGGTGCCCGAACACCATGACGGGAAGTTCACGACGAGCGTCATGAGCGGCATCGACGGGGTGAAGGACACGACGGTAGGAAACCTCAATCCCAACCTTGCGCAAGGCGCGCGCCCCAAGATGCGCGGCATGCTCTCGGTCGAGGAGTACGTCAAGGGCGTCGCAGAGGGAAACCGCATGGTTCTTTCGCGTGCGATCACGCTCATTGAGAGCAACAGCCCGCGACATTTCCCCAAAGCGCAGCGGGTCTTGCAGGCACTCCTTCCGCGTACGGGAAAGGCACTGCGCATCGGCATCACGGGCGTGCCGGGTGCTGGAAAGAGCACGATGATCGAGGCATTCGGCAATATGCTTTGCGACGCAGGGCATCGCGTCGCCGTGCTGACCGTGGATCCGACGAGCTCGGTCACGAAGGGGTCGATTCTCGGCGACAAGACGCGCATGGGGACGCTTTCGCGCAGGGAAAATGCCTTTATCCGTCCATCGCCTGCCGGCGGCACACTCGGCGGCGTCGCGCGCAAGAGCCGTGAGACCATGCTCCTCTGCGAGGCGGCAGGGTATGATGTCATTCTCATCGAGACGGTTGGCGTCGGACAGTCGGAAACGACGGTCCGCTCGATGGTGGACTTCTTCCTGCTCGTCGTGCTGACGGGCGCGGGCGACGAGCTTCAGGGAATCAAAAAAGGCATCATGGAGCTTGCCGATGCCATTGTCATCAACAAGGCGGATGGAGACAATCTCCTGAAGGCGAAAGTTGCGCGCGGTGAGTACGAGCGGATGATCGAGTTCCTACGCCCTGCCACGCCGGGCTGGCAGACACACGCCTATCTCGTTTCGGCGGTCAAGAAGACGGGGCTTTCGGAGCTTTGGGACATCATCCGGCTCTTTGAAAAGACGACGAAGGAAAACGGCGCCTTTCGGAAGAGGCGTGAGGGACAGCTCCTCGATTGGATGAACAGCATGATTGACGAGCACCTGCATAATCTGTTCTTTGATGACCCCGTTATCTTGGGGCGCATGCCAGAGGTGCGGGACGCGGTGCTGAGCGGCGCGATTTCCCCTTCGCAGGGCGTGGCGGAGCTCATCCATATCTTCGACGTCCATCGCGCAGCAGACCGCCACGTTGACCTGCTCCATCCAGACCGATAGGAGGGGGAGGCTATGTACACGAAACGGCTGTATGTCTCAGGCGGCAGCTTTTACGAGCTGCAGGAGGTGTTCGACCATGTGCCGGGCGTCACGGCGACACGGGCAGGCTACCTCAATGCGGAAGGCGAGCCGAGTTACGATGCGGTGAAAAATGGTTGGGTGCGCGCACGCATGGGCGTCGAAGTGACCTACAATCCGAAAAAAACCGATCTTTCCCAGCTCGTCGATATCTTGTTTGCCGTCGTTGACCCCTGCGAAAAGGATGGGCAGGGAAAGGCAAAGGGGGAAATGTACCAAAGCGGTGTCTACTACACGGATGACGAGGACGAGCCCATGTTAGCCTACCACATGAATTTCATTCGCGGGCGCGGCAGGCCACCGGCAGCGACGGAATCGAGGCTTATCGTAAACGATCCGAACGATGACAAGAACTTGACGCGTTGCTGTGTGGCGGAAATGATGCCGCTCACTTCCTTCCATCCTGCCGAAGCTGCGCATCAGCATCGTTTGGCACATCGTCCGGGGCAGCAGACTGCAATTGACTTTGCACGGCTTTATGCGCTCGGTGTCCTGCAGGTGCAACGCGTTGTTTCGCCGGATGCGGAGGCATCCGTTTGACAAATACGATAGCAGGGTATATGATAGATACCGATAGGGGGTATATTCTTCTATCGGTATTTTATTTGTCTGCGGGGGTTGGCCCGCCTTTTAGGAGCGATTGCGATGCCAAAAGAAGAAAGCTGCTGCGATGTGGTGCGCCATAAGTACCGCGACAAGGAGAGCAGGGAGTACAAGTCGCTGATCTGCCGGCTGAACCGCATCGAGGGGCAGGTGCGCGGCGTACGGGGCATGATTGAGGATGACCGCTACTGCGTCGATGTGCTGACGCAGGTCAGCGCAATCCAGTCGGCACTCAACGGCTTTACGAAGGAGCTGCTCGCGCAGCACATTCACGGCTGCGTCGTCGCGGATATCCAAAAAGGCAATGCAGGGGCTGTCGACGAGCTCTGCGCACTTTTGCAGAAAGTCATGAAATAACAGTAGGGTGTAGGAAGTGGTACCGTTGAAGAAAGAAAAATTTACCGTGACGGGCATGACGTGCTCGGCATGCTCGGCGCGCGTACAGAAGGCCGTCGAGAAAATCGAGGGCACGGCAGACGTCACGGTCAACCTGCTGACGAACAGCATGCAGCTTCAATACGATGAACGAGAGACGAATCCGGGTGACATCATCAAAGCCGTAGCAGCGGCGGGCTACGGCGCTTCGGTCAAGGGGAGGACGGCGCAGCAGGATGCAGCGGGCGCGGGTGCGGATCCAGCCAAGAAGACGATTGCAGACATGAAGCACCGCCTCATTTGGTCCATCGTATTTTTGATCCCCATGATGTACATCTCCATGCACAGCATGGAACTTGCATGGATCGGCATCCCCGTGCCGGAAGCCGTGCGCGCCGCATTCGACGGACCGGAGAACGCCGTCGCGTTCGCGTTTGCACAGCTCCTCTTGCTGCTGCCCATCATGTACCTCAACCGCCATTATTACATCGCGGGGTTCCGCAACCTCTTTCACGGCGCGCCCAATATGGACAGCCTCGTCGGCATGGGCTCGATGGCATCGGCTCTCTTCGGCGCATTCGCGCTCTTTCGCATCGGCTGGGGGCTCGGGCATGGCGACATGTCGCTTGTCTCGGCGTACAGCACAAACCTCTACTTCGAGTCGGCAGGCATGATCGTCACGCTCATCACGGTCGGCAAGTACCTCGAAGCACGCGCGAAGGGAGAGACGGGGAGAGCACTCGAAGCGCTCACGAAGCTCGCGCCGCGCGATGCGCGTGTCGTGCAGGGCGAGGCGGAAAGGGTCATCCCGATCGAGCAGCTCACGGTCGGCGATCTCGTGCGCGTACGCCCCGGTGAGCGCATCCCGGCGGACGGCACCGTGGTAAGCGGCATGGCGAGTGTCGACGAAGCGGCGATCACGGGCGAGAGCATCCCCGCGGCGAAAGAAAAAGGCGCATCCGTGACCTCGGCGACGATGGTTCGGAACGGCACCTTGATTTTCCGCGCTGAGCGCGTCGGTGAGGATACGACAATCCGCCAAATCATTCGCCTTGCGTCAGACGCAAGCGCGACGAAGGCACCGATCGCGCGCCTCGCGGATCGCGTTGCGGGCGTGTTCGTGCCTGCCGTCATCTCGGTCGCGCTCATCGCGGGCGGCGTATGGCTCGCGCTCGGTGCGAGCGTCGAGTTCGCGTTCTCGATTGCGATTTCGATCCTCGTCGTTTCGTGTCCTTGCGCGCTCGGCCTCGCAACGCCGGTCGCCATCATGGTCGGCACAGGGAAAGGCGCGGAAAATGGCATTCTCATCAAGTCGGGTGAGGCGCTTGAGACGGCGCATGCAATCGATACCGTCATCATGGACAAGACGGGCACGATCACGGAAGGAAAGCCGCGCGTCACGCAGGTCGTTACGTTTGGCAAAACGAACGAGAGGGATCTCGTCGCACTCGCGGCAGGACTGGAGGCGGGCAGTGAGCACCCGCTCGCCGAAGCGGTTCTTCGCTATGCTGAGGAGAAGGACATCACGCCCGTGTCCGCCCGCGATTTTCGCGCTGTCTTTGGACGCGGCGTCACGGCCGAAGTGGAAGGGCACCGCTGCTATGCCGGCAACGCAAAGTTCTTGGAGGAAAACGCCATTTCCGTTGAACCCGTGCGGGATGCGCTTGCAGCAATGGCGGACAACGGTGAAACGCCGCTGCTCTTCGCTAGGGAAAATGCGGTCATCGGCGTAATCGGGGCTGCGGATATGGAAAAGACGACGAGTGCGGAGGCGATTCGCCGCTTTGAGGCGATGGGCATTTCCGTCGTCATGCTCACAGGCGACAACGCGCGCACGGCGGAGGCGATTCGCCGTCGTCTCGGACTGGAGCGCGCGATAGCAGGCGTGCTTCCCGAGGACAAGGAGAAACACATCGCCGCATTGCAGGCAGAGGGGCACAAGGTCGCAATGATCGGCGACGGCATCAACGACGCGCCTGCGCTCGCGCGCGCCGATCTCGGCATCGCGATCGGCGCCGGCACGGACGTCGCGATCGAGAGCGCCGATGCCGTGCTCATGCGCAGCGACCTCTTGGACGCCGTCAGCGCGATCCGCCTGTCGAAAGCTGTCATCAAGAACATCAAGGAAAATCTCTTTTGGGCATTTTTTTACAACGCCGTCTGCATTCCGCTTGCGGCAGGGGTGTTCTACAGCAGCTTTGGCGTCAAGATGTCACCTGCGATCGGCGCGGCAGCGATGAGCATGTCGAGCTTCTGCGTCGTGATGAACGCCCTGCGCCTGCGCTTCTTCCGCACGGACCATCTGGAAGAGAGCGCAGCGCATGGCGCGGCGCGGGAAGAAAGCAGTCTAGAAGAACAGAAAGAGGAGAACACCATGGAAAAAACGATCCAAATAAAAGGTATGATGTGTGCACATTGCCAGAAGCACGTGCATGACGCACTCGCAAAAATGGACGGCGTGACGGCGGTCCGCGTCGATCTCGATGGCGGGACTGCGACAGTGATGGCGGAGCGCGATATCCAGAAGTCCGAGTTCAAGCAGGTCATCGAGGAAGCGGGTTATGAACTCGTCGGTTAAGGAAGTACGGTTCCATTCAGCACTTCCGTCTTAACGCATCCTTTTTTGCTTGCACTTCGGTGGAAAATCCTCCAAGGAAAGCGGTTCTGTATTTGGCTTTCCACCTCGGTTGGGCGAAATATCCACGTCAATCGGAAGGACTTCGTTTTTCGCGGCTCCTTCGGAAATGAGGCGAAGGCTTGCACATAGAACGCAGGCGTTGCTATAATGAGGATGGTGGTAAGAGGTGCCGCGTGGAACGGAACATACCGTAACGCAACCGTAACGCATAGGAGGGAATGCTATGTTTGGTATCATTGTCGGTACGCATGGGCTTTTCGCAGAGGAACTCTTAAAGTCGTGCGAAATGATTTGCGGCGAGCAGAAAAACGTTCGTGCCGTCACGCTCATTCCAGGCGAGGGACCCGATGACGTCGTCGCGAAGTACGAGAAAGCGGTTAAAGAGCTCGACTGTGCAGGCGGTGTGCTCTTCCTGAATGACCTTTTCGGCGGCAGCCCATACAACGCTGCCTGCCGTCTCGTCATTGGGAACGAGAACTACGGAATCGTGACGGGTGTCAACCTTCCCATGCTCGTCGAGATGTGTGGCGCACAGCTCATGGATGACGGCTCGCAAGGCATCCAGGAACTCATGGAAAAGGCCGCCGAGGCGGGCAGGAACGGCACGCATACCTTCCACGCAAGTCAGATATCCGACGACGATGAGGAAGGATTATAAGATTCCTATATCGTTTTACGAACTTGCATACCAGTTATGGGTTTGGCGGAAATATGTAGGTTTGTCAATCCTATGTTACACTGAGCC
>NZ_KI273070.1 GCF_000469545.1 Mitsuokella sp. oral taxon 131 str. W9106 | reverse complement strand
TTGCGACAATTAAACTTACAATTTGCCGTGGAGGGCGTGACGGATGAACTGCCGCCCATGGTGTCCCTCTCCGAATATAAGGAAAATCCTCCTCTGCTCCCGGAGGAACTTATACAGGGAATCCTCCGTCGCGGACACAAGATGATTATTTCCGGCTCTTCCAAAGCCGGGAAGTCCTTCCTCCTCATGGAACTTTGCGTAGCCATCGCCGAAGGCACGAAGTGGCTGGGCTTTCCCTGCCGCAAAGGGTGGGTGCTGTATGTGAACCTCGAAATCGACCCGGCAAGCTGCATCAACCGTTTTCTCAAAATCTACGAAGCTTTGGGCTTGCCTATGAACCACACCGACAGTATTGCCATTTGGAACTTGCGCGGTCACGCCGTATCCCTTGACCAGCTTGTGCCGAAACTGGTGCGCCGTGTCCGCGACCAGCACTTTGACGCCATCGTTATCGACCCCATCTACAAGGTTATCACCGGGGACGAAAACAACGCTTCGGACATGGGGCGGTTCTACAATCAGTTTGACAAGATTTGCACGGAAACCGGCTGCTCCACCATTTACTGCCACCATCACAGCAAAGGGGCGCAGGGTGCGAAGAAGGCTTCGACCGTGCGTCCGGCTCGGGAGTTTTTGCCCGCGACCCGGACGCGCAGCTGGATATGATTCAGTTGGAACTCTCCGACGACATCAAAAATAATGTGCGTGACGGTCACGCTACCGCTTGGCGGCTCGAATCGAGCCTTCGTGAATTCCAAAACATCGAGCCGGTGAATTTCTGGTTTGAATATCCCGTGCATCGGATTGATGCGGATGGGGCACTCGGCGAAATGCCCGTACAGGGAAGTTTTGCGGCGGGACGCATGAAAAACGGTCATGCCAAGACCGCCGAAACCTGCGCAGAGGAATTCCGCAACGCTTATCAGGCACTCAACATGGACGGCAGCGTCACCGTGCAGGAGATGATGGAGTATCTCAACATCACCGACAAAACGGTCTATGCAAGGCTCAAAAAACTGGACGGCGAGTTCGTCCTCAAAAAAGGCCGTATCACCAAGGCTGACGGGGCTTCCAAGGCTTCCGAGTAAATTCTTCTTCTACACTGTTTATATAATATATATATATATGAAGAAGAATGGTCGTTACACTCCCGAAGTGGGAAGGGCTAAAAAGCCCGCCCTTCCCCTTCGAGGAGCGCAACGTAACGGCAACAGCTGAGAAAACAAAAGAGAAAGGCAGGTTTAGAAAATGAGATTTTTCCTAGACATAAATCCTCCTACCGCAACGGCGCAGGAACGTTCCGCGCGTATCGTTGGCGGCAGACCGATATTTTACGACCCCGCTCCCCTTAAAAAAGCCAAGTCGCTCTTGATAGCGCACCTCGGAACGCACCGCCCGGCAACGCCCATGAACGGAGCCTTGGAACTTCGCACCACTTGGCTGTTCCCGATGGGCAAATCCCATAAGAGCGGCGAATGGCGTGTAACTCGCCCGGACACCGACAACTTGCAGAAAATGCTCAAGAACTGCATGACCAAATGCGGCTACCGGAAAGACGATGCCCAAGCGGTGCGGGAAATCGTGGAAAAACAATGGGCGGCAGAGCCTGGCATCCACATCGAAATCAAGCGGCTGAGTAGCCCCAAAATCGGCAAGTGCAACTCCGAAGAATACCGCGACCCCACGGCGGCAGCGGCACTTCGAAACTGTATGTGAGCGAAAGGAGAAAACGAAAATGAAGATGATGTATGTTTCCCATCCCTACAGCGGAGCGGAGGAGTAAAACCGCAGCGAGGCTCATGCAATCGCCGTGACGCTCGCCGCCAAATGCCCGGATATGATTTTTGTGAATCCCTTGGATGCCATGCTCCATCTGTCGGACTCCGATATCCCCTATGATGTTGTTTTGGAGCAATGCAAAGCACTCATCGCCAAATGCGATGGCGTAATCATGACGGTAGATTGGAAAGACAGCAAGGGCTGCAATGCGGAGCGGGATGTCGTCAAGGAACAGCATATTCCGGTGTGGGACAACATAGAGGAATTTTACGCCGACAACATCATGGAGAGCGACCAATGCAGACACCACCATTGTTACCGTGAATGCCTCTGCTGGACTTGCGCCGAGCGCAAGGATTGCTGGAACCACAACGACTGCATCAAGCCTGTCAGGTAGAAATACGCCATTGGCTTCACGGGAAAGGGAGTATGGGACTGCTCCCGTTACCGCAAAGCCAATTAGGGAGGGATTCGGATGTCACCGTATGAAGCTCTGGCCAACGCCACCACTATCCAGCAAGCGGCAACCGACCATCGCAGAGCCGCCAAATTCCTCCAAAGCCATACCCGCACCAAGGAACTGGAGGATACCGTGGCAAAGCAAATCAAGGAGCGGAAGGAAAGGATAAAGGCTCGCCGCAAGGACAATCTCCCTCCCGTCAAGGAAACGAAGTCAGCCGAGGAATTGTTGCTCGACCGCATAACCTATTGCGAGTGGCTGATGGAGGATGCCGAGGAGTTCTTCCTGTCGGATTGGTTTACCGATTTGACCGATGTGAACGGGGCGTAGCTCTTGGAGCGGCTCAAGAAAACGGAGGTGGAATAATCGTGAGCGTAAAGGAATTTTGGGAGCAAGCCATCAATCTCGATGCGGCAATCGCATCCCATGTTGCCAAGCTGGACAACTATCGCCGTCTGGCAATGCGTATCGACGGCAGCCGCTTGGAGGACCACGTTAGCCACAGCGCACCCAACGAGGCTCCCTACGCCAAATGGGTGGAGCGCATCGTCGATACGGAAAAGGAGGTCGATGAGGAGATTGACAAGCTGGTGGATGTGAAAATCGCCATCAGCAAGTTCATCGACGGCGTGGGCAATATGCGCTGGCAATACATTCTTCGCAGCCATTACGTCATGTGCCTGCCGTGGCCGCAAATCGCCGATGAACTTGGCTGCAGCCTTAGCACCGTCAAGCGCGACCATAATAAAGTATTGGCTTATCTTGAGGACGAAAAAACGGTGAACCGATATGACCCTATCAAGAAACTTGTGTAGGTTTGTCAATCCTGTGTTACACAAAACAAATATTTCCCCAAACATTTGTTTTGTGAATCCCAGCCCAGTGGACGCATCGGGAAT
>NZ_KI273069.1 GCF_000469545.1 Mitsuokella sp. oral taxon 131 str. W9106 | reverse complement strand
TGCGTCCACTGGGCTGGGATTCACCAAACAAATGCTTGGAAAAATATTTGGCTCAGTGTAATATAGGATTGACAAACCTACAACGTGAAAAAGTTGGCCATCCACTTCCTGAATCGTACTGATCCGTCGAAACAAAAAGTGGCTGTTCCATCGTCACATCACAGTAAATTCCTTCACAAAACTCATGATCGTAGGTATTGTGAAACGGTGGCTCTTTCGCTTTTTCTGCGTCACTGCGTACTGCAAATCGGTCAATTTCGAGCGCAAAACAGCATCAGATAGCATCACATAAACCGTGTTTCGTTCATGTTCATGCGATGTATTTTTAACTGCACCATGTTTCTTACGCATCTCTTCGATAATCTCATGTGAAATATTTGCATTATCTGAATGATGAATAATGCTTTCCTTGCGTTCATTATAAAGCAGTCAATTTTTTTCAATCTACAATCAAATTGCATTCGAGCGACAACGAACCCCTTCGCATGAGCAGTGCGAAGGGGTTCGTTGCTGTGTATTATATCTTAGGAGAGCTTTAGGCGGTAATCGCTGCATCCACGTAGCAAATTACTGCCCGAACGAAAGCCTAGATATAATATAGCATATATGATAATGAAAATCAATACCTTTTTATAAAAAATTTTACAAGTGCAAAAAAATTAGCAGAGCTTATCCGCATAGGAAGCTCTGCTAATCCAAAGAATAATTCCGCTCTTTAGAATTTTACGCTTGACTTGAATGCCAAACTGTCACTTGCCGCGATCTGAATCTCCGCACCCGTCTGCGGATTGCGCCCTTTACGCGCCTCACGATGCGACTTCTTGAACGTACCAAAGCCAATGAGGCGGATTTCCGCATCAGCCTTTACGCTGTCCTTCACGACCTCGAAGAGTGCGTCAATGACGGCTTTCGTATCCTTCTTCGACGTACCGGCAGCCTCTGCCACCTTGTCTACAAGAATTGCCTTGCTGATAACGTCCTTATTTGCCATGGTTCCAGTCTCCTTTGTCTAAAAGCAGTTGTTTACAACAATCTCTTTTTGCTCTTCGGTTATTATAGCCGACCAATCTGCCACTGTCAACATTTCTCGACGTATTTGCGAGAAAATGCTGTCGATATGACAAAAACGCGCCTAACACGAACTTACTCCTAGTATTGGATGATACGTAGGCTGCAAGCTTCGGACGCGTATGAGTCGTAATGCTTCATGGATATCGACATCATCGCGCTTTCCATCATTTTCGTAGACACACATCGGTGCAACCAAACCAATTTCACCCCCTGGCATATAAACGTATTCTGCATTTTCTACATCACCGTAGATGACGCCATCCCTGAGTTTGGATTCTACAAGCATCATAAAACTCCTAACTTTATTCCGCCCTTTCAAAACATATCCCGACGCCATAATAGATACGTCATAGTGATGCTGATGCCAAATGCGATACACATAACATAGAAAAAACCGTGACTGCTTTCCGCAAATGGAACTGGTACATTCATTCCAAAAAAACTGGAAACAACCGTCGGAATCGCAAGAATAATCGTCACTGCAGCAAGAAATTTCATAACGAGATTCTGATTGTTCGAGATAATCGAGGAAAACGTATCGGCGAGACGAGCCAAGATCTTGCTGTACATTTCAACCATCTCTCGTGCCTGCTTGTTCTCGATGATGACGTCTTCAAGGAGATCCTCGTCTTCTTCATACGCCTTCAAAATAGGTGCTAGGTTATGATTGGTTCGCATCCTTAGGAGCTTATCAAGCACTGCACCATTCGAGCGAATTGCCGCATTGAAATACGTAAGACCTTTTTGTAGTTCCAAGAGACGCAATATCTCACTATTTTTCATATCGTGACGAAGTTGATCCTCAATCTCGTCTGAAAGCTTTGAAATCTGCCGTAAATAGCGAAGAAAATACGTAGCAGATTTATAAAGGATCTGAAAGAGGAACCGTGTTTTCTTGTAGGTACGAAAGAGTCGTGACGTACGTTCATTGAACTCGGTTACGACGGGAGTTTCCTCCAAGCAGACTGTTATGATATATTCATCTGTCACAATAATAGCAAGCGGCAACGCATCATAGCTATCACCACCACGAAATACTGGCACATTTGTCAAAACCATGACCGAATTCTCTTCGACGTCAGTATGTGATCGTTCTTCATCATCAAGTGCCGAACGCAAAAAGTCTGGATCAACCTCAGTCAGATTGCTGACAACTTTCAACTCATACGGCGTCGGATCGACAATGTTGATCCATGCCCCCTTTTCAAGCGTCTTTAAGGTTAACTCCTGCAATGGACCGCTTTCCATGGATTTATAAATCTGAAGCATATAGAAGTGTCTCCTTTCATACGTGGAAGCACTTCATACATTTCTTCACGCTTTAAGCAGGAGAATGTATCGTACTTTCCCGTATTTGATGAAGCATCGATTTGGCTCACACATATCAGGGTGACCATCCATTTTCCTCACCATCCTTTTTCTATCAAAACCTGTATATTCTATACGAAAATCCGCCACTATTATAGTACTGTCTTCACTTACTTGTCCAGCATGCTATGGAAAACAAAATAAAATCTTTATTTCTTAAATGCAGCTCCTTCTTTCAATGCGATAACATGAGTCATCACAGATTGCGAGAACGCAGCAAGCATATCCTTATCCTTGCGATTTCCTTCAAAATGTATTGGCTTCCCTATGAGCAAACGGAGTTTTGGGAATCTTCCGATTCGATCTGTACCGATAATGCATGCTGGTACAACAGGTGCTCCTGTCATTGCTGCAATGAGTCCAATTCCAGCTTCTGCCTTTCCCATCTTGCCTGTACGACTTCGCGTTCCTTCGGGAAAAAGACCAAGGACTTTGCCTGACTTCAGCACTTGAATTGCTGCTTTGATTGCACCGCGGTCCGCTGCACCTCTTTTGACAGGAAATGCATGGCAAGCCCTTATAGCTAAGCCGAATACAGGATGTTCAAACAACTCCAATTTTGCCATATAGCAAACAGGGCGTTCAAGAAAGCACGCGAGAAAAGGAGGATCAAAATTGCTCATATGATTCGCAGCCAAGATGACAGGACCATCCTTTGGAATGTTTTCTCGTCCACGAATGTCGGCGCGAAAGAATACGGTAAAAAATACACTGAACAAAAATTTCATCAATGAATAAAGCATCTAGTTCACCTGCACATTTCCAAAATCTTCTCTACGACTTCATTGATCGACATCCCTGTTGTATCAAGACGCATCGCATCATCTGCTTGTACGAGCGGCGAAATTTCGCGCTCCATGTCAGCTTTGTCGCGTGCTGCAATATCGGCCCGTATATCTGAAAGACGAACCGCATGTCCTTTCTCCTGAAGTTCCTTGCAGCGACGACGCGCACGTTCTTCGATGGACGCAGTGAGGTAAATCTTGACGTCTGCATGGGGCAGAACATTCGTCGCGATATCACGTCCGTCCATCAAAACAGATCCTCGCTCAGCCATCTTTCGCTGCAAAGCGACCATTTTTTCACGGACGGGACCGAGTTTTGCAACCTGTGAAACGAGGTGGCTGACTTTTGGTGTACGAATCGCTTTCGAGACATCCGTACCATCCACTGTCACCGTCGTCGCACCGCCTTCATAATGAAGGTCTACATCAATATCACGCACAACGTCGAGAATAAGCGCATCCGTGATTTCTTGTTTCTGTTGAAGTGCCTTCCATGCAACTCCTCGATACATCGCGCCCGTATCAATATACGTATAGCCTAGCTTCTCAGCTGCAATTCGCGCAACCGTGCTCTTTCCTGCTCCAGCCGGGCCATCAATCGCTACGACAAGCCTTTTCATTGTACGCGCCTCCTCTATTTCTGCTTCACCTGCAGCAGCGTGTCATAGAATGTCGGATAGGATATATTCACACAATCGGGTCGTTCAATCTCGACACCGCGCCCCGCTGCGCCAAGTACAGCAAGCGACATCGCGATGCGATGATCGTCATAGGAAAAACATGTTGCACGTTGCATTCTTTTTCCCCCATGTATAACGAGACCATTTTCCGTGTCTTCGATCGCGCCAGACGCAAACTTATTAAACTGATCGGCAATTGCTTGAATACGGTCTGTCTCCTTAAAGCGAAGCTCGCCCGCTCCCGTGATGATGGTATCTCCTTCCGCAAAAAGTGCCGCAACAGCTAAAATCGGAATCTCGTCGATAAGGCGCGGCATGATTTCGGAACCAAATTCCGTACCTTTGAGCATGCTCGTCTCAACATGTATGTCTGCTGCTTTCTCTCCTCCGCTCGTTCGCTCGTTCTGAATCGTTATTCTTGCGCCCATTGCATGAAGGATATCGAGAATTCCCGTCCGTGTTGGATTGATCCCGACGCCTTTCAGTATCAGATTGCTTTTCGGAATAATCGATCCTGCAACAAGCCAATACGCTGCTGAACTGATATCGCCTGGCACCTCAATGGATCGTGGAGCAACAAGGGTCTTCATCGGACGAACCGTTACGGCCGTACGATTCGTTTCAATAGGAACACCGAATGCCCGCAGCATTTGCTCGGTATGATCACGCGAGGCATGCGGCTCGATAACCGTCGTCGGAGCATCCGCAAAAAGTCCCGCAAGCAAAATGGCCGATTTGACCTGTGCGCTGGCAACGGGGCTGTTATATGCCATACCATGAAGTTTTTTTCCAATCGGCACGATTGCAATGGGTAGTTTTGTATTCTTCTCACGCCCATATATTTGCGCGCCCATCTCACGAAGTGGCTTTATAACGCGTTTCATCGGACGCGTGTGTAGCGACGTATCTCCCGTAAACGTCGAAAGGAATGGCTGCCCCGCTAAGATTCCCATCATGAGCCGCAGCGTCGTTCCCGAATTTCCTGCATCTAAAATCGTCTGTGGCTCGGAAAGTCCGTAAAGTCCATTCCCCGTGACAATAAGTTCATCTTCGCCCAGAAAATCGACTTTAGCACCAAGTGCACGAATACAGGCAACCGTTGACATACAATCCTGTGCATGAAGAAAATTTGAGATATGCACAGGCGTACTGCCGAGTGCGGAAAACATGACACTGCGATGCGATATGGATTTGTCGCCAGGGATGCGAACTTCTCCTCTAAGCCCATGCTTTATTGATGCAATACACTTCGTTTCTTCCATACCGTAATTTCTCCTCTATGCATTTTCGCCACTCCGCGCACTTGCGATTCCTGCAACATATCCCATGGAAAAAGCTGCCTGTAAATTATAGCCGCCCGTATAACCATCGACATCGGCAACTTCGCCAGCGAAATACAATCCGCGTACGAACTTCGACTCCATCGTCTTAGGGTTGATCTCCTTGACCGAAACACCTCCTGCCGTTACGATTGCTTCTGCGAGCGGGCGCGTTTGCTTTATCGTTAGAACGACTTCCTGTAACGTCTCCACGAGGCGATGCCGCTCTTTTGCCGTCACTTGATGAATCGGTTTTTCAGGGTCTAAGTAAGCAAAATCTAAGATTGGCCCAATGAGTTTATGCGGCAAAAGATCGACGAGACCATTTTTTAACGTCTTTCGCCTATATATCCCGAAGTCACGCATGATGCGCATTTCAAGCTTTTCTGGCGTCAAAGCCGGTTTTAAGTTCAGCGCAAGCTCCACGACATGCTTCCCGTCCAAAAACAAGGATGCCGTACGGCTGAGTGAAAGGATGATCGGACCGGTCACACCAAAATGTGTGAACATCATTTCACCGAATTCTTCTGCTGCAGGTTTTCCATCCACAAGAAGCCCTATGCGTACGTTCCGAAGGGAAAGCCCCGTGACGTCATGTACCCATTTCTCTTCTGTCTCAAGCGGTACAAGAGATGGGCGAAGCGGGACAACCGTATGTCCGAGCTCTCTTGCCATGCGGTAGCCGTCCCCTGTCGAACCCGTCTTCGGATAGGAAGCTCCGCCCGTCGCCACGATGACGACATCCGCCTGATAACATGTGCCTGAAACGGTCTGTACGCCACACACACAGCCATGTTGCACCTGGATATGCTCTGCCTCGACCTCTGTCTCAATACGAACGTCCAATTCATGCAAGCGATGCACCATCGCATCAACAACGTCTTTTGCCTTGTCGCTGACGGGAAAGACACGCATTCCTCGTTCAACTTTCGTCGCTACTCCTTGTCCCTCAAAGAACGTGCGAACATCTTCATTCGTAAACTGACGGATTGCGCTGTTCAAAAAAACACCATTTCCAGAAATATTACGGATGATTTCCGAAATATCCGCCGCATTCGTAATATTGCAGCGCCCTTTTCCTGTAATCATCATCTTGCGTCCCGGTATACGCATCTTTTCGAGCAACGTAACCGATGCTCCGTTTTCAGCAGCCTTGATTGCCGCCATCATACCGGCAGGTCCAGCGCCTACGACAAGAATTTCGCTCATCTCAAAAGCCCCGCTAGCAGGCGCAACCTATCTACTTCTCCTTTGGTAAGCAAACGATATGCCCCGCACTTTACTCCATCTAAGGATAGTCCTGCAAAATTTGTGCGCATGAGTGCCCTCACATCACAGCCGACGGCAGCGAACATGCGCCTGACTTGCCGATTGCGTCCTTCGTGAATGATGACTTCTATCTTCGTCAGCCCATTTGTCCGTTCCAACATACGTACTTTTGCCGGTGCGGTCACGCCGTCTTCAAGAGAGATTCCCGTTCGAAGACGTTGCAACGCTGTCTCATCAATCCTACCTTTTACGGTAGCGACGTACGTTTTTTCGACCTCTTGCTTGGGATGAAGGAGACCGTTCGTCAAGGCACCATCATTTGTCAAAAGCAATAGTCCCGTTGTATTATAGTCAAGGCGTCCAACCGGATAGATTCGCAACGCGATCCCTAGGACAAGATCCAATACTGTGCGCCGTCCTCTGTCGTCCTTTGCCGTCGAAAGATATGCTTTCGGTTTGTTCAGCAGGAGGTAGACATGCTCTTCTTCTTGTGCAATAATCCTTCCGTCAACGGCAATCGTACACCGCATCGCGTCTACCTTTATGCCAAGTTCTGTGACAACCGTGCCATTTATCGTGATACGCTTTTCTTTGATGAGTGCTTCAGCTGCCCTTCGCGATGCAATCCCTGACTTGCTGATGATCTTTTGCAGGCGCTCTTCCATCAGCTCCACCTCCCTACAAAAGACTTTATGTATGCAACAATGCGTGCAAAAAAGGATTTTTTCACTACATCCGCATCCGCAACGCAATCGACAGAAGCAATTTCCTGCCCATTCCGCAGGATCATCAGTTTTCCGACTTTATCACCACGAACAACAGGAGCAGAAACTTCGTCCAGTACAAGCTTTTTTTCATATTGCTCCTCCTTGTCCTTTCGCTGTGCAATCGTCAAATCATGTGCCGCGCAGACGGGAATCCTTCCGTGTCCGCCTGAAATTATCATCTCTCCGACTTGTTCGCCCCCCCGTACAATTTGGGCGGGACGTACCAATGAGAATCCATAATCGAGCAATTTGATGGAATCATTCCACATATAAACAGAGTCAAAAACGACTGCAACGAGCTGGATCCCATTTTCTTTCGCCGCAGAAACAAGACAACGCCCCGCTGCATCCGTATAGCCTGTCTTGACGCCATTGCCTCCACGATAAAGCCAAAGCATTTGATTCTCATTGCGCAGGCGGTGCGTTTGATCCTTGACCCAAGCGAAAGAAGCCTCTTTCGTGCTGACGATTTGCTCAAATCCATCAAGTTGATACCCATATGCGGCAATGCGTGCCATATCATATGCCGTCGTGTAATGCGCATCATCGGGAAGACCATTTGCATTGATAAAATTTGTATGAACAGCACCGATCTCATGTGCCTTTTCCGTCATCAAACGTGCAAAAGCAGGAACTGAGCCTGCGATATGTTCAGCTACTGCCACTGTTGCATCGTTTCCAGAATGAAGCATCATACCGTAAAGCAAATCGCCCATTCGGATTTCGTCTCCCGCTTCCAACCAAAGCGTCGACCCTTCCGTACCGGCAGCATGTTTGCTCACCGTCACCATGTCATCGAGATCTGAGTTTTCGAGCGCGATGATGAGCGTCATGATTTTCGTCGTACTCGCAGGATACCGTCTAGCATCTTTGTCACGCTCATATAAAACAAGCCCCGTTGCAGCATCCATGACAATAGCAGAACGTGCTGTAAGATCAGGGAGTTCATCATCAGCTGCGACAACAAGCCCGGGCACGTTGGGTCGCTTCATCTCGCGGATATGGAAAAGGGCTTCCGCCTCCGCCATATGCCACGGGAAAAGAAACGACGTTATGGCAATACTGCTCACAAGCAAAATGCTACAAATTATTTTATATCGCATCAATTTATATGCCCCTAAAACCAAACGTACTCTATCCGTGCTTTCTGCACCAATCATTCTATCATTCACGCTTTGCTGGGTCAACGCTTCCGAATGGCCGTTTTCCCCAAGAGATCTTGCAGGGCTGTAAGCGTTTCTGCTTCATCATCAAGCCAAAATCGTTCCACAGCTTTCTGCCAATGCCCGTTTTGCTGAAAATACGTCACATGTTC
This sequence comes from Mitsuokella sp. oral taxon 131 str. W9106, assembly GCF_000469545.1. Lineage (GTDB taxonomy): Bacteria > Bacillota > Negativicutes > Selenomonadales > Selenomonadaceae > AWVT01. The sequence goes on along the minus strand of NZ_KI273069.1, from coordinate 25,560 downwards.
ACCATGATGTACAGCAAAAAGGGTTTTCATCTTTGCTTGCTTTTCTTCAGATAGTCCTTCATTCGGAAGCGTAATGTAATATTCAGGCAGATACTCGTCCAATGACCATATCTTATCGGCAAGAATCTTGACGCCATCATCCGATACGTCTGTACGTCCCTGTATTACGACAGGTGTGTCGGCTTCGAGCAACCTGACATACTGGTAAAACATACGCGGAAACACCGTAACCTCGACTTGTTCCGTGAAATCCTCAATCTTGGAAAAGCACATCGTTTCCCCTTTGCGCGTCGTGATGCGCTTTGACTCGACGATCAGCCCACCGACCCGAACCAGCGTCTTATCACCGACTTCGCCATCCTTAAGTGCGCTTAAACGACATAGATTCTTCAACTTATCTGCATAAGGATCGAGCGGATGTCCCGTGATATAGAAGCCTGTCGTTTCTTTTTCCCATTCCAATCGCTCTGTTTGCGAAACCTCTTCGATATCCGGCAGATGAAGTTCTGTCGCCTGTTCCACAGTATCCATCGAAAAGAGTCCAACCTGACCGCTCATCACATCTTTTTGTTGCTGCAATGCATCCGTTACTGCGCGAGGCAAGATTGCGAGAAGCTGGCTTCGCTTTGCTCCCATGCTGTCAAACGCGCCACATTTGATAAGGCTTTCCAAGACACGCTTGTTGACCGTTCGCATATCCATGCGTCGGCAAAAATCCAACAAAGAGTGAAACGGGCCACCTTCCTTGCGTGCTTTGACCATTTCTTCAATTGCCGCTTCGCCAACATTGCGCACAGCGCCGAGGCCAAATCGAATCGCCCTTCCATCTACACTGAAGAAAGCTGAACTGGAATTGATGTCAGGCGGCAGAATGGAAATCCCCATGTGACGACAAAGTTCAATATATGTGGGTACTTTTTGTGTATCGATGATGCTTGTAAGCATCGCTGCCATGAACTCTGCTGGATAGTGTGCTTTAAGGTATGCTGTCTGCCATGCAACAAGTGCATACGCTGCACTATGCGATTTATTAAACCCATAGTCAGCAAAGTGCGTCAGCAGATCGAATATTGTATTGGCAAGACCCGTTTCCACACCATTACGTGCACAGCCCTTTAGAAAATTCTCTTTCTGCGCCATCAAGATCTCATGTTTTTTCTTGCCCATCGCACGACGCAACAGATCAGCCTGTCCGAGTGAGAAACCGGCAAGCACTTGTACGATCTGCATAACCTGTTCCTGATAGAGTACGACCCCAAACGTTTCCTTCAAAATCGGTTCCAAGAGCGGATGCATATAAGTGACTTCTTTTTTCCCGTGACGCCCTGCAATAAAGTCTTCGACCATGCCACTCCCAAGCGGTCCCGGTCGGTATAACGCGACGAGCGGAATGAGATCATCGAAACGCTCTGGGGCAAGATCGCGTACTAGATTTGTCATCCCCGAAGATTCCATCTGAAACACCGCACCCGTTCGCCCTTCACAGAGCATTTTGACCGTCTGTTCGTCTTCTAAGGGAATTGCATTGATGTCAATCATTTTATGTCGGCTTTCCTTAATATTGGAAAGCGTATCACTAATGACCGTCAATGTACGGAGCCCAAGGAAATCCATCTTTAGAAGACCGAGTTCTTCGACGTGATCCTTATCGAATTCCGTGACAAGTGTTCCTTTCGATACGGAAACAGGCAAGTAATCTGTCAATGGATTGCGCGCAATCACAACGCCTGCCGCATGCGTCGAAGCATGGCGTGGAAGCCCTTCGAGCTTGCGCGCAAGATCGATAACGCGCTTCACCGTAGAATTCGTCTCATAGAGCGTGCGCAATTCCTTAGAGCCAGCAATCGCTTTATCAATCGTGATTTTTAATTCATTTGGAATCAGCTTTGCAATTTCGGATACTTCCGAAAAGGAAAGTGCCAGCACACGCCCAACATCGCGAATAGCCCCTTTTGCCGCCATCGTACCAAATGTGACAATTTGTGCGACGTGGTCGTAACCATATCGTTTCTTGACATACGCAATGACTTCTTCACGTCGGATGTAGCAAAAGTCAACATCAATATCCGGCATGGTCACACGCTCTGGGTTAAGGAATCGTTCAAAGAGCAATTTGTACTTAAGGGGGTCGAGGTTCGTAATGCCCAGCAGATAAGCAACGATACTTCCTGCAGCAGAGCCGCGTCCCGGTCCTACGGATATGCCGACCTTGTGAGCGTATCGGATAAAGTCCCAAACAATGAGAAAATAGCTGTCATAGCCCATGCGATGAATGATCCCCAGCTCGTACTCAAGCCGCTCGCGCACCTTTTTCGTGCACAAAGGATAACGTGAAGGGATGGCATCCTCGCAAAGTGCACGAAGATACGCCTCATCATCCGGATAGGCCTCCGGAATTGGGTAATACGGAAGCTGGAGATGCCCAAACTCAAAATCAACCTGACAGCGGGCGGCAATTCGTTCCGTATTCGTAATTGCCTCTGGAATTTCAGGAAATAGTGCCGCCATTTCCTTTGGCGATTTCAGATAATAGTCGTCACTATTAAACCGCATACGATCAGGATCATCATACGTTTTTCCCATCTGCACACAAAGTAAGATATCATGGAACTCACTGTCTTCGCGATGGACGTAGTGCAGATCATTCGTCGCGACGAGCCCAACACCATGCTTTTTTGCCAGCAGGATAAGCCCTTCATTCGTTTTGCGCTCCTCAGCAAGTCCATGATTCTGTATCTCGAGGAAAAAATTATCCCTGCCAAAAATGTCGAGATACTCTTTCACGAGAGCATCTGCATACGCCATATTGTCCTGTAATATGGCACGTGGTATCTCACCTGCAATACAGGCAGAGAGACAAATCAGCCCTTCATGATGCTTGCGCAGAAGATCTTTATCAATACGCGGCTTATAGTACATGCCTTGAATATTTGCTTGTGAGACAAGTTGGACAAGATTTCGATAGCCTGTCTGATTTTCCGCCAAAAGAATCAAATGATAGTAACGTACGCCATTTACCTCTTTGCGTTCCCGACATGCACCAGGTGCAAGGTAAACCTCACATCCAATGATAGGCTTTACTCCCTGCTTCTTGGCTTCCTTATAGAAATCAATTACGCCGTACATTGCACCGTGATCCGTAATCGCAATGGAATCCATGCCGAGCTCTTTTGTCGTCCGAATCAGATCGCCAATGCGGCTCGCACCATCCAGCAAACTATATTCCGTATGAACATGTAAATGTGTAAAAGACATTGCTTCACCTCCCATTCAAATAAGAAAATGCCGGAGATCCCTCTCCGGCTTGTCCCATCTTTATGATTAAATCTCCATAATGATCGGGAGGATCATCGGACGGCGGCGCGTTTTTTCAAACAGATACCGCCCCAGTGCATCGCGGACGTTTGCCTTAATGGCCGACCACTCTTTGACATTTTCGTCTTCACAACGATCAAGCGCCTGTTGAACACGTGCGCGTGCCTCCCCCATCAATGCTTCCGATTCACGAACGTAAACAAAACCGCGTGAAACAATATCCGGACCAGAAACGACGCGATTCGTTTGACGGTTCATCGTCACGACAATAATCAAGATTCCGTCCTGTGAGAGCTGGCGACGATCACGCAAAACAATATTTCCAACATCGCCAACACCAAGACCATCTACCATAACCATGCCTGCCGTGACCTTGCCCGCAACCTGTCCCTTTTCGCGTGTAAACTCGAGGACCTGTCCATTTTCACTGATGAAGATATTCTCCTTGGGCATGCCGAGCTCACGTGCAAGATGTGCGTGTTGGACGAGGTGATGATACTCGCCATGAACCGGAATGAAAAACTTAGGCCGTACGAGATTGTGCATGAGCTTTAGCTCTTCACGGCTTGCGTGTCCCGATACGTGAATTCCCTGATTGCGCCCGTAAATGACATCTGCTCCAAGCTTCATGAGATTGTCAATCGTCTTCGACACGAGTTTTTCATTGCCTGGAATCGGCGTTGCAGAAATGATAACCGTATCTCCGGGGACAATGCCGACCTTGCGATGATCTGACATCGACATACGCGTGAGTGCTGACATCGGCTCACCCTGACTGCCCGTGGTGATAATGACCATCTGCTCCATGCGATAGTTATGGATTTCATCAATATCGACAATAGTGCCTTCCGGTGCCTTGATATAGCCAAGTTCAAGCGAAATGTTGACGACGTTGACCATACTGCGACCAAGTACGGCAACGCGGCGTTTGTAACGGACAGCCGTATCTATGACCTGCTGAATGCGGTGAACGTTCGATGAGAACGTCGCAACGATAATGCGTCCGCGTGCACTGTGGAACGCCTTGTCAAAAGCAGCGCCGACCGTGCTTTCACTCGGTGTATGCCCTTCACGCTCAGAGTTTGTGCTGTCTGCCATAAGAACAAGAACACCTTTATTGCCAAGTTCAGAGAACCGGCGAAAATCTGTCATTTTTCCATCGATTGGCGTGTAATCCAACTTGAAATCGCCTGTATGAACGATCATACCGACCGGTGTCTTAATAGAAAGACCAACTGCATCAGGAATCGAGTGGTTGACTCGTATAAATCCGACACTAAAACAGCCAATATTGATGATATCGCCCTGCATGACCGAATGAAGATTGCTCGAATCGACACCATTCTCCTTCAGACGTCCTTCAAGAATGCCGAGTGTCAGTCGCGTGCCGTACACGGGAACGTTGATCTGCTTCAGTACATAAGGCAATGCGCCAATATGATCTTCATGTCCGTGCGTGAGAACAATCGCTTTGATTTTATCGCGATTCTCTAGGAGATAGGTAATATCTGGAATAACAAGATCGATTCCGAGCATATCTTCTTCCGGAAACATAAGCCCTGAATCAATGACAAGAATCTCGTCATCCACACGGACAACCGTCATGTTCTTTCCGATTTCCCCCAATCCGCCCAACGGGATAATCTGTAACTTTTGCGCTCCTTTGGACAAAAAAGTACACCTCCAATGTAAACTTTTAATATTGTCAAGTTCTATGATTTAGTAGAATATAACGTACACAAACATAATAGGATGCCGTCTGACACCTACTGTAAAATTTACACTATGAAATTATATCCGCTCAAATCAGTCTTATTTATTTTATCACCATACGTGGCATAAATCAATGTTTGCGATCCTTTTTCTTGTCTATTCGTACAAAAATGGGCAAGCATTTTCTTCTACGAAGATGGTGCTTGCTCATGAAATCCTATCGACTGCTCAATCCAGTTCCTATATCTACGAGATTTGCGGGATTGACAAATCCACCATGATCCTCAATGCAGTCATGATCAGCACCGTCCAAACGCAAAGAGCTTAACACATAAAAAGGTAATCGGCACGCCGAGCACTGCTGCAATCAAAAAACTCGCGAGCGACGGAAATCCGAGCATATTATAGACAATAGCCACAATGATATTTTGAATGATATAATTAGGGACATAGGAAAGTGCGAATTTGATATAGCGTACAATCGTTATCGTTGTTGGAAAGACGAGCTTGCTGTTTAGAAAATAAGCATTTATATTGCTCAGAATATATCCTATATTGAATGCAAGATTTGCGCTGTCGACCAAGGATTCCATCCCTTTCGCCAAAGCACTGCAAAGAAATGTATTAATACATCCAACGATAAGGAAAATTAAAAATGCACGTGAAAGAAAATGCCGTTTCAAATTATCGAACGAAGCCTGCAATGCACGTTCACTCCTTTACCGATCCGATTCTTGCATGAAATCCGTCGCACATGATATGATACGAAAGTTCTATATCCAGAATACGGACGCATCGCAAATAATCTAAACCCCAATAGCGCATACGGAAGGAAAATCTTATGAAAATCAATATGCCGCAATCGTATTTCAGCAAGCTCATGCGTGCAATCGTCGAATTTGATATGATTGAAAATGGTGACCATATTCTCATCGGCGTGTCGGGCGGCAAGGACAGCATATTTCTTGTCTACGCCCTCGCTGTCATGCAGGAACGTCTCAAAAAAGAATTCAAAGTCTCCGCTTTGACAATCAATCCGATGTTTAAAGGAAAGCATTTCGACACAGAGCGCATTCGCACCTACTGCCAGTCACTTTCCATCCCCTACGACACGATTGACGTCGATATCGCGGGGGCAATTGAAGAGCAAAAAGGAAAAAGCCCTTGCTTTACCTGTGCATTCTTTCGTCGTGGCGCAATGAACCAATATGCGAAATCGCACGGTATGAACAAAGTCGCTTATGCGCATCACAATGATGATGCTGTAGAGACCTTTCTGATGAGTCTATTCTACTCCGGGCAGCTCACGACATTTACCCCTGTCACCTATCTAAATCGCACCAATATAACGGTCATCCGTCCACTCGTCTACTTCCGTGAGCAAGAGCTGCGCGATGCCGTGAAACTTCATGATTTCACACCTGTTCCATCACCATGTCCACACGACGGTGAGACGATACGCCAAACCGTCAAAGAATTAATTGCAAAGCTAGACGATAAAATTCCAACACTTTATGCCCACCTTGCGGCTGGCATGCGTGAAGGAGCACTTGGCGAACTTTGGCCAAAGACGCAATCGCGAAAAGAAATGCGTGAAACGTATTATCGCTACATGGGGACTGCCGCCACAAAGAAATAAGGGGCGTATCATAGCTGTCCGATCAATTTATGTGTTTGTGGGATGACGCGAACATCTGCGAGATGCCCCAAGGCAATCTCCTGAAAGTCTAGAATCTTTTGGGGGGATGCAGCCACACAGCCACCAAATGGCGTTACTGGCTGAATAATGAAGCATGCATATGGTGCGTTTTCACGAACAAGATGAACGGCACGAAAGAATTCTGCTTTTCCCGTTTCATTGCTGACTACGACTTTAACATAAAGATCCTTTTTTTGTGCAACTTGCAGAAATGCCACATGCGCTTCCCACTGGGGAACAGAAAGGATGCTCGGCATCTTAATGTCCATACTGATAATATCGATGTCAGAAAGTATCTCTTGAAGCGGCTTTACGAGCGTGCCGTTTGTCTCAAGAAAAATCGCCGTCTTCCCTTTTATCTTCTTGGCAATGGCTTGAATAAACGCCGCATGAAGAAGCGGCTCTCCTCCCGTAAAACTGACAGCATGATGCGGCAAGTCCACTAGCATCTTACGAATACGTGCCGCTGCCTGCTCCGCGGAAAACGGATTTTGCAGACGAAGAAAACGACGTTTTCCTGCCCGCTCCTCTACCATGCAAAACGGATGCGTATGGGGACGGTTCTCCGTATCGCAGTAGCGACAAGCGAGATTGCACCCTTCCAAACGAACGAACACCTGACGACAGCCAACATATTTTCCTTCGCCTTGAATCGACGAAAAAATCTCAATAATATTTTCCTGCATGTTCAGTCCTTCGTATATGTAACACTCGTCTTCGGCGACTCGAACACGGTAACTGCTGCAAGAGATCCTTTGGGAAGCTCCTCTTTTTTCTCTACAGCCTCGTAGATAATACGTGCTAGGTTTTCCGCCGTTGGATTTACCCCATTTGAAAATGGTGCCAGTTCATTTAAAAAGCGGTGATCGTATGCTTTGAGGATTTCTCCTAAGACGCGCTTCGCCACCTTAAAGTCCAAAAACATTCCAAGTGGATCAAGTTCTGTTCCGCGCAAAGAAAGTTCGACAACCCAGTTGTGTCCATGCAGGCGATCACATTTTCCCGGATAGCCGACGACACGATGGGCAGCTTCAAACGCGCCCTCTACCTTTACAGTATACATTTTTTCTCCCTCATAAAAGAGCCTTCCCCATGAGGGGAAGGCTTTTCTCATTTATCAAACGATGAAGTGTTCTTCACATTGCCAACGATATCCTTCATGCTCATTGCCCTCGTATGCTTTGTATGACTCCACTCGTGTTCATTTCGATGGATAAATCCAAGGAAAATGATTGGGATCCATGAGTAAATGAACACAGGATAGAGCAACATGTAAAGCCATGCTTTCCATTTTGCACGAATCTTAAATAGAATAATCATGGGCAGGATGTACTGTCCAAACACGATTGCCGTCATGAGCTGTGATGGCAAGAACGTATAAATATTCGTATAGAACGGCGGAAAAGCAAGCTGGATATAGCTGATGATGATGAAAATTGTCGAGATCATTAAAAAATGTGGCTGCATAAGATAAATGCACTCATCCCACATACGAATATCCTTGTGTTTCCACCCAGCTTTTAGCATCTTCGGAATAAAGCGATTGCCAACATCAAACTGTCCTTGAGCCCAGCGTCTACGCTGGTTCCAAGACTGCTTAAACGTAAGCGGTTTTTCATCGTAAACGATGGCATCATGTGCCCAGCTCGTCTTGATGCCTTCTGCCATGCACTTCATCGTAAACTCCATATCTTCCGTAAGGCACGTTGCTTGCCAGCCATGGCGCTTCAAAATTTCTACGTCAAAGCACATGCCTGTTCCGCCAAGACAGGCGGAAAGACCAATATTGGATTTCGCAAGATGCGAAATATGACAAATTACCCAAAAAGCAATTGCAAACGTACCCGAAACCCATGTATCATACGGATTCTTTGCATCAAGATAGCCCTGTATGACTTTATCTCCCTTACAGAGACGATTATTCATTTCGAGCAGGAAATTCGGATGAACAAGATTATCTGCATCGAACACGACGACAGCGTCATACTGTTTTTTCATTTTGAACAGACGAGCAAACATCCAATCAAGTGCATACCCTTTGCTCTTTTTCGTTGGGTGAGTACGTTCACAGACGATGGCGCCTGCTTCGCGTGCAATATCGGCCGTATCATCAGAGCAGTTGTCCGCGATGACGTAAGTATCGTACATTCCCTTCGGATAATTTTGCTGTTGGAGATTTTTGACGAGTTGCCCTATGACCGCATGTTCATTGTGTGCTGCAATGATGATAGCAAATGTCTTTTGAGGCGTCAGAATCTTCTTCTCATGTCTCCGCCACATGCCACAAAATCCGATGATAAAGAAATAAAGCGTAAAAAGAAAGATGAGAATCTGCATGGGCACCATGACGATGTCAAAGGGGTGTGTAAACAAAATCCATCAGCCTCTCTTTGCAAACACGGCAAGAAGCGAATTAATAACACCAAGCGAAGCATACGTAACGAATACTGCTACGCCGAGTGCAGGAAAGATCGCTTCTCGTCCCATCCACAGAATTCCCACAAAAAGAACAAGTGAAGCAATCTTTGAAATGAGATAAACGCGTTCTGCTCCATCTCCCTTGAAATTGGGATAATGCACATGACTTACCATAAGCCAACCAACAAATGCCATCAACACGGGATAGACGAGTCCAAACTGCAGAGGATCAATTCCAAGGCTAACAAAGAGAAGCGTCGTCATCGCGATGCAATTCCCACCTGCTGGGATGGCAAGTCCCATGAAATAGCCATGGACGACATCTGCATTGACATTAAAACGTGCAAGCCGCCACATACCACAGACCGCAAAGCATATCACGACTGCAATACCGATAATTCCATGATGCTGTAGGACAAGAACCCATGCAAGAAAAGCAGGCGCTATGCCAAATGAGCCGAGATCACAGAGAGAATCCATCTCTTTTCCCATCTCGCTCGCGACACCAAAGAATCGAGCGGTACGACCATCGAGTCCATCTGCTATGAGTGCGAGCAAAATAAAAATCGATCCAAAAATAAGATTGCCATGATAGGTGGCGAGGATAGAGCACATGCCAAATACGAGATTCATCGAAGTACATAGGTTTGGTAGAAACCTGCGATAGTCCATTACTCTTTTATCCTCCCGATCACCGTTACACCACCCTTGACCTTTTCTCCAACCGCAACGAGAATGGATACGTCACGCGGCATGACGACCTCCAAGCACGAGCCAAAACGTATCATGCCGTATAGTTCCCCTTGTGAGAGTCTATCATCCATTGTAACCCATGATACGATGCGACGTGCTAAAATTCCCGCAATCTGCTTGACTGTAATGCGAATCTTGTCGTTTTCAATGCCAAGCAGATGATGCTCGTTGTCAAAACCAACTTCATCTTTGTATGCGGGACGGAACCGACCACAGTAATACTTTTGGAATTTGATCTCGCCTTGGATTGGACTTCGATTGACATGAACATTGAACACCGACATAAAAATGACGACCTTGTTGCAAGGTTCTTTGATGAAATCGTCCATCTCAACGGGCGTAATCTCCGTCACGGTACCATCTGCAGGAGAAAGTATTGCCTGTTCGTCAATTCGGATCTCACGTTTCGGGTTGCGAAAAAAATAGCAAAAGTATAGTGCTAGGACGAATGGAGGAATCGCCGCGTACGGATGCACGGCAAATCCAAAAATTACGGCAAGCATCAGGCATGCACCGATAAAAGGATATCCCTCACGTACAATAGTAACCAACCAAGCACCTCCTAATAATCCATAATACGATTTTTTTTCGCACTTAGTAGACCGGCAAGATGCCAGCCTACTCAATTCCTGCAATTATTATACGCGATAGCCATTTTTTTGTCTAGGGAACAGCTCTGCTTCTTACGATTTTGACGCATGTACCTTTAACACGAATTCGGGAAGCGCCAAAAGACGTCCCGCACGCTTCGGTTGGAGCATACCGCGAAAGAGCCATTCGAGCTTGGCACGCTGCATCCAATGCGGCGCTCGTTTCATAACGCCGGCCATGACGTCGAGCGTTCCACCTACGCCAATCGAAACGGGCACACCCAATGCCGTACGATTTTTCCAAAGCCACTTTTCCTGCTTGGGCACGCCAAGTGCAGCAAGTAAGATATCCGGCTCCGCCGCACGAATCGACTCGATAATAGCTGGCGTATCCTCTTCCTTGAAAAAACCGTTTCGCGTACCGCAGATCGAGATGCCAGGATAAAGGGCTTCTGCCTTGACTTTTGCCTTTTCTGCAACCCCCGGAGCAGAACCAAAGAAAAACACTCGCTGCCCTTCCTCCGGTGCCTTTCGCATGAGTTCCTGTGCAAGATCGTAACCCGCAACGCGCTCGGGCATGGCATGTCCGAGGTGACGTGCTGCCCAAACGGTTCCCGCACCATCCGGAACGACAAGCTCGGCTGCATTGAGTATCTCCATGAGCTCTGCATCGTGTGTTGCACGCATGATCATTTCTGCATTCGCCGTTGCAATCAGCACGCCTTTTTTTGCCATAATACACATTTCCACCTGTGCAACAGCCTCCGCCATCGTTACCGCGTCAACGTGAACCCCTAGTATATTGACCTTCGTCCCCACGAACGAATCCCTCCCTCGTTATCTTCTCAATTGTAGCATAGAAGTACGGTATGCAAAGCGAGCAAATACGTGAAACACGCTTCTATGAAGCTGCAATCTCTTATTCTGAACTGCCATTTTCATGATTCGCAACGAGATTCTATGAAATGCCCATAAGCAAGACGTAATAACGCAGTCGAGAAGAAGCCCTCTCGATCTCCTTCATCCATCTGTTTCGTTCAAAAGTTCAAAACGAAGTGCGTTTAACAAAAGGACGCTATTCAGGGAGCGAAAGGGCTTCTTTTCGCACACAACTCTTATATTTATTCCTTGGATTCCTTTTTCCTGACTGCCGTGCGAATTGAAAGCTCGCGGAGCTGTTTCTCCTCGACAGGCGAAGGTGCCGCGCTCATGACATCACGTGCGCTCTGATTCTTCGGAAACGCGATGACATCGCGAATTGAGTCGCGTTTCGCCATTAACATAACGAGGCGATCAAGACCAAATGCGATTCCACCATGTGGCGGCGTGCCATACTCGAAGGCATCCATCATGAAACCGAACTTCTCACGTGCCTGCTCCGGCGTGAGCCCAAGCGACTCAAAGACCTTCTCCTGCAAATCCGCATTATAAATACGCAGCGAACCACCACCGATTTCAACGCCATTCAGTACCATATCGTAGGCGTTCGCCTTGACGCGTCCCGGATCACTTTTGAGAAGCTCGATATCCGCATCACGCGGTGCTGTGAACGGATGATGCATAGCCTTCCATCGTTTTTCCTCATCACTCCACTCGTACATGGGGAAGTCGACCACCCAAAGGAATCGCAGCGCATCCGGATCGATCAGCCCACGCTCCTTGCCCATCTCGAGACGAAGCTGACCAAGTGTCGTATCGACGACGAGTCGCTTGTCTGCAACGACGAGAAGGAGGTCGCCCTGTTTTGCCCCTGTCGCGTCTGCAATCTGCTGAAACGTCTCATCACTGTAAAATTTCTTGAACGGACTCTTAATGCCTTCTTCCGTGTACTGAATCCACGCAAGTCCCTTCGCGCCATAGATCTGCACGAATTTGACAAGATCATCAAGACGACGGCGCGGAATATCCGCATAGCCATCAACTTTGATGCACTTGACCATACCGCCGTTTTCGATGACGGAATTGAACACTTTGAATGACGAGTCCTTGACGTATTCGGAAATATCCATGAGCGGCATATCAAAACGGAGATCTGGCTTATCTGAACCGTACTTGTCCATTGCCGTATCCCAGGTCATGCGCTCGAATACAGCGGGCACTTCCGCACCGATTGCCTTCTTAAATAGCTCGCAGATCATATTCTCGATTAGGCTAAGGATCGCGTCCTGATCCATAAATGACATTTCGATATCAAGCTGTGTAAACTCTGGCTGGCGATCCGCGCGAAGGTCTTCGTCACGGAAGCAACGGACAATCTGAAAATACTTTTCAAAACCAGCGACCTGCAAAATCTGCTTGAAGATCTGCGGAGACTGTGGAAGTGCGTAGAACTCGCCCGCATTTAGTCGGCTCGGCACGAGGAAGTCACGTGCGCCCTCCGGCGTGCTCTTGCAAAGCATCGGCGTCTCAATTTCTAGGAAACCTTCGCGATCAAAGAAGTCGCGCATGATCTTTGTTACGCGATGGCGCAGCACGATGTTTGCTTGCATCTCAGGGCGACGCAAATCAAGGTAACGATACTTCATGCGAATCGTTTCGTCGACTTCCACGCCATCTTGAATGTAGAAGGGCGGCGTTTTTGCTTTATTGAGTACGCGAAGCTCCTCACAGACAACTTCGATTTCACCCGTGTCGATATTTTTGTTGACCGTCTCTTCACTGCGTGCACGAACTTTGCCGCGAACCGCAATGCAGAACTCATTGCGCAAGGATTCTGCCTTATGGAATGTGCCATCATTCATCGCTGCCTCATCGAAAACGATTTGCACGAATCCCGAACGATCCCGCATATCAACAAAAATCAATCCACCATGGTCACGACGACGTGACACCCAACCACAAAGGATTACCTCCGTACCAACATCCGCTTTATGCATCGCACCACAATGGTGTGAGCGCTTCATTCCTTGTAACGTTTCCATCAAATCAAATCCCCACCTCAACACACATCTTTTTTATTACTGAATCAAAAGAGACCTTTTGTTGTTCACTCTTTTCCATATCCTTCAGCATAACAACATTCTCTTTGATTTCATCCTCACCGAGAATCAGCGCAAACCGCGCATTTGCTTTGTTCGCCTGCTTCATCTGTGTCTTCATGCTGCGCCCTGCGTAATCCATAGAAGCACGAAGTCCTGCTTTGCGAAGCTTCGCCAACAGGCGAAATGCCGGCTGGCGCGTCTCCTCACCAAGTGTGACTACAAACGCATCCATCCTTTTATCGACGTTCGGCAAAAGCTTCTGTTTCTCAAGCGCAATAAGTATGCGCTCTAGTCCGGCAGCAAAGCCTACGGCAGGGGTCGGACTGCCGCCGATCTCCTCTATAAGACCATCGTATCGACCACCGCCCGCAACGGCACTCTGTGCACCAAGTGGCGCATACTTGACTTCAAACGCAGTCTTCGTGTAATAATCAAGACCACGGACAAGACGTGGATCGATTGCAAAATCGATTCCAGCGGCATTCAAGAATCCCTTTACCTGATCAAAATGCGTACGGCAATCATCACAGAGACACCCCGAGATATTCGGTGCGTCTTCCATAAACGGCTTGCCCGCATCGATCTTGCAGTCGAGAATGCGAAGCGGGCTACGCTCGAAACGTTCATTGCAGTCGTCACAAAGCTCGCTGCGCTTGTCCTCAAAGTAATCCTGAAGCGCCTGCCGGTAAACGGGACGACACTTCGGACAGCCAACCGAATTGATATGGAGCGCAAGATCCCTGAGCCCAAGCGTCGAAAGAAAATCGACGGCGAGCATGATAATCTCCGCATCTGCCAGCGGCGAAGCTTCCCCTAGAAGCTCGACACCAAACTGGTGGAACTCGCGCTGCCTTCCTGCCTGCGGACGATCATAGCGAAACATGGAACCAATGTAGAAGAGCTTCTGCGACGAAGAGTCGCCGTAGAGCTTATTCTGTAGATAGGCGCGAACAACAGATGCCGTATTCTCAGGGCGAAGCGTAAGACTGCGCTCGCCTCGATCTGTGAATGTATACATCTCCTTGTCGACAACGTCTGTCCCCTCACCGATCCCGCGCTGGAAAAGTTCCGTATGCTCAAACATCGGCGTACGGATCTCTTCAAATCCATAACGACGGCAAAGCGTGCGAATCGTCTCTTCGATATAACGCCAGCCCGTTATCGCATCAGGCAAGATATCCTTCGTCCCGCGGGGCGCATGGATTGGCATAAATCATTCCTCCTAACGCTCTAAGAAATCACGAATTCCTTCCATCACCATAAACTTCTTCAAGTAATGTACGACGACGCTCCGTATAATAATCAATATCACGCAGATACGTCATAAGATCTTTGGCATGAAACGTCGACTTGAGACGACCAGCACGCGCGTCTACGACCTTTGTCGCAGCAGCACCACCAATGCCGATAATCGTCTGATGCTCCTCCATGATTTGAATGTTGTACATGCTTTCCGCACCGTCACGGCAACATCCGACATTTTCAAGATCGCCGCGCATGTATCCTTGTCGATAGAGGTAATACGGCTTCATGCCGAGTGACTCTACTCGCTTCATCGCAACAGAGAACATTTTACACGTTTCTGCACCCGACGGAAGCTCAACATGCTGCTCATCCATCAAGAGCCGCAAGCGCGACCCTCGCTTCAAAGCAAGGGCGTGCAGAGTGATATCGTCTGGCGAGAGAGCCGCGACTTGTTCCATCGTATCGCGGACATCTTCTGCCGTTTCGCCGGGAAGACCGAGTATCAAATCCATGTTGATATGGGGGATTCCCGCCTTGCGAAGCGCATGGTACATCCTGCGCACATCATCTGGCGTATGCTGCCTTCCAATCCGTCTGAGCGTTCTCAGTTGCATCGTCTGCGGATTAACGCTCACACGCGAAACACTTCGTCGCTTCATTTCCGCAATTTTTCGAGGTGTCATGCTATCCGGTCTTCCTGCTTCCACAGTGAACTCGTATACGTGATCTCCATAGAAGGCATTATATACCATACCGATCATTTCGGCAAAAAAATCATCTGGAAGGCTCGTCGGTGTACCACCGCCAATATAGATATTCTGCACGCGAAACCCGAATCGCATTACATCGCGCTTCGCGGCAAGCAAATCCTTTTTGAGTATCTCCATAAACTCGCGGAGATGTCTCTCATTCGGCAGAAGGTTCGATGGAAAGGAACAATAAAGGCACCGCGTCAAACAGAACGGAATCCCAACGTAAATGCTGATCGTCTGCGCATCTGACATACGCAAAAACGGTATCTGTCGAAATGCCATCGGAACAATTTCATGCGCCTTTTCCACGCTGCATTCGTAGTCCCTCTGAAGGCGTTTCTCTATTTGCAATGCATCAAGTCCATAGCGAATCCAACGATGCACGATCTTCGTCGGGCGTACTCCATGCAGAATGCCCCAAGGAGCTTGGGGCATTGCAAGTTGTTCACAAAAGATACGATAGAGGTTCAGCTTGATCAGGCGGTTGACAGCCGCACCATCGCGTTCGTCCCCCGCTCCCGTGCTCTCGCAGGAAAAACGCCGAAGGTTTCCATTCGGATCGAACAGCATGAGCGTAGATTCCATTCGAACGAATCCTTCAGGCGTATCCAAGAGCCTCCTATTTACGACAGAAAGCTGCGCATAATCTGCTGTTCCCTCAGAACCCGTAATCTCAACGTGAAAAAGCGTTAGAATCTCTCTCGTAATCTTTGAAACAATTTCCCTTTTCGTATTGAGCGTGAATGTCCGAACTCTCACTTTTTTTCTTGGCACTCCTTGCAGATGCCAAAGAATTTAACCTGATGGTCGTGAATCTTGAACTGCGATTTTTCCATGATATCATGCTCCAAATCATCGAGCAAGTCATCCTCAAATTCCAACACCTTTCCACACGAAGTGCAAATCAGATGATGATGGTGATGTTGGGACGGATCCGTTGTGTTGACTTCATATCGACTGCAGCCGTCGCCAAACTCCATCTTTTGTAAAATACCAAGATCCGAAAGGAGCTCCAAGCTGCGGTATACGGTTGCAAGACCGATCTCCGAATGCTCGTCACGCAATAGTCCATGAACATCCTCTGCGCTCAAATGCTTGCCTGGACGATCCAAGAAGATTTGCAGCACGGTTTGGCGCTGCGGCGTCATCTTGTGTTGGCGCTCTTGCAGCTTGATCCGAAGGTCATCCATCGTGAACATTTTAGGCATGTTACGATCCCTCTTTTCTTTACATCAATATATGTTCTATAGAGTACGGCATACAACAATCCGCACTTTGAGCTTGATCATGAAGTTTTCCTAAATGTCGCTATTATATCAAAATCAAGAAGGAAACACAATATTGTATTTCCTTCTTGATTCAAAGCATCTACGGCCGTCTGATCACGAATCCTTCCCGCTTGCAAACGAAAGAACGCAATCCCCCATCCGCTCGTAATCGCAAGCGGCATGATGAAGGACGGGCTTCGATTGAAGACTTGCAAGCCCTTTCGGTGTGGCCACAGGATTGATTTGTTCGAGTTTCTCAAGCATCGCAAATGCATCGAGCCCACTCACATCAACATGCAGCGCGTCGAGTACACTCTTGCTGAACTTGTACGGGCTTGCCGTCGAAACAATGACCATGTGATGCGTATCCCCTGTTGCTGCGCGATATGCATTCGCTACCTTCCATGCAACCGCTGTATGCGTATCGGGGACGTAGTGTTGTTCCTCATACGCCTTTTCGATCATCTTTTCTGTTTCTATATCGTTTGCCCAATCCGCCCAAAATGTTTCCTGTATCGTTTTAAGCAGCGTCGCACCGATATCGTATCGTCCTGCTTTTTGTAGTTTTTCCATCCATGATGCTACCTTCTCAGCATCATTTGTCACATGATAGAGCAAGCGTTCCAAATTGCTTGAAATGAGAATATCCATAGACGGCGATATCGTCTTGACGAAATCACGCTTGCAATCGTAAACTCCCGTGCGCAAGAAGTCCGTCAGAACATTATTCGAATTCGACGCACAGATTAGCTTATGAATGGGAAGTCCCATTTCCTTCGCATAATAGCCGGCCAAAATATCCCCAAAATTACCTGTCGGAACAGTAAAATCAATGATCTCACCATGTGTAATGCATCCTTCATCAAGCAGATCTGCATACGCGCTGAAGTAATAGACAATCTGCGGGACGAGCCGTCCCCAGTTGATCGAATTTGCAGAAGAGAGCTTGACATCTCTTTGGGCAAGCTCCGCACCGAGTGCCGTATCGGAAAAAATCGCCTTTACGCCGCGCTGTGCATCATCAAAGTTCCCGCGAATTGCCGTCACATCAACATTTTTTCCTTCTTGCGTGCGCATCTGTGCTTGCTGAATTTTGCTGACGCCATTTTCGGGATAAAAGACCATGATTTTCGTTTGCTCAACATCACAGAACCCTTCCAGTGCGGCTTTTCCCGTATCACCGGATGTCGCAACAAGGATGAGAATCGTAGCCTTTTCGCCAAGTTTCTTCAATGCTGTGACCATGAGCTGTGGAAGAAGCTGCAGTGCCATATCCTTAAACGCACTCGTTGGTCCGTGCCAAAGTTCGAGCACGCTCATATCGCCAAATCGTGCAAGCGGCGCACGCTTTGCTGCATCAAAGTTTTCCCTGCCATACGCCCTGCTCACGCAATCGCTTAGCTCAGCTGCCGTATAGTCCGTCAAGAAAAGCTCCAGCACTTTGCAAGCGCGTTCCTCGTAGCAAAGCGGAATGAACGATTCAATGAAGTCCATCGTCACGTGTGGCATGGTCGCTGGAACAAAAAGGCCACCATCGGACGCTAGCCCTTTTACTATAGCTTCCGCCGAATTCATCAGCAAAACATCGCCGCGCGTACTCTTATACTGCAAATAACTCGCCTCTTTCTTTACTATGCCGGAAAATCTATGTTAAAATACGATTGAACCTTTTACACGTTACGCACGCACTAGTGCCGCAACAGTCGCTTTCGCTGCGCGAACAAGATCTTTCGGTGCGAGCAGAATCTGTTCACCGCGCTTTCCTGCACTGACCGCAATTGTGCCTTGTGTTTCAGCGCTCGCATCAAGATAGACGGGATACTCCTTCTTTGCACCGAGCGGGGAACAACCGCCGCGAATGTAGCCCGTCAAGGCAAACACTTCTTTCAGATGCACCATCTCAACCCTCTTGTTCCCAGACGCAGCCGCGAGCGCTTTCAGGTCAAGCTCGCCGCCTCCTGGGATAACAGCCATTAAGATACCCGTCTTGTCACCACGTGCAACGAGTGTCTTATAAACCATTTTGATGGACATGCCGATTGATGCGGCAACGTGTACCGCCGAAAGATCTGACTCATCAACGGGATATTCCTTCAGCTCATACGATATGCCAAGCGTATCCAAAATACGTGCCGCATTCGTCTTGACCCGCTTTTTCTTGCTCAAATCTTCCACTCCATTCTGTCATCAAATCCTAGAGCTATTATAGCATAGAACGAAATTGAATCCTATACCTAGGGAACCATGGATTTACTGCATATCACGAAAGGAAGTCGATCCAGTTGAAAATCACAATGGCCCAAATAGAAGTCATGCCCGGTCATCCTGACAAAAACACAGAAACCATCCTTGGTGTGATCAAAAAGGCACGCGATGCAGGATCCGACCTTGTCATCTTCCCCGAAATGTCCGTTCCTGGTTATCTGCTCGGTGATGCATGGGAACAGCCTTCTTTCCTGCGCGATTGCGAAAGTTACGGACGCGATATCATCGCTGCCTCAAAAGATATCATCGTTATGTTTGGCAATGTCGCTATGGATTGGGATAAAAAGAACAACGATGGTCGCGTTCGCAAGTACAATGCCTTTTTCACAGCACAAGACGGGCATCTCGTCCATCCTGAAAACATGCCCTACCCCTACAGCATCAAAACGCTCATGCCAAACTACCGCGAGTTCGATGATACACGTCATTTTTTCAGCCTGCAAAAACTTGCACGGGAAATTGGCACGACCCCAAAAAGGTTGCTTTCTCCCATTGTGCTAAAACGCACGGGACATACATACCGCATCGGCTGCCTGCTCTGTGAAGACGCCTGGAGCGACGACTATGAGCTTGCTCCGCTCAATCTCCTAAAGCAAGACGGATCGATTGATTTCTACGTCAACATTTCCGCTTCACCCTATACACTCGGAAAGACCGAGAAAAGAAACCGTGTTTTTTCGCGTCATGCTATGGACGCGAGTGCCCCGCTTTTCTACGTCAACTGCATCGGATTACAGAACAACGGAAAGACCGTCTACACATTCGATGGAACAAGCACAGCCTACAATGCTGCAGGGCATGCCGTGGCTGTGGCACCATCTTATGAAGAATCACTGCAATCAATAGAACTCTCTTCCATGTCTTCCATGCGAGAGCTGCACGAAAAGGACGAGCCTGAGATCGCCCACATCTACCGTTCCCTTTCCTATGGAGTGCGTCATTTCCTAGCCAACATTCACATGAAGAAGGTCGTTGTCGGTGTGTCTGGCGGCATTGATTCTGCCGTTGCCGCCGCACTTTACGCAAAGATCGTCGAGCCGCAAAACCTTCTGCTCGTCAATATGCCGAGCGTCTATAATTCGAAGACGACAAAAAGCCTCTCGCATAAACTCGCAAAAAATTTGGGCTGCCCTTACATGATCATGCCAATTCAGGAATCCGTCAACCATACAATCCAACAGATCGAAACCATTCCCATTGATTTTCTCGCACAAAGTACAAAATCACACCTTTCCGTCTCCTCCTTCGTTGCCGAAAACATCCAAGCACGCGACCGAAGCGCCCGTGTGTTGGCAGGCGTTTCCGCTGCTTTTGGAGGCGGATTCACCTGCAATGCGAACAAGGCTGAAACAACGGTCGGATACGCAACGCTCTACGGCGACCAGTCTGGTTTTCTAGCAGCACTCGCAGATCTTTGGAAATACCAAGTCTACGCACTCGCGCACTATCTCAACGATATCGTATATGGTCGGGAAGCAATTCCACAGGGCATCATCGATATTATTCCAAGCGCCGAGCTCTCCAACGCACAAAATGTGGAAGAAGGGAAGGGCGACCCGATCCAGTACCCCTATCATGACTACCTCTTCCGCTCTTTCGTTGAACGGTGGCAAAAAGCAACACCGGAAGATTTGCTGACATGGTATGCAGAAGGTACCGTGGAGAAAAATATCGGTTGTGAAGAAGGGCTTGTCGCGCATTATTTTACAAATGCGTCCGACTTCATTGCCGATTTGGAGCGATGGTGGAATCTCTTCTGCGGCATGGCCGTCGCCAAGCGCATCCAGGCTCCGCCGATTCTCGCCATAAGCCGTCGGGCTTATGGATTCGATCATCGCGAAGCACAAAACGGTGCGTACTACACGCGGCGCTATCGTGAACTCAAAGAAAAGATGCTTAGGAAATAAGCTGCCTACGTCAGTACATCCATCGTCTCGATAAGCGGCAAAATGATCGAAAGGACAAAAAGAAAGACGATGCCTCCCACGATAAGGATTAAGACGGGTTCTGCCATTGCCTGAATCCTTGCCGACCGATTCTCTGCCGTAACAGCAGCAAATTCCGCTGCCTTTTCAAGCATTCGTTCGAGCTCGCCGCTACGTTCCCCCGCTGCAATCAAGGAAGCAAGCATTCGAGGAAATGTTTTCTCGTCCTGCCATGCGGTGCAAAATGCGTGCCCGCTCAGAACGCGTCTGCGCGCTGTTTCTACGAGATGGCGGATCCAGCGATTTCCCACGGAAGGCGCCACGAGATCCAGTGCATGTGGAAGCGCAATTCCATTATGCAGGAGCACGGCAAGCGTTTCGAGTACGCCCCTCCACACGCTGTAGAGCTTTAACGAGCCAAATACAGGAAGAAACAGGAGACATCGGTCTATGCGTCTGCGCCATGACAACTGACGATACAAATACACAGCGCCCATCAGATGCAAGAACAGGAAAAGAAGCAGCCATAAAAAATGCTGCTGCATCGCATTTGAAAGAAACAACAAGATACGTGTCGGAAGCGGCAGTGCCGCATGAAGATTCTGCAGCAAGAGTGCGAGCGTCGGCATCACGAAGACGGTCATGAACCCCATCGAAAACAGGGATACCGCAAGAAGCGCGAGCGGGTACATCATGACCGTCTTTAATTTTTCTCGTGCCCGATAGTCGCGCTCCAAGAAATCCGCCATGCTAGCAAAAATCTGCTCTAGCGTACCACTCATCTCGCCTGCACGCGTCAAACTGGAAACGGTAGTCGAAAAGACCCCCGGATGCTTTTCCATCGCATCGGATAGCGAACTCCCGTTCATCAGATCCGAAAGCATTTCTTGAATGAGCTGTGTGTATCGTTGTGTCCCTCTTGCCTCAACGAGCGCCTGCAATGCTTGATGAATCGGCATGCCTGTCTGTAGAAGCACGCTCATTTGACGCAAAAATAGAATCGTCGCCTCACGGCCGATTCCATTCCGTGATGAAAAACGCGTGCGTTCTAAAATAGTGAAAACTGACGGAATACAGGATGTGGAAAACATTTCATTTGGATGAAGCGAAACGACCCATAACCCTTTTCTGCGAATCATTTGCGCTGCTTCGTGAATCGTCTCTGCCTCAAGTTCTCCCGCAAAACGTTCCCCGTGCTTGTTGCACGCTTCATAGGAAAAGGCTTCCATCACATTTGTTCCTCCTCATAAAATCGCATGCGTACCTCGCTTGTGATAAGCCTTTTTCGAAAGAGTTCATCGAGCGCCGCATTTTTCGTCATCATTCCCGAACGTCGATGCGTTATCATGAGGGTAGAGATCTGCCCATATTTGCCTTGGCGTATGAGGCTCGCTGCAGTGTCATTTCCAAGCAGCACTTCCGACAGGCAAACGCGTCCGCCTGTCTTTCCAGGAATGAGTTGCTGAGAAAAAACAGCCTGCAAGACGGATGCAATTTGTGTGCGAATGGCATCCCGTTCGTTTACTGGGAAAAACCCTTCCATCCTCATGACTGCCTCTGCTGCCCGCAGCGTATGAAGCGTTCCGATCACGAGCATGCCGGACTCTGCCGCCATGAGCGCAGTACGCATAGAGTCCGCATCACGTATCTCGCCAAGCAAAAGAACATCCGGCATTTCGCGAAGCGCACTCCGAAGCCCCGATGCAAAGGAAAGAACATCGCGGCCAAGTTCCCGTTGGCTGATAAAAGCCTTATCCGGCTGAAACACGTATTCCACAGGATCTTCCAAGGTTAGAATGTGCACAGGACGCTGATGATTCAGTGCATTAAGAAATGATGCGACCGTCGTTGTCTTACCCGATCCGACCTTGCCGCAAACAAGGATCAATCCATGTTCACATTGCAGCAAATCAAATATCGCTCTATTGTGTTGAATTTCTTCCAACAAGGGGATCCGATCCGGAAGCAGGCGCATTGCAATGGCAGGACATCCCCTCTGGAAATAGGCATTCACACGAAAGCGTCGTCCCTCAAATGTCCATGAGAAATCAATATCTAGCTTTTTTGCAAAAGACTGCCGCCTTTCTTCAGAAAGCATTCTTTTTAGGACCATTTGCATGAACTCGCGTGTTGGAATATCATCCAGGCATGGAATAAGCACACCATCTTTACGCATTTGGATATTCTGCCCCTCGGTCAAATAAATATCCGAAACTTGCGTTTCAATCGCATGTCGAAGGACACTCCGTTCAAACGACACCATAGAGAACCCTCCTGACTTCTTCTTGTGTCGTGGCACCAATGGAAATTTTTTCTTTTCCATCTTCCCATAACGTTTTCATGCCGTTCCTGCGTGCAAGACCTTCCATAGTCTGCCGTGCATCCCTTTTCAAAATGGCATCGCGCAAAGTGTCATCCATGGAAAGCACTTCCTGCAGTGCAACCCGTCCATAATATCCGCTCTCATGGCAAGTTGGGCAGCCGATCCCCTTGCATTTCGGACAGATCCGACGAACGAGTCGTTGTGCAACAATTCCACTAAGCGTTGCCGCCAAAAGATACGGTGCCACTCCCATCTCAAGCAAACGATAGATTGCTGACACCGCGTTTTCCGTATGGAGCGTCGTCATGATCAAATGCCCCGTCAGTGCGATGCGAACCGCCATTTCTGCTGTTTCTTCATCTCGAATCTCTCCGAGCAAAATCGTTTCCGCATCCTGACGCAGGATCGTTCGCAGGCCAACCGGGTACGTAAGTCCTGCCTTCGGATTTAGCTGTACTTGATTGATACCGGGAAGAACGCGCTCAATCGGATCCTCAAGTGTCACGAGATTGTGCGCCGTTTCATTGAGTTCTGACATCGCTGCGTAAAGTGTCGTTGTCTTGCCCGAATTCATCGGCCCACAGAGAAGCAATAGCCCCGCCGGTTTATGTATGAGCGTACGGACAGCCGCCTCATTCCCTGCAGAAAAACCGAGTTCGTGAAGTTGAAGCAGTCGATCCTCCATATTCATAAGGCGCATTACGACCGTCTCACCATAAAGTGCAGGGAGGATCGAAACCCGTATATCCAACTCTTTTGCATTGACAGAATAGCGAATATGTCCGTCCTGTGGTTTTTGATGCTGGGCAATATCCATTCCTGCCATGACTTTTATGCGTGATACAAGCGCAGATATGACGTCTGATGGGAGTGTCTCATCATATTCGCAAAGCAATCCGTCCGAACGATAGCGAAGACGGATGCCATCTTCCTGCGGTTCAATATGAATATCGCTTGCCGAACGCTCAATCCCAAATGCGATGAGGCAATTGACAAGCCGGATGACGGAAGAGCCTCCGCTTCCTCTATCCCCAATACGTTCTTTCTGTTCACGAAGCTCACGTACAGCTCGTTGTGCCAAAATCCGAAGCGTCGTATCGCGTGAATTTTCCATAATATCACGCACTCCTTTTGCCACTTGACCTTTAATAGAAAGAATGGGCACCTTCCGCGCCCATGTGATTCATATCTCATCATGCGATTCAATCCGTATGATGTTCTTGCTTCATTCGTTCCTTTAATAAGTCTTCACAGAAATCAATAAACGACTGTGCTGCCTTTGATATGTATCGATCCTTTTTCCATGCCAGCCCTACGTCGACAAAGCGTGGTTCCGCTAATGGAATAGCTTTCACGCCCGGCGTCTCACCCACAACCATATCAAGCAAAAAGCCAATCCCGACGCCATTTGCAATAAGGCCTTTGAGCGTAATGACCTGATTTGACTCCAAAACGATGTTCGGAACGATTCCGACGGACTTCATACTTTGCAAAACCAACTGACGGAGGAAAGAGCCTTCCTTCAGCATAACAATATTCGCTTCGGCGATGTCATCCCACGAAACCGAATCCTTTTGCGCCAAAGGACTTGTCTTTGGCACACAGCAAACAATCTGGTTGCGTGACATCGATAGAATCTGAAGATTCTGCGAGGCACCGGCGAGAATAATGATGCCAAAGTCGAGCTCATCACGTTCAATTTGTTCGCGAATGGACATCGAACCCTCTTCATGCAAATAAATGTCGAGATGCGAGTAACGATGCTGAAAACTCGAAAAAATCTTTGGAAAAAGATACGCTCCCATCATGGGCGGAATGCCAATTTTAATCGTGCCTTTCTGAAGCTGCTTGTAGTCGTTTACCTCGAGCACGGCATCTTGAATATTGCGAAGTGCCAGTTCAATTCGATTCAAAAAAACCGCGCCTTCCGGCGTCAAGGAAAGCTGCTTTTGGCTGCGGTCAAAAAGCTGAATACCGAGTTCAGCCTCAAGCTTTTTAATCGCGACCGTGATATTCGGCTGCGATACACGCAGCCGCTCCGCCGCGCGCGTGATGTTGCGCAGACGGCTTGCCATTTGAAAGTATTCAAGCTGTCTAAGTTCCATCGCGACCACTTCTTTCTAATACGAATTCACTCTGCCAAATTGCTTTTATTTATTTTATTATATCATATCGTTATTAAAAAGAATATGGGAGTATAAAAAAAATTTATTTCTGTTACAAGAAAAATAATTAAAAGTATATAAAAACCGAAGCAATTGCTTCGGTTTCTATGACGGACTGGAGGCGACACCCAGAATCGAACTGGGGATA
>NZ_KI273068.1 GCF_000469545.1 Mitsuokella sp. oral taxon 131 str. W9106 | reverse complement strand
TGTCGTTCCCTCAGAACCAAACAGTGCAGGACGCTTTCGCGCGCCAGGACCGACCTGGAGTACCGCCGGGCCTCCCCGGCGCGGTTCTCCTTAGAAAGGAGGTGATCCAGCCGCACCTTCCGATACGGCTACCTTGTTACGACTTCACCCCAGTCATCGCCCCCACCTTGGGCGGCTGGCTCCTTGCGGTTGCGTCGCCGGCTTCGGGTGTGAATGACTTCCGTGGTGTGACGGGCGGTGTGTACAAGGCCCGGGAACGTATTCACCGCAGTATGCTGACCTGCGATTACTAGCGATTCCAACTTCATGCAGGCGGGTTTCAGCCTGCAATCCGAACTGGGGGATGCTTTCCGGGGTTCGCTCGCCCTCGCGGGCTCGCTGCCCTCTGTCCATCCCATTGTAGTACGTGTGTAGCCCAGGGCATAAGGGGCATGATGACTTGACGTCGTCCCCGCCTTCCTCCGCGTTGTCCGCGGCAGTCTCCCTTGAGTCCCCGCCTTTGCGCGCTGGCAACGAGGGACAGGGGTTGCGCTCGTTGCGGGACTTG
The DNA here is from genome assembly GCF_000469545.1 of Mitsuokella sp. oral taxon 131 str. W9106. Taxonomy (GTDB): domain Bacteria; phylum Bacillota; class Negativicutes; order Selenomonadales; family Selenomonadaceae; genus AWVT01. The sequence continues at coordinate 1,354 of NZ_KI273068.1, read as the reverse complement.
ACCCAACATCTCACGACACGAGCTGACGACAGCCATGCACCACCTGTTTTCGTGTCCCCGAGGGGAGGGGGCCGTCTCCGGCCCTTTCACTCAATGTCAAGCCCTGGTAAGGTTCTTCGCGTTGCGTCGAATTGAACCACATACTCCACCGCTTGTGCGGGCCCCCGTCAATTCCTTTGAGTTTCAGCCTTGCGGCCGTACTCCCCAGGCGGAATGCTTATTGCGTTGACTCCGGCACGGGAGGGGTCGATACCCCCCACACCTAGCATTCATCGTTTACGGCCAGGACTACCGGGGTATCTAATCCCGTTCGCTCCCCTGGCTTTCGAGCCTCAGCGTCAGTTGCAGTCCAGAAAGCCGCCTTCGCCACTGGTGTTCCTCCCAATATCTACGCATTTCACCGCTACACTGGGAATTCCGCTTTCCTCTCCTGCACTCAAGGCACGCAGTTTCCATCCCCTCGCGGGGTTGGGCCCCGCGCTTTTAAGATGGACTTGCATGCCCGCCTGCGCTCCCTTTACGCCCAATGATTCCGGACAACGCTCGCCACCTACGTATTACCGCGGCTGCTGGCACGTAGTTGGCCGTGGCTTCCTCGCCCGGTACCGTCACCCCCCGGCGCTGTTCGCGCCGGGGGCGTTCGTCCCGGGCAACAGGGCTTTACGATCCGAAGACCTTCTTCACCCACGCGGCGTTGCTCCGTCAGGCTTTCGCCCATTGCGGAAGATTCCCCACTGCTGCCTCCCGTAGGAGTCTGGGCCGTGTCTCAGTCCCAATGTGGCCGTCCATCCTCTCAGACCGGCTACTGATCGTCGCCTTGGTGGGCCGTTGCCCCGCCAACTGGCTAATCAGGCGCAGACCCATCGCAAAGCGATGGCTTGCAGGCAGAGGCCATCTTTGGCGCCCCTCCCATGCGGGAGGGGCGCAACATTCGGTATTAGCAGCCCTTTCGGGCTGTTGTCCCCATCTTTGCGGCAGGTTGTCTACGCGTTACTCACCCGTTTGCCACTCGACTTGTCAGGAGCAAGCTCCCAATCCGTCTCGTTCGACTTGCATGTGTTAAGCACGCCGCCAGCGTTCGTCCTGAGCCAGGATCAAACTCTCCTAGGAATGGAAGAGCCTGCCTGCTCAAACTATCATTTGCTTTGCGTCCGCCACGAGTGGCGTCCGCCAAAGAAATTGCCGGTTGCTTATATCTTGCTATAACCAACCGATATTTTCGCGGCACTGCGTGCCGCTAAACATCTGGCTTACATAATAACAGATTGTATCATGTATCTGCACTGTTTCGTTTTCAGGGAACAACTTCGCGCCCTTCGCTTCGAGGCTTTCCGCCTCTCGCTTCAAGCGACTA
>NZ_KI273067.1 GCF_000469545.1 Mitsuokella sp. oral taxon 131 str. W9106 | reverse complement strand
TCCCCCTGTCAATACCTTTTTGAAAAAAGTTTCAAGATATTTTTCAGTCCCGTGTCATATTCGTGTTATAATAGCAAGGATTATAAAAGGGAGCTTGTTGTCACTATGAAAAAAAAGGCAAATCGACGAAGATTCTCTCGTCTCGTAAAGATTCTCTTTGCACTCGTCATCATTTTCATTCTTGCGTTTTTGATGGCAGGCGGTTCTTCCCTCTTTTCCCCACGCACTTGGCAGAATGCAGGAGATTTTCTTCCCGTGAAGCCCAAAGAGCTTCCCGCGAGCCAGCAAGCGGGCGATGCGCGCGAGATTTCTGTGATGGACCGTCTCTCCCGCGTCATTTTTTTGAAGCGCGAGGTCAACAGCCGAATCCATCGTGACCGTCGTTATGTGCGGATCGACGACATAGCGCCGGAACTAAAAGATGCGGTCATCTCGGTCGAGGATACACGCTTTTACACACATCACGGATTCGATGTGGAGGGCATTATGCGCGCCTCGCTCGTCAATCTGCAATACGGACAAATCGAAGAAGGCGCGAGCACGATTACGCAGCAGCTCGTCAAGAATCTCTTTCTTTCGCACGAGCGTTCATTCGGACGCAAAGCAGAGGAATTTTTGCTTGCACTCGATATGGAGGCGAATTACAGCAAGGACGAAATCCTTGAGCTTTACCTCAATACGATTTACTACGGTTCGAATTTCTATGGCATACATGATGCCGCCTACGGCTACTTTGGAAAATCCCCGCGCGAACTGAATCTCGCAGAAGCAGCAATGCTCGCAGGACTTCCCAATGCGCCTTCTCTTTATTCTCCTTACGTCGATTTTATGATGGCGAAGAAGCGGCAATTTATCGTGCTCGATGCAATGGTGCGCACGGGAGCGATTGGGAACGCACAGGCAGAGGATGCCAAAATCAAGCCGATTTACCTAGGGAAGCGCTGATATGACGAGCTTCATTTTATCCGTGATTCCCTAGCGGAATAGATCGATGTGCATAGAGATCGACGCAGATCCATCATTTCATAAAGGAAGCCCGCCCGTCCCCTTGCCAGCCTCATGTCAAGAACATGTTTGGCCAAGGCAAGGGGGACGGACGGGCTTTTTGCTTGCTCCATGGCGCGTTGCTGATGGATTCGCATCCCATCTCTCAAGACGCCGGGGACTTACTTCTTCTTGGCGTTTGCCTTCTGCTGCTCCTGTGCGGCGCGCTCGAAATGCTTGTAGAACTGCTCACAGAGGTTCGTGTACGTCGCGGCCGTATTAGCCTCACTGCTGTTCGCGCGGATCTCGTACGTATAGAGGAGGTCATTCGAGCCTGCCTTGTAGACGTCGAAGAAGAACGTCGTGCGGCTGTTGTTCGCAACGGTCAGAATGACGTAAGCATCCGCGTAATCGCCCACGTTTTCTTTGAATAGCTTTGCTGCCTGGCGGCGATCGAGCGAGGTGATATCCACGTTGTTCTTGGCCTTGATCCCCTCTGCCACCGCATCGTAGGATACGACGTAGCTGCGTGCCACGCGGCTGGAATCGTAGGCAATCTGCTTGAGCATATCGAGAGTCGGTGCCTTCTCATCATTCTGCATATAAAGCGGCAGTCCGACAGCCAGTCGATGAATCGAGGTAATGTCTGCTCCCTCCTGCAATGTTTCCTTGTCTGCATTTGCAAACGCGACTTGCGTGCCCAGTACAATGACACACATGAGCACCATCATTTGAAGCATTTTTTTCATGAATCGAAACCGCCTTTCATTGTTGCAAATCGAGGTACATTATGGCTTACTCGTCCTATTCTACACTATTTTTCGCCGCCGCGCCACAAAAACTGACGAAATCTTTATCCCATCTGTGCCCATACGGTCTCTGCTGCAAGGCGGTCTTTTTGGATCTGACGGACGAGTTCCTCTGCAGAGGCGAATTTCTTCTCCTCACGCAGCTTTTGAAGAAATGCGACGCGTATGGCTTTATTGTAGAGCATCGCATCAAAATCGCGAATATGGACTTCGATGCGGCGCGTATCTCCTTCAAATGTCGGATTGTTGCCGATATTGACGAGACCATCAAGCTTCCCTCCATCCAAATAGACATGTGCGGCGTAAACGCCGTTCGGCAGCATCGCCTGTGTATCGGGAATCATGAGGTTCGCCGTCGGAAAGCCGAGTGTCCGACCGCGTCGTTCGCCGTGCACGACGCGTCCGATAAAGGAAAACGGATTGCCGAGTAAGGCATTCGCTTCCGCAAGATCCCCTTTGCTTAGCAGGGCGCGGATGCGCGTACTGCTGACGGGGCGTCCATCGCGCAGGACGGCCGGACAGATTTCAGCATGGAATCCGTATTTTGCTCCGAGCCGAAGGAGCATGCGCCGTGTGCCTTTCCCCTTTTTCCCAAAGGTATAGTTGGGACCCGTCACGACATAATGCGGCGCGAGGTAGCGCCGAAGCATGGCGAGGAATTCCTCCGGCGACTGCTGCGCGAGCTCGCGCGTGAATGGGATGGCGAGCAGGATATCGACGCCGAATGACGCCAAAACCTGCTCACGCAGTTCATTTGAGCCGACTTGCAGCGGCAGGCTCTGCGGTGCGAGCACCGAGAGCGGATGATTGCGGAAGGTAAAGACAACGCTCGTGCCGCCCTCCGCTTTTGCGAGTTCAACTGCGCGATGCACGATGCGCTGATGGCCGATGTGCACGCCGTCAAACATGCCGAGCGCAACCGCGATGGGCGCGCGTGCGCGCAGGTCAGTCCATTTTGCATAGACCTGCATCTTATCGTCCCGCCTCCCATAAAAAAACTTTGGTCGGCACGATGGCCTTTTCCTCGCGGTCGTAGCGTCCCATGCCGAGGAACAATCCCTCGCTGTAGACGCGAAACGTTTCCCCATGCGGCAGGTTCCTGCGCTCGTTCGTCGCTAGGCCGTTTTGAAACGCCCTGCTTCGATGCGGTGCAAGATCGTATCGTTCAATATGGCTCAGATAGTTCTCAGGCGCAAGGATTGCCGCCTCACCCAAATCGCGAAGTGCCTCGATCGTATGCGCGTCTTCGAGCGAAAAATCGCCGACGCGCGTACGCACGAGAAATGCCATCGTCGCAGGGATGCCGAGAGCCTTCCCGATGTCAGCACAAAGGCTCCGTATATACGTGCCTTTCGAGCAGTCCACATCAATCAAGATGCGATCCTCATGACGTGCCAAAAGAGCTAGGCGATGAATCGCTACCGTACGTGTCGGAATCTCGACGGCGACGCCGCGCCGCACGAGATCGCAGGCACGCTTGCCCCGGATCTTGATCGCAGAATGCGCCGGCGGTGCCTGCTCGATTTGTCCCGTGAATTGCGCGAGCACAGCGCGAATCGCCGTTTCACCCGGAAGTACGAAATCCGTCATGCGCTCCATCACTTCGCCCGTGTCATCGCCGCTGTCTGTTGCAATCCCAAAGCGGATTTCGGCGCGATACGACTTATCGGCGAGTTCCAAGTACTCGACGAGGCGTGCCGCCTGCCCGACGGCAATAGGAAGCACGCCGGCCGCCGCAGGGTCGAGTGTCCCTGCATGGCCGACGCGCTTCCTATTGAGTATCTTTCGGACGATGTTGATGGCGTCGTGGGACGACATGCCGGGGGGTTTTAAGAGATCGAGGAATCCGTCCATCAACTTTCCCCCTCAAGCCTGTCTGCAATCGCCGCCATGATCCTTTTCTTCGCTTCATCAAACCCCATCTTGAGCGTGCATCCTGCTGCACGCATGTGCCCGCCACCGTCAAAGGAAGCTGCAATCGCACTGACATCTGTGCCCTTCGAGCGCATGCTCACACGACATAGCTTCTCTTCTTTTGCCTTCAGAAGAACGGCGACATCGACCCCTTCGATGACGCGGACGAAGTCGATGAAGCCTTCTGTGGATTCCATGCGCTCCGTCGTTTCATGATCGAGGAAAATGCCTGCCGCACGGCCATCTGCAAAACGTTCGATGTGCTGAAGCGCTTCCGCCGTATCGCAGATCATCTGGTACGGCTTTTGTTCGAGTGCCTCCGATACGATATGGGGCTCTGCGCCGCAATCCATGAGATGTGCCGCCGCACGCATGACGCGCGCCGTCGTATTCGAGTAGCGGAAAAACCCCGTATCGGTTGCAAGCCCCGTATAGATGCAGAGCGCCGAGTCCTTCGTAAACGCCGCCTTCATCTCGCTTGCAAGCTCGTAGACGATTTCTGCCGTCGCCGCACGGTCGGGCGCGAGATACGTGTCCCCTTCCGCCGCATTCGTGCGATGATGGTCGATGTTGATGCACGCATCTGCCTGTACGCACTTCGCGACGCCGCCGATACGATCCGGTGCCGTATCGAGAATGACGAGAAGGTCGGCGCTTCGCTCTCCCTCTGGGCGCTGGATCGCCTCGTACCCCGGCAGAATCGAAAACGCCTTTGGCACATCGTCATCCAAAAGAACGGCAGCCTCCTTGCCAAGCCCGCGCAAAAGATGCATGAGCCCCAACGAGGAGCCAATCGCATCGCCGTCTGGATTGACATGTGCGGTCAGGACGACGTTCTGCGCACGAAGCAGCTTCCCCGCCGTTTCTGCTAGCGTCATGTTCATACGGACTGCCCTTCCTTTTCCTCCGCCTCTTTTCGCACCTTGAGCAGAAGCTCTTGGATACGCGCGCTGTAGTCGAGCGACTTGTCGAGTGCAAACGTAAGCTCCGGCGTAAAGCGCAGGCGGATGCGCTTGCCGATCTCGCGGCGGATAAAGCCGAGCGAGCTCATAAGCCCCGCCCAGCATTCCTTTGCGTCCTTCTCATCGCCCATCAGACTCACGTAGATCTTCGCCTCACGCAGGTCGCCCGTACATTCGACGGATGTCACGGTAACGAATCCGATGCGTGGATCTTTGAGCTCGCGCAGGATGATCTCAGAGATCTCCTGTTTCATCAGCTCCTGAACCTTCTCCACACGAAGCTGGCTCATTGGCAAACGCCTCCTTTGCTGCGCATTTCCCTACGCCTCGGCCTCGGTCTCCTTCGCTGCCTTCTCCTGTTCCTCACGCTTCTTTGCAGCCGCTTTGTTCGCGTCCGTAATCGTGACAGCGATCTCCTCCATCGTGTACGGCTCGATGATGTCGCCTTCCTGGAAATCCTTGAAGTCGACGATCGAAATGCCGCACTCATAGCCGGCTGTGACCTCCTTAACTTCGTCCTTGAAGCGACGCAGCGAGTCGATCTCGCCGTCGAATATCGCAACGTCGTCGCGCAGGATTCGGATCTTGGAGTTGTTGCAGATCTTGCCGTCGAGAACATAGGAGCCTGCGACGAGCGCCTTCGAGAACTTCATGACCTGCCGAATCTCGACGCGTCCCTGAACGACTTCCTTATACTTCGGCTTGAGCATGCCGCTCATCGCATCCTTGACATCGTTGAGCGCATCGTAGATGACACGGTACGTGCGGATGTCGATGTTCTCCGTGTCAGCGAGCTTGCGCGCATTGGCATCCGGGCGCACGTTGAACGCGATGATGAGCGCATTCGACGCCGTCGCGAGCATGACGTCCGATTCGTTTACCGAGCCGACGCCCGAATGGACGATCGAGACGCGAACCTCGTCATTCTTGTTGAGCTGGAGGAGCGAGCTGTTGAGTGCTTCGACCGAGCCCTGCACATCCGCCTTGACGACGATGTTGAGATCCTTGATATCCCCTTCCTGAATCTGCTGGAAGAGATCGTCGAGCGAGACCTTCTTCGCCTTTATGAGCTTCGTGCGCTGACGTCCCTGACGGGCTTCCGCGATCGAACGCGCCTGCTTCTCTTCGAGCACAGCGAGGATGTCGCCAGCCTCCGGCACGTCATTCAGTCCTAGGATTTCGACGGGAACGGACGGTCCCGCCTTCTTGACGCTGCCGCCGCGGTCGTTGAGCATCGCGCGGACCTTGCCGAACGTCGTGCCGCAGACGATCGAATCGCCGATGCGCAGCGTGCCGTTCTGCACGAGCACCGTCGCGACAGGGCCGCGTCCCTTGTCGAGCTTCGCCTCGACGATGACGCCGCGCGCATCGCGGTTCGGGTTTGCTTTGAGCTCCTTGACCTCGGCGACGAGGAGGACCATCTCGAGCAGATCGTCAATGCCTATCTGCTTCTTTGCCGAGACGGGGACCATGATCGTATTTCCGCCGTACTCTTCCGGCACGAGGCCGTGCTCCATGAGTTCCTGCTTGACGCGGTCCGGATTGGCGCCCGGCTTATCGATCTTATTGATCGCGACGATGATGGGCACATCTGCCGACTTCGCATGGGAAATCGCCTCGATCGTCTGCGGCATGACGCCGTCGTCTGCCGCGACGACAAGGATCGCGATATCCGTGATCTGTGCACCGCGCGCGCGCATTGCCGTAAATGCCTCATGTCCCGGCGTATCGAGGAACACGATTTTCTTCCCGGATGCGATGACCTGATACGCGCCGATATGCTGCGTGATGCCGCCTGCTTCATGAGCCGAGACGGACGTCTTGCGGATGCAGTCGAGGAGCGACGTCTTGCCGTGGTCGACATGTCCCATGACCGTAACGACAGGCGGACGAAGCTCAAGCGTCTTCGGATCGTCCTCGATTTCGGGGATCTCCGTGGGGTCGACCTCCGGCGGCAGTTCCTCTGCCGTAACGCCGAACTCGGACGCAACGAGCGCTGCCGTGTCGAAGTCGATTTCCTGATTGATGGTCGCCATGACGCCCATCATGAAGAGCTTCTTGATGACCTCGGCCGCCGTGTAGCTCATCTTCGAGGCAAGATCCTTTACGGCAATGCTTTCGGGCAGCTTGATGTGCTTCGGACGTGCGATCTCGACCTTTTGGACGGGCTGCTGGCCGCGTTTTCCGCCGCGTCCGCCGCGGCGCGCGCTGCGGTCATTTCGGTCATTGCCCCTACCGCCGCGTCCGCGGTCATTCACGCCGCGCGCATTGCGTCCGCCATTCCGGCTGCGCTCGCTGCGGTCGTTTCGATCATTGCGCCCCATACGGCCACTGCCGCCTGCCGGACGCGCGCTTCCGCTGCCATCCGTGCGGCGCCTCTCTCCGCCGCGGCCTGCCGCGCTCTGCGCAGAGGCAGGCTTCATGCGGGTTGCGCCGCCTTGCGGGCGTTCTTCCGTACGATGTGAAGCGCGGCTCTCGCTGCGCTTTTCCATGCGGATCTCTGTCCGATTCTCCGCACGCTTTTCCACGCGCTGCTCCCGCTTCTCTTGCGTTTCCACTTCCGCACGCACGGCAGCCGGTTTTTCCTCCCGCTTCGCCGGCGCAGGCTTCGCCTCGTGCTTTTCCACCTTGTGCGCGTAGGTGTACGTCCTGCTCCGCATCTTTTCCGGGCGCCCATCCGCAGACTGGATCATGCGCTGCTGGCGCTCCCTCTCCTCTTTCGCCTTCTCAGCCTCTTTCGCTGCGTTTTTTTTCGCGAACGCGCTCTTTAATGCCGCATACGTCTTCTCGTCGACGCTCGAGAAGTTGTTTGCCGCCTTGACGCCGCTGCGGCTCAGTATGTCAATGACCGCCTTGCTGTCCACATGGAATTCTTTTGCCAACTCATAAACTCTGTATTTTGACATCAATCCACCCCCGACTGTTTCTTCCTTCTACTCTTTCGCTTCGTCTATCGCGAGGAGACCTTGCAGCTTCTTTGCAAAGCCCTCGTCGAGAAGTGCCGCCGCCGCTCGGTATTCCTTGCCGATGCAGCCGCCGAGCGATTCCCTCGTCAGCGCCTCAGCATGCGGAACGCCGCATTCTGCAGCAAGCTTCCTGTACTTTCGTTTGGATTCATCCTCAGCGTCTGCCGCGATGAGAAGAAATGCTGCCTTCTTCCCGCGCATTGCCTGTTCGACGGCGAATGCGCCTGATGCAATCCGTCTCGCGCGCTGCGCCATGCCGAGGATATTTTTCACCTTGGCCTCCGCCAATTCCGTCACGTTCTTAGCCCTCCAGCCCTTTTAGTTCGTTTGCGAGCATATCGTAGACAACGGGCGCAATGGGAGACTTGAAGGAACGCTCAAGCGCACGGCTCTTCCTCGCCCGTTCCAAGCACGCCATGCTTCGGCATATATACGCGCCGCGTCCTGCCTTCTTGCCTGTCACATCGACGGAAAACTCGCCCTCCGGGCTGCGCACGATGCGCAGAAGATCCTTTTTCGGACGGCTTTCTTGGCAGCCGAGGCAGAACCGCTCCGGGATTCTCTTCGCCTTCATGACTCACCCTCCGCGCTGAAGGACTCCTCGGTGACGACGGAAACCTCGTTCATGCTGTCGTCGAGCACTTCATCCGCTGCCTGCGTCTCGCTCTTGATGTCGATCTTCCAGCTCGTGAGCTTCGCTGCGAGACGTGCGTTCTGCCCTTCTTTGCCAATGGCAAGCGAGAGCTGGTAGTCGGGCACGACGACGCGCGAGACGCGTTCTTCCTCATTGACCGCGACCGAGACGACTTTCGCTGGGCTGAGCGCATTGGCAATGTACGTCGCCGAGTCCTCATTCCACTTTACGATATCGATCTTCTCGCTGCCGAGCTCGTCGACGATCGCCTGCACGCGCATGCCGCGATGACCGACACACGCGCCGACGGGATCGACGTTCTCATCCTTCGACCAAACGGCGATCTTCGAGCGGTTGCCCGGTTCGCGCGCGACCGATTTGATCTCGACGACACCTTCCTGGATCTCGGGAACCTCCAGTTCAAAGAGGCGCTTCAATAGGCCCGGATGCGTGCGCGAAACGACGATCTGCGGTCCCTTGTTCGTCTTTTTGACTTCGACGACAAAAGCCTTGATCCGCATGCCGTGCGTGTAGTTCTCCGTCGGAATCTGCTCGCTCGGCGTCAAGATCGCCTCCGTCTTGCCGAGATCGACGAATACATTGCCCTTCTCGACGCGCTGGACAATGCCCGTGATGATGTCGCTCTCCCGTTCCATGTACTCTTCGTAGATGATGCCGCGCTCCGCTTCGCGAATGCGCTGCACGACGACCTGTTTTGCCGTCTGTGCCGCGACACGTCCGAAGTCAGCTGGCGTGACCTCGATCTCGATCTCATCGCCGATTTCGTAGTCCGGCTTGATCGCGCGTGCGCGGGCGAGCGATATCTCCGTGATGTCGTTCTCGGCCTCTTCGACGACCTGCTTGAGCGCGTAAACGTGATAATGCCCCGTCTCGCGCGAGAGCGTCACACTGACGTTCTCCTTCGCGCTGAAATTGCGCTTGTAGGCGGAAATGAGCGCTGCCTCGATCGCCTCGAACAGCACCTCTTCGTCAATGCCCTTTTCCTTGCCGAGTTCCCGCAGGGTCATGAGAAACTCCTGCCCCGGATCCGTCGCCTTCGCCTTCGCCTTCGTCGTTTTCCTTGCCAACGTACTAATCCTCCTAAATCGCATGAAATGGCCTTGCTTCAAATATCGATGTGCAGCCGCACCTGCGCCGCATCTGCAAGCGGGATCGTCACGTTGCCGTCGAGCGTCAGGACGCCATCTGCAAATGCCGTGAGCCTGCCTGTGATCTGCTTCTTTCCATCCCTTGCCGCGTAAAGCGTGACATCAACCGCCTTGCCCATCTCGCGCGCGTAGTCGCGCGGTTTCCTTAGCACACGGTCGATTCCGGGAGACGAGACTTCCAAGATGTAGCTCTCCGCGATGCGATCTGCCGCGTCAAGACGCGCTCCGAGCTTTTCGCTGAGATCCTGGCAGTCCTCGATATCGACGCCGCCTTTCTTGTCGATGTAGACGCGAAGATACCATTCGTGTTCCTTGACGTACTCGACATCGACGAGCTCGATTTCCTCCTGTCCGGTTAGAAGTTCGCGCACGATCGCTTCCACTGCGTCTTCTACTTGTTGTCTTGCCATAGCCCCACTCCTACCATCTCGCGCGGCGTCGCCGCGCCATTCCTTGCACATAAGATGAAAGAGTGGGCTCGCACCCACTCTTCCATAAACACTTCATATTGATAGTCCTAGTTTAGCATAAAACCCACGTCTTGTAAACGTCCTGCCAAAATTTGTTTGCCATGTTCATTCCAAGCAAACATTTTGCTATAATTAAAACAAGTCCCCTGCCTTTCTCTACCTTTTCGGAAAGGATGCTTGCCATGAATGCCATGAAACCATCCCCTACGTTCGGCGTCGTGCATATCGGCTCCATTCGGACGAGTGCCGCCATCGTGAGCTGGCGCACGCCGACCGATGTCGAGATCATCGAGTCCGTGCAAAAGGAAACGACATTCGGCGAGGAAGTGCTGCACGCGCACCGTCTCTCCTTTGCCTCCATCCACGCGCTCTGCACGATCCTGCAAGGATTCCGCCAGCTCTTTGCCGACTACGGCATCGAGACCGTCTACCCGATCGCGACGACGGTCGTGCGCGAAGCGGAGAACAGTCTCGGCATACTCGACCTCCTGCGCCTGCGCACAGGCTTCTCGTTCCACGTCGCCGGCCTCACAGAAGAAACGTACTACAAATTTTTCGCGCTTCATCAGCGGTTAAAGAGGGACAAAACCATTGGAAAGCGCCCTCTCCTGCTGCTCGACGTCACATCAGGCGGTCTCGCCTTCACGGGCTGGAAGAGCGGCCGTATCCTCTTTCAGCGCAACGCCGCGAGCGGAAGGCTCAGCATCCTCGAACACTTCACGAAAAAGGAGCGCTCCGATGTCATGTTCCCCTCCGCCATGCGCGATTACCTCCACGCTGCACTCTCACCGCTTTGGCCTACGATCGCGCGCGCAAAGATCCACACACTCGTCCTCACGGGCTTTGAATCGCGCGTTCTTGCGCATCGCCTCATCCCCGCAGACGCCAATGAGCCGCACGCCATCGCCCCGGAAACATTCCGCACCTTCCTCGAAGGTCTTGCTCCGCTCACCGTCAAGAAGCTCATGCGCACCTTCTCGCTCTCCGAGCGGCTTGCGAGCATCCTGCTGCCGACGCTTCTCTTATACGACGAGACAATCCGCACGATTCAGATCGATTCCATTCGCGTCATGGACACGCCGTTTCTCCAGGCCTATGCGACGTACGCCGGCGCGCTCCTCTGCTCGCCGCACGCCATGCGCGAACAGGACATCCTGCTCCTCGACCTTGCGCGCAGTGTCGCCATGCGCTACGGCTGCAATCTCGCACACGACGAGCGCGTCGAAACATTTGCCGTGCGCATCTTCGAAGCGCTGCAGTCCATTCACGGTCTATCGGAGCGCCACGGCATGCTGCTTCGCATGAGCGCGATTCTCCACGAGACCGGCAAGTTCATCAACCTCCGCAACTACGCGCTTCACACATGGCAGACGGTACTGGGCTCCGATTTTTTCGGCATCACGGACGCGGAAAAGGAAATCATCGCCTCAAATTGCTACTACTACGCAAAGGAAAACCCCGATCATCGCGACACCCATTACCAGCTTCTCACGCGCGAGCAGAAAATCGTCGTGGACAAGTGCTGCGCCATCCTGCGCCTCGCCGACGCACTCGACCAAGGCCACCGCGACAAGCTCACGATAAAGAACGCCCGTCTCGCGCGCGAAGCACTCCTCCTCACGTATCGTTCGGAGGATGACATCGCACTGATCCGCTGGACATTTGACCGCGCTTCCGTGCTCTTTCGGGAAATCTTCGGCATCACGCCCATTTTGCAGCGAGCCTGACCAGCCTGCCCATTCCGCAAGGAGGAACGACGATGGACATCGACTTCAAAAGATCCGACTATTATCTCAACCGCGAATGTACCTGGCTCGCGTTCAACCACCGCGTACTGCGCGAATCGAAAGATGCATCGAATCCGCTGCTCGAACGCCTGCGCTTCATCGCGATCGCCTGTTCCAATCTCGATGAGTTCTTCATGATCCGCGTCGCAGGTCTCAAGCATCTGCTCGCAAGCGAGACGCCGCACCGCGATATCAGCGGGCTCACGCCGAAGGGGCAGCTCGATGCCGTAGCAAATCGCGCACACGAGCAGATGCACGCGATTGATCGCTGCCTCGCACGCGTCCTCTCTGCGCTCGAAGCAGAAGGCATCCGTATCACCCGCCCCAATGCGATAGACGCGAAAGAGCTGCTTTGGCTCACGGAGTTCTTCGAGTGCGAAATCTATCCCATCGTCACGCCAATGGCACTCGATCCCACGCACCCCTTCCCCTTTCTCGCGAGCAAGAGCCTGAATCTCGCCGTACGGCTCAGGCGTGCAGGCGAATCGGAAACGCGCCGTGCGATCCTGCCCGTCCCCGCCCCTGTCCTCGACCGCCTCGTCAAGCTGCCCGGTGCGCCGCGCTTCCTCTGCCTCGAAGACATTCTGAGCCACTTTGCCGTACGCTTTTTCACAGGCTATGAGATCCTCGAAACGACGCCATTTCGCGTCACGCGTGACGCCGATCTCACGATCCGCGAGGATGCCGACGACCTTCTCGTCGAGGTCGAAAAATCCCTCGAGCGCCGCAAGAAAGGCGCTGCCGTCCGCCTTGAAATCGCCGGCTCCGCATCGGATGAGACGCGCGCGTTCCTAAAGCGGGAACTCGAATTGCAGGAATCCGATATCTATACAGGCGAAGGACCGCTAGGCTGTGCTTTCTTCTCCGCGCTCGCGAATCTCGAAGGATTCGATCCTTTGCGCTATGCGCCGTTTGCGCCGGTCCCTTCCATCGAGCTTGCTCGGCTTGGTGCGGCAAGCATTTGGGACGCCATCCGCACGCGCGATATTCTCGTCCACCATCCATTCGAGCGCTTCCAAACCGTCGAGGACTTCATCCGCACGGCGGCGAGCGACCCATACGTGCTGGCCATCAAGCAGACGCTCTACCGCGTGAGCAGCCGTTCGCCGATCATCGCCGCGCTCGAAGAAGCCGCACGAAACGGCAAGGAAGTCACGGTGCTCATGGAAGTCAAGGCACGGTTTGACGAGGAGAACAACATCCTCATGGCACACCGCCTCGAAGAGGCAGGCTGCCACGTCATCTACGGCATTTTGGGGCTCAAGACGCATTCGAAGATCACGATGGTCATTCGCCGCGAAGAGACGGGCATCCGTCGTTACTGCCATCTCGCGACGGGCAACTACAACGGATCGACAGCAAAGATCTACACCGACATCGGCCTATTTACATCGGATACGGAAATCGGTATCGATGCTTCGGGCTTCTTCAATTTTCTCTCGGGATTCAGCGACCCGCCCGTATGGAACAAGCTCATCGTCGCGCCGCTCAACCTCCGCGAGACGATCCTCGCAGGGATCGATCGCGAGATCGAACACGCAAAGCACGGCGAGAAGGCATACCTAGCGGCGAAGATGAACGCGCTGCTCGACAAAGGCATCATCGCGAAGCTCTACGAAGCCTCGGCGGCAGGCGTCCGCATCGATCTCATCGTGCGCGGCATCTGCGTGCTGCGTCCGGGACTCCCGGACGTCAGCGAGAACATCCGCGTCCGCAGCATCGTCGGGCGCTTCCTTGAGCACAGCCGCATCACCTACTTCCGGGACGGCGGTGCGAGCAAGATCTACATCTCGTCCGCGGACTGGATGCCGCGCAACCTCAACAGCCGCATCGAGCTCATGGTCCCCGTCGAAGACAAAGCGCACAAAAAGCGGCTTCGCGCCATCCTGAAGGCCTACCTGCGGGATAACCGCAAGGCATATCTCATGCGCTCCGACGGCTCCTACGTGCGCGCCGCCTGCCGCAAGGGAAGCGAAGCCATCGCGGCGCAGGATCTGCTGAAGGAGACAGCGGGAAAAGGCGCCGTGCTCGGATAAGAGAGTGCCGCCGGCAAATGCATGCTGGCGGCACTCTCTTTTCATGGTTATGGGACTTCGGACAGAGGAAGCGCTTACTGTTCCGTGCTTCCTTCCCATGTTCCGACGGCACGCTTTGCGGCTTTGTCATCGAACCAGTGCGTCGTGACCGTCTTTGCGCGTGTGAAGAAGTGCACGCCGTCCCTGCCGAGGACGTGGAGGTCGCCGAAGAACGAATCCTTGTTCCCGGAGAACGGATAGTATGCGCTCGGGACCGGAATGCCGACATTGACGCCGACCATGCCGCCGTCCGTATCCATGACAAAACGGCGCGCATAGTAGCCGCTGCTCGTAAAGATGCTCGACCCGTTTGCAAACGGATTCGCATTCATGATGGCAATGCCTTCCTCGTAATTCCTGACGCGCTTGATGGAAGTGACCGGGCCGAAAATCTCACAGTCGCCGACCGTCATGCCGGGCTTCACATGGTCGAGAATCGTCGGCCCGACGAAGAAGCCCTTCTCGTATCCCGGCACGCATGCCGTGCGTCCGTCGAGAACGAGCTCCGCGCCCTCATCGACACCTTTTTGAATCCAGTCAAATACCTTCTTCTGATGCTGTGCAGAAACGACAGGCCCAAGGACCGTGTCCTCCTTGTAGGCGCAGCCGATCTTCATTGCCTCTGCCTTCTGCTTCAGCAGTGCCACGAAGTCGTCCGCGATGCTTTCCTCGACGGCGACGACAGGAAGCGCCATGCAGCGCATGCCCGCACAGCCGTACGTCGAGTTGATGATGGCGTTCGTCGAGGCCTCAAGATCCGCATCGGCCAGCAGCAGCGCATGGTTCTTTGCCTCGCACTGCGCCTGCACGCGCTTGCCGTGCGCTGCAGCGACGGAGTAGATATGCTTGCCGACGCCCGTCGTGCCAACGAAGGTGACGGCCTTCACGCGCGGATCGGTCAGGAATGCCTCCGCCTCCTTGCGGCTCGTCGTCACGAGGTTCACGACGCCGGCGGGGAAACCCGCCTCCTCGTAGAAAAGTTCAAGCATGCGCATGGAAGTCAACGGCGTATTGCTATTTGCCTTCAGCACGACCGTATTGCCGCACACGATGGCAAGCGGGACCATCCATCCCCATGGGATCATCGCAGGGAAGTTCATCGGCACAATCCCTGCCACGACCCCGAGCGGGAAACGGTACGAAGCCGTATCGTAGTTCGTCGTGACCTGCATCGCCGCATCGCCCTGTATGAGCATCGGTGCCGCGCAGGCCTCTTCCGTCGGCTCGATTGCCTTCTGCACGTCACCGCGCGCTTCATTCAAATTCTTGCCGAGCTCCTTTGCGCAGAGAACAGCGAGCTCTTCCTTATGCGCGTAAAGGACATCACGCCAACGGAAGAGATATTGGACGCGCTTTGCCATCGACATGCGCGCCCAAGCGGGAAATGCCTTTTGCGCCGCGTCAATCGCCGACTCGCATTCTGCAAGCGTGCAGCTCGGCACTTCTGCAATGACCTCGCCTGTGCTGGAATCCGTGATTTCCATGTACTTTCCTGTCGCGGACTGCTTCCACTCGCCGCCGATGCAATATCCCATGCGTTTTGCTTCAGCCATCTTACAGCCTCCTGTTCATCAAGACATTCGACAAAAATAACCTTAACCCATTTGATAGTATAAGGATAGCGAATCCTACTGTCAATAAAATAAAGATGAAATATGCTCAAAACGCGAAAGAACCGAGCGAAACTGCTCGGTTCTTCCCTTTCTTATACGCCTACACGGCTTGCTTTCGCAAGGCGAGCGAAATGCGCTCATGTTCCGCTTCGATCTGTTTTTTGGCGAGACCGAGCTGGCAGGCGACTTGGTCGTACGACGTGCCGCCAAGAGAATTGCGGTTCCTGACGCAAGTCTCCGGACGAATCGCCTCTTTGATATCGGCATCGAAGAGCGGCGAGAGCTTCTGAAACTCCTCGATGCGCATGTCTTCGAGATAGATGCCCCTTGCGATGCAGTCGTGGACGGCCTGCCCTGCTACGGCATGCGCCTTGCGGAACGGCATGCCCTTCTTGACGAGGTAGTCCGCGAGATCGGTTGCATTGGAAAAATCCTCCGTGACCGCCTTTTTCATGACGTCTGCGCGGACCTTCATGCCACGCACGATCCGGGCGTAGACGGAAAGACTGAACTTCACCGTATCGATCGCGTCGAAGATTCCTTCCTTGTCCTCCTGCAAATCCTTGTTGTAGGCGAGCGGAAGGCCTTTGACCGTCGTGAGCATCGCCATGAGATGCCCGACGACGCGTCCCGTCTTGCCGCGCACGAGCTCCGACACATCGGGGTTTTTTTTCTGCGGCATCATCGAGGAACCCGTGCAGTGCGCATCATCGAGCTCGATGAAAGAAAATTCCCGGCTGCACCAAAGGATCGTCTCCTCCGAAAGGCGTGAGAGATGAACCATGAGGATGGAAGCCGCAGAGAGGAACTCCATGATGTAATCGCGGTCGCTGACCGCGTCGATGCTGTTCGTGTAGATGGCCTCAAATCCGAGCTCCTTCTGCACGAATGCGCGGTCGATGGGGAACGTCGTTCCCGCGAGCGCACCCGCTCCGAGCGGCATGATGTCCGCCCGTTCGTAAACGCCTGTGAAGCGTGCGAAATCACGTGCGAGCATGCCGTAGTAAGCGAGCAGGTGATGCGAAAAGAGAATCGGCTGCGCGCGCTGCAGGTGCGTGTAGCCCGGCATGATGACATCCTTGTACTGCTCTGCCGCCAGTACGAGCGCCTGCTGGAGATTCACGATTTCCTTCTGCACGGCGAGCACTTCGCGTCGCACGTAGAGATGCGTGTCGAGTGCGACTTGATCGTTGCGGCTTCGTGCCGTATGGAGACGTCCGCCCGCCTCGCCGATCGCGTCCGTCAGACGCTTTTCGATGTTCATGTGAATGTCTTCGAGCGCGACGGAGAAATCGAAGTCCCCTGCCTCGATCTTCGCACGGATATCCTGAAGCCCGTGAACGATGGCATCGCGATCCTTTTCCGAGAGGATGCCGCATTTCGCAAGCATTTTCGCATGGGCAATCGATCCTGCTATATCCTCTTGATACATGCGCCGATCAAATGCAATGGACGCCTGAAACTCGTTGATCCTCTCATCCGTCGTCTTGCTGAAGCGACCGCCCCACATTGCCTCACTCATGGATTCGTCTTCTCCTGCATCAATGCGCGAACCTTGAGCGGCAGGCCAAAGAGGTTGATGAAGCCCGTCGCATCCGCTTGGTTGTAGACATCGTCATGCTCGAACGTGACGAATTCCTTGCTGTAGAGCGAGTACGGGCTCTTCGAGCCTGCCGAAATGATATTGCCCTTGTAGAGCTTGAGCCTTACCGTGCCCGTGACCGTCTGCTGCGTGCTGTCGACAAAGGCGGAGAGCGCCTCACGGAGCTGGCAGAACCACATGCCGTCGTAGACGAGCTCGCCGAAGCGGATCGCGACTTGCTGCTTGTAGTGGTACGTCATGCGGTCGAGGCAGAGGTATTCGAGCTCGCGGTGCGCGTAGTAGAGGATCGAGCCGCCTGGGTTCTCGTAGACGCCGCGCGACTTCATGCCGACGAGGCGGTTCTCACAGATATCGACGATGCCGACGCCATTTCTGGCGCCGATCCCGTTGAGCGTGGTCAAAAGCTCGACTGCGCCCATCTTCTTTCCATTGACGGCGACGGGCTCCCCCTTTTCAAAATCAATCGTGACGTATTCGGGCTTGTCCGGTGCGTCCTGCGGCGCCTTTGCAATGAGGAACATGCTGTCCTTCGGCTCGTTTGCCGGATCCTCAAGATCAGAGCCCTCATGCGAAAGGTGCCATATATTGCGATCCATCGAGTATGTCTTGTTGTCCTCCGCGACGGGGATGCCGTGCTTCTTTGCATACGCGATTTCCGAAGAGCGCGAATCGAGCTCCCATTCGCGCCACGGCGCGATGAGCTGGATATGTGGCGCGAGCGCCTTGACCGTGAGCTCGAAGCGGACCTGATCATTGCCCTTGCCCGTCGCGCCGTGCGCGATGGCATCCGCGCCTTCCTGCTTCGCGATCTCGACGAGCTTCTTCGCGATGATCGGGCGTGCAAATGACGTGCCGAGCAGGTACTTGTCCTCGTAGACGGCGCCCGCCTTGAGCGTCGGCCAAACGTACTGCGTCAGGAACTCCTCCGTGAGGTCGCAGATGAACACCTTCGATGCGCCGGACTTCAGTGCCTTGTCGTGCACGGGCGCAAGCTCCTCGCCCTGTCCGATGTCCGCGCAGCAGGCGATGACTTCGCAGCCGTCGTAATGCTCCTTGAGCCAAGGAATGATGACGGAGGTATCGAGACCGCCTGAGTATGCGAGTACGACTTTCTTGATCTGACCCATGATAATTACCCCTTTTCTATTGGTCCGTCGCCCATCGTGAGCGCCATGATGGCTTTCTGCGTGTGGAGACGGTTTTCCGCCTCGTCAAAGATGACATCCGCGTTCGCCTCAAGGACTTCCTCGGTGATTTCCTCGCCGCGGTAGGCGGGCAGGCAGTGCATGACGATGACGCGCTTATCCGCGCCCGCGAGCAGCTCGCGGTTCACTTGGTACGGCGCGAAAATCTTCCTGCGCGCGTCGTGCTCCGCTTCCTGCCCCATGCTCGCCCACGTGTCCGTGACGACGATATCGGCATCCTTTACGGCTTCCTTGGGATCGGTGACGAGCGAAATGCGCGCGCCCGTCGCCTTCGCATCCTCGACCGCCTGCTTTGTGACCGTCGCATCGGGACGGTAGTCTGCGGGCGTTGCCGCGACGAACGTCATGCCGGTCTTGGCACAGCCGTACATGTAGGAGTTCGTCATGTTGTTGCCGTCGCCGACGTACGCCATCTTGAGTCCCTTGAGGTCTTTCCCCTTGTGCTCGCGGATCGTCAGAAGATCGGTGAGCGCCTGGCACGGGTGCAGGAGATCCGTGAGCGCATTGATGACGGGGATATCCGCCCACTCGGCGAGCTCCTCGACGCAGTCATGCCCATAGGTGCGGATCATGATGCCGTCGAGGTAGCGCGAGAGCACGCGTGCCGTATCCTTGATCGGCTCGCCGCGTCCGAGCTGCAGATCGCGGTTCGATAGGAAAAGTGCCTGTCCGCCGAGCTGGTACATGCCCGTCTCGAACGAGACGCGCGTGCGCGTCGAGGACTTTTCAAAAATCATGCCGAGCGTCTTGCCCGCAAGAAGATGGTGCGTGACGCCCGCCTTCTGCATGGCCTTAAGCTCTTTCGCGAAGGAGAGAATCTCCTCTACCTCGTCCACGGAAAGGTCATGGATGGATAACATATCCTTCCCTTTCAGCATAGAAACGCCTCCTCTATGCACAAAGCACGGTGCATGCTTTTGTTATTATACATCAGTTCCTTGTGCCTGTGAAGGGAATCCCAAAAGAATGATGTATACTTATACGACTATCTTGCATAATTGAAAATTGCTTTGTCGAGGGTCGCGATGACTTCGTCGATCTGTGCCTCGGTGATAATGAGCGGCGGGATGAAGCGAAGCACCTTGCCCGCCGTGCAGTTGATGATCACGCCTTCCGCGAGGCACGCATTCACGATGTCGCGCCCATGCTGCGCCGAGGCGAGTTCCGCGCCGAGCAGGAGTCCCGTGCCGCGCACGTCGACGAGAAATTCCCTGTACTTCTTCTGCAAGCCTTCCAGTTTTTTCCTGAAGTACATGCCGAGCAGCTCGACGCGTGCGAGAAACGCCGGATTCGGCACGGTATCGAGGACGACGTTCGCCGCCGCGCACGCGAGCGGGTTGCCGCCGAACGTCGTGCCGTGGTCGCCCGCATGGAACGCCCTCGCGACTTCGTTGGTGACGACGAACGCGCCGATCGGCACGCCGCCCGCAAGCCCCTTCGCGAGCGTGACGATGTCGGGCTTCACGCCGTACTTCTCGTAGGCGAAGAACGCACCCGACCGGCCGATGCCCGACTGAATCTCATCGAAGATGAGGAGCGCGTGATGCCTGTCGCAGAGCGCGCGAACGTTCTGGAGGTAGTCGCCCTTTGGCGTATGGACGCCGCCCTCGCCTTGGATCGTCTCGAGCATGACGGCTGCCGTCTTATCGCTGATCTTCGCCTCGAGCTCCTCGATGTCGTTGTAGTGGATGTAATCGAAGCCTGCGGGAAGCG
Source organism: Mitsuokella sp. oral taxon 131 str. W9106 (assembly GCF_000469545.1). GTDB lineage: Bacteria > Bacillota > Negativicutes > Selenomonadales > Selenomonadaceae > AWVT01. Next base: position 46,716 of record NZ_KI273067.1, on the reverse strand, counting down.
GGCCGAATCCCTCGTGGTACTTCGGCTGTCCCGTCGCCGTCAGAGTCGCGAGCGTGCGGCCGTGGAAGCTGTCCCATGCCGTTAAGATTTCCGACTTGCCGGGATCCGTCCGATGCGCGTACTTGCGCGCGATCTTGATCGCGCCCTCATTCGCCTCGGCGCCGGAGTTGCCGAAGAATGCGCGGTCAAGGCCGCTGAGCTTGACGAGCTTTGCCGCAGCGCTTGCCTGCGGCTCCGTGTAATAGAGGTTCGATACATGGATGAGCTTTCCCGCCTGTCTTGCGACTGCGTCGACAAGCGGCTTGTAGCCGTGGCCGAGCACGTTGACGGCAATGCCGCCGAGGAAGTCGAGGTATCGCTTTCCCGTGATGTCCCAAACGTAGGCGCCCTCGCCATGATCGAGGACAATCCTGTAGCGGTTGAACACGGGCAGGTAGTCCTTCGCATCCGTATCGAAAATTTGCTGTTCTGTTGCGCTCATAGTTTCTCCTTACCGCACGACCTGCGTACCGATGCCAGTCGATGTGAAAAGCTCGAGGATGATGGAATGCGCAAGGCGCCCGTCGATGATGTGCGTCTTGCGCGTGCCTCCTTCGAGTGCCCGAAGGCAGGCCTCCACCTTCGGGATCATGCCGCCCGCGATCCTGCCACCCTTGATGTAGTCCCTTGCCTCTTGCATGCGGATCGTCGAGAGGAACGAGCTCTTGTCGTCGAAATCCTTGTAGATGCCTTCGATATCCGTGAGAAGCAGAAGCTTTTCCGCCGCAAGCGCGCCCGCGATCCCAGCCGCGACGTAATCGGCATTGATGTTGTAGCTCTCACCGTCCTGCCCGACACCGATCGGTGCGACGACGGGCACGTAGTCCCGATCGAGCAGATCCTTGATAACGGAAACGTTCATCGCCTCGACCTCGCCGACGTAGCCGATGTCGACTTCCTTTTCCGCCTCATTTTCGTAGACGTGTGCGAGCTTCTTGCGCGCGCGGATGAGCCCCGCGTCCTTCCCCGAAAGCCCGACCGCGCGCGCGCCGCGCTGATTTAAGAGCGTGACGATCTCGGAGTTGATCTTGCCGTCCAGCACCATCTCAGCGATTTCCACCGTTTCCGCATCGGTCACGCGAAGCCCTGCGACGAAGGACGACTGCTTGCCGACTTTCTTCAAAAAGCCGGTGATCTCGGGGCCTCCGCCATGCACGATGACGGGACGGATGCCGACGTACTTCATGAGCGCGATGTCCTGCATGACCTCGTCTTTGAGGACATCGCTGACCATCGCATTGCCGCCGTATTTTATGACAATCGTCTTCCCGTAGAATTCCTGTATGTACGGGAGCGCTTCTACGAGAATGGACGCCTTGTCCGCTGCCTGATACAAATGACCGCCTCCCTTTCAAGCGATGCCGATCAAGTATGATACTCGCCGTTGATCTTGACGTACGCATAGGAAAAGTCGCACGTCCAAACCGTCGCGCTCGCCTCGCCCGCCCCCATATCGATGTCGATGGCAATATCGTGTTCGCCCATGACGGCCCTTAGCGCTTCCTCGTCGCAAGCCGCGCCAACGCCGTTTGCGTAGACGGGAATGCCGCCGAACTTCACGACCGTTGTCTTCGGATCCATGGGGATGCCTGCGTAGCCGACCGCACAGATCACGCGTCCCCAGTTCGGGTCTTCGCCGAAGAACGCCGTCTTGACGAGCGGGCTCTTCGCGACGCTCATTGCGATCGTCTTTGCGTCCGCAAACGACTTCGTGCCGGATACGTTGACGGTGAGGAACTTCGTCGCGCCCTCGCCGTCTGCGGCAATGCGCTGTGCGAGTCCCTTGCAGATCGACTCCAGCACCTTCTTGAACGCCTCGTAGTCTGCCCCTTCTGCCTGAATCCTCGCGTTTCCTGCGGCTCCGTTTGCGAGCACGACCGCCATGTCATTCGTGCTCATGTCGCCGTCGATCGAAATCATGTTGAACGAAACCTCGGTGGTCTCGGAGAGCGCCTTTTGCAAAAGCCTGCTGTCAATGGCCGCGTCCGTCGTGATGAAGCAGAGCATCGTCGCCATATTCGGCTGGATCATGCCCGAGCCCTTCGCGATTGCGCCGAAGCGGACTTTTTTGCCGGCGATTTCGACTTCCGCCGCGCACGACTTCGAGTACGTGTCCGTCGTGAGGATCGCATTGCCGGCATTCTCGCTGCCGTCCGCTGAAAGCGCCGCGACGGCCGCCCTGAGTCCTTTTTCCATCTTGTCCATCGGCAGATTGACGCCGATGACGCCCGTCGAAGCGACGATGACGTCCTCTGCCGTGCAGCCGAGCGCCTCAGCCGTGATTTCCTGCGTCGCGCGCGCGTCCTTTTCCCCCTGCTCCCCCGTGCAGGCATTCGCACAGCCCGCATTGGCAGCGACGGCGTGCGCCGTACCCGTCGCGACGACCTCCTTGGAGACAGAGACCGACGCTGCTGCAACCGCGTTCTGCGTGAACACGCCTGCGACAGCCGCTTCCCGCTCCGTGTAAATGACGGCGACGTCGAGGTTGCCGCTCTTCTTGATGCCAGCCTTGACGCCAGCCGCCTTAAAGCCCTGCGGGAACGTCACGCCCGCCTTTGCATGCTTCTCACTGAACATGTGATTTCCTCCTGATATTTGCTATTTGCACGGATTTCCGCCGCGAGCCGTTTCTTATGGATACAGCGGCGTCATCATGAGCCCCGTCGTCTCGTCAAAGCCGCAGGCGATGTTGAAATTCTGCACCGCCTGCCCTGCCGCGCCCTTGACGAGGTTATCGATCGCCGACAGCACGATGATGCGATGCGTCCGCGCGTCGATATGCCATGCGATATCGCAGAAATTCGAGCCGCGTACCTCCTTCGTCGAGGGGTACGCACCGCGTCCCAACAGACGGATGAAAGGCTCGTTTCGATAGATTTTTTCGTACGCCGCATCCACGTCATCTTCCGTGACGCCTTCTTTCAGCGTCGCGTAGCACGTCGCGAGGATGCCGCGCGACATCGGCACGAGATGCGGCGTGAACTGGATCGTCGCCTTCTCGCCCGCAAGCTTTCCGATCTCCTGCTCGATCTCCGGCGTGTGGCGATGGTGCGCGACGTTGTAGGCGCGGAAGTTATCGTAAAGCTCAGGAAAGTGATTCGCCGTCTTCGCGCCGCGTCCCGCGCCCGAAACGCCCGACTTCGCATCGACGAGGATCGTATTCACGTCGACGAGACGCTCCTTCGCGAGCGGTGCGAGCGCCAAAATGCTCGCCGTCGTGAAGCAGCCCGCATTGCCGATGATCTTCGCCGTGCGCACCGCGTCGCGGCAGAGTTCCGAAAGGCCGTAGGTGCGCGGCGCATCGGCATGCGTATGCCTGACGTGATACCATGCCTCGTAAACATCCGTATCATCAAAGCGGTAGTCCGCGCCGAGGTCGATGATGCGCGTCCTCATGCCCGCAAGCGCCCTGCCAACCTCCATCGCATGGCCATGCGGCAGGCCGATAAAGACGAAGTCGCTGTCGGCACCGATGCGCGCGATGTCCCTCATGCTCTCAAGCTCCATATCATAGAGCCCGCGCAGATGCGGATAGAGTGCGGTGATATGCTCGCCCGCATGACGCTCCGACGTGATGTGGACGACCTCCGCGTTCGGATGGTTGTATAAGATGCGCATGAGCTCCGCACCTGCGTAGCCCGTCGCACCGAGGATGCTGACTTTACTATCCATACGCGTTTTTTCCCCCCCTTAGGGAAGCACGGATCCATTCAGCCACGCCAGCCCGGCGCATCTTTTTTGCCCGTACTTCGGTGGAAAATCCTCCACCGAGCGCCACGCTGCGTCCAGTTTTCCACCTCGTTCGGACGAAACATCTACGTCAATCCGACGAATTTCATGTTATCCATGATTCCTTAGAAAACTATGGTCATAATTATACATCATTCTTGCATAAATTTGCAAGCATTCTTTTTGCACAAAAAAACAGCGAGGATCCGTTTCCCTCCCCGCTGCCAAAGGATTCATGTCGATTCAGGCGAGCACGATCTTGCCGAAGTCCGCGACTTCCCTCGTGAGTGCATCGATGGACCTCAAGAGTGCGAGGCGGTTCCGGCGGACAGCCTCGTCCTTGTCCATGACCATGACGGCGTCAAAGAACGCGTCAATCGGTGCGGCAAGGCTCGCAAGCGCCTGCAATGCACCCACGTAATCATGCGATCCGCACGCTGCCAAAACACGCTTTTTCGCCTGCTCATAAGCATAGAAGAGTGCCTTCTCTTCCGCTGCCGCAAAGCGTGCCGGATCCATGGCATCGTCCTTGCCCTTTGCCGCGAGATTCGCAGCGCGTACCAATGCCTGCACGCCCGCCGCCGCATCTTCTCCCGCGAGAAACGACTCGACTGCCTTTGCGCGCAGGATCACGCCGTAGACATCATCCACATGCGTGAGCACGGCATCGACGACATCGTAACGGATTCCTTCAAGAACGTTCTTAAGGCGCAGGCGGATGAAGTCGGCCACAGCCTGCTGCAGCTTCCCGCGCGCCGACGCATCCGTGATCCGGTAGAGATCCATCGCGCGTCCGACTAAGGCGCGGAGCGAAAGCGCGTACTTCGCCTCGATAATCGTATGGACCATCCCGAGTGCCTGACGGCGCAGGGCAAATGGATCCTGCGATCCCGTCGGGATCTTGCCGATGGAGAACGTGCCGACGATCGTATCGATCTTGTCGGCGAGGCTCACGATGCGCCCTGCCTCGGTAGCGGGCTGCGCATCGCCCGCAAAACGCGGCTTGTAGTGCTCGTCGATCGCACGCGCGACGCCTTCACAGCATCCGTCAAGGCGCGCGTACTCGCGTCCCATGATGCCCTGCAGCTCCGTGAATTCCTGTACCATGCCTGTCACGAGATCGGCCTTTGAGAGGAGGGCTGCGCGATGTGCGTGCTTGTGTGCCTTCTCGTCCGCATGGACGGCGTCTGCGATGCAGTCTGCGAGCACGGCGAGGCGTTCCGTCTTTTCGTACATCGTGCCGAGTCCCTGCTGGAACACGACGGTCCGGAGTTTTTCGCGGTGTTCGTCGAGACTCTTCTTGCGGTCTTCATCAAAGAAGAACTGCGCATCTTCAAGGCGCGCGCGCAGCACGCGCTCATTGCCGTGCCGCACCGTTTCGAGGTACTCGCTGCCGCCGTTGCGCACCGTGATAAAGAGCGGCAGGAGCTTTCCCTTTGCATCCTTTACGGGAAAGTAGCGCTGATGGTCGCGCATCGGCGTGATGACCGCCTCCGGGGGCAGCTTCAGATACTTCTCATCGAATTTGCCGCAGAGTGCCGTCGGGTACTCGACAAGATAGAGAACCTCTTCGAGAAGGTCTTCCGTGATCTCCGCCCTGCCGCCGTTCTCCGCGGCGGCCGCTTCGATGCCGGCGCGGATCCTTTCCCTGCGCTTCTCCGGGTCGACGAGGACAAACGCCTTCTCGCACGCCGCTTCATAGCTTGCCGCATCCGCGATTTCAAAGCCGCCGTTCCCCAGGAAGCGATGGCCGCGCGATATGCGTCCGCTCCTGACGTTCGCGACCTCGAACGGCACGACGTCAGCGCCGAAGAGCGCGACGATCCAGCGGATCGGGCGAATGAATTTGAAATCGAGCGTGCCCCAGCGCATGCTGTTCGGAAAGCTCAGCCCGCAGATGAGAGCCGGCAGGATCTCGCTCAGAAGCGCTGCCGTCTCCTTGCCCGCCTCATGCACCATCGCGTAGACGTAGCCATCCTTCGTCACGAGATCCTTCGGGTCGATATGCCGGCCATGCGCGAAGCCCTGCGCCGCCTTCGTCGGATTGCCGTCCGCGTCGAATGCGATTGAGACGGACGGTCCACGGCTTTCGCACGTGACGTCCTCCTGCTTTTCGGCAACTCCCGTGACGAGAAGCGCCATGCGGCGCGGCGTGCCGATCGTGCGGACCGCGGCAAATGCGATACGGTTTTCGTTCAGCGCAGCCGCCGCATTCTCCCTGAGTTCCTTCAGAATGCCCGGCATGACGTGCGCGGGGACTTCTTCCGTTCCGATTTCGAGTAATAAATCCTTGCCCATGCTCATTTCTCCCCCCTGTGCAGCATCGGATAGCCAAGCTCCTCCCGCTGCTTCAAATAGCACGCAGCGCACAGACGCGCGAGCCTCCTGACGCGCCCGATGAAGGCGGCGCGCTGCGATACGGAAATCGCGCCGCGCGCATCGAGCAGGTTGAACGTATGCGAGCATTTGAGCACGTAGTCGTATGCGGGATGAACGTTTCCCGTCTCAATGATGCGGACGGCTTCCTTTTCATACTTGCCGAAAAGATCAAAGAGCAGTGCCTCGTCGGAAAGGTCGAATGCGTAAGCCGACTGCTCGTACTCGTTCTGATGGAATACATCGCCGTACGTGCAGTCGTCCGTCCACTTGATATCGTAGACATTCTCGACGCCCTGAATGTACATCGCGAGGCGTTCGAGCCCGTACGTGATCTCCGATGCGACTGGGCGGATGTCCTGACTGCCGACCTGCTGGAAATACGTAAACTGCGTGATCTCCATGCCGTCGAGCCAGACCTCCCAGCCGAGTCCCCACGCGCCGAGCGTCGGCGACTCCCAGTTGTCCTCGACAAAGCGGATGTCGTGCTGCCTTGGATCGATGCCGAGACGCTCCAGGCTCTCTAGGTAAAGCTCCTGGATGTTGTCGGGCGACGGCTTCATGATGACTTGGAACTGATGGTGCTGGTACAGGCGATTCGGGTTATCGCCGTAGCGTCCGTCGGCGGGACGGCGCGATGGCTCGACGTAAGCGACATGCCATGGCTCTGGGCCGAGCACGCGCAGAAACGTCATGGGGTTCATCGTGCCTGCGCCCTTTTCGACGTCGTAAGGCTCTGCGAGAATGCAGCCCTGCTCCGACCAAAATGCTTGCAGGGCAAAGATGATTTCCTGAAATTTCATGGGAACAACTCCTCTACTCCAACTGCCGCAGGAAAAGCGGCTCCTATCCGCATAGAAAAAGCCCCGCCCCTGCGACGCAACGCCACAGGGACGAGACTCGATTGCCAAGTACCGCGGTTCCACCCTGATTGATCCGAAGACCCACCTCAATCTATGCGGTTCGCGCTCCAAAGTGCCTTCGCCCCGTCGATGCCTTTCACCGTCGCATCTCGCTGGGATTGGGGGTACTCCTCTTCTTCATTGCCATTACAGTGTAGCAAACGGGACATGGCTTGTCAATGCGGGACAGGCAGGTTTTCTTAAAACGCCCAGTTCACCTGCACGCTGCCGGACACCCCTTCGCGCCTGCCTTGCCAGCCCGTCACTTGGAAGTCGTAGCGAACGCGGCCGTCCTTCGGTGCGAAGCGATAGCCGAGCTCGAGCATCGCGCTGCCGCCGCGCAGGCTGGGACTCGGCGTGTCGTAGCCCGCGTAGCTTGCACGCGCACTGCCGCTGAGCTCATACTCCCAGGCAAGCCCTGCCCGCACGGAGCCGCCCCGCTTGCCCATATGGGCGTATGTCGCGCCGAGGCGCACGCGGTTCGAATGCACGCTGCCGAAGTCGTACGTCTCGCCGGAGCTCAGCGTCGCTTCTCCGCCCTGCTGGTTGGAATAGAGGTAGCGCAGGTACGCTCCGACGGTACTGCCTGCTCCGCAGCGGAAGTTCTTGCCGACGCCGAGATGCGCCGCATAGTACGCGCTGTCCATATCGTACGTCGTATTCCGATTGCCGTAGAGCTGTCCGCGGTAGTCGCTCCGCGCCATGCCCGCATGGACGGACGCATCCGCCCAAAGTCCATCCGGGCGTTCGTACGTTCCGAGCACGCCCGCGCCGAAGTAGCTGAGGTCGCCGCTTCCCGTCGTGCCGTCGTCCAAATGAGAGGTATACTTCCCCTTGCCGTACTCGACAAAGGGACTGAAGGTCGTCTTGCCCTTGCCGCGCGGATCCCTGCGTGCCCATCCAAGGGCAAGGTTCATGCCGTTGCTGTCGACATACGAGCCGGTTCTTGCGCGCATCGAGCCGTTTTGCATGGCAGCCCAAAGCTCGTACCGCTTCGTCCCGCCTTCCTTGCCTGCGGACTGGACGCCCGCCCACGTCAAGAGATCCGCGCCGCGGTTCAAAAAGTCGCTCATGCCGGCGCGCGTCTCGACGAGGGACTTCGTCCGCTCGCTTATGGCCGCCTTGGTGACGGTCGCGACGAGCTCGTCAAGCCCGCGCTTCTGCAGGTCAAACCCATAGAGCAGCGAGACGCCCTGCATCCCCTCGACGTGGTTTTGGGGAAGCGCGTCCATCGTGAGCGTGCCGCCCGGTGCGGCTTTCATAAGGCTGATGACATCGCCCATTTGCAGGGCGGGCGCAGCACCATTGACGCCGACGCCGAGATGCATGCCGCGCATGTCCTTCTGTCTGACGCCAAGCTGGAGCATGGTCGGGCTTTCGCGGTTCACCCTGCCGCCAAGGTAGAAGTGCAGGTTTTCCACATTGCGGAAGTCGTGGACAGACGATGTGCGCACGGGGTCGAAATGGATGGCAAGCGTGTTGCCCGCTGCGCCCGCCGTGCCGCCGATGACGTCACCCGTCACCGCAGCCCCCCGCAAGTGAATGGCATTGCCGGTTGTCGTCGCGCCCGCACCGCCCGTCACATCGCCCGTGACGGACGCGCCTTCCACGGTGACCGCATTCTGCGAGGCGCTGCCCTGCGCAGCCCTGCCGCCAAAGACATCGCCCGTCACGGCGGCCTTGATGGAGACCGTGTTCTCCGTGGCGTCTGCATGAACAGACTCTGCCCCCGTGACACGCCCCTGCATGGAAGAAGCGACCGTGACCGTATTCTTTGTCGCGCTGCCTGCGGCGCGCGCGCCGCAGAGATCTGCATGCACCGTGCCGCCTTCGGCTGCGACGCGGTTTTCATGCGCTTCTCCCTGTGTCATGGCGCCGTAGAGCGCGCCTTGCGCCGATGCCGTGCCGATTGCCCCGCCATTGACGACGACGGCATTTTTCACGGCCGCGCCGCCAATCGCCTTGCCGCCGATGCCGTGCGCCAGCGCGCCGTCCGTTACCGTCAGCACGTTCCCCTTTGCATCGCCCATAGCGGACTGCGTGTCGCCCGCTATCGCGTTCGTGACCGCCCCGCCGGCAGCAATGGAAAGATGATTCGACTCCGTTTCCGCCATGCGGCTCTTGCCCGCGTAGGCATCGGCTGCCGCAGTGCTTGCGGTGATGTTCGCATTGCGCCAGCGATAAGCGGAAATATCGAGCGTTCCCGTCGTCACAGCCGCATCGTCATCCGTCCGGAGCTGGTATTCGACATCGCCCGCACGCTTTGTGTCCGCCGCTGTGCCATACCCGTTTACCGTAAGCGAAGCACCGGTCATGCGAATGAGATGTGCGCCCTTTTCCACAGCGTTTCCAAGCCATTTCTCCATGTGCTCGGTCGGTACGCAGAGCGATCCGATGGGAATCACCGTGTTCCGCGTGAGCGTAAGCACGGTGTCTCCGTCCGCCATCTGCGCGTTCGGCATAAATGTGATATGCTCGAAGTTTGCGACACTGCCTGCCGTCAAGCCCTTCGTCTTGATGTTCAGCGTATTGCCTTCGACGTCCGTTCCATTTCCGCCGTAGATCGTGCCGGAAACGGATGTGCCGGCAGCAAGAGGAGCCGCGCCGTCGCCGATATTGACGATGTTGCCCGTTGTCCTGCCCGTGCCCGCCGTGAAGCCCGCATAAATGTCCTGCGCCTGTCCGCCTAGGATATTCACCACATTGCCCGTCGCTGCGCCCACAGCCGCCGCGTCCGTCAGCGCACCGCCGTATACCGTGCCCGTGACTGTGCCGCCCTTCAGGCGCACGACGTTCTCCTTTGCCGCGCCCGTCGCGCCTGCTGCCGTGAGCGCGCCGCCGTAGACATTCCCCGCGACCGTGCTGCCCGTGACCTCGGCGGCGTTCCCTTCCGCCGAGCCTCCCTTCGTGCGCACGTCCGCGCCATAGGCATCATGGACGGCCGCGCCTGCCTTTACCGTCACCGTGTTGTCGTTCGCATCCCCCGTTGTCAGAAGGACGCCTGCGCCGTCGTGTTTCGTGTTCTCGGCGATGCCGCCCACCGCCTTTACGAGCGTGCCGCCCTCGACGGAAAGCACGTTATGCTGCACGGTGTTGCCGGCGATGCTGCGCCCTGCCCATGCCTCGGGCTTCGTGCCGTCCGCCGCCGTGAATTTCGCCGCCTTGTTGTTTTGGTACTGGCAGCCCGTGAGGTCGACGTAGCGCGTGGCGTTCACGCTGTGCGTATCCGTGTCGAGGACGAACTCGTAGTTTCCATTCCGCTTGTCCTTGGCACCGATTGGGACGTACGTATTGCGCGAGCCCTGCATGAACGAGATGCCGCCTGCCCCTTCCAGGATATGCGCATGGTATGCCTCATAGGGCCTGAGCACGGGCGAAAGGTGCTTTACGTCCACGTCGACCTTCGCCCAATCGAGTCCCGCAAGCGGCATCGTGCCCGTCACATTCAGAAGCGGCGTCGTCGTGCTCGCGCTCGTGTCCATGTCGAACCGGATGGTCTCAAAATTTTGGATGCCCTTGACCGCAGCTCCGGCATTCGCCTTGACGACGAGCGTATTGCCCGTGACGTCCGCGCTGTCACTGCCGCCGTAGAGCGTACCGTAGATCGTGCCGACGCCATGCGTGCCGTCGCCTAATGTGACGGTGTTCCCCGTCGTCTTTCCAGAGCCTGCCGTATAGCCGCCGTAGACATCTGCTGCCTGAAGGGGCGTGCCGATCCTGCCGCCCGTGATGGTGACGGTGTTGCCCGTCGCACTTCCCGTCGCCGCCGCGTCCGTCAGCGCGCCGCCGTAGATCGTGCCCGTGACCGTGCCGCCCGCGACGATGGCCTTGTTGCCCGTCGCGCTTCCCGCGGGCGTCTCGGAGCGTCCGCCGTAGAGGCTGCGGACTTCCGTCGGATGCGCCGCATCCGTGTCCTTCAGCGTGACGCTGTTCCCCCGGCTGCCGAATTTGTCGGCGGCCGTCGTCGTCGTGCCGGCCGTCCATCCGCCATAGGCATCGCGGAACGTGCCGCCCGTGACGGTGAGATGGCTCCCCGCCGTCGTGTTGCCGATCGCGGAACGCCCGGCCCATACGTCCGACGCGGGCGTCGTGGCATCGGATGCGCCAGCGGTCTTGCTGGCATCGCGGAACGTGTAGCCGCGGAACAGGATCTTCTTTGCGCTCGCCGCATGGGTGTCGGTATCGATGGAGATTTCGCTCGTCCCCGTGGACGCGACTTCTTTCGCCCCGGTGTACGACCCGATCGTGAGCCCGCCTGCCGTCGTATTTTCAAGCAGCGTGACGATGCGGCCATCCCCGATCGCATTTCCCGTCGTCTTGATGCTGCGCCAGTCCAGCGCCGTGCCGGCCGTGTCCGTGAGCCTGAGCAAGGGGCTTGCCGCGTTCTGCGTGGGCTTGAAGTTGAAGCGGATCGTCTCGAAGTTCCGGATGTTCTTCGCCTGCGCGTTGGCGTTGACGTTCAGGACATTGCCCGCGACGTCCGCGCTGTCACTGCCGCCGTAGAGCGTGCCGTTTACGGCAGTCGCAGCGGAATACGCCCCATCCTCGTCGCCGAGGTTGACCGTGTTGCCCGTCGTCTTGCCCGTGCCTGCCGTATGGCCGCCGTAGACATCGCCGTTCAGCGTGCCGCCCGTGATGGTGACGGTGTTGCCCGTCGCATTTCCCGTCGCCGCCGCGTCCGTCAGTGCGCCGCCGTAGAGATTCGTGACCGCGCCGCCCGATACCTTGACTGCGTTCCCTGTCGCATCCCCCGATGCCGCCGCGCCCGTCAGTGCGCCGCCGTAGAGATTCGTAATCGCACCGCCCGATACCTCCGCCACGTTCTTCTTTGCATTTGCCTTCGCCGAGGCATCCGCCTTTCGGTCCGCATCCGAGGCCTGCGTGGCGCGGGAGAATCCCGCATAGGCATTTGTCGAGGACGTGCCAGGTTCAAACTTCAGCGTATTGTACTCCGAACCACCTTTTTCCGCATCGGTATAGCCTGCGCGGACGTCGGAATACGCGCCCGGGCTTATCGTAATCGTATTGTGGTTCGTCGTATTGCCATAGAGAGAATATCCGCCATGCGCAGTAGCGCCGACGACTGTCGGTGTCGTTGCGTATTCGTATTTATTGCCTGACAGGGTAATTTGCGTTGCCCCTGCCATCGTTGTCCCCGCGAGCGTGCCGTTTCCGCGTATTCCGAATTCGTAGTGGTTCATCGCTTGAATCAAGCGTGGCGAGTAATTGCGAAGTGAAATATTCGATGACCCAGTGTTGTACAGTACGACGTTTGGCGTGTTGATCGTGGATGGCAGGCTTTCGGCCCACTTGCTCAACCCGTTTACCCCCACCTTGTTCCAATCAATGGACGGCAGCCCAAACGATACGTATAACATCCCAGCGCCATTGGCAACACTCGAATCGAGATCATACTCCATCTTCTCGAAATTTCTTATTTGGATTACGCTCGTCATCCCGCCCTTTACGCGCAGCGTGTTTCCCGTCGTGGCATCTCCTGCCGGAAGATTGCTTCTTCCGCCATATAGGTATAGATAATTCCCCGTTACCGGGCCTTCCAGTATGACCGTATTGCCGGTCGCATTTCCGTGCTCTGATCCTCCCCCGACAAAATAAAGATCAGCAAGGCCTGAATTCAATTCCCCACTTAGCGTGAGTATGTTGCCTGTCGCGTTGCCGCTACCGGCCGTATACCCGCCATAATGCCATACGTATCCGGTTCGCACACGTATGGTCAGTTTGTTGCCAACCACATTTCGGTTATCGCCTGTATTGGGTATATCCGCTCCATTTCCTGCTGGCAATGAAAACGTAGCGGGAAGAGGATGCGCCGCATCCACCGTCACATCTCCGCCCGTCACATCCGCAGCCAGCGCATGGGTCGGATTTAGTAAGAATGTCCCCCCCCCCGTGGACAATGCCAGCGCAATGCACACGGCCAATTTCTGATATCTCTTGGTTCCTTTGCGCATGATACCCCTCTCCCCATATTTTTTAATGTATTAACCTAGCATAAGATTATTTTACTGCTAATAGAACATGAAAGCAAGATAAAAGATTGGATGGGCAGATTTTTCTTGCCACGATTCACGAATCGGATGCGGGCAGACAAATAGGCACACGAAAAGAAAGAGTCCCATCGTCCTATGTGACGAATGGACTCCCTCCCCATGCGAATGGCACACGTATTCCGCTGCCCGCAAAGCATGATGCGCCGTCGCCGAATCAGTTCTCCCTAGAGGAACGCCTTCTTTCGATGATCTTTTTCGCCTCTGGATCCGCAAGCGGCTCGTAGCGCGAGAACGCCCGTGCATAGGTGCCGCGTCCCTGCGTGAGGGAGCGCAGGTCGGTCGCGAAGCGATAGAGCTCCGAGACGGGCACCTCCGCCTGTATCCTGCTCATGTCCCTGCCAACATGCTCGATGCCGAGGATGCGCGCCCGCTTCGCGTTGAGCTTGCCAACGACGTCGCCCATGTAGTACTCGGGAGTCCGAACCGTCACGGTATCGATCGGCTCGAGGAGGACGGGCGATGCCTCCATGACGCCTTTCTTGAGCGCGATGGCGGTCGCCGCCTTGAACGCCGCCTCGGACGAGTCGACGGTATGGTACGAGCCGTCGTAGAGATTGACCTTGACGTCGGTCACGGGATAGCCTGCGACGATGCCTGCAGCGAATGTCTCTGCGACGCCTTTTTCGACGGCGGGGATGTACTGGCGCGGCACGCTGCCGCCGAAGATCGTCTCCTGGAATGCATTGCCTTCGCCCGCCGGCTGCGGGCTGAGCTCAAGCCAAACGTCGCCGTACTGGCCGTGGCCGCCGCTCTGCTTTTTGTGCTTGCCCTGCACCTTGACGCTCTTTCGTATCGTCTCGCGGTAGGCGACCTTCGGCTCGCCGAGCTTGAGCGTCACGGAGAACTTGCGCGCGAGCTTCTCGGCGAGTATCTCAAGGTGCACTTCGCCGATGCCGGAGACGAGCGTCTCATGCGTCTCGGGATTTTTCGTGACGGCAATGGCCGGGTCTTCCTCCTGCTGCTTGTAAAGCGCGGAAAAGACCTTGTCCTCTTCGCCCTTCTTTTCTGCGGTCGCCGCCATTTCGAGCATGGGCGCAGGCGTCTCGATTGCCTCGTACTGGATGGCGTCCGCCTTGTCGCAGAGCGAGTCGCCGGTCCGAACGGACGGCAGCTTTGCCGTGACGACGATATCGCCCGCCGCGGCGCTTGGCAGGCTTTCCTGCTGCTTGCCGCGCATCGTGAAGAGCGTGCCGACGCGCACCGTATCCGTACCGTTCGGATGGCAGTACGAAGCATCGCCGCGCATCTCACCCGAAAGAACGCGCAAAAAGCTAAGATGTCCGACGAAGGGATCGACGATGGTCTTGAACGACTGCGCCGAGAACGCGTCCTCCGTGCGCCGCTCCTTGATGTCCCCCGTTTCGGGATCCGTGCCGATCGCGACCTTGAAATACGGTGTCGGCAGGTATTCGACGATGCTGTTCATCAGCTTTCGGATGCCGATGTTCGCCTTTGCCGAGCCGCAGAATACGGGGAATATCTTGCCTGCCTGAATCCCCTCGATAAGGGCAGCAGCCGCCTCGACTTCCGTGATTTCCGCGCCTTCGATGTACTTTTCGAGAAGCTCGTTATGGAACTCCGCAATCGACTCGATGAGCTTCTGCCGTCCTGCCTCAACCTCCGCCCGGATGTACGCAGGGACTTCGCCCACCTGCGGCTCATCGTCGTGCGTCATGACGCGCATGCGAAGGGTCAGGAGATCGACGACGCCCTGGAACGCCGCCTCCTTGCCGATCGGGATCTGCACGGGAACGACGCCCGTGCCGAATCGGACGCGCAACTCCTCGACGACGCGGTCAAAGTCCGCGTGTTCGCGATCCATCTTATTGACGAAGAACGCACGCGGCAGCAAGGCCTCCTCCGCATACTGCCAAACGCGCTCTGTCTCCATCTCGATGCCTGCCGGCGCGGAAATGACGATGAGTGCGCTGTCTGCTGCGGCGAGCGCTCCCTTCACGTCGCCGACAAAGTCAGGATAGCCCGGCGTATCAAGGAAATTGATCTTGTAATCCTGCCATTCGCAGGCGACGAGCTTCGCGCTGACCGTCATGCCGCGGCGCAGTTCTTCCGCCTCATGGTCAATCGCGCTCGTCTTGTCTTCGACGCTGCCGAGACGCTTTGCTCCGCCTGCATCAAAAAGGCAAGCGTCGAGCAAGCTCGTCTTGCCCGTCTTGCCATGTCCAATGACGGCGACGTTTCGCAAATTTGTGCTTGGATACGATTTCATGAACCATCCCTCCCATTTATAAATTCTTTTTTCTATATTCTCTGAATACAATAGGAATCCTGCCAAAATACAAAAAAATGAACATCGCCCGAATAGGAAGCAGGTATTTCCCGCGCCAACCCCGATGCAAAAGCAAAGGGAAATAAAATGGGCTGTGCCCCCGCACCTTCTCGGTTGGGCTGCACAGCCTTTGTTTTTCGGCAGCATCGATTTCACCGTGTAATGCCGGTCCATGCGATGGAGCGGCCCGCTCATGCCTCCTCGCCGCTCGAAAAAACATCTTCTTCAAGCCGCATGAGAAGGAAGCAGTAGTCGGAGATGCGATTGAGGTAGATCATCGCCTGCGCGGGCACATCCTCTTCCTGTGCGAGGCGGCACGCCGCACGCTCGGCACGCCGCGCGATGGTGCGCGCGAGGTCGAGCATCGCGCCGCCCCGCGTATCGCCCGGCACGATGAATGCGTGCTGCTCGGGGAGGTCGTCCTCGATGTCTGCGATTTCCTTTTCGATCTTCGCTACGTGCTCTGCCGTGATAAGCGGCTCTTTTCCGATGCTCGCGAAGTCTGCCATGAGCAGGGATACGCTCTTTTGCAGGCTGCGCACGCGCTTTGCGACACCTTCTTTTTCGGCAAAGGCACGCGCGAGCGCCAGTGCGGAATCGAGCTCGTCAATCGTGCCGTACGCTTCGACGCGCAGACTGTCCTTGCCGACGCGCTGCCCCGTGTAGAGGCTCGTCTTCCCCTTGTCCCCCGTCTTTGTCGTGATCGCCATAAAAGCACCTCCCAGCTGCCTGTACGCAATCTTATCCAATCGCATCGTCCGCGTCGAAGATCTCCATCTGATTGAAAAAAATCGGGATCTCGCGCGCCGCGCTCTCAGGGCTGTCCGAGGCATGGACGGCATTGCGGCTGCTGGACTCGGCAAACTGCTTGCGAATCGTCCCTTCTTCCGCCTCAGCGGGATTCGTCTTGCCGTTGAGCTTGCGGACACGCGCGATCGCGTTCTCGCCCATTAGGACCATCGCGATGATCGGGCCGGACGTCATAAATCCGGAAAGGTCGCCGTAGTACGGGCGCCCGATATGTTCCGCGTAGTGAATGGAGGCGAGCCGTGCGTCCATCTTGAGCATCTTCATCGCGACGATGCGGAAGCCTTCTTTCTCATAGCGGTCGATGATCGCGCCTGCATGGTGCTTGCTGAACGCGTCCGGTTTGATGAGCACAAGTGTCTTTTCCATCCGATTCTCCTTTAGCGCTTCTCCTTTAGAGCAGCTCTGCCTGATATTCCTGTGCGACGTTCCGATAGTTCTCCGCCGAGGCCTTGAGCGCCTCCATCTCATCCTCGCGCAATGCGCGGACGATCTGCGCGGGGCTGCCGTAGACGAGCGAATTGGACGGGATCTTCTTGTGCTGCGTGATCAGGGATCCTGCCCCGACGATCACGTTGTCGCCGATCTCCGTGTAGCCGAGGATAATCGAGCCCATGCCGATAAGGCAGTTGTTGCCGATGCAATTGCAGTGCAGGACGACGTTATGCCCGATGATGACATCGTCGCCGATGATGGTCGGCGTATCGCACATGACGTGAATCGTCGCATTGTCCTGCACGTTCGTCCGCTTGCCAATGCGCACGGGCTGAAAATCCCCGCGCACGACGGCGCCGAACCAAACGCTTGAGCCATCGCCCAGTGCCACGTCGCCAATGACGGAAGCATTCGGCGCGACGAATACGTCCGCGCCGATCTTCGGCTTGACCGATTTGTAGGGAAAGATATTTGCCAAATCCGTTCACCCCTCCAGCAAACTATGGTTTACTATATGTATTCGATAAGAAGAGAAAACTTCCTGCTAACGGATGGAAACCGCCTTGCCATTCTTTGCACGGATCGCGCGCAGGATCGCAACTTGCTGCGCAAAAATCCAATCGCCGATCGCCTTTCCCCTTAGCCGTTCAGGAGCGTCTTCACCTCGAACGGACTGCATGGCCGCGAGATACTCCGCTCCCGATTCGAGATAGTCCGGCAGCCCGCGATGATCGGCGCGGATGACCGCACAGAATCCTTCGAGCGAGATCGCAGATTTGTCGATGTCGAGCAGGAGCGCTGCCATCTTGCCGATCTTCTCGATGCGCGGCGCACGCATGTGTTCCTGGATGACGAAAAGCCCCGCCTGCAGCCAGCCGTGCGGCAGCACCATGCGTTCGTTCCACGCGCGGAGCGCCGCGAGCCCCGTCCGCTCGTGCCCGTAGTGATGCGGCAGCATTTCAGGCGGCGTCCTGCCCTTGCCGAGATCGTGGACGAGCGCGCAAAACCGCGTGACGGCATCGTGCGTCGTCCCCGCTACGGCATCGACGACATCCATCGTATGCGCCCATGCATCGCCTTCTGGATGGAATTCCTTCGGCTGCGTCTTTCCAATGAGCGCAAAGAGTTCGGGAAACGTCACCTCGAGAAGCTCCGCACGCTGAAGCGTACGAAAAAAAATGGACGGCCTTTCTGTCGCCAAAGCACGCTGCATCTCTAAGAAAATGCGCTCGCCCGGCTCAAGCGCCAGCTCCGCGCGGCACTTTTTCATGTAGGCGTAGGTCTCCTCCGTGATCCGAAAGCCAAACTGCGCCGCCTGCCGCGCCGCGCGCAGGGCGCGGACGGGATCTTCGAGGAAGTGTTCCGATACGGCACGTATCCGCTTTGCCCCGATGTCGGCGCGCCCGCCGTAGGGATCGATCCAATCGCCCTCCGGCAGTGCGATCGCCATGCTGTTCATCGTCGTGTCGCGCCGAAAGAGATCTTCCTCGATGGTGACGGACGGATCGACATCGACGGAAAAGCCGCGATACCCCGCTCCCGTCTTCTTCTCCCTGCGCGCAAACGCGATTTCGCATGGCTTTCCGTCCATGCGGACGAGGTAGACGGGAAACGCTTTTCCGATCTTCTTTGCCTCTGGGAACAGTGCACAAAAATCTGCTTCCGAAAGCCCCGTGATCACATAGTCCTTGTCGTGCGGAACGGCGCCGCGGACGCGGTCACGCACCCAGCCGCCGACGACGTAGAGCCGTCCTCCGGCAGACGAAATCCGCTCCGCTGCGGCGCGCTCCTTCATGCCTTCACTTCCTCGCAAAAAAACCTTGCCGAGCGCAAGGCCTGCCTTTATTCTTTGCGCACATGCGCTCCGCGCATATCGAGCCGAAGCGTCAAAATATCCGCATGCACATCATGCGCGGCAAACGCCGACTTCATCGCTTCGCCGATCGCCTCTTCGCAGCGATGGCGCTCAAGCGCGTAGGCGATGAGGCTCGGTCCGGCCCCGCTCAGCGATGTGCCGACAGCGCCCGCCCTGCGCGCAGCGCGGAACACGTCGTACATGCCGGGGACGAGCTTTGAGCGGTACGGCTGATGCAGCGCATCGTCAAACGAGGCGCGCAGGAAGCGTTCGCTGCCGCGCGTAAGCGCCGCAATGAGCATGGTTGCCCGGCCGATATTGAACACGGCATCCTTCATCGGCACGTCTTCGGGCAGGACTTTTCGCGCTGCACGCGTCGGGAGCGAGAAGTTTGGAACGGCAACGACAAACGTAAGATGAAACTTCGGAACGAAGGAGAAGCACTCCACGCCGCTTCGCATCGTCGTGCTGATCGTAAAGCCGCCGAAGATCGCGGGCGCGACATTGTCTGGATGCCCTTCGATCGCCGCTGCGAACTGCAGGAGCTCGCGCCGGCTGTAGCGATTGCCGATGAGGACATTCGCTGCCTTGAGTCCCGCAACGATAGCCGTCGCGCTGCTGCCGAGGCCGCGCGAGATCGGCACGCGGTTCTCCATCTCGATCTTTGCGCCTCGGTACTCGCGCTCAGCTCCCGCCTGCTGCAGCAGGTACTGGATGGAGCGCCAAACGATATTGCGCGCATCGGTCGGGATCGCGCCCGCGCCCTCTCCATGCACCACGATCTCAAGCTGCGGCTCATGCGTGAGTTCGAGTGTCAGATCGTTGTAAAGCGTACAGGCAAGTCCGAGCGTATCAAACCCCGGGCCGCAGTTCGCGCTCGTTCCCGGCACGCGAATGGATATGGATCGTTCCGCCATGATTACCCCCGTTCATTCTCGACACGTATCATATTGCGCACTTCATCGACGACAGGCAGCCCCGCAAGTACCCTGACCGCCTCTTCGATGCGTGCATGCGCGACGATATGCGTGACCGCCACAATCTCCGCATGGTCTTCAACGACGTTGCGGCGCGTCTGGATCACGGACTTCAGGCTGACCCCCGCATTGCCGAACGCCGTCGCGATCGCGCCCAGGACGCCCGGCTTGTCATCGACGAGCAGGCGCACGTAGTACGAGGACGAGGTATTCGCAATCGGACAGAGCTTTTTCTGCTCAAAGCAGGTGCAGCGCACCTTTCCGAACGTATGGTGCACGATGTCGCGCGCAACGTCGATGATATCGGAGACGACTGCCGATGCCGTCGGAAGCGATCCCGCCCCCTGCCCGTAGAACATCGCCTCGCCGATGGCGTTGCCGCGCACGAAAATTGCGTTATAGACGCCGTTGACGGCCGCGAGAGGATGGCTCTTCGGCAGGAGAACGGGATGCACGCGCACGTCGACGCCCGCATCGGCATCGTTTTTGCCGACGGCGAGCAGCTTGACGACATAGCCGAGATCCTTTGCGTAGTCGATGTCAGCAGACGTGATCCTCGAAATCCCTTCCACCGAGACATCATCGAGATGAATGCGCATGTTGAATGCGATTGAGGCGAGTATAGCCGCCTTGCGCGCTGCATCGAGCCCGTCGACATCAGCAGATGGATCCGCCTCGGCATAACCTTTCTCCTGCGCTTCTTTCAGCGCTGCCTCGTAGCTCTTGCCGCACTCCATCATCTGCGTGAGCATGTAATTCGTCGTGCCATTGACGATGCCCATGATTTCCGTGATGCGATTTGCCGTCAGGCATTGCTTGAGCGGCGTGATGATCGGGATTCCACCGCCGACGCTCGCCTCAAAGAGAAAGTCGACGTCCTTCTTCGACGCCATGTCGAACATTTCCTTGCCGAACTGCGCGACGACGTCCTTGTTCGCCGTGACGACACTCTTGCCTGCTTCCATCGCGCGAAGCATGTACGTCTTCGCAGGCTCAATGCCGCCCATGAGCTCGACGACGACATCAATTTCCCCGTCCGTTAGGATATCTTCGATATCATCGGTCAGGCGGACGTTCCTCAGATACGGTCGTTTCCGTTTCATATTGCGGACGAGAACGGCCTTCAGCTCGATGGAAGCACCGACGCGCTCCACGATCTGCTGGCGGTTCATATCGAGCACCTTGACGACGCCCGAACCGACTGTTCCCGCCCCCAATAGGCCGATCTTGATGATGCGTTCCATGATTCCTCCCCGCTCCGTTACGACTGGCCAAGGATTTCGAGGCGCTTGACCCCGTCGACCATGCGGATCTTATCGAGAAGAGCCTCAAGGTCGATCGAGAGATTTGCCGTCTCGATCGAGATTGTCGCATTGGCTACGCCCTGCAGGGGAATGCCCTGATTGATCGTCATGACGCTGCCGGATTCCGAGGAAATCGTGTTGAGCACGCTCGACAGCACGCCCTTTTTATGCTCGAGCAGCAGCGTGAGCGTTACGATCTTGTTCTGGCTCGCCTCATAAAAGGGAAACACGTAGTCCTTGTACTTGTAGTACGCACTGCGCGAAAGCTCCATTTTCTCGACAGCCTCATTGATCGTGCGCGCGTCGCCGCGTTTGAGCATCTCCTTTACGCGGATCGTCTTTTTGATTGCCTCCGGCAAAATCTCTTCACGAACCAAAAAGAAGCCGCTTTTTTCTTTGTCCATCTATTACGCCTCCAGTCCATCCATTACGCCTCCAATGGATAGTATTCTTCTAGCAAGGGATAGTATAGCACAATCCCTTGCAGTAGCACAATGATTTACCGTGCTTTTTCACGGAATCCGTACTTCTCTTCCATGCCTTAACGATGCCCTGCTTTGATTTTCGGCTCCGTTCCATTTAACAGGCGCACGATGTTCGCATGGTGGCGCACGATGACAAAAGCAGCGGCAAGCGCGCCGAATGCCGTGTACTCGCGTGGAAAGCCAAGTGCCAACGAAAGGATCGGCACGAGCAGCGCCGCGACACACGAACCAAGCGATACGTACTTCGTCACGACAACGATGGCGAGCCAGACAAGAAAGACGATGAGACTCGGCAGCGGCATGAGCATCGCGATGACGCCGAGCCCCGTCGCGACGCCCTTGCCGCCATGAAAGCGCAGAAAGAGCGAGCACGAGTGCCCGATGATCGCAAAGAGGCCGCCGAGCACGAGTGCGAGCGGCGCATGGATAAGCGCGCCGCCAAGAAGCACGCTGACGGCGCCCTTCAGGAAATCGAGTGCGAAGATCAGGATGCCCGCGCCCTTTCCGAGCGTGCGCCACGCATTCGTCGCACCAATGTTGTGGCTGCCATACTCGCGGAGATCGGTCTTCCAAAGGAGCTTTCCAAATACGAGCCCGTTCGGAACCGAGCCGAGCAAATAAGCGATGAGGCAAACGGGAAAATACGAAACCATCGTCATTCCTCCTCCTCACGTGCGCGCACAATGAGCTGAAGCGGCGTTCCCTCGAAGCCGAAGCTCTCGCGCAGGCGGTTCTCGATGAAGCGCAGGTACGAAAAGTGCATGAGCTTTGGATCGTTGACGAAGAGGATGAACTTCGGCGGCGCGACGCCAACCTGCGTCATGAACAGGATCTTGAGCTGCTTGCCGCGGTGCATGGGCGGCGGATTGACCGATACGGCGTCGCGGATCAGTTCGTTCAGGACGCTCGTCTTGATGCGCATCGACTGCTGCTCAGCGACGTACTTCACGAGCTCCGTGATGCGCCCAACGCGCTGCCCCGTGAGCGCCGAGGCATAGAGCACGGGCGCATATTGCAGGAAGCCGAGTTCGTCGCGCAGGTCTTCTGTGAAGCGCAGCGTCGATTTGTCGTCCTTGTTCGGATAGATATCCCACTTGTTGACGACGATGACAACGCCTTTTCCCGACGCATGCGCGTAGCCTGCGATCTTCTTGTCCTGCTCCGTGATGCCCTCTTCGGCGCTGATCATCATGAGCACGACATCGGCACGGTCGACGGCGCGCAGCGAGCGGATGACACTGTATCGCTCGACTGCCTCGCCAATCCTGCCGCGGCGGCGCATGCCCGCCGTATCGATGAGCGTAAACTTCATGCCATCGCGCATGAAATGCGTATCGATCGCATCACGCGTCGTTCCCGGGACATCGCTGACGATGACGCGCTCCTCGCCGAGAAGCGCGTTGACGAGCGATGACTTGCCGACATTCGGACGGCCGATGACCGTAATGCGAATCTCCTCTTCGTCGCGCACTTCTTCCACATGGTCGGGAAAATGCGCGACGACGGCATCGAGGAGATCGCCGAGATTCATGGCATTCGATGCGGAAAGCGCAATCGGATCGCCGAGCCCTAGATTGCAAAATTCGTAGATATCCACCGCACGCTGCGGGCTATCGATCTTGTTGACACCGAGCACGACGGGCTTCTTCGTCTGACGAAGGAGCCGCGCGACTTCCTCATCCGCCGTCGTGAGCCCTGCCCGCCCGTCCACGAGGAAGAGAATGACGTCTGCCTCCTCCATCGCGAGCTGCGCCTGGCTGCGTATCGCCTGCAGGATATGGCTGCGCGCATCGAACTCGATGCCGCCCGTATCGATCATGGTGAACGCGCGATTGAGCCACTCGGCGTCGAGGTAAATGCGGTCACGCGTGACGCCCGGCATGTCGTCGACAATCGAGACGCGCTTCCGCCCGATCTGATTGAAAAGCGTCGACTTGCCGACATTCGGGCGACCAACGATCGCAACGATTGGCTTGCTCATAAAATCCCTTCTCTCTGATCCGTGTTTTTCGCTATCAAGATATCAAGATATCAATACGAAACATTCTTCGTGTAGCCGGCATTGCTCTGCCACATGTACGCCGTCTCACGCGCCCTGTCCTTATGGTAGGTGCGCCAGCCCGTGAGCGCCATGCGATAGTCATGGCCATTCTGCACGGGCTCGATGCGCGCCTTTGGAAAATGGGCGCGCAGATCGTCGAGTGTCACGTCGTCGAGGAAGATGTCCTCGCCTGAACGCAGCGCGGACTCTGGGATCAGCACGCCGTCAAAATGCTCGCCCATCTTTTTAAGCGATGCGATAATGTCATGTGCAGTGAGCAGCCCCGATACATTGACCGTCGTGCCGAAGTGCTCGTTCGGCACGGCGATGATGTGCACCGCAAGATTCCTTTGCTTTACGGTATCCGCGAGCCGCTGCATGACAGGCGCGATCGCAGTGCCCGTGACAACAGCGAGATGAACGGGCGTCTCGTAGGCGCTTTGCTGCGGCTTCGTCCCTTCCCACTCGTTCAAGAAGTTCCGCGTGAGGCCGATGCCGTTGTCGAGCTGCGGAAACCCGTCGTAAAAGCGGGAAGGCGGCACCTCGCGTCCCGCCAAGAAGTAGAACTCATCGCCGAGGTAGAGGAATGTGCGTCCATCCTCTTCCTGCAGCTTCTTCTGCCATTTCTCCGCCTGTTCGATGACAGTTGCCGCTTCCTCCCGGCCGAATTGCTTGAGCGGGAATGGATCCATGCGGTACTTCGTGATGCCGACCGGCACGACGGCGAGCGAAAGCGCGTGCGGACGGCGCGCGACAATCTCGCGGATCGTGCGTTCCAGCTCCTCGCCGTCGTTCAGCCCTGCGCAGAGCACGACCTGCGTATGGTACTCCGTTCCCGTCGCCTCAAGGCGGTCAAGCTGCGAAGCGATCTGCGCCGCGCCCTTGCAGCGCAGGATCTCAGCACGCAGCTTTGGATTCATGCACTGGACCGAAACGTATAAGGGCGACAGATGGTATTGCTCGATGCGGCGAAAATCCGCATCGCTTAGGTTCGTCATCGTAATGAAGTTGCCGTAAAGAAAGGAGAGACGGTAGTCGTCGTCGCGGATGGAAAGACTGTTGCGCATATTAGGTGCGATCATGTCAACGAAGCAAAAACAGCAATGATTCGCGCAGCTTCGTATGCCGTCAAAAACAGCCGACTCGAATTCGACGCCAAGCTCTTCGTCGGCATCCTTGTCGAACGAAATCATTTCCTGCTCGCCGCCTGCGTGTTCGACGAGCAGATCGATCGCCTCGTCTGCCATCGCGAAGCTCAGGTCGATGATGTCGCGAAGTCCCTGTCCGTTGACTGCGAGGATCTTATCGCCGGGCGCGAGCTCCAGTTCCTCTGCGAGGCTACCCGGCTGGACGCGCAAGATGACGCCCGGATATTGTTTGCTCATATACTGCTTTCTGCCCAATGCTGCTTCTTGCTACAACAAAGGAGTGATGGATGTCCACCACTCCCGAATATGCTGTGTTTGCGGTTTTCTTATTCGTTCTTTGCCTTCGTGATCGAGAGCGAGATGCGCTTGCGCTTCATATCGATGCGCAGGATCTTGACGCGGACGATGTCGCCGACATGGACGGCTTCGTCTGCACGCTCGATGCGCTTCTCTGCAAGCTCACCCATCGGGATGAGGCCATCGAATCCCGGCTCGATTTCCATGAATGCGCCGAAGTCCGTAAGCTTGATGACCTTGCCTTCGATGATGTCGCCCTCGTTGTAATGCTCTGCATGATCGAGCCACGGATCACGCATCGTGTCCTTGACGGACAGCGAGATGCGCTTTGCCTCAGCGTCAACGTTCTTGACATAGACGTCGAGTTCCTGGCCAACTTCGAGGACATCGGAAGGATGCTTGACGCGATGCCATGCGAGGTCGGAGATATGTGCCAGCCCATCGACGCCGCCGATGTCGATGAACGCACCGTAGTCGACGAGACGCTTGACCGTGCCACGAACCGTTTGCCCAGCCTCAAGTGTCGAGAACACTTCTTCCTCGCGCTTTGCACGCTCTGCCTCAAGCAGGGCGCGACGCGAGAGGACAAGGCGCTGCTTATGCACGTCGATCTCGATGATCTCCGCTTCGACCGTCTGTCCGACATAGACCGAAAGATCTTTGACGAAGTGCAGTTCCATCTGAGAAGCGGGGATGAATCCACGAAGACCGTTGACCGACGCGACGAGACCGCCCTTTACTACCTGGTTGACGTGCGCCTGGACCGTTTTCCCGGCCTCCTTGATCTTCTCCATCTCCGTCCAAGCGACCATGCGGTCCGCCTTGACCTTCGAAAGAATGCCGCCGTTGTCTCCGCCGAGGGATACGACGTAGACGTCGATCTCATCGCCGACCTTGACCACATCCTCTGCCGAATCCGGCGTCGGATACGCAAGCTCACGCTTCGGGACGGCGATCTCCTGCTTGTAGCCAATGTCTACATAGGCTTCATCGCGCGTCACCTGGACGACCGTACCGCGTACCGTAGTACGTTCCTGGATATCCGGCATCGACTCCTGCGCCAACAATTCTTCCATACTCATCTGTTCTGACACTTCTTGTATACCTCCCTGATAATCCAGTCCGGTGTAGAAGCACCAGCTGTAATACCAATTTTTTCTATGTTGTCAAACCACTCGGGCTGCAGCTCTGCCGCCGTCTCGATGTGGAAAGTCAGGCACTTTTCTGCGCATAGCTGCGCGAGGCGCGTCGTATTGGCACTGTTTCTGCCGCCAATGACGAGCATCCGATCCACTTTTTCGGCGAGTGCCATCGCCGCCGCCTGACGCTGATCCGTCGCGGTGCAAATCGTGCGGAGGATCTTGATCTCGCGTGCCTTTTCGAGGAGCTGCGCGACGATCCGTTCAAAGCGCACGCGGGAAAACGTCGTCTGGCAGACGACGCCGAGCCGTGCGCACGGCTCAATCGCTTTTGCTTCCGCCTCGGTCTCCACGATGCGCGCCTTTCCGGACGCCCACTCCAAAATGCTCTTGACCTCGGGGTGCTCCTTTTCGCCGATGAGGATGACCGCATAGCCTTCATCGACCAGTGCCTTTGCCGAAAGCTGTGCCTTCTTGACATGCGGGCACGTCGCGTCGACCATATTGAGACCACGGCGTTCCGCTTCTTCGTAAACGGATGGCCCGACGCCATGCGAGCGAATGATGATCGTGCCGTGCCGCATCGCATCCAAAGAGGAGACCGTCCCGACTCCTTCTTCCTGCAGACGTCTCACCATCTGCGGGTTGTGGATGATCGGGCCAAGCGTACAGGAGGTGCCGTCCTTCGCGGCGTTTTCCTTCGCCATCTGGATCGCACGTTTGACCCCGTAGCAAAAACCGAGGTAGTCCGCCAAGAGCACTTCCATCGTATCACCATTTCACGTACCTTAGGCACAAATCACCGAATGACTCATGACCTGCTTTTTAGTATATCATGCTTATCTGTAGCAGGCAAACTTTTTTTAGAAAAAATTTTCCCTCGTGCAAGCGGTTTCCTCATGGATCCAAGACGGTGCGATTGCCGTACATTTTTTCGTAGTACGAAGCGTAAGCGCCGCTCACGATATGCTCCCACCAAGCACGGTGTTCGAGGTACCATGCGACCGTCTTCTTGATGCCTTCCTCAAAAGAGGTCGTCGGCAGCCAGCCGAGTTCCGCATGGATTTTCGTCGGATCGATCGCATAGCGGCGATCGTGTCCCTTGCGGTCCGTGACGTGCTCGATGAGCGTCTCGGGCTTTCCCAGCTCCCTCAGCACCGTCTTGACGACGGCGATATTCGCGCGTTCGTTGTGCCCGCCGATATTGTAGGTCTCGCCTTCCCTGCCCTTGCGGATGATAAGATCAATCGCGGTGCAATGGTCCCTGACATAGAGCCAGTCGCGCACGTTGAGCCCGTCGCCGTAGACGGGAAGCTTCTTATCGGAAAGCGCATTGATGATCATGAGCGGGATAAGCTTTTCCGGGAAGTGATACGGCCCGTAGTTGTTCGAGCAGCGCGAAATCGTCACGGGCAGGTGGTACGTACGATAATATGCCATGACGAGAAGATCCGCGGATGCCTTCGATGCGGAGTACGGGCTCGATGCCTTGATCGGCGTCGCTTCCTTGAAAAAGAGATCGGGACGGTCGAGCGGAAGGTCGCCGTAAACCTCATCCGTCGAGACCTGATGGTATCGGCGGATGCCGTATTTCCGGCACGCATCCATGAGGACGTTCGTGCCGAGAATATTTGTCCGCAGGAATATCTCAGGCGTCTCAATCGAGCGGTCGACATGCGACTCCGCCGCAAAGTTCACGACGATGTCGGGGCCTTGCTCCGCAAAGATCGCATCCATCGCTTTGCGGTCCGCGATGTCAGCGCGCACGAATCGAAACTTCGAATTCCGCATCGCGCCCGCAAGCGTTTCCATATTGCCTGCGTAGGTGAGTTTGTCCACGCAGAGGATCTCGTCATCCGGGTGGTTTTCCAGTTCGTAGTAAACGAAGTTCGCGCCGATAAATCCGGCGCCGCCCGTCACCAGCAATTTCATGTTCAAAGCCCTTCCTTTACAATCTGCTGCAAGTATTTGCCGTACTCGTTCTTCGCGAGCGGCGCAGCGAGGCGAAGCACCTGCTCGGCGTCGATGTAGCCCATCCGCCACGCGATCTCCTCCGGCGAAGCGATCTTCAGCCCCTGCCGCGCCTGGATCGTCTGTACGAACGCGCCTGCCGCGAGCAGCGACTCGTGCGTTCCCGTGTCGAGCCATGCGTAGCCGCGGCGCATTTTCTGCGCGCGAAGCGTGCCGCGCTCCAGGTATGCCTTGTTGACGTCTGTGATCTCAAGCTCGCCGCGCGGCGACGGGCGAATCCCTTTCGCAATCCCGACGATGTCCTTATCGTAGAAATAGAGTCCTGTGACCGCGTAATTGGAGCGTGGATTTTTGGGCTTTTCCTCCAAGCTCAGCGCCCTTCCCTTGCGGTCGAATTCCACGACGCCGTAGCGTTTCGGGTCTGAGACGTAGTATGCGAAGACCGTGGCGCCTTCGTCCTCCTTCGTCGCCTGCTGCATCGCCTGTGCGAGATCCGAGCCGTAAAAGATATTGTCGCCCAAGATGAGCGCGCAGCCTTCGCCCGCAATAAACGACGCACCGATCAAAAATGCCTGCGCAAGCCCTTCGGGGCGTGGCTGCACCGCGTACGAGATCTGGATGCCAAGCTGGCTGCCATCGCCTAAGAGGCGTGCAAATAGATCGCGGTCTTCCGACGTCGTGATGATCAGGATGTCGTGGATTCCCGCGAGCATGAGCGTCGAGAGCGGGTAATAGATCATCGGCTTGTCGTAGACGGGCATGAGCTGCTTCGATACGACCTTCGTCAGCGGATAAAGGCGCGTGCCAGAGCCTCCCGCAAGTATGATCCCCTTCCGAATCAAGAACAACCACCTCCAAATCAAAATCTTCTGCTTTCTGCTTTATATCAATACGACAAAAAGTGCTCTTTTCCTGTTGCGCAAGACCGCGATAAAAAAGGTGGGCCACCGAAGTGACCCACCGCCAAATGCCGTGCGATCAACGAAGAAGCGCGAGAACTGCACCACGGTTGTGGTTGTTCATCTTCGTCGCGAAAAGTGCGAGCTGCTCCTGCGTCTGCGCATTCCTGAGATCGACAGAGCCCTTTGCGATGTCCGTGCTGTCCATGACAGATGCCTGGCCCTGCAGTCCCTCTTCCATCGTCGTGTAGTTCGCCGAGCGATACGAAAGCCCTTGCTGTGCGGCGCCGATCGTCGTAGCCTGATCCAGTGCCCGACCAAGAGCACGGTCGACCTTGTCGAGCGCGTCTGCAATCGAGGACGGATTCGAGACGTTGACCGTGCTCCTGCCCTGATCGTCGCGGAGGCCAAGTCCCTCTGCCGACAAGTTGCCGAGCGGAACGTTCTTGTAGCTGTCCGACCCTGCGACCATGACGTTCTTGTCCCCGTCGAGGAGGCGCTTGCCGTTGAACGTCGCAGAGTCGACCGTATCGTCGATCGAATGGATCGTCTGATCGATCGACTTCTGAAGCGTCGCGAGATCCGACGGGCCGTTCGTGCCGTTCGCTGCATGGAGGATCGTCTCGCGCAGGTTCGTGAGCGACTCGACCGTGTTGCTCACACCGCCCGAAGCCGTCGCGAGCATCGCGCTTGCATTCTGCGTGTTCTGATTTGACTGGCTCACTGCGCCGATATTGGCATAGGTGCGCTGCACGATCGCATACGCTGCCGAGCCAAATGCTGCGCTCGAATGCTTCGAGCCGTCCGAAATGCGCTGAAGCGTATTCGCATTCGTCTTATGTGCGCGATCCAGCGTGTTCAACGAGTGTAGGGCATTGTAGCTTCCAATCTGCATAGAAAATCCTTCCTTTCATACCATAGACCCGCAGACCTTCCATGGTCTGCGGCCGTACCAAAAAGCGCAAGGCTTTCCTGCGCTTTTCCCCTTCCATCTCGTATTATACGGGAATTCCGTTTTGATTGCAAGTCCATTATAAACGAAAAAGGAACCTTTGCAGGGCTGCCATACCTGTGTTACATTTGCAATTTGGGATTGGATTCATTTGACCTCCCATGCCAGACTCTCGCTTTGCAGGGAATAGAGGCGATGGTACAAGCCGTCCTCCTGCATCAATTCTTCATGTGTGCCGGATTCCATCACGTTCCCTTCGTTCAAAACCACGATCTTATCGCACGCCACTATGGATCGCAGTTTATGCGCAATGATCAGTACTGTCTTGTTCGCAACAAGCCTGCCGATGGCCTTCTGGATTTTTGTTTCATTTTCAGGATCAATGGAAGCGGTGCTCTCATCCAGCAGAATCACAGGCGCATCCTTCAGGAATGCGCGGGCAATGGAAAGCCGCTGTCTTTCACCGCCGGAGAGGGTCATTCCGTTTTCTCCGATTACGGTGTCATACCCCTGCGGGAGCCGGTCTATAAACTCGTCACAGCAGGCCAGCTTTGCCGCAGTCAGGACTTCCTCACGAGTCGCGTTTTCTTTTCCAATCTTGATGTTGTTATAGATCGTATCATTGAATAACACCACGTCCTGAAAAACAAAGGCATAATGCTTCAATAATGTGTCCGGAGCAATTTCATTTATGTTGAGGCCTCCTAGAGACACGCTTCCTCTACTTACGTCCCAGAAACGGGCCGCAAGCCGGCAAAGGGTACTTTTCCCACAGCCTGATGGCCCTACCAAAGCCGTGATTTGTCCCTGCTTTGCTGTAAAAGAGACATCATGCAGCACATCTTTCTTATTGTAAGCAAATGATACATGATCAAAGAAAATATCAAAAGATTTTGGCTGCCATGATGCGTCTCCCTGCTGCTCCGGATAATCCATCAGATCCCGGATCCGCCCTGCGCTGACCAAAGACGAAATCATGACGCCAAGCGATTCACACGCCTTGGTCAGAGGCTCGTAAATCCTGACCGCAACAAGGAGAAACAAGAGGAATGCAAAGAAATGGATTTCTCCTGAAATCAGGAGCGTGGAACCCGTGACGATGATAAGCCCTAAACCGATCCGCATGATGTTATGAGCCAGTCCAATCGCAAATCCGGACAAAAATTCGTATAGGACAAGCCCCTTCAATATGCGCTTGATTGTGACGGACAGACGATTCTGGTACCCTTCCATTTCTTCGGAAGAACGCAGCACCTTTATCGTTTCCAGATACTCCTGTAGCCCGTCGCTGATATCCAGCTTTTTTTGCCTGTTTCTTTGATTCGTCCCCTCAGAGATAATCCGGCACAAGAACATTACGATCACGACTAAGGGGAGGCAAACCGCCAGACTGCCAGCCAGCTTCCAGTTGTAAAATGCGAGGATGGCAAGGGTCGTCACCCCCGACAGGAATCCTCCTATAAACTCTGCTGCGCCAGTAGAAAGCGCCAACTCCACAGCAGCAACATCATCCATGACCGTAGAGGCTAAATCGCTCAAATCACGCCTCCCGATATAAGAGAGCGGAAGCCTTCGGATTTTGTCTGCGATCCCCATGCGAAGCCTCATATCTTCTTGTGTGGAAGTCAGGTATTTCTTTCGATATGTCATGCGGTATGCAAAATAGATTGCGCATAGCAGCAAAAAGGCAGTTCCCCAATACCCCCACAAAGGGATACTTCCGTGCGCTATGCCAAAGTATCGATTCATCATTTCATCTGCAACCATTGCAAGCAAAAGAACAGGCAAAAGCGTAGCAAGATTGAACAGGCACATATACAAACCGGACTTCAGAATGTTCCAACTTCCCTCGTCACTAATGCGATATACGCGCTCCAGCATATTGTTGCCCTCCAATCCTCCATGAAATACTGCTTTGGTATTCTTCACGCATTTTGGCATATGCACCGTGCATGCCCATCAGTTCACGGTGGGTTCCCTTCTCAACAATCTTCCCTCGCTCCAAAACACAGATTTGATCCGCGTGTATAATGGTGGAAAGCCGGTGGGCAATCATAATGACGGTTTTCCCTCGCAGCAGTTCGTCCAAAGCTTTCTGTATCCGGTATTCATTTTCCGCATCAGCAAATGCAGTTGCTTCATCCAGCAGCACCACAGGGGCGTTTTTCAGGATTGCGCGGGCAAGGGCGATCCGCTGCATTTCACCACCGGAAAGATAGATTCCATTTGTCCCGATCACCGTGTCTGCGCCCTGCGGCAGCTTTTCCAAAATATCGTCACACTGTGCCAGATGAAGGGCTTGGAAAATATCCTCACGTGAAGCGTCCGGATTGAAAACAGCGACATTTTCTTTGACCGACGTCTTAAATAAATTCGTGTCCTGAAATACCATACTGACCCGCTTCATCCAATGCTTATAATCCATTTCCCGTACATCCACTCCGCCGACCCGGATAGCTCCCTCATCGACGTCCCAAAATCTCGCAATCAGATTCGCAATCGTGCTTTTCCCGCCGCCGGATTTCCCGACCAGTGCGGTAATCGTACCCTCCGGCACATCGAAAGAAATATCGTCCAAAGCTTTTCCGGCCGTCTCTCCATAAGAAAAGGAAACATGGTCAATGGATATATCATACCCCATCGGAGATTGCGGCTTTTTTGTTTCCGGCAGCGGCTTTTCCTTCAAAATCCGATCGATTGCGTCCAACGACGCCTTGGAAAGCATGAGATTGGAGGAACTATTCATAATGCGCGCTAAGAACGTCGCGACGGTAGGAATCAGGACCGAAAAGAACAGAAAACTCAGTATCGTTTTTTCAGGATTGCTGCCTGTGTTAAACAGGATTATGCCGCCGGGAATCAGGAAAAAGAAGATGCCGTTAATTGCAGCATGGTAAAGACTGTCTGTATTTTGCATGGAGAGCGCGTATTTCAGCAAATAATCACCGTACTCTTTTACCGCAGCTTTATAGTGCCGAAAAGAATTGGCAGTTTGTCCAAACACCTTTACAACCGCAATGCCCCTGATATATTCCGTGACGGCATTGCTAATGTCCTCGGCAGATTTTTGATATTGCTTAGCAAAGCCTTCGCTTTCATCCTTCAGCATATAATAAAGGATGCCAAAGCCGACCAAGATCGGTATCAGGCAGATGAAAGACAACCGCCAGTCGTACACAAACATAAATACAAGAAAAGCGATCGGCAGTGCAACCGCTCCTGCGAAGTCTGGAATCTGATGTGCAATCAGCGTTTCCAGATTGTCCGAGTTCTTTTCAATAATTTTTCGTTGTTTCCCGCTGGGATTTGTCGCGTGATACCCCAAAGGCAGATTCCCAATGTGTCGGACAATCTGAATCCGCAGTTTTGCGACCGTATTGAAAGCGGTGATATGGGAGAACAGCAATGCCAGTCCGTATATTCCAAATGACATAAGAATCAAGAATACAGCGCGCCAGCCCATATCGACCATATCGGCCTGATCCAGCGCATGCATATTGCCTAGCGACCGAACGATCTCCTTTGCCACGTCATACACGCACACAAAGGCATATAGGTTGATGACCGACGAAACAGCAGACAATACAATGGAGATTGCCATTGTGATCCTGAACATGCCCATATGTCGGAACAGACGCCCCAGTACCCCTTTTTCTTTCATACTGCCAACTCCTTGATTTTGCCTGTCTGCCAGCAATGGCGAATCATAAAGTCAAAACATTTTCCTCTTGCCATACATTTGAAACACTGTTTCAAATAGGATTATACGGCGTATCAGCAAGGATTGTCAACCTGTTTCTGTATTGACACGCTGCTTTCTTGCCGATAAAATAAAAAACGATGTTTCCATCTTTCAGAAAGAGCGTATTGACATGAAACGAATTGCTGGTATATCAGAACGCTTACTGGAATGTGCCAAAAGCGAATTTTTAAATCAAGGGTTTCAGGCTGCTTCCATCCGGGAGATTGCAAAAAAAGCAGGAACCAGCGCCCGTGCTGTCTATACGCGCTTTCCCAATAAGGAGGGGCTTTTTGACGCAATTGTTTCGCCCGTATCAGATGGTCTTATTGAACGATATCAGAATTATGCGAATCAGTTTTGGCCGAAGAATGCAGGGGGGAATGGAACAGCCGCCATTTCTTCCGATGATACTGCAATCTATATGGATATGATCGACTATATTTATGATCATAAAGACGAGTTTCTATTGATGCAAACCTCTTTAGAAGGCAAATGGCACACGGCACTGATTGAGGCTTTGACTGACAATAACATTTCCTACGTCTCGAAATGGACCGGATTGGCAGGAGGTGCAGGGAACGAAAAAAAATTGATGATGAACGTGCTGCATATGCTGACCAATTCCTTTTATGCGTCTATGTTCGAACCTCTCCGCCACGACATGAACCGCAGGGAGGCGCGTTTTTATATGGAGAAGCTATGTGCCTTTTTCGTCGCTGGAATGGATCGTCTGTTGAAACAGAATACTGCTTCGAAAACGATTTCGTTCAAAAAGAGCCGATAATGGCAACGGCAGATAACGTTTGACTACACTTTTATGGCACGAAAAAACGCCAGTACATCCTCAAGTCGAGCATGAGCTGACGCGTTCAAATATTGGCTGCAATATGGATATAAGAAAACCATCAAAGCTGTTTTCACAGATACTCTGGCAGTAAGATCCGTTTTGTGGAATGACTGCCTATATCGTTTTTATCGGTTTCAAAATTTGGCACTAAGTTGGTGGTAAATTCGTAGGCCCTGCAACTTCCGAAAGTCCGCTGGCTCGCATAAACGCTGGATTTTTTGGTCATTGCTCCTTGGCAGGCTTCATCGTGGGGAAGAGCAGGACATCGCGAATCGATGCCGCATCCGTCAGGAGCATGACGAGTCGATCGATGCCGATGCCGACGCCGCCCGTCGGCGGAAGGCCGTACTCCATAGCCGTGACGTAGTCGCGATCCATGACGTGCGCCTCATCATCGCCCGCCTCGCGCTGCTTGAGCTGATCGAGGAAGCGTCCTTCCTGATCGATCGGATCGTTGAGCTCCGTGAAGCCGTTCGCGAGCTCGCGTCCGTAGATGAACAGCTCAAAGCGGTCCGTAATGCGCGGATCATCGGGATTTCGCTTGGCGAGCGGCGAGATCTCCGTCGGATGCCCCGTGATGAAGGTCGGCTGCACGAGTGTCTCTTCCACCTTTTCCTCGAATGCCTGATTGAGGATGCCGCCGATGCCATGGCGAGGCTCGTAAGGAACGCCGATCCCATCGGCCAGCTTGCGCGCTTCCTCGACGCTATCGCACGCCATGAAATCCTTGCCTGTCGCTTCCTTGACCGCATCGTTCATCGTGATGCGGCGCACCTTCCCGAGATCGATCGAAACGCCCTGATACAGGATCGTCGTCGAGCCGAGCACGCGCTTTGCAGCGTCTGCCACGATGCCTTCCGTAATGTCCATCATATCGCGGAAATCCGCATAGGCCTGATAGAACTCGATGGTCGTGAATTCCGGATTGTGGCGCACGTCCATGCCCTCGTTGCGGAAGACGCGGCCGAGCTCGTAGACGCGGTCAAGCCCGCCGATGACGAGGCGCTTGAGGTTCAGCTCCGTCGCGATGCGCAGATAGAGGTCGATATCGAGCGCGTTGTGGTGCGTCGTGAAAGGACGCGCCGCTGCGCCGCCCGCGATCGTCGAGAGCACGGGCGTCTCGACTTCGAGGTAGTCGCGCGAATCGAGATACGCGCGAACGGCTTGGATGACCTTCGTGCGCTTGCAAAATGTATCGCGCACGTCCTGGTTCATGATGAGGTCAAGGTAACGCTGGCGATAGCGGATGTCGACGTCTTTGAGCCCATGGAACTTCTCAGGGAGCGGGCGAAGCGACTTGGCGAGCAGCGTGAAATCCGCAACGCGCACGGTGACTTCGCCGCGCTTCGTCTTGAATACGATGCCGCGCACGCCGATGATGTCGCCGATGTCGAGCCGCTTGAACTCTTCTTTGTATTTCTCTTCACCGACGACGTCGAGCTTGAAGTATATCTGGATGTCGCCCGTGCGGTCATTGAGCGTGCAGAACGATGCCTTTCCGTGTCCGCGGATCGCCATGATGCGTCCTGCGATCTGGACTTCCTCGCCTTCATCCTCGCCTTCGAGGCAGGCGAACTTCTCCTTGAGCGGTGCTGCATAGTCCGTCACATCGTATCGATGGCCAAACGGGGCAACGCCGCGCGCGCAAAATGCCTCCATCTTCTCGCGGCGCACCTTCATCATTTCGTTCAGGTCTTCCTGCGGAGCCTGCTGCTTGTTCTTCTCTGCCATTTCCTTGCTCCTTAGCCCTGAATCTCCAAGATCTCGTACTTGATGATGCCGGCGGGCGCGTGCACGTCGACGACCGATCCGCTCTTCTTCCCGATGAGCGCCTGCCCGAGCGGCGACTCATTGGAAATCTTTCCTTCGTCGGGGTCTGCCTCTGTCGAGCCGACGAGCATGAAGACCTCCTCTTCATTGAACGCAAGGTCCTTGACCTTGACCTTGCTGCCGATCTGCACGATGTCGCCCGCACCGCCCTGAATGATGTGCGAGTTGCGGATCTTCGTTTCGAGATCCTGAATCTCGCCTTCGAGGAATGCCTGTTCGTTCTTCGCGTCGTCGTACTCGGAGTTCTCGGAAAGGTCACCGAGTGCGATAGCCGCCTTCAAGCGTTCTGCAATCTCAATGCGGCGCACGCTCTTGAGGTAATTCACCTTTTCGACGAGCTTGTTGTAGCCTTCTTCGGTCAGCATGACCTTTTTTGCATCTGCCATGGATAAAAACGCCCCTTACTTCTATAGAGATATCATTTGTTCATTCTAATGGCTCTTGTCCGCACTGTCAATGAGTGCCAGCTTTTCGGCGTGCGTGAGCTGCTTGATGTGCCACTCGCGGCTCTGCGCCTCGCGCTTGTCGGGAAATGCCTCCGCGTAGACGAGGTGCACGGGAAGCCGCGTGCGCGTGTACTTTGCTCCCTTGCCTGCGTTGTGCGCCGCGACGCGCTTTTCGAGATCCTTCGTCCAGCCCGTGTAAATGCTGCCGTCCCTGCACGCGAGCATGTACGTATACGCTTGCCCGCTCACTTCTTCGCGTCTCGGATCTCGATCTTCTCGATGACGACCTTCTCAAGCGGACGGTCTTGGAAATCCGTCTTCACGTGGCCGATCTTTTTGACAACGTCCATGCCTTTCGTGACCTTGCCGAAGATCGTGTGCTTGCCGTTGAGCCACGGCGTCTTGTCGAGCGTGATGAAGAACTGGCTGCCGCCCGTGTGCGGCATGCCCGTATTTGCCATCGCGAGAATGCCCTCGCCCGCAAAGGTGAGATCCTCGCGAAACTCGTCCTCGATCGTGTAGCCGGGACCGCCCATGCCCGTCCCCGTCGGATCGCCGCCTTGGATCATGAAGCCGTCGATGACGCGGTGGAATATCACGCCGTCGTAAAAGCCTTTCTCCGACAGGTCGATGAAGTTCTTCGTCGTGATCGGTGCCTTGTCCTCAAAGAGCTCGACTTCAAACGTTCCTTGATTCGTCTTGAATACTGCCATGCGATTTGCCATTTTGTTGCCTCCACCACGATTCGCGCTTCCCGTTTCCCCTGCTGCAAGGCATCCGCTCGTAAAGACGAGCAGGAGCGCGAGCGCTGCGACTATCATTCGTTTCATTGTATCGTATCCCTCCCTGCATTTCAAGGGAACCGCGGATACGATCACCATGCGGTCTGAATCGATCCGTGCTTCCCCATAAACGGCGCGAAAAATCGCCTCATCATGCCGTCCCTTCCGCCAGCGGCTCGCTCATGCGAGGAAACCGTGTGCCGAAAGCACGCGGCGTTCGCCTTCCGCGCGCGGCGACCAAACGGGGATTTCGCGCCCTGCCTCAAAAAAGCCTGCGGGCGGCGTCCATACGGGATAGCCGACCGAATGCATCGTGACGAGCGCGCGCACCGACGTTTCGGCACAGAACACCTTCGCACCCTTGTCCATCGCGCCCTCGAGCCTGCCGTCGACGGGGAAAAACGCGAGGTCGGCTTCAAGGCCTGCAAGCTTTTTCATCTGCTTGCGAAAGGCGTTTTCCGCGAGCTTTCGATTCTCCGCCATATCGCCGATCCAATCCCACCAGTTAAAATCGCCCGCGTGGAAAATGCGCCTGCCCGTCCTCTTGATCGCAACGAGAAACGAGACGCCTGCATCGGTCGAATCAAACGACGCGACGTGGAGCGCATCGTCCTCCCACGCATCGTACGTCTGCATATACTGCGTCTTTTCCGCAGGGAATGCCTTCGCGCGCTTCGTTCGCCGAATGTCGTAGCCGAAGATGAAATGGCTTGCCTGCGCTTCGTAGTCCAGGATATGCGAGTCGAAGTGATCGAAGTGCGCATGCGAGGCGAAGATGTAGAGGCGATCAAAGCCCTTAGCAAGCTCGCGCCTTACCGCTTCCTTCGGATCGCGGAAATCGTCGAAAACGAGCAACAGCCCGCCTTCGCGGACGATGAAACCGCTGTTCATCAGGTACGTGAGTTCCAAATTCATATCGCAATCCCTCTCTAGTGTCCATGCTGGTTACGCTCATACGCTTCGTGCAAGTCATGCACGCGATGCACGATCGGCGTCTTCCCACCGGAGCCCGGTTCACTGAAGCCACGCCCTAAGACTTCATTTGCCGGCACGATGATCATGAACGCGTGCGGATCGATCGCATGGACGACAAGCTTGATCCTGCTGACCTGCGTGAGCTTCACAACGACGAATACGACATTGCGCTCCCTTCGCGTGAATGCCCCCTGCCCGTGCAGGAATGTCACGCCTCGCCCTATCTCCATAATGCCTTCGGCGATGTGCTGTGCACGGTCGGATACAATGAGCACGGCCTCGCGGCTGTTGAAGCCCGCGATGACTTTGTTGGTAACGGCGGCGTTCATGTACATGCAGATGAGCGTGAACATCGCGGGCGCCATGCCGAAGAAGAACGCCGCGACGCACATGATGCCGCAGTTGAACGCGAAGATCACGCCGCCCATGCTCATCGAGTAGTATTTCTTGATGATCGCGCCGATGATGTCAAACCCGCCCGTGCTGCCGTTCAGCCGAAAGACGATGCCGTAGCCGATGCCGTTGAAGACGCCGCCGAATATCGCGGAAAGCATGATGTCCTGTACGGGCGCGTAGGCGTTCAAAAAGCGCGTGAGGTCGAGAAAGACCGAAAAAATGCCCGTGCCGATGACGACGTCAATCGTATAGCTGCGCCCTAAGAGCCGCCATGCGGCGACGAGCAGCGGGATGTTGTAAAGAAACGTCTGCAGTCCGATCGGGAGTCCCGTGAGGTAGTAGGCAATGATCGCGATGCCCGTCGCGCCGCCCGTCAAGAGATGTGCCGGGACGAGAAACGTATTGATCGAGCAGCTCGCGATGAAGCAGCCGAGCGCGATGCCGGCATAGCGCAGGGCGCGGTTTTCGAGGACGTGCAGGTGGAGGTATTTCACGGCAGCACACCTCCAAGCTTCACATCGCTGGCATGCGGCAGTGCCGAATCATCCATTCCCTTCAGATCGGATCCATCATCCGCCTCCGCCTGCGCCTCTTCTCCCGCTCGCGCATCGGCTTCTTCCTCGGTCAACGGAAGCGACGTCAGGCGAACGGACGCCAGCGACTCCGTTTCCGGGTCGAGGAAGAGCACGAGATGATCGTGCGGATGGCCGGGACGCGTGTAGACATAGGCGAGCTTTCCATCGAGAAATCTGCGTTCCGTCTTGCCGTACGTCGCCCAAATGAGATGCTTCGTCGCACCGCGTCTCACGCCCGCGCGCATCACGGGCGGATCGTCCTCCATCACGAAGTCGACGACGCGCCTCGTGCGCACGGAGACGCCGACATCGATGTGCCCGTGGAACGTGCAGACCTTGACCGTCACCCCCTGCTTGCGCATGATACGATCAAATAGCGGCTCACCGTAAACGGCGAGCAGTTTTTCCTCCGTATCGCCGAGCGCAACGCCCCGATAGGCAAAATCCGTGTCGAGGAGCGCCCCCTCCATTGGTTTCGCCCCTTCTGCCGCTTCTGCGAGAACCGAGGCGGCAAAAAGCATGAAAAAACAAATGAGACTTACTGCAACCTGCCCTATGCGCCCCATCATGCGCCCTCCTTAAAATGCGAAGTTCCCATTCCGAAAGACCTGTACCTTCTTTCCATCGCTGCGGCGTACGCCGACAATCGAAAGGTCGCTGCTGCCGACCATGAAATCCGCATGGATAAAGGAATCGTTGACGCCGTGCCGTGCGAGCGTCACGCTGTCCATATCCGCGCCGCCTTCGATGCACGTCGGATAGGCTTTTCCGAGCGCAAGATGGCACGCGGCATTTTCGTCGAAAAGCGTGTTGTAAAAGAGCACGCCGCTATTGCGGATCGGGGAATCGAACGGAACGAGCGCGACTTCTCCGAGATACGATGCGCCTTCGTCCATGGCAAGAAGCTCTTTCAGCACGGCCTCACCTTTTTCCGCATGGAACGAGACGACCTTCCCTTCCGCGAACGTCAGAGAAAAGTTCTCGATGAGGTTGCCGTTGCAGTGCAGCGGCTTCGTCGCGACGGCCTTTCCGTTTACGCCGTCGCGCTTTGGCAAGGTGTAGACTTCCTCCGTCGGCATGTTCGCAGCGAAGAGCGTGCCACGTGCCGAGCGCTCCGCTCCTCCCGCCCAAATGTGGCCTTTCGGCAGCTCGATGGTGAGATCGGTGCCAAGCGCATTCGTGTAATGAAGTCGTTCAAAATCACTTTCGTTCAGGAAACGCGCCGCCTTTTGCAGGAACGCGATATGCTCCTGCCACGCATGCACGGCATCGCGCCCTTCGCCGACGCGCACCGCCGCGAATATCTCTCTCCATAGGCGCGCAACGGCTTCCTCTTCCGTGCAATCGGGAAAGACCTTTCTTGCCCAGCTCTTCGTCGGGATCGAAACGATGCACCACGTGTTCTTGTTGCTCATGAGACGTTCGCGGTACGCAAGAAGCGCCGCGCCCGCTGCTTGATTCGCGAGCGTGAGTTTTTCGGGATCGATTCCTGCAAACAGCTCCGGATCGCGCGCGGCGATCGTGACGAACGCCGCGCCCTGCTCGGCGTAGTCCGTGTAGAATGCACGCCGCCAGTCCGGGAACTCCGTGAAGAGTGATTTCTTGCCGCGCATAAAGCGCAGGCGCGCCGACAATTCGTCCCCCCAGTCCATCACGACATCATGCGCTCCTGCCGTGAACGCTTCCTCCGCAATGAGGCGCGCGAAGGAGGCACACTCGATCGGCGCGGTCAGGACGAGAATCTGACCGCGCTCGAGATGGACTCCGACGCGCACGACGAGCCGTGCGTATTCCTTGCACAGAGTTTCATTCATGCAGGATCCCTCTTTTCCCCTGACCATCATAACGCATCCGTATCAAAAAGCAAGGT
Organism: Mitsuokella sp. oral taxon 131 str. W9106; assembly: GCF_000469545.1. Lineage (GTDB taxonomy): Bacteria > Bacillota > Negativicutes > Selenomonadales > Selenomonadaceae > AWVT01. The sequence goes on along the minus strand of NZ_KI273067.1, from coordinate 5,539 downwards.
CACGGGGCCATCGTTGATGGACGCGACCTGCATATCCGCGCCGAATTCGCCGTGTACGACGCGAAAGCCCTTCCCTTTGAGCACGGCGAGAAAATGCGTGTAGAGCCTTGCGGCGAGTGCGGGCGGCGCGGCGTGCGAAAAGCCCGGACGCCGCTTCTTCACGTCGGCGTAAAGCGTAAACTGCGAGATGACGAGAAACGCGCCGCCCACTTGATCGATCGAGAGGTTCATCTTGCCCTCCGCGTCGGAGAAGACGCGCGTGCGTGCGATCTTTTCCGCTAGGTGCCCGCACGTCTCCTCCGTATCCGTAGGGCCAATGCCGAGCAGGACGAGGAAGCCCTGCCCAATGCGCCCATGCTCCATGCCCTCTATCGTCACCGAAGCGGAGCTAACCCGCGTCACTACTGCCCGCAATGCGATTCCTCCTCATTTCCTTTCGTCCTTGTCCATGTAGGGACGGACGAAATCGCGTATCGTCTTGAAGTAGAGTTTCTTGCCCACCTGGCTCGATGCCGCATGGTTCGCGCCCGGTATCAGGAGCGTTGCCTTCTGCGGCGCATTTGCCGCATCGTACAAGAGATCCATCATGTAGTTCGGCACGAGCGTGTCCTTTTCCCCGTGGATAAAGAGAATCGGCACGTGCGCATGGCGCACCGCCTCGATTGGCGCAGCATCCTTGATGCGAAACTTCGCTAGGCGCACGCAGCGCCAGTCGAGAAGATTCATCGCCGGAAATGCGGGCAGGCCGAACGATTCCTCCACCTGCAGCGCAAGCAGGTCGTAGGCACTCGTATAGCCGCAGTCCTCGACACAGGCGACGAGCTCGCGCGGCAAGTCATCCCTCCCCGCTGCGAGCATGACCGTCGCCGCGCCCATCGACACGCCGTGCATGAGGATCTTCGCATGGGGGCGCTCGCGTGCGATCTTGCGCGCCCAAAGCACGATGTCCTCGCTCTCGCGCACGCCCAAGGTCAGGTAGCGTCCCTCGCTGTCGCCTGCTGCACGGAGGTCCGGCGTCAGCACGTGATAGCCCATGTGCAGATAATGTTCTGCGATGTAGTAGGAATTCTGCTGCGTGCAGCCGTAACCGTGGACGACGATCGCCCATCGCTCCGGCTCCTGCATGCGTCCCTCCTTCGGCGAAAAGTGCGTCGCCGCGAGATGCAGCCCATCCGTCGATGTGAGGTCCCATGGTTCCGACGGATAATCTGGCTTTGCAAACTCGCGCGCCTCCGGCGGCATCAATAGTGCATAAGCGCGCGGCGGCTCTTTCGGATTGTCCTTCGTGCCGCGCTCAAGCCCAAAATGCACAAAATAATTGCCGAACAAATAGCCGATCCCCGTGACGATGGTGCAGGTGACGAGAACCGCCGTAAGGATAACGGTAAGAATGATTTTCTTCATGATTTTAGGAAGCCATTGCCTTTCTACAGCGCTATTCGCATTTCCCCTTTCCGTTCCTGCCTCAATTTCGACAGGATACGCAATCCATTCGTATCGAGGTCGCCCCAGTAGAATCGTTCCATATCCTTTAGCCAAGGCAGGAAACGAACTGCTTTTAGGATACCATAACCCATGCCATAGAGCAAAATACGATTCGGGGCTAGACGAAACCGACGTGGCGGATGAACGGCTCGATGGTCGCGAGCTTCAAAAGCGGCGTCACGACCAGGAGCTGCAAGTCAAGGCGCGCAAAAAGCGCAGGCCCGAATGTCGCCTCATTCGAGCTTTTAAGAAACGCCTCATCGATGTCTTCCGCAGCAAGCGCACGGTCCGTGCGGCAGTGAACTCGGCACGGAAACTGCGCACGCGTTCATCATGTGCCTGCACGCACGCCATCTGGATGTAGCGTCCCGCATTGTAGTCGATTCCCCGAAGGGAATCGTTGATGCTCGCGATGTGCTCCGTGATATCGTGGCAGGCCGCATCCAAACGCGCGCGGATTCCATATATCGATCCTTTGCCGCAGACGCCATATCCTGCTACGCGTCCCCGCTCACGATGAGATCCAGTTTTGCCGTACGCGGATGGATCATGAGCCCGTGCACCTTGACCGATTTCGGGATGTAGGGATTCCCGCGCAGCGTTTCGACGGCATGGCGCACATTCTCCACGGGATCGTGGAATGCGTCTGCCCACTCGGCAAGCTCTTCATGCGCCGCTGCGATCACATCTTCTGCAATGCCGCGCTCGCGCATCGCCCTTGCCAGGCTGTCCGCCGTCGTCTTTGCCATGCCGCACTCGTAATGCCCGATGACGACAATCTCCTCGACGCCAAGCTCGTAAATGGCGATCATGAGGCTGCGAATGACGCTGTCGAGCGATCCGGAAAGGTAATTGCCAACCGTCTTGATGACCTTCGCATCGCCGCGCGCGATGCCGAGCGCTGGCTCCAAGAGTCCCGTCAGCCTGGTATCCATACAGGCAAAGATCGCGAGCTTCTTCTTCGGCAGTTTGCTCGTCCTGCGGTTTTCTCCCGTGTAGTCGTGCGGCGCACGCTTCTGATACGCTGCATTGGCCGCGAGCATTTCTTCCAGTCGCGTCATTGTTTCACTCCTTTATCCCGATTTCTTGTTCCCGTTATGTATTATACAGGAAACCATCTCCCTTTACCATTCGGAAGGGTCGACATCCGCTATGCGGGTGACAACCGCATCACACATCGAGAGATCCGGATGGAAGCTGTGCGGGCTCTTGAATCCGATGCAGCGCATGCCTGCCGCCTTCGCCGCGAGCGCGCCGCTCTTCGTGTCCTCGATGACGACGCAGTCCGCAGGCGCTACGCCAAGGTGTTCTGCCGTCTGCAGGTAAACGACTGGATCTGGCTTCGAACGCGGCACGCTCTCGCCGCTCATGAGGAAGTCGAACTTGTCGCGGATGCCGAGGTCGTCGACGACGAACGAGATGAATGCGCGGCTCGACGAACTCGCAATCGCCGTCTTGAGGCCGGTCTTGCGGCGTTCATGCGTCTTTTCGATGAGCGCGAGGATGCCTTCGATAGGCGTCACGTGCTCTTCGCGCATGATCTTCTGGAAAAGCGCGGCCTTCTTCTTCGCCACCTCCGCAGCCGACGGCGCGAAATGGAATTTCTCCTTCAGATCCTCGTACATCATGAGATCCGTCACGCCTTGATATTGCGCGAGGAACTCGTCCGTGACCTCGATGCCCATGTCCTGAAGGACAATTCTCTCCGCCTTCGTATGCACGGGCTCGGTGTCGGCGATCACGCCGTCCATGTCGTAAATAAACGCTTTCATGAAATGCTCCTTTCGCACGGACCCGAAAATGGATTTCGTGTTTCCCTTCAAAAAATCCCTGCTCTCTTTTCATGACAGCAGGGATTTCATCATACCAGGTGCACGTAACGGCCTTACTCCACCGTAACCGACTTCGCGAGGTTGCGCGGCTTGTCGACATCGCAGCCACGCGTGATTGCCGCATAGTAAGCGAGAAGCTGCAGCGGAACGACCGTCAGGAGCGGAATGAGCAGCTCATCCGTCTGCGGGACGGTGATGACATGGTCGACGTATTTGGAGAGCTCCGTGTCGCCTGCCGCCGCAAGCCCGATGACGACAGCATCGCGCGCCTTGACCTCCTTGATATTCGAGAGGGTCTTCTCGTAGACACTCTTCTGCGTCGCGAGCGCGATGACGGGAACGCCCTCAATGATGAGCGCGAGCGTGCCGTGCTTGAGCTCGCCTGCCGCATACGCTTCGGCGTGGATATAGGAAACCTCCTTGAGCTTCAGCGCGCCTTCAAGCGCGACCTCATAGTCGAGCGCACGGCCGATGTAGAAGACATCCTCGTTGAAGCCGTACTGCTTCGCAAACGTCTTGATCGGCTCAACATCCGAGAGCGTCTCGCTGACCTGCGCAGGGATCTCCTTGAGTCTCGAAATAAGCGCCTCGACGCGCTCCGGACTCTGCGTGCCGCGGATCTGCGCCATGTAGAGGGAGAGCATGAAGAAGAGAATGAGCTGCGTCGTATAGGCTTTCGTCGACGCGACGGCGATCTCAGGGCCTGCCCACGTGTAGAGCACCTGATCCGCCTCGCGTGCGATCGACGAGCCGACGACGTTCGTGATCGCGAGCGTCTTTGCGCCGAGACGTTTCGACTCCTTGAGTGCGGCGAGCGTATCGCTCGTCTCGCCGGACTGCGAGACGACGATGAGCAGCGTATTCTCATCGACGATCGGATTGCGATAGCGGAACTCCGATGCGACGTCGACCTCGACGAGCACGCGTGCCATCTTCTCGATGTAGAACTTGCCGACAAGCCCAGCATGGTACGCCGTGCCGCAGGCGACGATGTAGATCTTGTTGAACGAATTCAGATAGTCGGCATCCCACTTGAGCTCATCCATCACAATGCGCTTGCCATCCTTCGCGATACGCTGGCTCATCGTGTCGCGCACCGCCTTCGGCTGCTCGTGGATCTCCTTGAGCATGAAGTGCTCGTAGCCGCCCTTTTCCGCTGCCTCAGCGTTCCAGTTGACTTCGAAGACCTTCTTCGTAACCGCTTCGCCCTCGCGGTTCGTGATTTGGATCGAATCCTTCTTGACGACGGCGAGCTCGCCGTCGTTCAGGATGTAAGTGCGGCGCGTGCGCGAAATGATCGCGGGAATATCGGATGCGATGAAGTTTTCCCCCTCGCCGATTCCGATGACCAGCGGGTTGTCCTGCTTCGTGCAGACGAGCATATCGGGATGCTTCCTGCTCATGAACACGAGCGAATAGGAACCCTCGATACGGCGCAGGACTTCGCGGATCGACGAGACGAAATCGCCGTTGTAGACTTCTTCGAGGAGATGTGCGACGACCTCCGTATCCGTCTCGGACTTAAAGTCGTGCCCCTTCTCAATGAGATCCTCTTTCAGTGCGAGGTAGTTCTCGATGATGCCGTTGTGGACGATGACGAAGTCCCCGCTGCAGTCCGTATGCGGATGTGCGTTGCGGTCAGACGGGCGTCCATGCGTCGCCCAGCGCGTATGGCCGATGCCGAGCGTGCCCTTCGGCATGTTGCTGCCGATCTTGTCGCGCAGTGCGGCGAGACGACCGACGCTCTTCTCGACGCGAATCTTCGCGCCGTCGTAGACCGCGATGCCTGCCGAGTCGTAGCCGCGATACTCAAGCTTCGAGAGTCCGTCGAGCAGGAACTCCGCCGCCTGCTTGTCGCCGATATAGCCGACAATACCACACATAAAATTCCCTCCTTGGGGAAAATTCCCCACGCGCCTGCTGCGCCCCATCCCATTTTGTCCCCGCGCTCGCGCACGGGCTTTGCCGGGAATCTATCGGCGGGCGGCCGGAAGGCATCCGCTGACGGCTCGACAACCTTCTCCTCGTCCTCTCATGTCACGCATGAGAACCAGCGCTAAGATGATTCCATCTTTTCCGTATTACCAGAACAGCAGGCATTTTCTCTGGATTTCTTCTCGTTAGACATTTTAACGTAAGGCACGTGCAAAGTCAATCTTTCGCCGTCAAACAAAACAGCCCGTACATCGTATCGTAAGTTGTAAAATAAATTGACGCAAAAA
>NZ_KI273066.1:69341-70401 GCF_000469545.1 Mitsuokella sp. oral taxon 131 str. W9106 | reverse complement strand
GACGGCCCGGGAGGATAGGGAGTCGCTGATTTTACTCCTCGATAGCTCAGTCGGTAGAGCACCTGACTGTTAATCAGGCTGTCGCAGGTTCGAATCCTGCTCGAGGAGCCATTTTCATAAATCCCCTGGGGTGTTTGGGGTATAGCCAAGTCGGTTAAGGCACGGGACTTTGACTCCCGCATTCGTTGGTTCGAGTCCAACTACCCCAGCCAAATAGCGGTTCACTAGCTCAGTTGGCAGAGCACCTGACTTTTAATCAGGGTGTCCCGGGTTCGAATCCCGGGTGAGCCACCACTGTGAATAAGCCGCTTGCAGTATACCGCGTAAGCGGTTTCTATCATGACTCACTAGCTCAACTGGCAGAGCAACTGACTCTTAATCAGTAGGTTCACGGTTCGATTCCGTGGTGGGTCACCATTTTTTTCGGCCCGGTAGTTTAGTTGGTTAGAATGCCGCCCTGTCACGGCGGAGGTCAGGGGTTCAAGTCCCCTTCGGGTCGCCACTTTGATTATTGCACGCTCCGCGTGTCATAATAACAACTTGTTAGATGCCTCGGTAGCTCAGTCGGTAGAGCAGGGGACTGAAAATCCCCGTGTCAGTGGTTCGATTCCGCTCTGAGGCACCATTATCAAGCTGGTGTAGCTCAATAGGTAGAGCAGCTGACTTGTAATCAGCAGGTTGGGGGTTCAATTCCTCTCGCCAGCTCCACTTTGCTTATGCGGGTGTAGCTCAATGGTAGAGCTCCAGCCTTCCAAGCTGATCACGTGGGTTCGATTCCCATCACCCGCTCCACTTTTGATCATTCTTGATACTGCCGGGGTGGCGGAACTGGCAGACGCAGCGGACTTAAAATCCGCCGGTTGGAAACAACCGTACCGGTTCGATTCCGGTCCTCGGCACCACCTAATGTATCCGAATTCCATATTGCGGTCGTGGCGGAATGGCAGACGCGCTAGCTTCAGGCGCTAGTGGTAGCAATACCGTGGAGGTTCAAGTCCTCTCGACCGCACCATCTAATTTATGCGGTTGTGGCGGAATTGGCAGACGCGCTACTTTGAGG
>NZ_KI273066.1:5858-69241 GCF_000469545.1 Mitsuokella sp. oral taxon 131 str. W9106 | reverse complement strand
TGTTCACAAGACGTATGGGTTCAAGTCCCATCAACCGCACCATAGGCAGAAAGCCGCAGGAGTCCGAGCCGTGTAGCAAGGGAGCTTGCGTCTGAATAGGGGCGGTTGCCCAACAATTTCATATTGCGGTCGTGGCGGAATTGGCAGACGCGCTACTTTGAGGGGGTAGTGTTCACAAGACGTATGGGTTCAAGTCCCATCGACCGCACCATTTGAACGCACAGCCCGACGCAGTCGGGTTTTTTTTGTAGGATATTTATTTTGCCCAAAAAGAGGACGCAGACGCGTCCCTGCTGCTCAGAGTTTCAGGCTGCTGACCCATTCGGTGATTCTTGACCTCGACGGATCCCCATTGAGCACTTCTCCCTGCTTCCAGATGACCGTGTCCGAGCAGCTCGGCTGAAGCGAGGCCATCGTCTTGCCGAATTTGCTGCCGCCCGATGTCGCAAACGTGATGATTCTTTTTCCGGAGAAGTCGTAGGCTTCTAGGAATGCGTTGATGATATGCGGCGCCTTATACCACCAAATTGGGAATCCCAAGAAGATTGTATCGTACGCTGCGATATTGGCGTCCCTGTCGGCAAGTGCCGGACGCGATGCGGGGTTGCTCGATTCGAGGCTTGTGCGTGAGGCGCGGTCTGACCAGTTGAGGTCGTCTTCCGTATACGGCGTTTCCGGGCGAATCTCATATAGATCGGCATTTCGTATGTCGGCCAATTTTTTTGCGACTTTTGCCGTGATGCCGCTGGCGGAAAAATAAGCAACAAGTGTTTTTCCCATAGACGGTTCCTCCTTTTGCATTAAAATTAAACTGCGCTCATTTTAACATATATACGGGCATTGTCAATATCGTTCCTTCATAAAAGACAGATCGTTTCGGTTGGCCCAATAATTTGCTGAAAGTTTCTAAAAATCCAATTGACAGGAAGGGACGATTATGGTATCGTATAGATAAGCCAAAGGAAAGCAGGTGTTCAGCCTTTCCGATGGAAGCCGACATGCAGAGATGGATGGGAGGCGAGTCCGATGGGCTAGGCAACTTGCTCATGGAACTATTGTATGAGAAGTGTATATGGATCGGTTGATATGAAGAAGTAACCGCCAGCAGGTGACGAGAAAGCCTCTGGTGGTTATTTCATGTATGGATATATGGATATCTTGTCCCTGTGAGCAAGGGGCAAGATTGTTTTATCAAGATGGTTTTATTTTATTGGGAGGGTATCATGGAGAAAGCGAAGGTCTACTTTACGGATTGGCGCGTGCCGGTTGGCACGAGCCAACTCATGAAGCTGCGCAGACTCTGCATGGCAGCAGGCATCAAAACGATCGATATGGATGGGAAGTTTGTCGCAATCAAAATGCACTTTGGCGAACTCGGCAATATGGCATTCCTCCGCCCGCAGTACGCAAAGGTCATCGCCGATCTTGTCAAGGAGCAGGGCGGGCGCCCGTTCCTCACGGACTGCAATACGCTCTATCCGGGCAGCCGCAAGCATGCGCTCGAACATCTCGACTGCGCGAATCTTAACGGGTTCAACACGGTCACGACGGGCTGCCAGATCCTCATCGGCGATGGCCTGCGCGGAACGGACGAGGTCGAGGTCCCCGTCAGGAACGGTGAGTATGTCAAGGCGGCGAAGATCGGACGCGCCATCATGGATGCCGATATCTTCATCAGTCTTGCGCATTTCAAGGGGCACGAGGCGACGGGCTTCGGCGGTGCGATCAAGAACATCGGAATGGGCTGCGGGAGCCGCGCGGGCAAGATGGAGCAGCACTCGTCTGGAAAGTGCGTCGTGAACGCGGAACTCTGCCGCGGCTGCCGCAAGTGCGCGAAGAACTGTGGCTCCCATGCGATCCGCTACGAGAACAACAAGGCGTTCATCGACCCCGCCGTATGCGCAGGCTGCGGCCGCTGCATCGGCGCATGCAGCTTTGATGCGATCAGCAATGAGCAGTGGGATGCGAACGATCTTCTCGACCGCAAGATGGCGGAGTACGCGCAGGCAGTCTGCCAGGACCGCCCTTGCTTTCACGTCAATCTCGTACGCGATATTTCTCCGAACTGCGACTGCCATGGCGAGAACGATGCGCCGATCCTGCCGGACGTCGGCATGTTCGCGTCGTTCGATCCCGTCGCACTCGACCAGGCGTGTGCGGATGCGTGCCTCAGGATGACGCCGATCCGCAATAGTCAGCTCGGCGATCATTTGGCGCAGGAAGGCTGGGAGCACCACCACGACCATTTTCTCGACAGCAACCCGAATATCTGTTGGAAGGAAACGCTGGAGCACGCGGAAAAGATCGGCATGGGCACGCGGGATTACGAGCTCGTGAAGTTGAAGTAGGGCGCAAAAAAAGAGGAAGGTGCGACGCGATGCCATGCCTTCCTCTGTTTGGATGTTTTTGGATGCAATCCGTTATTCGCTTTCTTCGCTGGGGTCGTCTTCCTTTAGATAAATGGACGGGTCGAGCCCGAGATCGTGAACGAAGTGGAGAAGATCGCCGTCGGTTACGACGAGGATGATCGCGCTGTTTCCCTCCGCACATTCGCCGAGATTGATGACCTCCGGTTTTGGGAGCACGCGTCCTTCCATGTTGGCAAAGAGGACGATGGTCGGCGTTTCCGTATGGCCGAACTCGCACTTCTTGACGATGCCGTAGCCCCAAATCGTCTTGAGGATTGTGCCGACGGGGTAGACGGCGACATTGTTGAAGAAGAGTTCCAGGAGATCCGGGTCGAACTGCCCCTTGTTGACGTTGACCATGATGTTGCGCGTGACGTTCGGCGTGTACGCCTTCTTGTAGGGACGCTCGCTCGTCAGCGCATCGTAGACGTCGGCGATCGCGGCGATCTTGGCGAAGCGGTGGATCTGGTCGCCTTTGAACCCGCGCGGATAGCCTTTTCCGTCGATGTGCTCGTGGTGCTGGGAGGCGATCGCTGCGAGGATGGCAGGCGAGGGGAGCTCGTTCTGCATTGCCATAATGCGCTTTCCGCCGTTGAGCGGATGATCCTTCATCGTCGAGAATTCGGAATTCGTGAGTCGTCCATTTTTGTTTAGGATCTCCGAGGGGACGTTGATCTTTCCGAGGTCGTGGAGGAGTGCGCCGAGTGTCAGGAGCAGCATGTCCTTCTTCGTGTAGTGGCAGAGCATGCCGAGCATGGCGGAGAGCACGGCGACGTTGACGCTGTGTGCGAACGTGTAGGTGTCGTGCAGGCGGATATCCGTGAGCTGGACGAGGTTGCCGCGCTTCGCGAGGATGTCGGAAAGGATGTTTTCCGATACGGCCTGCATGCTTGCGACGTCGATGCGCCCCGATTCCTCAACGCTCTGATACGTCTCGTAGACGCGCTGGATTGCCGTGATGCGCGTGCGCTCCTGTACGACGTCTTCCGGTGGCGGAAGTTTCAGATTGGGATCCATTGAAGTGACGTTGAGCGTCGGAATGCCAATTTTTTGAAGCTGACCGATATATCCCTTTGTGATGGGCTGGCCTTTTACGAGGTAGCTTGCGCCGAGCCGGTTGTAAATGCTCTGCCCGATGATCATGCCCTCTTTTAGGTCTTTGACCGGCAAACGAATCATAGTCGGTTATCGTTCCTTTCAGAAGAGACGTTTCGGAACCGCGGACAATACAAGGGTGCTGCATATATCCGCGCTTCCTTTATGTTGACGTATAGCATGTAGGCTATATACGTTCATTCTACTATCTATTATCTATCATACATCATTTTTTCGTATTAGGAAAGGGGAAAATGCGGTCGCTTCATTGTGCAGCGCAGGGCGCTTTTATGCGCCGGCCTTCGCGGCGGACGCGGGCTGGCATAGGGCATTTCGCGTCCATGCGGACGTTCTGCGGCAGCACGGGAGGATGCCATCGGAACGCTTCCTCGCGTCATTCCTGTGTTGCGCGAAAGAGTGCATGGATGAATTTCTTCATATTGATGTGGACGTCGGAGCGCTTCGGCTGTTTTTCTTCTTCCATCATGGTCATGATGCGGCGGACTTCCGCATAGTCGAAGTAGAGCGGTGCGTACGACTCGAAGCGCGGATTCGTGTAGTCGAGCGCGCCCATTGCGGCGAGGTTCAGGAGCGCTTGGGAGATCGTGCGACGCAGGCGCTGTTCCATCGCCTTGACCTCTTTTGAGATGTCTCCTTCCTCCTTCGCCCGCCCTTGCAGGACGGCGGCAAATATTCGCTGAAGCGGGGGGAGAATCCCGTCGTCATTTGGCGTATGGGCGAGGCAGTGAAGGATCGCCATGAGGTCTTTTGCGCCGCTCATATCCGCGATGCCGAGTTCTTTCAGGACGGCATGGGCAAGACTTCTCCCCGATGGACGCGCGGCGCTTGAAGCGGGGCCAGCGAGGGTCTTTTTCAAAGAGGACTGCAGATCATGTGCGAAATGTTCGAGGCGGATATGCTTGCTGACATTTCGAATGACGCCTAAGATCTCGTTGCGGTTCAGCGGTTTCGTAATGTAGTAGTCGACACCCATCTCGTAAGCCTTGCCGACGAGCTCCTTGCTTTCGACCTGTGAGAGCATGATGATTTTGCCCGTGAATTGTGCACGGACGGCAGCTGCTGCCGCCATTCCGTCGATCCCTTCCATGAGCATGTCGAGAATGAGAATGTCGACTTGCTCGTGGCGCAGGAGCTCATTGGTAAGAACACGGGCATCGGAGAGGGAATCCACGACCTCGCCGAGCCGGTATTCCTCAATAATGTCCTGCAGCATGTAGCGGATGGCATCATCGTCATCGATGAGCATAAAATTCGTCGAAAGCACCTTCTTTCCAGTCATTCGGGACGTTTGCCGGATGCGGCAGCATCTTGCTGCTGCAGCTTTTGGCACGGCAGGCATATCGAGACGGTCACGCGATTCTTGCCGTCCGAGTCTATCTCGATGCGGCCGCCGAACGACTCCGTTTTCTGTTTGACATAAGTCAGACCGACACCGCTCGACGCCTTCCCGGAGCTGTCGAATTTCGTCGTGTAGCCGGGATGAAAGACGCGAGCGAAATGATCCTTCGCAATGAAGCTTCCCGTGTTTTCAATCGTGATGCGGAGCGTGCCGCCGCCTCCCCGGATGGAAAGCGAGACCGTTCCGCGCTGGGGGATCGCCTCGACTGCATTGGCGACGAGATTGTTTAGGATCGAGAGCAGCAAAAAGACGTGCAGGGGCGGCAGATCCTTTTGTACATCGGCAAAAAACGTGATTTCCCTGCCGAGGGCGCACGCGTAATGCCTTTGCGCGTGCAGGAGCAGGCGTACGATTTCATCGGGCGGCAAGTAGTCGTCGACGCGGCGATTCGATGTAAGCTCGTGCAGTGCGGTGTATATGCGTTGGTTGATCTTCTTGATCTCATGGCACTGCTCCGCGATGCGCAGGATTTCCGGCGAGAGAGCGCGTGCATCCGCCACGTTTGTCACCTCTTGGAGGCAATCGTATGCCTGGTAGCTGTTGCGTGTTACATCTTCGGCGCTCTGCATGGCGCCGCGGAGCGTGAATGTCTCTTCGTAGAGCCCGGCGATCAAAAGAGCGAGGCGGTCGCGCTCCTTCGTCTTGCGTGCAAGACGTATTTCCGTCGCGTAAAGGGTAAAGATGTAGAAGAAGGACAGAATAAAAAAACAGCGCAGGATGGCAATGCCGAGGATATGAAAAAACATCGAAAAGGTAAACGATGTCTGTATGGGGATCATCATGCGGAGAACGGTGAGCTCGGAAAAGCTCGCGAGGATCTCGGCCAGGATCGCCCAAAACGCGACCGCGAGCGCCTGCTCGTAGACGTGCATGCCCGTGAGGCGCGGCGCGGCAAAGAAGAGCGCATAACATGCATAGTAGAAAAACGTCGCGCTGCGAAGGGAAAAAGCATCCGCCACCGGAATCCCTCGCATGGTATCCAGCGCCATGCGGAAGAGGACGACGGCAATGCCTGCCGCGCAGCCGAGAAGCACGCGCGGAAAGGAGCGGAGAAGCAGCAGGAACAGCAGGAAGAGCGGCGATCCGAAGCTCACGCGAAAGCTTGCGAAGTCGCCTCCAAACGGGTGGATCTTCGGTTCGCCCGCCAGCGGAATGAGAAGGAGCATGAGCAGGAATAGAAACCAATCCTGCCGCGAGGGGCGCGTGATCTGCATGATCGTTCCTTTCTGCTCTGCCGATGCATCGTAACACTATCGTGTTCCTGCTATGTCACTACGGTATATTGTATACATAATACAATATTATGAGGAAAATTACAAGCTTATGCCGCGAGGACAGGGAAGGGGCGTCATGCGCGAATCGCTGCACCCGCCAAACGAATGGCTTCTTTTGCCAGCACGTCGGTCGCGTCGATGAAATTGCCCTTTATATGGTACATGCGCACGGCGACGGGGATTTCGGTGCAGCCGAGCAGGAATGCTTCCGCTCCATCCGCCTTGATGGAGGCAAGAGCGCATTCGACCGCTGCCGTATCGTAGTTCTCTTTTCCCGCCTTGACCCCTTCGTAAATCATGTTGTGGATGGCAGATTCCTGTTCCCTGCCCGGCATGAGAACGGAAATGCCGGCTTTTTGGAGCGCCTTTTGATAGATGCCGCTCTTGCAGGTGCCGGCAGATGCAAGCAGGCCGATTTTGTGAAAGCCCTGGGATTGGCAGAACCGGACTGCCGTATCGATTATGCTCAGGAACGGGACAGTCAGATGGGGCAGCATGGCGGGCAGGAAATAGTGCGCCGTGTTGCAGCCCATGATGAGGAAGTCGGCGCCGGCCTCCGTGAGACGCTTGGCGGAGCGCAGCAGCTCAGGGACGGGGCTTTCGCCCTGCCCGAGAATGGCGGCGGTCCGATCGGGAATACGTGTGTTGTTGTCGACGAGGATGGGGATATGCTCCTGATCCTCATGGGCGTCGGTTTCCTGTATGATTTTTTCCATGAGGTCCACGGTCGCCATAGGACCCATTCCGCCGATGATGCCAATTGTTTTCATGGTCGCTCCTCCTGTTTTCTCCAAATGGTTTGATAGGCGAGGGAATTGCTTCTGTCCTATACGATAGCATGATGGCATGCTATAATCCAATACAGATAACTTTTTGATCTAGATAAAATTATCTTATCACATATTGGAGGAGATATTCATGTTAAAGGAGATGGAATACGTTTTGGCCGTATGGGAGGCGCGCAGCTTTTCCGCGGCAGCGCGGCAGCTTTTCGTATCCCAGCCCGCCTTGTCCGCTGCCGTGAAAAAGGTGGAAAGCGAGCTCGGCGTGCCGCTTTTTGACCGCGCCCGGAGTCCCTTGGGGCTTACCGATGCAGGGCGGGCGTACATGGAGGCGGCAGAGCGTGTGATACGGATCCGGCGGGATCTGAAACGGTATTGCGATGATCTTGCGGGGCTGCAGAGCGGCACGCTTGCCCTAGGCGGGACAAATTTTTTTGCCTCCTGCTTCCTGCCTCCTATGATTGAAGCATTCAGTCGAAAGTATCCGCAGATTCGCTTGTCGGTCATCGAGTCGGATTCGGCCGATCTCTACAATCGGCTCGCGGAGGGAAAACTGGATGTGATTGTGGACAGCGGCGTATACGATGCCACGCGCTGTGACAGCACGCCCTTTTATACGGATCATCTTCTGCTTGCCGTTCCTGCCGGCGCGCCGATCCATGCACGGTTTTCCGATGCGTGCATGACGCGGCAGGATGTGCTCGCGGGCCGCCATCTTTCCGCCGCGACGCCTGCCGTTTCGCTCGCGGCGTTTGCCGGGATGGATTTCCTGCTGCTCGGGCCGGGAAATGATATGTATCGGCGGGCAAAGGGCCTGTTTCAGACGGCAGGCTATGCGCCGCGCGTGCGCCTGTATCTGAATCAGCTCATGACGGCGTTCCATATGGCACGCCAGGGGCTTGGCGCGACCTTCCTGACGGATACGCTCGTGAGCCTGTCGCTTCCGACCAATGCGCTCTTTTTCTATCGGCTGGAGGGGGCGCTTGCGACGCGCAAGACATTCCTTGCCATGCAGCACAAGGGCTATCGGACAAGGGCTATCGAAGGATTTGTGCAGGTGGTGCTGGAGCTGTACCACATGGAAGATAAAAATTTTTTATGATAAAATTTGCGTAATAAATGGATCGGATCGTATAGAATCCTGTAGTCACACCTGTATATTGCATACAGGAAAGCAGACAGGCATGGACATGCCTGTTGTGAGAAATGGAGGAATGCTATATGTCCGAAAAAAAGAAAGGCCAGGGGCTGCCGCCTGTCGTGCGCGGTCTCATCTGCGTAGCGATCGGCATAGTCCTGTGGTTCATTCCTGCGCCTGCCGGCGTCTCGGCGCCGGCATGGGGGCTGCTCGCCGTGTTCGTCGCGACGATTGCGGGCTTCATCCTGCAGCCGATGCCGATCGGCGCCATCGCAATTCTCGCCTGTACGCTCCTGCCGCTCCTCGGCATCATGAAGGCGGGCGAAGCGCTCGCAGGGTTTTCCAACACGACGATTTGGCTCATCGTTTCCGCGTTCATGTTTGCGGAGGGCTTCATCAAGACGGGGCTTGGGAAGCGTATTTCCTACGCATTGCTCGCACGCTTCGGCAGCAGCACCTTGCGTGTCGCTTACGTAATGAGCGCGGCGGATTTCTGCATTGCGCCGTTTACGCCGTCGAACACGGCACGCGGCGGCGGCATCATCTACCCGATCGTCCGAAGCGTCGTCAATGCGGTCGGTGCAGAGCCGGAAAAGGAAGAGAACCGACGCACGGGCGCGTTCCTGATGTTTAGTGCCTATGCAGCAGTCATCACGTCGGCATGCATCTTCCTGACGGGCGCGTCGAACAATGTTCTCTGCAACACGCTTGCACAGGAGATATTCGGCACGTCGATCAGCTGGGGCTCGTGGTTCGCCGCCTGCATCGTGCCGGGGCTTTTGCTTACGATTGCGACGCCGTATTTGCTCTATCGGCTCATCGATCCCGAGCAGAAGAAGATGCCCGAGACGCAGCAGCTCGCGCGCAGGGAACTGCATGAGATGGGACCCATGTCGGGCAAAGAAAAGATTCTCTGTACGATCTTCGTCTTGGCGCTCATCCTTTGGGCGACGGGATCCATCCACCATATTGACTCGGCGTTTGTCGCGCTCATGGGGCTTTCCGCCATGCTCGTGACGCGCGTGCTCGACTGGTCGGACATTACGCGCCAGCACGGCGCATGGGATGTGCTCGTTTGGATGGGCGTGCTCGTCAATATGGCGGCATACCTTTCAAAGCTCGGCCTTATGAAGTGGTTTGCCGACGTGATGGCAGCGAAGTTCGGCGGCATGGAGTGGATGACGATGCTCGTCGTGCTTTGCCTCGTCTACACCTTTGCGCATTATCTGCTCGCGAGCAACAGCGCGCATATCATGGCGCTCTTCGCTGCTTTCGCGACCATCCTCGTCGCGGCCGGCGCGCCCGTGCTCGGCGTGCTCATCCTGCTCGGCGCGCTCTGCAACAGCGCCTCGTTTCTCACGCACTACGGCTGTGGCGTCACGCCGATCTTCTTCGGTGCGGGCTTCATGGGGCAGGGGCAATGGTGGAAGATCGGGTTTTTGGTCACGGTCATGCACGTCATCGTTTGGCTCGGCATTGGTTTGCCGTGGATGAAACTCCTCGGAATGTTTTGATCGGATTGGAGCCTGGATATGCGATGCGGTTTTGCAAAAAGGTTCGTGACGAGCGAACTTTTTGATAAAGATGTACTTGAATGTATTTTGTATACATGATACAATTCAAGTCAAGAAAGAGATCTTTCCGGACGAGTCAAAGAAAGGAATGAGGGAAAATGCGTACAGAACACGATTTCTTAGGGGAGCTTCAGGTGCCGGACGACGTTTACTACGGCGTTCAGACGATGCGTGCCATCGAGAACTTCAAGATTACGGGACAGAAGCTCGACCCGGATTTCATCAAGGCGATTGCGCAGGTCAAGAAAGCAGCTGCAACGGCAAACATGGAAACGGGACGTCTCGACAAGAAGATAGGCGAGCTCCTCGTGAAGGCAGCAGACGAGATCATTTCCGGCAAGTGGATGGACCAGTTCCCGGTCGACCCGATTCAAGGCGGGGCAGGCACATCGATCAACATGAACATGAACGAAGTGCTCTGCAACCGCGCGCTTGAGCTCAGCGGACAGCCGAAGGGACGCTACGACATCATCTCCCCGAACAATCACGCAAACATGGCGCAGTCGACGAACGACTCGTTCCCGACGGGCATCAAGGTATGCCTCATCCACAAGGCGAACAAGCTCACGACGGCGCTCGATTCCCTTGCGACGGAGCTTGAACGCAAGGCGGATGCGTACAAGGACGTCCTCAAGATGGGGCGCACGCATTTGCAGGACGCTGTCCCCATCACGCTCGGGCAGGAAATGGGCTCGTATGCGTCGGCTGTCCGCCGCGCGATCATCCGCATCAACCAGGCGGCGGAAACGCTCCACGTGATCAACATGGGCGGCACGGCGGTCGGCACGGGGCTGAACGCAGAGCCTGCCTACATCGACAAGGTCGCGGACGCGATGACGCAGGAGCTCGGCGAGCGGTACCGCACGGCGCCGAACATCATCGATGCGACGAACAACACGGATGGGTTTTCCGACATGTCGAGCGCGATGAAGACGACGGCGCTCGTCCTCATCAAGATGGCAAACGACTTCCGCCTCATGGCATCGGGTCCGCGCTGCGGCCTCAACGAGCTCAAGCTTCCGCAGCGCCAGCCGGGTTCCTCCATCATGCCGGGCAAGGTCAACCCGGTCATCGCCGAAGTGCTCGATCAGGCCTGCTATCAGGTCATCGGCAATGATCTCGCCATTTCGCTCGGCGTCGAAAATGGACAGTTCGAGCTCAATGTCATGGAGCCGGTCATTGCGTTCAACCTGTTCAACTCGATGCGGTTCCTGACGAATGCGATCAACACGTTTGTTGACAAGCTTCTCGTCGGTCTCGAGCCGAACCGCGAGCAGTGCGCGAAGTGGCTCGAGGGCAGCGTCGGGGTCGTCACGGCGCTCCTGCCGCACATCGGCTATGAGAATTCCGCGATGCTTGCCAAGGAAGCCTACACGACGGGCAAGCCGATCCGTCAGGTCGTCCTCGAAAAGGGGCTCCTCTCGAAGGAGAAGATGGAGCACATCCTTTCCCCGGAGCAGATGACGACGCCGGGCATTGCCGAATAAATCGCCAGATTCCGATATCGCTCCACAGCACTCCATAGCGCTCCATAGCACTGTTGAAGCCATTCTTACGAAAAGGGCTGGTCTTGCGACCGGTCCTTTTTCTGTATCTTATGCGTTTGCCGGTGCGGCTTCTTCGAGCTTGCCCATAAGGTCGTGGTCCGTCATCGCGCAGACGGCGACGAACCCAAGAATCACCGAATCATCTGCTTCGCTTGCCCTTGCCGATGCGTTCGGAGCGCTTCGCTGCGTGCGCTCTCAACGTCCTTGTTCTGAGCCATGGGAAACCCTTCTTTCTTGAAATTGAAAGTCCTATATGATTACTATGTCGGCATATTGTATGGCGCAGAAAACATTTTGTCAAGCATGCCGTCGGCTTTTTGCTGCACCAAAAGCGTTTTTGGCGAGGTGATCGAGGTGATTTTGACTTTTGGCGATGCTTTATGATATTATAGTGGATAGTATTAGACTCCGCTGAGTGGATATCGCGCTATGCGCATAACCGAGTAGGAAGGAGAGGCTTTTATGACGAAACGAGTTCATATTTCGGCAGCAGGTTTGATTTTGATCTTGCTCATCGCGCTAAGCGCAAATGCGTTCGCCGGCTCGATCCTCGTCAAGCAGGGTTCGCGCGGCGAAGCGGTGCGGCGCGTGCAGACGCTCCTCATCGAGCAGGGATGGCTTGTCGATTCGGCAGACGGGATATGCGGTGCGAAGACAGTCGATGCGATACGGCGTTTTCAACAGAACAACGGGCTTACGGTTGACGGGATATGCGGCGACGGCACGTACGCCGCGCTCACGGGCGGCGAGACGTATCAGCCGTCCGAGCTCGCGAGCCGCGGCGGCGGACGCGTCGTATATATGGAAGCGACGGCGTACAGTGCATTCGATCCCGGAAACGGCAGCCGCACGGCATCCGGCACACTCGTGCGCCACGGCGTCATCGCCGTCGATCCTGCGGTCATCCCGCTCGGCACGCACGTCTTCATCCCCGGCTACGGCGAGGCCGTGGCGGAGGACATCGGCTGGGGGATTCAGGGCAACCGCATCGATGTCGCATTCGATACGCATGAAGAGGCGCTCGCCTTCGGACGACAGGATTTGGAAGTCTATATCTTGGAGTAATGGATCCGCAGCAATAAAACGAGGCTCATGCAGCAGGAAAACCTGTTCATGGGTCTCGTTTTGTGCGCGCATCATTTGTCGTAGGTGAAGTTTAGCTCCGTGCGCTCGGCAAGGAGCGGCGCGGCCTTATCCTTGTCCGAGAGGATGACGGGAGCGATCGGCCAATGGATGCCGATTGCGGGATCGTCCCAGCGGATATTGCCGTCGCATTCGGGCGCGTAGTAGTTATCTGCCTTGTACTGTACCTCGACGTCGTCCGTCAGCGTGATGAAGCCGTGCGCAAAGCCGCGCGGGATGAAGAGCTGGCGCTTGTTCTCTGCCGTGAGTTCAGCGCTGGCCCATTTGCCGTACTGCGGGCTGCCCTTTCGTATATCGACGGCGACGTCGAAGATCCTGCCGCGCGTACAGCGCAGGAGCTTTGCCTGCGCCATGGGGTTCAGTTGGTAGTGGAGGCCGCGCAGCGTGCCTTTCTGTGCGGAAAAGCTCTGATTGTCCTGCAGGAATTCGACAGGAAATCCTGCGTCCTCGAACTTGCGCTTCGACCAGCTTTCCATGAACCAGCCGCGCGCGTCGCCGAAGACTTGCGGCTCGATGAGGAATACGCCCTTCAGGCGTGTTTCCATTGCCTTCATATTCATTACCACCTTGATTTTCCGTCCATTGTCTACTATGATGAGTCTATTCGATCCGTCTATTCCATATATTATATCGTTTGGCTGCGCCCGAATCAAGGCGGCAGCGGCATAGCGGCACATAGGGAGGAAGTGGTCTCGTGTCTGTTCCCAGGAAGAACCGCATTTGGCTCATGATTTTTCTCGGCGTGATGTCGGCGATGGCGCCGCTCTCGACCGATATGTACCTGCCCGCGCTCCCCGCCGTGCAGGCGGATCTGGGGGCGACGGCCTCGCTCGTGCAGCTCACGCTGACGATGACGATGCTCGGCATGGCGATCGGACAGCTCGTGATGGGACCGGTGAGTGACCGATACGGGCGCAGGCTTCCGCTGCTCGCCGGGATGCTCGTCTTTGCGGCGGCATCGGCGCTCTGCGCGAATGCGACGGATATCGCGCTCTTTCTCGCCTTTCGCTTCGTGCAAGGCTTTGCGGGGGCGAGCGGCATTGTCATCGCGCGGGCGATTGCGCGCGACGTCTGCGAGGGAACGGAACTCACGCGCTTTTTCTCGCTGCTCATGATGGTCAACGGCCTTGCGCCCGTCCTCGCGCCCGTCATCGGCGGGCAGATCCTGCTCGTCGCCTCATGGCGCGCTGTCTTCTGGCTGCTCGTCTTGGTCGGCGCGGTGCAGTTCCTCGCGACGGCGAGATTCCGCGAGACGCTTCCCGAAGAGGCGCGGGCAGGCGGCATGGCAGCAAGCCTGAAAAAGTTTCCGCAGCTCCTGCATGACCGCTATTTCTTTGGGCATTGCCTGCTCCAAATGTTCGTGTTCGGCGGCTTTTTTGCCTACCTCGGCGGCTCGTCGTTCGTGTTTCAGAATGTTTATGCCGTCTCGGCACAGGCCTACAGCCTGATTTTCGCGGGCATTGGCGCAGGGCTTATGGCGGTCGGGCTGCTCCCCGCGCGGCTGGCGGGGCGCGTGCCGGATGTCACGATGCTGAAAGCCGCGGTTCTCGTGCAGTTTGGCGGGAGCCTTGTGCTGCTCGCTTCGCTTTTTGCCGGCGCGCCGCTTGCCGTCATCGTCGTCGTTCTCTTTGTGACCATTGTGCCGCTCTCGGTGATCGGCGCTGCGAGCTTTTCGCTCGCGCTCGCGCGCCAAGGAAAGAACGCGGGCAGCGCGTCGGCGCTCGCGGGGCTTTTCCAGATGGTGCTCGGCGGTGCGCTGATGCCGCTCATCGGGCTTGCAGGCGAGGGGACGGCGCTCCCGATGGCGCTCGTCATGGCCGCGTGTTTTGCCCTCAGCACACGTTGCTTCTTTACGCAAATCGCGCCGTTCCATCGAAACGGAACCGTCGCAGCAAAACATAATCAAAAATAATTTTTGGTTGGCAGGAGATCGCAGGCATTTAGGCAGAATGGGGTTTCCCGCCGTTTCAGATGGTTCCTGCGCCGTCTTCTATCGTTGCAAGCCGACACAATATATGCTAGAATGTCTAGCATATTCATAAAATAAACCACAAGATATGGTGGAAGCAAAGGAGATATGTGGAGCCATGGAGAAGATGATCACGAAGCGCTCAGGGCATACGGTAGCGTACGACCGCATGAAAATATACAACGCGATTGCCGCGGCAAACCGCGACGGCGTTGCGCCCGTCATGACGGATGCAGAGGTTGACGCGGTGACGGAAAACGTCGAGCGCGAGCTCATGGATCGCGAGAATATCACGGTCGAAGAGATTCAGGATATCGTCGAACGCGAGCTCATGAAGCACGGTTTCTACGACATTGCGAAGAAGTACATCACATATCGTCAGAAGCACGCGGAGCGCCGTGCCGCGCAGAAGCATCTCATGGAATCGTATCACGATATTTTCTTTGCCGACAGCGTCGACAGCGATCTCAAGCGCGACAATGCGAACATCAACACGGATGCGTCGATGGGCATCATGCTGAAGCTCGGCGCGGAGGGCGCGAAACACTTCGTCGACAACTACGTGCTGGACGAGGCGTACGCAAAGGCCGACCGCGAGAACTGGATCCATATCCATGACAAGGACTTCTCGCTCATCACGTTCAACTGCTGCCAGATCGATCTCCTGAAGCTCTTTCGCGGCGGCTTCTCGACGGGGCATGGTTTTTTGCGCGAGCCGAATTCGATCCGTGCTTACGCATCGCTTGCGTGCATTGCGATCCAGTCGAATCAGAACGACATGTTCGGCGGGCAGAGCATCAATGCGTTCGACTACGCGATGGCGGAGGGCGTCAGGAAGTCGTTCCGCAAGGCGGTGCTCGACGAGGCGTACAAGGCGATGGTCTACCGCTTCGGTGCGGAGGCAGTCGGAGACCGCGAGGCATTTTGCAAGGACCTCGACATGCATATCGACTTTGCGGCATGCCGGTTCACCGAGACGGACCATGATCCGATGGACGCGGCGAGCCGTGCGGAGATCGCGCGTGCGATGGAGGCGATCCTCGCGCAGGACTACGCGGGACGGACGGCTGAGACGGAGCTCGACGCGGATAACGTCTACCATCTTGCCTGCGCCGACGTCGTTGAGGAGACGCATCAGGCGATGGAGGCGCTCATCCACAATTTCAACACGCTTCACAGCCGGGCGGGCGCGCAGGTGCCGTTTTCCTCCATCAACTACGGGCTCGATACCTCTCCTGAGGGACGCCTCGCGACGCGCGAGGTCTTGCATGCGATCTGGTCAGGCCTCGGCAACGGTGAGACGCCGATCTTCCCCATCTCCGTCTTCCAGCTCAAGGCGGGTGTCAACTACAACGAGGGCGATCCGAATTACGACCTCTTCCTGCGCGCCTGCGAGGTCAGCGCGAAGCGCCTCTTTCCGAACTTCGTCAACATCGACGCGCCGTACAATCTTCAATATTACAAGAAGGGGGATTACAACAGCGCCGTCGCGACGATGGGCTGCCGCACGCGCGTCATGGGGAACGTCAATGGCCCAGAGGAGTCCGGCTCGCGCGGCAATTTCTCCTTTACGACGATCAACCTGCCGAAACTTGCGATCGAGGCGCACGGCGACTTGGAGAAGTTTTGGGATCTCTATGATCACTACATCACGCTCTGTCACGACTATCTCTTGGATCGCCTGAGCGTCATCGAGCAGAAGCACGTCTACAACTACCCGTTCCTCATGGGACAGGGCGTTTGGATGGACAGCGAAAAGCTCAAGCTCACCGACACGATCGAGGGCGTCTTGAAGCACGCCTCGTATTCGATCGGCTTCTGCGGCCTTGCCGAGTGCCTGAAAGCGCTCATCGGCAAGCATCACGGGGAGAGCGAGGAAGCGCAGACGCTCGGGCTCAAGATCGTCGCGCACCTTCGCAAGCGCACGGACGACTACACGCGCGCGGAGCACCGCAACTGGTCGACGTTCGGCACGCCGGCGGAGAGCACGGCAGGGCAGTTCCAGCGCGCGAACCGAAAGAAGTACGGCATCATCGAAGGCGTGACCGACCGCGGCTACATGACGAACAGCTCGCACGTTCCCGTCTATTATCCGATCAAGGCGATCGACAAGATCCGCATCGAGGCGCCGTACCATGCGCTCGAAAACGCCGGCCACATCGCCTACATCGAGATGGACGGCGACCCGTCGAAGAACATCAAGGCGTTTGAGTCCGTCGTGCGCGCCATGCACGATGCCGATATGGGCTACTTTTCGATCAACCATCCCGTCGACCGCGACCCGGTCTGTGGCTACACGGGACTCATCGAGAACGAATGCCCGCACTGCCACCGCAAGGAAGTGGAGACGGGACGCATGGTTGTCGACCGCGTGCTCTTCTGATTTTGAAAGGAGGATTCCCATGAATGTCATTCATACGAACGATGCACCCGCAGCCGTCGGGCCGTACAGTCAGGCAATCGAGGCAAATGGCGTGCTCTACTGCTCGGGGCAGATCGCGATCCAGCCAAAGGCGGGCAGGATCGTCGCCAAGACCATTGAGGAACAGGCGGAGCAGTGCTGCCAAAACGTCGAGGCCGTGCTCAAGGAGGCGGGCTGCTCGATGGAACATGTCGTGAAGACGACGTGCTTTATTGCGGACATCGCGGATTTTTCCGCATTCAACCGCATCTACGCGAAGCACTTCGTCTCGAAGCCGGCACGCAGCTGCGTCGCGGTGAAGGCGCTTCCTGCCGGCGCACTCTGCGAAATAGAGGTTACGGCGGTTCGCGGATGACCGAACACCGAACAAGAGGCTGTGGACGAAATGGGAAGGCATTTGTCCACAGCCTCAAATTTTTAGCTCGTAAACCGTTCGTAGACCGTGATGACGAACATCGCGATCGCAAGGCCGATCGCCGCGAGGCTGACGCGGCTCACGACGAGAAACTGGCTCTCGGAGAGCTTCGCGTGGCGCTGGACGTAGGTGAGCGTGAGCGAAGCACATAGGAACGCGTACATCGCACGGTTCCAGTTGTCGAACGTCGTCCAGCCAAACGCGGTGACGACGACCGTGAACGCAAGGACGGCGAGGAGCAGGTAGTCCTTGCCGGGCGGCTTCCGCGGTGCTTCTTTTGGCTCGTTTGGATACAGCTTCTTTTGCAGTTTCTTATATTGCTTTGCCATGATCGATTCTCCTGTTCGTTACACTTTGATATGGGACATTATACCGTTTTGTAAACTTTTTTGCAAAAAGAATTGCAGGTGGGAGCGATGCTTGCTACAATAAAAAAGGAACTGGAAATCGAGCGGGCAATCGTCCAGGAAGATAGTAGGGGGCTACGCTATGATCAGAGAGCATCGAAGCAGGGCAAAGCTCGAAGCGTACTATAAGAAATTCATCGAAGACGGCACGATCGACGCGAATGTGCATCCGTGGGTCGCGCAGTCGTGGCAGAAGACGCGCCGTCTCTCGGTGCGCCGCGATAAGCTCAATACGAAGGACCGGCTTTCCCCTGAGGCGTTTGCCGCTTTGCAGGAGACGCACCGCGTGGCGATCGACTATCTCGCGGGGCTTGCCGATCCGATCCGCGAGTTCTTTCAGGAGAACAATCTGTCGCTGCTCCTCATGGATTCGGACTGCCGCGTGCTGAAGAGTTATTCGCTTCCGTACTATCAGCGCACGCCGGGCGAGATTGAGGGCGTGCGCGTCGGGCTCGAAAACGTCGGCACGTCGAGCATCAGCATCGCGCATGCACATCAGGCGCCTTTTTTCCTTTTCGGCCCTGAGATGTGGGTCGAGGAGTGCCAGTGCGGCGATGCCTGCTCCGCACCTGTTTGCATCGGAGGCGCGTGCCGGTACATCGTCTCGCTCGTATCCGTCAGCGCGTCGGATCTTCCGCCGGATGCAATCATCTCGCTTCTCCTCACCTTGAAACATTCCCTTGAACGCCATCTGTCGGGTACGATGCATCTTGCCGCGGGAGAGGCGATCCTCGATGCGGCGCCGTTCGCTGTCTACCACGTCCTGCCGGGCGGCGAGGTCACCTACGCGAACAAGCTCGGCCACACGCGGCTTGCGGATATCGGCGCGACGGAGACGGGCAAGGCGAATCTCAGCGAGGTCATCCTGAACTACGCGCATACGCCGATCCACAAGGGATTCGATGGCGTGCCGTCCTATAATAAGGAAGTCACGTGGATCACGCCGACGAAGACGTACGAGGATATCACGACGGTCGTGCCGCTCGGCTGCGAGATGGAGGCGGGCGGCACGATGCCGGGGATGCCGGGATCCGTCGTCGTCGTCTCGATGCCCATCGAGGACCTGCGGAAGCTCGTCGCACATGCGGCAGGCTATACGGCGAAATACAGTCTCGCCTCGATGGTCGGCGAGGGCGAAGCGTTCGCCGCTGCCCGTGACCGCGCGGCTCGCCTCGCACGCGGCACGCGGCACATCCTGCTGCAAGGGGAGCCTGGCACGGGAAAGCAGCGCATGGCGCACGGCATCCATCAGGCGAGCGCGCGCGCACAAGGCCCGCTCATCTCGCTTCGTTGCAGTGATACGACGCAGGAGATATTGGAGCAGGAGCTTTTTGGCATTCAGCGCACGCCCGAAGCAAGCCATCCAGGTCGGCTTGAGCTCGCCTCGGGCGGCACGCTCTTTCTCGATGAGATCGAGAAGATGCCGAAAGTCGTTGCTGACGAGCTCGCCGAAGCGCTTCGTGCAAAGAAGGTGCGCCGACTCGGCGAATCGGTGGAGCGCGACATTGACGTGCGCATCATCGCGGCGTGCGACAGCGATCTGCGCCGCCTGACGGAGCGCGGTCTTTTCTCCCGCACGCTCTGCAAGATGATCGCGCGCGGCGTCGTGCGCCTTCCCGCCCTCCGCAGCCGCCGCGAGGACATCCCGAATCTCGCGAGGCAAATCATTGAAGAACTCGCCGAGCAGCATCAGATGAAGCCGAAGAAGATCCTTCCTGAGACCGAAGAGAAGCTCATGGGATACGACTGGCCCGGCAATATCAAGCAGCTTCAGACCGTTCTGGAACAGGCATTTTTCAGCGCAAAAGGAGAGGCGATCGGGGCGGCGGACATCAGCCTGATGGGGGACGTGCGCCCCGACAGCACCTGGAAGGAAGACCGCGATGTCTTCATCAAGGCGTGGCAGGCGGCGGGCGGCAACGTGAGCCGTCTCGCCAACCTCCTCGGCGTCAGCCGCGTGACGCTCTACCGCTACCTAAAAAAATATCATTTGGAGAAGAAACCATGCGTTTGAGAAGGAAGCCGTGGATTGATGAAGCGATCCATGCGTACGATGCGTTCGTCGTCAGCAAGGACAGGACGATCGGCGAGGAGCGAAAGGGCAAGTGGGCAGAGGAATTTCACCGCGCTGCGCCGCTTCACGTCGAGCTCGGCACGGGCAAAGGCGACTTTATCAGCCAGCTTGCCGCACGCCACACGGCGATCAATTACATCGGCATCGAGATGCAGCAGGACGTCTTGTACGCGGCGGCGAAAAAGGTCGCGGCGGCGAATCTGCCGAACGTGCGCCTGCTCGTATTCGACATCCATCACATCGAGGATATCTTTGCGCCCGGCGAAGTCGCACGCTTTTACCTCAATTTCTGTGATCCGTGGCCGAAGAAGCGCCACGCGAAGCGCCGCCTGACGTATCGGGACTTCCTCGAAACGTATCGGCGGCTGCTTGAAAAAGGCGGAACGCTCCATTTCAAGACCGACAACCGCCCGCTCTTCGATTTTTCCCTCGAAGAGTTCGAGGCGGCCGGGCTCGCCGTGCGCGACATCTCGTACGACCTTCATGCAGAGCATCGTGCGGACAACATCGAGACGGAGTACGAGCGGAAGTTCAGTGGGCTTGGCGAGAAGATCAACCGCTGCGAGGTCGTGTTCGCGTGAGGAGGCGCTGCAATGCGGATTCGTAAGACGATTTGGAGCAGCGATGCAGAGCCGATCGTCGTCATCATGGCCGTGCTGCTCATGATCGGGACGATCAACGTGTTCAGTTCAAGCTTCGTGCTCGCGACGACGGATTTCAACAATCCCTACTATTTCTTGATCCGCCATGTGATTTGGCTCGTGCTTGGCATCCTCATCTGCTTTTTGATCAGCCGCACGAACTACCATCGATGGCAGAGCCCGATGGCGACGCTGGGGTTCTTCCTCATCGTCGCCGCGCTGCTCGTGCTCGTCCTCGTTGCCGGCGTGACGGTCAATGGCGCACGGCGCTGGATTTCGTTCGGCGGATTCAGCCTGCAGCCGGCGGAGTTCGCGAAGCTCGTCGGCATCGTCTTTGCGGCAAAGTATTTGACGATCCGCATGAAGCTCGAACAGAAGGCGACGATCCTGCGCGGGAGGGCATACTGGCTGCTCTTTGTGCTCTTTGCGCTCATCGAGCTCGAGCCGGACATGGGCACGGCGTGCATCGTCATCGGCATCCCGATTCTCATGGCGGTCATCGTCGGCATGAACGGGCTGGAGATCAAAGGGCTCGCAGTCCTCATGGCCGCAGGCGCGAGCTTCATGATCACCATGCAGCCGTACCGCCTGCAGCGCATAAAGACGATGCTCGATCCGTGGGCGGATGCGCAGGGGACTGGCTATCAGACGGTGCAGTCGCTCTCGACGATCGGATCGGGCGGGCTGTTCGGCATGGGGCTAGGCGATGGCGTCAGCAAGTACGAATACCTGCCGGAAGCGCATACGGACTTTGCGTTCGCGATCTTTTCGCAGGAACACGGCTACGTCGGCGCGCTCATGGTCTTTTTGCTCTTCGTCCTGCTCGTGCTGTGCTGTGCGCGCGTGGCGGCGCGCGCGAAGGATGTCTATGGGCAGGTGCTCGCGATGGGCATCATGCTCCTCGTCGCAGGGCAGGCGGCCGCCAATCTCCTTATGGTCGCGGGCATCGGACCCGTCGTCGGCGTGCCGCTTCCGTTTATCAGCTACGGCGGCTCATCGCTCATCGTCACGATGATGGCGATGGGGATCCTCATCAACATCTGCAGGCAGGGAACGGAACATCAGAAGTTCCGCAGGATCGAGGAGGAGAAAGACCGCCTCGCACGCGAAAAAGCCGCGCAGGAAGAACCTGTACGGCTGTATCGCGTCAAATGATGCTTCGATGATGTCCCCTTGCGCGCGCTCGGCTGGCAGGGGATGTCATTTTTTCTTGCGCGCTTTCTTGCGCTCCTTGGAAGCCTTTTCTTTTGCCTTGATCTTGCCGTCGAGCTTTTTCTGCTGCTGGTACTTCGCGTACTCGACGCCCATGCTCATGAGCTTGTGCTTGAATGCCATGACGGGGTGGCGCAGGAACATGCGCGTCGACATGCGGTTCATGATGGCAAGGAAATCCTTTGTCTGCTGCGGGCCGAAGCATGGGCGGTCGCAGCGGTCGCAGATGGGCTTCGTGATGCCGTAAGGACAGCGATTCATTTTCGTCATGACGGTTGCGAGGAGCGCCGTGCACTTCGGGCAGAGCTTGTCGCCGGACGTGCCGTGATGCTTGTGGCAGTACATGCCGAACGCCTTTCGGATGTACGCTTTTTCCTTCGGAATGTTGTTTTGGATCTCTACCGGCTTTCGTTTCGGCAGAAAACGCGAAAAAATACTCATGTTGCTCACCTTTCTTGGGGAAGTGTGCAAACTCCCCGAATATACCGTATCTATTGTAACGATATTTTTGCGGATTTGCAAGACAAGCTGCTTTTTAGTATGATGATGTGGATAGGACGTTGAAGATCAAGAGGCATTTTGATAGGAGCTATTTGCGTGATTCGACTGGCAACTTGTTTTTCTGGGATCGGAGCGATTGAGCACGCCTTGAAGCGGATGGGGCTTCCTTATGAGATTGTATTCGCTTGCGACAATGGCGAAGTGGATGTGCTGACGAAACACATTCCTGTCGATGCGGAGGAAATTTCTTCCGAACTTCGTACGCTTGACAGGCTCATCGCTGAACTTCAGTTTGATGATGGCGTAGAAGACCTTTATAAGGAACAACTTGCCAATATGCTAAGGGAAGCGGATCGAGAGGCCCAAAATGTCATGCAGGCAATGAAAAGACTGCCGCCTTTGGATATGGATCGTGCGGTTCATTTCGTAGATATGGTGCTGCGCTGCACCATTTTGCCAAAGGCCAGGGAACGGGAGTACCGTGCTTTTCGTGCCAAAATGCAGGCAGGGAAAGGGATGTCATCGAAGCTGGCGTTTCTTCAGTTGGCCGAAAAGCTGCAGCATGACCGCAAAAAGATTTTTTCGGGTGTTGACGAAAAGGATGCTGCCTTTGTTCAGACCGCAATGAAGGAAATGGCAGCCTATGTTGAAGGCGTATGTGGCAAGAGGCTTCTTCGCACCATGCAAGACCTTGCCCAGCGGACAAGCCAACTGCATGAAAAGATAAACTATATGAAGGTGCAGCGTGAACTCGATGCGATGGGGGAGGACTGGGCAAAGCGCAAAGCGTATGTGGATGCGCTGTATCAAGGACTTGAATCGCGCAACCGAGTAAGGACGTCTTATTTTGCGAATTACGCCATTTCGGAACAGGACTACCATTGGAATATAGCGTTTTTGGATGGAAGGCAGTATCGTGGCAAAGTAGATCTTTTCGTTGGAGGAAGCCCTTGCCAAAGTTTTAGCCTTGTTGGAAAGCAGCGCGGACTGGAGGATACGCGAGGCACGCTTTTTTATGAGTATGCCCGTTTGATTGATGAGGTGCGCCCGAAAGCATTCCTCTATGAAAATGTCAAGGCCGTTCTTTCGCATGACAGAGGCAGGACGTGGGCGAAGATGCAGGAAGTGTTTGCCTCACTGGGATATCGTTATAGCTGGCGTGTACTGAATGCAAAGGATTATGGCATACCGCAGAATCGGGAACGGCTTTTCGTCGTAGGGTTTCGAAACGACATTCCCGAAGAGCGGGTATTTTCTTTTCCTGCGCCTGTCCCCCTTGAACGGCACATGAAAGATTTTTTGCTCGATGCGGTGCCAGGCGGATATTTTCTGCCGCGAAAAGGCGTGGACTTTGTGACAGATGAAAAAAATTTAACAAAGAAATTTACGCAGATTGATGGGAAAATCCAGCTCTGCCAAAAGAAAAATCAAGAGTTTAACTGGCATGGGGATTTTGTCTTTCAGTCCGAGAAAGAGGCAGAAGAGAAGCAGATTCCTGACCTAGAAAAGTATTTCCTTTCCGAAAAGGTGAGAAAATATGTTCTTGCGCCTGGTACAAAAAATTTTTACAGCAGGCCGAAAACCGATTTGGATATTGCGCGCCCCCTGCTTACGACGATGCACAAAATGCACCGGGCGGGCGTGGACAATTACGTTACGACAGATGGTCGCCTGCGCAAGCTCACGCCGCGTGAATGTTTGCGGCTGATGGGATTTTCGGATTCGTTTCAGATTGTCGTATCGGATACCGCCATGTATCAACAGGCGGGAAACTCGATTGTGGTCGATGTCCTGATTCATATCGTGGAATGTATGCTTGAGGCTTGTCCCGCAATTGAGAGGGGGCTTGGGGATGCCGAAGATTTCCCTGGCAGGAAAATCGTATGAGGTTCTCGAAACACTGAACAACGTCACGCTTGCGGATAGTTTTGTAAAAAACAAGATCGGGAGCGGTCACGGTGAGGCGAAACTGTATGTTGGCAATGAAGGCGACCGTGTCAACACGTTTTTTGATGACTTGAGACGGACCTTCTTCTTCCTTTTGGACGATTTTAAAAAATATATGATGGACGCACGGGAGGAGTATTTGAATCCACAGCAGGAATATGTGAGAAAAGAAAGCATGCCGCAATTATTCGAGTCGCTTCAATCGCGTATTGGTACGTGCGCGGGGAGGATTCTGCGCTTCTCGATGACGCGTGTTTCTGTGAATCCGCCGCGCGTGTATCTAAAATCGGATTCGCCATATTATGATCTTGTGCGGGCTGTAGGGCTGCCGAATATCAGCTATCTTTCTTTTATGAAAATAAAAGATGCGAAGAATAAAATTTTTTATTATTGCCGTATTTTTGTCGACTATAAGAGCGATATTCTGGCATACGATTCCCTTTTTGCACGGAAAGAAGAAGCGCGCATTCAGGCATCGGCACTTTCCGATAAGAAAAAAGCAGCACTTTCGGAAGCCCGTCAAGGACAGGGAGAATATCGAAGAAAGCTGCTGGACGATGTGGGCTGTTGTCCGTTTACATTGGTAAACGATGAACGCCTGCTCATTGCTTCGCATATCAAACCGTGGGCGAAGTCCACTGATTCGGAAAAAACGGATCCCAAAAATGGATTCGCCCTGACGCCGACGTATGATCGCCTGTTTGATCAAGGCTACATTACATTCCAGGCAGATGGAAAAGTAAAGGTGTCTCCATGGATTAGTCCCATGAACCAAAAGCGGCTTCATATCTATGACGGAATGGATCTGCCGAAGCTGCATTCACAGCTTGATGGGAAAAGGGAGCAATATTTGCAATATCATCGTACCTATGTTTATAAAGGCTGAACGATATCGATTGGTATGAAATCGAAAGAGTGGAGGGGATTCCCATCGGATTCATCAAAGCGCATGCGCGCGGTCTATCGAATCGGCTCCTCGCCCTCCTCGTCGTTGCGGCGATTGCCGCAACGGTGCAGGGAGAGGAACTGGAGCATTTGGTTAAGATCGAGGATCCCTGCCTCTTGGGTGGTGCGTTCCTCGCCCTCTTGCTGCTGCGGATGGTTGGCAGGGGACGCAGGAAATGAGAAAGAAGGCGGTTCGATGAACAAGAAAAAGGATAAGGGAAGCGGACAGCAAGCCGATGTGGGCGGAATGCGCCAAGGGTCTCTTCGCCATATCCTCAACAACACCATCGAGGGAATTGAGACGAGCAAAGCGCAGATCTTTGAGATTTACGAGGCAGTGAACAGCGAGCTGGACGAGGCACGGAAGCGCCTATCGGAAGTGCGCGCCGAAATCCAGATCACGATCGCCGACGTTGATCGTCTCTCTGGCGAGGAGCAGAAGGAAAAGCAGAACCTTGTCAAGGTCAGCGGCAACTTCACCACCTACTCCGAAGCGGAGATTCGCGCGTGCTACGAGCAGGTCACGAACGTGCAGATTGCGCTCGGCTATGCGCGCGAGCACGAGAACAAGCTGCGCGAGGAACGCGATAAGCTCGAACGCCGCCTGCGGGGGCTCAATCGGATGCTTCAGCAAGCGGAGCATCTCGCACTCGCCGTCGGCTCGGTGCTGTCCTACCTTTCGACACAGCTTACGGGCGTCGTTTGGAAGATCGAGACGGTGCAGCAGAAGCAATTCGTCGGCGCACGCATCATCAAGGCGCAGGAAGACGAGCGCTATCGGATCTCGCGCGACCTCCACGATGGACCGGCACAGGACATGGCACATCTCATGCTGCAGACGTCCGTCATCGAAAAGCTCATCGATCTCGATCCTGAAGAGGCGAAGAAGACGGCGGTGGAACTCCGCCATGGCATCGGGGATTGCCTGCGCGACGTGCGGCAAGTCATTTTCGACATGCGCCCCATGGCACTCGATGATCTCGGACTCACGGCGGCGATCCAGCAGCTCATCAGCAAGATGGCGGCACGCGAGATCGTCTATGCGACGTTCGGCGTCGACGGCAGGGAGTACGATGTTCCGAAGCACGTCGGCATCGCGATTTTCCGCATCGTGCAGGAAGCGCTCAACAACATCGCTGCCCATTCGGGAACCGATCAGGCGAGCGTGCGCATGCTCTACGCGGAGCAGGCGCTTTCCGTGCTCATCGAGGACTTTGGCAATGGATTTGATCCCGATGCGCAGGAAGAAAAGGCCAAGGCGGAAATCGAGGCAGAGGAGCGGGACCCGCTTGAGGAGCCGCGCGGTCATTTCGGCATGCTCGGCATGAAGGAGCGCGCGCGCATCATCGGGGCAGAGATTCTCATCAAGAGCGTGCCGGGCAAGGGAACGCGCGTCCATCTGCGCGTCCCGAACCGCACGCCGCGCGATGAAGGATCGGGACGCGCAGCGGGCAGGAAAAAGGGCGCGAAGACAGCACCGCGCAAAGGGCGACGATGAACAAGGCGAGGGGAAAGACGAATCCATCGTGCGGCCAGCGCCGCGCGCCGATCGCCGAAGCCATGCGCCGCTATGCGGCAGACGGCGCAGCCCCGTACCATACGCCGGGGCATAAGCAGGGGCTTGGCGCACATCCGCTCCTTTCTGCGCTCATCACGGAGGAGGGGCTTCGTGAAGACGTCTCGCTCATGGAGGAACTCGACGACCTGCATGCACCGCACGCTTCGATTGCCGAGGCGGAGCATCTCGCCGCAGAACTATACGGCGCCGATGCGGCATACTTCATGATCAACGGTACGACGGGCGCGATTCACGCGATGCTCATGGCCGCGCTGGTCCCTGGCGATACGGTGCTCGTGCCGCGCAATGCGCATCGCTCGGTGACGGGTGCCCTCGTGCTCGCGGGCGCCCGTCCCATCTATCTCGCGCCGGAGGTCGACGCGAGGCTCGGCATTGCGATGGGGGTCGCGCCTGAGACCGTGCGGCATGCCATCGAGCGGCATCCGAAGGCGCGCGCCGTGCTGCTCGTCAACCCGACGTACTACGGCGTGACGACCGATCTCGCCGCGATTGCGGATATCGCCCATGCGCACGATATGGCGCTGCTCGTCGATGAGGCGCACGGCCCGCATCTCCGCTTTTCCGAGGCACTTCCCGCGCAGGCGATCGAGGCGGGCGCCGACATGGCGGCACAGAGCACGCACAAGATCCTCGGCGCGATGACGCAGGGCTCCCTGCTTTTGGCGCGCGGCTCGCGCGTCGCGCCGGAACGCGTGCGGCAGGCGTCCAGCCTCCTGCAGTCGACGAGCCCGAATCAGCTCCTGCTCGCCTCCATTGACATTGCGCGGCTTCAAATGGCGGAGTGCGGAAAGGCGCGCGTCGGCGCGGCAGTCCGCCTCGCGGAGCATCTGCGCAGCGCGATCAACGAAATCGACGGGCTTTGGTGCTTCGGACGTGCGTACTTGGAGGCGAAAGGCCGGTACGATCTCGATGTCACGAAGCTCACCGTGAACGTCGCGGGGCTCGGGCTGACGGGCGTCGAAGCGGGATCCATCCTGCGCCACCAGTACAAGATCGAATGCGAATTGTCCGATGCGCGCAACGTGCTCTTTATTCTCTCCTATGCCGACGGCGAGTGCGAGGCGAAGAAGCTCCTTCGTGCGCTTTGCGCCCTTGCGACGCATCGAAGGGAGACCCATGCGATTCCTGCACCGCCGCCGCTTCCCCCCATCCCCGCACAGGCCATGGCGCCGCGCACGGCGTTTTTTGCCCAAAAGGAAGCCGTCCCGTTTTGGGCGGCAAAAGGGCGCACGGCAGCAGAGCAGGTCATGTTCTACCCGCCGGGCATTCCCGTACTCGTGCCCGGCGATGTCGTGGACGAGGCGAGCCTTTGCTATATCGCGGCGGGCAAGCAGCTCGGACTGAACGTCAGCGGCGCGGAAGATGCGGCACTGGAGCGCTTGCTCGTCGTGCAGGAATAAAGGGAAGAGAAAATGAAACAAGGAAAACTCATTACGATCGAGGCGGGGGACGGCTCCGGAAAGGCGACGCAGACGAAACTGCTCTGCGACCGGCTGCAGGCAGAGGGGCGCCGCGTGCGCCGCATCGCATTCCCCGTCTACGAGTCGGATTCTTCGGCGCTCGTCAGGATGTACCTCGCGGGCGATTTCGGTGCGCATGCGGACGATGTCAGCGCCTATGCGGCATCGACGTTCTTTGCCGTCGATCGCTACGCCTCGTACCGCACGGCGTGGAAGGCAGACTACGAGGCGGGCGCGGTCATCCTGGCCGACCGCTATACGACCTCGAACATGGTGCATCAGGCCGTCAAGATCCAGGATGCCAAAGAACGCGATTCGTTCCTCGACTGGCTTTGGGATTTTGAGTTCGCAAAGCTCGGCCTCCCCGTGCCCGACAGGGTCATTTTCCTCGATATGGCGCCCGATGTCGCCGACCGCCTCATCGAGGCGCGCGCAAAGAAGGAACACATGGCAAAAGACATCCACGAGAAAGATCGGGATTATCTGCGTCGCTGCCATGCGGCGTACTGCATGCTTGCCGGCAAGTACGGCTGGCAGCGCATCGCCTGCAGCGAGGGCGGCGCGCCGCGCGCCCGCGCGGCGATCCATGCAGACGTCTACGCGGCCGTGCAGGCCGTACTGGATTCCCATGCGGCAGGCGGACGTGTGCAACAGAAGAAGAGAACGAAGGAAGGAACGCTATGATCAAGGAAGTGCTCATCGTCGAAGGCAAGATGGACGTCGTTGCCATTGGCAAAGCCGTCGAGGCGGACTGCATCATCACGGAGGGCTTCAACCTGAAGCCCCGCACGCTCAAGAATATCGAAGAGGCGGCCAAACGGCGCGGCATCATCATCCTGACCGATCCCGACTCAGCGGGCGAGCGCATCCGGAAATTCCTCGCGAAGCGATTCCCCACCGCAAAGCACGCATTCGTGCCGCGCGAGGAAGCGACGGCTGCGGGCGACATCGGCATCGAGCAGGCGAGTCCCGAATCGATCCGCCGCGCACTCGAAACGGTGCGCACGCTCGGATGGGCATCGTCCGAGCGGTTCACGAGCAAGGATCTCATACAAAACGGTCTCTCGGGCGGAGCGAATGCATCGGCAAGGCGCGCGCACCTCGGCGCGCGCCTTGGGCTTGGCTTTGCGAACGCGAAGACGTTCCTCCTGCGCCTCAACCACTACGGCGTGACGCGCGAGGAGTTCGAGCAGGCACTTACAGAAATGGAAATGGAGGAAGAGGATGGACGCTGAAGCGAAGGGAATCCGTCCGAAAATCGCGAGCCGTGAGGTCACGCAGCATATCCTGAAGGCATTCGGCCTTCGCACGGTCCGGAGCTTTGGACAGAATTTCCTCATCGACGCGGGCGTCGTGCGCGGCATCGTCGAAGCGGCAGACCTCCGTGAAGGCGACCATGTGCTTGAGGTAGGCCCCGGCATCGGCACGCTGACGCAGGCGCTCGCCGAGACGGGGGCGCAGGTAACGGCGGTCGAGATCGATAAAAAACTGCCTGCCGTGCTCGCCGAGACGCTCGCGGGATACGACAACGTCACCATCGTGCCGGGCGATATCCTAAAGGCCGACATCCCTGCCATCATGGGAGAGGGCGCATTCAAGGTCGTCGCGAACCTCCCGTACTACATCACGACGCCGACCCTCATGACGCTCCTCGAACGCCGCCTGCCGATTACGGATATCGTCACGATGGTGCAGAAGGAAGTCGCTGCGCGCATGGTCGCGCGGCCGGGCGGCAAGGACTACGGCGCGCTTTCCATCGCCGTCCAGTACTACACCGAACCGCGCGTCGTCATGGACGTGCCGCCGCGCTCCTTTCTGCCCGCGCCTGAGGTCACGAGCTGCGTCACGCACTGCCGTGTGCGTATGGCGCCCGCTGTCCCCGTGCAGGACGAGCCATGCTTCTTCCGCGTCGTCCGCGCCGCATTCGGCCAGCGACGCAAGACACTCGCCAATGCCCTGAAGGGCGGCGGCTTTCCGAAAGAAGCGATCCGCGATGCCTTGGAGCGCGCAGGGATCGATCCGACGCGGCGCGGCGAGACGCTCTCTCTTGCGGAGTTCGCACGTCTCACAGATGCGTTCTGAGAGCATTTGCGAGGCGTGCTTCATGTGCATTTCTTTTATGATTCTAGGAAAGTTGGTATAGTATGGCAGAAACCGCATGGTCCATCCTGCCGCCGATCATCACGATCGTTTTGGCGCTATGGACGAAGGAAGTCTACATGTCGCTCATCATCGGCATATTCTCCGGCGCAATGCTCTTCACGGGCGGCAGCGTCCTGGGGTCGATCCTCACGATGTTTGCCGTCATGGCGGACAAGGTCGGGAGCAACGTCAACATCCTCGTGTTCCTCGTCATTCTCGGCATCTTGGTCGCAGCGATTTCGCGCTCGGGCGCGACACGCGCCTATGGCGAGTGGGCGGTACGCACGATAAAAGGGCGCCGCAGCGCTTCGCTCGTCACGGCACTTCTTGGCATCGTCATATTCATCGATGATTACTTCAACTGCCTTACGGTCGGCACGGTCATGCGCCCCGTGACGGACCGGTTCCAGATCGCGCGCACGAAGCTTGCCTACATCATCGACGCGATGGCAGCGCCGATCTGCATCATTGCGCCCATTTCGAGCTGGGCGGCGGCCGTCGGCTCATCGCTGCCAAAAGATTCCACGATTGACGGGTTCTCGCTCTTTTTGCAGACGATACCGTTCAACCTCTACGCATGGCTTACGATTCTCTTCATGCTTTTCATGATATGGACGGGACGGGACTTCTCCGCCATGGGGCGCAGCATCGCGGCGAACAATGAAAAATTTGAGATCCCGAAAGAGTATCAGGACACTGCGGAAGCATCCGTGAGCCACGATGAGGGACACGGCACGATGATCGACCTCATCCTGCCGCTCATCGTGCTCATCGCCGCCTGCGTCTACGGCATGCTCTATACGGGCGGCATCCACGAGGGCAAGGGCATCGCAGACGCATTCGCGAACTGCGATTCATCGAAGTCGCTCGTGCTCGGCTCGTTCATCGCTTTCGTGTTTACGGGGTTTTTATACCTGCTGCGCCGCATCGTCACGTTCAACTCGTTCTGCGACAGCTTCGGCTGGGGCTTTAAGGCGATGACGCCCGCCATCTTCATCCTGTGCCTCGCTTGGACGCTCTCGGGGATCTGCAGCAAGGAGTACCTCAATCTCGGCGGCTACGTCGGCACCGTCGTTGCGGCGAATGCGTCCATCATGACCTTCCTGCCGCCGATCTTCTTCCTCGTCGCCGCATGTCTCGCCTTCGCGACGGGCACATCGTGGGGCACGTTCGGCATCCTGATCCCGATCGCGATTGCCGTGCTCGGCGTGGAGACGCCGGCGCTCCTCACGATCTGCGTCGCTGCGATCCTGTCAGGGGCCGTCTGCGGCGACCACGCCTCGCCGATTTCGGATACGACGATCCTCGCTTCGGCAGGTGCGCAGTGCCATCACCTCGACCACGTCCGCACGCAGATCCCCTACGTCGTCGTCGTGGCGTCCTGCAGCCTTGTCGGCTATATCGTCGACGGCATCGTAACGAACGGCTGGGTTGGTCTTATCGTGGGCATCATCTGCCTCGTCATCGTGATGATCGGCATCACGATGCGTGTTCCATCGCTCGACTGTGAAAAGGGAGGCGATTCACATGCTGTTTGACAGCCATATGCACACGCGGTTCTCGGCGGACTCGGAAATGAAGGCGAAAGACGCCGTCGAAAAAGCGGCTTCGGAAGGAATCGGGATCGTCTTTACCGAGCACCTCGACTACGATTTTCCGAGCGAAGCGGACTTTACGTTCGACCCTGAAGCGTATTGGAAGGAATACGAACCGATTCGGAGCCACACGCTGCGGCTCGGCGTCGAAGTCGGCATGCGCGCATCCACGGAAAAGCGCAGCCGTGCCTTCATCGCGCGCGTGCCGTTCGACCTCATCATCGGCTCGCTCCATATCTTGGGGGGCAGGGATCTCTACGATGCGGAGGCATACGAAGGAAAGGAACGCGCGGATGTTTATCGTCAGTACCTTGCCAAAATGGAGGCGGGCATCCGTTACCATGATTTCATCAACGTGCTCGGGCATATCGACTATATTGCGCGCTATGCGCCGTATGAAAACCCCGATCTCACGTATGGCGAGTTCCGTCCCGAAATCGATCAGGTCCTTCGCGCCGTCATCCAGACGGGAATCGTCCTCGAACTCAATACACGGCGTCTCGGCGACCGCCATGCGATCAAAGAACTCGTGCCCATCTATCAGCGCTACTACGACCTCGGCGGGCGCTACGTGACGTTCGGCGCAGATGCGCATCGTGCCATGGATGTCGGCAAATACTTCCGCGAGGCGGAGGAGATCGCCGATCAGACCAATCTTCAGATCGTGACCTACGTCGAACGTCGCATGGAACGCTGCTGGCGTCCATAAGCGAGGAGGAGAGCACATTGAGTTTTGCCTATATCACCGAGGAAGGAGCATGCATTCAAAAGCGTGGCGGCGTCTTTGTCGTAGGGCGCAATAGGGAGACCATCATGGAAATCCCGGAAGAAGTATTGGAGGGGCTTGTGCTCGTGGGAAATGTGCAGGTCTCCTCGCGGGCGATGACCGAACTTCTGCGTCTCGGCATACCCGTCACATGGCTATCGCATACGGGACGATTCTTTGGACGGCTTGAATCGACGCAGCATGTCCAAGTCTTTCGGCAGGAAAAGCAGGTCTTGCAGCGAGGATCGGCATTTGCCCTTTCGCTCGCGAAGAAATGCATTGCGGGCAAAGTGCACAATCAGTTGACGATCTTGCGGCGCTACATTCGTTACAATGAATCGCCGGAAATTCAAAAAGCGGTACGCCAGATTTTGGCGCTCCGCAAGCACATCTTTCAGTCGGAAACGAGCGAGCAGCTCATGGGATATGAAGGAATCATGGCACGCGAGTACTTTCAGGCACTTGGGCGTATGGTGCCGCCCGCGTTCGCCTTTTCGGTGCGAAGCAAGCAGCCGCCGCTCGATGCATTCAATGCGATGCTCAGCCTAGGCTATACGCTTCTTCTATACGAAATCTACACTGCGCTTGGCAATGAAGGCCTTCATCCATACTTCGGCTTTTTCCATGCGCTCAAAAATCGCCATCCTGCGCTCGCGTCAGACCTCCTGGAAGAATGGCGCGCCGTTATCGTGGATTCCATGGTGCTGAGTCTCGTCCATCGTCATGAAATCAAGCCGGAGCACTTTGAAAAGAACGAAGATGGAACGCCTGGCGTATTCCTTACGCGTGAAGGGCGTGCGATATTCTTCCGCGCCTACGAAAAGAAAATGCGGACAAAGAACAAGTATATGGAAGGCAGTCACTCCTACCGTCA
Source organism: Mitsuokella sp. oral taxon 131 str. W9106 (assembly GCF_000469545.1). Classification (GTDB taxonomy): domain Bacteria; phylum Bacillota; class Negativicutes; order Selenomonadales; family Selenomonadaceae; genus AWVT01. The sequence continues at coordinate 35,911 of NZ_KI273066.1, read as the reverse complement.
TACGATTGGCCGCCAAGTCGCACAGTACGCACAGGCGATGATGGCGCAGAACCTTGAGATGTATGAACCGATTTTTCTAAGGTGAGCACGATGATGGATTATGAAGAAAATGAATTTATTGCAGAAGATACGCGTCGTTACATCATCCTCGTCATCTATGACATTGTAGAAAACAAACGGCGCAACAAAATGGTCAAGTGTCTTGAAAAATATGCCGTGCGCGTCCAAAAATCTGCATTTGAAGCATTTCTTACAAAAAAGAAATATGATAAAATGGTAGAAGAAACGTGTAAGCTTATCGATGCGGATACGGACTCCCTGCGAATCTATCTGCTCGCGAATCATACCATGGTGCGTTCGTGGGGGATAGGCGATCGCCATGTGGAAGATGTGATTATTTTTTGAATCACTCCCGCGCCAGCCTGCAAAAGGGAAGAGCATGCATCGGAGGCAAAACCGAGGTCAAAGCTTCCCCGACAAAGCCTCACTCCCGCAAACAACGAAAAAGCGGTTGGCGCACAAGGCGTCACGAGGATAGGATTTTCAAAACATTGCCCCGAAAGGGGACGGAAACGCAAATCTTGCAGGATGCGTTGAACTTCGGATGCAAAATAATTTTCAAAACATTGCCCCGAAAGGGGACGGAGAATGTTGTCGTTGCATTTTGTTTCCGTTGCTATCATGAAGCATTGAAAGTATCGAAGATTTCGATTTTCGCAAGGAATAGACCTTTCTAGGCGTGAAATCATTCGGTACGTTTTTTTGTTCGCTATAGCAGGAAACCTAGGCAATAAATAATAGATGATATAAAATTAAATTAGAAAGAGGAAATATTGTATGATGAAAAGAATATAAAAGAATATAAGGAAAATCAAAGATTTTATTATGAATCTTGTTAAAGGAGATGAGGCCATGGATGTTTTGCGCGAGAAAATCTTGCGAGCGGCTTTATTGCACGATATTGGCAAACTGGTGCTTCGTGCAAAACCTGAGCAGCGAACGCATTCGTCCGTTGGCGTGGATTTTCTGAGAGGCTTTGCCACGGAGGAGGATACAGACATCCTTCGTGCAATCGGGCATCATCATGCGGCGGATTTACGATCCTTGAAGGCTGACTATTGCGACATCAGTTATCTCATTTACGAAGCAGACAATCTTGCGGCAGGAACGGACCGACGTACACGCTCCAATGGTGAAAGCGGGTTTTCGGCAGCGATGCCATTAGCGAGTGTGTTCAATGTGTTCGGCGATGGGGATGCTGCGGAGAACGCCTTCTATCTGCGCGGACTGCGTGATGAAGGGGCAAGGCTTTATCCAGAGCCTAAGGAAGCAATTCGCGCGACACAGAGCGCGTATCTCGCACTCTATCGTGATTTGGAGGATAATTTCCGGCAGAAATCTCCATTTCGTATGTCGATCCATGAGCTTTTGCGGGTGCTGGAGGGTATTTTGAGCTATGTGCCATCGAGCACGGCACGCGGCGAGGCGGCGGATATTTCACTCTATGATCATCTGCGCTTGACCGCGGCTTATGCATTGGCGATGTATCACTACTGTGAGTCGGAGGGGGTACAGGATTATCAAGAGGCGTTCGTTTCGCATGCGGATCGTTGGCGGGCGAAGCCGATGTACTTGCTCGCGTCGGGGGATTTGTCGGGCATACAGGATTTTCTTTACACCATCCCATCCAAGGGAGCGTTGAAGAGCCTGCGCGGACGGTCCTTTTATTTGGAAATCCTTTTGGAGCACATCGCCGATGAGATCCTGGAGACAGCGGAGCTTGCGCGGCCATCGCTTCTCTATACAGGCGGCGGGCACTTTTACATGCTGCTTCCCAATACAGTGGACATGACGGACCGGATTGACGCCGCCCGCGAAACGGTGAACGATTGGATGCTCACGCATTTTGGGACGCGCCTGTCCTTTGCGATGGCGTCCGTTCCTTGCTCAGCACAGGATTTCCTTTCGGCGGGCACGCAAAACGCATTCGCGCGTGTCGGTGAAGCACTTCAAAAGGAGAAGACGAGCCGCTACTCACTGCCGCAGCTCAAGGCGCTGTTCTCGCCGACAAGTGCATACAACCATGTGCGGGATGCGGCACGCGAATGTGCGATATGCCATACGTCTGCGGCGGTGCTTTCTCCGTATCCTGCGGATGAGGCGGGGGCAGAGGCGTGCCCGATGTGTGGTGGATTGTATCGCTTCGGGCAGCGTATCTTACAGGCGGAGGTCTTTTGCGTCTTGTCGGAACCGGAAGAGGACGCATTGCCTCTTCCGAGCATGGCAGGCACGCGCTGCCTTGCGGCAAAGTCGCTGGCGGAGGTGCAAAAAGGCATGGTTTCGGCGCGCCGCCTGTATGTCAAGAATCAAGTGCTCACGGGAAAGCGTCTCGCGACGCATCTTTGGATGGGCGATTATGTCGCGAGAGGTAAACGCGGTGAAGTGCTTGAGTTTGAGGATTTGGCGCAGCGCGCGGGCGGATTGCATGACGGGCTCGGAATTCCGCGCATCGGTGTGATTCGCGCTGACGTCGACAATCTCGGTGCAGCGTTTCGTGCGGGCTTTTCTGCGCAGTATGCGACATTGACGCGCACGGCGGCGCTTTCCCGTCAGTTGTCGCTCTTCTTCAAGCATTACATCAACGCGCTCTGTGCGGGCGAGGTCAATGGCATCGGGGAGAGCGAGCATGAGAAGTTCTCCCTTTTCGGCGCGCCGAAAGAGACGCAGCGAAAGGTGCATATCATTTATTCGGGTGGGGACGATCTCTTCCTCGTTGGGGCATGGGATGAAATCATTGAGTTCGCCGTGGATCTCTATCGGGCGTTTTCCCGTTTCACGGGAGGCAGGCTTCACTTCTCGGCAGGCATTGGGCTCTTTCGCGCGGCCTATCCCATTTCGGACATAGCACGACGCGTGGGCGAGCTTGAGGATGCGGCAAAAGCGCTCCCCGGAAAAGACGGCGTCGCGCTTTTCGGCATAGAGCAGGAAGCGGGGCAGAAGCCGCGCGTTCAGGCGTACCATTGGCGCGATTTCATCGAGGGCGTATGCGGAGAGAAGCTTACTTTTCTGCGCGAGCATATTGCTTTTGAGCGGATGGATGCGCGTCGCATTACGATGGGAAAGAGCGCACTCTACCGTCTGCTCGCGCTTCTTGCAGCAGACGGCGTGTCGATCTCCCTCGCTCGCTTCGTCTATGTGCTCGCACGGCTTGAACCGCGCGCGTCAGAGGGGGCGGAAAAGAAGGCGGCGTATCGTAAAGTGCGCGAAACGTTCTACCGCTGGTATCGAAAGGAAAAAGACCGGCATGAGCTTCTGACAGCAGTCCAGCTCGTGATTTACGGCTTGCGTGAGAAGGGGGAGAAGGCAGGATGATGAAGGCGCAGACAGAAAAGGTGCACATTCCCGATATTGCGGGGGAAGCGGAGCAGGTCATTTTGGGCTTGGAACGGGACAATGAGGGCAAGCCGAAAATCACCAAGAGCCAAATACGGAAATTTCTTGCTGCTGTCAATACGCTGACAAACAAGGTGGAAGACTACCGCGCCAAGAACGGAGGCGCGAAGGAACTCAGCCCTGCGCTCGGCGAACAGGTCAAATACCTCAAGGTGAAGTTCGCCTATCAAGCGGGAAGGGACAGCACCGGCACCGTGCGCGAATTAGGCGAAAAGGGAAAGATACAGGAACGAATCGATGGGATCGGTCTCAGCGTAGAGCGGTATGAACGCTTCGCGCGATTCATCGAGGCGCTCGTCGCATACCATAAATTTCACGGCGGAAAGGACTAATGGTCATGGCAGAGCAAAGCACACTCAAGGGAAAGATTCAGATCCAAGCGATCCTGCGATTGGAGACGGGGCTTCATATTGGTGCATCGTCGGATTTTGCGCCCATCGGTGCGGTGGACAGCCCCTTCGTACGCGACCCGCTGACGCGCGAGCCGGTGATACCGGGCAGCTCCCTGAAAGGAAAGATCCGCACCTTGCTCGCCAGGAGCTATACCAATGGCTGCGAGATGAAGAAGGTCAGCGAGGACGTGCCGCGCATCGCCCGCCTTTTCGGCTCAGCCGCAGAAGGAAACGAGGGCGGCGTGCCGTCGCGCCTGCAGTTTTTCGATATTCGTCTGACAAAGGAAACGCGCAAGCGTTTTGCGCAAATGGATCTCGATACGTATTTCGGCGAGGTCAAGTGGGAGAATGCAATCGACCGCATCACGGCGGGCGCAAATCCGCGCCAGATCGAGCGCGTGCCTGCGGGGCTGGAGTTTGCGTTCCGGCTCACGTACAATGTCGAGCGCGAGGCAGAGCTCATGGAGGACATGGAGACGCTCCGCGATGGGCTCAAGCTCCTGCAGCTCGATTATCTGGGCGGGCATGGCTCTCGTGGCTACGGCAGGGTGTCGCTTCGTGATTTTTCCGTGGCGCAGTTCTCGCTTAGCGGAGCGAAGCATGAGGAAGAAATGGAAACGGTCGCACAGATGCTGGAGGAAGGCGGGGGACTGGCATGAGCTATGTCCTCTATCCGCTGACGTTTGATGCTCCCGTCCACTTTGGTGCGGCGGGCGAGGGCGGCGGTCTCACGCGAACGGAGATGGCATTTCCTGCGGATTCGCTATTTTCGGCGCTCTGCGCGGAGCTTGCCGCATCCGACGAAATGGAAGCCTTGGATTCGCTGCTGGAAAAGGCGAAGGCAGGGAAGCTTCGTCTTTCCAATCTTCTGCCATGGCAGGCGCTGGATGGCGAAGAGATGGCGTTTTATTTGCCGCGCCCCCTTTTGGTGCAAGGGGAGGCACTGCCATGCGGCGCATCGTATACGGAGTCGTGCGAGAAGGCGACGGCGTACAAGCGGCAGAAAAAACTGCGCTATCTTCGTGCGAGTCGCCTGCAGGCCTATATGACGGCACGATCCAGTGGAAACGCATTTCCAGATGAAGCCGTGCGGCTTGGCAGCGCTTCGCTGCGCCAGCGCGTGAATTGCCGTGAGGCGATGACGCTTCCTTATTTCGTTGGGCAGTTCGATTTTGCGCCCGGCGCAGGACTCTACCTTGTCGCGTATCTTGCAGACGAGGCGGATGCGGATTGGCTGCGGGAGATTTTGACACTTGTCGGTGTGAGCGGCATCGGCGGCAAGCGCAGCAGTGGATACGGTGCGTTTCATTTGGCGGATGATCCGATTTTTTTAGAGGAAAACGGCATCTATGAAGACGACACGGCGCTCTATGCGCTGCTCATGGCAGAGGCTGCACCGCAGCAGATGGCAATCGCATCCGTTTTGCCGAAAGAGGATGAGATACGGCTCGTGCAGCAGGGCTCGTATCGCCTGCGCAAGAGCGGCGGATTTATCGGAGGCGTTCGCCTTGCCGCAAAGAAGGATTCCGTCTGCATGGTCGAGGCAGGCTCGTGCTTTGCACAGCGCATGGAAGGTCGTATTGTGAGCCTTGGCGAGGCGGAGGGACATCCGATTTATCGGTATGGCTGCGGGTTTTTTGTGGGGATAACGGGGGAAAACAGATGAAACTGGTAGGACAGGCATTGGATCTGGTATGCATCGCCCCCGTTCATGTCGGGAACGGCACGACGCTGAAGGCATACGAATATCTGTTTGACAAACGTCGGAAAGAGGCGCTTTTCCTGCGCGAGCCTGCGTGGATCTCATTTCTCGCAAAACACGGGCTGACGGATGACTTCGCGCAGTACATTGAGGATACGGCGCGGAAACTCAATGGAAAGGGCAATTTCAAGGGACTGTATTTATGGGACTACCTGCACACGAAGCGGATCGCTGAGCGAGAGATTCGCGCGCTTGCCATTCGCCGTGCGCAAGTGTTGGTCGAGAAGGATAAAGGCTCGGCAAATGACATCGCCCTGCAGGCTGCGCTTGCCGATGGGCGTCCCTATATTCCCGGCAGCGCGGTGAAGGGCGCCCTGCGGACGGGGCTGCTCTATCGTTATCTGAAGCAGCACGAAGCGGTGCGCGAGCGGTATTGGAACGAACTTTTGCGTAAAGTGCAGTGGGAGAAGAATAAGGAGATTGACAGGACGTGCAGCGCTGTCATCCAATCCCTCGAGACGGAAGCCTTCCATTGCCTCGGGGCGAATCCGAAAAGCCGCGATGATGCGGTCAACAGCGTCCTGCGCGGGCTGCGCATCAGCGATGCCGCAGTGCCGGAGAAGGAAAAAGACACGGTCATTTTGCAGAAGACGGACGCGACGCAGAAGACGAGCCGTGACGGCAGGCAGGCGCGTACGATATCGCTCTTCCGCGAGTGCATTCCGGCAGGCAGGCGGCTTCGGTTTTCCATCACGGCGGATTTTTCCATGCTGGAGAAGATTGGCATTTCATCCATTGCGGAGATTGTGCAATGGACGCGCGCCTATACGCAGGATGGGCTTTCGTGGCAGCGCAAGTTCTTTGGCGGAGCGTATGGCTACGTATTCGATGAGGCGGAAGAGGCGGATCTCTTGCTGGGCGGCGGCACGGGATTCCTGTCGAAGACGATTGTGCGTGCGCTCGCGCCAAGCGAGAAGGAGGCGCGGGATTTTACGGCAAGACTCCTCGACAAGAAATTTACGGGCCCCGATAAAAAGACAGGAAAATGGGGGCCCGCCCACAAGCACGTGATACAGGACGGCGCGCTTTCGCCGCGCACGCTGAAGCTCGCAGCGTACGGGCAGGATACATGGGCATTGGGCCTTTGCCGCCTTGAGGAGGCAAAGGGATGCTGAGGCGCTTCGGGATCCCGCTTGCGTTTCCGAAAGGCGAACGCGTCGCGGCATCGATGGGGTCGGTTCTCCATGGCGCACTCATGGAGCGCATTCCCTGCAGCATGGCGGAGCATCTTCATGTGCAGGGCATGCGCCCCTATAGCCAAAGCCTCCTGTTTTCAAAGGAACGCGGACAGGCATATTGGCGCTTCGGCGTGCTCGATGACTGCGTCGCAGAGGCGTTTTGCGCTGCCCTTTCCCGCGATGCGGAGCTAAACTTGCGGCAAAAGGGGTATTCTGTCTGCATGGGCGCGATAGAAATGCAGGAAGAAATCTCGTTCGAGGACCTTGCGGATTCTTTTATGGAGGCGAAAGAAGCACCGCGCGGTGTGACGCTGTCCTTTCTGACGCCGACGAGTTTCAAGCGGAAAGGAGCGTACTGCATGATGCCGGAGGCGCAGCTCATCGTGCAAAGCCTTGTCATGCGATGGAATCTCTTTTCTAGGACGATTCGTTTGGAGGAGGAAAATATGGCGGAGCGTCTTGCGGGCTGCTGCAAGGTCTCGTGCTACGCACTGCATTCGGAGAATTTTTCGCTTGAAGGCCGTCGTATTACGGGATTTCGCGGCATGCTTTCCTGCCGCTTTGGCGGGACGGAGCTCGCACGGTGCGTCCTTGGGCTTCTCGGTGCCTTTGCGCCGTTTGCCGGAATCGGCATCAAGACGGCGCTTGGCATGGGGGCAGTCGCTGCGAGGGCATGGGAGACTCGGGCGAAAAACGAGAGGATCGTCGAGGAGACGGATTCATAAGCAGAAAGAGGAGAATGCACGTGGGAAGCTATGATTACCTGATTGTCGGTGCGGGGCTTTTCGGCGCGGTATTCGCGCATGAGATGAAGGCGCGCGGGAAGCGCTGCCTCGTCCTTGAGCGAAGGGCGGCGATCGGCGGCAACGTCCGCACGGAGGAGCGCGATGGGATTCAGATCCATTGCTACGGCGCGCATATCTTCCATACGAATGACCGCCATGTTTGGGCGTATGTCCATCGCTTCGCCTCATTCAATCAATTCGTCAATTCGCCGCTCGCGAATTTCGGCGGGATGCTCTATCACCTGCCTTTCAATATGAACACGTTTCGCGAGATGTGGGGCGTGCGCACGCCGGATGAGGCGCGCGAGCGGATCATGGCGCAGCGGGCAGAGGTCAAAGGCAAGCCGCGGAATTTGGAGGAGCAGGCAATCTCGCTCGTCGGACGCGATATTTACGAGAAGCTCATCAAGAGCTATACCGAAAAACAGTGGGGGCGGCCGTGCAGCGAGCTCCCCGCCTTCATCATCCGCCGCCTGCCCGTGCGCTATACCTACGACAACAATTACTTCAACGCACGCTATCAGGGGATCCCGATTGGCGGTTACACGCGGCTTGTCGCCAGGCTGCTGGAGGGGATCGAAGTGCGGACGGGCGTCGACTACAACATGGCCCGCGCGCAGTACGAGGGGCGGTTTGGGCATCTCGTCTACACGGGCGCACTCGATGCGTACTTTGGATACAGGCTCGGCGCGCTCGCGTACCGCGGACTTCGCTTTGAGACGGAGCGCCTTGAGATGGAGAACTATCAAGGCGTCGCCGTCATGAATTACACGGAAGCGGACATCCCCTACACGCGCGTCATCGAGCACAAGCATTTCGAGTTCGGCAAGCAGCCCGTGACGTGGGTCACGCATGAGTACCCGGCGGAGTGGAAGCGTGGGGATGAGGCGTACTACCCGATCAACGATGCGGGAAATCAAGCGCTTTACCAGAAGTACGCGGCACTCGCCGCGAAAGAAGAGAATCTCATCCTAGGCGGCAGGCTCGCGCGTTACCGTTACTGCGATATGGATCAAGTCGTGGCATCGGCGCTTGCGGCGGCGAACGAGCAGGAAAAAGTCGATTGATTTTTCTGTCATGTATGTTATACTATACACAAGTGGCTTTTTAATCGTAATGCCATCTGTCACGCAGCATGCTTGGTAGGAGGAAAGGGACATGGAAACGAAGTACGACGTCCAGATCACAGCAATCGGAAACTTGGCTCGATCGTTCTTGGAGAACAACAACAGTGCGATTTTGCTCGACGAAGGAATCCGCCCAAATCTCTCGGACATGGTCATCGAGCATACGCAGGGCGAACTCAAGGCAGACGTCAAGGCCGGCGACACGCTGCTGATGGGCGACATCAAATTCCGCGTCGAAAAGGTCGGCGACGATGTGAATGCGAATCTGCGCGAAGAGGGGCACTGCACGCTCGTTTTTAATGCGGTCGGATCGATGCCGGGACAGATTTTGCTGAAGGGCCCGTCGCTTCCCGTTCTGACGGTCGGCGCACATGTCACGATCACAAAATGAGGCCCCGGGGAAAAAGGGGTTGCCATGCAGGTCGTTTTCCTGTATAATAGCTGTTGTCCGACACTTAGGCACAGGGGTATCGCCAAGTTGGTAAGGCACGGGTCTCTGAATCCCGCATGCGTTGGTTCGAGTCCAGCTACCCCTGCCATTGGAAATCCGAGCACCGTTTTAGGCGGTGCTTTTTTTGTTGGTGCAATCCTGCGTGCAGGGAAAATCATGGAATGGCGGGTTATCCACAGCATCCATGGAACGGAAGAGGGAAAGGGTGGTGAAAAGGAAGCAGAAAGGGCGGCTTATCCACAATATCAACAGGTTCGTCTGTGCATTCTGTGGATAAGTCGCCCTTTTGCATTGGCAAAATCCTTGTATAACAGGTTACTTCGCTTCGTGCTGTTTGCCCGCGCCCGGCCCATCGGCAGCGACGCTTACCTTGGCATCGGCGAAGGTCTTCATTTCGTTCAGCATCATGAGGCTCGCCTCTACGAGCGTCGTTGCGATGCAGGCGGAGAAGCCACCGGGAATGGTCTCTTTGGCTCTGAGGAGCGTGCCGCGCGCGTGCAGCAGGTAGGGGCGCACGGCGGGGCAGAGGCGTTCGGCATAGCGCGCGACGATGTCGGTCACCGCATCGTCGAGGACGAGGAGGCTGCAGTTGTGTGCAGCGGCGATGATCGCGCCCATGAGGGCGGAAATGACGCCTTGATAAGGGGGCGGCACGTGGCGCAGGAAGTCGTCGGCATCGTAGCGCAGCGCACCGTCCGCCGTGAGGAGGGCTGCGGAAAGCTCGCCTGCCATCGTGCCGAGCGGCGTGTCTGCGCTTTGCTCGCTGGCGGCGAGCGCGAGGATCGGATAGGAGACCGATAGAGCTTCGCCGCGCTCGCGTCCGAAGTGGAAGGTGGCGCGCGGTGAAGCACCCTGCTTTAGGTGCGCGATTTCGACGGTCACGCCGGCGGCATCGGCAGCGCCCTGTGTCAGGGCTTCCTGCACGGCATAGAGGCGGCGTGCCGAGAAGCAGAGCAGTGCCGTTTCCTGCCCTGCGGCGGGACGTTCCTCGCCGATGATGCCCGCGAGCTCGACGGCGATCGGTTCGAGTGCGCCAAGGCTGTAGATGGGCTTGGCGAGGTTGTCGATGTAGCTTTGGCAGGCGCGCATGGAGGCACCGTCGAGTTCCTGCATGGTGTGCAGGTAGAAATCGAAGGTCTTGTCGGTGAGCGTGGGATCGTCCTTTGGCATGTAGGTGTGCGAAAAGCGCGTCTCGGCGCGGCTTTCATGCGGCGTGTCGAGCACTTCCCATGTGCGGAGCAGGATCTCGATGATGCGACAGATGATGGAGGATCCGCCCGCCTCGCCGAGACAGAGCCCGAGCTTCATATAGGTGGGCAGGCCGAGCTTTTCCAGGCTGTGGCGGTGCGACTGTTCGCCGCCGCGATGGGACGCGATGAGCGCATCGGTCGAGGCGGGCGCGATGGACTGCGCGATGAGCGCAGCGGCGGCGCAGTTCGCGCCGTCGAGGATGACGGCTGCGCCTTCTGCTGCCGCTCCGAGGATGAGTCCCGCGATGCAGCCAAATTCAAATCCGCCGACTTTGGCGAGGACATCGATGCCGTCCGCCGGATCGGGCGCATTGTGTTCAAGCGCGCGGCGCACGACGGCGATTTTCGCCGCGAGTCGCGCGTCGGAGATGTTCGTGCCGCGTCCCGTCGCCGCATCGGCGGAAAGACCGCAGATGGCGGCGCAGATGGCGGCGCTCGCCGTCGTGTTCGCAATGCCCATCTCGCCGGGGAGCAGGCAGGTGCAGCCCGCCGCGATGAGTTTCTGCGCGAGCGCGATGCCCGCTTCGATGGAGGCGGTCGCCTGCGCGCGCGTCATCGCGGGCTCCTGTGCCATGTCCTTCGTGCCGCAGGCGATGCGGCAGTCGAGGAGGCCGGGAAGGTCGGCTTTCACCTTCATGCCCATGTCGACGACGACGAGCCCTGCGCCTGCGAGAGCCGCAAACGCGTTTGCGGCGCCGCCGCGGCTCACGAGGTAATTGCGTGCCATCTGCACTGTCGTCTCAGGCGGGTAGGCACTGACGGATTCCGCCGCGACGCCGTGGTCGGCGCAGGCGATGACGACGCAGGGGCTAGGTGCGGCGGGGTGCAGATCGCCTGTGATGCGGATGTAGCGCAGGAGGAGATCGCGCCATGCGCCGAGCGCAGCATCGTCGCCCTCCATGCGTTCGGCGAGGAGCGCGGCCGTTTTTTCGGCCGGCCGCGCATCGCGCGGTGTGATGCGCACGATGGTTTCATCCAGCAGGCTCATGCCCGTGCCTCCTTCTGCTCGTCATCGTCATGGGGAATTTGCTCGAGCGACAGCTCGATGCGGCTGCGCTTTTCATCGATGGATAGTTGGGCTTATTATACCATAGAATGAACGTAGAATGAACGTGCGAGTAAGTTTCATTTTTATGATTGACAGGCAATCATTTTTAGGTTAGAATGACATAAAGAAGATAATTGTTCTTACCTAATAATCTGAGACGAGGTGATTTTATGATGCTGACGACGGAGCAGGTGGCGGAGCGCCTGCGAGGACAGGGCTTCAAGGTCACGCCGCAGCGCCTCGCCGTGTATCAGGCACTCGCGCGCACGAAGGCACATCCGAATGCGGAGACGCTCTTTAAGGAGCTGCGCCCCCTCTATCCGACGATGAGCCTCGCGACCGTCTACAAGTCCTTGTCGATTCTCTGTGCGATCGGACTTGCGCAGGAGCTGAGTCTTGGCGAGGATTCGTTCCGCTACGATGCGGACACGAGCCACCACCCGCACATTCGCTGCACGGTCTGCGGACGGGTCGACGATGTGCCCGCGATGGAGACGGAAGCGTTTACGAAGCGGGTCGCCAATGAGACGGGATACAGCCTGACGGACTACCAGGTCTATTTTTTCGGGCGCTGCCCCGTATGCCGCAAGGCAAATCCGGTGCATTGACGTGCGCTTTTCGGCGCGTGCATAGCACGAAAAGACAGTGGCCCAGCCATTTGGAGCCGCTGCTTTTTCATTTTGGGATGGGCAGCATTGCATGGCGGGAAAATTACGGCAAAATTACATTGAATTTACAGATATTGGATTTATGATAGCAGGGGAGGCGAGGGGAAATCGCACTCGCTTTACGGGGGAGGAACAGGCAGATGCAGGTTGTCGTGCTCGCGAGCGGAAGCAAGGGAAACGCTGTTTTCGTCGAAATGGGCGGTGCGCGCATCCTCATCGACGCGGGCATCAGCGCGCGGCGCATCAAGAGCGGCCTTGCCGCCGAGGGCGTCGATGTGCGCTCGCTTAGCGGCGTGCTCCTCACGCATGAGCACCGCGATCACGTCGCGGGACTTCGGACGCTCCTGCGCCAGTACCGCTTGCCCGTCTTTTCGCGGCAGGCGACGCTTGAGCAGATCGGAGCGGGCGGGATGCTCCCAGAGGATTGCTTTCACGCCGTCACCGAGGCGTTTTCACTCGCGGGCGTCTCCATCGCGCCGTTTGCGATCCCGCACGATGCGGCCGATCCTGTCGGCTGGCGCATTGCGGGCGCGGAGCGCTTTGCGCTTGCGACCGATGTCGGATTCGTGACGCAGGAGGTTCAGTCCGCCATTGAGGGCGCCGATATGCTCGTCCTCGAGGCGAACCACGACACGCAGATGCTAAAGTGTGGCTCGTACCCTTGGCCGTTGAAGCGGCGCATCCTCTCGAACCGCGGCCATCTCGCGAACGCGGACGCGGCGTGGGCGCTCGTGCGCATGCGGAAACGCCCGAAGCGCGTCGTCCTCGCACACCTCTCCAAGGAGAACAACCGCCCCGCGCTCGTGCAGGAGACCGTCGGGGACGTCCTGCACCGACAGGGCGTCAGCATCCCGCTCACACTGGCGTCGCAGGATGAAGCGGTCCGCATCTCATAGTCTTGTATCGCATATATTATTCATATATTATTATGGAGGGATTTCCTATGCACACCATCCATTCTTATCATAAGGTCAGCACAAAGAAGCGCGTGAAAATCCTTGCTGCGCTCGTCTTTGCCTTTTCCGCAATCGTTTTTTCGGGCTGTTCGGCAAGCACGGCTGGCACGAATTCGGGCAGCGGAGCGGCAAGCACTCCCGCCGCACAGGCCCAGCAGGCGACCGAAAAGCTCTCTGCCGCAAGGAATACGCCGGTCGTCCGCGCGGCGCAGGCAGTCGGGCCGACCGTCGTCGGCATCACGAATAAGGCGGTCGCGCGCGACTGGTTCAACAACCCCGTCGAGACGGAGGGCGTCGGCTCCGGCGTCATCTTCAAGAGCGACGGCTACATCGTCACGAACAACCACGTCGTGAGCGGCGCGAAGGAGATCATCGTCTCGCTTGCGGACGGGCGCAGCCTGAAGGGCAAGGTCGTCGGCGCCGACGAGGTCACCGATCTCGCCGTCGTCAAAGTCGATGCGCATGACCTTCCGACGGCGAAGTTCGGCGACTCGGACCAGATCGTCGTCGGCGAGCCTGCGATCGCGATCGGCAACCCGATGGGGCTGGAGTTCCAGGGCAGCGTGACGGCAGGCGTCATCAGCGCGCTCAACCGCACGCTTGACATCAGCGACCGCCGCGTGAAGCTCCTGCAGACGGACGCGGCGATCAGCCCCGGCAATTCGGGCGGCGCGCTCGTCAATGCCGACGGCGAAGTCATCGGCATCAACAGCGCGAAAGTCGCGGCGAGCGGGGTCGAGGGAATGGGCTTTTCGATCCCGATCAACACGGTTCAGGAGATCATAAGCGAGCTCATGGACAAGGGCTACGTCGCGCGCCCATACCTCGGCGTCTCGGTGTTCGACCCGCAGACGGCGGCGCGCTACGGCTACCAGCTCAACATCGACAAAGGCGTATACGTCTTCCAGATCACGGCGGGCGGCCCGTCGGCCAAGGCAGGGCTGTCGCGCGGCGACATCATCCTGAAGATTGACGGCGCAGAGGTCAACAGCGTCAGCGACCTCCGCGCGAAGGTCGGCGAGCACAAGGTCGGCGATACCGTCGACGTCGTCATCGACCGAAACGGCAGCCAAAAGACTGTGGGCATCACGCTCGATGAGATCCCGCGGGACGAGCGCTGAGCCGTGAGGATCACGATCGTATGTGCAGGCAGGATCAAGGAACGCTACCTCGAAGAGGGCATCGCCGTGTTTATGAAGCGCCTCGCACCCTTCGCTGACGTGGAGATTCGCGAAGTGCGCGAAGAAAAGATGCCGGATGCGCCCACGCCCGCCGAAAAGGCGCAGGTGCTCGCGCGCGAGGGCGAGAAGCTCCTGCGCCTCGTGCCGGAGGGAAGCTGCCTCGTCGTGCTCGACGTCTTCGGAGAGGAAATGGCGTCCGAGGCGCTCGCGGAAAAACTGGATGCGCTCGCACTCGCGGGCAGAAGCCGCGTGACGTTTCTCATCGGCAGCGCGTTCGGGATTTCCGACGCCGTGCGCCGAGCCGCTGACTTCCGCCTCTCCTTCTCGCGCATGACGTTCACGCATCAGATGGTGCGCCTGCTGCTCGTCGAGCAGATATACCGCGCATTCAAGATCAGCCGCGGCGAGAAATACCATTGGTAAGAAAAAGCTCTCAGCTTGCATGCTGGGAGCTTTTTTTCTTGTGCCATGTAATGCGAAGCAGAAATATTTTTGTTATAATAGGAAAGATCGGCAAGCGGACAAGCGGAAAGGAGGGATGGGCATGATGAAAAAAAGGACGGCGCGGCGCCGTGTGCAGCGCAATATCGGCTATGCGGTGATCGCGCTGACCGGCCTTTTCCTGCTCGTGGCCCTCCGCTACGGGTGGCTGCAGATCGTGCAGGGCGACGCGCTCGGCGAGCGCATGCGAAACCAGGTCGGCGAAGAATTCGCGATCCAGTCGCTGCGCGGCACGATCACCGACCGCAGCGGGCGCGAGCTCGCCGTT
The DNA here is from genome assembly GCF_000469545.1 of Mitsuokella sp. oral taxon 131 str. W9106. GTDB lineage: Bacteria > Bacillota > Negativicutes > Selenomonadales > Selenomonadaceae > AWVT01. The sequence continues at coordinate 20,891 of NZ_KI273066.1, read as the reverse complement.
TCGACGATGACGAAGTCGCTCTACGTCGATCCCGCGCACGTCCAGGATGCGGACGCAGTCGCCGCCGACATCGCGCCGCCGCTCGGCATGACGCCGGAGGAGATCCAGAAGGACATCGCCGTCGGCGGCGGGTTCGTCTGGGTCAAGCGACGTCTTGAGCACGATGAGTACGAGGCGGTGCGCCAGGTCATCCGCGAAAAGGGCTATGCGGATTGTCTCGGATTCCGCGATGAGGCGAAGCGCTACTACCCGAACGACGTTCTCGCGGCAAACGTGCTCGGCTTCGTCGGTACGGATGACAAGGGCCTGGACGGCGTCGAGCAGGCCCTCGACGGACTGCTGAAGGGCGAGGTCAAGGAAGCCTACATCACGACGGACCGCCGCAGCCGTCCGATCCTCGACTCGATCTTTGAAAGCCGGCGCCACTACCAAGGCGAGTACTGCAAGAGCGTCGAGCTCACGCTCGACAGCGCCGTGCAGTTCATCGTCGAACAGGAGCTGGACCGCACCGTCGTCGAGACGCGCCCCAAGGCCATCACCTGCATCGTCATGGATCCGAAGACGGGCGAGGTACTCGCGATGGCATCGCGTCCCTCGTACAATCCGAACAAATTCTGGGACTACCGCCCGGAGGTTTGGAAAAATCGCAGCACCTCGTTCATCTACGAACCCGGCTCGACGTTCAAATCCATCGTCGCAGGCGCGGCGCTTCAGGAGAAGGTCGTCTCGCCGAATCAGGTCTTTGTCGACCCCGGCTACGTCATGGTGTCGGGGCGCCGCATCCAAAACTGGAACGGCGAGAGCTTCGGCACGGTCACGTTTACGGACGTCGTCAAGAACTCGCTCAACACGGGATTTGCACAGGTCGGTCTTCGCCTCGGCGCCGAGCGCCTCACGGATTATGCGAAAAAATTCGGCTTCGGCGAGCGGACGGGCATCGACCTCCCCGGCGAGGAGCAGGGCATCCTGTTCGATCCCCATGCCATGCGCGATTCCGATATGGCGACGATGGCGATCGGACAGAGCATTGCGGTGACGCCGCTGCAGCTCGTCACCGCCGTCTCGGCGATCGCGAACGACGGCGTGCTTTTGCAGCCGCATATCGTGCGCAAGATCACGAATGTCGACGGCTCCGTCTACGAGGAGCGCGGCCCGAAGGAAGTGCGCCGCGTGCTTGAGTCGGCGACGGACAAGACGCTCATCGGCCTGCTGGAGCAGGTCGTCGCTTCGGGCGGCGGGAAGAAGGCGGCGGTCAAGGGCTACCGCATCGCCGGCAAGACGGGCACGGCGCAGAAGATTCGCGAGAATGGCGCGGGCTACATGGACGGGCACTACATCGCCTCGTTCTGCGGCTTTGCACCCGTCGAGGATCCGCGCATCACGGTTCTCGTGATGATCGACGATCCGAGCCTCGGCGACTTCTACGGCGGGCAGATCGCAGCCCCCGTCGCGGGGCGCATCTTCGCCCAACTCTTCCGCCACCTCCACATCGAGCCGTCGAGCGATCCGTTTGCGGGGATGGACGCAACGGGGAAAAAGGCGGAGCCAAAGCCGAAGTTTGCGGGGGAAGTTCCAGAAGGCGAAGCCGTCGTGCCGGACTTTACGGGCAAGAGCCTGCGGGAGGCGGCGCGCCTTGCGGCGGAGCGCGGCATCACCTTTGAGAGCGAAGGCTCCGGCGTTGCGGCAGGGCAGTCGATCGCACCGAATACGCTCGTCGAAAACGGGCGGCGCGTGACGGTCTTCTTCCATTCCGAATGAACGGAAGCTCGCGTGCGGTGCGAGCGATTTCGCTCCGTTTGTTCGTTTGGGAGAAGATTTCTTGTCAATGGCGCGAAACCTATGGTATGATAGACTAGAATACGTAGCGATACAGCGACTGGAGGATAAATCATAGATGCTTACCGTTTTGATGGTTCTTGACGCGATCGTCTGCATCGGGCTCATTGCGTCCGTGCTTGGACAAGAAGCGAAGTCAGCCGGCATGGGCGGCATGGGCGGCGATGCGGATACCGTTTTTTCGAGCAAGGCACGTGGCATGGATGCGCTGCTCGCGCGCGTGACGGTCGTGCTCGCGGTGCTCTTCGCGCTCATCACCGTGATCATTGCACGCATGACGAACTGATCGGCGCGCCGGTGCCCCTGCTTTTGGAAAATCGGGAGGTTTTCTTGGCGGGGGTGCGTTTTCGTGCAGAAAGACACGGCGGGGAATCGCGCGAGAAGCATGCGCCAAGAAGTGGAAAAGCACATTGTGCCAGGTGGAAAGAGGAGGATGCCCCATGATCCTAGCGGGAGCAGAGCCGTTTTTCATGCCCGGCGGCAAGCGGGGTGTCTTGCTCGTGCACGGCTTTACGGGGCTTCCGGCGGAGCTTTTGCTTATGGGCCGCGATTTGAATGCGCGCGGCTATAGCGTCCTTGGCGTGCGCCTCGCGGGACATGCGACACGGGCAGAGGATCTCGCCTGCACGACGGGAGAGGACTGGCTCGACTCCGTGCGCGACGGCTACGCGCTGCTGTCGGGGGCGTGCGGCCGCATCGCCGTCTGCGGCCATTCGATGGGGGGCTTGCTCGCGCTTTTGCTCGCAGCAGAGAAACGCGTCACGAGCGTCATCTCGATGGCGGCGCCGATCTACATCGCGGCGGAGCAGCGCATCGGGGAGCTGCCGCCGCGCGCGGCGTGCATCGGACGCTATGTGCCGAAGGCGAGGCGGAAACTGAAAGGCGTGCCGGAGGCGGCAAACCAAACGTATCGGCGCATGCCGCTCGTCTCCGTGCACGAAATGCTCGGCGTATTGGCGCGCGCGAAGGCGGCTCTCCCTGCCGTGACCGTCCCCGCGCTCATCCTGCATGGGATCCATGACCGGACCGCAGATGCGGGCAGCGCGCTCTACATTCGCGACCATATCGGGAGCGCAGAAAAGTCGGTCTTTTGGCTGCATCGTTCCGGGCACCTGCTCCCGATGAATGGGGAGCGGGATCTCGTATTTGAACAGGCAGCGGCATTCTTGGATCACACGATGAAATAAACGGACTTGCAATGTTAGGAATCGCGGATGACGCGGATAAAATAAAGTTCGTCCGATTGGCGCAGCGGTTTCGTCCGAACGAGGTGGAAACCTAGACGCAGCGCGGCGCTCTGCGGCGGATGTTCCGCCGAAGCGCGGGAAAAAAGATGCGTCAGGATGGCGCATCGGAATGGATCCGTGCTTCCTTTGCTTGAATTTGGAGAATGACATGGACTTAAAAGAACGGATTTTGGCGTATATGCATGAGGAAGCGTATCGCCCGCTCCTCGCGGAAGATCTCGCGGAGGAAATGCACTTGGAAGGGGAAGACCTCGTCGGCTTCGGCACGGCGCTTGAGGCACTCGAAGCCGACGGCGCGATCATCAAGAACCGCAGCGACCTCTACGGCGTGCCGAGCCGCATGCACCTCGTCGTCGGCAAGCTCTCGATGACGGCGAAGGGATTCGGGTTCATCGTTCCCGACGTGCGCGAGTCGGAGGAAGAGACGGACGTATTCGTGCCTGCTTCGGATCTGGCGACGGCGATGCACGGCGACCGCGTCGTCGCGCGCGTCCATGCGGCAGAGGAGGAGGGACGCTCGCGCGAGGGCGAGATCATCCGCATCCTCAAGCGTGCCAATGAGAAGATCGTCGGCACGTTCGAGAGCAGCAAGACGTTCGGCTTCGTGACGCCTGACAATACGAAGCTCACGCAGGACGTCTTCGTGCCGAAGAAAGAAGCGCACGGCGCCAAGACGGGCAGCAAGGTCGTCGTCGCCATCACGAAGTGGCCCGACCGCCGCCGCAACGCGGAAGGCCGCGTCATCGAAGTGCTCGGCAAGATCGGCGATCCCGGTGTCGACGTGCTCTCCGTCATGCGACAGTACGACCTCTCGGAGTCGTTCCCCGAAGACGTGCAGCAGGCAGCGGACGCCTGCGAAAAAGAGCCATCGCCGGAGGAGTACCGCGGGCGCCGCGATCGGCGGGACTTTCCCATCGTCACCGTCGACGGCGACGACTCGAAGGATCTCGATGACGGCGTCTACGCGAAGCGCCATGCGGACGGCAGCTTCTTCCTCGGCGTCTACATCGCCGACGTGAGCTGGTACGTGCGCGAGAACCAGCCGCTTGACCGCGAGGCGCGCGCGCGCGGCACGAGCGTCTACCTCGTCGACCGCGTCATTCCGATGCTGCCGAAGGAACTCAGCAACGGGATATGCAGCCTCAATGCGGGCGTCGACCGCCTCGCGATGGCGTGCGAGATGGAGGTGCGCGCCGACGGCGAAATCACGAGCTACGAGATCGTGCCGGCGGTCATCCACGTCTACCGCCGTCTGACGTACAACATCGTCAACAAAGTGCTCGTCGATAAGGAAGAGCCGTTTTGCAGCGACAACGAGGACATCCGCGCGATGCTCGAGACGCTCAAAGATCTGCGCGGCGCACTCAAGGACAAGCGCCGTCGCCGCGGCTCGATTGATTTTGACCTCACGGAGATCAAGGTCAAGCTCGACGAGAAGGGACATCCCGTCGCGCTCGTCAAGCGCGCGGGCACGCTCGCGGAGAGCATCATCGAGGAGTGCATGCTCGCGGCGAATGAGACGGTCGCGCGCCACATGGATACGCGCAATCAGCCCTTTATGTACCGCGTCCACGAGCAGCCGACAGGTGAGAAAATCGAACGCCTCAACAGCCTCCTCTCGACGTTCGGGCTTTTCGTGCACCAGAGCGAGAGCGGCGAAATTGAGCCGATGGACGTACGGAAGGTGCTGGAAAAGGTGTCGGGAAGACCCGAAGAACGCATCATCAGCGCCGTTGCACTGCGCTCGATGCAGCAGGCGCGCTACAGCGAGATGAGCCTCGGCCATTTCGGCCTCGCCGCGCGTTACTACACGCACTTTACCTCGCCGATCCGCCGGTACCCGGACCTCATGGTCCATCGCCTTTTGCGCGAGGCGGCAGAAGCGGGCGGCAAGATCCCAGCGGCTCGCGCAGAGCAGCTTCGCGTGCTGCTGCCTGAGATCGCCGAACATTCCTCGGCGCGTGAGCGCCTTGCGACCGAAGCCGAGCGCGAGACGACGGATATGAAGAAGATCGAGTACATGGCGCAGTTCGTCGGCGAGGAATTCGACGGCATCATCAGCGGCGTCACGCAGTTTGGCATCTTCGTCGAGCTCGACAACGGCGTGGAAGGGCTCGTGCACGTCTCGACGATGGTCAACGACTTCTACGAGTATCGCGAAGACCTCTATGCGATGGTCGGCGAGCGCACGAATGCGCAGTACCGTCTCGGCGATCCCGTGCAGATCCTGCTCGTCCGCGCAAACGTCGAGGAGCGCAGCCTCGACTTCGTGCTCAAAGACAACGGCGCCTACGACCCGACGGCGATGAAGAACGCCGTGCGCGGCGGGCGCAAAGGCGGAAAGAGCAGCCTGGACACCGGGGACGGAAACAGCAAAAAGAAGGAAGCTGCAGGCGGCAACCCAAAGCGCAGGCATCGCGGCGGCGGCAAAAAGCGCGGCGCATCGGACGAAAAGCTCCCGCAGGAAAATCGCTCGCAGGAGGCGAAGAAATCGAAATCCGGGCGCGGCGGGAAGAAAGGCGGGAAGCTTTCGCGCGGCGAGAAGAACCTCATGCGGATGGCGCGCGGCAAGGAGCGCAGCTCCTACCGCGATCTCGGCGTCAGCACACGGGAACGCGGCGACTACCACCGCGTCCGGGTCACGGGGCTGAATAGTGCCGTTTGGCCCGATCCGCCGGGGTACCACGGCGGAGAGAGCCGTCGCGAAGATGCGGAGCGCATGGAAAAGGCGAAGTCTGCCCCGCGCCGCCGCCCGCGTCCGCACCGCAAGACCGAAAACGGAACGGGAAACGCGAAGTAAGGAAGCAAGATTCAACGCCAGATTGCCGGATTCGGCACAGCCGCCTGCAAAGCGAGGCGTCTTCGCACGGCATGCATGCCCGTGCCATTTTGCCATTTGATGCAGACGTGGATTCAAGGGGAGGACTATGGGAAAACAAAACGCAGGCATCAAGATCGCCTGCGAGAACCGCAAGGCGCGCCACGATTACTTCATTCACGAGACGTATGAAGCGGGCATCGCGCTGCAGGGAACGGAAGTCAAATCCCTTCGCGCGGGCAAGGCGAACCTGAAGGACAGCTATGCGGTCATAGAGGGCGGCGAAGTCTTTGTCGAGAACATGCACGTGAGCCCATACGAGCAGGGCAATATTTTCAACCACGACCCGCTGCGAAGGCGCAAGCTCCTCCTGCATAAGGCCGAGATCGGCAGGCTTTTCGGCAAGACGCGCGAAAGGGGCTTTACGCTCGTGCCGCTCAAGATATACTTCAAGCGCGGCAGGGCGAAAGTAGAGCTCGCGCTTGCGAGCGGCAAGCACAACTACGACAAGCGGCAGGCGCTTCACGAAAAAGCGGCCAAGCGCGACGTCGAGCGGGCACTCAAGGATCGGCAGCGCTACTGAATGAAATGGATCAAATGACCCTTTTTTGTTTTGCAGATCGTATATTCGTGGAGGAAACCGAAATCCGTCTGAGAAAAATGCTTAAGGATAAATGGCATATCTACGATAGATAACATAGAGACAAAACGATTTATACGCAAAATGCGAAATGGCAGGGCAGCTATCAAGTGGTACAAGGAGGCACTTCCCATGGCAATGATCATCAAAAACAATATGCCAGCAAAGAACACACTCAATCAGCTCGACAAGAACGACAAGGCGCTTGCGAAGTCGTTGAAGAAGGTCGCTTCTGGCATGAAGATCAACAGCGCGGCAGATGACGCGTCGGGCTATGCCATATCCGAGAAGATGCGCGTCCAGATACAGGGACTCGACCAGGACTACGACAACACGCAGACGGGCGCGAGCCTGCTCAAGGTCGCATCGGGCGGTCTCCAAAGCTCCGTCGATGTCCTGCGCACGCTGAAGCAGAAGGCGATCGATGCGGCGAACGATACGAATACGGATGCAGACCGCGCGACGATTCAGAAAGAAATTGATCAAGCCATTGACCAGCTCGATGAAAATGCGGAAGTCACCTATAATGGCAAGACCTTGATCGATGGCTCGCACAATAATGAGGTGTACCAGCCGGGCACGCGCACTACGTTCACGAACGAAAGCCTCGATCCCGCGACGAGTTCGCTCGATGCGATTACGGATCTGAAGGATTTTGCGGGACGCAGCCTTGGCATCATGAGCGACAGCAAGATTGAGATTTCCACGGTCTACCAGGGCAGGACGGTCACGCGCACACTGGATCCCGTGGGGACGGAAGTGCTGGCGGACATGATCAACCATGCTCGCCCAGTTCCCGCGACGCCGCCCGCCATGGTCTCCATTATAGGCGGGAACGACTACATTGGCTTGGATCGGGTCAACAATGAGGTCAGGACGGCCAGCGGCAATGTCGCGATGAACATAACTGCCGCAGATGCGGGCGTGGATCACCAGCTTTCGGGCGTCACGTTCAAGGTCGTGAATTCGAACGGCACGCTCAACCGCACGGCAAACGATGTGCTCAACAATTTTTCCGAGACCATCCGCGCCCAGGATCCATCCCCGGACAACGCGTTTGTCTTCCATATCGGCACCAAGGCGAACCAGTCCCTCAAGATAGGCTTTGAGGACATGCGCAGCTATGCGCTCGGACTTCGCACGGCAGCCGGAAAGACCATCAGCGTCTTGACGCAGCAGGACGCAAGTGCGGCGATCAACGTATTCGACAACGCACTCGCGAAGGTGCTCAACCAGCAGACGGAAGTCGGTTCGGTGCTTTCCCGCATGGACTACACGGGCGACAATATCACGACGGCGAGCGAGAACACGCAGGCCTCCGAGTCCGTCATTCGCGATGCGGACATGGCGAAGGAAATGACGGCATACACGAAGAACAACGTCCTGAAGCAGGCTTCCCAGTCCATGCTCGCGCAGGCGAACCAAAACAGCAGCAGCGTGCTGAGCCTGCTGCAGTAATGCAATCAAAAGAGCGTATCTCTGCTTTCGGTGGGGATGCGCTTTTTTGCTGTATCGTTATGGGTGTTCCATTCGTATCTCTATCCTTGACAGGATGTGCAATGGGAAAGGCAGGCTGCCGCTTAAACCGATCGTCGTTTGCCTTGTGGTTTGCCTTAAGGATATCGACAAAAATTCGATATCATTGTATAATGATAGCCTAGGAAAATTGTCACGTTTTAGGGGAATGCAATACGCCGCAGATGGGAGAGGTCACGATGGGCAAGGATAGACGGAGAGAACGGGTTGCGAGGAGCGTAGGACTCGCGCTGACCGCCGGGATGTTCAGCATCGTCCCGACGGCTTTTGGCGCGCCGATACAGGACACGTCCGTCGCGACGACGGCAGCCATCGCGCAGGGAGCGAGTGCGGCGCCCGGAGCGGGCATCGATACGACGATCACGAGCACGGTGCAGAACAACGTCATCGGCTGGAAGGACTTCTCCGTCAAAAAAGACGAAACGGTTGCGTTTGATAACAAGAATTACATGAACATCGTCACGGGTGCAAATACGTCGGAAATCAACGGCATCGTACAGGGCGGCGGCGATGTCTATGTCGTGAACCCGAACGGCATCATCTTCGGCAAGGACGCGCAGGTGAATGTCGGCAATCTCTACGCCTCGACGCGCTACGTGGATAGGGCGGCTGCCGAAATGGCTAGGGCGGCGGGCAATCTCCAGAGCGTGCTCGCGATGCCGTCTGCCGGCGTCGCGGCAGACGTCGTGAACCTCGGCAAGATTTCGGCGACGAAGGTCGAGGTCGAGGGCGCGAACATCCGCTTCGTGAGCGACCACGTCTCAGCGACGGGCGCGAATGTGACGCTCAAGGCGGACGGAGCAAACGGCGGCTACATCCACGTCGGCAATGCAACCGCTGCCAGCCCATCCTACACCATGCAGAACCTTGATGGCTCAACGGCGGCGGCGACGTCCGTGACGGACAACTACCAGACCGTCGACGGCTCGAACTGGACGACGAAGTTTGCGGCAAATTCATCGGGCAACTTCATGCTGGTCGACGACATCGACGCGACGACGGCGACGGGCTTTGCGCCGGTCGCTTCGTTCTCCGGCAAGTTCGACGGCATGTTCCACAAGGTCAGGAACATGACGAGTACGACGGGCGGCGGTCTGTTCCGCACGACCGCGAACGCCACGATCCAGAACGTTGGCATCGTCGATGCCACGATCACAGGCGTTTCCGCCGCTAGCCCCGGAGGCGCGCTGATCGGGAAGGCCACCGGGGTGACGACAGTCGACCACGTCTACTCGGACGGCACGACGAGTGTTTCGGGCGTCCAAACACATGCTGGCGCCCTCATCGGCACTGCAGGCACCTCCATGAGCGACAAGACGAATATTTCGTACAGCTATACGACGCGCGCCAATGAGGCCGCCAGCAAGGCGATGATTGGCAACCTGACAGGCGAGGGGGCGGTCGACCATAGCTACGTCATCGCGAATTATCCTGCGGGCAGCACGACGAATTACGGCTTCTTACACTACGTGGCTGTCCCAAACTCGAAGTTCAACGTGCAGAACAGCTATTTCAGCACGCCGCTTTCCACTGCCGACTCGACCATGTCGGGTGCAACTGCGCCGACACCGCCTGTGGTGGATTCCATCATCATCCGCAAGTATGCGGCGGCCAAGCTGTACAATCATGCGGGGGCGGCAACGGATATTCCTACGGTCACGCAGGACGATGTCCAAAGCATCAGGATGTACAACACGCCGCAAAGCGATACGCCGGGCGCGTCGAATATCGGCTGGCTGGGCGACATCTCCGATACCGGCGGCGTCCACATCGACACGGCGACCGGCAAGGTCACGCGTCCCTCCTGGCGCATCTACGAGGGGCGCGCGCTTCCGATTCTCACCTCGATGACGCGCGGCATCAAGACGGTGGACTATCGCTATGCCTACTACAAGAAAGGCACGGGCGGCACGTATACGGAGCAGGACACGGCGGCGACGCGCTACAACGGCGGCAAAAACGGCGGCAGGGACATCCCTGCAAGCGGGACGAATCCAGCAGACGGGCTTCTTTACAATGCCCGCTTCCTGAAGATCGTGGACGAGGACGGCAAGGAGCTTCAGGACACGACCTCGACGGCAGGCGGCGTTGCGGCCGACGGCAATATCGCGCAGAATAAAGCCATCGCATTCTCGGGGGATCGGGGGACGCACATCTTCTACGGGCAGGATGAGGGGAAATACGGGCAACTGCACGCGACCTATGACGGGGCGCAGCAGTCGCGGGCGCTCCTTTGGTCCGACCAGGCGGGCTACGACCTCGTCGGCGGCAACATCTCCATCGCGCCGCGCACGGTTTCCGTCCCGCAGAAGGATCTCAAGGAAGTCGTGTTCAAAAAGGAGTACGACGGCACGGCAAATGTCGATGCGTCCAAAATTGCGGCGCTCTACGAGGGGACGAGCACCAACGTTCACGGTATCCTGGATGAGGATAAGGCGGCAGGCCTCGTCGTCAATACGAGCGGAATCACGGGCAAGTACGTCAACCCGGATACGACGAAGGCACAGTCCGCCGCAGAGGACTGGGACCGCCCGACTTCGTACACGAATGCGGACGACAAACAAGACGTGGGGGCGAAGAAGTATGTCCATTTGGGCGGCACGCTCACGCTGACGTCGAACGGCAGCGCCTATACGGGGCATGACTACGTCATCAATCCGGCGGACGCCGCCATCGACACCTTTTCCAAGGGGCTGATCTATCAGCGGACGCTAGCACTCAGCACGCTTCCTGCGGCGAGCCAAAAGATTTACGACGGCACGGCAGACGTCATGACGGCAGGAAACGGCCTTTCCACGGATACCGCCCGAAACTTCACGACGGCCGATTTCAGCATGGACAGGACGAATGTCCATGGCGCGGACGATGTCGTGCTCAGTGTCAGCGGCAAGGCGAAGTACGTCGACAAGCAGACGGACGGCACGTACCAGGAGACGAAAAAGGTTGGCACGCACGACATCGCGTATACGGGCATCAAGCTCACGGGCGCGACGGCGGGCAATTACACGCTCGTCTACGGCAGCGAAGCCATCTACAGCAAAAAGGGCAGGCTGACGAAAGACAGCAACTGGAACGCTGCCGTGGCACCCGTTCCATCGGATGCATCGACGGGCGGCACGGGCGTCCTCCATCAGGCGGGCGGCAAGATCACGCCGCGCACGATCAGCCGCACGGACTACGCATGGTACAAGAACGTATCCGGGATCCTGACGGAGCAGGATGCGACGCGCCAGTACAACGGACACACGTCGTACACCGACCCCGTCGGCCCCACGGATGGCCGCACGGTAAGGCTTTCCTCCACGGCGACGCCGACCGCGCTGGGTCTCGTCGGAACGGATGACATCCAGTTTACCGCTACGGCGGCAGACTTCACGACCGCGCAGGGCACGGGCAGCCCGCTGACGAAGAACGTGTACAACGCCGCGCTCGGCGCGACGGACGGCGCGCAGGCCGTCCGCTACAAGGTCACGGTCACAGGCTCGGATGCGGAAAACTATGCGTTCCTTGACGCGCCGACTGTCGCGCTCAAGACGGACGGCACGCAGTACGACGTCTACGGCAAGGGCACGATCACGCCGCGTGAGCTGAAGGTCAAGGCAGGCGCGGCGAAGGCCGTCAAGCCGTACGATGGCGATGCGAAGGTCAAGCGCGGCGGCACGGGAACCGAGAACCTCGAATTCGGCACGGACGACTACATCGTCTACGACGACGACCCCGCGAAGACGGAAGCGGAGAATGAAAGGTACCACCTCGTCGCAGGCGACACGGACAAGATTGCCTATACGGGCATCTACAAGCAGACCGGCACGGAGGCGGCAAAGGACGTCAACTGGGATGCGGCGAATCATGTCGTCCTCGACAAGGATGTGACCTACACGGTCACGGTCAAAAACGGTGCGAGCCCCTCGGCAAACTACACGTTTGTCGGGGCTGCTTCGGCTGCGCCGAATCAGGTCTCCCTCGACGCAGGAAAGGGCGGGCGCATCGAGCAGAGAGAACTCACGGGCTTCAGGATGGGCGATGTCGAGAAGTTCTACGACACGACGGCGGAGCTCAACGGCGGCACGGACAATATCGTCAGCGGGAAGAACACGAATACGGTAGACCGGGCGCTGAAGGATGCGACGGCGACGGGGCTCGTCGGCACGGACAAGATTTGGGATGTGTTCGACGCGTCGAAGATCCAGGGCGCGTACGGGAGAACGGCGGCTGGCACATTCACGGAGAACGAGCACGTCAACCGCGACGCGGCGCAAAATGTCATCAAGACGGCCGTGCGCTACGCGGGGACGAACGGTGCGGCGAGCCTCGCGGACGCCATGAAGGATCACAACTACACGCTCGCGGCAGGAACGCTGCAGGGTGACGGAAGCTTCGTGCAGGAGAAGGGCGGCAAGATCAAGCCCGTGACTCTCCAGCATGTGACGGTCACGGCGGACCATGCGGAAAAGGTGTACGACGGCAACCAGAACGTCATCGCGCCGGCGGGGCACGAATCCGAGGGGGCGGCGTATTTCCTGACCCATCATACGGGGACGGATGCGGGGAAGCTCCATGCCATGACGGGCACATCGAACGGACATACAGTGCATGTCGACTACCATGTCGTGAGCGGCGCGTACGCATCGAAGGACAGCCATAACGGCGCGCTGCAAAACGTCACCTACAAGCTCAAGGCCGTCGAGAAAGGCGACTACACGCTCGACGCCTCGCTGAAGGATGCGTCGGGCAACTACAGCTACACGGCCGTAAACGGCGGCACGATCACGCCGAAGACGGTCTACGCGAGCGCCAAGCGCGACCCGCTGACGAAAGTCTACGACGCAAAGCGCGCGGCGGGCGTCGCGGGCGATGCTGCCGTAACGCTTGAAGGCCTCATCGATGGGACGAACGAGAGCACGGCAGCCTACTACGATAAGAACGTCGGCACGGGCAAGACGGTCACGTACGAGGTCAAGCTCGACCCCGCGACGCAGGCGCTCGGCAACTACTACATCGTCGACCGCAGCTATACGGGGAACGACCCCGCGAACCATCGGATCACGCAGCTCCAGACGATGGACAACGCGATCACGCCGGCTTCGCTCACAGTCACGTTCGGCACGCCGACGAAGGAATACGACGGCAATACGAATATCCAGAACCCCGCGCAGATCAACGCGCAGATCACGGGGCTTTTGACGGGCGACAGCGGCGTGCAGGATCAGGTGACGCTCAATCCGGCACTCCTCAGCCAGGCGAAGTATAACGACGCGAATGTCGGCATGGGAAAGCCGATCGACTACACGCTTGAGCTGCAGGGCACGGATGCGGGCAACTATAGGCTCGCATCTGCGACGCAGAAAGAGAATCCGACGACGCACGCGCAGGAATGGCATCAGACGGGCTATGGCGTGATCACGAAGAAGCAGGTCGCGCCGGGTGGAAATCCGTTCAGCGTGACGCTCGCGCCCATCACAAAGGCCTACGACGGCACGGACGCCGTCGCCTACGACCATACGGGCTGGCAGTACGGGCAGGGCGGCGCAGGCGCGAAAAAGACGGCGGGCGACTACGTGAACGCGTTTACGCTTGCAGGCATCCCGCTTCAGGCGGCAAACGGCGACTATTCCATCACCTCGGCGAAGTACGATTCGCCGAACGTGGGCGCATCGTCGGCAGAGTACACGTTCAAGATCTCCGATACCATCGCGAAGAACTACGATTTTTCGGCGCTCTCCCCCGGCGTCTTCGATAACGGCGTCTACCATTATACGGCAAGCGGTGCATCCATCACGCCGCAGCGCGTGGTAATGACGCTCACGGCACCAGAGACGACGAAGGTCTACAATGGCCTGCGTGATGTCGTGACGAACGCGCAGACGAATGTCACGGGCACGCCGGTCGATCTCACGCCGCTCGTCGCCGTCAGCAAGGCGGATCAAAAACATGACCTCGCGCTCACGGCGAACGACCTCTCGGCGCAGTATGCGTCAAAAGACGTGCAGTTTGACGGAGCGGGCAACGTCGTGGCGCAAAACGTCACCTACAAGGTCAATCTCCAGACGAACCCGCAGAACTACGAACTGTACGTTGATGCCACCGCAGCGACGTCCGGCGCGGGCGGAACTATCGGCGCGATCGACCTCATCGGCAAGGGCAAGATCCTGCAAAAGGAAATCCGAACCATCACATTTGGCGACGAAGTCGAGAAAACCTACGACGGAACGGCGCGCGTCACGGAAAACGCGAGCGGAACCGAACCCAAGGACACCATGAATCAGGCCGCATCGACGGCGCAGAGCGCGGACTTCGTAAACGGCGAGACGTTCGGGCAGATTTTTGATGCGACGAAGCTCAAGGGCTACTACGGCACGGGCACGAATGCGGCAAGCTTCCAAAAGGACGCGAACGTCCTGCGCGAGGGCGGCGCCGTATCGAAAAAGACGATGCAGTACATGGGCAGGACGGCATCGGGCGCGGACGCCGACATCGCGACGGCCATCACGAACCGTAACTACAAGATGGCAGACGGCGTGACCTCCATCGTGCAGGAAAAAGCAGGAAAAATCAAACCGAAACAGATGAACTTTGACGATGCCGTCAAGGTTGATTTTGGTGCGATCCAAAAGGTATACGACGGGAGCACGGACGTCAGCTACAACCATTCCGCGTGGAACCGCCAGGACACGGGACGCATGGATGCGAAGGACTATATTCACTCCGTTCGCATCGGGCCGTCCGCTGCGAGCATGACGACGCTTGACCCAGAAGAGTATGCGGCGAAGGCAGCCTATGACAGCGCAGACGCCGGTGTGCGTACCGCGCACTACACGATCACGCTTGCGCCTGCGGCAGCGCAGATGTTCAACAACTACGAACTCACGACAGCACCGAGCTCCGGCGTCTCTTACGACCCGGCGGCACATGCGATCAAGATGGCGCACGCGGGGCAGATCACGCCGCAGGAAGTC
>NZ_KI273066.1:4768-5758 GCF_000469545.1 Mitsuokella sp. oral taxon 131 str. W9106 | reverse complement strand
AACCGTAACTACAAGATGGCAGACGGCGTGACGTCTATCGTGCAGCAGCAGGCAGGCAAGATCAAGCCAAAGCAGGTCAACATCGCGGATGTCATCGACGTGGACTTTGGCACATTGGAAAAAGTCTACGACGGAAAGACCGATGTCGGCTATGACACGCGTGCGTGGAACCGGCAGAACACGGGCAGGAAGACGGCGAAAGACTTCATCAACGCCGTGAACATCGGGCCGGCGGCATCGAGCCGGACGGCGCTCGCCGCAGGCGACTATCAGGCGGCAGCGAACTACGACAGCGCGGACGTCGGCGCGCATACGGCGGCATACACCATCACGCTCTCAGAGCATGCGGCGAAGCTGTTTGACAACTACGACCCCACGGGCACGACGGGCGCGAACCTCGCCTACGACCCCGCGACGCGCGCCATCACCGTATCGCACGCGGGGCAGATCACGCCGCAGGAAGTCGTCGCGAAGGCGGAGCGGGCGGCGACGAAGGTCTACGACGGCACGACGAACCTCGTCAAGGGCTCGACGCAGGCGGCTCCCGCCGGAACGGGCGCGATCCAACCGCTTGCGGACGGCTACGTCGCGCTCCGGCGGGCGGACGGCAGGACGCGCAACCCGGACGGCAGCTCGGTATGGGGCACGGCGAGCCCGACCGTCACGGGGCATTACGATACGAAGGATGTCGTCCTGAACCCCGACGGCACGGTCGGCGAAAAGACGGTCAGCTACACGGCATCGGCCGGCAGCAACTACAAGCTCATCGATGCGGCGGATCCATCGAATGCGGCCATCGGCACGCTAAGTTTCACGGGCAAGGGCAGGATCGAGCAGAAGGAAATCCGAACCATCAGGTTTGGCGACGAAGTCGAGAAGGTCTACGACGGAACGGCAGTTGTCACGGAAAACGCGAGCGGCGCCGACCCCAAGGACACCATGAATCAGGCCGCATCGGCGGCGCAGAGCGCGGACTTCGTAAACGGCGAG
>NZ_KI273066.1:0-4668 GCF_000469545.1 Mitsuokella sp. oral taxon 131 str. W9106 | reverse complement strand
GTTTCACGGGCAAGGGCAGGATCGAGCAGAAGCAGATCGAGGTCAAGTTCGGCCGTATGGAAAAGGAATACGACGGCAGCGCGGACGCAACCCCTGCGAATCTCTCCGATGCCATCCCGACCACGCCTCCGATCGGTGCGGTGAACGGAGACGCATTCGACGACATTTTCGACCGCAGCCGCATCAAAGGCTACTATGGCGACGTCTACGGGAACGGGACGCTCGTGCCTGATGCCTCCGTGCGCCGCGACGCGAACCATCATGTCATCGACAAGGTGACGGCGTTCACGGACAGCGCGACGGGCAACATCGCCGACGCACTCAAGCGGAATCCAAACGGCGTGTCGAATTATGCGCTCGCCGGCAATCCGAAGGCGATCGCGGGCGTGGGCAAGATCGCGCCGCATGCGATCCACACCTCGGACGTACGCGTTCACTACGACCCGATATCACGCGCGTACGATGGCACGTGGTACGGGCTTACGAATTCGGATTTCTCGGAAAATCAGGACGCCGAGCGTGGGCATCTGAAGCTCACGACGACCATCAACGGCGCATCGGTCGATCTCCAGTACGATCTTGGCCGGGCGACGTTTGACGATGCGAACGTCGGCACGAATAAAACGATCACTTATCACATGAATGGGCTTGCCGAGCAGGATCTCGGCAACTACGCGGTCGAGTCGGGCTTCGGCGCATGGCTCAACAATCCGGCGAACTGGCAGTTCGCCGGCAATACGATCACGCCGCGCAAGATCGCGCACAACGATGTCGCGAAGCTCACGAAGACCTACGACGGCACGAACTACGTGTCGCCGATCGACCCCGCGACGCATGCGCCGATCCTCGATACGGCGACGCACCTGCCGCTCGCGATTGAACCCGCCAGGACGAAAGACGGCGGCGACTACGAGACGGCGACGCAGTTCAGCGGAATCCTCGCCGGCGATGCCGGGACGGTCAGGACCGTCATCACGAATGCCGCGTACGACGACAGCAAGGCGGGCAGCCGCACGGTGAACTACACGGCGGAGATCCTAGGCGACACGCATGGCAACTACGCGTTTGCCGATGCCGCTGCCACAACGCCGCACACCATCTCCTATCAGGGCGCGGGCGAGATCCAAAAGCGCAAGCTCACGATTCGCGGCAATGTTCTTGGATTGGATCGCGCGTACGACCAAACGGAACATGTGGATGCGGCAGGCAGGACGCGCATCGAAGACGTGCTCGACGATCCTGCGAACTGGTCGGGACTCGTCACGGTCAATGGCGCGACGGACGATGTGCGGCTGAAGACCGATCCTTCCACCGGCGACGCAAGCTTCGATGCGTATTACGTGCGCGCAAATGACAGGACGCCGGACCGCCATGTACGGCGTGATGCAGACGGCACGGTGCAGGAAAAGAACATCGTCGTCGACAACATCCAGGTGGAAGGCAATGATGCGGGCAATTACGAGCTCTCCTCGGAGATCCGCGCATCGGGCAAGATCACGCCGAAGGTGCTGACGAGCGCGGTGACGGATCCCGCTGAGAAGGTCTACGACGGCACGAGCGCGCTGCGCAATCCGCAGGCGAAGATCCATGTGGAAGGCGCTGTGATGATGCCGACTGGTCGCCCGGAGGACGTTGGCCTTCAGGTCGAAGGAACCTTTGCCCATGCGGATGCCTCGGGGCAAATTACAAATGCGGACGCTAGGGACGTCGACGATGCGAATCGGGCACTTTATCATATTTCCATTGCGAACGGCGACTATGCGCTCGATCCTTCGTATGCGATGCAGGAGGATCTTTCGGGCGCCGGCAGGATCACGCCGTATACGTTGAAGGCGACGGCGCGGACAGCGACGAAGACGTACGACGGGGATACCGCCCTGCGCGCGGACGGCGACGGCGCAGTCCTGCCGCAGGACGGGGCAGGCTACTACCTCGATGTGGACAAGCCGGCCTTCGATGATGCGGCGCTCGGCGTCACGGCGACGTCCGCAGGCTACGGCAATAAGGACGCGGGATCGTATGCCATCTTATATGAAAACCTCGCGCTAACGAATAATGCCCATGACAACTATGCGCTCGAAGCGGATCCCGCGACGGGGCTGCCGAAGGCGGTGCAGGGCAAGGGCGTCATCGAGAAGCGCAAGCTCTCGCTCACCGATGCGGATCCGGTTTCAAAGGTGTACGACGGCACGGACACGCTGCTTTCGTATGACCGAAACACGAATCGGAACGAGACGGTCACGGCGAAGGACAAATTCCATATCCGCGGCCTTCGGAATGTCGTCCCGGGCGAAGAGAACGATGTGTTCGAGGATATCGCGATAACGGGCAAGTTCGCCAGCAGGCATGCGGGCAATCAGGGCGTCCAGTACGATCTGCATCTCGCGGCGCGCTCGGCGAAGAACTACGACCTGCCCGAGACGTACACGGGCGCAGGCACGATCACGCCGCGCACGATCGGCGTACAGGCGGATCCGACGAAGACACCGCAGAAGGTCTACGATGCCGGCCGCGATCTACCCGATGCGCAGGCGTATCTGGTGGCTGCAAACGGCGCGGATCCCATCAACAAGATTCTCGCCGGCGACCGCGTCGGCGTCGCTTCCGCGAAGGGAACGTTCCGCGATCCGAACGTGGCGGGCACGCCGGGAGCAAACCGTGTGGACTACACGCACATCACGCTCGACAATCCAGACTATCAGCTCGCGCAGGATGCGCTTTCCGATCAGCCGGGAACGATCACGCGCCGCCCGCTCCGCGTCAAGGCAAAGCCGCAGATCCGCGTGCTTGGCGAGGACTTGACGGGCTTTGCGCCCGGCACGGTTTCGGGATGGGCAACGCCTGCGGACAAGGAGGCTTTGGAAGGCGCGTTCGAGTGGGGACCGGCACCGGGCGCAAAGCAGCCGGTCGTGCCTAGCCTCTACGGTCTCTATGGAACGTACCACGGCCAGCTTGAAGGCGACTTTGACCGCAACTATACATTCGATCAGGAGCCGGCAAATCGCACGGCGCTCATGATAGGGCCGAACCGCGCGTACTACGCGGCGACGGCAGACGGGCTTCTGCGCCCCGACCGCACGGTCTACACACAGGCGTCGAAGGACAGGACGAGCGACTACGCGCGCGTGCCGAAGTACGATGTC
Organism: Mitsuokella sp. oral taxon 131 str. W9106; assembly: GCF_000469545.1. GTDB lineage: Bacteria > Bacillota > Negativicutes > Selenomonadales > Selenomonadaceae > AWVT01. The sequence goes on along the minus strand of NZ_KI273066.1, from coordinate 1,525 downwards.
AGCTATACGGCGGGCGGTGCAGGCAACGGCAGGACGACCGAGCCGATCGCGCGCGATACGACGGTCGAACACGAGCGCGGCGAGCAGCATCCGATCTTCGCGCGTAAGACCGCGTTTGGCATTGAGGGCGAAGACGCCGTGAATCTTGACGGAGGCGACCGCGCGACGCGCGACCAGGCAGAAGCATCGCTTGCCCGATAGGGCGCTTGCTGGTAACGGAATGGGATCTGCTGGGGATCGGGCAGTCCGCCAAAACAGCCCTGCGGCAGTGCCGCAGGGCTGTTTTGATGGGGATGGAAACGGAAACGTTGCAAAAAAATCGCTGACGAGAAGGAGTTTATGGAGTTTTATAGAATCTAACCGTATGGTAATGTTACAAGAGGATCGTATTAAACGGAAGTGAAGGAGAGGTAATCATGCAGTTAAAACCGAAGATGATGTTGGGCATTGGCGTGCCCCTCGTTATCGTGTTTCTCATTATGGGCTTTATCATCAACTCGATGGCAAGCTCATCGCTCTCAGAGAGTTCCCTCAAGGGGCTCTACGAGATGAGCGAGCACTATGCGAACCAGATCAATGCGACGATGCGTGCGGATCGCATTGCCGTCCGTACCATGTCGCTGAGCTGGTCGGAACAGATGCCGCCAAAAGACATCCTGAAGGATACACTGAATCAGTTGGCGAAGCTGGATGGCGTCAATGCCGCCTACATCGGCCGTCCGGACGGCACGTACGATTCGAGCATCACGCTGCCCGACGGATTTGATCCGCGGACGCGCGGCTGGTACAAGGACGCCGTGGCAAATCCCGATACGGATGTGATCTCGCAGGCATACAAGTCACTCTCGGACGGCAAGCCCGTCATCACGATCAGCAAGGCGATCCTAAAGGACGGCCAGCTTTTGGGCGTCCTTGCCGTCAACGTGCCGCTCGACTTCATCGCGGATACGCTGAAGGATGTCAAGGTCGGCGAGACGGGGTCGATGTTCGTCGTCGGGCATAACGGCGAGTTCATCTACCATCCGAAGTATTCCGTCGAGGACAAGATCACGGAGATTGACGGCGGCGCGCAAAAGGAGCTTGCGTCCAAGCTCATGACGGGCAAGGCGGAGTCGTTTGCGTACGAGTTCCATGGCGAGGACAAGCTCTATGCGGCCGCTCCGCTCGGGCAGTCGGGGCTGACGCTTGCCGTCGCGCTTTCGCAGGATGAAGCGAATGAGGCGGCGACGCACATGAGCTACCTCGTGCTCGGCATTTCGCTTGCCGGCATCGCCATCCTGCTCGGGGTGACGTTCTTCTTCCTCACGTCTGCCATCACGCCGATTGAGAAGCTCTCTGCCATCGCAGCGCGCATCGCAGGGGGCGACCTCTCGATGCAGATCCCGCGGAGCAACCGCGTCGACGAGGTCGGGAACCTGCAGAACAACAACGCGAAGATGCTCGATTCCATGCGCACGATGGTCTCGGGCACGGCGAAGGCGGCAGAGCAGGTGTCGGCGTCGAGCGAGGAGCTGACGGCGAGCGC
>NZ_KI273065.1 GCF_000469545.1 Mitsuokella sp. oral taxon 131 str. W9106 | reverse complement strand
TTTTTGCGTCAATTTATTTTACAACTTACGATGCGAGAGACACGGTACTGGATGGCTGCCCTTGATGGGCCGTGCCGTTCGGCATACCGGACTACGGCTAGACGGAAGGCTGCTTCTTGTGCTATTCTGTTCATGAGAGGATACTCCTTTGCTTTTTTGATTTTGTTCCTTAAAAGCATACCACAAGGTGCGTCCTCTTTTCATGACGATTTTGTAACACATGTATTGTAAACCTACACAATCTGTACGAATGTGTACGAATTTATATTGACTTATTCACTGCTTTTTGCTATTATAATGGCTGAATGTACGTATTTGTACGAATACAGAAGATTGGAAGTTATCGCCATGAAAGCAGAATTGGTTGAAAAAGTCATTGTTGCTCATTGCAGCGGAGACGAGCAACAATTTTCAGAGGCATTAAATAATCTCGTAAAAGACGAGGAGAAAAAGGGAAACATGCCCACGGCAAATAGGTTCCGTAAGGCTTATGAAGAAAAGAAAAGTTCCTCCTCCACACCCGCAGATTTTTCTGTAGGTGGATCCGGAGCCTTCTTTTCTCAATCTTCATCCGTGGCTGCACCCAGAGATAAGGATAGTCTGTTAGAGTTGTATGATGTAGTAACGTCAGATGTTTCCTTTGATGAGGTCGTATTGCCAGAGAACCAGAAAAAAATTATCCAGCAGTTTATTGACGAACAGAAAAATGCAGAACGGCTGAACAAACACAATATACCAGCCGCAAACAGGCTTCTCCTCTGTGGCCCGCCCGGTTGTGGAAAAACCATGACAGCATATGCCATCGGAAATGCCCTTAAATTGCCTATAGCATACGTTCGTTTGGATGGACTGGTTTCCTCATATCTCGGACAAACCAGCATAAACTTGCGGAAAGTGTTTGATTCTGTCAAAAACAAGAGGATCATTCTTTTCTTGGATGAATTTGACGCAATCGCCAAGAAGCGAGATGACGCCAACGAGCTCGGAGAGCTCAAAAGAGTGGTGACAACTCTCTTACAGAATTTCGATAACTTACCGGATAATGTAGTTTTGATAGCTGCCACAAACCACGAGCACCTTCTCGATCCTGCCATCTGGAGAAGATTTAATTTAACCATAACGCTTGCCCTGCCTGGATTGGAACAACGGAAAGTTCTTATTCAGAACGGCCGTAAGAAATATGGCATCACAGCAAAAATTAATACATCATCTATTGCGAAAATCACAGATGGGATGAGCGGAGCTCTTATTGATGAATTGATGCTGGCTTCAGCAAAAAAATTTTTACTTGATGGCAAGCTGCAAACGACAGATATTACAACGATACTGATTCAGCAGAAAACAAAGTACTCCGACAATAATGAAGACGCAATAAAAGTTATTATTGAAATGCTAGATAGAGGAGTGTCTTTACGGGCCGCTGCCAATGCGCTCGGAATATCTCATAGCACCTTGGAGTATCAGGTGAATAAATACAGAGGTGGCAATAATGGCTGACAACAGACAATATCATTTATGGATTCCCGAACAGGAAATAGATAGCATCGACAAAAGTCCCACAGGAAGAAGCAACCAATATGATGTAGAGCACTCCGAACATGGCCAGAAGTTGTCGCAGGGTTTGAAAAGTGTGGTGGATTTCTTCCAGCATTTGCAGTCATCAAGCTCTCTTGACGAAAATGACCTGATCACGTTTAAAGTCATTCTTCAAGATAAAGAGGATTTGGCCAGCCAAAAGGATTTTATTGAGAATGAGGGGCTAACCATTAATGCTGTCAAGGATCATAGACATGCAATTGTATCCGCGCCGAGAGATGTTTTTAACAATCTTCAAGGCCGCGTAGATCGCTATAAAGAAAAAGGAACGAAGAAGGATTTTCAATATATCCAAGAATTTGAGCCCTTCACAGCGGAAGATAAAAAAGCGACATCTGTATTACAGTACGTTAAGAATAATCCGGATGCCGTTTCTATTGATGTGCAGGTGGTTCTGCTCCCTGATATGGCTCCTGATGTTCAGCAACGTGCAGAATCCAACATTTCTGATCGCATCAGAGCAGGAAAAGGAATTATTCACAATGAGCCATACCGTCTGTCCGACGGTACATCGATAATCCGCGCAAGTATGTCTCCGCAAAACGTGGATAAAATAGCTGATGATCCGCGTGTTTATTGGGTTGAGAGGACTTTGTTTTTTCACGGGATCCAGCCCAGCATAGTTTCTCCGCTTAGTGGTGGATTGCAGTTGGATCCTAACATCGACATCTCTGCACTACCCGCTGTTGTTGTACTCGATGACGGAGTTTCACTTCCGGATCATCTTCAGGATATTGTCCCCGTTCATTGGCAGGCATCAGGGTGTTCCAAAGGGTCATCCTTCGGAAGTCACGGGACACCTGTCTCCAGCAGGGTCACTTTTGGATATCTTGGCATGCATCTCGCAGATCCATATCTTACTCCAAGGGCCCGAATAATTGATGCCCAGATTGCTGATGCGGACAGCGTGCCTGAAGATACCATGCTAAAACGCGTTCGTGAAGCGGTAGAAAATTTTTCGGGAGTCTCTAAGATTTTCAATTTTTCTTATAATGCTTCAGAACCAATCGAGGGTAGTGAAATGAGCCTGCTCGGGAGTGAGTTTGATCTTCTGAGCAGGAAATATGGTGTCCGATTCATTATCTCTGCTGGAAATCACAACTTATTTGAAAGTCAGGATTCTCTCAAGGATATTGTTGCAGAAGACTTATCGCAGATAGCCTCTCCTGCTGATGCAATGCTCGGCGTCACGGTTGGCGCAATTGTCGGTGTCGATCATCCCGGAAGTTTAAGTAAAAAGAATGAGTTAGCTCCATATTCAAGGCGTGGTCCCGGATTTTATGGATTTTATAAACCTGATCTTGTAGCCTATGGGGCTACTCAATTCAAAAATGGAAATATTCCACCTGACCAATATGCGCTCTGCCTTTCTCAGACCGGATATTGTGCACCTGCTGGAACGAGTTTCACTGCACCAATTGTTGCCGGAGATCTCGCGCAGGTTATGACTGTCGTTCCCAATAATGATGTTGGCCTTGCTCAAGCTCTTCTTTATAACAGAGTTATACCCCCGTATGACAGAACTGGAATGACGCAGGAAGAAATGGATTTAGCCGGGAACTTATATGGCAGAGGATTATCATCACCTGAAAACAGTATGTACTCTTCGGAAGACAGGGTGACTTTTTTAAACAGCGGAACAATGAATCGTCTTACGAAGAAGCGTGTTAAATTCCATATTCCTTCTGCCATCGCGGATCTCAAAGTAAAACGTGGGGAAAAGAAAATACGCGTTACCGTAACCTGCATAGCACGGCCTCCAGTAGACAGGACAAAAGGAAGTGAGTATTCAGCCGCATACATTTCAGCCTCAATACATCGGCTTAATTCCAATGGCGTCAATGTTGTCGATAATCCTTCTGTAAGTGATAATCGGAACAAATGGGATACGTGTTACCACTTCTCTAATGAATTTTCTAGCTTTGATTCTGGAAGCTGGGAAGTTTGGCTTGAATTATTTACCAGATGGGGAATTGCTGACGATGAGGAGATACCTTATTCTCTTGTTATCACAGTAGAGGATCTGACATCTGCTGGCAATCTGTATTCAGAAATCGTTCGTGAAACCGCTGGCCGCTTCAGTGCTGTACAACCGGTACGAATCAATATAAGGTGAAATACAAAACTCGTTGCAGTTATGAGGATGTCTCTTACTGCAACGAGTTTTTTATTTTCTTTTACTGATTAAATAATCGACGAACTTCTTTACTTCTTCCAGTTCTTCCTCTGTCAGATCTTTCGGTATGGGCTGGTCGCTCATAGATGCCACAAATTGCCTTCCCTTTTCTACAGTACTTTCTTCCAACACCCCGGCGACCTGAAGAAGGTCTTCTACCGGAATTGATAAAGCATTGGCAATAGACTTGAGCACACTTGGAGATGGCTCTTTTCTTTTACCAGACTCTATTCTTGAAATCTCGGCATTGCTAATATCGGATGCGGCAGCAAGATCTCTCTGCGACCATCCCTTTTCTTTTCTTTTCTGAGAAATGTATTCACCCAGATTCATGTGTCGCACCTCCTTTGCCTATACTATATCACCAATGTTCCTGTTTAGCAACATCTTTTTGAAGATATTTGACAATAGGTAACAGTATTGATATAATGTCTTTGTTACCAATGGGTAGCGCTGTGATTGCAATATGGCGTTTCGGCTTTATTTTTTGGCCGATGTGTTACCTTTTGGCAACAAAATTGATGAAAGGAGGCATACCTATCGAAGACGGATTTAAGGATGTCCGAAATAGCCATAATCACCTGCTATGTAGGGCAAACGACAAGACGGGTGATGTTCAAACAAAGGGGCCTCATAAGTCCTTGTGTCAGTTCAACATCCCAATAGGTGATTCGTTCACGGTTATACGAGGAAGCATTTGTTCCCGTATAACACATACCACAACTGGTTTCTATGCAGTAGACATCTTATCGGCATAAAAACTTAGCCAAACAGAGTCCGCAGAGCTGCTAGACGGCCTAGGACATAGCTCATTCCTTGCAGGAATAACTATGTGCCTCAGGCCGTTTCTCTGTCTCTACGGACGAATCGGCTTCTGCGGATTCAGCAAATCCAAAGGAGTCGAATATGAGTAAAAAATCTAATTCTTTCCGCATCTATGACAAAAACACCCGCACATGGTATGAGGTGTCAGAGGATCAGTACAAAGAGTATGACCGGAAGCGCACGGCCTATCGAAAGCGCATGCAGTCTCGCGGTGAATGCTTCTGCCCGAGAAATAAATGGTGGCTTTGTGACTGCTGCTGCCTCGATTGCGAATTCCACAACAACAAGGGAGTCTCTCTCGATGAACCTCTCCCAGATGGCGAAGGCACTCTCGCAGATTACATCCCGGACAACGCTCCCCTCATCGAAGACGTTCTCGCAGACAAAGCCGAGCTGGAGCAGCTCATCAAACGTCTGCAGGAGCTGATGCCGGAAGCTATAAAGATCGGTGAGCTCCGTTTGGAGGGTCTCTCGGATGAGACCATCGCCGACATCATTAGAATCAAGCGGACCACCTTCCGCTCACGTCTGAATAAGGTGAAAGAGAAGCTGTCCGAGGAATTCCCGGACTGGTTTTAATCGTCTGCTCTGGCTGCCGCTCAGGTGGCCGGAGTTTTTTCTAAATTTTTTCTCTTTCCTTCGTCAAAACGGGTCCTTCGCCTCCAGTGGGAAGTGTAAGGAGCACGAACACAGGATGCTCCGGATTGGAGGTAGCGATGAACAAGACACGCAACAGAGGTCCGGCAGACACGGAAGTGATAGCAGTTCTATTCGCGATCAGTCGTGTGTCAGCCCGACTGGCAAGAAACCTGACCATTCTTGCCGCAGACAGTCAATCCGAGGAAGGAAGAAAAGACGATGTCAAAAATGGCCGATTTGGATCAAACCATCAAAGACCTGCGCGATGCCGCCGCTGTTATTAATGACGCGGCAAACTGGCTCTACCGATAGTTCTCCGGAACTGAAACAGAGGAAATACCTGTGCCAGAACCGGAAGCAAAGTCAGTACCGAAGAGGGAACTGAAGCTCGAGGATGTGCGGAAGGTTCTCGCAGAGAAATCCCGCGCCGGTCATACAGCTGAGATTCGTGAGCTGCTCCATAAATATGGTGCCAGCAAGCTTTCGGCAGTAGATCCGGCAAATTACGAAGCCCTGCTTCAGGACGCGGAGGACCTCAAATGAGCACTAAAGAACACGCGGTCCTGTCCGCATCCAGCGCCGACAGGTGGCTGCACTGCCCGCCGTCCGTACGGCTCAGCGAAGGTTTCGAGGACACCGGAAGCAGCTACGCCTTGGAAGGCACCTGCGCACACAGCCTCGCGGAATTCAAGCTCCGGAAGGCACTCGAGTACCCGGCGGAGGATCCAACTGAGAATCTTACCTTCTATAACGAAGAGATGGATGAGGCAACGGATGAGTACGCAGGCTATGTGCTTGAACAGGTTGCAGCCGCAAAGGAAACATGCGCTGACCCGGTTGTTCTGATCGAGCACAGGGTGGATTTCTCCCGCTGGGTAAAGCAGGGATTTGGCACAGCAGATGCGCTGGTCATTGCGGATGGGACGCTTCGGATTATTGACCTGAAATACGGCACCGGGATTCCCGTTTTCGCTGAGAACAATCCCCAGCTCAAATGCTACGGGCTCGGAGCCTTGGAGCTATTCGATGACATCTACGACATTGACACAGTGGCGTTCACGATCTATCAGCCGAGGCGGCAGAACGTCAGCGAATGGCAAATCCTGAAAGCTGACCTACTCAAGTGGGCCGATGAGGTGCTGAAGCCTGCAGCCGACCGGGCATGGGATGGTAATGGTGAATTCTCCTGCGGCGAATGGTGCCGGTTCTGCAAGGCCAAAACCATCTGCCGCGCCAGAGCCGAGGCCAATCTGAAGCTCGCCCAGTACGATTTCAAGCTTCCACCAGAGCTGTCGGATACGGAGATTGAAGTCATTCCCTCTAAAGTCGACGACCTTGTTTCGTGGGCATCCGACATCACGGAATATGCCCTGCAGCAGGCCATCTCCGGAAAGGAATGGCACGGCTTCAAGCTCGTCGAAGGCAGATTTGTCCGGAAGTACACGAATGAGACAGCTGTCGCCAAGGCCGTCACCGATGCTGGGTATGACCCGTATGAGAAGAAGCTGCTCGGCATTACCGCCATGCAGAAGCTCCTCGGCAAAAACCGATTTAACGATCTTCTGTCGGCGTACATCGAAAAGCCGCAGGGCAAACCAACTCTGGTGCCGGAGTCGGATAAAAGACCGGCACTCAATACAGCAAAAAATGATTTTATGGAGGACAAAAACTATGAGTAAGAAAATGCAGAATCCGATGAAAGTCATCACTGGCGTAAACACCCGCTGGTCCTACGCCAATGTCTGGGAACCGAAATCCATCAACGGCGGCACGCCGAAGTACTCGGTCAGCCTGATTATCCCGAAGTCCGACACGGTCACGGTCAACAAGATCAAGGCTGCCATTGAAGCCGCCTACAAAGAAGGCGAAGGAAAGCTCAAGGGCAACAGCCGCACGGTTCCGGCGCTCTCGGCGATCAAGACGCCACTTCGTGACGGCGACAGCGAGAGGCCTGATGACGAGGCTTATCGCAATGCCTACTTCGTGAACGCCAACGCTACAACGGCTCCCGGAATTGTGGATGCCGATCTAAATCCAATCATGTCGAGAAGCGAAGTCTACTCCGGCGTGTACGGCAGAGCGTCCATCACGTTCTACGCGTTCAACAGCTCTGGTAATTGCGGCATCGCCTGCGGGCTTAACAATCTGCAGAAGATCCGTGACGGCGAGCCGCTCGGCAGTAAGGCCAGCGAAGAGTCCGACTTTGCGGAATTCGCAACCGACGGTGACGACGACTTTCTGAATTAATGAGGTGACAAGGCTATGGAAAATATCATGAACACGATTCTTTACATCATTGTCTATGCCGGTGGTCTGGCAGCGATCATCCTCATGCTGACGCTGACCATCACGAATTACCGCTCCTACAAGGAGGATAAGGAAAACCGCGAAAAGCAGGACAAGCGTGATGCGGAATATCACGAGAGCCGTATGAAGGCGCTCGAGAAGAAATAACCGCAGCGGCCTTGCCTACTGGCGGCGGGGAGAAATCCCTGCCGCCACATTTTGAATGGAGGCGACAATCACAAAAAAAATATTTCTATCGATCGATATTGAAACCTTCTCGGACATCGATCTTGGCAAGTGCGGCGTGTACAAGTACGCGGAATCACTCGCCTTTGAGATTCTCCTCTTTGGATACAGCTTGGACGGCAGCGAGGTTCAGGTCGTGGATCTGGCATCAGGCGAAGAAATCCCGGAAGGGATCTCTGAAGCGCTGACGGATGATGACATAACGAAATGAGCCTTCAATGCAAACTTTGAACGTGTCTACCTGTCAAGATTCCTCCGGGATAAAGGAGTCAGCCTCGATCCGTTTCACGACCATCATCCTCTCTCGACTGAATATGCCAGGTTTCTGAATCCGGAAGGCTGGAAATGCTCGATGGTCTGGTCGGCGACGATGGGACTTCCGCTGTCGCTGAAGGGCGTCGGCAAGGTTCTGAATCTGGCTGACCAGAAGATGGATGAAGGCAAGAGCTTGATCCGCTTTTTCTCTGTTCCCTGCGTGCCGACGAAGGCAAATGGCGGCAGGACTCGAAACCTTCCCTCTGATGATCCGGAGAAATGGTCGACCTTTAAGGCTTACAACAAGCGTGATGTTGAGGTCGAGATGGCGATCCAGAAGTGGCTTGCCAACTTTCCCGTTCCGGAATTTGTCTGGGACGAATACCACATCGATCAGGAAATCAACGACCGCGGCGTGCGGATTGACATGGACCTGGTCAAGAAGGCCATCGAAATGGATTCCCGCTCCCGCCGGGAACTGACGGAAAAGATAAGGCGGCTTACAGATCTGGATAATCCGAACAGCGTCCAGCAGATGAAGCAGTGGCTCGCAGATAACGGCATGGAGGTCGACAGCCTTGGCAAGAAGGCCGTAGCCGCTCTTCTTAAGACGGCTCCGCCTGAACTTGCGGAGGTGCTGGAACTCCGGCAGCAGCTTGCCAAATCCAGCGTTAAGAAATATCAAACAATGGAACGAGCCGTGTGTGCAGATAGCCGCACCAGAGGCATGTTCATGTTCTATGGAGCGAACCGGACTGGCCGCTGGGCCGGACGCCTGATCCAGCTGTAAAATCTCCCGCAGAATCATCTGCCTGATCTGGATGCCGCACGCGCTCTTGTGAAATCCGGAGACTATGAAACCGTGAAGATGCTTTACGAAGACGTGCCGGATACGCTCTCGCAGCTCATCCGGACAGCTTTCATCCCGAAACCGGGTACCCGTTTTATGTGGCGGACTTCTCAGCTATAGAGGCGCGCGTCATCGCTTGGTACGCGGGCGAGAAATGGAAGTCAGACGCATTCGCTAATGGGGAAGATATCTACTGCTCGACCGTGAGCCGCATGTTTGGCGTTCAGGTAGTCAAGCATGGCATTAACGGCGAGCTTCGCCAGAAAGGCAAAATTGCGGAGCTTGCCTGCGGCTACGGCGGCTCAACCGGTGCGCTCAAGGCGATGGGCGCTTTGGAGATGGGGATTTCGGAAGATGAGCTTCCCGGCATCGTCTCTTCTTGGCGGGCTGCCAATCAGCAGATTGTCTGTTTCTGGTGGGATGTGGACAAGGCTGTCATGCAGGCGGTGAAGTATCACAGGAGCACTCGCCTTGGAAAGCTCACCTTCTTCTGGCAGTCCGGCATGCATTTTATCCGGCTGCTGTCTGGGCGGAATCTCGCCTATGTGAAGCCAAAAGTCGGAACGAACCGGTTTGACAGCGAGTGCATCACTTACGAGGGCGTAGGCTCCGCTAAGAAATGGGAGCGGCTGGATTCCTACGGGCCGAAGTTCGTGGAAAACATCGTACAAGCGACCTCGCGCGACATTCTCTGCAACAGCATGAGGACGCTCCGCTGCTGCGACATCGTCATGCATATCCATGACGAGCTTGTGATTGGAGCGGATCCGAGGGTATCGCTGAAAGTTCTCTGTGAGCAGATGGGACGCGTCCCGGATTGGGCGGATGGCCTAGTACTTCGCGTGGACGGATATATTTGCGATTTCTATAAAAAAGATTGAGTTTGCTTCGTCAAAAGCAGCCTGTCACCTCCAGTGGAAAGTGAGGCAGGCTGCTTTTTTGATTTCCTGCCGGAAAGGAGGATACCGGTTTTGGATTACAGAAACAGTGAAGGCTATCCGGACCCGACATGCTATGATGCACTTTACCAGATTGCGCTGGAAGAAAAGAAATCTCTCCACGCCTTCCGGCCCATTGTCTATATCTGCTCGCCCTATGCGGGAGATATTCCCAGCAACGTGATGGCGGCAAGACGGTACTGCCGATTCGCGGTCGACTCTGGATGTATCCCGGTCGCGCCGCATCTCTTGTTTCCGCAGTTTCTCGATGACAGTGATCCCGCTGAGCGCGAGCTTGGACTTTTCTTCGGGAACGCGCTGATGAGCAAATGTGCGGAGGTCTGGGTGTTTGGGAGCCACATCTCAAGTGGCATGACAGCGGAAATCCGGGCATAAGAAAAATTCTCACTACTGGATCTTTCCAATAGTGAGGATTTTTTAATGTATAATTCTTATATCTGACTTTGGTAGAAACATGGTGGCTGCCAATATTCCATTCCGCAAAGTTTTCATCCCTGATGCCTCTCTAACGAAGTCGTCCCCAGTAAGCCTTCCTGTGAATAAACTTAGCAATAACGGATAGTACTCCCGGACTTCAAAAAATGCATCCTCGTCAATTTCTCTTACATTTATAAAATCCAGTCCTGGCTCTACAACCAAACCCATTTTATTTACTCGGTCAAGAACTTTTTCAAAATCATTATTCATAGGAAAATAGACAAGAGGAACTTCATATCGCAAGTCCGCTAATGATTTCCTTATGTAATTTAAGCCATTCCCGCTAACTTTTATCTGAAGACCTGCAATCGTTCCTGCTGTAGCTTGACTACCTGCAACTAATGCGCATTCACCTCCATCGTTTATCCATATGACATCTCTTTGTGGATCTGACGGGCTATATTTTCTTGGATATCTTCTTTTTGTTGAATGTAGCCCAATACCAATGGCTTTAAACGAATCAGCAAATCTTTGCGTGGTTCGATTCTTTCTTGCTTTAGAAAGCCATGCGCGATTTAGTTGTGTGTTATCGGTACAATTCCTTACGATAACTGCTTCAGCAACTTTTCCAAGTAAACGCATTGCTCCAATCTTTGGATTTTTTTGCAATACTTCTGCAAAGACCGCCCGATTTCTTCTGCAAAGACCGCCCGATTTTCCTCAAAATGGATAGAACCTGTTTCGTCAATAAGGATTGAAAGAAGTCTCTGTGCCGGATTCAGCAAGATTGTTGTCCGCTTATTGGGAAGGTATAGTTGATCTCCAATATGTGCATCGCCATCAACGATATCAATAGCTAATTTTCCCTTGATATTTAAGACTTTGGGTTCTGCAACAAGTTGTCTCGAATACAAAGGATCATCTGAGACATATATTTCATCGTCGTAGATTGGGATTTCGATGTCAGGTGAGTTAAGAATTTCGGCTCCAAAGCATTCTGGATAATACACGTTTTCTATGGCACCCTCTGGATACTCAGATACATCTTGCTGAAAAGATATATTGTTTCCACACTCCGGACATGAACAATCAGCATAGAACCTATAATTTATTCGTGTCCCCATAGGGGCATTTTCATAACCTTCATCGCGCTCTATTTCATCTGTACTTATAAAGAACTCACATCCACAATTTTCACAGCGGATTAGAACGTCTTGTGATATTTGTGATCCATGTGTTTCAAAATCAAATGCCATAATTTGAGTATCACTCCTCTATGAAATGCCAAGTCTAACCGACACCCCTCTTCAAAGCCGACACCCCTTGGCGTCAAGCGACACCCCTGAGAAGGCTATCGTTAATTTGTATTGAAGTGGTAAACTAAAACTGGACACAGAGGGGGTAGAAAATGGACACTGCTTGCGGTATTCTGTGCACAGGATAACAAGCAGTGGACAGCTTATCTCCCGATGTAGGCAGGAGGTTATCACATGAAGTACACCAAGGCGCAACGGCTCATCATAGGCCGCCGGATTTATGACGGTGAACTCACAAGGTATGAAGCAGCGGAAGAATACGAGATCAGCGAGCAGACCGCACGCGATTATATGCGGCTGTACCGCGATGTCAACCATATCCCGCCGCGAAAGGGAACCAAGCGTATTTGCGGGCTTGCCAAAACAAAATCCGCACCGACTCCAACAGGGCTGGAAGATCTCCAATCCATGACGAAAGAAGAACTGATCGATGCTCTTGCGATGGCAAAGATTACAGAGGCACGCTTAAAAAAAGGCTATCTGGTGGAAGGAGTTGGTGCACACAAGACGTTCATTCCTATCGGCAGGAAGAGTACCAAGTAGTCATGGAACTTTCCGGTCAATTCCCCGTCCAGCTGCTCTGCAAAAGAATCGACATCCCGCGCAGCAGCTTCTACCATTGGAAAAAGAGTGTGCAACATCTGTCTCAGCAGAAAAAACGGCTTGTGCAGAGCATTGCATTGTTTCAGGAATACCATAACCGTTTTCCCTCCCACGGCTACCGCTGGCTGAATGCCAAAATCCGGCTAGATAAGGGAATCCTCTTTTCCGATCCTTATGCCCATAAATGCTGCAAGATTGCAGGGATCAAGAGTGTTTCCAAACACTACAGGTACAAGAAGCTAGGAGATCCATTGAGAACCTATCCGAACCTGCTGCTCGCAGGAGTACGCATCAAAGGTCCGATGGAGTGCGTGGTGAGTGATATGGCCGCCTTTTATGTGAAGGGCACATACTACGAGCTCACGCTATACATGGATCTGTGGAATGACGAACTCATAGCTCACGCACTTTCATCCAGGCGCGGCGACCGCATGACCTATCTCGACGGCTTGCAGGATGTGCTTGCATTCAAGAAACAGTATCTGGAACAGAAACTTATTCTGCACAGCGATCAAGGTTCTGTCTATGCATCCAAGAGCTACAACGAACTCTTGCCCATGTACAACATTACAAGGTCAATGTCCAGAGCCGGCACACCAACCGACAATGCTGCTATGGAGTCTATCAACGGCTGGATCAAGACCGAACTCTTTACGGATTTCCATATTACCTCACCGGAGAACGTCCCGGAACAGGTATCCGATTACATACGATTCTTTAACGAAGAACGCCCAGCATACACGCTTGGATACCTTACGCCGAAGCAGTATCGGGAACGGTTTGCGCCCAAGCGAGAACATGATGTCCAGACCATCGCAGGTAACGTCTGAAAGGTTGCTATCGGTATTCTGAGTACCGTATCTTCGATGGAGCTGTATGATATTCAAGATTCCGTGGATAATTTTTAAATTTTTGTGTCCAGTTTTTGTTGACTAGTGCAGATGAGGATAAAGCACCCTTACGGGAATATGAGTTTCCATGCGCCAAGGCGCAAAAAACTCACCGCTTTACCATCATCCGGCCATTTGGTAGCTCGTTTCGGCTCCGTTGCTCGGTATGTTGGTCGATATGTTCAGACTGCCGGCCTCATGGTCAAGGCGCGCCGTCCTGCATATTTGAATTTCGCCAGCTTGTGGCAGTGGGGACACTTGAGTTCCAGTTCCACATTGCCTCTGGCATCAATGTCCGCCGCTCGCCTTCCGCAAACGGGGCATCTGAGCCGCTCCATGCTTACATAACTTCGTCCTACATTCGGTTGGCAGTCCAATCCGCATCCTCCTAACTAAGCCAATTGGCAAAATAAAATGTTTAATTGATGTTCAATTATAATTATAGAGAAAGTGTATTAGTTTGTCAAGGACAAATTACAGAAAATTTTCCGGCCAGTAAAATCAAGGCTTCTGCGTATCGAGATAAGATTATCCCTTTAATATCAAGGAACTAAGAGCGTAAAAGGGCAAGGACCCATGTCTGTTCTGCTTCCAAAATTGCAAGTCTTGTTTTGATGGCATTTCACGGCACTTGAAAATTTTTGTGAAGGAAATGTTGACATTTTTGTTTTAAGTATGTATAATTATCTGTCACAGACAGGGAGATTTCTTCCACTTACATTATCAGGCACGGAAGGAGTATTTTTCATGAGCGGTTTGGGTGAAAAACTCAAGAAATTGCGCGGGGCGCGGCATTTGTCGCAGCAGGAGGTCGCCGATGCCATCCGTGTTACCCGCGGCACATATCTGTCCTATGAAAGCGGCCAGCGCCATCCGCGTAACCGCAAAGGCTACGCGAAATTGGCGAAATTCTTTGACGTTGACGTGGAGTATCTCTACAGCAACGATGAGATTTTCCTGGATGCCGCCGCAGATGCGTATGGCAGCCGCGGTCGGCGGCAAGCCGCCGCTTTGGTGGAAAACGTCAAAGGAATGTTCGCCGGCGGCGATATTTCCGAGGACGATAAGGATGCCGTCATGCAGGCGATTCAAGCGGCGTATTGGGAAGCCAAGAAAGAGGCAAAGAAATACACACTTAAGAAATATCTTTGATTTCAGGAGGACATATGATGAATGCAAACGTGCTTCATCAGAAGGCAAGGCAACTCGTCAATTTAGGCGGCAGCACATGGAATATGGTCAAGTTCGCCCAGCGGCTCGGAATCAAAGTGAATTTCTACCCAGGATTCGGCAATGTGCTGGGCGTGTACACTTACCAAGTGAGGCAAAGGTTTATTCTTCTCAATGACCAATTGCACGGCGCGCTCCTCCGAACGGTGGTGGCGCATGAGGTGGGACACGACACGCTACATCGGGAGATAGCGGCTTCCAAGGGCTTTAACGAAATGGGCAGAATGTTCAACATGAAAAATCAAACGGAAAACGAGGCCAACATCATCGCAATCCACATTTTGATTTCCGACGAAGATGTGCTCGAGGCCTATGAAAATGGCTATACGACCTACAAGATGGGCGGCCTTTTCGGTGTAGACCACAATTTGGTGCTTATAAAGATGCAGGAAATGAACCGCATGGGAGCGAATTTGTATATCCCCGATTCGGCTGATGCTTGCTTCTTCAAGCACTTATCCTGTGAGCCGGGTTATGACGAGTGGGATTGCTGACGGGAGGCATCATGGAAATCGAACGGCAATTCCTCATAGACACGCTCCCTCCTTTGCCTACAGAATACGACGCTATCCGTCAAGGCTATGTGTCCCTCCTACCGGAGATACGCATCCGGCAGACCGGGGATGGCAAGTTCACGCTGACGGTAAAACGTGGAGCGGGCTTGGTGCGCGAGGAATGGGAGACGGAAATTTCCCAGCAGGAATTTGAGAGCCTTGCTCAGCGGCTCATGCCCAGTACGCGCATGATAGAAAAACGCCGTTACCGCTTGCCGCTCCCGGACGGGCGCACGGCAGAAATTCATGTCCACGAGAAACATCTTGCAGGATTTTCTTATGCCGAGGTCAATTTGATAATGTTGACGATGCCGCCGATTTCAAACCGTCGTCTTGGTTCGGACGGGAAGTCACGGAGGACGAGCGGTTCTCTTATGGGACTTTGGCTCGGGAAGACGGCTTGGAAACTGTACGGCGGATTTTGGGAAAATAATCACAAATTATTTTGTAGGAATGAAGGAAATTTAATTTTTGTGTAGAATTATATAGAGTTATAATAAGGTATATGTCGTGTGCTTTTGCGATCAAAATTGAAACAAAGTGGCGTTTTGAGATTGAAGTTGTGAATTGATATGAGCGAGAACACTGATTTTCAACCGGGAAAACTAAATATTGCCCCTGCCAGATATACATCGGAGTGGATTCGCTTTGATTTCACAAACCCCAAGGACTTCATGCGAACGATTCCGGCATATGTTGCAATAGGTGACGCAACTATAACCGGAAAAACATGGGCGAAGATTTTGGCGGCGGTTGTTGAGCATGAAATCAATGCCAAAAATCCGGCACTTGCCGTTTTGTACAAAAGGCCGTTATCATCATCGAATAACGGTAAACCGTTTTTCTTAAAAAACAAAATCAAAAAATTGAATTGCGCCAGATTGTCAAATAACTACTGGATAAATGTAAATCGGGACATCCCGGCGTTGATGAAAATTATTTTGTCATTTTGCTTATATTGCGGTTATTCTGAAGAGCAAATTGTCATATACGGCATCAAAAAAGATAAATCCCGCGAGGCAATCAATGGCAATGCTATCGCCGTCGATAAGGGAAATACTCAAAATTCACTTGATGAGGCGATTCGTCTCCGTGCGGAAGATGTCGTATTGCAATCCGAACTCAAGGGCATTTCGGTCACCGATTTGGCTCGTACCCTTTCTTCGTCAGAGTGGAATGTGGCCAAAATAGTCCGTGCGTCCACAAAAATCGTTTCCATAGGCGACCGCCTGATTCACGAGGATTCTTTTTCCGAATGGGAAGAAGGCGCGCGCCAAATGGATGACATTTTAACGAAACTTATGGCGAAGAATGCCGGTTATGTGTCCTGTAGCCAGCTGTATGAATATGCGCGCGCAGAAATGGACTTATTTCTCCATGAAAATGACATGGCCGACCAGCGCAAGATTTTTGATATAGCCGAGCATTTATTTGATAAAAAAGGCTATCAGGGAAAACATTACACCTTTTGCAATAAAACGCATATTTCCCAAAATCAAGAAAAGATTGCTTCAAAACTTGATATAATGAAAAAATACGCCCATGACCATCAGGGTTTCTTTCGTCAAGAGGATTTGGGAAATTACCTGCAAGGGCTGGGGATACAAACCGCTTCCTTGCGGCAACAAATGAAGGTTTATGACGAGCCGATTTTCCTTTTGTATGAGCCGGGCGTATTTATTACGAAGGACAGCATGGGCATCGATGAGGAATGGCTGCAAAAAACGAGCGGCGCTTTCCGAAAACTCTTTGACGACTCCGGCGACCATGTGGTGTTTCGGGATATTGACTCCTATTGGTATACGCTGTTGCCGGAACTCCCAAACGGCAAGGAGTGGACTTTGCTCCTCTTGCAAAGCGTATTGATGCACTATGGCGGCGATATTGACGCAAAGGTAATTCGTGCATCAGTCAATCAACGCTTGGATACGTTGGGGGCTATGGTGGCGAGCATAAGCAGCGAAATCCAAACCTTTGCCGACGCTGTTATTTCCGTGATATTGGACGACGGCATCGACGAGCGACGGTTTGAATCGGAGGAGCTTCGGCAGCTTTTGGTAAAGCGCGGTCTAATCGCCGGAAGCGAACTTATTTGGAATATGCCCAAGGTTCTCCCAAATGATGAACATTTCGTTTGGGATGCCGAGGGGAAATATGTTGCTTTGAGAATTTAAATTTTGATGGACGGAGGATTGAAAATCCGTGTATGGTTATGAATGGACAAAGGAATACGGTATCTTCCGTCTGACGATAGATGCGAAAATCATCAAGGAGATAAGGCCGGTCTTTCATGAAGAGCTTGATTTCTTTGGCATGGATGAATTTTGGGATTACCCCAAAGATACGGACGCCCCGCTTCTTTGGGCGGAGGGGATTCGACGTTATGTCATGAACGGCGTTCCCGTGGCGGAGGCCGTGGGCGGCGGTTTTTACACCAAGCCTACTGTCAACAGGCTGACGGAGGAAAGACTTAAGCTTCAGCCGGTGGACGTGAAGCTGCTTTACGAGGTCAACAGCTCCCTGATGATTAGCTTGGAACAAAAGGCCATTGGTTTTATCCAAAGCCAATACGAGAAATACAAGCAAAAAGGCTATGCTTTCGTATGCGCTTTTTCCGGCGGCAAGGATTCCCTTGTCCTTTTGGATTTGTGCGCCAAAGCCTTGGCTCCCAACGATTTTTACGTGATATTTTCCAATACTGGCATGGAGCTTTCCGACACGTTAAAGGCCGTGGAAAAAGCCAAAGAACTTTATCCCGAACTTCGTTTTGCCGAGGCCAAGTGCCACATGGAGCCGGATGAGACGTGGGATGAATTCGGGCCTCCCGGCAGACGCATGAGATGGTGTTGCTCCGTGCATAAATCTGTGCCGACGATAATAAAACTGAGGGAAATTACCGGCAGAAATGATGTTAAGGCGGTAGTTTTTGATGGCGTAAGAGCGGAGGAAAGCGCACGAAGGGCAAAATATGATGAGATTAGCGAAGGTGCTAAGAATATAAGTCAAATCAATGTAAGTCCTATTCATAAATGGAATACATCTGAAATTTACTGCTATCTTTTATTTAATAATGTGCTTCTTAATTCCGCATATCGAATTGGAATGTTTCGAGTGGGTTGTAAAGTTTGCCCCCTTTCTTCTGAATGGTGGGACAGTATTGCAAACCTGCATTATAATAACGAAATTAGTAATCTTCTATCCTTGGTTGAGGCATATGCTAAAAGGACGAAACCCGAAACGGAATTCAAAAAATATATCGAAAGCGGCGGATGGAAAGCGCGAATGGGAGGTCGCGGTTTGCCAAATGGCGGCAATCGCGTGATAGAACAAATTAGGGATAATAAATTTACACTACGAATAAAATCTCCCGTTCAAAATTGGCTATCTGTAGCCCCAATTTTAGGGACTATAACGGAACAAAGCAAAAAAAAAGGTATCCAAAAAATAAGCGATCGTAATTATACATATAATATAAGGGAATCTGATGGGAATGTACAAATAACATATCAACCGTTCTCAAATATGGATAGATTCTGCGTAAGTCATCTCAGAGGAATTGCGTATAAAGTGGCTTTTTGTAAGGGTTGCAAAGCCTGTGTCATTCAATGCCCCACTGGGGCATTTACTATACAAGCGGACAGAAAAATTTTCATCCGTGAATCAATGTGTGTACATTGTTCAAACTGCCTGACATTTTCAGAAAAAAGCTGTCTAATTGCGAAATCTCTAAGCACGACAAATTTAGGAGGTATAAGCGTGAATATGAAAGGATTGAATCCTTATCAGCATTTTGGATTCAGGCAGGCATTTCTTGAACACTTTTTTGATACTGGCATGGATTGCTTCTCTCAAAATGTTTTGGGAAATCGTCAGTACGATGCTCTCAAGGTTTGGCTTAAAGAGAGCAAAATCATCGAATCTGATAAGAATCGTGCGCTTTCTATATCTGCCCTCGGCGAAAAAATCATGCAAATGGGTCCCTACAATCCTTTTTCTTGGGCAATTATTTGGGCAAACCTTGCATATAATTCCACCATTTGCAATTGGTATTGCCTAAATGCAGAAATAGGCGCAACTTACGAAAAAGGCGACCTTGTGGTGATGCTTGGAGAAAGTGCTTCAAAATCCAGCAGAGAAAACGCCGTTACCGCTTTATCA
This sequence comes from Mitsuokella sp. oral taxon 131 str. W9106, assembly GCF_000469545.1. GTDB lineage: Bacteria > Bacillota > Negativicutes > Selenomonadales > Selenomonadaceae > AWVT01. Next base: position 195,158 of record NZ_KI273065.1, on the reverse strand, counting down.
GAGACATTGCGGATGTCACCGATTGGTACAGCACTCAAACAGGGGATGCCTATTGAATTGAGCAAAAATACATTTTCTTACCTTCGCGCCGGTTGGGACTATCCCCATGCCGTAGCTCTCCTCTATGCGCTTTACCTATACGCCGAACATACCAATCGCAAGAGCTTCACATTCTCGGAACTTGCCAACGCCCACAACAACCCGGACGCTACGGGGATTTCCCCCCACGACATTTACGGCATTGACGTGAACGCCTTCCGTGAGCAGGTGCAGGGGTTGGCTACTCAATTTCCCAAATATATCCGAGTGTCCTTTGTGGCCAATTTGGACAATATCGTATTGGAAGATTTTTCGTCTTTGGACGTGCTGGACTTGGCCGAGGAAGACTAGGAGGTAGCATTATGCCTGTGACGAAATACAGCAACTATCTGGAAATCAATCCGGCTTTCGAGTCCGTGGTGGATATCGATGCCGACAAGCGTAATCCCGAGCTTTGGCGCGAGTATATCGTTGGCGACGATATGATGAACCTGATGGAGTTTATGTGCCGATCTTTGGGCAATGAAGCTCCCGATGCCCGTCGCTCATTTTGGATTAACGGCTCCTACGGCACGGGCAAAAGCTACGCAGCTATTTTGGTGAAGCATCTCTTTGACGAAAAGCCCGATGTGGTGGACACCTTCTTGAAAAAGAGCCGCTTGTCCCAGTTCAAAAACCGTTTTATGAAATGCCGGGCGAACGGCGATTATCTGGTGGTTTGGAAAACCGGCTGCACGGGCATCCGCTCCGGCGACATGATGCTGATTGAAGCGGAAAAAGCAATCCGCGATGCCTTGGAACAAAACTACGGCGATAATGCCGAGCTTGGCGGGGAGTCTTTGCTGACCTCCGTGAAAAACAAGCTGGACGACCCTACGATAAATTGGGATATGATGATTTCCACCACGGTTCTGGGCAATACCTATGCGTCCGTGGATTCTTTGCGCGCAAAAGTCGATGCCGGCGATTTGACGGCGGTGCAAGAAGTGGCGCGTGTACTCCGTCAAAAGAATATGGGACTCATCAACAATCTGGAAACCTTCCAGAATTGGGTGGCGGAAATCATCGAAGCCAACGGCCTAGCCAAAAGCGGCATCATTTTTATTTGGGATGAATTTACGGAGTATGTAGCTTATTCCGATGACCATACGGTGGTGCAGCAACTTTCCGAGTTTACCAAAGTAAAACCTTTTTTTGCTTTCTTTATCGTGCATAAATCAGCCGATCTTGTATCCCGCGTGGGCGGCGAGGCAAATTATCAGCTCATTGCCCATCGCTTCCACGAAGTCGAATTTCACCTGACGGCAGATGCCGCTCTGGATTTGATTGCCGGTTCCATCAACACGCACACAGGCATGGAAGAGCATTGGAAAGAGGCTCGCAAGCAGGTGGTCAAGGAAATCATGCCCTCTTTGGCGGACATGAGCGGTCTTGACGATAAATTGGCTAACATGATTAATGCGCTCTGTCCCATGCACCCCATGACCATTCGGTTGCTTTCCCGTGTGGCTGAAAATTATGCCGCCGCCGAGCGTACCATGTTCCGTTTTATGAAGGATACCGCCAACGAGGATATTGGCTTTGTGGGATATATCAATCACTACGGCCCGGATGATGAGGCTCGTTGGCTGACTCCCGATTGGCTGTGGGATTATTTCTTTACCCGTAACAGCGACTTCCATGACAAGGACGTTAAAGTGGCGGAATACATTCGCCACTACGAAGATAGCCGGCATATGGTGGAAAATGACGAAAACGCCCATCGTTTGTTTAAAATCGTCATGTTGCTTTTGGCTGTCATGTCCTCCGTCAAAGGAATCTACAGCGGAAGCCGCGACCATGGAGGGATAGTCGCCACGGCGGATTGCGCGGCTCTTTGCCTTGCCGGTGTAATGGACAAGGCGAAAGTCAAGGATCTTCTGCAAACTTTTGAAGACAGCAAGATATTGGTTCTTGATACGGCGGCAAACGGCACAGTCCAGCTACAGCTTCCCTTCAAGAATGACGGCGGCACATTCCAAATGCACTATGATATCCTTGACAAGAGATACACCCGATATCAAATGTTCTCCAAGGATGGCATTTTCGCTAAGGAATTTGAAAAAGTGGCATGGGATGCCAATGACGCAACCTTAAAACGTATGAAGATTTGTGTTTGCTGTGCGGAGACGAATTCCATAAAGAACCGTTTGGACGAGATAGAAAAGGATTTGGATAAGTTTTCCTATAAATTGGGTCTGTTAATCGTTACCGTTCGCGACGATAACCAATACATGGCTATACAAAGCGATTTGGCTAAACGCGCCAATGATGTGGATAAAAGGATTACGATTGCCCTCCTAAAAAATCCCCTGACAGACGATACCCGTAAGAAATGGCTTAATGCCCTTACAAAACAGGAAATGGCAAAGGAAAGCGGTCAGACAGGGGCGGCTTCGCAAGCGGAGATGGAGGCGGCTTCCGTTATAACCACTTGGGTTCAGCCTGCTGTGAACGGGAGCAAGATTATGGCTTGGAATGGCGATACCGTTTGGAACAACCAATACGGAATGCCCCAGCTCAGAAAAACGATTCAGCTGAATGTGAGAGACAAGCTCTTCCCTTACGGCCCGGAATCCATTGTCATGACGAATACGGCATATAAGCCTTGCAATGATTCTGCGCCCTTGGCGGGAATCCAGCGGACAACCAATAGCTCCCAGTTAAAGGGTGTTCTGACAGGATTGGGCAATATGCTGTCCGTCACCGACATTAATGAGATGGCAGAGCTTAAAGGGAGTATTGCCGCTGATGCCATCGGAAGGCTTGCCACGATTGTCAAAGAGAAATTCGAATCCGGCCAGAGGGTCAATCTTTCCGACTTATGGCAGGAACTTATGATGCCGCCTTTCGGGTATTATGACACGATTGCTTGCGGCGTCCTTTTGGGATATGTTTTTGCCGGATATAAAGACAGCGAATACAGCTGGACGGACAATACCCAAGCCACCCATGTTTTGGGAGAATCAACCCTCAAAAAACTGGTATATGAAACCGTCAAAGGCAAAATGACCACAGATTATCTTTCTTCCGGCAGCCAAACTTTCCAGCTGTTTAGAAAATATGGAAAGGGCATAATGGACTTTACGGATGTGCAAGTGGCAAACGAGATGGAATGCTGGCACAATATGCGCGAAGCCGTCACCAAGAGCGGTGCGCCTTTTTGGACTTTGAAATATTTGCCCCAATCTGCCTACGGCAGCGACGAGGCTTGGCATACAGCGGCAGATATTGTCCAAGAGATGCAAAAGTTTATCGCCCAAGACAAAGACCATGAGAACATCATGGGAAGCGTCAATCAACTTTTTAAGGGACAGGCGAAAATTCGTCCGGTGCTAACCAAGGCTTTTCAGGACAAGCATTTGCTTAGCGAGGCGTTCCGCTCGTTCATTTTCGATGCCTCTCCCAACTTAAGGGAGATTGCTGAAAAACTCACCATCCAGCCGGAAGAACTAAGCGACAAATTGCATCTTGTCATGCAGGATGCGATTTACACTTGGACGGAGGAACAAGTCAAGGATAAGCTGGCATCCGTTGTTAATGAATACCGCTATCTTGACACATTAAATGACGCTATGGGGAAAGTATATCATAGCGTTGATGATGCCCAAAAAGACCTTCGCAATCTCTTCCGCATGGTTCGTATTCCCCTGTCTATAATAAGCAAAATGAACAAACCTTGGTTTCCTGCGCTTGATGCCATGCATAAAGTCTATACCGGGAAATGGGTTCATCTTTCTGCCGAGGAACGAAATAGTGACGCGATAGAACTGTCGTCGAACGGGAAAACGGCTATGGATTTCCTTAAAGCTGCCAAACCGATTTTAGCCGAATTGATAGAAGCTCAAGGTTTGGAATGTTCCCAGCAGGAAATTGATGCCGTTTATGCCGGGCTTAAGGACATGACCGTTGACATATCCGAGGCGCAATTTGAAAAGGAACTCAAATCACAAATCAATCAAATAAGCCATGCCAGAAATCGTATCATCTTGCAGGAAAATTGGCACTCCAAAACCGGATGCGATACGGTACGGGAATGGTGTTCAAGCCACAATGTTCCGCTTATGTGGATTGTAGCCAAGGAGCATAGAAAGGCTATTTCCACTCTTATTGACGTTCAGCGGAATCAGCAGACGCTTAATCGCGATGTGGAAACCGCTAATGCGGTTTTGAAAGCGATGGAGCAAAGCACTCTAACGGATGACAATGTGATTTTTGAAAAAATGCTTCACCTCGTTGGCGCAGAATACGAAGGCATCTTCAGAGAAGAAAAAGACCGTGTCATGAACAGCGCAAAAATGAAAATGGGCAATGACATGAGCACTTGGGATGCCTTCGATTTAAACATACTTCTGCAAATTTTGAAAAAAGAGCAGCAGGAGAAGTCGAAGCGCGAGAAACTTAGCGTTACGAAAAATCATGTAAAATCAATGGATGAAAGTCAGCTTAGGCTTAAAGTGCAATCATTCCTGGATATGCACCCCGAATATTGCGATGATTTTAAGATGTAGGAGGCGAGAGCGTTGACTGTAGAGCAGGTTATAAACACCCTGCAGCTTGAGCAGGAACAAAATCAGCAGCACAGGTTTTGCTGCCGTGCAATCATGGTGAAAAATATCGCCCAATATAGCGATTTGCTTGCTCGTCTCCGTAAGCTTCCTCATGCCGAGGTTGTGCCGTCATCGTATTTGTTTGATGGGGATGACATTCTTCCTTCATACGAAAATCTTATTTCGCCGATTCATTACGGGAAATGGTTGATTCTGCCGGGGGTAAGCGAATATTTGCGCTTCTTTGGCGACGATGAAGTTCAGTCTCGTCGCTTTGATAAATTGTGGAATAATAATTGGCCTTCAACCCAAAGGGGCAGAATCATCATTCCCCTTTGGGGATGCAGCGGAGAATGGCATGATAAATCTCTGCATTTTATGGACAAAATAGAGAGAACGGATGAAGTATTCTTTGATTGCGTAAATGATAGTGACGAAGAACAGAAACTAAATATTGATATTCTTTCTGTCGCTTTTAGAAATTACAAGCCTCAACTGATTGGCTTCGGCAAGGTGGTTATTGACGGCTTGCGCTCATGGTATGATTACTGGACTAACCCGCCGGCAAATATGTCGGAATATGTGTTGATTACGGGGAGAATAGATTTTATTCGCCGAATCAATGGCAATATTTCTGTACGAACAGTCAAAGATATGCTGTCTTTTATGCAAACAAATATGCACGGCGGCAATACGCTGACGGAAGAATACTGCCCGAAGGAAGCTCAAGAATGTCTTTTTGAAAAAGCTCCGCATGGAAGTTCTGTTGATGAATCCATTTCTTCTTGCTTGAATGTAGAGAAATTCTCGGCATTCGATGTGATGGGCAAATGGAATGCATTTTCACGGGGTCAGAAACAATTGGTAAGGCTTTGGTATAACCTGCATCCCGATGATAGCTATATTTGCTTTTGCCTGTCAAAATCAAAAAATATTATGGATGTCGAGAGCAATATCTTACATCGCATATTCGATGTCAATAAAACACATCCCGCTTGGATATCAGAAAGCCAAACATTGATTCATCTCATGAAGATAGAAAAAGATGATGACTATTTTGCCGCTGTGGCTAAGTTGCCAACTCTCGAAGAACAGCTTTCATACTTATCGAGTGATAACGCAAGGGACAAGGCGTTTATAGTAAATATTGCCGGCAATTTAATCCGTGAGCAGAAAAACATCCCGGATTTGTTTACGCATTTCGAATCCATATATCCCGAATTATGCGCATATCTAAACGAAACATCGTACAATGAAGATTTAAAGAGATATATGTATCTTTATAAGGGATACAAATTATCAAACACTCTTCCCAAGGATGACCAAATTTACTTTGGAAACATACAAATAGATGACTATGATTCTCGATATTCCGCCATACATAATGCGTTGAACGAGCAATCGATAGTGCTTTGGATTGATGCATTGGGCATCGAATGGCTACCGCTTTTATGCTGGTCTTTAAACCGCATTAATTGCGGGAAGATAGTGGACATAACCATCACGCAGGCAAATCTCCCTACCGAAACAAAATTTAATAAGCAATGGGAACAAATGAGCGTTCCTTTCGATAAGACGCTTAATAGGTTGGATATACTCGCACATAATGGGGTCATAGATGATGCCAATTATTACTCATGTGTGGAGCAACAGATAGAATTTGTCTCAGAAAAGATAAGCAAAAAAGTAATGTCCTTGCTAAAAGATTACCGCCGTATAATAATTACCGGGGATCATGGAACAAGCAGACTGGCTGCGCGTATTTTCCACAAAAGAGACGGCATCAAAGCAAATAATGTAACGCCCATGTCCCACGGTCGTTACGGATTAACCAAAATCGACACCTATCAAATGCAATTGCCTGAAACGCAGATTCCCGCCAAAGACGATGCGGGAAACTCGTATATTGTCTTCAGGAACTATGATCACTTCAAATTCAGTGGTCGCGCTGCGGGAGCAGATGACGATAATGCCACATACGGGGAAATTCATGGCGGAGCAACGCCAGAAGAAGCCCTCGTTCCTGTTGTGATTTTTGATAGTACTGAAACATTGCCACTTTCAGCCAATTGGGGTGAAAATCCTGTAAAAATATTTATGCGAAAGGCAAGATGTCGTATATGTTTCAATCAGCCGGTCAATGATTTACAGGCGAAGGCAGGAGCAATCGATGCCCTTGTGAGTGCGACTAGCAACAAAAAAGAGTGGATGATGGAATTCAAAGACATCAAAAGCGGGATGCATCATGTGTCGATAGTCGCCGATGGAAAAATTGTAGGCGTTGAGGACTTGGTTATAAAATCAGCATTATCAAATGATGATGGTGACTTGCCATGAGCAGAAAAGTTCTCTGCATTGATTGCGGAAAAAGGCTGCGGAAAGACGAAATCGCCCTTTCCCAAAAGCTTATAGATGTTGATACGATGGAATTTTATTGTTTGGATTGCCTTGCGGACTATATCGGTTGCACCATCGATGATCTTAGAGACAAAATACAGGAATTTAAAGAACAAGGCTGTGTTTTGTTCCTTTGATAAGGGGGATTTTTGTGCTTGAAGATAAAATAAGGGAAGTCTTCGTAGATATGGTGGTTCTAAAGAACCCTGAGCGAAGTGAATACTTTTCCAATCTTAGCATTCCTTCCTATATGCGGGATTGGTTGGTTATGAAATTTTCGGACGAAGATGGCATCATCGATTATGATAGCGTTGGCCGTTATATCAAGCGTTACATCCCCGGCAAAGAAGATTTCGAGCAATATAAATTTCAAATGGTTAATGGTGAAACCGTGCAATTTTTAGCGCGGGTGAGAGTGACCGTTGATGTAAAATCAGGCCACACGATATTTGAGTTGCCCGACTTTGGCGGAGCCAGAGGCGGAGCAGCTGGCATTGTGGCGTATGATGTTGCGGACAAGTGGAAGGATACCCTGCTTAAAGAAAGCGAAAATTGGGGTATTTTAAGTTTGTCTTGGCTCATGCAGGGTACGGAAAAAAATCCTAAAGGCACTATCACAATGGTCAATTATAAACCGTTTTGCCCGTATTCGGTTGACCTTGATTTTTATCGGGAAGCCAGAAAAAATTTTGACATTCATGAGTGGATTGATGTGATAATTAGCGCTGTGGATTACAATCCCGACAGCTATATTGATGAGCATGGTGAAGCGGACGAAACGACGAAATTATTCTTTTTGCGCAGGCTTTTGCCCTTTGTCGAAAAAAGGATAAACTTGATAGAACTCGCTCCGAAGGGAACCGGCAAAAGCTATGTATTTGAGAAAATCAGCAAACGCGGTTGGCTCATCAGCGGCGGTACCGTATCCAGAGCCTCGCTCATATATGATAATGCAAAAAAAATGGGCGGTCTGCTTACAAGATTCGACTATGTCGGTTTTGATGAAGTCCAATCCATTACATTTGACCAACCGGGTCAAATTCAGCAGGCCATGAAGCACTATATGGAAGAAGGCGAGATTAAGGGATTTGATGCCATGATAAGGGCGCACGCCGGTGTGATAGTGCTTGGAAACATCAATGCAGAGCGATTTGATGTAAACAAAAATATGGTGGAACATATAAGCACCGTCTTTGGCGAATCGGCAACGCTTGACAGATTTCACGGCTTTATCCCCGGCTGGAGGATTCCGGCTTTTAGCACAGGTATGATTTGCAAAGGATGGGCAATTAACACTGAATATTTCGCTGAAGTGATGCATTCGTTGCGAGAGGACATCAGTTATGCAGCAATAGTGAACGAAATGATTGTCGCACCGCCTAAGGCATACAAACGTCACATGACTGCCATCAAACGAATGACGACCGCATTTCTAAAATTGCTTTTCCCCCATGTGAGAAGCTCAGATGATATATCACCTGATGATTTTTGGAAGTATTGCTTGAAGCCCGCCATTGAGATGCGAAGTGATATTTATAAGCAGTTATGTATCATTGACCCAAAGGAATACACGCAGGCCGACAAGTTAATGCCCAATTTATCCTGTAAAGGGATGGAATTATGATTTATGCCGATAACGCTGCCACAACTAAACTTGATACAGATGCCTTCGAAGCCATGAAGCCTTTTCTGCTTGGAGAGTATGGTAACGCATCCGGGATATATTCTTTTTCTCGTGTTCCCAAAAGAGCCTTGAAGGATGCTCGTGAGATAATCGCTCAATGCATCCATGCCAGTCCAGAGGAAATATATTTTACTTCTGGCGGCACTGAGAGCGATAATTGGGCTGTCAAAATTATTGCAGGTTCAGACGAAAAAAAAAGAACCGTTATAACGTCTGCCATTGAACACCATGCTATCCTTAATTCCTGCAGGGTGATGGAAGGCAGAGGTTACTCGGTGGTATATATGACGCCGGATAAAGATGGAATTATTGCATCGGAAATTCTTAAACGTCATATAACCGATACGGTGTCCTTAGTTACAGTCATGTCGGCAAATAATGAACTTGGCACAATTCAGCCCATTCGAGAACTTTCCAATCTTGCTCATGAACATGATGCCGTTTTTCATACCGATGCCGTTCAAGCTATCGGGCATATTGATATCAATGTCGATGAGATGGGCATCGATATGCTTTCAGCCTCGGCTCACAAATTCAACGGACCTAAAGGAGTAGGATTTCTTTATATTCGAAAGGGGACAAATGTATCTCCCTATTTGGATGGTGGCTCACAGGAAAGTGGATTGCGGGCGGGAACAGAAAATGTTCCTGGTATAGTGGGTATGGCGGTTGCTCTCAAATCAAATATCGAAAATCTAAAAACGAACCGTGATTATGTGAGAAAATTAGAACGGCACCTTCTGGAAAAATTGAGTGACTTTAATGTATCATATGTCCGCAACGGAGGAGAAAATACTCTTCCGGGACTTATCAGCCTTTCGTTTGACGGGCGAGACGGAGAAGCCATCCTTCATAGATTGGACTTAATGGGAATTAGCATTGCTACCGGCTCAGCTTGTAATAGCCATAGCAAAGAAATATCTCATGTATTGAAGGCAATTAATCTGCCGGAATCGCTTGCCAAGGGAACGGTGCGTATTTCTCTTGGCAAAAATAATACAGAGCAAGATGTGGATGCAATCGCAGATGGATTAAAAAAAATACTTTTCCATAATCGAAATTGAGAACCCTGCAAACGGTGGGGTTTCAAAATCCGATACTCTACAAACGGCAGGCAATTTTCGATGCAACCCCTGCTGGTTTTTGAGCGGCAAAATTCTGCCGTACTTCTCCAAATCGTCCTCTAAGCCGCAATCCTCAGATTAGTCAAATCCTCGAAGTCCCTTATATCAAGGGCTTTCGAGGATTTTTCTTTGCCGTTTGCTTGTATCAAATAAGCTATCCTTTTGTCCAGCACGACGTCGTCTGCCTGCACATCCACAAGGTCGCACATCAAGTCCGTGATATGGCGGGGTGTCAGAATGATGCCGAGTGTCTGGCCATCGCCGCCGGAATAGCTCATGAACTCGCCGTAGAAACGTCCGATGAAGTCCTCGGATGTTTTTTGGTATTTGATGTTTTTGAATACGTGCTCGTAAAGAAATTCCGTGTAATACTTCAGTGGGGTCTTGCCAAGCACATCGTTGGTTTCATTTAACCGGAAGCTCGTCTGAAGGATGGAAAACTCCGACAATAGTTTGTCCTTCTTTGCATCAGGCCCGACGTTGGAGCGGGTCAGCCTCGTTCGGATGGCGTTCATCAGCTTGTCCCCGTCTCGGTTTCCGGGCAGTTGGTCGCCCGTCAGGGAATCCATGCGGAATCCGCCGTAGTCGATTTCGTCCAATGCGAGCAGAATGCCAGCCACGACAAGTGGCTTGTCCTGATCTTTCAGCGTGCCGTATGTGCGCAGGTATTCATGCAGGGTTGCGGCATCCTTTAGAATCTGCTCGGTCGTCTTTTCGATATCGGTTGCTTCTTCGAGTACATAGCGTGTGTAATACTCCTGAATGTTGCTCGGTGAGAATGATACGAAAGACTCTATGTCCGGCAAGCGTTTGTAGCCTTCGCGGTCATCCACCCATAGAGGCGTGATGGCGTGGTGCTTTTCATCCCCGGACACACCCAGTGCGAATACTTTTTTGAATGCGCTGTTCTGCGCGATGTGCTTGCCATAAAAGTATGCGCTATTCACACCATAGTCGGTGATGGATTTCGTGTCCGTGGCGATGACGCCGCTGTCGGTCAGATGGATTTGCTTGTCTAGTGACGCTTTGTCCTCAATGACGAGAACGAAATCTCGGACAACAGCCACGTACTCAGGATAACCAGCGTTGCCTGTGCCACGTTTCGATGCCGTTTTCAGAGCCTCGTTCAACTCTTTGATATTGCTTCCCTGTGCGTCGAATGAAATCTTGCACGCTTCAAGCTGCTTTGCCACCCAAAGGTCTGTGTTCGCTTCTTTCTTCGCCATATATGTTATTGCCCCCTCCGTATCTCAATAAATTCATTATAAGAAGAAAGCAGATCCTTTTCAAGGAAACACGGAATCTATCCTGGATCCTTCCATATTGTTTTTTGATTGTTTTTTGACGAAATAAGCAAGTGGTGTCATAATGGAACGTGTAATCAGGAAAAGGGGCTTAGCCGAAAGAATTGCAGCAGAGGAGAAAGAGGCGTTTTCATGCAGACGTATAACATTGCAGTCATCGCAGGCGATGGCATTGGCCCGGAGGTCATTGGCGAGGGGAAAAGGGTGCTTGAGCAGGTCGCCGCACTCGACGGCAGCTTTCGATTTGTGTTCACGGATTTTCCATGGGGGTGTGAGTACTACCTAAAGACGGGGGAGATGATGGAGGCGGACGCGCTCGAAAAGCTCCGTGCGTTCGATGCGATCTACCTCGGCGCGGTTGGCTACCCCGGCGTGCCGGACCACGTCTCGCTGGGCGACCTCCTGCTAAAGATTCGCCGCGGCTTTGACGAGTACATCAACTTGCGTCCCGTGAAGCTGCTCGCCGGCGCGCCGTGCCCGCTCGCGGGCGTGCGCCGCGGGGATATCGATATGGTGGTCGTCCGCGAGAACAGCGAGGGCGAGTACGCCAATGTCGGCGCAAGACTGTTTCCCGGCACCAAGGAGGAGGTTGCGCTGCAGACGGGCGTATTCTCGCGCAAGGGCTGCGAGCGTGTCATGCGCTACGCCTATGAGCTTGCAAAACGCGAGGGGAGGACGCTGACCTCCATCTCGAAGGGCAATGCGCTCGGCTATTCGATGGTATTCTGGGATGCGATCTTCGAGGAGCTGGGGCACGAATATCCAGAGGTCGAGACGCACAAGCTCCTCGTCGATGCGGCGAGCATGTTCTTCGTGAAAGACCCGGCACGCTTTGAGGTCGTCGTGACGAGCAATCTATTCGGTGATATCCTGACCGATCTCGGCGCGGCGATCGCGGGCGGCATGGGGCTTGCAGCGGGGGCGAACCTCAACCCCGAAAAGAAGTTCCCCTCGATGTTCGAGCCGATCCACGGCAGCGCGCCGGACATTGCAGGAAAGGGACTCGCCAATCCCTTGGCCGCGATCTGGTCGGCAAGCCAGATGCTCGAATTCTTCGGGCAGGAGGCCTGGGCGAAGAAGGTCATTGCGGCGATCGAGACGCTGCTCACGGAGAAGAAGACGCTGACGCCAGACCTCGGCGGCAAGGCAAACACGCAGGAAGTCGGCTCGGCCGTCTGCGCGGTCCTGCCGCGCGTCTAATACGGCAAAGAAAACGCTTCTGCGGCATGGCATGCATGCTCAGCAGAGGCGCTTTATTGTGCGTTTCGCGCGGTTTATATGGAGGGGCTTGCTTCTTCTGCTACCGCGAATCCTGCCGCGCGAAAAAATGTTCGATAGGCTTCTGCCTTTTTCGCAAGGGGCATCGGATAGGCGCGCGAGGTGGACGGCAGGCGCGTGACGAGGAGCGTGCGATCCCCGCAGCGCGCGGGCACGGTCTCGCCCGTCTTGACGTCCTTCCCCTTCTTCTCCGCCGTGAGCAGCGCAAAGAGAATTTCAGTTGCCTTGCCGCCTGTCGTGCAGATGCGGCGGCACTGCGGAATCTCACGCAGGATTTCGGGCAGCTCCACGGTCTCCACGACCTGCAGAAAGGCGTCGGATGCGTTGCCGTGTGTGCGGATGGCGCGGCGCACGCCGGGGCATGAGCCGATGCCGCGTTCCGTGAGGAACGCCTTGATGCGCGCTGCGTCAAACATCTTCTCTCCCGGCACTTGGAAATGCGTTGCATCGCCGAAGAACACGAGCCCGTAGACCCGCCACATATCGTTCTGGAAGTTCGGGTAGTGGAACGCCATCGCGCGTTTTTCTTTCATTGGGGGGAAGCTTCCCATCATCAGCACGGTCGCATTTGGTGGCAGGAATGGCGGAAAGGGGCGAAGTTCGATTTCCGGTGTGTCCGTCTTTGTTTTCTTTTTTTTGGCTTTGTTGTTCAACATGTTTCTCGTTTTCCATGATCGTTTCAAATGGCATGGCGAGACAAAGGCAAGAGACTTAGGCGCTCAGCCCTGCCAGCAATATGGGAATCGAAACGCCCTCCAACCGCCTCGGAAGGGCGTTTCCTGTACGTCATGCTTCTGCTGTTTGCCGTGCACATTATAACACGGCTCAATCATGGGATGCAATTTTTGGACACGAACTCGTACCGATCAGAGAATTGTCGAAGGGCGTGAATTTAATTTGACATTTTGCCCTTTTCGTAGTATATTACATAATATATTTTAGCACTCTTTGTGAAGGAGTGCTAAAAAATAGGAAGAAGGAAAGGCAGACGAGACATGGCAAAAGAGACACATGAATTTCAAGCGGAGACCCGCCAGCTTTTGGATCTGATGATCCATTCGATTTATACGAACCACGAGATTTTTTTGCGTGAGCTCATTTCGAACGCGTCGGACGCGATCGACAAGCTTCATTTCGAAGGACTGACGAATCGCGACATTCTGGAAGGCGACGAGAATTACGAGATTTTCCTCGTGCCGGACAAGGAGAGCCGCACGCTGACGATTTCCGATAACGGCATCGGCATGACGCGCGAAGAAGTCATCGAGAATATCGGCACGATTGCAAAGTCGGGCACGAAGGCATTCCTCGAAGAGCTCAAGAAAGCGAAGGAGTCGAATGAGGACGTCACGGACAAGGACATGATCGGTCAGTTCGGCGTCGGCTTCTATTCGGCATTCATGGTTGCGGAGAAGGTCACGGTCGTGACGCGCAAGGCGGGCGAAAGCCAAGCGTACAAGTGGGAATCGACGGCAGACGGCTCGTTCACGATCGAGGAATGCGAGAAGGAGAAGCGCGGCACGTCGATTACGCTGACGCTCGCGAAAGACTATGCGGGCGAAGGCGAGGACGACTACACGGATCCTTACACAGTCGAGCGGCTCGTCAAGAAGTACAGCGACTACGTCCGCTATCCGATCAAGATGAATTTTATGTTCGAGGAGACACCGAAGGACGCGGACGGCAAAGAGATCGAAGGTGCGGAAAAGGTGAAGCGCACGGAGCTTCGCACGCTGAATTCGATGCAGCCGCTTTGGACGCGGAGCAAAAGCGACATCAAGGAAGACGAGTACAACGAGTTCTTCAAGCACCAGTTCCATGAGTGGGAGAACCCGATGGAAATCTTTCACACGAAGGTCGAGGGCACGATCGAGTACACGGCACTGCTCGCCATCCCTGCGCACGCGCCGTTCAACCTCTACCAGACGGACTACGAGCCGGGACTGCAGCTCTACAGCCGCCACGTCTTCATCATGGATAAGTGCAAGGATCTTTTGCCGGACTACCTGCGCTTCATGAAAGGACTCGTCGATTCCCCGGATCTCTCACTCAATATCTCGCGCGAGCTCTTGCAGCAGAGCCGCGAATTAAAGACCATCGGCCGCGCGCTCGAAAAGAATATCCTAAAGAGCCTTGCAAAGAAGCTCAAGAACAGCCGCGAGGACTATGAGAAGTTTTGGAACGAGTTCGGCAAGTCACTGAAGATCGGCGTCTACAACAGCATGTATTCTGGCGGTGATACGATCGACAAGCTCAAAGACCTGCTTCTCTTCACGAGCTCGAAGGAAGGAAAGCTCGTGTCGCTCAAGGAATACACAGAGCGAATGCCCGAGAGCCAGAAGAAGATCTATTATGCGACGGCGCACGACAAGGAGACGATCGAGCAGCTTCCACAGATGGAGACGCTGCGCGACAAGGGCATCGAAGTGCTCTACCTGCTCGATCCCGTCGACGAGTTTGCGATTGAGACGCTGCGCGAGTATGACGGCAAGCCATTCCATTCCATCAGCCGCGGCGACCTCGGACTCGACGATGCAGAGAGCGAGGAAGTGCGCAAGGAAGCGGAGCATATCCAGAAGGAAAATGACGATTTCATCAAGGACGTCAAGGAAGCGCTCGGCGGCAAGGTCGCCGACGTCAAGGTTTCCGCCCGTTTGAAGTCGAGCGCGGTCTGCCTCGTCGCGGATGAAGCCGGCCCGTCGCTCTCGATGGAGCAGACCTTCGCCGACATGAACAATCCGATGTTCAAGGCGAAGCGTATTCTTGAGCTCAATCCGCACCATGCACTCTTTGAGAAGCTCAAAGAACTCCATGCGGCGGGCAAGGATTCGGCGGACTTCAAGGAATACTGTGACCTTCTCTACACGCAGGCACTCCTCATCGAAGGGATCCTGCCCGAAAATCCCGTCGAGTTTGCGAACAAACTCGCAAAGCTTATGGCAAAGTAAAGGAGAGAAAAAGGAGCCGTGGACAAAACGCGAAGGCATTTTGTCCACGGCCCTTTTTGATTGCATGGTGCGACAGGAGGGATTCGAACCCCCGACCCACGGCTTAGAAGGCCGTTGCTCTATCCAACTGAGCTACTGACGCAAAATGGTCGGGATGACAGGATTTGAACCTGCGACATCCTGCTCCCAAAGCAGGCGCGCTGCCAAACTGCGCTACATCCCGACATACCATAGTAGTATACAAGTTTCGTCCCCGAATGTCAAACGATTAATAGCGATTCCTGCGTGCGAGAGCACGAATGACTTTCGCTCCGGTATTGTGGATTTTGCGCAGCGGAGCAACATGTGTTTTGACCTTTGGCCGTATGTCCTTGGCGGATCCGAAATCGCCGCGCTTCAGAAGTGTCGTTTTGATTTTGTCTGGCTTGAAGAATTCGCGGAGCGTGCTTGCAATATTGTCGGGCTGTGCGTTCTTTTGGCAGAGGAATATATCCATGGCGACGTATTTGAGCGCGGTGTATACGTGCATCGTGATATGCCCTTCGCGAAAAAGAATCATGGCTGCGTAATGATCCTCGCTGATTTTTTCGACGGAACTCGTGATGAGTGTCGATTCAATCTTCCCCAGAATCTCCTGCAGGGATTCCTTGATCATCGTGAGGTCTTGCAGGCGGCTGTTTTTGCAGTTGAAAAGGTCAGCCGTGAGATGGCGGGCTAGAATCTTCATTCGCTATGCTCCTTTGAATAGTTCTTATTTTCATTATAAGGGATAAAATACAATGGAGTCAAATCAAGCAGCGGGACGCTTTTTCTTGGAACGGACCCCGAGAATGATGAAGCAAGCGCCTGCTGCGATGAAGACGAGCAGGCTTGTCGTTTGGGCGCTCGTGAAGAGACTGAGCACTTTTTCCGTATAATCGCCGCGCAGGAATTCGAGACCGAAACGAACGAGGCTGTAGAGCATGGCGTAGAGTGCAAAACACTGTCCTTTTGCGTGTCTTGTCGTGCGGAACATCAGGAGAAGCGCGAATATGACGAGGTCGAGCTGCCCTTCCCAAACCTCGGCAGGCCAAAGCGGCTGCTCGCCGTAGACGCGGTGGGCGAGCGTCGTTGCCGGATAGAGTATGCCGAAGCTTGTGCCTGTCGGCGCGCCGAACGCGTCGCCGTTAAGAAGATTGGCGCAGCGGCCGAGCGACTGGCCAAGCACAATTGCCGGCGCGAGTACGTCCATGAGGTGGATGGTGTCGAGCTTGTGCTTGCGGCAGTAGAGAATGCCAGCGAGGACGCCGGCAACGACGCCGCCCTGTATCGCCATGCCGCCCTGCCAAACGTTCAATAGTTCCGTCAGATGGTCATGGTAGTATTCCCAGTCGAAGAAGAATACGTCCCAAAGACGCGCGCCGAGGAGTCCTGCAATGCCGCAGCAGATGCCGAGGTCGGGAAGGTGCTTTTCATATCCCTTTCGGTCTGCCTTTGCGAGAAAGCAGCCGACGCCTGTCGCGAGAATGATGGAGAGGCAAAGCACGAGTCCGTAGGTACGAATGGGGAAATTGCCGATATGAAACAGGTACTGGTGCATGATATATGTTACATCCTTTCAAGCGCTATGTCCTCTCGTATTATAGCGTAATCACCGGGAAAAAAGAAGGGCGGAAGGAATCCAGGCGAGCGGCGGCGAATTTAGGCATATTGTCTTATGGATAAAGAAAGAAGGATTTCGATGGGCATGACAACGGCAGAATTTATGGCAAAGGCGGCAGAGCTTGGAATCAAGGATCATGCAGCGAAACGAGTCGTCGCCATGCACGACAAGTTCGCTGCGCTGGGATTGGAACCGACGCCTTATGAGCAGATATTGAAGGCGTATCAGGGCAATTCCTGTCAGGATGCCTTTGAAGACGCACTCGCCAAGAAGGAATAAGCTCGCGATGTGTAAAAAGGAGGCGCGTGCATGGCAGGGCTGAACGAATTGCAGCGTCAGGCAGCAGAAAATCTGACGGATCACATCTTGCTGCTCGCACCAGCCGGAACGGGCAAGACGAATACGCTCGCATACCGTATCGCCAATATTTTGGCAGCCGGCAAGACGGAGCCGGAGGAAATCCTATGCCTGACGTTTACCAATAAAGCGTGCCGTGAGATGCGTGACCGCATAGAGGAGCGCGTAGGAGAGGCTGGCAGGCGCGTGCTCGTGCGGACATTTCACGCATTCTGCTACGACGTCTTACGCATGGAGGCGAAGCGCAGCGGAGATTTTTTTTCCGATGCGGCAATTTTCGATGAAGTCGATTGCCAAAGCCTATTGCGCGACCTCCTGGAAGAGGATTGGCCGCTTTTATCCGTGCAGAATCTCGTCGCGGAGCTCAAGACGGAGCGCGCTTCCCGTGCCATCGATACGGGCGACGTCTTTGCAGATTACCGCTTGGCGTTGGAATGCATTCGAACGGAACAGGAGACGCGCCTGCGCCGCCTTGCTGTTGACGGTGGTTTTCATTTTTACAATCGGCTCTTCCTCTGGTGGTGTGGGAATGGACCGCGTGTCACGGCAGAGTACGATCAAAGGCTCCATGAGCTGCACGGGCTGGATTTCACCGATCTCATCGCAGGGGCGGCGCGCCTTTTGGCCGAGGATGCCGTGGCGATCAAGTGGGCGCGTCGGTTCGCCTACATTCATATCGATGAAGTGCAGGATACGAGCGAATTGGAGTATGCGATTCTCTCGCGCATCTTCGGAACGAGCAGGCTGCTGCTCGCGGGCGATTGCTTTCAGACCATTTACGAGTGGCGCGGATCGCGGCCGGAATGCGTGCTGCATCAATTTGAGCTGGCATACCATCCCATTCGCATCGTGCTTACGAAAAATTACCGTGCGACGCAGACGCTCTTGTCGGCGGCGTTCGGCGTGCTCAAGGGACTCTTTGGGAGGCGTGTTGCGGATTTCTATCCGCAGGGGATTCACGCGGCGAGCACCTGCATCGGTGCGCCGATCCTCTTGAAGAGCGCAATGGATTTTGCGGAAGAAGCACAGTGGATCTACGGGCAGATCCAGCAGCTCGCGCCGGATGATGCGTCGCGTATCTGCATCTTGACGCGAAGCAATCGGTACAACAAAGACTTGTCCGGGCAGTTTCGCAGTCTTTCCACACTCGTTGCGGAGGAGGAGAGGCTGCCTTTTATGCGCATCGACGATATGAAATTCTTTCGGCGGCAGGAGATCAAGGATGTACTCGCCTTTTTGAAGCTTATCGTCAACAAACACGATACGGCAAGCTGCATTCGCCTCTTAAATCGATTCGGGCGCGGGATCGGACCTGCTACGATCCGAAAGATAGCGGCCGCTGCCTATCGGGCAGCGGGCATTCGCATCACAGACTACCTCGACGATGCGGCGAGACGCTTTGGCGATCCATTTGCCGTGCTCCTCACGGCACTTGACGAAGAGAATGTCGTCGTCTTCGATGTCGAGGCGACGGGGCTGGACGCGACACGCGATGAGATCATTCAAATCGCCGGCATTCGGCTTGCGAAAGACGGGAAAGCAAAGGCGAAATTCAATCGGTTGCTCACGCCGTCGATTTCAGTCGGCACGAGCGAACGCGTTCACCATATCACGGATGCGTGGTTAAGGGAGCACGGCGAAAATGCGCGAGATGTCTTGCAGGCATTTTGTGTGTTTGCCAAAGGGAGCGTTATCGTCGGGCACAACGTGACGTACGATCTTTCCATTCTCGGCAGCCACCTCGCGCGGCTCGGTCTTCCACAGCTCGATTTCCGCACGTACTACGATACGCTCGACTTGTTTCGGCGATTTTATCCGGAGCTTCCGAATTATAAGCTTTCGTATCTCGGCAAGTTCTGCAGCGTTTCGCATGAGTCCACGCACGATGCGTTCGATGATATACGTGCGACCGCAGAGATCCTGCATTATGTCGTCGAGCACGACGTGCGCCCGCATGAAAAAGAGCGACGTATCTATATGGCCAAGTGGAAAGATGGATTTGAGGACTTTGCGATGCACATGCACGCGTTTCGTGAGGCGGCTGGCACGCTGCGCCCGTGGCAGCTCCTCGGCCGCATCGTCGTGGATGCAGGCATTGACGCTTACTACCGCGCGCGAGGGGAAGAGCAGCGCATCGAGAACCTGCGCGACCTTTTCCGTCAGGCACGCGATTTCGATGATCCGAGCATGCGCCCCATGGACGCCGTCCTACGCTTCCTGCGCTATGCGACGCTTTCGACAACGGAGCTCGATGCGCTTTCGACACATCCGAAAATTCCGATCCTCACGATCCATCAAGCGAAGGGCACGGAATTTGACTACGTGTTTCTCGCAGGGCTGCAGGAAGGGACATTTCCCAGTTTTTCCGTCGGGCAGGATGACCGTATGGAAGAGGAAGCGCGTCTGTTCTACGTTGCGATCACGCGCGCGAAGAAGCAGCTCTTCCTCTCCTGGAGCCAATATCTCTATGGACATGAACGCACGGCAAGCCGTTTCCTGCGGGCTTTGCCGAGGGATCGTGTCGAACGCTTGTAGGACAAAAGGGAAGCGGATTTGACAAACGGGTCTGTCCTTGCTATAATGTACCCGTTGGTATAAGTAGTCAAGACAATCGCGGCAGCGGTTACGCTGATGAGGAAAGTCCGGGCTCCACAGGGCAGTGTGCTGGATAACGTCCAGCGAGGGTGACCTTAGGGAAAGTGCCATAGAGATTTAGACCGCCTGCTTTGCAGGCAAGGGTGGAAAGGTGCGGCAAGAGCGCACCAGCAGTCAGGTGACTGGCTGGCTTTGGCAAACCCCACACGGAGCAAGACCAAATAGGGAAGGGATGATGCGGCCCGCGGAACCTTCCGGGTAGCGTCGCTTGAGCCGGCAGGCAACTGTCGTGCCTAGATAAATGATTGTCGCCGCACAAGCGGAACAAAACTCGGCTTACTGACTGCTTATGACAACAAAAGGGAATCATGACACTGGCTGCGATACGCAGCCTGTTTTCATGTTAAGAACAAATCTGAAAAAAGAATGGAAACATAGTGAAAGAAGTTTTCGTTTTGAAGTAGGCGTAATGCGGCATAGCCGTATTATTATAGATGGGTTCATGCAACGGGATGCGTGGCGTCTCATGCGGCGCATCTGTGTATCGTTTGCAGCAAGCCGAGTCCAGCCCAGGAGCGGGGGAACCAATGTCTCGCAAGGCGCTGATCCAGGTTTTGGACAGAACCTTGCGGTATGGGGTGAACGCATGCCACTGCGGTGTCAGGCAGGATTGCCTTCATGGCAGTGCATGCGAGGGTGGCTTTCTTCATCCTAACCCGGCAGCTAACCTCGTAGGCGAATAAAGAGAGGAGTGGATTTTTGAGAAAAGCAACGCGTGTATTTCTACTATCCATGGTCTTGATGTGCTGGTTCGCTGTATGCAGCGCTTCTGCGTTCCGTGTTGGTGACGAGGGCAGTGATGTTGCCGAGATCCAGGGACAGCTTGCGAGCCTCGGCTACGATGTCGCGGCAGACGGCGCATTCGGCCCTGCTACGGCGGAGGCGGTCAAAGCATTCCAGGCTTCGCAGGGGCTTGAAGCGGATGGCCTCGTCGGTCCGTCGACGTATGCGGCGCTTCTCGGCAAGTCGATGCCGGAGATTTCGCGCGGGTCGAACTACATTGCGCGGCGTGTCGTATCGGATTCGATGAACTATCTTGGCGTTCCTTACGTTTTTGGCGGCACGACGCCGAGCGGGTTTGACTGTTCCGGCTATGTTCGTTACGTTTTCGCAAATGCGGGCATTTACCTTCCGCGTACGGCAGATGCGCAGTATGAATGCGGCTATCCTGTTTCGACGAGCGAGCTGCAGGCGGGCGATCTCGTATTCTTCTCCACGTACGATGTTGGCCCATCTCACGTCGGCATCTATCTCGGCGACGGAGAATTCATCAATGCATCTTCGAGCCAGGGTGTCTCGATTGCCTCGATTTACAGCTCTTATTGGGGCTCCTGCTACATTGGCGCGCGCCGTGTCATGTGATACCATGCGTTATGTAAGAGAGGCATCTGCCTCTCTTTTTTCTCTTAAGAAGGATGGTTTTGGATGGGCGACGCTTTCCTTTTGCTGCTCGTTTTCTTGATGATTGCATACACGTTTTGGGATGATCTTTTTACGCATTGAAGAAGGAAATCCTCCTGCATTAGCGAATTGTTCCAAATGGGTGGAAATGTAATGCCGAGACAATTATGAATAAGGAGCGGAAGAAATGACAAAAGTTAGGATTCTCAACATGATGTTCTATGGATTTCATGGTGTCTATGAGTACGAGCGTGAGCAGGGACAAAAGTTTTACATTGACGTTGAGGTTGACACGAAAGATGACCGGGTCTCCGACACGGATCGGATCGAGGACGGCGTCGACCCTGCTTCGATCTACGATATCGTAAAAGAAGTGACGGAGAACAAGCGCTTTCAGATGCTTGAGGCGCTCTCGGCACATATCGGGAACCAGCTCCTCGCGAAATATCCGCATTTTGCACGCGTTACGACGCGCATCCGCAAGCCGTCCGTTCCAATCTCCGGCCCGATGGACTATATCGAGGTCGAGACGACGCGCGAAGCGAAGTAAGACATGCGTGCCGTTGCATAGAAGCCGGTTCATTCTGTCGTGTCGTGATCCCCAAAACGTTAGGCCTGAGCGTAGCAGCCATCATGCTGCTGCGCTTTTTCTATGCTGCATTGGCTGGTCGATGTGCTACGGACTGAGCCGGCACAGATGCTTCTTGGTCATCTGCAGGATTCTTTTTGTGTACAAAAAAGATGAAATCTTGTACAATATGGCAGTGAGGTTAGGAATTTGGCTGTTATAAGGAAGTTTGTCATGGAGTACAAGGCGGGATACACGGAAGAAGAGCGGGAACGAATTCGGCTTTTTCATCTCCTGATGGAAAAGTTGGAAGCGGGAGCGTTCGATGATGCGTATTTGGCGCTGCTCGCACGGTTTTGGAAACGCGATGCGGATGATGCGGAGGGGGAGATTCTCTATGCGCGTTACGCCCTCGCACAAGGGGGCGTTTCCGTCGCAGCCGAATACGCGAAAAAAGCCTTTCGCCATCGAAAAGTGAATCTTGTGTTATGGGAAGTGCTTCGCGACGTTTATAAAGCGGAGCGCGATTTTCCCATGGCGATGCTCTTTATGGGCTTTCTGTCCGATCTGTATGGTATGCCGATCCAACTCGATGTGCCACGCCATGAACTGAACGATTCGCTGGAGTTTCTCTCCCTTGGCATGAGCCAAGGGAATTATGCGCCGGTTGCACGGCATCGCATGGAGATGACAGAGGAAGGGCTTTTGGATCAGAAAAAGTCGTATATCGGTACGTTTCTTCCTACCATGTATCAGAGAGAAAAACAACGCTATTGGGTTGGCGCCTATGTGGAGGCGGCATCGTTTCTGGATGGCCGCGGGATGCTCTTAAAACATATCGCAGCACATGAAAGGCTCGTTGAGGATGCGGATCTTCCATTTGATCTTATGAAGGCAGCGGAGCTTCCGGCGGGCGAGGAACATCGTGTGGAAGTGCCTGAAGGCGGGGCTATCCTTCCGGTTGCGGGCACAGAGCTTGGGCAGGAGTTCCGCTTCCATGAACTCCAGACAGGAAAGGCAGGCGGGAATGACCTTGGCCTGTATGCATTTCAGTTTTATCGCCTGAAAGAGGCAACCAATATTTCTTCCGATCAGACGATGGTATGCGGGGCGCCGATACCGCTTGGGCACAGCCCGAAAAGACGCAAGGTCGTTTTGAGCCTTTTTCTCGATGCGTTTTGCTGGCGTGCCATCAAAGACGAAATGTATGCACTCGTGCCGAATATTTTGCGGTTTTTTGAACAAGGCGTCATCTTCGATGACCATCATTCGGTTTCGGAATACACATATCCATCGGTGCCGTCCATTGAGACCGGTCTTTATCCGCACCACACGCAGATTTATAGTGAACGCGAATCGTACGCGATCAATCCGGATGTGCAGACCCTTTCGAGGGAAATGAAAAAACTTGGTTACTATTGCACGATATTGCTCGGTGCGGGCGATAGTGTTTGGACAGAGGTCTTGGATGGACATGACCGTATCCTTGCGAATCCGTACGGGCTTCGCGTGCATGATGGCGTTGCGCGAGCGATTTCGCAGCTAGAGGCGTTTCATGAGGTGGACCAATTCCTGGTCGTGCATACGATGGATCTGCATCCTTGGGGACCGCGAACGAAAGGTCAGCTTCCGCTTTCGGCGCAGACTTCTCTTCCTATTGCAGAACGCAATACGGTCGGCGAGGGCAAGGTGACTTCCGTTTACCTGCCGAAAAATGAACGCTATGCGGCATGGACGCGTGAGGCGGCACGTGAGACGGATCGTGCGCTCGGCTGGCTGTTCGACTATATTGCCGAGCACTACGAGGAAGATGAATTCCTTGTGATGCTTTATTCGGACCACGGCCTTCCCATTTATGAGAAAAACCACTATCTTCTTAGTGATTATCAAACCGGTGCGGCCTTCATGCTTCGCGGAGGCGGCGTTCCTTCACTCGGACGAGTGGAAGAAATGACGAGCACGGTGGATATCTTCCCGACCCTCGGATCGCTTTTGGGCTTCCCCGTCCGCGTTGTGGATGGATGCGTTCCGAAGGTGCTTGGCGGTGAAGAACGTGGGTACGCGATCAGCATGTCCCTCTATCCTGGCATCCCCTTTTTCTGTGCGATTCGCACGAAGGCGTACGAATGGCGCCTCAAGTCGCTGGAGATCACGGATGAGGATGGACGTGCCGATCTTCGTGGCGCGAAACGCGTGGTCTATCGTCGCGGTACGGAAAAAGAGACGAAGGATGCAAACGTGATTCAATTTTTCGACGGCATTGCAAAGGCTTTCCTCGATACGATTGACAGCCATGGCCTGCAGTGGCCCGATATGCGGAAAGCGCGGCCCGCATGGTATGAGGAACGAAAACCAGGTGATGCCGATAAAATCTAACCGAGCCGATACCCTTTTATTAGAGATAGAAAAAAATTTTTTTCAAAAATTGCTAGGATTTTTCGCGTGCCCATAGAATAATATATAATATGCAGCACAAGCTCCGCAAAAGGGCTTGTAACGGAAGCAGAAGCAAAAAGGGGAGTTTTGCTTTGTTGCGCAGGCAAAGATTAAGGGGGCATTTACTTTGGAAATATCGACCGTCATAGGGTTGGTCATGGGTCTTATATCGGTCTTCGTCGGTATGATCCTGAAAGGCGCGCCGCTGAGCGCAATGAACAACCCGGCAGCATTCCTTATCATCATCGGTGGTACGTTCTCATGCCTGTTCATCGCGTTCAAGATGGATCAGCTGAAGACGTTCCCGAAGCTGGTCGGCATGACGTTCAAAAAGCCGCCTGTTCATGAGAAGGCTGCGCTTTTGCAGCTCTTTGTCGAGCTGTCCCAAATCGCGCGCCGTGAAGGTATCCTTGCCCTTGAGAGCAAGGTGCAGGAGATCGAAGACCCGTTCTTCCGTACCGGTCTCGGCATGGTCATCGATGGCATGGATCCGGATTTCGTCGGCGATGTCCTCGACGCGGAGCTTTCGGTCATGCAGGAACGCCATGCGACGGGACGTCTCATGCTCTCGCAGGCAGGCACGTACGCACCGACACTGGGCGTTCTCGGTGCCGTCGTCGGCCTGATCGCAGCACTCGGCAACCTGAACGATGTCGATAAGCTCGGTCATGCCATCGCAGCTGCATTTATCGCGACAATCCTCGGTATTTTCTCGGCATACGTTATCTACCTGCCGCTCGCCAACAAGCTCAAGCTCTTGTCGGAGGAAGAGGTCAGCGAGAAGCGCATGATCATAGAGGGCATTCTTTCCCTGCAGGCAGGCGATTCGCCGACGGCCATCGAAGCAAAGCTCATGGTATTCATCCCGCAGTCCCAGCGTGACGCACTGAAGGGTGGCGAGTAAGATATGGCGAAACGGAAAAAGCGTGGAGCACCCCATGAGGAAGAAGCAAGCGAGGCTTGGCTGCTTCCGTATTCGGATCTCATGACGCTGCTCCTCGCGCTCTTTATCTCACTCTTTGCAATCTCACAGACAGATCAGACGAAAGTAACGGCAATGGCACAGGCGTTCAGTTCGGCATTCAATATGGGCGGCCCGTCGTTCTTCAATCAGATGGGACCGAGCCCTGGCCGTCAGGCGGAGATCCCGTACGATGAAGATAAGGGAAACTCGGCGTACATTCAAGAGAATCAGAAGCTTGAGCAGCTCAAGAAGGAAATGGACGACTACATCCAGCAGAACCAGCTCGACGAAGATCTCTCGACGGCGATGACGGACGATGGCTTGATGATTCGCATCAAGGAGAAGGCACTCTTCCCGTCGGGCTCAGCGGATCTCGTTGCGGAGTCGCAGAAGATCGGACCTGTCGTAGCAAATCTTCTTGCAACGGTGTCACAGCGTGTCATCATCACGGGGCATACAGACAACGTGCCGATCCATAATGCGCGTTTCCCGACGAACTGGGATCTGAGTTCGGCACGCGCGCTGACGTTCATGAAGTTCCTGTTCTCGATCAATGGGAAACTGGATCCCGCGCGGTTCAGTGCGATCGGCTACGGCGAGTATCGTCCGATTGCGGATAATGCCACGGATGAAGGACGTGCGCAGAATCGCCGCGTAGAGATCTTGATTGCGCGCAGCAATCAGTTCAATCCGAATGAAGGCGTGAAAGGTGCGAATGGTGTTTCGCAGGGAGCACCGGGGGGCTCTGGTGCGAGCGGAACGCCGACTTCCATGGGGGGAGCTGCTGTCGTATCGGCACCGCACTGAGAACCAAAAGCCGGCTTTTGCCGGCTCTTTTATTTGAAGGGAAGGAGCGCGGCAATTGGTCTTAGGAATCGGAACCGACATCATTGAAATCGCTCGTGTGCAGCAGGCAATCCGAAAATCGGCTTTTGTGCATCGCGTCTTTACAAAAGCGGAATGTGCTTACTGCGAAGGGCGCGGCAAGCAGGCAGCGGCAAGCTATGCAGCACGATTTGCCGCGAAGGAAGCCGTGCTGAAATCCTTGGGGACGGGATTGCGCGGCGGCACGCTTCTGGATATCGAAGTTTCAGTCGATGCGCTCGGCGCTCCGCATATTGCTTTGCATGGCTGTTTTGAGGCTCTTGCAAAGGAAATGGGGGTAAAGCGAATCTGGGTATCGATGAGCCATTCGCGGGAATATGCGACGGCACAGTGCGTGATGGAGGGATGCAAATGAAGGTATCAACGGCAGAGGAAATGCGCCGTATCGACAGGCGCGTGCAAGAGGAATACGGACTGCCGGAGCTCGTTCTTATGGAAAATGCCGGCTCGCATGTCGCGGAAGCAGTGGAAACGCTCGCGGGCGGAAGGGCAGAAGGCAAACGGGTGTGTCTCATCGCAGGAAGCGGCAATAACGGCGGCGATGCGTTTTCAGCGGCACGTTATCTCGTGAACCGTGGCGCGAGGGTCCAGGTGTTTCTCGCTGGTGAAAAAGGGCATCTCAAGGAAAGCCCTGCTGTGATGTTTCAGGCGCTCGAACACATGGCGGCGGAGATCCATCCGCTGGAAGGGGACCGCGACTGGGATCGCCTGCGCCTTTCCCTGCGTTTTGCCGATGTCATCGTCGATGGGATCCTTGGAACGGGATTTTCCGGCGAGCTTCGGAAAAAAACGCTTCGCCTCATCGAGATGATCAATGAGGCGAAAAAGCCCGTTCTTGCGATCGATGTGCCAAGCGGAGTCGAAACGGATACGGGCGTCGTTGGGACGGCTGCTGTCAAAGCGGCGGCGACGCTCTCGCTCGGTCTTCTGAAACCGGCACATTTTTTTGGGAGCGGGGCAGGGCTTGCAGGCGATGTCTCAGTCCATGACATTGGAATCCCACAGGAACTATTGACCGCGAAGGAAATTCATCAGTCGCTTATCGACGAGGCGCTTGCCAAGACGATCCTTCCTGTGCGTCCGCGGACTGTGCATAAAGGATCGTGCGGGCGCCTGCTCGTCGTTGCGGGCTCGCGCGGCATGACGGGGGCAGCAGCTCTTGCAAGCACTGCCGCATTGCGCGCAGGCGCGGGGGTCGTGACGCTTGCGTCCGGTGAAAGCCTGCAGGATGTATTCGCGATGAAGCTCACCGAGGTCATGACGCAGCCGATCCAAGAAAATGAGGATGGGCATCTCGGCGGGGCAGCAGCACTCGACCAGCTTACGCATCTTGCAGCAGGGCATGACATGGTGCTCATCGGTCCAGGGCTCGGCCGCGCACATGAGACGATGGAGCTCGTGCGCTGCCTCGGAACGGCAATAAAAAAGCCTGTCATTCTTGATGCGGACGCGCTCTACGCGTTTCGAGGACAGGCAGAGCTGCTGAAAGAATTCCATCAGATGCCGATTTTGACGCCGCATCTCGGCGAGATGGCGGGGCTTCTCGGTACGACGGCCGAGGCGGTCCGGCAAGATCGGATCGCTTCGGCGCGAGCTGCGGCAAAAGATTATCAATCGATTTTTGTCTTGAAGAGCGAATGTACGCTGGTCGCCTATCCCGATGGCGACGTATTCCTTACGACGAAGGGAAATGCAGGCATGGCGACAGCAGGTTCCGGCGATGTGCTCGCGGGCACGATTGCGGGGCTTGTCGGACAGATGCAGGGCGCACTTGCCCCGCTGCTCGGCGTCTATCTCCATGGCAGTGCAGGCGACCTTGCCTACGCAGCAAAGGATTGCGGGCTCATTGCCTCGGATCTCGTCGATAAATTGCCAGAGGCGCGTGCGCTTCTGGCAAATGAATATGAAATGCTTGCTTAAAAAGAGCATTGTCTTTTCCACTGATACAAATCGTATTCTGTAATAGATGCCCTATTGACAATCTGTATAGGCTGGTAATAAAATAGAGAAAGTTTCATTTTAGAAAAGAGGAATCACCATGGCAAATGCAAAAGTGGACTGGGCGAATCTCGGTTTCGCCTATCAGCCGATTTCCAAGCGCTATGTCGCAAATTACAAGGACGGAAAATGGGGAAGCGGCGTTCTGACGGATGATCCGACGGTGCGGATCAACGAGTGCGCCGGCATCCTGCAGTACTGTCAGGAGGTCTTTGAAGGACTCAAGGCGTACAAGACAAAGGATGGCCGCATCGTCGCGTTTCGTCCCGATATGAATGCGGAGCGCATGTACGACTCGGCAAAGCGCCTTGAAATGCCGCCTGTGCCCAAGGACATGTTCCTTGAGGCCGTCGATCAGGTCGTCGCAGCAAACAAGGATTGGATCCCGCCGTTCGAGTCGGGTGGCGCACTCTATCTGCGCCCGTATCTCTTTGCATCGGGGCCCGTCATCGGCGTCAAGCCGTCGGATGAGTACCAGTTCCGCCTCTTTGGCACGCCGGTCGGTTCTTACTTCAAAAATGGGATCAAGCCGATCACGCTTTGCGTCAGTGACTTTGACCGCGCCGCGCCGCACGGCACAGGCCATATCAAGGCAGGGCTCAACTATGCGATGAGTCTCCATGCGTACATGACAGCACATTCCAATGGATTCGATGAGAACATGTTCCTCGATCCAGCGACGCGTACGTATGTCGAGGAGACGGGCGGTGCGAACTTCCTCTTCGTCACGGAGGAGCATAAGATCGTCACGCCGAAGTCGGATTCCATTCTCCCGTCGATCACGCGCCGCTCGCTCATGCACATCGCCGAGTCGCTCGGCTATGAGACGGAGCAGCGCCCCGTAAGGCTCAGGGAGGTCGGGGATTTTGCCGAAGCAGGGCTTTGCGGCACGGCGGCAGTCATCTGCCCCGTTGGCAAGGTCGTCGACCACGGCAAGGAGATCTGCCTGCCAAGCGGCATGGAGAAAATGGGTCCCGTGCTTACGAAGCTCTACGAGACGCTGCGCGGCATCCAGCTCGGCACGATCGAAGCGCCGGAAGGCTGGATTCGCGAAATCAAGTAAAGCGATATTTATGAGGAGGACAGCGGTCATGATGTGACGCGGCGATGCACGTAAGCGAACCGTCATGCCAAAACCCAAAGAAGCCCTCTCGTTCCATATCCGTCCGATTGGCCCTTGTCAAGCGAAGTGCGTTTGCCAAGAAGATGGTATCTCGTGGAATGAGAGGGCTTTTGGCTTGCGCAATCGTCGCTGCGTGTTGGGCATCGTCTTGCATCCGCGGAATGGCTGCTTGTTTTATGGGTGCTCACATCAAAAATTTTCATAGCGCACAAGGAAAATACGCGATGGGGAGAGAATAGCAACTATATAGCGTTTTGGCTTTTTGTATCGGATAAAGGTTTCGGAAGTTGATTAGAGGGGTTTGTATGCCACTTGATTTGTCGTTGCCATTTGAGTTCCACGGGATGTTTCGCGGGCTCCTCTCCACGATTGGACCGATCGACGTGCTCGATATTTTTGTCGTTGCCGCGATCTTGTACAAGGCTTACGAGATGCTGCAGGACACGCGTGCAATCACGCTTGTCAAGGGCATTCTCGTCCTGCTCGCGATCGCTGTCATAAGCAGCTTTTTGCAGCTTCATGCCATTTCATGGCTGCTCCAAAAAGCGATCACACTCCTGTTCGTCGCACTGCCGATCGTATTCCAGCCGGAGCTTCGCCGTGCGCTTGAGCATCTCGGACAGGGCAAATTTCTCGGGGCGGTCGTTTCCCTCGACGATGATGAAGCACGTTCGGTCGTCCACGAGCTCGTGAAGGCCGTCCGCGTGCTTGCCGCGAACAAGACGGGGGCGCTCCTCGTCATCGAGCGCAACATGAGGCTGAACGATGTCAGCGCGACAGGCATACAGATCGACGGGCTCATTACCGCCGATTTCCTTTTGAATGTGTTTATCCCGAATACACCGCTGCACGATGGCGCCGCTGTCATTCGCGGAAAGCGCCTCATCGCGGCGGGATGCCTCCTGCCGCTCACGGAAAACCGCTCGCTTTCCACCGAACTCGGCACGCGCCACCGTGCAGCAATCGGTCTTTCCGAGCAGTGTGACGCGCTCATCGTCGTCGTCAGCGAGGAGACGGGCACGATTTCCGTCGCGGAGAACGGCCGCATCATGCGCCATCTCAATGCGGACTCGCTGAGGAATGTCTTGCGCCCCGTGTTCAATCCACCACAGGCGGGCATCCGAGACATGGTGAAGAACTGGAGGCGGAAAGAATGATGACACGATTCCGAAATCTCGTGCAGCGCAATCTGCCGGCAAAGATCGTATCCATTTTGGCGGCCGTCGTGCTTTGGAGCTTCGTCATGAACGATCAGAATCCCGTCATTGATGGGAGCTTCACGGTGCAGATCCAGCTCGTCAATGCGCCCGATGGGTACAAGATTACGCAGGAAACGAAGAGCGCGAAGGTGAAGGTGCGAGGTGTGCGCTCCCTCTTCATCAATGCCTCGGAGAAAGACTTCAAGGCGTATGCCGATCTTTCGGACGTCACCTCCGGCAAGAACAGCATTCCGATCAAAACGGTATTGCCACAGGGATTTGAGCTCGTCGAAGTAGAGCCGGACAGTGTGTCCATCGTGGCAGAAAAGCTCGTGAGCAAGGTGTTCCGCGTCGAACTTGCCGAAACGGGCACGCTCGCGCCGAACCGAACGGTCGCACACATCAGCACGCCGCTTGAGCAGGTCACCGCATCCGGAACAGAGGCAGCCGTCAAAGAAGTCGTGCGCGTCGTCGGCTATGTTCGCCTAGGGGAAAACAGTGAAGACTTCACGCAGAAGGTCTCGCTTGTGGCACTGAATCAGGAGGGGCGTGAAGTGCAGGGCGTGACGCTTTCACCGGAACAGGCATCGGTAAGCGTGCAGCTCGCGCGAGGCCTCTCCAAGAAGGTCGTTGCGATTCTTCCCGTTGCCGGCACGGATCTAGATAAAACGCTTTCGGTCAGTTCGCTTCGTGCCGACCCATCCAAGGTGGAGATCGCAGGTCCTGAGGATGCGATCAAGGGAATTTCTGCGATCGAAACGGAGAAGATCTCCCTTTCTGACGTCAAGAAAACCATGGACAAGACGGTCAGGCTGCATCTTCCCGACGGCGTGACAGTCACCAATCCGGAAGTGACGGTACATATCGAAGTCAAGGACAAGAAAAAAGAGTAATAAAGAGTAATGGAGTGTGGATCATACGTGATACGGATTCGTAATTTCGCCGTTCCGTTTACGGATGAAACGGATCTAAAAGAGCTTGTCGCACATCGCCTTTTGCTGCCACCTCAGCAGATTGTTGAGGTGGTAGTCGTGCGTAAAGCGATAGATGCAAGGCGCTATCGCGGCGCGCCGATTTCCTTCGTCTACATTCTGGACGCTCGCCTCGCAGGTGGAAGAGGTGCAGAGAAGAGGGCACTGCATCGATTCAAACGCGATGCCAATGTGGAGCAGAGGGCACCGGTCAAGCCGTTTTCTGTTCCGCAGGCAGGGCGGCAGGGCGCGCGTCCCGTCGTTGTCGGATTCGGTCCTGCCGGCATGTTTGCCGCGCTGACGCTCGCCCGGGGCGGAATGGCTCCACTTGTGCTCGAACGCGGGCAGGATGTGGATACGCGCCATGCCGATATCACTCGTTTTTGGAAAGGCGGCGGGCTGGCCCCAGAGTCGAATGTGCAGTTCGGCGAGGGCGGGGCAGGCACGTTCTCCGACGGCAAGCTGACGACGCGCATCAACGACAGCCGTACGAAGGATGTACTCGAGACATTTGTCGCGGCAGGCGCGCCTGAAGAGATCCGCTGTTTGCAGAAGCCGCATATCGGAACGGATATCCTGCGCACGGTCGTCAAGCATATCCGAAAGGAAATCCTCCGTCTTGGAGGCGAGGTGCGCTTCGGGGCGCATGTCACGGATTTGGAGCTGGACGCGGACGGCATCGCGGCGCTCATCGTAAACGGTGAGGAACGGATCGCGGCACGGGAAGTGCTTATGGGCATCGGCCATTCGGCGCGTGATACGTACCGTATGCTGCTCGCGCACGGCGTTGCGATGGAGGGAAAGCCTTTCGCGATGGGCGTTCGGATCGAGCATCCGCAGACGCTTATCGATCAGGCACAGTACGGGGAAGACGCCGGAAGTTTGCGCCTGCCCGCCGCCGATTATGCATTGACGTATCAGGATCCCGTTACGGGACGCGGTACGTACTCGTTCTGCATGTGCCCTGGCGGGCTGGTCGTTGCGGCAGCGTCCGAGCTGGGACGCGTTGTGACGAACGGCATGAGCAACTACCGCCGCGATTCCGGCATCGCGAATGCCGCGCTTCTCGTGCAGGTTACGCCCGAAGACTTCGGGAAGGAAGTCCTTGGCGGCATGGCGCTGCAGGAGGAACTCGAAGGACGAGCCTTTCAGCTTGGGGGAAGCGACTATTTTGCGCCTGTACAGACGGTTGGCGATTTTTTGCGCGGCACATCCGGCTCGAAAGATTTTCTGACGCGTCCGACGTATGCGCCCGGCGTGCGGAGCGCCGATCTCCACGCATGCCTGCCACATTTTATCACACAGGCATTGGAGGGAGCCCTACCGTACTTCGACCGCAAGATTGCGGGATTTGCCGATGCTAGGGCCGTCATGACAGGAGTCGAGACGCGTTCTTCCGCGCCGTGCCGTATCCGGCGCGACCGTGTGACATTCCTCGCGGAACGCACGCCGGGACTCTATCCGATCGGCGAAGGAGCAGGCTACGCAGGCGGCATTATGAGCGCTGCTTGCGATGGGATGAAAGCGGCGCTTGCTATTTTGGCACAAAACGAGCATAATCGTAGGCATGAATGAAAGATCGAATTGGGAGGAATTGCGATGACAAGATTATTCGGTACGGATGGCGTTCGCGGTGAGGCAAATGCAGGTTTGAAACCGGAACTCGCCTATCGTCTCGGCCGAGCCGCGACGATCTACTTCGGCAAGGAGTCCGAGGAGCAGCCGCTCATCATCATTGGCCGCGATACGCGCATTTCGGGCGAGATGTTTGAGGCGGCGCTCACAGCAGGCATCTGCTCGGCAGGCGGGCGCGTGATGCTTGCGGGCGTCATCCCGACCCCTGCGATCGCCTATCTTGCGCGTCGGCATCACGCAAAAGCGGGCATCGTGATTTCTGCCTCGCATAATCCGTTCCCCGATAACGGCATCAAGTTTTTCGGCGGTGATGGCTACAAGCTGCCGGATTCCGTCGAGGACGAGCTTGAGGCGATCGTGCATCGCCTTGAGGCAAACGACGACTACAAGCGTCCGACGGGAGCGCGGATCGGACGTACGGAGATCCGTACCGATCTGCAGAATCAGTACATGGAATTTGTCCGCTCGACGTGCAAGGAGCGCTTCGATGGCATGAAAATCGTACTCGACTGCGCCAACGGTGCAGCGTATGATGTCATGCCGAAAGTGCTCCGCGAACTCGGCGCAAAAGTCAAGGTCATCCACGCCCTGCCGAATGGCACAAATATCAACGACGGCTGCGGCTCGACGCATCTTGAGTCCCTGCAGAAGGCCGTGCTCGAAAACGGTGCAGACTTTGGCATCGCACACGACGGCGATGCGGACCGCTGCCTCTGTGTTGACGAAAAGGCGCAGCTCATCGACGGCGATCATATCCTCGTCATGTGTGCGATGGACATGATCAAGGCCGGCACGCTTCCGTACAACACCGTCGTGACGACGGTCATGGCGAACATCGGCTTCCACAAGGCGATCGAAAAGATGGGCGGCCGTGCAGAGATCACAAAAGTCGGGGACCGCTACGTTTTGGAAAATATGCTTAAGAACGGGTACAAGATCGGCGGCGAGCAATCCGGGCATATTATTTTCACCGATTACAGCACGACGGGCGACGGGCTCATTACGGCGCTGCAGGTGCTTTCCTCGATCAAGAGACACGGCGGCAAGGCATCGGAACTTACGAATATCATGAAGACGTATCCGCAGATCCTCATCAATGTCCGAGTGGCCTCGAAAGAAGGCTGGGAGGAAAACGAAACAATCAAGAACGCGATTGCAAAGGGAGAAGAGGAACTCGGCGGCGAGGGACGCATTCTCGTTCGCCCGTCTGGTACGGAGCCGCTCATTCGCGTCATGGCGGAAGGCCCGGAAGAAGAACAGCTTGGCCGCATCTGCAAGGCAATTGCAGATGTCGTCAGGAAGGAGCAGGGCTGATGCGCCCCGAAGCCGTCCTGCTCGCAAGCTTCGGCGTGGCGGACGATGCGGCTCGTAAGATGAGCATAGACAGACTCTTTGATGATCTGAGGGAGACCTTTGCAGGGAGCGAGATGCGGCAGGCGTTTACTTCGAATTTCATGCGGGAATGCCTTGCAGCAAAAGGCATCCGAATGGATTCCTTGGATGCGGCATTGGCCGCGCTTGCGGAAGAGGGCGTGCGGAACGTACTCGTTCAGCCAACGCATCTGACGAGAGGCGAAGAGTACGAAAAAAAGATCTGCGCAGCAGTCGGGATGGCGCGCAGCAAGTTTGATCGGCTTGCGCTCGGAGAGACCTTGCTTGGCGGTGAGGCGGACTTCGCGGAGCTGCTCGCGGCGCTTCGTGCGTCTGTTTCAGCCATGGAGGGGCATGAGACCGTGCTTTTGGGGCACGGCTCGCCCCATCGCCATAATCCCGTCTATGCAAGGGTTCAGAGCTATATGGATAAAAGGAACGTTCCGATACACGTCGGTGTCTTGGAAGAAAATGATATGCCGGATTTTTCCACTGTGCTGCACCGCCTCCAATCACGCGATGTGCGGGAGATCGTGTTGGCACCGCTTCTTTTTTCGGGCGGACGTCACGTCACCGACGATATGGCAGGGGATGACAAAAGATCGTGGAAATCGCGCTTTGAGGCGGAAGGGATTCGCGTCCATGCTGTGTGCAAAGGGCTTGGCGAGCATGAAGCGATTCGCCGTATCTACGTCGGAAAGGCGCAGCGGGCATGGAGAGATGTGTTATAACGAATAGCTATAATTGCATGCAAATAAAGTAATTTGATTTTTTTCCGAAAACACTTATAATAAATAGCGAGTAATATTATTTCTTTTGATGAGGTGGTCAAATGTCACAACCGGTTACGTCTAACCCGCTGATCATCATGCTGATCAATATGACGGTCGTCTTCTTGGTGCTCATTGCACTCGGCATCGTCATCAACTTGATTCACAAGATCGATCCAACGGCAAAAAAAGAGAAAGCACCTGCTGAACCCGCTGCACCTGCTCCCACAGCAGTTCCTTCGGTCACGCAAAGTGCGCCAGCGGGACTTTCCCCGGAAATTGTCGCGGTCATCGCGGCAGCAGTCGCGAGCTATGGCTACGGGATGGATCAGATCCGTGCGATCCGTCCGATTGCGCGCGATGGGTGGAAGCAGTCGGGTCGCAACATCGTTGCGGAGCGCTTGCTGTAAGGGAAAGGAGGAGAAAAAATGGAATTATTTAATGCATTTGCCGTATCGCTGCAGGCCGTTTGGCATGACAGCGGATTTTCGGCTTTTACCGGCGGCCATGCGATCATGATCGCAGTCGGTCTCGTGCTCCTTTACCTTGCGATTGTCAAGGAGTTTGAACCGCTGCTTTTGGGCCCGATCGCATTCGGCTGCATTCTCGCGAACTTCCCGCGCACGGGCTTTCTCGAAGAACCGGGGCTCATGCAGGCGATCCACTACGGCATCGCCAATGAGATTTTCCCACCGCTGATCTTTCTTGGAATCGGTGCGATGACGGACTTCGGGCCGCTCATTGCGCGCCCTGCAACGCTGCTCATGGGTGCAGCGGCGCAGATCGGCGTGTTCGTCGCGCTCGTCGGCGCGATGTTCCTCGGCTTTACGGTGCAGGAAGCGGGTGCGATCGGCATCATCGGCGGGGCGGACGGACCGACTGCCATTTATCTCTCGATTCAGATGGCACCGCATCTGCTCGGTGCGATCGCCGTTGCGGCGTACTCCTACATGTCGCTCGTTCCGCTCATTCAGCCGCCTGTCATGAAGCTCTTGACGACGCAGAAGGAGCGCGAAGTCGTTATGGAGCAGATGCGTCCCGTCACGAAGTTTGAACGCGTCTGCTTTCCGATCATTTCGGCGATCCTCATCAGCTTGCTGCTGCCGCCTATCGCATCGCTGCTTGGCATGCTGATGCTCGGCAACCTTTTCCGCGAGTCGGGCGTCATGGATCGTCTTTCGGATACGGCGCAGAACTCGCTGTGCAACATCGTCACGATCTTCCTTGCGACCGGCACAGGCATGACGATGAGCGCGGAGAGTTTCCTCGTTCCGCAGACGCTTCTCATCATCGTGCTTGGTCTCATCGCCTTCATCTTCGGTACGGCAGGCGGGGTCATCTTCGGCAAGATCATGTGCCGCACCTCCGGATGGAAGATCAATCCACTCATCGGCTCGGCAGGCGTTTCCGCCGTTCCGATGGCAGCACGCGTGAGCCAGGTCGTCGGCATGAAGGCAAAGCCCGGCAACTATCTGCTCATGCACGCCATGGGACCGAACGTCGCAGGCGTCATAGGCACGGCAGTAGCTGCTGGCACGATGCTCGCGATGCTCAAGTAAATTGTATCGATAAGAGGCTGCTGCAGGGATTATCCTGCACGGTCTCTTTTTTTGTGTCATTGGCGCATTTCGTTTGAAATGCGTCAATTATTTGCCTATGAAATCGATAGGAAACACGTATAATATAAGACAGAAAGAAGGTGAACTGATATGCAGGAGCATATTTTGGGCAGTCGTGTTGCCAAGCTGATCAAGGTGTTTGTGGAATCCAATCGGAGCATGACGAGCAAGGAATTAGCTGCTTATATGGGTGTCAGTTCGCACACCGTCCGCAACGATATGCAGGAATTGGAAGGAGTGCTGCGGCACCACGGTGCAATCGTGGAGGGCAGGCCTCGTGTTGGCTATACGCTTCGCATCTTGAATGAAAAAGCGTGGCACGAATTTTGCCAGCAGCACGTACGGGAGCAAAAAAGCAGCCTGCATGAATCCTGTGGGAAAATTGTGCCGACAGGACGCAAGGACCGAATCGATTACATCGTGGCAAATCTCTTGATTTTGGCGCTGCGCAAAGAGAGGCTCAGCCAATGGGATCTTGCCGATGATTTATACATCAGTCTTTCGACATTGAAGAGTTACTGGAAGGAAATACAACAAATTTTATCAGACGTCGGAATCGAACTGCTTGCAGACCGAAGCAACAAGATTCACTTGGAAGGAGATGAGAGCCGAATCCGTCGGTGCATTGCGGAGAAGATTTTTTCCCAAGACAACCTGCTGGATTTCTCGAACAACAAATTTTATCAGGGAATATTTTCTCAAGAAGAAATACAGAAAGTTCAGGATATTGTACGTAAGGCAATCCTGAACCATGACATCACGCTTTCCGACATGGCATTTCGCGGCATTGTGCTTCATATATTGATCGTCCTGAAACGGCTTGGCAATTCGGCGACCGTGGAGTATGCGTCAGAAGAATTGGAATAGTCCCCGCGATCCGAATGGTATCGCCGGACGATATTCGAGAAACGCTTTTTGACTGTGTCGGTTTTGACAATCTTGCTGAGAAGGATGCACTAACTGCAAAGGCGTGGGAAGCGTATTATGATGCCTTATCGTCCGCCATGGAAGAAGGGAATTTGGTGATGTCCGATTATCCCTTCAGCTATAAGCAAAAAGCGAAACTGCAGGATCTGGCCGATCGCTTTTGCTATCGCATCATTACCATCCGTCTCACCGCACCGCTTGAGCTTCTTTTCAAGCGGCAAAGGGAGCGGGATCTCGATCCCGCGCGGCATAGAGGGCACATATTTTCTTCTTACCATAAGGAAGACCCTGAGCCGGATCGAAGTACGGCGGACGATCTTGTGCCCTTTGAGGCATTTTGTGCATGATGCCTTGATCGGGACTATATGGGATTTAGGATGGGTACATTGCTTGAAATCGATGTGACGGACTTTCAGACGGCCGATTATCCGAGCATGGTCAAGCAAGTAAAAAAGATGCTGAGGGCATAGAATCGTGTGTTTGTTCGTGCCCATCACGTGCCAGAAAAAGAGAACCGTCACATCAAAATGATGGTTCTCTTTTTTTGGCAAAAGCGGTCTATGCAAGGTGAATCGTTTGCTTGAACGAGTCGCGCAGACTCTCGTCGTGCGTGATGACGAGGAGCGTCTTATGGCATTCCTTCGCATAGCGGAATAGGGATGCAGTCAGGCGAGAGGCAGTCTTTGCGTCGAGCCCGAGCGTCGGTTCGTCGAGCAGGACGAGACATTCTTCGCCTGCAGATGCGAGGGCGGTTAACAGGCGTGTGCGCTGTCCGCCGGAAAGAAAGGATCCGTCTTCGCCGATGGGGGTATCGATGCCGCACGCCATTGTCTCCACAACGGGGAGGAGCTGGGCGATTTCGAGGGCGCGGAAGATGGCGGCTTCGTCTGCGCATGGACGGAAACGACGGAAATTTTCGCGGATGGATTGTGAGAAGAGGACGCTTCCTTGCGGAAGTCCTGCAATCTCCACGCCAGGGCCGCGCATAATCTGCCCGCTGTCGGGCTTCCAAACGCCGAGCAGGAGCTGCGCGAGCGTCGTCTTTCCTGCGCCGCTCGTGCCGTAGATGGCGGTATGCGCTCCACGTGCTACGGAAAAGGAAAAGTCTTTCAGCAAGTGCTGGGCAGGTGTGTAGGAGAAGCAGAGGCTGCGGACGGTGAGGAGGGCGTGCGCGGCTGAGGGTTCCTCGGTTCCGTTTTGCATCATGTTGTCATCCTGCGCTGCCTGTGCCGCGGATGGTTCGTACTCGACGGGGGCGAGAAGGCGAAGGGCGGCGGCCGCGCTTTGCTGTGCTTGCCTTACGGCATCGGGCAGCGTGCGGTATTCGGCTAGGAGAGACTGGAGCACGAGAAACCAGACGGCGAGACCGATGCCGGTAAGTGTGCCGGCAGGAATGCTTGGAATCAGAGCAGCAAGCAGCAGGATGAAAACGGCTGCGTCAAAGACAGACTGCAGCGCATCCGTCTGCGTCTCACGCAGGTGCGCGTATTCGTCTTTTTTAACGAGGTCACGGGCAGGCAGGAAAAGGTGCTCGCGTGCCGGCGCCGCGCCTGCACAGGCAAGTTCGTCTGCGCCGGCTGACGCATCGAGGAGCGCACTGCGATAGGCACCGTCCTCCGCGCGCCGCGCTTCTTCGTTTTCGGTCTTGACGTGCCAAGCGATGATGAGACGAATGAAGAACAAAAGCGGAAGAAGGATTGCTGCATAGCCGATCTGCACATAGAGAAGCACCGTCGCGATTCCCGTCAGGATGCCGACTGCAAGCGGCGGCAGAATCGCGCGGATGAAGAAGTCGCGCAGGGCGTCTGCACCGACGAGAAGATCGTGCAGGAATTCGCCTTGACGCATGAGACCCGTGCGCATGGGGAGGAGCGCAGCGGCGCGGTCGTAGAGATGCAGGCGGATGTGCGTGAGCCCCGAAAAGGCGAGGCTGTGCGATAGGTAGCGCTCTGCGTAGCGAAATGCCGCACGGCCGATACCGAAGGCACGTACGGCAGTGATGCCGAGCGAGAGTGTGTAGAGCGGCGGCATGAGCGCCGCACTTGCGATGAGCCATGCGGATGCGCCCAAGAGACCAATGCTCGTGCCTGCCGCGAGGAGACTGACGAAGACGACTGGAACGATGGAAAGCGGCGATACGAGTGAAACGATCTGCCGCCATGCGCAGAGAGCTCGATTCATGCGATCACCTCCCAGTCGATCACGCGGTTCGCCATGGCGCAAATCGCTTCGTCGTGGCTGACGACTAGCGCAGTGCGTCCTGTGCAAAGGGCAAAAAGCGTGTCACGTACCGTCTCCTGCGTCACTGCGTCAAGACCTGCCGTCGGCTCATCGAGAAGCACGATGGGGCGATTTTGCAGCAGTGCACGCGCGATGCCGAGCCGTTTTCGCTGTCCTTGGGAGAGCGTCTGACCACCCTCGCCAAGGCGTGCAGCGAGGCCATGCGGAAGGGAATCGAGCCATTTCCCGAGCGCGGCATGGCGAATGGCGATTTCGACATCGGCTTCGTCTGTCGCGTGAAAGAGCGTGACGTTTTCTGCGAGCGTGCCGGCAAAGAGATGCGGTTCTTGCGGCACGTAGCTGATCGGGAAAGAAACCGCTTCCATGGAGAGCGCGGAGAGGGGAGAGGTACCGACCGTGACCTGCCCTTCGCACGGTTGGAGCAGCCCTGCGAGAAGGCGTATAAGCGTCGATTTCCCGCAGCCGCTCGGCCCTTTGACGATGGTGACGCCTGGTTCGAGTTTCAAATTGAAATCGCGGAACAGGTACGTGCGGCTGTTCGGGTAGTGGAACGAAAGCCCGTGCGCTTCTAGAAGAGCGGGCTGCATATCCGGCGGCAAATTAGGATACTCTATCGCGTATGGCATCCTTTCTTTTGAAAGAACAGCGCGGAGGTTCGACTCTGCCGTCCATGCCGTCATCGCGCTGTGGAATGCCGTTCCCGCTTGACGAAGCGGCTGATAGAACTCGGGCGTGACGAGCAGGACGAAGAACGCGACGCGAAAATCCATCTGCCCGTAGAGCAGGCGAAAGCCGATGCTGACGGCGATGATCGCGATCGCCAGCGTTGTGATGAGTTCGAGCGCAAAGGCGGAGATAAAGGAAAGCTGGAGGACGCGAAGGGCAGACGCGGAGAAGGTTTCGCTGAGCACTTCGACGGTTTTTCGCTGCGCCTCGGCCTGACGGAAAATCTTCAGTGCAGGGAGCGTTCGGAGGAGCTCGCCAAAGCGTGCGGCAAGCGACTCCATGCGCTTCCACTGCGCCTCGCTCGCTACGCGCGTGACGCGTCCGATGAGGTAGAGCAGAAAGGGGGCAATCGGCATCGTCACGAACATGAAAAGCCCCGTGACGGGATCGGCGATAGCCGCAGCGATAAGCGCGATGGGCATCTTGGTGACGATTGCAAGGAGGACGGGGAGGACGCGGCTGAACCAAAGGTCGAGCGCATCCGTTTCCTCGCGTGCGAGCGGAAGAATGCGGCGGCGTACTTCTGCCGCTTCCGCTTTGCCCGTCAGCATCTGCGCATGAAGCTGCGCTCTGGTTTCCGTTCGCAGCGCGGTGGATAGCCGCTGCGATATTCGCTCGCGCACGGGGGTGAGAAGCGGCGGAAGGATCATGAGAAGAAACAGCACCAGTAGAACTGGTGCTGTTTCCATTCGGCCCTTATGTGCGAGGAACACGCCGTCCATTGCGTAGGCACCTGCTCCTGCCGCTGCAATCGTCGCGACGGCACGGGTGGTTTCTATGAGGAGCAAGCGGATTCGCTCGCCTTTATGCGGTTTTAGGCTGCGTAGCAGAAAGCTGTTCGTTACGTTCATAGGACCTCTTGCGGTAGATCAATAGTGTTCTTCGGCATCCTTTTCCGTAATGCGCTTGCGGAAAATGTAGTACGACCAGCACTGGTAAATGAGCACGATCGGAACGAAGATGCAGGCTGCGACGGTCATGACCGAGAGCGTGTACGGCGTAGAAGACGCGTTCGTGATCGTCAGGCTCCATGCCGGATTCAGGCTCGATACCATGAGGCGCGGGAATAGACCGGCGAAGAAGGCGACCGTCGTCAGGACGATGGCGAGCGACGAGCAAACGAAAGCCGGCTTTCCATTGCCTTTTGCGAGACTTGCGATGCCGATGACGAAGATCACGGCTGCCGCGATGAGCGCGACCGCAGCGAGTGTGCTATGGAAGAGATCCGTGTACTGGAGCGTCATGGCCATGCAGAGAACGAAGAGAAGCGCAGCGATTGTGCCGAGCTTGATGCCGAGCTGCTGCGCGCGGCGGACGAGCCCAAAATCAACGACACGGAACGAGAGGAACGAAGCGCCGTGGAAGAGGAAGACGAAGAGGAAGGTCATGCCTCCGACGACCGTGTACGGCGTCAGGAGATCGAAGAAACCGCCCGTGTAAATCATCTTCTCGTTAATGGCGATGCCTGCGATGAGGTTCGTGATGGCGACGCCCCAAAGGAATGCGGGGACGACGCTGCCGAAGGCGATTGCCGCTTCCCAGCCGTGGCGCCAGCACGGCGCGTCATAGCGCGCGCGGAAGTCAAATGCAACGCCGCGCAGGATGAGCGCGAAGAGCATAAGAAAGAGCGCGAGGTAGAACGTCGCGAACATCGTCGAGTAGACGTGCGGGAATGCCGCGAAGAGCGCGCCGCCCGCCGTGATCATCCAAACCTCGTTGCCGTCCCATACGGGCGTGATCGTGCGCAGGAAAATGGAACGATCGCGGTCATGCGGGGAGAGGAAGGGCGTCAGCGCACCGACGCCGTAGTCAAAGCCTTCTAGGAAAAAGAATCCCGTGAAGAGCACGACAATCAAAAGAAACCAAAGCGTATTGAGATCCATCATGCATCCCTCCCTTCGGAGATGACCTGCGTCTTTCGGACGAAGCGGAAGACGATCCAAAGCGCCGCAATCGCGAGCAGGAGATACGTTACAGTGAAGCCAATCATCGTGAACCAGACTTCTGCCCCCGTGAGGTTCGGCGAGATGCCTTCCGCCGTCCGCTGCAGCCCGACGACGAGCCAAGGCTGGCGACCGCCCTCCGCGACGTACCAGCCGAAAGAGTTCGCGATGTAGGGGATCGGCATGAGCCAAGGCAGGATCTTCAAGAGACACGGGCATGCGAGCGGACGATTCGTCCATGCGAGATAGCCGAAGAAAATCGCGATGAGCATCATGAGACCGCCAAGACCGATCATGATGCGGAAGCTCCAAAATAGCGCTGTGACGTTGGGGCGGTACTCGCCGGGACCGTACTTTTCGGAATACTCCTTCTGCAGGTCATTGATGCCGCGGATCGCCCCATCGAATTTATTGTAGACCATGAAGGAGAAAACGCCCGGCACGGTGATCTCGCTGTCGTTCTTGTGCGTCTCTTGGTTGATGTCCGCGACGATGGCGAAAGGAGCCGGATCTTCCGTTTCCCAAAGTGCCTCCATCGAGGAGAGCTTCATCGGATTCGCCTGTGCGATGTACTGCGCGTGCATGTGACCGCTGCCTATGACGCCGAGAAGG
Source organism: Mitsuokella sp. oral taxon 131 str. W9106 (assembly GCF_000469545.1). Lineage (GTDB taxonomy): Bacteria > Bacillota > Negativicutes > Selenomonadales > Selenomonadaceae > AWVT01. Next base: position 151,752 of record NZ_KI273065.1, on the reverse strand, counting down.
CCGATGATCATGAAGAGTGCGGCAGCTTTCATCGACTGTGTGAACGCAGCGCGCGACTTCTCGTCGTGCGCGATCTTCCATGCGGAGACCGCAAGGATGAGGAAGCCGGTCGTCGTCATGCCGGCGAAGAACGTATGCGAATACTCGCCGAGGAAGTAATGATTCGTGACGAGCGTGAAAAAGTCCGTCATTTCAGCGCGTCCGTTGCGGATGGCGTAGCCGACCGGATGCTGCATGAAGGAGTTTGCGATGAGGATCCAAAACGCGGAGAGATTGCTGCCGAGTGCGACAATCCAAAGGACGGCGCAGTGCAGTTTCTCCGGCAGCTTGTTCCAGCCGAAAATCCAAATGCCGAGGAAGGTCGACTCGAGGAAGAATGCCGTGAGTGCCTCGAGCGCGAGCGGAGCTCCGAAGATGTCGCCCATAAAACGCGAGTATTCCGACCAGTTCATGCCGAAGTGGAATTCCTGCACGATGCCGGTGACAACGCCCATCGAGAAGTTGACGATGAAGATTGTACCGAAGAAACGCAGGAGCTTGCGGCAGGTTTCCTTCCATTCCGGTCGCTTCGTCCGCACGTAGCACGTCTCGAGCAGTGCGAGGAAGAAGGAGAGCCCCAGTGTTACCGGGATGAACAGGAAGTGATAGGTGGTCGTGATGGCGAACTGCCATCGGGATAGGATGATTGCATCCATTCAGTTTGTCCCCCTTTTTGCTTTTCCTAAAGATATATCACACCCACTCTTCCTATTATAGCGCAAATACAATATGAAAACAATATGAGAAGAGTGATTTCGTTTGGAAAATGATTCTTCTTGGAATGACACGCCTATGCGCGGAGGGAATTCAAGACGATGAGAAGGCTGGCGAGCAGCACGCCTAGGAGTGTGATGAGCGGCGGCACCAGCGGCGCGCCGAACGGGTGAAATACGCCAGTGGCAGCGGGGACGAGGAGAATCCACGTCAGCACGGCAAGCGTGCGGTTTTCGCGCGTGAGCGAAGCAAATTTTCGGCTGATGGCAAGGAACGAAAGAAGGCTTTCCATGTGGCCGCTCTCCAAACGCACATCGTATGCCGTATGTTCTGCTGCGTGTTGTGATTCGGCATCGCTTCCTTTCCGTACGAGTTGGATGCGGACATCTGCTTCTCCGAGCGCTGCCGCGTCGCGCGCGCCTGCTCCGATCATTGCGATGATATGGCCGTGCGTGCGCAGCAGCTGCACTTCGCGCGCCTTTTCGCTCGGAGAGAGCGCGGCGCTTGCGCCGTTCAAGGCAAGCTGTTTTTTTATGGCAGAAGCCGTGCGGAGCGGATCGCCTGTCATCATATGGACGGAGAGCCCGCGACGCTGAAGGCGGTGCAGCGACGGCGCGACTTCATCGGGGATATCGTCTCTTATCGCGATGATGCCGCGCGTATGCTTGCCATAGCTGACAAAAAGCGGCGTCATGCCCGCATCCGCGATCTTGCCGGCACGCGCGAGAAGCGATTTGCTGACGGCGACGCCTTCTTCGATGAGCCAGTCCGCGTGGCCGACGCGTACGGGTGTGCTTGCGATCAATGCTTCTGCGCCGCGCCCTTTTACTTCAGAAAAGGCGGAGGCATTTTGCAGGCGGCAGCGCCTCTGCATGGCGGTCGCAAGGAGAGCGCGCCCCACGGGGTGCTCGGCTTTGCGTTCTGCCGAAGCTGCGAGTGCGAGAAGCGAGGCCTGGCTCGTTCCCTCCGGCACGAGTTCCGAAATGTACGGGTGCCCCGAGGTGATGACGCCGTTTTTGGCAAGGACGAGCGTGCTGGCCTCGGCAAAATGGGAAAGCACTGCTGCATTCAGGATGGTGATCCCCGCTTCTTGGGCGCGGCGCAGGCTTCGGATGCGGGCGATGGGGGAAGCGAGAAGGTAGGGAAGCGGCAGGCATGAGAAGAGTGCCGAGAAAAAAACGTAGGCGGCGAGCACGATGTTCCGCTCGGCGAAAAAGTAGCTTATTCCGGAAAGAAGCGCGAGAAAAAGCCCGCAAAGCAAGGAATATTTTACGATAGTTTGATTTTTCATCAAATACAGCTCCCATTTATGATACAATGTCCTAAGTATAGGAATCGCGGATAAAATGAAGTTCGTCAGATTGGCGTAGCTGAATTTATCCGTGCTTCCTATATTATCGGAGCAAATAGGGATTCGGTCAAGTGGCGAAAGGTGAGGACAGGTTGCTTCAGGTAAATGGTTTTGCGAAGATCAATTTGACGCTCGATATACGCGGAACGCGTGCAGACGGTTATCACGAGGTTGCGATGGTCATGCAGTCGATCGGCCTTCACGATACGATTGCGATGGAACAGACGGATGGGGATATTTCGCTTTCCATCGATGTGCCTGGGCTTGCGGCGGACGAGAGCAATCTCGCGATTCGCGCGGCAAGGCTCATCTGTGCGCATTGCCATATAACGGGTGGCGTGGCGATGCGGCTCACGAAGCGCATTCCGATCGCGGCAGGGCTTGCCGGCGGCAGTGCCGATGCCGCTGCCGTCCTGCGCGGCATGAATGCGCTCTACGCGCTCCGTATGACGGACGGGGAGCTTTGCACGCTCGGTGCGAGGCTCGGATCAGATGTTCCATTTGTGCTGCTGGGCGGCACGATGCTCGCAACGGGACGCGGCGAAGTGCTTCGCCGCCTGTCCGCCATGCCGAAGACGTACGTCGTACTCGCGAAGCCGCCCGTCTCCGTCTCGACGCCATGGGCGTATCGAGCGTATGACGCGGAAGGGACGGACCGCCATCCCGACAATGCGGCGATCGAACGCGCCATTGAAGCAGGCGATCGATCTTTGGTCGCTTCCTTATTGTGCAATGTGCTTGAACGTGTTACTATGAACGAGTATCCTATCGTTGCAGAATATAAGGCGATGATGCAAGGTCAGGGCGCGCTCGCGAGTATGATGTCTGGAAGCGGCCCTACCGTTTTCGGCCTAGTGGAACGTGCAGAGGAAGCAAAGCGCATCGCCGCGTTCCTGCGGTGCGAGACGAGGGCAGCGGTATTTGTCACCGAGACGTGCGATCCCGTCAAGTCAGGCGAGGAACATCTTTCATAGGAGTTGAGAAGAATGGGTCAGAGATTGGAGCCGATCAAGCTGGACAGCTACCAACCGCTTCGTGAGGTCGTCTGCGAATCCCTGCGTGAGGCGATTCGCAAGGGGCTGCTGAAACCCGGCGAACGCATCATGGAGCTTCAGCTCGCCGAAGAACTCGGCGTGAGCCGTACGCCTGTACGCGAAGCGATCCGCAAATTGGAGCTTGAAGGGTACGTCGTCATGATGCCGCGCCGCGGCACGTACGTCGCGGATATGTCGATTCGCGACATCAACGAGATTTTTGAGATACGGACGGCGCTCGAAGCACTTTCCAATGAGCTTGCCGCCGAACATATCACGGAGGAAGAGCTCGAGCACTTGCAGCGCCTTCTCGTCATCATCGGCGGTTACGTCAAGGAAGGCTCGCTCGATAAGATCGTCGAAACCGATATCGAGTTTCACGACCTGCTTTATCATGCGGCGCGCAATTCGCGCCTCGTCGGCATCATATCGAACCTGCGGGACCAGCTCACGCGCTTTCGCACGCTCTCGATGTCGTACCCCGGTAGGCTTGAGGAGACGATTGAAGAACATCGCCTGATCGTCGAAGCAATCGCACAGGGCGACTGCAAGGCAGCGCGCAGGGCGGCAAAGCGGCACATGGAAAATTCGGAGAAGACGCTCATGCTCGCGATGGAAAGCCGCAAAAAGCAGGAGATGGAGGCAAAACGCAAGGAAGAATAAACGGAGCATCATAAAAGAAGAGGAGATAGGAAATCATATGGCAGAATTTGTAACGGTCGTACTCGCCGCAGGCAAGGGCACGCGCATGAAGTCGAAATTCTCGAAAGTGCTTCATAAAGCAGCGGGAAAGCCGATGATCCAGCACGTCCTCGATGCGGCAAGGGCAGCAGGCGCGCGCCGCAATATCGTCGTGACAGGCTATGAAGGGCAATCGGTTCAGGAAGCGCTGGCGGGGGCGATTGCGGGGCAGGTGGAATTTGTCGAGCAAAAGGAGCAGCTCGGAACGGGGCATGCCGTCCTTCAAACGAAGCCGCTTCTTCAAAATGAGACTGGAACGGTCATGGTGCTCTGCGGCGACACGCCGCTCTTGACGGGCGCGCTCCTAAGGAAACTCGCGGACGAGCACGAAGCGGCAGGCGCGAAAGCGACTGTCCTTACGGCTGTCATGCCGGACGCGACGGGCTACGGGCGCATCATCCGCGCGGCGGACGGCTCGGTCGAAAAGATCGTCGAGCACAAGGATGCGACGGAGGCGGAGCGTGCCGTGCGCGAAGTCAACTCCGGCATTTACTGCTTTGCGATCCAGTCGCTCTTTGAAGCGCTCGCGAGCGTCACAAATGACAATGCGCAGGGCGAGTACTACCTGCCCGATGTGCTGGAAATCCTCAAGAAGAGGGGCGAGAAGATTTGGGCGGTCACAGCGGATCACTACGAGGACACGCTCGGCATCAATTCGCGCCTGCAGCTCGCTCGAGCGGAAAAGATCCTGCGCATGCGCAAGGCAGAAGAACTCATGGCAGCGGGCGTGACGATCATGGATCCCGCGACGACGTACATCGACGCGGATGTCAGAATCGGCCGCGATACGGTGATCTATCCGATGACGTGGCTTGAAGGGACGACGGTGATTGGGGAGGATTGTGAGATCGGTCCGTCCGTCCGTTTTCAAAATGTCACTTGCGGCGATGAGGTCACGGGACAGTTCACGTATGCGCACGACTGCCGGATTGATACGGGCGTCATTCTCGGACAGTTTACGCACATTCGCCCCGATACGCATCTTGCGGCAGGCGTCAAGATCGGAAACTTCGTCGAGGTCAAGAACTCGAATATCGGCGAGGGCTCGAAGCTGCCACACCTTTCCTACATCGGCGACTGCGACATGGGCTCGGGCGTCAACATGGGCTGCGGTACGATCACCGTCAACTACGATGGCAAGAAGAAGTTCCGCACGAGGGTCGGAAACGATGCATTTGTCGGCTGCAACTCGAATCTCGTTGCACCCGTGACCGTGGAAGACGGCGCGTATGTCGCGGCGGGCTCGACGATCACGAATACCGTGCCGGCCGGCACCCTCGCCGTAGCGCGTGCACGCCAGAAGAATATCACGGACTGGCACGATAAGCGAAAATAAAAGGATAAAAGAGAAAAAGGATAAAAAGGAATTATAAAACGGATAAATTGCGTATAGGTCTAGCATTTATCCGTTTTTATGTTATACTGAAAATGAAGCATAATGTATTCTACATGCACATTTAGGAGGATTTTTCAAAATGCCTTTTGATACTGGGAATATGCGCATCCTGACGGGCAACGCGAATCCGGATTTGGCGAGGAAGATAGCCGATCATATTGGAGTGAGTCTCTGCGACGCGTTTGTCGGGCACTTCAACAACGGCGAGACGCAGGTCATGATTGGGGAGAGCATTCGAGGCAAGGATATTTTCATTATTCAGCCGACTTCGTTCCCCGTCAACGACAATCTGATGGAACTCCTGATTATGGCGGATGCCTGCAAGCGCGCTTCGGCGCGCAGCATCACGGCGGTCGTTCCGTACTACGCCTACGCGCGGCAGGATCGCAAGACGCGCGGACGCGAGCCGATCTCGGCAAAGCTCGTTGCGAATCTCATGACGACGGCAGGTGTTACGCGCGTCGTGACAGTCGATCTCCATGCAGGGCAGATACAGGGTTTTTTCGATATCCCGGTCGATCATCTCGCAGCAGCACCGGTTCTCGGCAATTACTTCAAAAGGCAGAATTATGAGGATCTCGTCGTCGTATCGCCGGATCTCGGCGGTGTCACGCGAGCGCGTATCCTAGCCGATCGCGTCCATGCGCCGATCGCGATCATCGAGAAGCGCCGCCCGAAGCCGGGATGCGCTGAAGTCATGAACCTCATCGGCGAGGTTTGGGGCAAGACCGCGCTCATCATCGATGATATCGTCGATACGGCTGGCTCGCTCTGCGAAGGGGCGAAGGCACTCAAGGCACACGGCGCGAAGCGCGTCCTCGCTTCGTGCACGCATGCGATTCTCTCCGCCCCCGCAGTTGAGCGGATCAATGCATCGCCGATTGAGCAGCTTGTCATCACGGACACGATTCCGCTGCCGCCTGAGAAGCAGTCGGATAAGTTTGTCGTGCTCTCGCTCGCTGAGGCGATTGGCGACGTCATAGTGCGCATTCTGAGCCACCAGTCCGTCAGCATGCTCTTTAACCGCTGATTGCACGTTGCAACGAACGGGTGCTTGTTTATCGTGCGTAAAGGATGCTCCTGTCGCAAGACGGGAGTATTTTCTGTCTTGCCGTGGAGGATTCATCATGATGGGAAAAGAAGCGACGGATCTCTACATACGCCATTTCTCTTTTTGGGATCGGCTGTCGAATGGAGAGCGCGATCTCCTCAATCGCCATACACATGCCGTTCATTACGAAAAAGGCACGCAAGTGCATTGCGGTGCACTCGACTGCCTAGGCATCTTTCTGGTCAAGAAAGGACAGCTTCGCGTCTACACGCTTTCGGAGGACGGGCGCGATGTCACGCTCTATCGACTGTTTCCCGACGATATTGCGATCCTATCGGCTGCCTGCGTGCTCGACGCGGTGACATTCGATGTGTTCGTCGATGCAGAAGAGGACACGGAAGCGCTTCTTACCGATGCGGGGGCGTTCCGAAAATTGGTAGAGAAAAATATCTATGTGCGCTGTTACGCGTATGAAATGGCATCGGCCCGCCTTTCGGATATGCTTTGGAAGATGCAGCAGGTGCTCTTTCTCTCGGCGGATCGCCGCTTTGCGATCTTTTTGCTCGAGGAGAGTGAAAAGCAAAAGTCGGCGACGATTCGCCTGACGCACGAGAAGATGGCGCGGTATATGGGAACAGCGCGCGAAGTCGTCAGCCGTCTCGTCAAATACTTCGGGCAGGAAGGGTGGATCGCATCCGCGCGCGGCTTTCTTCGGATTCAGGACAAAAAAGCACTCGAACGCCTGGCGGGCGAACACCGATAACGCCAATAAACGATACAAAACAGTCCCCTTGCGGGGACATGCCGTTCGCTTAGGCGAGCAGAGCTTCGATTTCTTTCTTTGGCATATTGCCGACGGCTTCGTTTACTTTCCTGCCGTTTTGGAATACGATGACAGTCGGGATGCTCATAATGCCGAATTCCTGTGCGAGTGCTGGCTCGTCATCGATATTCACCTTGCCGACCTTGAGTGCAGGGTGCTCTGCGGCGACTTCCTCGATGGTCGGGGCGAGCATGCGGCAGGGGTAGCACCAAGGAGCCCAAAAATCGAGGAGGACAGTCTTTTCAGACTGCAGGACCTCGGTTTCGAAATTGTCTTTTGTAATGGTGACTTCCATTGAAATTCCTCCTTTTGCAGATACGCTGCTTCAAGTATAATGCGAGATGGGGAGAAGCATCCGTGATTCGCTCACATTTTCCCGTGCAGATCGCAGCACACTATGTTATAATGATCGTTGCTTTCAAAGTTTATTTAGGAGGATACGTATTTTGGACTTAAGCATTGCAGAGTTGCTCAAAACCATTGTGCTTGGCGTTGTCGAGGGATTGACAGAATGGCTGCCCGTATCGAGCACTGGACACATGATCCTCGTCGATGAGTTCATCCGGCTCAACGTCAGCAAGGCATTCATGGATATGTTCCTCGTTGTCATACAACTCGGCGCCATTCTCGCCGTCGTCGTGCTGAGCTTCGATAAGCTCAACCCCTTTTCCCCGTGGAAGAGCAGGCAGGAAAAGCGCGATACGGTGAGCCTTTGGGGCAAGGTGCTCGTCGCGTGCGTTCCTGCAGCAGCCATCGGACTGCTGTTCAATAAGTACATGGAGGAGCACTTCATGACGGCACCCGTCGTCGCCTCGACGCTCATCCTGTACGGCGTCCTTTTTATTCTCGTCGAAAATTACAACAGGAACCGCCGGCCGCGCGTGGGCGATCTCGCAGCACTCGACTACAAGACGGCATTCATCATCGGCATGTTCCAAGTGCTCGCGCTCGTTCCGGGCACGAGCCGTTCGGGTGCAACGATACTCGGCGGCATCCTCTTCGGCACGAGCCGTTATGTTGCGGCGGAGTTCACGTTCTTTCTCGCGATTCCCGTCATGTTCGGCGCGAGCCTCCTGAAGATCGTGAAATTCGGGCTGAACTTTACGGGTACGGAAATCGTCATCATGGTCGTCGGCATGGTCACGGCGTTCCTTGTCTCCATCCTCTCGATCCAGTTCCTGCTCTCCTATATCAAGACGAACGACTTCAAGGCATTCGGCTGGTATCGTATTGCGCTCGGCATCCTCGTTATCGCTTACCTCTTCCTGGTGGGTGACCCGACGGCAAACAATTGACGACAAATGACGACAAATCATTAAGAAAACAGGTTTTCATGGGAACCCCCGCTTTTCGGCGGGGGTTCCTCCAATAAAGGAAAGGGAATCGATGAAAGTAATAGCAGGACTCGGCAATCCCGGCAGCGAATACGAAACGACAAAGCATAACGTCGGCTTTATGTTTATCGACGCGCTCGCAGCGCACCTCGGCGTGACGGAGTGGCGCGGAATGTTTGATGCATGCGTCGCAGAGACGCGCATCGAAGCGGAGAAGGTTCTTCTCGTCAAACCGCAGACGTATATGAATGACAGCGGACGCGCGATAGGTCCATTGCTTGCATGGTACAAGCTTGCGCCCGAAGATCTCATCGTCGTACACGATGACATGGATATTCCGGCAGGTACGGTGCGCATCCGCAAGAAGGGGAGTGCAGGCGGGCACAACGGGATCAAGTCCATCCTCGCACACGTTGGCGACGAACACTTTACGCGCATGCGCATTGGGATCGGGCGTCCCCTTCCAAACTGGACGGTTGTGAATCACGTGCTCGCACCGTTTACGGAAGAGGACGCGCCGCGTATCCGCGAGGCGATCGCCTATCTGATCCCAGCCGCAGCATGCATCGTCACGGACGGTGCGGATAGGGCGATGAATCGATTCAATCCGAAGAAAACGAAAAAAGAAAAGCCCGCTTCTGTCCCTGTGCCAAAGGCAGGCGAAGCGAGGGGAAAAGAAGCGCGCGAAGGAAAAGGCGAAGCGGAAGGAGGAACGACGATTGGCTGATACGATTACGGCAGTCTATGCCGCAGCGGATGGGACGATCCTCGATGCGCCCGGCTTGATGGGCATGGGGCGCACGGGTGAGGAGAACGTGCCGCTCACGCCAGAAGATATCATTCCGCTGCCAGGCGGCGCCGATCTCATGCTGCTTCCCGATCGGCTGGCCGTTGGGCAGACGGCGGAAGGGGAAGCACTCCCCATCGAGGGACTTGCCGTCGCCGCAATCCTGCCTGCGGGCTACACGCGGCTCTTTTTGCCTGCCTACGTGCGGGAGGAGAAAGCAGAACGCCTGCCGCTCTATGGCTACACGGCCGTTGTCGTCTGCCGCGACAAACTCTGCTGCGCTGCCGTCTACACGGATGAAAACGACAAGTGGGATCCGGTTCACTACAATACTAGGGAGCTTGCGAAACTCGTCAAGCGAACGAAAAAAGAGCTAAAGGGCAACCGCATCGTCGAACAGGTCGGCGGCTGCTCGCTCAACTGGCACTGCTGCACCGCGCAGAATCTCTTTTACCGCCGCTGGGAATGCGGCATCCCCACATCGCCTGCATGCAACGCGAACTGCATCGGCTGCATATCGCTGCAGCCTGCCGAATGCTGCCCTTCGCCGCAGGAGCGCATCCATTTTCGCCCAACGCCGGAAGAGATCGCGGAAGTCGGCATTTACCATCTCTCCGTCGCGCCCGATGCGATCATAAGTTTCGGGCAGGGGTGCGAGGGCGAGCCGAGTCTCGCGGCAGACCGCATAGCAGAGGGCATCAAGAGGATCCGGGCAAAGACGAAGAGAGGGCAGATCAACATGAACAGCAATGCAGGATGGACGGAAGGCATCAAGACGATTGTCGATGCGGGGCTTGACACCATTCGCGTTTCCATCATCAGCGCGCGCGACGAGTCGTACGACGCGTACTACCGCGCGAGCTATCATCTCGCCGACGTGCGCGCCTCGATCCGCTACGCGCTCGATCACGGCGTTTACGTCTCGCTCAACCTGCTCTATTTCCCAGGCTTCAACGACCGGGAGGAGGAGCTTGCCGCATGGCAGGCGTTTTTCCGTGAATTGCCCGTCCAAATGATACAGGTGCGCAATCTGAACATTGATCCCGACGCATTCCTCGCCGTCATGCCGAAAGCGAAGGGAAAGGCTGTCGGAACGAAGCGGTTCCTAAAGGTGCTCAGCGACGAGTTCCCGCAGCTCGTCATCGGCAGTTTCAGCCACTATGTCTCGCATTGAGTGGCTAGAAGCGGCGTCTTCCGTAGGACTTTCCGCCGTTCCGGCGGCGAAGCTGCTCTTCGTGCAGCTCCGCGCATTTTTCGACGATGAGGCGCACGACCCACGAGGCAGGGCGCGATGCTTTCTTGTGAAACCACATTTCGACCGTGCGGCTCGGTGCGCCGAGGATCATCTCGAAGTCGCGCGGCTGCAGGCCCCATAGTTCGCGCATGAGCTTCATCGGCTCGTCGGCGCAGGCGATGCGGTCAAGTTCCGCCGCCTTTTTAAGTTCCTCGACATCGACGTTGAATCCAGTCTTTCGTTGGAACCAATTCGGTATATCATCTCGTGTGACCTTTGGCATAGGCGTCATCCTCTCCCCGTTCTGAATAAAGTAAGTCTACACCATGCCAAACGTATGGTCAAGATCGCATTGCGCGCGTGCATGCTGAGGACGGCGTAACGAATGGTACGGCAAAGGAGAGGGATTTCCTGTATAATTCGTCACAAAGAAGAGATTGCTGCGTGCTGCATTTGCAGCCGTAAGGCCGTTAGATAGGAGATTCGGATGAAAACACTCGATTTGAGCAAGAGCGTGGCGGAGCTTGTCCGTCAATATCCTGAGCTAAAGGAAGTCATGGCGGGGATTGGCTTTCATGAGATCTTGAACCCAATGGCGCTCAAGATGATGGGCAGCATCATGACGATACCGCGCGGAGCCGTCGTCAAGGGGATCCCCATAGAGAAGATCCGTGCGGATCTTGAAGAGGCTGGCTTTACCGTCGTGGGCGGCGAACAGGAAGAGCGGCAAGTTCGCCTGCGGGAGTACGTCGGGAGACTCACTGCAGGCGAAGATCTCGAATCCGTCCGCGCGGATTTCGTGAAGCACTTTGAGCACGTCGCGGCAGAAGAGATCGCTGATGCGGAGCAGAGCCTCATCAAAGGCGGCGTTCCCGTAAAAGACGTGCAAAGACTCTGCGACGTCCATTCCGCCTTGTTCCATGGGAAAATGGGGAGTGGGAAGAAGGTCGTCGATACACATGAGCAGGCGGCAGAAGCACTCAAAAACATGGAAGGGAAAGACCTGCCCGAAGGTCATCCTCTCAATCTTCTGAAGCGGGAGAACGAAGCGATGTGCGCACATCTCGATAAGCTGCAGGAGGAGATGGACGGCGCAGGGGATGCGCAGGCGATCCTTTCGCTTGTCCGTGCGCTGAACGGCGTGCGCTCGCACTACGCGAAGAAGGAAGAGCTCCTGATGCCGCGCCTCTACGATTACGGCGTGACCGGGCCTTCGCAAGTCATGTGGGGCGTTGACGATGAGATCAAACGCGAGGTCGGCGTCATCACGAAGTCGCTGACGGAGAATACGGAGAACTATCCGCTTTTCAAAGGGCGTCTCACACAGGTCATGCAGCGCATTCGCGAGATGGTTTTCAAGGAAGAAAAGATTCTTTTTCCGCTCACGATGCGTTACTTCACGGAGGCGGATTGGCTTGAGGTCTACCGGGATATTTTCGAGATTGGCGTCGCCTTCATGGAGATTGGGGATTTGCCTCGCTGGGAACAGGCTGAGGCGTGGATACGGACGCAGTACATACCGCCTGCTATTCTGGAGGGCAAGGTTCGGATGGATACGGGCGAACTCACCGTTCGACAGCTTCAGGGCATTTTGAAGCTGTTGGATGTGGATATTACGTTCATCGACAAGGACGATATCGTGCGCTATTTCATCAATGAAGGGCACGTGTTTACGCGCCCGTTTTCCTGCATTGGGCGCGAGGTCTACAACTGCCATCCGCCCGAAATCATTCCCGTCGTCCGTCAGATGATTCTCGACTTCAAGGCGAAAAAGCGCGACCGTATGGAAGTGTGGCGCCGCATCATGGGACGGCCTATCGGCGTGCGCTACCTCGCCGTCTACGATGATGCGGGCGAGTACGTCGGCACAGTCGAGTTCGTGCAGGACTTTCAAAAAGCGCTCGATAAGTTCGGCGGGAAGCAGTAGGGACTGCGTCCGATGAATCTTGAAATTTTCTTGCAATTCATGTATAATAAGAATGGCAAGGGGATATTATAGGGATTGTTAAGGGCAGGAGGCGATTGATATGTTTCGGTCAAGACCCTTTCGGATCCGCGAGAATGCGGAACGAGGGCGCGAGTTCTTGGAGAAAGCGATGGAGTTTGTGGCGGATCAGCCATGCAATCCGCTCGGACGCGTGAGCGGCGCGCTTTCGTCGTTTCGCGTCGACGTCATGGATGTTGGCAGCCGCTATGAAGTATTTGCCGAGCTTCCCGGCTTTCGCAAAGACCAGATCACCGTTTCTTATGACGCGGACTGCTGCCTGACGATCAAGGCAGAGCGCCCCGATCCGGAGATGGAGGTGCGTTACCTTTGCAGGGAGCGGCGCGTCGGAAGCTTTGAGCGCAGCTTTGAAGTGGATGATATTGTAGAAAAGGATGTGACCGTCGCCTACGAGAACGGCGTGCTTCACATCGTTCTTCCAAAGATACGGGAAGAAGACAATCGAACGGTATTTGATATCGATTGAACATCGATAGAAAGAGGAGGACGGACGCAGCCAGCGTTCGTCCTTTTTTGCACGTCAGGCATAGATTCTTTTGGATACAAGAAGGATTTTTTTTAGAAAGCGGGAATCTAATTACTATCGACTTTGAATGTATTGGGAGGACGTAAAAATGATGGACGACAAAGACTGGGGCTCGTTTAAGCATAAGCTCAAAATGAAGACGGAGATCGATCTCGATCTCTACAAAGAGCCGCAGATGAAGCGCCGCATCGGCAATCTCGTTACGCGTGCGGGCATGGATTCGTACACGGCTTATTTCGACAAGGTAGCGCGGGACAAGGACGACTTTGCCGCATTTGTCGAGTACCTGACGATCAACGTTTCGGAGTTCTTCCGCACGCCTGAGAAGTTCTCGAAGCTTGAGACGGACGTCATTCCAGATCTCTTGAAGCGCTCGCCAAAGCTCAATATTTGGAGTGCAGGCTGCTCGATCGGCGCGGAGCCGTACTCGCTCGCGATGATCATGAAGGAATTGACGCCGGGGGTTCGCCATCGCATCCTCGCTTCTGATCTCGACGTCGAGATCATCGCGAAGGCGAAGCGCGGCGTTTATTCCGATACGGAGCTTAAAGCGATTTCACCGCAGCGCAAGGCAAAGTATTTTGACCAAGAGGGCGATCAGTATGCCGTAAAGCAGGAAATCAAGGACTGCATTGAGTTCAAGCGCCACAATCTCTTAAAAGACCCATTTGAACACAATTTCGATCTGATCCTCTGCCGCAATGTCGTCATCTACTTCACCGAGGAAGCGAAGGCAGGGCTCTATGCCAACTTCTTCAAGGCACTGAAGCCGGGCGGCATTCTCTTCGTCGGCGCGACGGAGGCAATCCTGAACTTCCGCAAGATGGGGTACACGAGCTTCCAACCGTTTTTCTATCAGCGCCCCTTGGCATAAGCCGAAGGAGCTTGGGCAAGCGAGGAACTGCTAAATGTACGCGAATCCAGAGATGGAACAATGCGCTAAAACGCGCTTGAAAGAGCTGCAGCTCGAACGGCTAAAGAGGCAGCTTCGATGGGCACAGGAGAAAAGCGTGTTCTATCGGGAGCGCTTTGCGCGCGCAAACGTTTCCTATGAGGCAGTCGAGACACTTTCCGACTTGCGGAAGATTCCGTTCCTGGAACGCGACGCACTGTGGCAGGAGAACCGGCTTGACTTTCTGACCATTCCATTTTCGGGGCTCTTGCGCTACGGTGTCATGCATGAGGCGTCGCGCGAGTTCGCCGCATTTTATACGAACGGCGATATTGCGCATAACGTCGAGATGATGACGCGCGCGCTCGTTGCGGCAGGCGTCCATCGCGCCTCTGTCGTCGCGCTTTTCGGCGACCTCGCTGACAGCCGCCTGCTCGATATCCATTATGCACTCGAAGTGCTCGGCGCGACGGTCATCCCGATGGGAACGGACTATCGGCAGTGGCTGTCGCGCATGGATCAAGTGCGGGCGGATACGTTCGTCGCACCACGGCCGCTTCTCATGCGGCTCATCATTCACTTGCAGGCGGCAGGGATGGATATCGCAGAATATGCCTGTGCGCGTGTGCTCTGCCTCAATACGGATGCTATCCAAAATCCGATGCAGCATCATATCGAGGGCAGGACGAAGATACCCGTCTACAATCTCTATGCACCGATGGAACTCGGCATGGCCGGGCTGCTCTACGCATGTGAGACGCGGGCAGGGCAACATATACAAGAGGATTATTTTTACCCGGAAATCATTGCATTTGGGCGTGATGCGCCAGTCACGGACAAGAATCAGATGGGGGAGCTTGTCGTGACGTCACTTGCAGCTGAGGCGATGCCGCTCATCCGCTATCGGACGGGACAGGCCGTGAGCCTGGCGGATGAGCCGTGCAGATGCGGACGGACACTTCGTTGCATTCGGACACCGTTTGCGGCAGGCTGACGTCGTTTCTTGAAACCATAAGAAAAGCCCTTCACGGAGAAGCGAAGGGCTTTTCTTATGGTTTCTTCTCAGAATAAATATTGACAGTCATGATATGATAGAGGATGAATAAAAGGGCAGGATGAGAGGAGCAATCTCATGACAGATGAATCGTTGATCGTAAAGCCAAAGATCACGATCAAGGTGTTCGGCATCGGCGGCGGCGGCAATAGCGTCCTCGCGCGGATGAGCAAGCACAAGGCAATCGACATGGAACTCGTTGCCGTCAATACCGATGCGCGCCAGCTCGCCTCGGTGAGCCAAGAGGGGATTCGCGTGCTGCAGATCGGCGAAACGCTCACGCACGGCCGTGGAACGGGGGGCAATATCGCGCTTGCAGAGCAGGCGGCAAGGGCAGAGGCGGAAAAGATTCGCGATGCGATGAAAGGAGCCGATCTCGTCTTCATCACAGCCGGCATGGGCGGCGGGACGGGAACGGGTGCCGCGCCGATCGTGGCGAATGTCGCGAAGGATCTCGGCGTGCTCTCCGTTGGTGTCGTGACGCAGCCGTTTAGCTTTGAGGGCAATCGCAAGAAGCGTCTCGCCGATGAAGGCATCGCGAAGATGCAGGCGCAGATGGATGCGCTCATCGTCGTTGCAAATGACAGCCTCCAGAAGCTGCCGGAAAATCATCGCATGACACTTGTCACGGCATTTCAGGCGGCAGACAGCATCCTCCTTCAAGCGATCAGCTGCATTGCGGAACTTATTTTGGAAACGGGCTTTATCAACGTCGACTTTGCCGATGTCACGACGATCTTCCGCCACAGTGAGTCGAGCGACGCCTTGCTCGGAATCGGACGCAGTGCAAAAGATGCCGTCGACGCCGTCAAAGCGGCGGCGGAGAGCCCGCTCCTCGCCAGGAGCCTCAAGGGTGCACGTGCGATCATCTTGAATCTTACGAGTGACGATTCGCTGAGCATGTACGATGTCGATGAAGCGACATCGTACATCACGAAGCAGACGTCTGCCGACGTCGACCTGATCCTCGGAACGGTCATCAAAGAGGAGATGAGCGGTGAGATTCAGGCGACGCTCATTGCAACGGATTTTTCCGACAGCGTCATTTTGAAGGCACCGACGGTCACGGTTCCCGAAGGCAAGGTGAAGGTCAAGAAAGAGAGCTTGCCGCTTGATGCGCCGTCTTTTATGCGGCAGGGGACAAAGAAAACGCCGCCCGAAGGCGGCGCATTCGCGATACCGGCATTCAGGCTGACAACGGATCTTCCGAAAAAAAAATAAAAAGGGGTTGCCAGCGGCAACCTCTTTCCTGTCTATTGTATGGGACAAAGGAAGGGGAGTATTATGGGCAAGCCAGGCAGGTTTTCGCGTACGGAGCTCCTCCTCGGCGAGACGAATATGAAAAAGCTTGAAGCGAGTACGGTGGCGATATTCGGTGTCGGAGGAGTCGGCTCGTTCGTCGCGGAAGGACTTGCGCGCGCAGGTGTCGGACACTTCGTCCTCGTCGATAATGATACGGTCTGCCTGACGAATATCAACCGGCAGATCCATGCGACGACGAAGACGGTGGGGCAGCCTAAGACGAAGGCGATGAAAGAGCGCATTGAAGCGATCAATCCTGCGGCATGCGTCGATACGATCGAGTCCTTTTATTTGCCGGATGCGGCAGAGCGGTTCTTTGCGCAGCATTACGACTACGTCGTTGACGCGATTGACACGGTGACGGGAAAGATCAGCCTCGTGCTCGAATGCGAAAAACGCCGCATTCCCATTGTTTGCAGCATGGGCGCTGGCAATAAGCTCGATCCGACGCGCTTTGAAGTCGCCGATATCTATAAGACGCGCGTCGATCCGATCGCGCGTATCATGCGAAAGAAGCTTAAGGAGCATCGCGTGAGGCGGCTGAAAGTCGTTTACTCGACGGAACGCCCCATCGAAATCGAAGGAAGCGGCTGCGGCAGCACATGCATCTGCCCGCCGGGCAGTGCGCGAAACTGTGACAGGAGACGGTCCGTGCCGGGCAGCATATCGTTCGTGCCGTCGGTGGTCGGGCTCATATTGGCGGGGGAAGTCGTGCGAGACATGACGGGAGCAAAGGCGGGAGCAGGCGTATGAAAGCAACGGTTCTTGGATGCGGCAGATGGGGCACGTTTCACGCGTGGTATGCAAACCGCATCGGACATGATGTCGTGCTGTGGGGACGCACGGGCTCCAGACACCTTGCCGAGCTGCAGGAGGAGCGGAAAAACGAGTACCTCACGCTTGATCGTGCAGTACGGCTGACCGATGACCTCGAAGCGGCCGTCGCGTACGCCGATACGATCATCATATCGATCAGCTCGCAGCAGCTTCGGCCTTTCGGCAAGCAGCTTGCCGCACTCGGCAGCTTGCATGGGAAGCAGTTCGTGCTGTGCATGAAGGGGCTTGAGATCGGCACGGGAAAGCGGCTCACAGAGGTGCTTGAAGAGGAGATTGGAGCAGAGGCAAGGATCGCCGTCTGGGTCGGTCCAGGTCATGTGCAGGACTTCACGCGCGGCGTGCCAAACTGCATGGTCATCGCTTCGCGCGAGCAGGCGCTAGCAAAGGAACTCGTCGCACGGTTCAAGAGCCCGCTCATCCGTTTTTACTACGGGGCGGATCTGCTCGGCACGGAGATCGGTGCGGCGGCAAAAAATGTCATCGGCCTCGCGGCCGGCATGCTTGACGGATATGGCTACGGCAGCCTAAAGGGCGCGCTCATGGCACGCGGGACGCATGAGCTTTCGCGCCTCATCGAGGCGATGGGGGGCGACCGCATGACCGTTTACGGCCTGTCACACCTCGGCGACTACGAGGCGACGCTCTTTTCGCAGCACAGCAACAACCGTCGCTTTGGCGAGGATCTCATCCGAGGTGTTCCGTTTACGAAGCTTGCAGAGGGGGTCTACACGGTCGAAGCGCTTATGGCTCTGTCCCAGCAATACGGCGTGGAGCTTCCGATTTGTGCGACGGTTTACGCCATCGTGCACGAGCATAAATCTCCGAAAGACCAGCTCATGCAGCTTTTCCTGCGTGCGACACGTGCAGAATAAGTATTGACGAGTCTTTTATATTATGATAAAATGCTAATTTTACATTTCTCACCTCCTATGCTATACTTTATTTATTGAATACATGGTTTTATAGGGAGGTGCCGAGTTGCTTCAAACGGGAGATCGTGTCGTCTATCCTATGCACGGCGCAGGCGTCGTAGCGGGGGTCGAGGAATGTGAGGTGCTGGGAGAAAAGCGATCGTATTACGTGATCCACATGCCGATGGGGAATATGAAAATGATGGTTCCGACGGATAGCGTGGAGGCTATTGGCATCCGGAACATCATTCCGGTCGAAAAGGTGGGCGCGGTGCAGAAAGTGCTTGAGGATAAGCCATATCGCATAACGGGAAGCTGGAATAAGCGTTTTCATGCCAATCTCGAACGCATGAAAAATGGCGATATATGCAGTGTGGCAGCCGTCGCGCGCGATCTCATCCTGCAGGATCGGAAGCGGCGCGTCTCATCGGGAGAGCGCAGGCTGCTTGATCTTTCCATGCAGATTCTCGTCAGTGAGCTTGTTTACGCCTGTGACAAAGAGCCAAAAGACGTGGAGCAATGGATTGGACGAGTCTTGGATACGAATAAGTTTGCTTAATCGACGCACATTTTTGACAGATTTGAGCGGATTCGCTATACTGGGATTGCGATTGTATTTGTTTGGGTCATGCAGTTTTGTAAGATGTGTGGGCATCGATAGGATCGGTATGCCCACTCTGTTTTTCTGTTCAAGGAGGTGAATGTATGGTATTGGATCGTGTATTACGTTTTTTTATCATTTTATTCTTAGCGGTAGCAGGCGCGGCATTACTCGATCTCGCAAGCCCTGTTTTGACCCTTTTCATCAGCACAGAAATTTTGAAAATGGATATGGGCATTATGCGGATTACGGTAGCGAGCCTGTTATGCATCCTTTTGGGCGCCATTATCGGTATGATTCTTGGATTTTTTCTTTCCCCGTATCTCATTCACAAGCTAAAGCGCTTTTCCACATGGGTGGAGGTGCAGATCGGCAAGATGCCGATCCACGATGCACTTGCAGGTGCCATCGGACTCGCTATCGGTCTCATCATCGCCAATCTCTTGGGGTTCGCCTTTGCCAAGATCCCCATTGTGGGCGATTACTTCCCCGTTATCTTCAGCATCGTGTTTGGCTATCTCGGCATACGCCTGACCATCAAGAAGCGGGCGGAATTAACGGGGCTCTTCGATTTCCTGCCGCGCATGACGAAAGAGATCATTCGGATGCGCGAGGCACGCGCAGCAGAAGGGGCAGTGAAGGCACCGGCTGAGGCAATGGGAGCAGCAAGGTGCGAGAAAGCCTACAAGCTGCTCGATACGAGCGTCATCATCGACGGGCGCATCGCCGATCTCTGTGATACGGGGTTCATCGAAGGGACGCTGCTCATCCCCGTATTCGTGCTCGAAGAGCTGCAGCATATCGCCGATTCGGCGGATCAGCTCAAGCGCACGCGCGGGCGCCGTGGGCTGGATATCCTGCAGCGCATACGGCAGGAGAAGAAAGTCAAGGTCGAGATTACGAATGTCGATTTTGAAGACATCGCGGAAGTCGACTCCAAGCTCGTCCGCCTCGGGCAGGAAGTCGGCGGCAAGATCATCACAAACGACTTTAATCTCAACAAAGTCGCTCAACTGCGCGGCGTTGAGGTGCTCAACATCAACGCGCTCGCAAATGCCGTGAAGCCTGTTGTCATACCGGGCGAAGGCATGACCGTCACGATCGTGAAGCCCGGCAAGGAGCAGGGGCAGGGCGTCGCTTACCTCGATGACGGTACGATGATCGTCATCGAAAACGGCTACCGTCATATCGGCGAGACGATTGAGGTCGAAGTGACCTCTGCCCTGCAGACGGCGGCAGGACGTATGATTTTTGCCAAGCCCATACGCTAAGAATTGCAGGAAATGGGTGTGAAGGAAGAAGAGCCGCTAGGTTGATTTTGCCTAGCGGCTCTTCTTGCTGGAAGAGGGAATGCAGTTGCGTTGAAAATCGCGTATGCGCGGAATGGTTTATCGGAAGAAGAGGAGAGAACTGTCATGAAAAAATTGGTGGGAGACACCCGTTTGATATTCAAGTGCTGCAGCCTGTATTATCAGGATGGGCTTGGACAGCAGGCAATATGCAATCGGCTCGGCATATCGAGACCGACTGTATCACGTATGTTGACATTGGGCAAAGAACTTGGCATTGTGCGGATCGAAGTAAAGAATCCTGACAATGAACGATACGGACAATTGGAACGCGAAGTAGAAAAACGTTTTGATTTGCAGGAAACGATCATCGTTGATACAGAGCCGCTTGAAAAAGGAACAAGGTACATTAATTCACAGATTGGACGTGCTACGCTGGAATTTCTCTCACGCATTTTGACGGATCGCGATCTGGTCGGAGTCAGTATGGGGCTGACGATTCAAAATATCGTGCGGTCAGACTTTCCGATTGAAAAAGCCATTCATTGTACATTCGTTCCGCTTTTGGGCGGTATTAGTGCAAGCAATCTCGATATCCACTCCAATTATTTGGTACAGGAATTTGCGGAACGATTTGGCGGACGAAGCGCACAGTTTTTTGCTCCGGCGCTCTTTTCGGACAAGATGGTCTTGGATGGATTCCTTAAGGAGCAACCGATTCAAAAGATCGTTCGCATGTATCGTAGCCTGGATGTCATTGTTATGGGAATTGGCGTACTCGATTCGGAACATTCGACTCTTTTGGAGTCAGGATATATTGATGCCGAAACAATGAAAAAATTTATTGCAAAAGGAGCGGTGGGTGATATCGCTTTGCGCTATTTTGACATAGAGGGGAAAACGGATTCCTTTACCGATTTCAATGAACGTGTAGCAGGAATAGGGCTTGATCTGCTTCGCAAGGTACCGAAGCGCATTGGTGTAGCGGGCGGCACCCATAAGATGGAGGCAGTGCTCGGTGCAATTCGCGGCGGATATATCAATATCCTTGTTACCGATGAAGCGTGTGCTGTAGCGTTGCTTCGGCAAAAATGTAGCGTTTCGAAATGAGGGTAGGGTGCTTCGTGGAAAAGGATGGCGATCCACCTTTTTGATACAAATGAAATAATAAACGTTTCGCTCCATTACTTTTACATTTATTCAATATAGAATACTTGTAAAAGTAATGGAGCTTTGTTATACTATAAACCATAAACAAGAATATCAAATGATAGATTTAGGAATGAGGCAATAGGAATAAATAAAAACTAGGAGGTTATGCTATGGAAGTTTCGTTCGGGGAATTGCTTGCCGTTCTGTTTGCCTTGATGATCGTTCAAGTAATTGGGACACATTTACAGGTCAAGGCGTATCGCAATGCAATTCATCGCTTGCATGCACGCGGAAACTTGGGAATCGGATCGTGCCGCAGGCTCCTTGGTCCGGGCAGCATCGTCATCATAGCCTGTGACCGAAATGGCATGATCACGGGTGGAGAGATCCTGCAAGGCATGACGGTGTTCAGCAAGTTTCGTGTGATGCAGGGTATAGAAGGAAAACATATCCATGCGTTGAAGGAAAGCTACTCGCATCTGCCGAAAAAGCGTCGCTCTTATTACAAAGGGCACTTGCAGGCTCTGGAGGCGTTGGAGTTGCGATTCAACCATAAGGAAAAGGAGGTGAAGCCAACCGTATTCGTTGCAGAAGAGAGTGCTGGGAGGACTGCGTAAAAAGAAAGTAAGGAGAGTATCGTATGGAATTTATCGCTGGACTGGCAAATGGCTTTATGGAACTTTTTAAGGCCGGTGCCAATACGTTTTCAGGTTGGGTCGTGGGGATCATCCCGCTTGTCGTTATCTTGATGACGGCAGTCAGCTCTGTCATCAAGCTCATTGGTGAGGAACGTGTCTATCGCGTGGCACAGTGTGCAACGAAGAATATCATTACGCGTTATACGATCCTGCCGATCCTGGCGGTCATGTTCCTAGGCAACCCAATGAGCTACACATTTGGACGGTTCGTGGATGAGAAATATAAGCCCGCGTTTTACGATGCGAACGTCAGCTTCCTCCATCCAGTTACGGGACTTTTCCCCCATGCAAACGGAGGAGAACTCTTTGTTTACATGGGCATAGCGGCAGGCGTTTCGGCTCTTGGCCTATCGCTTGGCGATTTGGCTGTACGGTATTTCCTTGTTGGTGTTGTTGTTATCTTGCTGCGCGGTATTGTCACAGAGAAGATATACCTTTACATGTGCAAAAAAGAGGGCAAAGAGATCTGAGCGGAACGAAATGAGGAGGATAAAGATGTATAAGTCGATCGTAATTCATGCAGGAAGCGGCGGTTGGGGCGGCCCGCTTACGATCCTTCCGACGGAAACGAAACACAAAATCGTGAGCGTCACGGGCGGCGGCATACATCCCGTGGCAGCTAAGATTGCGGAGATGACGGGCTGTGAGGCTGTGGATGGATTCTCAACTGGCGTTCCAGATGCAGAGATTTTGGTCGCAGTCGTCGATTGCGGTGGAACAGCGCGCTGTGGCGTCTATCCGAAGAAACGCATTTTGACCGTCAATGTCTTGCCTGTCGGCAAGACGGGACCGCTCGCACAGTATATTACAGAAGACGTATATGTCTCCGCTGTCAATGAATCGTGTATGCAGGAGGCGGACGGAAACATCCCTGCTGCTGAACCTGTTCCTGTGCAGCGTGCACACACAAGTGAAACACCTAAGACGAAAGCATAAGCGAAGCAAGAAATCGCTGCAATGAATCAGGGAAAGGAAAAGAATTTCGTTACGCGGCTTGGCATTGCGATTGGCGGTGTTGTCAACAAGTTCTATTCTGCAGGACGTGAGACGATTGACATCACGATCAAGAGTATCTTGCCGTTCATGGCATTTGTCTCGATGATACTCGGCATCATCAGTGCATCGGGAATCGGCAATGTCATTGCCAACACGATTTCGCCGATTGCCAGCACACTTTTAGGGATGCTCGTCATATCGTTTATTTGTGCGATTCCCTTTATCTCACCAGTGCTCGGTCCTGGTGCGGTCATCGCACAGGTCGTCGGTACGCTTCTCGGCGCACAGATCGGCATGGGCAATATCCCGCCACAGTACGCGCTTCCCGCACTCTTTGCCATCAATGCACAGGTCGGTGCGGACTTCGTGCCAGTTGGCCTTAGTCTTGGAGAAGCAGAGCCGGAGACGATTGAACTTGGCGTGCCCGCTGTTCTTTACTCGCGCGTCATCACAGGCCCGATTGCGGTTCTCATCGCTTATGCAGCGAGCATAGGACTCTACTGATTGTCGTGCAGAGGGGGGGATCATGCTGAAATTCTTTAGTGAAATTACAGGTTGGGGGAATGATGCACTGTTCTTCTTGGAGGATCCGGACGCGAATTTCATTATTCTCTTTAATGAAAGCGCACCACCAGAGCTGGCCGATATATCCGTCCTCCATACGGAAACGAAGCTGTTGATGCCACCTGAAAAAGATGACATTTTGATCATTGCAAACAAGGCATTTACGATAACAGCAGTTGGAGAAGAGGCAATTCATACCTTGCGTGACCTCGGTCATTGCACAATTTGTTTTAAGGGGGAAGCAGAACCGGATCGTCCTGGCTGTATTATGGCAGCCGGAGATGTTCCATTAAAGCAATCGGATATTCGTGTAGGCGCGACCATTGAAGTTCATTGATTGCCGCATGCTACTCATATCATAGAAGGAAATGGGCAGATTTGCCTACGGGCGAAAGGAGTTTTTGCAATGCTGAATATGGACACGAAGCTGGCAAAGCGTCAGGAAGAGGGAAAAGTCATCCGTACGGGCATCGTCGGTGCAGGACAGATGGGGCGTGGCATGGTCACGCAGATGGCGCTTATGAAGGGCATCATGCCGGCCATTGTATCGGATATAAAGATGGATAACGTCATTCATGCATTTCATTATGCAGGAATTTCCGATGATCAGATCGCGGTAGCTGAAACGTTGGAAGAAGCAAATAAGTACATGGAGATGGGGAAGTTTGTTGCAACGGATCATTCCGATATCATAGCGCAGGCGAATCTTGTTGAGTGTGCAATTGATGTTACAGGAGTCCCGGAAGTCGGTGTCAAGATTGCGACGGATGCGCTCAAAAACCACAAGCACGTTGTCATGATGGACGTGGAAACAGACGTGGTCATCGGATCGTATCTCAAAAAGCTCGGTGATCAAAATGGTGTGATTTATACGGGTTCGGCAGGCGATGAGCCAGGTGCAGTCATGGAACTGTATTCGTTTGCCAAGGCGATGGGCATGCAGGTGAAAGTCATAACAATTGATGGAATCGGCGGCTATACGACGTACGGTTCGATTGCGACGGCGGAAGAGACTTACAAGAATGGATACGTCGTCTATGGTCTCGTCAACAAGAAGACGCGTATGCTGAAGGATGTAAGGAAAGGGCAGCTTCTGACGCTTGATATGGTGGAGCTTGATACATCGACACAGCTTTATCAGACGCGCAAGATGCAGGACAGGATGTACCATAATGGCTATGCATTGAAGTAAGGAAAACGATATTCCTGCCACGGAGAAAATTCCCTCGTTCCCCTGTTGGAGCGAGGGAATTTTGCTATTTCCCATTTTCCCTGTTTTGTAGTATGATAATGGATAAATACATGGGGGTGAGCAGCATGGTGACGGCTGTGTTTCCTGCGGCTGGACGGGGAAGGCGAATGCAGGCGGGAATGAACAAGGTGCTTCTGGATCTGATGGGAGCACCGATTCTTGTACGTACGTTGCTTCAGTTTTCGCATTCGCGGCAGATCGGGTATTTGATTGTATCCGTTGCGGAGGATGAAGTCCCTTTTATTCGTCAAATGCTTCGACATGTCTCTGGACTTAAGCCCGTTGCCGTTGTCGCAGGCGGATCGGAACGCCAGTATTCGATTGCCAATGGGCTTCGCCGTCTCCCCGAGGAAACGGATATCGTGCTGGTTCATGATGCGGCTCGGCCGCTCATATCGGTTTCGACGATTGATGCGGTCATTGATGCGGCGCGGGCAGTAGGTGGCGCGATTGCCGCCGTGCCGGCGAAAAGTACGATGAAAATCGTGAATGGCGAACGTTTTGTTGCAGAAACGCCGCCGCGTGAAATGGTATGGGAAGTACAGACGCCACAGGGATTTCGCAAGGATATTCTCCTTTCAGCTTATGAAAAAGCGGAGCAGGATGGCTATCTTGGAACGGATGATTCCTGTCTCGTGGAACGATTGCATGTACCGATTCAAGTTGTCGAAAGTTCCTATCGCAATATTAAAATCACGACGCCTGAGGATATTCTCATTGCGGAGGCGCTTCTTCGCGAAGAAGCAAACGGTATGAGTGGGCTTGTGCGAAAGGCGGCAAGACACGCGAAAAAAGGACTAAAAGAGCAGCTTATGCGGTAAACCAAAAAGCAGGAGGAAAGAGGGGTAGCATGACACGATTTGGCATGGGGTACGACGTGCATCGGCTCGTCGAAGGGAGAAAGCTCATTCTCGGCGGCATCTGCATACCGCATACGTTAGGGCTATTCGGGCATTCCGATGCCGACGTGCTCCTTCATGCGGTGGCGGATGCGCTGCTCGGCGCAGCGGCGCTCGGCGACATCGGCCGTCATTTCCCCGATACCGATCCGAAGTACGAAGGGGCGGACAGCATGAAGCTGCTCGCACACGTCATGGAACTTCTGAAAGAGCACGGGTATCGCGTCGGCAACATCGATGCGACGGTCGTCGCACAGAATCCGAAGCTCAAGGACTTCATCCCGCGGATGAACGAAAATATCGCATGCGTTTTGGAGATTCCGACCTCTGCGGTCAACGTCAAGGCGACGACGGAAGAGCACCTCGGCTTCACGGGCGCGGAAGAAGGCATATCGGCTTATGCCGTGGCAGGCATCGAAATGGCATAGGAGGAACTTCATGAAATTCTTTTCGCGCATCCGAAAGGATATTCGCGTCGTCTTTGAGCGCGATCCTGCTGCACGGAATGTCATCGAGGTGCTGCTTTGCTATTCGGGGCTGCACGCGATATGGCTGCACCGCATCGCACACATGCTCTATAGGCGCGGCTGGGTGCTCATCCCGCGTATCATCTCG
Source organism: Mitsuokella sp. oral taxon 131 str. W9106 (assembly GCF_000469545.1). Lineage (GTDB taxonomy): Bacteria > Bacillota > Negativicutes > Selenomonadales > Selenomonadaceae > AWVT01. The sequence continues at coordinate 125,655 of NZ_KI273065.1, read as the reverse complement.
AATTTCGGACGGTTCCTCACGGGCATTGAGATTCATCCCGGCGCGACGATCGGAGAAGGGCTCTTCATCGATCACGGCACGGGAATCGTCATCGGCGAGACGGCGGAGCTCGGACGCAACGTCACGCTTTACCAGGGCGTGACACTCGGCGGCACGGGCAAGGAGAAGGGAAAGCGCCATCCGACGATCGGCAATAACGTCGTCGTCGCCTCGGGGGCGAAAGTGCTCGGCTCGTTCACCGTCGGCGACCATGCGAAGATCGGCGCGGGTTCGGTTGTCCTAAAGAGCGTGCCTCCATACGCGACTGTTGTCGGCATCCCAGGACGCATTGTCGTTATGCACGGCAAGCGCGTTCATACGGCGTGCGAGCTGAAGGAAGCGATCCAAAAGGGAATCGTCCGTCCCGACGACAGGATCGACGAGATCGAGGACGAGCTCGACGTCGACCTCGACCACGATATGCTGCCCGACCCAGAGGAAGAGATGCGGGCGTGCATGATGGAGCAGATTCACGCGCTCGAAGAGCGGGTCGAGGAACTGGAACAAAGGATAGAGGAGAAAGAAAGCCATGCTGAAAGTCTATAATACGATGACGCGCGAGAAGGAGGAGTTCAAGCCACTCAAGAAGGGCGAGGTCTCGATCTACTGCTGCGGCGTCACGCCGTACAACGACCCGCATATCGGCAATGCGCGCCCCTTCGTGACGTGGGATGTCATTCGACGCTACTTTAAGAAGAAGGGCGTGAAAGTCCGCTACATCCAGAATTTTACGGACGTCGACGACAAGATCATCAATACGGCGAACCGCGAAGGCGTCAAGTGGAGCGACATCGCCGACCGCTATATCGCGAACTATTTCGAGGCGATGGATGCGCTCAATGTCCGTCGCGCTGACCTCTACCCGCGCGTCAGCGAGACGATGGACGACATCATTGAGATGGTGCGGACGCTCATCGACAGGGGCTACGCCTATGCCCTAGGAAACGGAGATGTCTTCTACAGCGTGGAGAAGTTCGAAGGCTACGGCAAGCTCAGCGGGCGCAGTCTCGACGATATGCAGGCGGGCGCGCGCATCGAAGTTGACGGGCGCAAGCATCATCCCATGGATTTCGCGCTTTGGAAGGCGGCGAAGCCCGGCGAGCCGTACTGGGAAAGCCCATGGGGCAGGGGCCGTCCGGGCTGGCACATCGAGTGCTCGACGATGTCGCTGAAATACCTCGGCAAGAAGTTCGACTTCCACGGCGGCGGAAGCGACCTCATTTTCCCGCATCACGAGAACGAAATCGCGCAGTCGCAGGCGGCACTCGGCGATCCGTGCAGCTTTGCGCAGTATTGGCTGCATAACGGCTTCATCACGATTCGCAATGAGAAGATGTCGAAGTCGAAGAACAATTTCTTTACGGTCAAAGACATTCTGAAGGAGTACCCCGGCGAAGTCGTGCGCTTCTTCATCCTGCAGACGCACTATCGCAGCCCACTCGATTTCTCCGACGATCGTCTCAAGGAGGCGCAGACGAGCCTCGCCCGCCTGCAGAACACGCTCGGATGCATGAAGGAACTCTCCGCAAAGGAAGGCACGGCAGATACGGCAAAAGAGCTCGCCAAGACGGCAGAGGATCTGCTCGCGGCGTTCTACGAGGCGATGGACGACGACTTCAACACGGCGCTTGCGATCAGCCAGCTTTTCGCGCTTTCGAAAGAGACGAATATATACTACCAAGATGTCATGGGCGGCGCAAAGGCATTCGATGCGGAGAACTTCAGGAAAGCCTGCGCTGCCTACGAGGAGATGGCGTCCATCATCGGCATTTTCGAGCAGACAGAAGAAACGGCGGACGACGGCATGGCAGACAAGCTCATGGACATTCTCATCGGGATCCGACAGTCGGCGCGCAGGGAAAAGAACTGGGCGCTTGCCGATCGGATTCGCGATGCGCTCAGGGAAGCAGGCATTGTGCTCGAAGATACGCCGAGCGGCGTACGGTGGAGAAAGGCATGAAGTTTGGGCAGTTCAAGCTGCTCGTCGACATGATGTTTACGCCGGACGGCGCAGGCGGCGTACTGCAGCGCTATAGGGAGATGGACGCTCGGCGGATGAACCCGCTCGTCCTCGCCTACGTCGGCGATGCGTACTTTCACCTCTTCGTGCGCACGCGGCTGCTCTCCTACGAGCAGGCGAAGGTGCAGGCGCTCCATTCGTTCAGCGCGCAGATCGTCTCTGCCGTTTGGCAGGCGCGGGCATATCAGGGAATCGAGGCGATGCTCACCGAGGAAGAACGGGCGATTTACCGTCGTGGCCGCAATGCGAAGAGCCACGCACCGCGCAGCGCAAGCGTCGCCGAATACCATGCGAGCACGGGGTTTGAGGCGCTTTTGGGCACGCTCTACCTCTCCGAGCGGAACGAGCGCCTCTACGAACTTGCCGAAGCTTCGTTTCAGGTCATCAGCAAAGCGATGATGCAGGAAATTCATAAGAAATGAAGAAAATCCTCAAGGGAGATGTGCCTTTGAGGATTTTTTGGCCGGTCTTACTTTTTTTCGTTCGCCCCGTTGCTCTTGCTTACATCAATCGGCGTCAGACCGAAGTTTTCGAGGCTGCCGTCTTTCGTGAACAGCAGTTCGCAGCGAACCATAGGCTGTTTCCTGAAGCGCATGAGGTAGATGATCTGGTCGGCTTGGTCGAAACGCGTCCAGCTCACGAAGCGCGCGCCTTCGAGTGCGTCGAAATCCTTGCCGAGCGTCTTGCCGAGATCGCTTATCTGATCCTTCGAGATGTTTTTCTTGGCGTCTTCGCCCATGAGATCGTAGGCCTTTCCTGCATCCTTCTTGATGAACATCGCATCGATCCAAGAGACTGTCGTCATGTCCTCCTTGACGAAGGCGTTTGCGTCGTCCTCCGCGGCAAATGCACCTGCAGGAACGAGCCAAAGGAAAAGCGCGGTGAGCATTAGAGCGAATTTTTTCATGGTATCCCATCCCTTCCATACACGCGGTTGCTATACCCTAAAGTCTAAATGTTTTTTCATCGATTGACAAGGTGTTTTTATGGTAATGATTTGTTCATTGTCTTTTCACGGAATTTTTGTATATATAGAGCCAGAAACGTATCCGAAAGCCTAGGAGGGATTGGTCATGCGCGTTTTATTGGCAGAGGACGACAAGCGTCTCGGCAAGCTCATTCAGTACATGCTCGAACAGAACGAGATCCAGGTCGAGTGGGTAACGAATGGCAGCGACATTTATGAATACGCGATGTACACGGATTACGATATTCTGATCCTCGACTGGATGATGCCGGGAGAGTCGGGCGTCGATGCCTGCAGCCGCCTGCGCAAAGAAGGCTATGAGAAAGCGATCCTCATGCTCACGGCGCGCGACTCCGTCGAGGACCGCGTCACGGGGCTTGACGCAGGCGCGGACGACTACCTCGTGAAGCCGTTCGAGTTCGCTGAGCTGCTCGCACGCCTGCGCGCGCTCGGTCGCCGCAGCACGCAGAAGATTCAGCAGGACATCGTCGAAGTCGGCGATTTCACGCTCAATCGCACAGCAAAGGTCCTGAAGAAAAAGGATCAAGTCATTCAGCTCTCGCCGCGCGAGTTCCAGATCTTCGACCTTCTCGCGCAGAATATCGGCATCGTCGTCCCGCGCGATATCATCTTGGACCGCATTTGGGGGCTTGAGTCGGACGTGAGCTCGAACAACATCGACTCCTATATGAAGATCCTGCGCAAGAAGCTCGATCTCGGTGATGGGGGAACGGCAATCAAGACGGTGCGCGGCGTTGGCTACAAGCTGGAGGCGAAAAGCTGATGGCAAAAAGCCTATTCGGCACGGGACGCCGCCAGCTCACGATCATCTACTCGATCGTCATGTTCTTTTTTCTTGCCGGTCTCATTTTTGGCATGCACAAGATATTGGAATGGTCGATCACGTCGGAGCAGGCGCGCGAGCTCGTCGATACGGCTGGAAACGTAGCGGAGGCGCAGGCGTACTTCAATCAGCATCCCGGCATTGTCTCGGATGATAGCCTCGTCTATAAGAGCACGAATGACCGTCTATTCTTTTATGTATTCGATGATCAGGGAAGACTGCTGAACTTTGCGCGTGCTTCGTTCCACATAGAGCCGTTCATTCTCGATGTCATACAGAACTGGAGCGGCGGGGACGATGTCATCGTCGTCGGAAAGTCGGGAGAGAATGGGGTGAAGAGCCGTATCATGATGACGGCCCAAAGCGTCAAGACGGCGTCGGGCGAACATGCGCAGATGGTCTACGTTGGCAAGGATGTCACGGCGATGTACAATGGTCTTGAAAAAGCGACGTATGCGATCGCGCTCCTCGGCATGCTCGCCGTCATCGCAGCGGCTGGCATCTGCCATATCCTCGCCGGGCGCGCGATGGTCCCTTTGAAGGAAGCGTACGAAAAGCAGCGGCAGTTTGCCGCCGACGCGTCACATGAGCTGCGCACGCCGCTCGCCATCGTCATGGCATCGTCCGAGATACTCCAAAACGACAAATCCGTCACATCGCCGTTCTTGAAGCAGGTCATTGACGACGTGCACGACGAGGTCAAGAAGATGGCAAAGCTCGTCGGCGATCTCCTCGTTGTCGCGCGCGGGGACAACAAGGCGCTCAAGCTCAAGCCGTCGAAGTTCGAACTGTCCTCCGTCATCGAGCAGACGGCGCGCCTCATGCAGCCGCTCGCCGAACAAAAACATATCAAGCTTGCAGTCGACGCGAAGGGAAAGGTCGAGATCCAGGCCGACGAGCAGCGTATCCGCCAGCTCGTGCTCATTCTCATCGACAATGCCGTGAAGTACACGCAGGACGGCGGTGAAGTGCGTGTCACGTATCGAAAGGCAGAGAAGGGACATGTTTCTTTTGCCGTTTCCGATACGGGCATCGGCATATCGCCGGAAGACCAGGAACGCGTCTTTGACCGATTTTATCGCGTGGACAAGGCGCGTGCACGAGAGATGGGCGGCAATGGGCTCGGTCTTGCGATTGCGCAGGAAATCGTGCGCCTGCATAAGGGCAGGATCTCGATTGCGAGTGAGCTTGGAAAAGGAACGACGTTCCTCATCGAGCTTGGCAAAAAGATGAAATGAATGGGAAAAAGCGGATCAGCCCAGCGACTGCCCCGCTTTTTTGTGCTTATATATGTGCAAGTGTACATACACGTGTAAATAGGGGAAAGGATTTCCGGTTTTATTCGTCGATCTGTTGAACGGCCTCGGTGAGCGCCGCGAGCTGTGCTTTTGTCGGTACGTTGGCGATGCGCTGCTTTTCGAGCACGATGTCGCAGCCTGCTGCCTTTAGCTGTTCCTCGACCTGTGCAATGCTTTGCCCGCCCCATCCGTAGGAGCCGAAAGCGAATGCCTTGCGTCCCTTGGGCGAAAGGCCGCGGAGGTAGCATAGGAAGCTCGCGATCGACGGCATCATGTCGTTGTTGAGTGTCGGAGAGCCGACGGCGAGGTACTTGCTCGTGAGTACGTCCGTGACGATGTCGGAGTTATGGTTTGCTTTGATGTCGTAGAACGCGGCAGGGATTCCCTTTGCGTTGAACGCTTCGACGATCGTGCGCGCCATCGTTTCCGTTGCGTGCCACATGCTGTCGAATACGACGACAGCGCGATCTTCGAGTTCGTTTGTCGACCATTTTTGGTAGAGCGAGAGGATATCCTTGATATGAGAGCGCCAGCTTATGCCATGCCCCGTCAATATGAGTTCGATATCGAGCCCTGCAAGCGCCTTGAGCGCCGCCTGTGCCTGCCTGCCGTAGAGCATGAGGATATTGGCGTAGTATTTCTTTGCCTCAAAGAGAATGAGATCGATGTCGTTTTCATCGTCGAAACGCTGCCCTGAGGCGAGGTGCTGGCCGAATGCGTCGTTGGAGAAGAGAACCTTTTCTTCGGGACAGTACGTGACCATGCTGTCCGGCCAGTGCAGCATCGGGGTCGGCACGAAGGAGAGCGTGCGGTGCCCGATCGAGAGCGTGTCGCCCGCCTTGATGCCCTTGTACGCTTGCTCGCCGTAGCGTGCTGTGAGCCCCTTGAGCCCGTTTGGCAGACTGGTGATGACCGTCGCGTTCGGACAGAGCGCAAGAATCTTCAAGAGGGATCCGCTGTGATCCGGCTCAACATGATTCGATACGATATAGTCGATCTTTTCCGGATCGATAAGGGAGGAAATGCGCTCGATGAGTTCCCCTGCGAACGGCTCCTTGACCGTATCGATGAGTGTGACATGTTCGTCGAGGATCAGGTAGGCGTTGTAGGAGGAGCCGCGTCCCGTCTCGTATCCGTGGAAGTTGCGCATCGACCAGTCGATCGCGCCGACCCAGTAAATATCATCGCGAATTCTGACAGCGTCCATATAGTACCTTCTTTCTTCAGCGTTCGGTAAACGTATGGTTCCATTTTAAGCGATAAAACGTTTTGATTCAAGGAATATTCTTGCAGAAAGAAATTTTCATTGGAGCAAGCATTTTTTTGAGGAAGGGGGTTGCGCAACAGATGGAAATACCGTATAATTGTGTCTGTCGTCGGGATGTGGCGCAGTTTGGTAGCGCGCATCGTTCGGGACGATGAGGCCGCAGGTTCGAACCCTGTCATCCCGACCATCTAGTCAATCAGACCAGCTTGCGAGCTGGTTTTTTTGTTGTGATGAATCATATTTACAAGACCTTTTTCAGAAGGTATAATGAATCGTGATGGATGAAATCTATAGTAGATGGGACCATTCATCACAAATGTCTATTATATCTATGCCAATATCCTTATACTGAAGAGGGGAGCAGAAAGCATGAGCAAAAGAATGAAGACGATGGACGGCAATACTGCTGCGGCCTATATCTCCTATGCTTTTACCGACGTCGCGGCGATCTACCCGATCACGCCGTCCTCGCCGATGGCGGAAAAAGTCGACGAGATGGCGGCCAAAGGCGCGAAGAATGTCTTTGGGCAGAAGGTTCGCGTCATCGAACTGCAGTCGGAAGGCGGCGCGGCAGGCGCGGTTCACGGTTCTTTGCAGGCCGGCGCGCTGACGACGACGTACACGGCGTCGCAGGGTCTCTTGCTGATGGTGCCGAATCTCTACAAGGTCGCAGGCGAGCTGCTGCCGGGCGTGTTCCACGTCAGCGCGCGCGCACTTGCCGCAAACTCGCTGAACATTTTCGGCGACCATCAGGACGTTATGGCAGCGCGTCAGACGGGCTGTGCGATGCTCGCCGAAGCGAGCGTGCAGGAGGTCATGGATCTCGCTGCCGTTGCGCACCTCGTCGCGATCAAGGGGCGCGTCCCGTTCATCAATTTCTTCGATGGGTTCCGCACGTCGCATGAGATTCAGAAGATTGAGGTCGTCGATTATGCGGCTCTCGCCAAGGTGCTCGATTGGGATGCGGTCGAAGCATTCCGCCGTCGGGCACTCAATCCGGATCATCCGGTCATCCGCGGCTCGGCGACGAACCCGGACGTCTACTTCCAGTCACGCGAAGCGGCAAACGCATACTACGATGCACTGCCTGCATTGGTTGAAGAAGCGATGGGCGAGATGGCGAAGATCACGGGACGTGCGTATCATCTCTTCGACTATTCCGGCGCAAAGGATGCAGACCGTGTCATCATCGCGATGGGCTCGGTCTGCCAGGCGGTGCAGGAAGCCGTTTCCTACCTCAACAAGCAGGGCGAAAAGGTCGGCTTGCTCTCCGTCCATCTCTACCGTCCGTTCTCCATCGAGCACTTCTTGAAAGTCCTCCCGAAGACGATCCGGAAAGTCGCCGTCCTCGATCATACGAAGGAGCCGGGCGCGCTCGGCGAGCCGCTTTACCTCGACGTCAAGGCGGCATTCTACGATTCGGGGCTCTCGCCCGTCATCGTCGGCGGCCGCTTTGGACTCGGCGGCAAGGATACGACGCCCGATCAGATCTTTGCGGTATTTGAAGAACTCAAGAAGGATGCGCCGAAGGACGGCTTCACGATCGGCATTGAGGACGATGTGACGCATACGAGCCTCGCGCCCGTTATGAGCGACGTCGATCTCACGCCGGAAGGCACGACGGCGTGCAAGTTCTGGGGCCTTGGCTCGGACGGCACGGTCGGTGCGAACAAGAGCGCGATCAAGATCATTGGCGACGATACGGATATGTACGCACAGGCGTATTTCGCTTACGATTCGAAGAAGTCGGGCGGCATCACGATGTCGCACCTGCGCTTCGGCAAGCTGCCGATCACGAGCCCGTACCTCATCAACAAGGCGGATTTCATCTCGTGCTCGCAGCAGTCCTACGTATTCCGCTACGACTTGCTCGCAGGTCTCAAGAAGGGCGGCAAGTTCCTGCTCAACACGGTTTGGAGCGATGCGGAGCTCTCCGAGCATCTGCCTGCCTACATGAAGCGCTACATCGCACAGAATGAGATCGAGTTCTACACGGTCAATGCCGTCGAGATCGCGAAGGAGCTCGGACTCGGCGGCCGCTTCAACATGGTCATGCAGTCCGCGTTCTTCAAGCTCGCGGCGATCATCCCTCTCGACGAGGCGGTCAAGTACCTCAAGAATGCCGTTGTCACGAGCTACGGAAAGAAGGGGCAGAATATCGTCGACATGAACAACGGCGCGATCGACAAGGGCATCGAGAAGCTCCACCGCGTCGAGGTTCCCGCTGGCTGGGCAAATGCGAAGGATGAGGAAGCGGCGAAGCGCGACGTGCCTGCATTCGTTTCGGATGTGCAGGAAGTCATGAACCGTCAGGAGGGCGACAAGCTGCCCGTCTCGATGTTCAGCGGCGACCGCGCAGACGGCACGTACCCGCTCGGCGGCGCAGCGTACGAAAAGCGCGGCACGGCGATCAATGTCCCCGTTTGGGATGCCGGGAAGTGCATCGGATGCAACAAGTGTTCCTTTGTCTGCCCGCACGCTGCGATCCGCCCCGTCCTCACGACGGATGAAGAGAAGGCGGCAGCGCCCGCAGGCTTCCCCGCAAAGCAGCTTCGGACGGTCAAGGACTACCATTTCACGGTTGCCGTCTCGACGATGGACTGCCTCGGCTGTGGAAACTGTGCGCAGGTCTGCCCGGTCAAGGCGCTCACGATGACGCCGCTCGATGACGAGCTCAAGGCAAAGCAGGCGTATTTTGACTACGGCGTCGATGCCGAAAAGGTCGCGCCGAAGAAGAGCCCGATGAAGAAGGAAACGGTCATCGGCTCGCAGTTCGAGCAGCCGCTTCTCGAGTTCTCAGGAGCGTGCGCAGGCTGCGGCGAGACGCCGTATGCAAAGCTCGTCACGCAGCTCTTCGGCGACCGCATGATGGTCGCAAATGCGACGGGCTGTTCCTCGATTTGGGGCGGCAGCGCACCGTCGATGCCGTACACGAAAAACGTCAAGGGACACGGTCCGGCGTGGGCGAACTCGCTCTTCGAGGACAACGCGGAATTCGGCCTCGGCATGCTGCTCGGCACGAAGTCCGTTCGCGAGTCGCTCGCAGCCGACGCGAAGGCGGCAGTCGAAGCGAAGAAGGGAAGCATTGAACTGCAGGAAGCGCTCACCGACTGGATCGCGCACCTTGCGGACGGAAACGGTACGCGCGAGCGTGCCGAGGAGCTCGAAGCGCTCCTCGCAAAGGAGAAGGGCGCAGACGAACTGCTGAACAAGCTCTACGACAACCGCGATTACTTCATCAAGCGTTCGCAGTGGGTCTTCGGCGGCGACGGCTGGGCCTACGATATCGGCTACGGCGGGCTTGACCATGTGCTCGCGTCGGGCGAGGACATCAACGTCTTTGTCTTTGATACGGAGGTTTACTCCAATACGGGCGGGCAGGCATCGAAGTCGACGCCCGCGGCGGCTATCGCACAATTCGCGGCAACGGGCAAGAAGACGCGCAAGAAAGATCTTGGCATGATGGCGAAGTCGTACGGCTATGTCTATGTCGCGCAGGTTGCGATGGGCGCAGACCAGAATCAGGTCCTGAAGGCGATCTCTGAAGCAGAGGCATACCATGGCCCGTCGCTCATCATCGGCTACTCGCCGTGCATCAACCATGGCATCCGCAAGGGCATGGGCTGCGCACAGCTTGAGCAGAAACTCGCTGTCGAGTGCGGCTACTGGGCGAACTACCGCTACAACCCGCAGCTCGTCGGCACGGATAAAAATCCGTTCAGCCTCGACTCGAAGGAGCCGGACTTCTCAAAGTTCCAGGACTTCCTCATGGGCGAGAACCGCTACATCAACCTCAAGCGGACGTTCCCCGAAGCGGCAGAAGCGCTCTTCGAGAAGACGCAGCGCGACGCACAAGACCGCTACAACAACTACAAAAAGCTGGCAGGCAAATAAGCGCTGCATGGCATAAGAAAACCGTATGCGTTCCGACTAAAAGGGATGCATACGGTTTTTGCATGGCGGGATTTCGCGTTTCGCGTATGCCTTGCGGGAAATGAGCCAAGCGATGGATCAAAGGCGCGCGATAAGGGTGCTGACCTGCTCCTCTGTCGTCGCCCAGCTCGTCGCGATGCGCATGATGACGTGCGCATCGTCTGCCTGCTCCCAAAAGCCCAAGGCGACAGACGATTCGAGACGCGCGCGCTGCGCGTGCGTGAGGCGGATGAAGATCTGGTTCGTCGGCGTCTCCCAAGCGAGCGGAATCCGCTTTTCGTGCAGGGCCAAACGCGTGCAGCAGCCTTGATCGCTGTGGCGCCGCCTGCCTCGTAAAGCCCGTCCGTAAAGAGCGTGTCGAACTGGATGCCTGCGATGCGCCCTTTGGCGAGCAGTGCGCCGTGCTGCTTGATGATGGTGAAAAAGTGCGGGATGAAGCTGGGATTCGGCAGGACGACGGCTTCCCCGAAGAGCGCACCGCACTTCGTGCCGCCAATGTAGAATATATCGCAGAGGCGCGCAATGTCTGGGAGCGTCACATCGTTTTCGGGGCAGGCGAGCGCGTAGGCGAGACGTGCGCCGTCGAGGTAGAGCGGGATATCGTGCGTGCGGCAGACGGCATGGATGCGGGTGAGTTCTTCCCGCGTGTAGAGCGTGCCGCACTCCGTTGGCTGCGAGAGGTAGACCATGCCGGGAAAGACCATGTGGTCGCGGTTCTCATCGGCACGGCTTGCCGAAAGCACGGCCTCGATCGTTGCGGCGGAGAGCTTGCCATGCTCGTGCGGGAGCGCAAGGACCTTGTGCCCACCGTATTCGATCGCGCCCGCTTCGTGGACGCTGATATGGCCGCTTGCCGCAGCGAGCACGCCCTCGTAGCTGCGAAGCACAGCGTCGATGACAGTCGCGTTGGCCTGCGTGCCGCCGAGCAGGAAATGGACGTTTGCATTTGGCGCCGCGCATGCCATGCGAATTTTTCCCGCGCGGATTCGGAGTAGGGGTCGAGCCCGTAGCCTGCCGTCTGCTCCCCGTTCGTCGCGAGGAGGCGCTCCAGTATTGCAGGGTGTGCGCCTTCCATATAGTCAGACGCAAAAAAAGTCGTTCGGTTCTATCGTTCATTTGAAGGCTCCTCCTCGTATTTCGTTCGCTTGGGATGAGCATGCCAGCGGTGCAGCAGCGGTCAGCGTAAGCGATTTCATTATAGGCGAAATGGGCATTTTATCCAAGGAAAATTTTATTATGCCAAATCATGCCATAGGGGAAGATTTGTCGTATAATAATTTTACGGATTACAGAATACAATTCGGTTCGAGGCGATTGTGATGGATAGTAAATTTTCACGCCGCAGGTTCCTTGCTGCCTGCGGCGCTGCCATCGTGCTCGCGGGCGGCGGCTGGACCTTTATGAAATACCGCGTTTGGCAGAAGCTGGCGGGGAAGGCACACGGCATGACGGGCAGTGAGAAACGGGACGATATTCGCTTCGTGCGCCAAGTCATTGCACAGGACAATGCGGCGGCACGCACGATCATGTGGCAGACGGAAGGCGCGCTCGAAGCGCCTTCCGTCGAATATCGGTGCGTAGGCGAGGAAGAGACGAAACGCGCATCGGCAGAAGCGGATGTCTTTACGGACGACGGTGTGACGGCTGTGATTTACACGGCCGTGCTGCATGATTTGCCGAAGGGCGCGAGCATGGAATACCGCATCACGGCAAAAGGCGTGGCGGGATCTTGGCACTCACTTCATACCGATGCCGGTGAAGGATTCAAGGCGCTCATCTTCCCGGATTCCCAGTCGAGCGACTACACGGATTGGCAGAATCTTGCGCAGGATGCAGCAAAGCGCAATCCACGCGCCGATTTCTTCATCAACATGGGCGATCTCGTCGACAATGGGGAGGACCATACGCAGTGGGAGGCGTGGTTTTCGGCGCTTTCCAGCATCATCGACCGCATTCCCGTCGCGCCTGTCATGGGCAACCATGAAACGTATGATCAGGCGTGGAAGGTGCGTGAGCCAGTAGCCTACCTGCATGCGTTCGCCGTGCCGGAAAACGGCAGTGCAGTATTTTCGCGCTACTATTATTCCTTTGATTACGGGCCGGTGCATTTCATCGTGCTCAACACGCAAGAGGATGAGACACAGGCATTCCATCCGGGGCTTATCGAGGAGCAAACGGAATGGTTCCGCCGTGACGTGGCACAGACGGACAGGAAGTGGAAAATCGTGCTCATGCACAAAGAAGTCCTCCAATATCGAATCCATAACCGTCCCGAACGGTGCGAGGGCATATCGGACGACGGCAGGATTTGGATGCCGCTTTTTGACAAGGCGAATATCGACGTCGTATTCTCGGCGCATCTGCATACCTACCGCAATCGCGGCCATATCCGCAATTTCCAGCACGACCCGACAGGCCCTTTGTACATCTTGACAGGCGTCGCGGGAAACGTGCGCTATCCGGGGCTGTGGATCGACCATTCGCTCGACGAAACGATTGCGCCGCAGCCCGAAACGGACAACTATCTGACGCTGAAGGCGGATCGCGATCACTTGGAGATACGCAGCTATCTGCCCGACGGTTCACAGATCGATGAAGAAACGGTTCGCAAATAAAAGCGAGGTATTTGCGCATGGCACGCACGCCCGCAGCATTTGGCGCACCCAGCTGACCGTTTGTTGCGGTGAAGAAGGAGCAACGAAACGCCGATATAACACTAAGATGGAGAAGCATGGATTCAAGGAGGAACCACGATGTTTGAAGGGATAGGCCGCATCGGGCAATATTTGCAGATGAAGGATCTGAAGCTGCAGGCGAAGACGAAGATTCGGACGGGACAGAGCCTCGGCCAGATGCGCGAGGAGCTCAAGAAGAATCAGACGATAGACGCGCGCATGACGACGCAGAAGACGAAGCAGGCGGATATGACGAGCGGGCTGCGTACCTCCATCATCCGGCAGAAGCTCATGCGCGGGCGCGAGCTCTCGGTCGATGAGCTGAAGTACCTGAAGGACAACGACCCGGATCTGTACGACAAGGCGCGTCGTGCCCAGCAGACGCGCACGGAGCTGCAGCAGGTACTGAAGCGCGCCAAGACGAAGGAGGAGGCGCAGCGCGCCGTCGCACAGGCACAGCTCAAAGTCGCGACGGAGATGCAGCTCGAAAACCGCTATGGAAGCGCAGACGGCGCGATGACGAACGGCAGTGCGGCTGCTGGCACAGCGACGGGAATGGGGGAAGCTGCGACGCAGTCAAATAACGCCGCCGCCTCCATGGATGACGATCTAGGCGCGGACGTGAAAGCGGACGGCGCAATCAGCTCACCCGCACAAGCGAGGGTGCACGGCGTGGAAGGTGCGGCAGAGGGCGCACAGGACGCTTATGCAGAAAGCATGCGTGGCACACAGGATGCGCGTGGCGCGGACGCCCCAAAAAACGCCGACGGCAAGGATGCGGGAAAAGAGGGCGGCGCGGTGGACAAGGAGCAAGAAAAACAGCTTTCTGCCGAGGCGAAGGAGCAGGCAAAGGCAGATGCGCTCATGGCAAAGAAAGAAGCGCTCAAGCAGCTTGCCGAGCAGGCGAAAACAGCCGACGGCTCGCTCCCGAAGGAGAAGTTCATCTTCATGCTCATGGCCATCATGGACGAGTGGAAGAAGTTCACGAACTCCAAGGACTATGAGGAGATGCCGGAGAAAATGAGGAAAGACGACGAAAAGACGCGCGTGCAGTCGACGAAGAAGCCCTACAGGCCGACGGGCATGGCGAGCATCCGAACGGCAGAAGGATACGGAAATCCCGATGCAGATGGGAAGCCCGGCGGCATGCTTGACATCACGAGCATTGGTCAATTGTAACATTAAATTGGACACTGAATTTTTGGAGAAACTGTCCGATTTGCTATTGCAATTACCCCCTACAAGCGTTTCTTGAGGAAATCCATATTTTCCATTGCGCAAGGCGCGTGGATATGATATAATCGCTAGCGGTGTAATAAGAAGCACGCTTTTGGAGTCCTGCCCTGTGCCTAAGATAGGTGGTGCAGGATGAGGAAGAAAGCGGAAGAAAAACAGGAGGTGCACCATTATGTCAGTTATTTCCATGAAGCAGCTTTTGGAGGCCGGTGTCCACTTCGGCCATCAGACGCGTCGTTGGAATCCGAAGATGGCGAAGTACATTTTCACGGAGCGCAACGGAATCTACATCATCGACCTGCAGAAGACGGTTCGCAAGGTGGACGAGGCGTACGCGTTCCTGCGCTCGGTTGCGGAGTCGGGGAAGAGCATTCTCTTCGTCGGCACGAAGAAGCAGGCGCAGGAGGCGATCCGCGAGGAGGCGACGCGTGCGAACATGTTCTACGTCAACGAGCGCTGGCTCGGCGGCATGCTGACGAACTTCCAGACGATACAGAAGCGCGTCTCGCGCCTCAAGGAGCTCGAGCAGATGGAAGCCGACGGCACGTTTGACGTCCTCACGAAGAAGGAAGTCCAGATCCTCCGCCACGAGATGGAGAAGCTCGAAAAATATCTCGGCGGCATCAAGGAAATGAAGAAGCTTCCCGGCGCACTCTTCATCGTCGACCCGCGCAAGGAGCGCATCGCCGTTGCCGAGGCGCGCAAGCTCCATATCCCCATCGTCGCAATCGTCGACACGAATTGCGACCCGGACGAGATTGACTACGTCATTCCGGGCAATGACGATGCAATCCGCGCCGTGAAGCTCCTCACGGGCAGCATGGCAGACGCCGTGCAGGAAGGCCTGCAGGGCGAGGGCGGCGAGGCAGACGAGCAGGCTGCCGAGTAAACCAATCGAATAAAAAGAAAACAGGGGGTGAGGGATTAGTCCCTTGCCCCTGTTTTATTTGCAAAAGTAGTAGGAGGAAAAACGATGGCACAGATCACCGCTGCAATGGTAAAGGAACTGCGCGAGACGACGGGCGCAGGCATGATGGACTGCAAGAAGGCGCTTTCGGCGACGGACGGCGACAAGGCAAAGGCAATCGACTGGCTCCGTGAAAAGGGCATCTCCAAGGCGGAGAAGAAGGCGGGACGCATCGCGGCAGAGGGCGCGGTCGCAGCGTATGTGAGCGCGGACGCCAAGGTCGGCGTGCTCGTCGAAGTCAACTGCGAGACGGACTTTGCGGCCGGCAACGAGCAGTTCCGCACATTGGAGAAGAAGATTGCGGAGCATATCGCGAAGGCAGCTCCCGCTGACCTCGACGCGCTGAACGCGAGCGAGATTGACGGCAAGACAGTCGCGACGCTCGTCACGGAAGCGACGGCGACAATCGGCGAGAAGATTTCGCTGCGCCGCTTCGTCCGTTACGAGAGCGCGGGTCATATCGCAAGCTATACCCACATGGGGGGCAAGATCGGCGTCCTGCTTGACCTGACGGGCGGCGATGAGGCGCTCGGCAAGGACGTCGCGATGCAGATCGCAGCAGCGAACCCGCTCGCTATCGACCGCAGTGGCGTCGATGCGTCGGCACTCGAGCACGAGAAGGAGGTCCTCCGCAAGCAGGCGTTGGAGGAAGGCAAGCCGGAGAAGATCGTTGATAAGATGGTCGAAGGCCGCATCAAGAAATATTATAAGGAAGTATGTCTCATGGAGCAGGCCTTCATCAAGGATTCCGACAAGACGGTTGCGGATGTCCTGGGCGATGTCAAGGTGACGGCGTTTACGCGCTACCAGCTCGGCGAGGGCATCGAGAAAAAGCAGGAGAATTTCGCGGCAGAAGTCGCCGCACAGATCAAGTGATCGCGCAGCGCGCACGGAAGGCCTTTGGTCGCTATGAAAATAGCGTGCCAAAGGCTTTTTCCATGCTTCTGCATTTGACAAGCCCTCCGTTTATCACTATGATAAAATTAGTTTCGTAGCATATCACGACTAGAGGAGACGATACGATGAAAGAATACAAACCGTTTAAGTCTGGCAAAGTCCGCGAAGTCTATGAGGCAGATGGCAGCATCATCATGGTCGCAACCGATCGCATCTCGGCCTTTGACCACATTCTGAAGAATCAGATTACGGGCAAAGGCAAGGTTTTGACGCAGATGTCGAAGTTTTGGTTCGATTTCACGAAGGATATCCTGCCGAACCACATGATTTCGGTCGATAATGGCGATATGCCGGCTTTTTTCCAGCAGAAAAGATTTCGCGGCAATTCGATGAAGTGCAAGAAGCTCACGATGATTCCGATGGAGTGCATCGTGCGCGGCTACATCACGGGCAGTGGATGGGAGAGCTACAAGAAGGACGGCACAATCTGCGGCATCAAGCTGCCTGCGGGGCTCAAAGAGTCGCAGAAGCTTCCTGAGCCGATCTTCACGCCGAGCACAAAGGCGGAGCTTGGCGACCACGATGAAAACGTGTCGCTTGAAGAGGGCGCAAAGGTGCTTGAGAAGTCATTTCCCGGTCACGGCATGGAGTACGCGGAGAAGGTGCGCGACTACACGATCGCGATTTATAAGAAGTGCGCGGACTACGCGTATTCGCGCGGCATCATCATCGCGGATACGAAGTTTGAGTTCGGTCTCGACGCGAATGGCGATATCCTTCTCGGCGACGAGGTGCTGACGCCGGACAGCTCGCGCTTTTGGCCGCTCAAGGGATACGAGGCAGGCAAGGGGCAGCCGTCGTACGACAAGCAGTTCGTCCGCGATTGGCTCAAGGCGAATCCAGACAGCGATTACCTTTTGCCGCAGGACGTGATCGACAAGACGATTGCGAAGTACAAGGAAGCGTATGAACTTCTGACGGGAAAGCCGCTCGACTGAGGGGATCTCAAAAGGCAACAGGGAATAAAGGGGGGCGATGCCCCCTTCTTTCGTTTTATCAAAATGGGATTCCCTTGACAGCATATCGGGTTCTCGTTATGATGATAACGGATAGGTGTATTCGATACGATAGGAGATGATTTGCCATGAAGGTAGGCGTTTTGATGGGCAGTGATTCGGACTGGCCGATCCTAAAGCCGGCCGCAGCATTATTGAAGTCATTTGGCATCGAATCGGAGGTCGCTGTGGCATCGGCACATCGCACGCCGGGCAAGGTGCGCGATTTCGTCTGTGCTGCCGAGGAGAAGGGTATCGGCGCATTCATCGTCGCCGCAGGCGCAGCAGCGCATCTCGCAGGCGTTGTCGCGAGCTACACGACACTTCCCGTCATCGGCATTCCCGTCAATGCAACGCCGCTCAACGGCATGGATGCACTGCTCGCAACGGTGCAGATGCCTTCTGGCGTGCCCGTCGCGACGATGGCGGTCAACGGTGCGAAGAATGCAGCGATCCTTGCCGTGGAAATCTTTGCCGTGTCGGATAAGGGGCTTAGGGGAAAGCTTATGGACTATCGCAAGAAAATGGCCGAGGACGTGGAGAAGAAAGCGGCACGCGTTGCGGCGCAGCTCTGAGACCGCGCACGGTGCAGGCACGGAACAAGAAGGGGAAGTAACGGGGCAACCATGTACGACATTGATGGCTACACGCCAGAAGCAAAGTGGAAAGAGGAATGTGGCGTTTACGGCGTCTACTCGCATACGGAGAATGTCACGGAAATGACGTATCTCGGCCTGTATGCGCTGCAGCATCGCGGACAGGAGAGTGCGGGCATCGCGTTGACGGACGGCGCGTGGATGGACGTCTCGCGCGGCATGGGGCTCGTCGGCGAAGTATTTCGCCATCAGATTCCACACATGGACAATCAGTATATCGCCATCGGTCACGTGCGCTATTCGACGACGGGTTCGAGCCTGCTTGCGAATACGCAGCCGCTGATGGTCTCCTATGCGGGCGGCAAGATTGCGCTCGCACACAACGGCAATCTCACAAATGCTGCGGCAATCCGCAAGGCACTCGAAAGCCAAGGGACGATTTTTCAGACGACGATCGACTCGGAGGTCTTCGTCAATCTCATTGCACGCTCGCGCAAGGAGAAGATCGAGGAGCGCATTATCGAAAGCCTGATGCAGATCAAGGGGGCTTACTGCCTTTCGATCATGACGGAGGATAAGCTCATCGGCGCACGCGACCCGCAGGGGTTCCGTCCGCTCTGCATCGGCAGGACGGAGGAGGGGAGCTGGATTCTCTCGTCGGAGACGTGCGGCCTCGACGTCGTCGGCGCGGAGTTCGTCCGCGACGTTCGGCCGGGCGAGATGGTCGTCATCGACGATGACGGGCTGAGGTCGTATCCGTTTGCGACGGAGGAGAAGAAAGCTTCCTGTATTTTCGAGTACATTTACTTCGCGCGCCCGGACTCCATCATCGACGGACAGAGCGTCCACGAGGCACGCTTCATGATGGGACGCATGCTCGCGCGTGAGTCGGGGTTCAAGGGCGATATCGTCATATCCGTTCCGGATTCCGGCACGACGGCAGCGACGGGATTCGCCTACGAGGCGGGCATCCCGTTTGTCGAAGGGCTCATCAAGAATCGCTACATCGGGCGCACGTTCATCCAGCCGACGCAGAAGAAGCGCGATTCTTCGGTGAAGCTCAAGCTCAACGCCGTGCAGTCTGTTGTCGAGGGCAAGGACGTCATCATGGTCGATGACTCCATCGTGCGCGGCACGACGAGCGGCAAGATCGTCCGCATGCTTCGTCATGCGGGTGCGCGCAGGATATACATGTGCGTCAGCAGCCCCCCGATCGGCTATCCGTGCTATTACGGCATCGATACGAGCGTCCGCAAGGAACTCATCGCCGCGACGAAGTCCGTAGAGGAGATTCGCGCGTATATCGAAGCGGACGGTTTGCACTTCCTGAGCATCGAAGGGCTCAAGAAGTCGGTTTCTGCTGCCGATCCCGAAGCGATGTGCTATGCGTGCTTCGACAGCCTATACCCAATCGAGGAGGGACATCAGCCGCAGGGCGACAGCAAGTACGTATTTGAGCAGCCGAAGTGCTGAGGAAGGGGAGCGATTCCATGGACAAGAAGCTGACCTATAAGGATTCCGGCGTCGACATCGATGCGGGCAACTACTCGGTGAAGCTCATCAGGGACAGCGTCAAGGCGACGTACCGCCCCGAAGTCCTCGGCGACCTCGGCGGATTCGGAGGTCTCTTTGCGCTCGCCGCGAATCGGTACAAGGAGCCTGTTCTCGTATCGGGCACGGACGGCGTCGGCACAAAGCTCCGCCTTGCCTTTATGCTGGATCGGCATGATACGATCGGGCAGGATGCCGTCGCGATGTGTGTCAACGATATTTTGGTGCAGGGTGCGGAGCCGCTTTTCTTCCTCGACTATCTCGCCGTCGGCAAGCTCGACCCGGAGCAGGTCGCGGCCGTCGTGGGAGGCGTCGCGCGTGCCTGCAAGGAATCGGGCTGCGCGCTCATCGGCGGCGAGACGGCGGAGATGGGCGGGTTCTATCCCGCAGGCGAATACGATATCGCGGGGTTCTCCGTCGGCGTCGTCGAGAAGTCGAAGCTCATCACTGGCGCACGCGTCCATGAAGGCGACTTGCTGCTCGGTCTGCCGTCTTCGGGCGTGCACTCAAACGGCTACTCGCTCGTGCGCAAGATCTGCTTCGAGCGCAAGGGATTCAAGGGCGATGAATACATCGAAATGCTCGGCAAGACGATCGGCGAGGCACTTCTGACGCCGACGCGTCTCTATCCTGCCACATGCCTGCCGCTCATCCGGGCGTTCGACATTCACGGCATGGTGCACATCACGGGCGGAGGCTTCTACGAGAACATTCCGCGTGCGATTCCCGAAGGCCTTGCCGTCACGGTGGATGCGGATGCATGGGAGGTGCCGGCGATTTTCCGCCTTTTGCAGGAATGGGGCAATGTCGACTGGAAGGAAATGTACCGCACGTTCAACATGGGCATCGGCATGGTGCTCATCGCGGCGGAGGACGAGTCGAAGAAGATCGAAGCGTCGCTTGCCGAAAGGGGCGAGCCGGTCTACGAAATCGGACGCGTCACGAAGGGCGGCCATGATGTGACGATCAAAGGCGGCGTGTTCCATGGCTAAGGAAAGACTCGGTGTCCTTTGTTCGGGACGCGGGACGGATCTCCAATCCATCATCGACGCCATCGGGCGCGGCGAGGTTGCTGGAGAGATCGCCGTCGTGCTGGCCGACAGGGAGGGCGCCTACGCGCTTACGCGCGCGCGGGAGGCGGGCATTCCCGCCGCGTGCATCGACCGCAAGGCGTATGAGAGGCGCGAGCTGTTCGAAGAGGCGCTCATCGCGGCACTGGAGGAGGCTGGCGTGACGCTGGTCGTCCTCGCGGGATTCATGCGCATTCTGACGCCGCTTTTCGTGCGCCATTTCACGGGGCGCATCCTCAATATCCATCCGGCGCTTCTGCCGAGTTTCCCCGGCGCACACGCGCACCGCGACGTGCTCGCCTACGGTGTGAAGGTCAGCGGCTGCACGGTGCACTTCGTCGACGAGGGAACGGACAGCGGCCCCATCATCCTGCAGGCGGCCGTGCCCGTCCTCGACGGCGACACGGAGGAAACGCTCGGCGCACGCGTCCTTGAACAGGAACACATCCTCTATCCGAAGGCGATCCAGCTCTACTGCGAGGGAAAGCTCCGCGTCGAGGGCCGCCATGTACGAATCATAGAATAACGAGGTAGCATCATGAAAATCAAGCGCGCGCTCATCAGCGTATCGAATAAGGAAGGCGTCGTCGCATTCGCGGCACGGCTCCATGCGGCAGGCGTCGAAATCGTCTCGACGGGCGGTACGATGAAGGCAATCAAAGCAGCGGGCATTCCCGTCCTATACGTCAGCGACGTCACGGGTTTCCCGGAGATCATGGACGGCCGCGTCAAGACGCTCAATCCGTACATCCACGGGGGCATTCTTGCCGTCCGCGACAACGAGAGGCACATCGCACAGATGAAGGAACACAAGATTACGGGAATCGACCTCGTCGCCGTCAATCTCTACCCGTTCAAGGAGACGATTGCGAAGCCAGATGTCACGCTTTCTGAGGCGATCGAGAACATCGACATCGGCGGGCCTGCGATGGTTCGTGCGGCGGCAAAGAACTTTCGCTTTGTCACGGTCATCACGAACCCCGCGCGCTACGAGTTGGTTGCGGCACAGGTCGAGAAGGCAGGCGAGGTCGATGCCCACACGCGCATGGAGCTTGCGCAGGAAGCATTTGCGCACACGGCGGCTTATGACGCGATGATCAAGGATTATCTTGCCGCGCAGATCCGGAAGTAAGCCAGAGAGGGAAGACAGATGAACATTCTCGTAATCGGTTCGGGCGGCCGCGAGCATGCGCTCGCGTGGAAGCTCGCACAGTCGAAACATGAGCCGAAGCTCTATGCGGTTCCCGGCAATCCCGGCATGGCGGAGATCGCTGAGTGTATTGCGGGCGTTTCGATTGCGGACAATTCGGCGCTCGTCTCGCTCGCGAAGGAAAAAGCAATCGACTTCGTCGTCGTCGGCCCTGAGGTACCGCTCATGAACGGCGTCGTCGATGCGATGGAGGCGGCGGGCATCAAGGCATTTGGTCCTAAGAAGGCGGCGGCAGAGATCGAGGGATCGAAGGCGTTCTCGAAGAACCTCATGAAAAAGTACGGCATTCCGACGGCGAAGTACGAAGTCTTCACCGATGCGGAGGAGGCACGCGCCTACGTCGAAAAGGAAGGCGCGCCCATCGTCATCAAGGCGGACGGCCTCGCGGCCGGAAAGGGCGTCATCGTCGCGGAAACGCTTGGCGATGCGCGCGATGCCGTCGATGAAATTCTGTCGGGCAAGGCGTTCGGAACGGCGGGAAACCGCGTCGTTATCGAGGAATTCATGATGGGCGAGGAGGCATCGCTCCTCGCGTTTACCGACGGCAAAACGATTTGCCCGATGGTAAGCTCGCAGGATCACAAGCGCGCTTTTGATGGCGACAAAGGACCGAATACGGGCGGCATGGGCACGTATGCGCCCGCTCCCGTCATGACGTCGGACATGGTCGAGCGTGCGACGGATGAAATCCTAAAGCCGGTCATTGCGGCGATGGCAAAGGAGGGACGCCCGTATGCAGGCTGCCTTTATGCCGGACTCATGATTACGGAAGAGGGACCGAAAGTCGTCGAATTCAACGCGCGCTTCGGCGACCCTGAGACACAGGTCGTCCTGCCGCTGCTCGTGAGCGACCTCGTCGACATCATGCTTGCGTGCACGGACGGCACGCTCGGCGGCATGAAAATCGAATGGAGCGCGGCGTCTTCCGTCTGCGTCGTCATGGCGTCGGGTGGCTATCCGAAAGCCTATCCGAAAGGGTTCCCCATTGACGGACTCACAAAGGCGAAGGCGGCGGGGACGCTCGTATTCCACGCGGGCACGGCGGAAAAAGACGGGCAGATCGTCACGGCAGGCGGACGCGTACTCGGCGTCGTCGCAAAGGCGGCGAACGTTAAGGAAGCCGCCTTTGCGGCGTACAAGGGCGTCTCGGCGATTTCGTTTGAGGGCGCCTTCTATCGGAGGGACATTGCGCATCGCGCGCTTGAACGCATGAAATGATTTGAAAAGGACTGCTGATGGAAAAACCATGCAGCAGTCTTTTTTTTCTCGGAAAAGCATTGTATAATAGGGAGGTCATTTTGGATGAGGAGGGTGAGAGAATGCGCACAAAGGTGCTGAAACTCCTACAGCAGGCAAACCGTGCATATATTTCCGATGGGATGATCGCAGATCGGCTCGGCATCCCGCGCAAGGCGGTATGGAAGCATATCGGCGAGCTTCGCGAGATGGGCTATCGGATTGAGCGTGCGGCAAGGAACGGCTATGTCCTGCGCGAGACGGCGGACCTGCTCCTGCCAGAAGCGATTGCAAGTGGGCTGGATACGGAGATTGTCGGGAAGCACATCGTACACTGCGAAGTGCTTGTCTCGACAAACCCGGAGGCGAAGCGCCTTGCGGAGGAAGGTGCGGCGGACGGGACGGTCGTCGTTGCCGAGGAGCAGACGGGCGGGCATGGGCGAAGGGATCGGCTCTTTTTCTCGCCACATGGAAAGGGCATTTGGTGTTCGTATATTCTGCGCCCGACGTTCCTGCCGCGGGAGGCGCCGAAATGCACGCTCATGGCCGCCGTCGCCATTTCCCGTGCCATGGAAGCGTTCGGCATTGCGGCGGAAATCAAGTGGCCGAACGACATTCTTCACGAAGGAAAGAAGGTCGTTGGCATTTTGACGGAAATGCGCGCCGATATGGATCGCATCCGTTACGTTGTGATTGGGACAGGAATCAGCGTCAATATCGGCGAGGAGGAGTTCCCAGAGCCGCTTCGGGGAGTTGCCACATCACTTTCCATCATCTGCGGTGAGCCGATTTCCCGCATCGCATTCTTTCAGGCGGTCTTGCATGAGATGGATGAAATCTACTGCTTGGTCGAGCGGGAAGGATTTGCCTCTGTCCTTTCCGAATGGCGCAGGTACAGCGTGACGCTTGGGCAGGAGGTGCGTGTCATCGACGTGCGGGGAGATACGGCGTTTGAAGGGCGCGCAGCGGACATCGACGAGGACGGTGCGCTGCTTGTCGATACGGCAGAAGGGCGGCGGCGGGTCGATGCGGGCGAGGTGTCCATCCGCCCTAGGGCGTGCGCGCGCTGAAAAACGTCGCAATGGAATTTGGGCGCGCGAATCGCTTGCCCGAAATGAGTAGGAGAGACGATTTTGTTACTTGTACTGGATATTGGCAATACGAACATCGTCATGGGCGCTTACGAGGGCAAGAAGCTCATGAAACATTGGCGCATTTCAACCGACCGCCAAAAGACGGGCGACGAGTATGGAATGCTGATGAACGACCTCTTTCGCTATCAGGGCATTACGATGGAGGATATTCGCGCGATTGCGATTTCGTCCGTCGTGCCACCGCTCGTCGTGCCGCTCATGAAGATGTGCGAGCGCTACTTCCACCTGCGCCCGCTGCTCGTCGGTCCCGGCATCAAGACAGGGATTCGCCTGCACTATGAAAATCCGCGCGCCATCGGCGCGGATCGCATCGTGAACGTTGTCGGCGCATACGAACAGTACGGCGGCCCATTGATCGTTATCGATATCGGCACGGCGACGACATTTGATGTCGTCGCGGAAAACGGCGATTTCCTCGGCGGCGTCATCGCGCCCGGCATCAATGCAAGCGCGGATGCGCTCTTCCAGCGCGCAGCGCAGCTCCCGCGCATCGAGCTCGTCCCGCCGAAAAATATTATATGCCACAATACGATTCAGGGCATGCAGGCAGGCATCATTTTCGGCTACGTCGGGCAGATCGATGAGATCGTGCGGCGCATCAAGCGCGAGATTGGGCTTGCGGATGAGGCGGTAAGGGTCGTTGCGACAGGCGGCCTTGCACGCATGATCAAGAAGGAGTCCTCGACGATTGACAAGATTGATCATTTCCTCACGTTGACGGGGCTTCGCGTGCTTTACGAGCGCAATATGGATCGTTTTCAGGAGAAGAATGCATGAAGCTGGGGAACTTTTCGTTCGATGTGCCCGTCTTTCTTGCGCCTATGGCAGGCGTGACCGATACGGCATACCGCATCCTTGCACACGACATGGGCTGCCCGCTTGCCTACGCCGAAATGGTATCAAGCCAAGGCATCCATTTCCGCAGCGAACGCACGCTCGCGATGCTCCAGTCCGAACCGAAGGAGCGTCCGCTCGCCATGCAGATTTTCGCCGCAAGGCCGGAGATGGCGGCAGAGGCTGCGGCCTATGTCGAGCAGCTCGGCACGGCGGATATCCTCGACTTCAATATGGGCTGTCCCGCGCCGAAGGTCACGAAGAACGGCGAGGGATCGGCGCTCCTGCTCGATCCAGACCGTGCCTTTCGGATCCTCTCCGCCGTGCGCAAGGCGATCCGGATGCCCTTTACGGTCAAGATGCGCAAGGGCTGGGATGAGGCGCACGTCAACGTCGTCGAGATGGCGAAGCTGGCGGAGGCGGCAGGCGTCGATGCGATCACCGTTCACGGCAGGACACGTGAGCAGTTTTACAGCGGTGCGGCAGACTGGGAAATCATCGCAAAAGTCAAGCAGGCAGTCCGGATCCCCGTCATTGCGAACGGCGATGTGCGGACGGAGGACGACCTCGATCGCATCCGTTCGGTCACGGGCTGCGACGGCGTCATGATCGGACGTGCAGCGCAGGGAAATCCGTGGATCTTCAAGCGCTTCACGCATTACTGGCGCACGGGGAAATGCCTTCCTGCACCGACGATGCGTGACCGCGCCGAGATGCTCATGCGCCACCTCGACCTCTTGCTTGCGTACAAGGGCGACTACATCGGCCCGCGAGAGATGCGAAAGCACGCGACGTGGTACACGCGCGGCATCACGCATGGCGCGATCCTGCGCAATCGGTTCAACAAGGCGCGGACGCGCGAGGACTTCGCACAAATCGTAGCGGCGTACTTCTAAGAAAGGAACAGCATTATGGCAGACAAGGAAAAAAAAGAAAAGGCAAAGGAAAGTGAAGAGAAGCTCTCCGTTTGGAATACGTATCGAAAGGACGACAAGAAAAAGCTCGAACGTCTCGCGAAAGGCTATATCGACTTTATCTCCGACTGCAAGACGGAGCGTGAGAGTGCGGCAGAGGCAATCCGCCAGGCGGAGGCGGCGGGCTATCGCGACCTTGCCGCAATCATCAAAAAGGGCGAGACGTTAAAAGCGGGCGCAAAGGTCTACGCGCTCAACATGAAGAAGTCGCTTGCGCTTTTCCACGTCGGCACGGAGCCGCTCGCGCATGGCATGGCAATTCTCGGTGCACACATCGACACGTGCCGGCTCGACGTCAAGCAGAACCCGCTCTACGAGGACGGTGGGCTTGCCTACCTCGACACGCATTACTACGGCGGCATCAAAAAGTACCAGTGGGTCACAATCCCGCTCGCGATGCACGGCGTCGTCGTCCGAAAGGACGGCAGGGTCATCACGGTCAATATTGGCGAGGCGGCGGACGATCCCGTATTCTGCGTGACGGATCTTCTCATCCACCTCTCGCAGGAGCAGATGAAAAAGAACGCGGCAAAAGTCGTTGAAGGGGAGGACCTCGATATCCTCGTTGGCAACTATCCGCTCAAGAAGAAGGACAAGGAGTCCGTCAAGGCGGGCGTGCTCGCGCTCATCGAGGAGAAGTATGGCATCGAGGAAGAGGACTTCCTCTCGGCAGAGCTCGCACTTGTTCCCGCAGGACGCGCGCGTGAGCTCGGATTTGACCGCAGCATGATTTTAGGCTACGGACAGGACGACCGCGTCTGTTCCTACACATCGCTTCGCGCGATGCTCGAAATGGAAGCGACACCGAAGAAGACGGCGTGCTGCCTGCTCGTCGATAAGGAGGAAATTGGAAGCGTCGGGGCGACAGGCATGCAGTCGCGCTTCTTCGAGAATGCCGTCGCCGAAATTTTGGCGGCGCTTGGTGAAGGAGGCGATCTCACGCTGCGCCGTGCGCTCGCAAACTCGAAGATGCTCTCCTCTGACGTGTCGAGTGCCTACGATGCGCTCTACGCGAGCGCCTACGACAAGAAGAATGTCGCCTATCTCGGACGCGGCATGGTCTTCAATAAGTTCACGGGTTCGCGCGGCAAGTCTGGCTCGAACGATGCGAATGCGGAATACCTCGGTGAGATTCGCCGCATTATGGAAGCGCATGGCGTCCGCTTCCAACTCGCGGAGCTCGGCAAAGTCGACCTCGGAGGCGGCGGCACGATTGCCTACATCATGAGCCTTTACGGCATGCAGGTCATCGACAGCGGCGTCGGCGTCCTCTCGATGCATGCGCCATGGGAGACAACGAGCAAGGTTGACGTCTACGAGACGTTCAAGGGCTATAAGGCGTTCCTAGCGGAAGCGTGACGATTCGTTTTATCCTACAAGAAAAGGCACTCTCATGGGGAAGAGTGCCTTTTCTGTGTTTGGCGTAATGCCCGATTCCAAGCGCATCGCGCATCACGTTTCGACTGCCGTTTCGAGTGCGATCCGGATCATGTCGCAGAACGTGTTCTGGCGTTCCTCTGCCGTGCAGCCTTCGCCTGTCAGCAAATGATCGCTGGCGGTGAAAATCGCGAGCGCCTGTACATGGAACTGGGCCGCGATCGTGTAGAGCGCGGCGGCTTCCATCTCGACGCCGAGGATGCCGTATTTCGTGAGCTTTTCGTTGTCGATTTCTTCATCGTAGAAGCGATCGACGGAGATGATGTTGCCGACCTTGACGGGGAGCGAGAGGCGGCGTGCATTTGAGACCGCCCTTTCGAGAAGCGAATAGTCTGCGATTGGCGCAAAGTTGATCGATGGCCC
Organism: Mitsuokella sp. oral taxon 131 str. W9106; assembly: GCF_000469545.1. Classification (GTDB taxonomy): domain Bacteria; phylum Bacillota; class Negativicutes; order Selenomonadales; family Selenomonadaceae; genus AWVT01. The sequence goes on along the minus strand of NZ_KI273065.1, from coordinate 98,032 downwards.
GAAAATGTTGCGGAGAATGGCGGAATCCGTCGTCGCCGCCTGGGCGATGAGCACATCGCGGAGCTTTACGTCCTTGTGCATTGCGCCGCATGTTCCGACGCGGAAGAGCTTTTTGACGCCGTAGGTTGCGATGAGTTCATGGATGTAAATCGAGATCGACGGAATGCCCATGCCCGTGCCCTGCACGGAGACGGGAACGCCCTTGTACGTGCCCGTGTAGCCAAGAATGTTGCGGATGCTGGTGTACTGTTTCGCATTTTCGAGGAAATGTTCAGCGATGAATTTCGCGCGGAGCGGGTCGCCCGGCAGGAGGATGCGCTCGGCGATATCGCCCGGCTCTGCAGCAATGTGCGGTGTGCTCATGCGGATACTTCCTTTCCTTATGAAAATGAAGAGCAGAAAACGATGCAATTTTATTATACCATGGAATCAGGATTTTCTGTCAAGGTATCGGGAAAGGGCGGGAACAATGGTTTTTGCAAGGATGAGAAAGAGCGCGAGATTCAGCGCGCCCTCGGCTAAAAGGCCGGGCGTGGAGGCAAGCCCCACCGCCAAGCTCCCGTAAAGGAGCGCTCCTGCGAGCGTGTAACCTGCCGCCATGACGAGCATGGAGAGTGCGCCGCCGAGCAGGAGCCGCGGGAAGGATCTGCCTGCGCAGAAGGGGTGCGCGGTCAAAACGATTGCGCTCTTTATGAGGAGCGTCGGCACGCACCAAATCGCAAAACCCGTGAAGAAATCCGCGAGCATCGAGCCGATCGAGGCGGCGAGGACGGCGTTTCGCCGGTTTAGGAAGAGCACGGCGAGAAGAATGACGCAGTCGCCAAGATGAGCGTAGCCAAGCGGAATTGGAATCTGGATGACCATGGTTGCGATGCAGGTGAGTGCCATGAGCACAGCCGTCATGCAGAGTGAGTATGTCTTGTCCTTTGACACGGGAAATCCCCCCTTGATTTGAAACCCGTGAAATCCAATAGGCTAGAATACAACTATTATAAGTAGGAAAAAGTCGATTGTCAATGCGTCCGTTTTGTTGTATGATAATATGTGAGAATCTATAGACAGCCTATGGTCTATGCCATAAAATGATAGGCAAGCAGGGAGGTCATCGTATGGGAGAGCCGCACGTCCATAGCCACACACAGACAAAGGCGGTACTGAACCGCATGGCGCGTCTTATCGGGCATCTTGAATCTGTGAAGCGCATGGTTGAATCGGGGCGCGACTGCAGCGAGGTCCTCATCCAGCTGTCTGCGGTGGACAGTGCCCTGAAAGGTGTCAGCCGTATTATTCTGAAGGATCATTTGGAGCATTGCATGGTCGATGCCGTGAAGGAGAACGACATGCATGCGCTGGAGCAGTTCAACGAAGCGATTGATCGGTTTTTGAAGTAAAAGAGCAGGGGATAGGAGAACGGTATGGCACAGAATCGAATCGTAATCAGCGAGGTCATGATGCCGAGCCAGGCGAACCCGAACGGCAATGTCCACGGCGGCGAGATCATGAAGATCATGGACTCGGCAGCGTATGCGGCGGCGCGCAAGTACGCACGGTCAAATGTTGTAACGGCGCGCGTCGACGAGCTTGAATTCCACTCGCCGATCCTGATTGGCGACCTCGTGACATGCACGGCGGAGATCGTATTCGTTGGCCATAGTTCGATGGAGATTGCCGTTACCGTAGAGGTAGAGGATCTCGATCAGGAGGGCAGGCCGCAGCGTGCGCTTTCCGCTTACTTCACGATGGTCGCGCTCGACCGCAATTCGCGTCCAAAGTCCGTTCCGCCGCTTATCCTCGACACAGAGGATGCAAAGCGTGCATTCGAGGAAGGACGCCAGCGCTACGAAGCGCATAAGGCGCGCAAGAAGCAGCAGCAGGAAGAGGCGCACTTACGAGCCGCAGCCAAGAAGACGCTTCGCGAGCCGGAAGAGTGACAACATTACACCTGCTTGACAAAACGTTTTTACAAAATGCTTGCAAAAGACATTTTGCTGTGCTATCCTAGTATACATCAAAACGAAATGCGTTGCAGAGGAATAGTAGACCTTCCAAGTGCTTGCAGAGAGCTGTCGCTCGGTGAAAGACAGTGGCACGAGATGGACGAACTCGCCTTGAAGCAGCCCGCTGAACGTTCGTGAAGAAACGGGGCAAGTAAGCAGGGACGGAGCCTGACCGTTAGCGCAGGAGGACTTGATGGAGTCCGCAGAGGCATCAATCGATGCGAATTTGAGTGGTACCACGCAGAAGACCCTGCGTCTCATGGAGACGCGGGGCTTTTATATTTTGGGAGGTTTTCCTTATGATGCATTATCAGAAGTACAGCAAAGGCTATTACATGCCGCCGGAGATCGATCTTGAGTGGGCGAAGAAGGACGCACCCGACCATGCACCCGTATGGTGCAGCGTCGACCTGCGCGATGGAAATCAGTCGCTCGTCATTCCGATGAGCCTTGACGAAAAGCTCGAATTCTACAGGACGCTCTTAAAGGTTGGTTTCAAGGAAATCGAGGTCGGCTTTCCGGCTGCTTCTGATACGGAGTACGAATTCCTGCGCCGCCTCGTCGAGGACGATCTCATCCCTGACGACGTGACGATACAGGTGCTTACGCAGGCGCGCGAGCATATCATCCGCAAGACGTTTGACGCACTGAAGGGCGTCAAGAACGCCATCGTCCACGTCTATAACTCGACTTCTGTCGCACAGCGCGAGCAGGTCTTCAAGAAGTCGAAGGACGAGATCAAGCAGATGGCAGTCGATGGCGCGAAGCTCCTGCGGGAGCTGACCGAAGAAGCGGGTGCCGGCTACCGCTTCGAGTACTCGCCGGAATCCTTCACGGGCACGGAGCCGGAGTATGCGCTTGAAGTCTGCAACGCCGTTCTCGACGTCTGGAAGCCTACGCCAGACCGCAAGGCGATCATCAATCTGCCCGTGACCGTAGAGATGAGCTTGCCGCACGTCTACGGAATGCAGATTGCCTATATGAACAAGCACTTGAAGTACCGCGACGCCGTCTTGCTCTCTATCCATCCGCACAATGACCGCGGCTGCGGCGTCGCCGATACAGAGATGGGCATCCTCGCGGGTGCGGACCGCGTCGAGGGCACGCTCTTTGGGAACGGCGAGCGCACGGGCAACGTCGACATCATCACGGTCGCGATGAACCTCTTCGCGCTCGGCATCGATCCGAAGCTCGATTTCTCGAACATGCCGGCACTCTGCGAGATGTACGAACGCGTGACGCGCATGCACGTAAGCCCGCGGCAGCCGTATGCGGGCGAGCTCGTCTTTGCGGCATTTTCCGGCTCGCATCAGGACGCGATCGCAAAGGGCATGAAGTGGAAAGAGGAGAAAAACCCCGACAAGTGGACACTCCCGTATCTCTACATCGATCCCAAGGACGTCGGCCGTGAATACGACGGCGACGTCATCCGCATCAACAGCCAGTCCGGCAAGGGCGGTGTCGGCTTCATCATGGAGCAGAAGTACGGCATCGACATGCCGAAGAAGATGCGCGAGGACTTTGGCTACTGCGTCAAGGGCGTGTCCGACCACAAGCACAAGGAACTCATGCCGGACGAGCTCTATCAGATCTTCCAGCGGGAGTACGTCAACGTCGACACGCCGTACAAGCTCGATGACTTCTTGCTCAAAAAGGAACCGGACGGCTCGCGCAAGGGAACGGTCGATATTTTCGTCAACGGCAAGCAAAGGACTTTTGTCGCAAAAGGAAATGGACGTCTCGATGCCGTATCGAACGCCTTGCAGGAAAACCTCGGCATCTCCTACAAGGATCTGACTTACAGTGAGCATGCGCTTGAGCTCGGACAGTCGAGCCGCGCGATCGCCTATATCGGAATCGTCGCGGAAGGCGGTCACGTGACGTGGGGCGCCGGCATGGATACCGATATCATTACAGCGTCGATTCAGGCACTCGTGAGTGCGATTGACCGCATGCAGATGGGAAAATGATCGTCTGGCACCATTTGTGGCCGTGCAGGAAATGGAGATTTAATTTATTCGATAGGCAGGATTTTACTCCTGCTTCACGAAATTAAATATTCGTTATAGTGCGGTTTGCAGAATAGAAAGGATGTAGGCGATGAATAAGAAGGCTGAAGCATTCAAGCTTTATCTCGAGGGAAAAGAAATCGATTCGTTTGCGGTGGAAGAAGTGAAGGACGATGAGCAGGGGACAGTCGTATTCCGCTCGCATGTCCTCGTCGAAGGGCAGCAGCTTCCGACCCTTGTCATTCTTGACAACAGCGTTTTTGCGATGATGCGCGTCCAAATTTCGCCGAAGGCGCAGACGGAAGAAAACGAGCTTGCCGTCCTGAAGCTCGCAAACGAGCAGAACAAGAAGTTCAAGCCGTTCAAGCTTTACTTCGATGCAGAGGGCTCGCTCATTCTTGACATCTGCATGCTCATGCCGGGCGAAGAGTTCCCGATGATTGGCGATGAGATTTACAGCATGTTTGACGTGCTCATCAATTTCCTCAACGAGAACTACCGTCCCATCATGAAGGAAATTTGGTAATCCTCTTGAAGAGAGCCCCCATCTCTAGTAGTATAGGGAAGGAACCTATGCGCCTAGGGATTGGGGCTCTTGTGATTTGGGGGTGTGCTATGGAACGTATGAAACAAGCGGGAAAAGCGGTTTTTTTTGACATAGACGGGACGTTGATCAATATTAAGAACGGTTGGACACAGATCCGCCCTGCCGTTCGTACGGAGATCAAGCGCCTGCGCGAGGCGGGGTACCATACCTTTATTGCGAGCGGGCGTCCGTACGCCTACCTCGATCCGAAGATTGCGGATTCGAAATTATTTGATGGGTTTGTGCTGATGAATGGTGCGGCAGTCATGATGGGCCATGCGGTCATTTACGATGATCCGCTCCCGAAGGAACTCGTGCAGGAGATCGTTGCGCTCTCGGAGGAAAATGGCATCGAGTATATCTTGGAAGGGCTGCATGATGTCTATCTAAGGCCTGAGTTCAAAGCGACGGAGCAGTTTTACCGCGATATTGATGTCAATGTGAGAGGCTTCGTTCGCGACTATGACCTCGCGCATGTCGATGCGTACAAGATCGAATTTTACGCGCGTGATCCGGGTGGGAACGGCGTCTACGAGCACTTGCTGAAGAAGCCGGAGCTCACAGGGCTGATGGATCCTTATCATAAGGAAAATATGGAGCTTTACGCGAGTTCCATTTCAAAGGGAACGGGAATCTGCCATACGCTCGACTATCTTGGCATACCGCGCACGGAAAGCTACGCGTTTGGCGATGGGCTGAACGACATGGAAATGATGGAGACGGTTGGCATGGGGCTCGTCATGGAAAATGCGCGGCCACAGCTAAAGGAAAAGGCCTCGCACATCCTTCCTTCGGTCGATGAAGACGGCGTGGCATTCGGCATCAGACGGTATATTCTAGGGGAGGAATAAGATGCGAAATCGAATCGTCATGCTGATCAGCGCCGTGATGCTCGCTGTCACGCTTCTTGCGGGCTGTGGAGGCGGTGCGGCGACTACGGGGGGCGGCGCGGGCGGAAGCGGTGCGAAGACCGCCGCAAACGGCAGTGCGGTCAAGATCCGAATGCTCGACGTTGGGCAAGGGGATGCCATCCTGGTTCAGACGCCCGAGCAGACGGTGCTCATTGACACGGGTGATGTTGACGAGCGCGACAAGCTGAAAGCGGAGCTGCTAAAAGCAGACGTCAAGAAGATTGACAAAGTCATCTTGACGCATCCGCATGCTGACCATATCGGCGGGATGGACGTCGTCCTGAAGGATTACGAAGTCGGGGCGGTTTACGATAATGGCATGCCTTCGACATCGAAGCTCTACATCGGCTACATGAAGCAGCTCAAAGCAAAAAAAATCAAGCATGAAATGCTGAAGGCGGGCGACAAGCTCGATTTTGGCAGCGGCGTTGCGTTCGAGGTGTTCTACCCGACGGAAGCGCTTCAAAAGAGAGGACAGCAAAAAGGGTACAAGCACGATCCGAACAATGAGTCTGTCGTCGGACGTCTCGTCTATGGCAAGTTTTCGATGCTCTTTACGGGTGATGCGGAAAAGCCTGTGGAAGAAGAGATGTTGCAGGCGAACGATCCCGTGAAAAGCACGATCCTGAAGGCACCGCATCACGGCAGTTCGACGAGCGCGACGCCTGCCTACCTCAAAGCCGTTTGGCCGGAAGCCGTTCTCATCTCCTGCGGTGTGAATAATGATTATGGCCATCCGCATACGGACGTGCTCGCACGTTGCCGCGGAGAGAGCACGTTCGTGGACCGGAAGACGGGCAAGACGAAAAAGACGGCCTTAGTCAAAAATGAAAAGGGGGATGTCCTTGCCGCCAAGACGTATGAAACGGATAAGGACGGCACGATCACGGTGACAACGGATGGGAAGACGTATCAGATTGAGACAGGAGGCAAGGAAAAGTGATTTCCGCATACATTGATCGCTTTGAAGAGGATGTTGCAGTCCTATTGCTCGGCGATGAAATGAAAACGCTCCATTTCCCAAAGGCGTATTTGCCCGACGGGCTCCATGAGGGCGACTATATCACGATGGACATTCGTTTCGATCCGGAAACGACGGAAAAGGCAGAGCAGGAAGCGCTCGACCTTTTGAAAGACTAGGAGGAACTGTGTTGTTGCAAGAAGCATTGTTTCGATGGGGGCGCGCTGCTGTCCTGCTCGTGCTTGCCGTTTGCCTGCTTCCTTTCGGCACGAGGGCAGAGGCTGCCGCAAGGCACACGCTGAATTATTTTCAGACCGCGGAGGTTACGGTAAACGGCCGGAATGCACTGCGCATCGAGATCGGCATGACGGGAAGCTCCGATCTCGACTACGCAGTAACGGAGTACGAAGGCGTTCGCCGGCAGCTCGCCATAACGGTGCAAAAGACGCAAATTGGCGAAATCGAGCCAGATATTCCGCTTCCCGAAAAGTACGCGAGCCGCATGCGGATCAAGGATCGCGGCAGCGACACGCTGCAGTTCGTCATGGATCTATCGCAGCCTGTATCCGGCAGCTACGCCATTCATGAAGAGAAGGCGGAGCGCAGATCGCACAAGCCGCACCGACTTGTCATCGACATCTTCGAGCCGGTCGTGAGGGCGCCGCAGGCAGAGGGAGCCAAAGGACATACCATCGTCCTCGATCCCGGACACGGCGGCAGTGACAGCGGTGCTGTCGGGCCATCGGGCGTGACCGAGGCAAGTGTGACGCTCGCCGTTTCTGAGAAAGTAAAAAATCTCTTGGAAGCGAGCGGTGCAAATGTCATTATGACGCGCGATGCGGATGTCGATGTCTGCGGGCCAAATGCATCGGCAGATGCGGAACTTCAGGCGCGCGTCAATGTTGGAGCCGCCGCTCCTGGCGCTGAGATATTCATCTCCATTCACTGCAATGCATTCAGCAGTTCGAGCGCGCATGGGACAGAAGCTTACTATTACACCTATGGCGGAACGGCCGCCGAGCATCTCGCGACGGTGCTCAATGAGGAGATTGTTGCGGCGACAGGGCTATCGAACCGCGGCGTCAAGACGGCAAATTTCTACGTCATGAAACACGCGCCGATGCCGGCATCGCTTGTCGAGCTTGCTTTCGTCACGAATGACAGGGAAGAGAGCCTGCTCGCTGACGACACATTCCAGGAAACGCTGGCGAAAGCAATCGCGCGCGCGATTGGCCGTTACTTTACGGAGGGGGAATAACCGATGAAACGCAATATGAGATGCCTTTTCCTGGTCATGATGATGCTTTCCCTGCTCGTCATGTCTGGCTGCGACCCGAAGAATGAAACGGGTGGAAGCAGCGCGGGTTCCTCGTCCGCCTCACTTGCTGGCAGCAGTCCCAGCTCCTCCGGCAATGCAGCGAAAAGCAGCTCTGCTGCCGCGGGAAAAGATGAAAAGCTGACGATCAAGGTCTACTATCCGAATGAAGATGGCACGAAACTTCTCGCTTCTACGCGCAGCGTGAGGCTTGATGGCAAGGATAAGTACACGGCGGCGATGGAATCGCTCATGCAGGGCGCAACGGACAAGGGGCAGGTGACGATCATCCCAAAGCAGGCGAAACTCAGGAGCGTCAAAGTGTCGGACGGCGTCGCAAAGGTCGATCTCACGCAGGCACTGCGGAAGAATTTCGTCGGAGGCTCGACGGGGGAAGAGATGCTTGTCGGATCCATTGCCGATACCTTGACGGAGTTTGCCGAAGTGAAGAAAGTGCAGATCCTCATCGAGGGAAAGCCCATTGAATCCCTTTCAGGGCACATGGATCTCAGCGAACCGATTGGTCGCATGGAGAGCCTGCTGCAGTAATTCCAACAGTGTGGGGCAAAGATGGTTTTGGCAACCGGGTTCCGATGGCAGGATCGGATGGGCTTGCCTCTTTGCTTGAAACGCGCGGGATGGCTTGTCTTTCCGCGCGTTTTGTGATACAATATATTCTGAATGGCGTATGCCCTTGTGCTTGGGGATGCCAATTTTAAGAACGATCATACAGGAGGTCATTTCGTACCATGAAAGTTACGGCAGAACACGGTGAAAATCAGCAGGTTACGCTGACGATTGAGGTTGAGGCAGCGGAGCTCGGAAAGGCAGTGGAGCGTGCTGCGAAACAGTTGGCGGGCCGCGTGAATATTCCCGGCTTCCGCAGGGGCAAGGCACCGCGCAAGATTGTGGAGCGCCACGTTGGCAGGGACGCGCTCATGCAGGAAGCGTTTGACCTCATCGCACCGAAGGCTTTCGGCGAGGCGTTGGATGACCAGAAGATCGAGCCGGTGACGCGACCTGATATCGATATCATCACGCTTGAAGAGGGCAAGGATCTCGTGTTCAAGGCAGCGGTTACGCCGCGCCCTGAGGTCCATCTCGGCGAGTACAAGGGGATTTCTGTCCCAAAGGAAGAAGCAAAGGTTACGGATGAGGAGGTAGAGCAGCGGCTCAAGACGTTCCAGGATCGTCAGAGCACGATGGTGGACGTGCCTGAAGGAGCCGCTGTTGAAAACGGCGACTTCACGACGCTTGACTTCAAAGGATTGGTTGACGGTAAGCCGTTCGAGGGCGGTGAGGGCAAGGACTACCCGCTTCAGATCGGGTCGGGCAGCTTCATCCCGGGCTTTGAAGATCAGCTTGTCGGCGCGAGGGTCGGCGAGGAAAGGGACGTGAGTGTCACGTTTCCTGAAGATTACCACACGGCTGCACTCGCAGGAAAGCCGGCTGTGTTCAAGTGCACGGTTCGCAGCATCAAGCGCAAGGAGCTTCCAGCGCTCGATGACGCGCTTGCCAAAAAGGTCAGCAAGTTCGGGACGCTCGACGAGCTTCGTGCCGATGTCCGCAAGAACATGGAAGAAGCGGCGGAGCGCAAGGCGGAGAACGACCAAAAGACGGCTGCTATCGACAAGGCGACGGAAAACGTCACGGTCGATATTCCGCCTGTCATGGTGGAAAACCGCGTGTCGAGCATGATTCAGGAAATGGCAATGCGCCTTGAGCAGCAGGGCATGAAGTTCGAGCGGTACCTCCAGTATGCGAATACGGATATTCAGAAGCTGCGCGAGCAGTACCGCGAGGCGGCAGAGAAGAATGTCCGCACGGATCTCATGCTCGAAGAAGTCGCAAAGGCGGAAAACATCAAGGTCGAGGCGGCAGACCTCGACGCCGAAGTCGCCGGCATGGCGGCCGCATACGGTGCAACGCCGCACCAGGTTCAGAAGATTATCAAGGAACAGGGACGGGTTGGCGACTTGGCGGCGACTGTGCTCCGCAAGAAGACGGCGCAGTTCATCATCGACAATATCGCAAAGTGACCCTGCTTGTTATGGGGAGTAAACCAAATATGAGTAATATGAGTTATGTACCAATGGTCGTCGAGCAGTCGAGCCGCGGGGAACGCGCGTACGATATCTACTCGCGTCTGCTGAAGGATCGCATCATCTTTTTAGGCGGTCCGATCGATGACAATGTGGCGAATGTTGTCGTCGCGCAGCTCCTGTTCCTGGAATCGGAGGATCCGGACAAGGACATCCATCTCTACATCAACAGTCCGGGCGGCGTCGTGACGGCAGGTTTCGCCATCTACGACACGATGCAGTACATCAAGCCGGACGTCTCGACGATCTGCATCGGTCAAGCGGCGAGCATGGGCTCGCTGCTTCTGACGTCGGGGGCAAAGGGAAAGCGCTACGCGCTCCCCCATGCGCGCATCATGATCCATCAGCCTCTCGGCGGCGCGCAGGGCCAGTCGACAGACATTCAGATCCAGGCGCGCGAGATCCAGCGCCTCCGCGAAGTCATCAACGACATTCTCGTCAAGACGACGGGAAAGGACGAGAAGACGATCAATGCAGACACCGAGCGCGACAACTTCATGACGGCGGAGGAAGCAAAGGCTTACGGGCTTGTCGACGAAGTCATCGTGCGTCCGAAGAAGGGCAAGAAAGACGCAAAGGGCTAAAGGGGTGATGCGGCCATGTTGAAGTTTGGGGATGAGAAAGGGCAGCTCAAATGCTCGTTTTGCGGAAAGACACAGGAACAGGTCCGCAAACTCGTGGCAGGCCCCGGCGTCTATATTTGCGACGAGTGTATCTCGCTTTGCAATGAGATCATCGAGGAGGAGCTCAGCGATGATGTCGAAATCGATCTCAAGGACGTACCGAAGCCGAAGGAGATTCGCGCGATTCTCGATGAATACATGATCGGGCAGGACGAGGCGAAGAAGACGCTTTCCGTCGCCGTCTATAATCACTACAAGCGGATCAACATGGGGCAAGGCGGCAAGAACGATGACGTCGAACTGCAAAAGTCGAATATCCTCATGATTGGACCTACGGGCAGCGGCAAGACGCTTCTCGCGCAGTCCCTCGCAAAGATACTGAATGTGCCGTTTGCCGTCGCAGACGCGACCTCGCTCACGGAGGCGGGCTACGTCGGCGAAGACGTCGAAAATATCCTTTTGAAGCTCATTCAGGCGGCGGATTACGATATCGAGAAGGCGGAGCGCGGCATTATCTACATCGATGAGATCGATAAAATTTCCCGCAAGTCGGAGAATCCGTCGATCACGCGCGATGTGTCGGGCGAAGGCGTTCAGCAGGCACTCCTCAAGATCCTTGAGGGCACGACGGCTTCGGTTCCGCCGCAGGGCGGGCGCAAGCATCCGCATCAGGAGCTTCTGCAGATCGATACGACGAATATCCTCTTTATATGCGGCGGTGCGTTCGACGGGCTCGAAAAGGTCATCGAGTCGCGCATCGGACAGCGTCAGCTCGGCTTTGGGGCAACGGTCAAATCGAAGCGCCAGCGCAACATCGGCGAGATCCTGCGCAAGGTTCTTCCCGAGGATCTGCTCAAGAACGGCTTGATACCCGAGTTCATCGGCCGCCTGCCTGTCGTCGTGACGCTCGACGCGCTCGACGAGGAAGCGCTCGTTTCCGTGCTCGTAGAGCCGAAGAACGCACTGGTCAAGCAGTACCAAAAGCTGCTTGAGATGGACGGCGTCAAGCTGCGCTTCGACGATGAGGCGCTGCGTCAGATTGCGAAAGAAGCGATGAAGCGCAAGACGGGGGCGCGCGGCCTTCGCTCCATCATTGAGGGCATCATGCGCAACGTCATGTACGATGTGCCTTCGATTGAGGGCGTGACCGAGTGCCACGTGACGAGGGACGTCGTGACGACGAAGAAAGAACCGCTCCTCACGATCGACAAGAAAGCGAAGAGCAAAAAGGAAGAAACGGCCTGACTGGCATAGGGAGGGCGTTGGGGGCGCTGCAATCGCAGCGCTTTTCCTATAAGGTGATAAAAAGGAGATACTATGGCAGAGACAAAGAAACTGCCCGTGCTGCCGCTTCGAGGCGTGGTCGTATTCCCATACATGCTCATCCACCTCGATGTAGGGCGTCCGCGTTCCATGGAAGCACTCGAAGCGGCGATGGTGCAGGACCGGGAAATCTTTTTGACGGCACAGCTCGATCCAGAGACCGAAGAGCCGGAGGAGAAGGATCTCTATCCCGTCGGCACGCTCGCTGAGATCCGGCAGCTCATCAAGCTGCCCGACGGATCGGTGCGCGTGCTTGTCGAGGGCAAGAAGCGTGCGCGCAAGCAGGCATTTACGGCACTGGAGCGCTACGATGAGGTTGAGGCAGAAATCTGTATCGATCCGATCGACGGCTCGATGGGCATGGAAGCGCTTACGCGCGCTGTCGTCCACGAGTTTGAGGAATGGGTGCGCCTCTCGAAAAAGATTCCAGCTGAAACGCTCATTTCCGTCGCGATTATCGACGACGCGGGCAGGCTTGCTGACCTAATCGCAAGCCATCTGAGCCTCAAGCTCGAAACGCGGCAGGAGCTCCTCGCGTGTATTGATGTGAGAAAGCGCCTTGAGAGGCTCTACGAAGTCGTTGCGCGCGAGCTGGAGATCCAAAAAGTCGAGCAGAAGATCGGCGTGCGCGTGCGCAAGCAGATGGAAAAGATCCAAAAGGACTACTACCTGCGCGAGCAGATCAAGGCAATCCGAAAGGAGCTCGGCGATGCTGAATCGACGGACAGCACGGCGTATCGGGAGCGGCTGGAAGCGGGGCGTTACCCAAAAGACGTTGAAAAGACAGTCGAAAAGGAACTGAAACGCCTTGAGGCGATGAACAGCATGAGCGCCGAAGTCGGTGTCATACGCAGCTACCTCGATTGGCTGCTCGATCTTCCATGGCTTGTGGAGACGGAGGACACGGAAGACATCACGGCGGCGAAGAAAATACTCGACAAGGATCACTACGGCCTAGAGAAGGTCAAGGACCGCATCCTGGACTACCTCGCCGTACATCAGCTCATCAGCGACCGCGCCGCTCCGATTCTCTGCCTCGTCGGCCCGCCCGGCGTCGGCAAGACGTCGCTCGCGGCATCGGTCGCGCGCGCGATGGGGCGCAAGTTCGTCCGCGCCTCGCTCGGTGGCGTGCGTGACGAGGCGGAGATCCGCGGGCATCGCCGCACCTATGTCGGCGCCATGCCGGGGCGCGTGCTCGAAGGCATCAAGAATGCCGGCTCGCGCAATCCCGTCTTTTTGCTCGACGAGGTCGACAAACTTGCGGCGGATTACCGCGGCGATCCGTCGGCAGCGCTCCTCGAAGTGCTCGATCCTGCGCAGAATGCGACGTTCAGTGACCATTACATCGAGCTGCCTTTCGACCTCAGCCGCGTGCTTTGGATCGTGACGGCGAACAGCCTCGGCGGCATCCCACGCCCCCTGCGCGACCGCATGGAAATCATCACGCTTTCGAGCTATACGGAATATGAGAAGCTGGAGATCGCAAAACGCTATCTCGTTGCGCGCCAACGAGAACAGAACGGTCTCACGGCAAAGGACATCCAGCTCGGTGCAGGGGTCATTCAGAAAATCATCCAGGAATATACGCGTGAGTCTGGCGTGCGCGAACTCGAACGTCTCATCGGACGCGTCTGCCGCAAGGCGGCACGCCGCATTGTCGAAAATGAGGATGCGCCGATTCGCGTGACGAAGAAGAATCTCAGCACGTTCCTTGACCGCGCGAAATTCTTAGAGAAGAAAGCGGAGAAAAAGCCGCAAGTGGGCGTCGTGACGGGGATGGCTTGGACGGAAGTCGGCGGCGATATCCTGCCAACCGAAGCGACGGTCTTAAAGGGAAAGGGGAAGCTCATCCTGACGGGACGCCTCGGTGATGTCATGCAGGAATCGGCACAGGCGGCGCTCTCCTATATCCGCAGCCGCACCGAAAAGCTCGGCCTTGCCGCTGACTTTTACGAGAAGGAAGATATCCACATTCATCTGCCGGAAGGTGCCGTGCCAAAGGACGGACCGTCGGCAGGGATCACCATGGCGACGGCAATGATCTCTGCACTCACAGGGTGCAAGGTGCGCCGTGACGTTGCGATGACGGGGGAGATCACGCTGCGCGGCAACGTCTTGCCGATCGGTGGGCTCAAGGAAAAGGTTCTTGCCGCCTATCGCGAAGGTATGAAGACCATTATCCTGCCGAAGGAGAACAAGCCCGACATCGAGGACATACCTGAGACTGTCCGCGAAAAGCTCGAATTCGTTCCCGTGGAGCACATGGATGAAGTACTGCGAATCGCATTGCTGCGATAAAAGACGAGGGAGATGAAAGTATGGCAGAGAAGGAGCGCGTGATTATCACGCAAGGGCAGTACATCGCCTCTGCGGTCAAAAAGGAGCAGTACCCGGAAAAGGAACTGCCGGAAATCGTCTGCATCGGCCGATCAAACGTCGGCAAGTCCTCGCTCATCAACAGCCTGACGCGCGTCAAGGGGCTTGCACGTGTCTCCTCGCAGCCAGGCAAGACGCAGACGATCAACTTCTATGAGCTCGGCGTCAGGATTGCGGACGTCAAAGACCGTAAATCGTTCTACCTCGTTGACCTGCCGGGCTACGGCTACGCCAAGACGGGAAAAGGGAACCGCAAGATATGGGCGAAATTCATCGAGGAGTATCTCACGACATCACCTCGTCTTCAGTTTGTCTGCCAGCTCATCGACATTCGTCATGAGCCGATGGTATCCGATGTTGGGATGTTCCGTTGGCTCGTCGAGCGCGGCATTCCTGTCCTCGTCGTTGCAACGAAGGCGGACAAGATTGGCAAAAATGCGCAAAACAGGCAAATTTCTATCATGCGCAAAGTGTTCGGCATAGCGGAGCTATCCATACTGCCGTATTCATCTCTGAAAAATGAAGGCCGTTCCGATTTGCTTGACGTCATAGGAGATACTTTGATACAATGCTAAAAGTGAAATGTGAACGCAATTCATAATCGTTGTGTTTCGGAATCACGGATAAATTCAGCCGTGCTTCCTTTAGCATCGCATCAGAGGAGTGACCGTGCATGATGGAATTGACCGCTTTTGACAAGGCGCTGCTGAACCTCTTGCAGGGAAGCTTGCCGATCGGCAAGCTTCCGTTTGCCAAGATGGCAGAGGAACTTGGGACAGACGAGGAGCGCGTCATATCGCGTCTGCGACTGCTGAAAGACGAGGGCTGCCTGCGCCGTATCGGCACGTTCTTCGACTCCAACCGCCTCGGCTATGGCGGAACGCTTGTCGCCCTGCGCGTAGCGGAGGGAAAAGTCGCGTCTGTCGCGGAGGCGGTCAACCGCTATCCGGGCGTTACGCACAATTACGAACGCGAGGGCAAGTTCAATCTTTGGTTTACGCTTCTGACCCCAAATCTCGAAACGGAGAAGGAAATTCTCAGCGAGGTCGAAGCCCTGCCGGGCGTCGAACGTCTTCTGAATCTAAAGACGACGAAAAAGTACAAGATCAATGTGCAGTTCCAACTTTCGTAATTGTGCCTGTTCAGGAAGAAGCATAGATGGGAAAGGAAGCGCAATATGGCAGAACAAACTGCAATATCCGAGCTCGACAAGAGGATTATCCGCATCCTTCAGCGGGATTTTCCGCTCGTTGCAGAGCCGTACAAGCAGATGGCAGAAGAGGCTGGCGTGAGCGTTGACGACTTCGTCGCCCGCGTGCAGGCGATGCGCGAGGAGAAAAAGATCCGCAAGATGGGCGCTGTCCTGCGCCACCGCGAAGTCGGATTCAAGGCAAATGTGCTCGCGGCTTGGGAAGTGCCGGCAGAGCGTCTCGACGCGATCGCACGCGAGATGGCAAAATGTCCGCGCGTCTCGCATTGCTACGACCGCACGACGGCGCCCGGCTGGCCGTACAATCTCTACACGATGATTCACGGACAGAGCCGGAAAGAGTGTGAGGCCATCGCAGTCGATCTCGCCGAGAAGACAGGCGCATCGAAGCCGGTCATGCTCTACACCAAAAAAGAATGGAAAAAGACGTCCATGCGTTATTTCATGGAATAAGAAAATGGCGGAAACGAGTCTGGGAAGGGTTCGTTTCCGCCATTTTCCGCGATTTACCAAAGTCCGATCAGATGCCACCATGCACTTCCGATTCCGAGCCAAATGATGAGATTGACGGTAACGAGAATAAAGCCAAGCTGCCACCATTTCCCCTGCGAGACGTAACCTGCGCCGTAAAGTATGGGAGCTGCACCTCCGCCGTAATGCGTCAGCGGAATCATAATATTGCTCAGTGCGGCAAATGCGATTGCGGCAAGGAGCGGAGGGGTTCCGACGACGACGGAGACCGACAGGAATGCTGCATACATCGCGCCGATGTGCGCGGATACGCTTGCAAAAGCGTAATGCGAATACACATAAATCAACACGAGAAGGATAAACGCGGCAAGCCAACTGAATCCAGTGCCTTGAATTGCGGATCCTGCCATATTGGCGACAATCTTTATGAAACCCGATTTTGCCAATGCGCCCGCTAATGCGATCAGCGAGCCCATCCAGAACATGGTGTTCCATGCGCCTTTTTCCTCCAAGACATCCTTCCAATCCAAAACGTTGGTCAGGAGGAGAATGATGACCGCCAACATGCCGACGCCAGTAGCATTCATGTGGGTAAGAGAAGATGTGGCCCATAGTGCGAGTGCGCCGATAAAGACGAATGCGACGATCCTTTCGAGATACGTCAGAGGACCCATTTCTTGGAGCTTTTCTACGGCCATCTGCCTCGCATGTGGCATGTACTTGATTTCCGGCGGGAAAAGCTTGTAGAGCAAGACCGGCATGATGAGAAGGGATAGAAGACCAGGCACGATGCAGGCAAGTGCCCAATCGCCCCATGTGATTTCGATGCCGATCGTTTTCGCGGCGAGTTCCACTGCCATGGGATTTCCCGCCATTGCCGTCATGAACATGGCGCAGGTAATGGCATTTGCCTGGTATTCGATCTGCATGATATACGCACCGAATTTACGGGCGGTGTCGCCGGGCTCTGAGCCGAGCGCGGAGGAAAGGCTCTTGATGATGGGGTAAATGATTCCACCTGCCCGCGCCGTACTGGACGGCGTAGCAGGAGAAATCACGAAATCGGTGAGCGTGATCGCGTAACCGAGCATCAAGGAGGATTTTCCGATTGCCTTGATGATCAGATACGCGATGCGATTGCCGAGCCCGCTTTTGATAAAGGCACGGGAGAGCAGGAATGCGCAGATGATGAGCCATATCGTGCTATTCCCATAGCCGGAAATCGCGGTGCTCACGCTGATGACGCCGGTCAGAGAGGCTATCGTGACGCCGGCAAAGGCAACTGCGCCAATTGGGATAGGCTGCAGGATGAAGCCTGCAATCGTAGCAGCAAAAATCGCAAACAGATGCCAGGCGACATCGCTGATTTCTGACGGGTGCGGGCATAGCCAAATCAAGACGCCCAACAGAACGGTCATGAGCAATTTTTTCTTTTGGGCATGATCCATAGGGTTCACTCCTTATTCCGCAGCATATTTTTTCATTACCCGATCGACAAATGCCGGCGCTAATCCGACGTAATGATGCGGATCGAGCATATGGTCGATTTCCTTTTCGGTGAACGCTTCCGTGACAACAGGCGTTTTCATCAAAACCTCTTTTAGAGGGAGTTCCTTTTCGTATGCCTCCATGCAGCTTTTGTATACGATTTCATGCGCGGTCATGCGCCCGAGACGTGGTGCGAGATGCATCATGACACATTCACTCATCATGAGGCCTTTTTGAATGAACAGATTGCGCTCCATGTGTTTTGGGTACACAATGAGGTTTTTGAGAATGTATTTCGTCTTGGAAAGCGCTGCTCCCATAAGATGGCACGCTCTGGGAATCGCCTCCCATTCGGATAGGAAACAGCCCCAATCGCGTTCATTTTCGGAAATCATGCTTTCGAGGATGGCAGGCGCGATGCTGCGGACATTGCGCAGCAGGGCAAGATTGTTTTCGAGAACCGCGGGATTGCGTTTGTGCGGCATCGTGGAGGAACCGATTTTCCCCATGAAGAAAGGCTCTTCCAACTCTAATATTTCAGTATGCTGAAGACTGAAGATTTCGTGGTTGATGCGTCCAAGCGTCCCGGCGCAGAGCGCAAGCACGGTACAGAATTCTGCTTGATTATCGCGTGCGACATGCCATGCGATTTTCATGCAGTCAAGTGACGCTGCTTCAACGGATGACGGCCGCCGGGATTGGGGTAACATTTTTGCCGGAATGCCTTGTCGATAGAACAGATGATCTTGCATGTGTCGCACTGGATCCCCCCCCTATTTGTATCTCCTGCCTATGCGTGGCACACGAGCCGGCATCCGTCTTATGCGGCACAAGCATTCCTCGAAACCGTGCGAAAGGAGGAAGCGCAATGAATGAAATTCATTTGATGGCAGTGGGGAGCAGCCCCTTTATTGCAGAAGAAATTCGTTCGATATGCCAATCTTTTCTCGGTACGGATTGGGACATCCAGACGCAAACGACACGCGAGATCAAGACGTGCGAGCCAGACACGTTTTACCTTTGCGCGAAGACACAAGAAGCAGCGATTTCTAGATATATCCCCGAAGGCCGTCGATTTATTTTGGATCTGTACCCGACGACCATTTTTTTCTTGCGATTGCGGGGATTCCCCGTGGTGAGACGGTATATGTGTTCAACAATCTGTTGCCCTATACAAAACGATTGGCGCAGGAATGCAGGGATTTTGGAATCGATGGACTTTGCTTTGTGCCGGTTGCCTATGAGGAAATGGAAGAAGCGCAAGTCCGTCAAAGGCTGCGGAAAGCACGCTATATTATCGGCGTAGACCGCTTTGTTGGGCCGTCCGTGCTTCAATCCCCTAAATATGCACGGGAGTTGCGAAAAGAGGTCAAGATCATCGCAGGCAAACGAACGGCATCGGTATCAACCGCCTGCCGATTGGTAGACGCGATTGTCGCCCACGGATATGAAGCGATTTGCAAGGACGTTGCTATTTTGAAGGAAAAAGGATGTCATAAGGGAAATGCATGTTATTCCGCCGATCTTGCTCGGGCAGAGAAATTGATCGCGTTGATTCGCTATGCGTCCGTGCAAGCCGTTATGACACAAGTGCGAGGAGAAATTGGAGTCGGGCAAATCCCTGCAGGCTCTTTTTCATCCGAGCGGATCGGCAATGGAACGGATGACTTGATCGAGCGGTTGCGGACGATTGATTATCTCAGACGAAAATTGAAGCAGCTTATCGTGTGATGGCGATTCAAGAGAAGTTGCACAAGCTACCAAAGTTTGGCAGAGCGATGCGACAATTCAATTTTCAATTTGCCCGAAGCTGCATAAGACCGTGAAAAGAATTTTTTTTCAGTCGAAGATGTGATAGAATGAAAGGGAAAGGTTTCATATCGAACCCATAAGGTGGTATGCGCATGATTTCACAGACGATGTATGAGCTTGGAACGAAGAAGTCCACGATTCGCACGATCTTTGAGTTCGGGCGGAGGCGTGCCGCAGAGGTCGGCGAGGAGAATGTATTCGACTTCAGCCTCGGCAATCCGAACGTGCCGACGCCGGCGTTCATCAAACAGGTGGCGATCGACATCCTGGAGCACGAAGAGCCGCGTGCCGTGCATGGCTACACCGTTGCCCCCGGTGCTCCGAAGACGCGTGAAGCCGTTGCTAGGAGCATCAACAAGCGCTTCGGAACGGATTACGAAGGAAAGAATATTTTTATGACGGCAGGCGCGGCGGCGGCGATCACGATTTCGTTTAAGGCGCTCTGCCAAGAGGGCGATGAATTTATCGTCTTTGCGCCGTTTTTCCCCGAATATCGCTGCTTTGTCGAATCGGTCGGAGGCAAGCTCGTCGTCGTGCCGGCACGTCCTTCCGACTGGCAGATCGAATTTACGGCATTCGAGGCGTGTATCACGAACCATACGAAGGCCGTCATCGTCGACTCACCGAACAATCCGAGCGGCGCGGTCTACTCGGAAGAGACCATCCGAAAACTAGCCGATGTGCTCCGTGCAAAAGAAAAAGAGTACGGCCATCCGATCTTCCTCATTTCGGATGAGCCGTACCGAGAAATCGTCTACGAAGGGTTCACGGTCCCCTATATCCCGAATTACTACGACAATACGATTGTCTGCTACTCGTACAGCAAGGCGTTTTCGCTTCCGGGCGAACGTATCGGCTATATCGCCGTGCCGAACAAGATCGCGAGCTACGAGAAGGTCTTCGGTGCAATTGCGGGGGCGGCGCGCGTGCTCACGCACGTCAATGCGCCGTCGCTTTGGCAGCACGTCATTGCACGGTGTGCCGAGCGTCCGTCGGATATTGGCACGTACGTCAAGAATGCAAAGCTGCTCTATGACGGACTCATCAAGGCGGGCTTTTCCTGCGTTCAGCCGCAGGGCGCATTCTACTTGTTCCCGAAGGCGCTTGAGACGGACGATTACGCGTTCTGCGAGCGTGCGAAGAAGTACGATCTCTTGCTCGTGCCCGGCGCGGACTTCGGCTGCCCCGGCTACTTCCGCCTCGCGTACTGCATCAAGACGGAGACAATCGAGCGCTCGCTGCCGCTCTTTGAAAAGCTGGCGGCGGAATACAAATAAGGGTTTACCGTCTTTTGACAAGGAGGAACACGATGACTTTTTTGGAGCTTGCAAAAAAACGTTATTCCTGTCGGAGCCTGCAGGACAGGCCGGTGGAGGAAGAAAAACTTCATCGGATTTTGGAGGCGGGCAATCTCGCGCCGACGGCAGTCAACAAACAGCCGATCCATTTTTGGGTGCTGAAGTCGTCTGAGGCGATGAAAAAACTAGCCGAGACGACGCATTTTGTCTTTGGCGCGCCCGTTGCGATTGTCATTGGGAGCAAGGCAGAAGAGGCATGGGTCCGATCGTTTGACGAGAAAAATTTCGCTGAGGTCGATGCGAGCATTGCCGCGACGCACATGATGCTTGAAGCCGAGGACCTAGGGCTTGGCACGACGTGGGTCGGTCACTTCGATGCGCCGAAGATGAAGAAGCTGTTCCCTGAAATGGCAGGCTTTGAACTTTCTTGCGTGCTGCCGATCGGCTATCCAACGGACGACGCCGTACCGTCTACGCGTCATGCGGAGCGAAAGGGAACGGAGGCGCTTGTTTCGTGGCTCTGAGGGGCAAATGCCTTGCGTTTTTAAGAAAACTACGCTATAATGAAGAAGGCAGAAAACCTTTTTAAGATGCGTACGGCGATGCGCACAAGGGGAGCAAGGAACACGAAGAGCGTTTCCGTGATCGGATTTACTGCGATGCAAGCGGCAGTTCTTTTTGTGTACAAATGAAGCGTGGATGCGCTTTATACGGTTACGTGAGTAAGGAGCTTTCCTATCCAGTCGCATAGGAGAGTTCCTTTTTCTTGTGTAAAACCGGCTCCGAAAGGCAGGCTTGGCAGGATTCGACCGCTACAGAATGAGGAGTGATTCGTTTGGGAAAGAACACCGTATCCCTGCGAGGGAAGCATATTCTCGGGCTGGAGGACTTCACGCCGGAGGAGATTCGACTCGTGCTCGAAACCGCGAAGGAAATGAAGAATATCATCCATCGCGACATCAAAAAGGTGCCGGCGCTGCGGGGCAAATCGATCGTGACGCTCTTCTACGAGCCGAGCACGCGCACGCGCACGTCGTTTGAGCTTGCGGGAAAGTACCTTGGCGCGGACGTCGTCAATATCACGGCAGGCGCATCGAGCATCGTCAAGGGGGAAAGCCTGCGCGACACGCTCTACACGATCGAAGCGATGGGGGTCGATGCGATCGTCATGCGCCACAAGGCAGAGGGGGCGGCGGAGTATGCGTCGCATGTCGTGACGCCTGTCATCCTGAATGCAGGAGACGGCGCGCACGCGCATCCTTCACAGGGACTCTTGAATCTCTTTACAGTCGAGCAGCATAAAGGCCGTCTCGAAGGGCTCAAGGTCGCCATCTTAGGCGACGTGCTCCACAGCCGCGTTGCGCGCTCCGATATACACGGCATGCGCAAGATGGGCATGGAAGTCCATATCGCGGGACCGCGGACGCTCCTGCCGCGCTTCCTTTGCGAAGAGCCGGGCATCTTCATCCATGATCGCATTGAGGAAGCGATAGCGGGCGCGGACGTCATCGAGGTGCTGCGCATCCAGCTCGAACGCATGAAGGGCGGACTCTTCCCGACGACGCGTGAGTACGCGCGCATCTACGGGCTCAACGCAAAGCGGCTTGCGCTTGCGAAAGAAGACGCGCTCATCCTGCATCCAGGCCCGATGAACAAAGGCTGGGAAATCTCGCCTGCCGTCGCCTACGGCACGCAGTCGGCGATACAGGAAGAAGTGCAGAACGGCGTAGCAGTGCGCATGGCACTCTTCACGCTGGTCTTGACGGGAGGGAAGCAGGAATGAAACTTTTACTCAAAGGCGGACGCGTCATCGATCCCGCAGGACAATTTGATGAAGTCGCAGACGTGCGGATCGAGGATGGAAAGATAGCAGCAGTCGGAAAGAACCTTCCCGCAGACGGTGCAGAGGCGTATGATGCGCGGGGCAAGGTCGTTGCGCCGGGACTCATCGATATGCACGTCCATCTGCGCGAACCGGGACAGGAAGCGAAGGAGGATTTCGCTTCCGGCACGGAGGCAGCGGCAGCGGGCGGCTATACGCGCGTTGCGACGATGCCGAACACGCGACCCGTCATCGATACGGCAGCGCTCGTCGAGGGCATGAAGAAGCGCGCGGCAGATGTCGCTAAGGTACACGTCGAGATCATCGGCGCGGTCACGAAGAATCAAGAGGGCAAGGAGCTTGCGGAACTCGGCGACATGATCGAAGCTGGCGCCGTCGCATTTTCGGACGACGGACATTTCGACCCCGTCGCAAAGGTCCTGCTCAGTGCGTACGACTACCTGCGCCCGTTTGACAAGGTCATCATCAATCATGAAGAGGAGACGTCGCTCGTTGAGGACGGCGTCATGAATGAGGGGCATCGGAGCGCGATGCTCGGCATGAAAGGGCGTCCGACCATCGCGGAGGACATCGCGACGGTGCGCGACATCATGCTCGCTGAGTATGCAGGCGCGCGTGTTCATATCGCGCACATCAGCTCGGCAGGTGCGGTCGACATCGTGCGGCAGGCGAAAAAGCGCGGCGTTCGCGTGACGGCGGAGGCGACGCCGCACAATCTGACGATGACGGAGGATCTCGTCAAGCTTTGCGACAGCTCGACGAAGGTCAATCCGCCGCTGCGCGCGCAGAAGGATGTCGACGCCGTACTGGAAGGGCTGAGGGACGGCACGATCGATGCGATCGTGACCGACCACTCGCCGCATGCGCCGGAAGAGAAGGATCGAGAATACGGTCTTGCACCGAGCGGTTTTCCGGGACTTGAAACGGCAGTCGGCGTGCTCCTTACAGATCTCGTCCATACGGGCAAGATCGATTTGCCGCTCCTCATTTCCAAAATGACGTGGGAGCCTGCGAAGGCATTTGGCCTTGCGGCAGGCACGCTCTCCGTCGGCGCGAACGCCGATGTGACGGTTCTCGATCCGAATCTCGAGTGGACGGTTGTCGCCGAGGAATTCCACACGCGCGGCAGCCATTCCCCTTTCGCCGGCAGAAAGCTGAAAGGCAAGGCCGTGCTGACGGTCGTCGACGGGAATATCGTGATGCAGGACGGCAGGGTCTTCTGAATGCAGTGAGGTGTTTTGGGTGAAGGGGAAATTGATCTTGGAAGACGGGACGGTCTTCTACGGCGATTTGCTGAATGATTTCAAGGCGACGGGTGAAGTCGTTTTCAATACGGGCATGGTCGGCTATCAGGAGAGCCTTACGGATCCGTCGTACTGCGCGCAGATTTTGACGCTCACGTACCCGCTCGTCGGCAACTACGGCATCGCGGAGCTTTTCATGCAGTCGCGCAAGTCATTCGTCGCAGGCTTCGTCATCGGCGATCTTTGCACGGATGGGAGCAACTGGCACTATGAGAAGAGTCTTGCAGCGTTTCTGACCGAGCAGAAAGTGCCGTGCCTGTACAACGTCGATACGCGCGCCATCACGCGTCACATTCGCGCGGCAGGCACGATGAAGGGAATCATCGTCTCGGAGAAGGCGGCAAAGGATGCGGCCGACGCGCTCATGGCGACGCCTATCCGCAGGGAAGTCGTCGAAGCGGTCACGACGCCGAAGGCATACGATATGGAATGTGAGAGGAGAGGCGCACCGTTCGTCGTCGCGATGGACTTTGGCGTCAAGCAGAATATCCTGGATTCGATGCACCGCAAGGGATTTCGTCTCAAGGTCGTGCCCGCGCATACGACGGCGGAAGAAGTGCTCGCAATGAATCCCGACGGCGTCTTCCTTTCGAACGGCCCCGGTGATCCTGCCGACGTGCCGGAGATTGCGGCAGAAATCAAGAAGCTTTTCGGGAAAAAGCCGATTTTCGGCATTTGCCTCGGACATCAGCTCATCGCGATTGCGATGGGCGCGAAGACGTACAAGCTCAAGTTCGGCCATCGCGGCACGAACCAGCCAGTCAAGGATCTGCGTACGGGCAAGGTGCAGATTTCCGCACAGAATCACGGCTTTGCCGTCGATGCGGCGTCGCTTGAAGGGCTGCCGCTTGCCGTCACGCACGTCAATGTCAACGATGGAACAGTGGAGGGCATGCGGCATAAAGAGCTGCCGATTTTTTCGGTTCAGTACCATCCTGAAGCAGCGCCGGGACCGGACGACAATATGTACTTGTTTGAAGAATTCCGCGCCATGCTGGAGAAAGGGGAATAAGCTGTGCCAAAGAAGGAGAATCTGAGCAAGGTCATGGTCATCGGCTCCGGTCCAATCATCATCGGGCAGGCGGCGGAGTTTGACTATGCGGGCTCGCAGGCGTGCCGCGCACTCAAGGAGGAAGGGCTTGAAGTCGTGCTCGTGAATTCCAATCCCGCGACGATCATGACGGATACGCATATTGCCGACCGCGTCTACATTGAGCCGCTGACGGCCGAGTTCCTCGCAAACATCATCGCAAAGGAGCGGCCGGACGGTCTCCTCGCAACGCTTGGCGGACAGGCTGGACTCAATCTCGCCGTGCAGCTCGCCGAAAAAGGCGTGCTCGAAAAGTACGAGGTCGAGCTTCTTGGCACGCCGCTGGGGGCGATCGAGCAGGCAGAGGATCGCGAGCGGTTCAAGGAGACGATGCAGAAGCTCGGCGAGCCGATTCCCGAGAGCATGATCGTCGAGGATGTGCCTGCGGCTGTCGCATTCGCAAAGGAAATCGGCTATCCCGTCATCGTGCGGCCTGCGTACACGATGGGCGGCACGGGCGGCGGCATCGCCGAAAATGAGGAAGAGCTTATCGAGACGGTCATCAAAGGGCTCACGTACTCGATGATTGGACAGGTGCTCATCGAGCGCAGCGTTGCGGGCTGGAAAGAAATCGAGTACGAGGTCATGCGCGACGGAAACGATACCTGCATCACCGTCTGCAACATGGAGAACTTTGACCCCGTCGGCGTCCATACCGGCGATTCCATCGTCGTCGCGCCATCGCAGACGCTCACCGATCACGAGTACCAGATGCTCCGCAGCGCATCGCTGCGCATCATTCGAGAACTCGGCATCGAGGGCGGCTGCAATGCGCAGTACGCGCTCGACCCGAACAGCAACCGCTACTACGTTATCGAGGTCAACCCGCGCGTGAGCCGTTCGTCGGCGCTCGCGTCGAAGGCGACAGGGTATCCGATCGCAAAAGTATCGGCCAAGATCGCGATTGGCTACACGCTCGACGAGATCACGAATGCGGTCACGCAGAAGACAAAGGCGTGTTTCGAACCGGCACTGGACTACTGCGTCGTGAAGTTTCCCCGCTGGCCGTTTGACAAGTTCGTCTATGCCGACCACACGCTTGGCACGCAGATGAAGGCGACGGGCGAGGTCATGAGCATGGACCGGAATTTTGAGGGTGCGCTCCTGAAAGCTGTGCGCTCGCTCGAAATCGGCGTGCATCGGCTGCACATGGAAAAGATGGAGGAATGGGATGATGCGCGCGTCAAAAAAGCACTCTCACGCATCAACGACGAGCGCATTTTTGCCATCGCTGAGGCACTGCGCCGCGGCATTGCGACGGTCGATGCGATTCACGATATAACCAAGATCGACAAGTGGTTCCTCCACAAGATTCAACATATCACTGATGTGGAAAATCGCCTGACGAAAGAGGCACTGACGCCGAAGCTCATGTTCGCGGCGAAGGACGTCGGCCTTGCCGACCGCTCGATCGCGGAGCTCACAAAAAGGACGACGGACGAGATTCGCACACTCCGCAAGTCGATGGACATCCTGCCGTGCTACAAGATGGTCGACACGTGCGCTGCGGAATTTGAGGCAGCGACACCGTACTACTACTCGACATTCCACGCACAGGAGGACGAGGTGCGCCCATCGAATGCGCGCAAGGTCATCGTGCTCGGCTCGGGCCCGATCCGCATCGGGCAGGGCGTCGAGTTTGACTATTGCTCCGTGCATTCCGTTTGGGCGCTTCGCGAGATGGGCATTGAGGCGATCATCATCAACAACAACCCGGAGACGGTCTCGACGGACTTCGATATTTCCGACCGCCTCTATTTCGAGCCGCTGACGACGGAAGACGTGCTCAACATCATCGACAAGGAAAAGCCGGATGGCGTCATCGTTCAGTTCGGCGGACAGACGGCAATCAACCTCGCGGCGTCGCTGCAAAAGGCAGGCGTCAAGGTATTCGGCACGTCCGTCGACGACATCGACCGCGCCGAGGATCGCGAGCGCTTCGACGAAGTGCTCACGCAGACGAAGATCCCACGCCCCGAAGGCATCAGCGTCACGAATCTTCGTGATGCCATCACGGGTGCGGCGCGCATCGGCTACCCTGTCATGGTGCGCCCGTCGTACGTCCTAGGCGGACGCGCGATGGAGATCGTCTACAACGAGGCAGAGCTGCGCGATTATATGAGCCGCGCCGTCAAGGTCACGCCTGACCATCCCGTACTCGTTGACCGCTATATGCAGGGCACGGAGGTCGAAGTCGACGGAATTTCCGACGGCACGGATGTCGTCATTCCGGGCATTATGGAGCACGTCGAGCGCGCGGGCGTCCATTCGGGCGACTCGATCGCCGTCTATCCGCCGCAGACGCTTCATGCAAAGATCCTTTACACGATCGTGGATTATACGAAACGCCTTGCAGCGGCACTTCATGTCAAGGGACTGCTCAACATCCAGTTTGTCGTCGCGGGCGGCGAAGTCTACATCATCGAGGTCAACCCGCGCTCCTCGCGCACCGTTCCGTTTCTTTCAAAGGTCACGAATGTCAAGATGGTGAATCTCGCGACGCGCATCGCGCTCGGCAGCACACTCAAGGCGCTCGGCTGGCATTCTGGACTCGTTCCGCCGAAGCCGTACGTCGCCGTCAAGGCGCCGGTATTTTCCTTTGCGAAGATGACGGACGTCGATATCGCACTCGGCCCTGAAATGAAGTCGACGGGCGAGGCCATGGGCATCGACTATCACTACGCGCGTGCGCTTTACAAGGCGATCATTGGATCGGGCATCCACGTGCCGATGAAGGGATGTATCCTATTTACGGTCGCCGACAAGGACAAGGATGAGATGAAGCAGCTCGTCAAGGCATTTTCGGAGCTCGGCTTTGCCATCGCGGCGACGGAAGGCACGGCGAAAGCTATTTGGGGCATGGGGATCGACGCGGAAGTCGTCGGAAAGGTACACGAGCGCAGTGCGGATATCATCGAGTGGATCAAGAGTGGCAGGATCAATATGGTCATCAACACACTCACGCAGGGCAAGTCGTCGGCAAAGGACGGCTTCAAGATTCGCCGTGCGACGGTTGAGCACGGCATTGCCTGCCTGACCTCGCTCGACACGGCATGGGAAGTCCTGCGCGTGCTCTCGTTCATGCGCGACCGCCGACTCGTCTACTCACTCGCCATTCAGGACTACGTAGGCGGTGGTGATGACCTTGCCTAAGAAATACGAAGTGACGGCAAATGTCGTTCAGCAGCAGAAACTCATTGAAACCGTTTATTTTCTGATGGTTTATGCACCGGCGATCGCACAGGCGGCGGAGCCGGGACAATTCGTCCAGCTTCGCATATTACGGGGTGCGTTCACGCTGCGCCGTCCTCTCGGTGTCGCGGCAATCGACCGCGAGAACGGCAACATCGCCTTCATCTACCGCGTCGTCGGCGAGGGGACGAGGGCGCTTGCTGCGCTCCAAAAGGACGATTCCGTAAATGTGCTTGGCCCACTCGGCAACGGTTTTTCGCACGATTTTGTACATCCGCTCGTCGTTGGCGGCGGCATTGGGCTTTCCCCGCTCCTCTATTACGCCGCCTCCTTAAAGGGCAGGGCAGATGTGCTCATGGGCGGAAGGACGGAGGACGAACTCTTTTGGAATACGCTGTTTCACGGCTTCGTGCGCAATATCTTCATCACGACGGACGACGGATCGCTCGGCGTCCGAGGCTTTGCGACGGATCTTCTGCCGACGCTCCTTGCGCGTTACGACTACGACGGCATCGTCGTCTGCGGGCCTGAAGTCATGATGCGCGGCGTCGCAAAGCTCGCACAGGAGCATGGAACCCCGTGTGAAGTCTCACTTGAGGCGCGCATGGCGTGCGGGCTTGGCGCATGCCTTTCCTGCTCGGTCGACACGCGCGGCGGGCGCAGGAAAGTCTGCAAGGACGGTCCTGTATTTTCGGCGGCGGAGGTGTTTTCATGAGCGATGAACGGCTGCGTACCGAGCTTCTCGGCATCGAGATGGAGACGCCAGTGCTTACGGCGTCGGGAACGTTCGGATTCGGAGAGGAGTTCGCGGATTTCGTCGACCTCGCGCGGCTCGGCGGCGTCATGGTCAAGGGAACGACGCTCGCACCGCGCCGCGGCAACGAAGGCGTGCGTGTGACGGAAACGCCTATGGGGATGCTCAACTGCATCGGGCTTGAAAATCCCGGCGTCGAGGTGTTTCTTAAAGAAATACTTCCGCGCATCGAGCCGTATGGCATGCACGTCATCGTCAACATTTCGGGCAGCTCGGCAGAGGCGTACGGCACGCTTGCCAAAATGCTTGATGTGCCGGGCGTTGCGGCAATCGAACTCAATGTTTCCTGCCCGAACGTCAAAGACGGCGGCATCCTCTTCGGCACCGATCCCGAGGCGGCATCTTCCGTTGTCCGCGCGGCAAAGGCGAATACGAAGAAGCCCGTCATCCTGAAGCTTTCGCCGAATGTCACGGACATCGTGCAGATGGCAAAGGCCGTCGAGGCGGCGGGCGCGGATGCCGTGTCGCTCATCAACACGCTTCTCGGCATGGAGATCGATATCCATCGGTGGCGGCCCGTGCTCGGCAATGTCACGGGCGGTCTTTCCGGCGCGTGCGTGAAGCCCGTCGCCGTGCGCATGGTATGGCAGGTCGCACAGGCGGTGCGCGTGCCGATCATCGGCATGGGCGGCATCACGAGCGCGAAGGACGCGGTGGAATTCTTCCTCGCGGGCGCGAGCGCCGTTGCCGTCGGCACGGCAAATTTCACCGACCCGACGGTGACGATGCGGATTTGCGACGGGCTGAATGATTACCTTGAGCAGCGCGGACTATCGAATATCCGTGAGCTTGTCGGCAAGGCAAACCCGGATTTTTTAGGAGAAAACACATGATGGCAAAAGCAGATGATCGCTTGATCGTCGCACTCGACTTCCACACGATGGAAGATGTCCGCACGCTCGTGGCGAAGCTCGGCGGCAGCGTATCGTACTACAAGGTCGGCATGGAGCTTTTCTACGCTGTCGGCGGAAAAGCCGTCACGTGGCTGCGGAGGGAGGGCAAGCACGTCTTTCTCGATCTCAAGCTGCACGATATTCCAAACACTGTCGCGGGCGGGCTTTGCTCGCTCATGCACCTCGGTGCGGATATGCTGAACGTCCACGCGAGCGGCGGCCTCACGATGATGAAGACGGCGGCAGACCGCCTGCACAAGGAGGCTGCGGAGGCGGGAATCCCTTGCCCGAAACTCATCGCGATCACGGTGCTCACGAGCATCAGCAGCGCGGAATGGCAGGGAGTTGGGCAAACGCGCGTGCTCGAGGAGTCCGTTCTGCGCCTCGCGCGTCTCGCAAAGGAGGCTGGGCTGGACGGGGTCGTCGCCTCGCCGCAGGAGGCAGAGGCCATTCGCGCAGCGTGCGGCGAGGACTTCTTGATCGTGACGCCGGGCGTGCGTCCCGCAGGCACTTCGGCGGATGATCAGAGCCGCATTGCGACGCCCCGCGCGGCGCTCATGGCGGGGGCAAGCCACCTCGTCATCGGTCGTCCCATTCGCGCGGCAGACGACCCGAAAGCGGCAGCGGAAGCTATTTTGAAGGAAATGGAGACGGTACCATGACAGAACAAGAAGTAAAGGATCTCCTCATCGAGACGAATGCCATCATGAACGGGCATTTCCTGCTGACTTCCGGCCTGCACAGTCCGCACTACGTGGAGAAGTTCAACGTGCTCCAGCATCCCGCGTACACGCAGAAGCTTTGCGAGGCGATGGCGGAAAACTTCAAGGACGCGGGCATCGAGACGGTCGTCGGTCCTGTGACAGGCGGCATACTGCTCGCACATGAGACGGGCAAGGCTCTCGGCACGCGCGCGATCTTCACAGAGCGCGTCGACGGCAAGATGACGTTTCGCCGCGGCTTTTCGCTGCATGAGGGTGAGCGCGTGCTCATCGTCGAGGACATCGTGACGACGGGCGGCTCCATCAAGGAAGTCATCGAAGTCGTAAAACGGCATGGCGGCATCCCCGCCGCCGTCAGCATGCTCGTCGATCGCAGCGGTGGGAAGATCTCCTTCGGCGACGTGCCGTACAAGGCACTTCTCCGCTTGAATGTCGAGACGTATAAGCCGGAGGCATGCCCGCTTTGCAAAGAGGGAATCCCGATGACGAAGCGCGGCAGCACGGGGAAAAAGGCAGCGCGCTGAGAGCCGAAAACCAGCACAAGGCACGCTTCTGTGCAAGGCAACTTGTGGCACCTTGTGCTTTTGCTGCATGCTGGATTCGGAACCGAATGAAAGAAGGGGTCTTTTGGCAGCGAAGGATAAAGCGATCGGCGTTTCGCAGCAGCGTGCGACGCGTGCGGTTTTTTTCATCGGCGGCTTCGGATCGGCATCATGGGCGCCGCTCGTGCCGCTCTTGAAGGAGCGGCTCGCGATTGGGGAGAATGTGCTCGGCATGCTGCTGCTGTGCATCGGCATAGGCTCGCTGCTTACGATGCCGCTCGCGGGAGCGGCTGCGACGCGTCTCGGCTGCCGGCGGGTCCTGACGGTCGCATGCGTCGCTGAGGCCGTGTTCCTCTTTGCGCTTTCCCATGTTTCCACGCTTTGGCTTGCGGCGGTCTTGCTCCTCGGATTTGGCGCATTTATGGGATGCCTCGATGCGACGGTCAACGTCGCGGCGGTCATCGTCGAGAAGGAGAGCGACAGGAGGCTCATGAGCGGCATGCATGCGCTGTGGAGCGTCGGCGGTTTCGTCGGCGCCGGGCTTTTCGGCGTTTGGGTCGGGATGTGTAGGCTTACGCCGCTCGTCTCGACGGCGATCGCATCCGGCATTATGCTCGGGACGATTGCGTATTTCCGCCGGTACCTCATCCCGTACGGCGGGGATGCGGGCGGCAGGCTCATTGGCATTCCGCGCGGCATCGTGACATTTATCGGCATCATTGCTTGCATCGCGTTCCTCACGGAAGGCGCGATCATGGATTGGAGCGGTGTCTTTCTCCGCGTCGAGCGCGGATTCGATCTCTCGCTTGCGGGCATGGGCTTTACGGTCTTTTCCGCTGCGATGCTCGTCATGCGTCTTGTCGGCGATGCGCTCGTCGTAAAGCTCGGCCCAGAATGCGTTGTTATCGGCGGTCTGCTCGTTGCATTTGCAGGCTTTTTGCTCGTGATCCTTGCCGAGAGCACAACGGTCCTCTATCTAGGCTTTTTCGCGATTGGCGTCGGATCGGCGAACGTCGTTCCCGTCTTTTTCAGCCTCATGGGCAAGCAGGAGGATATGCCGATCAGCCTTGCCGTTCCTGCTGTCTCGACGCTCGGCTATCTCGGTGTCCTCATGGGACCGGCGGCAATCGGTTTTCTCGCGCATCGGACGGATCTCTATGTGGCATTCGGCTTTCTTGCCGCACTCGTCGCCATGCAGGCTGCCATTGCAGCGTATGTTTATCGGCGCATGGGACAAAAAGTTTTTGGATCGAAATCCTACGGAACATGATATAATGGGGACGCAGAATAAGACTCAAATTCATGGGAGAATGTGCATGGAACGCATTGCCGTCATTGATATGGGATCGAACTCGATTCGCTTTATCGTCATGGGGATTGCAGACAATCAATCGTATCGGCTCGAATACCAGCAAAAGGAAGCGATTCGGCTCGGAAAGGGCATGTCGGAGACGGGGAGACTGAGTCCCGATGGCGTCAAGCGCGCGATGGCATGTCTAAGTGTCTACAAGCATATCATGGAGGTCATGGGGGTCACGCGCTGCATTGCGATTGCAACGGCAGCGGCGCGAAGCGCGAAGGACGGCACATCGTTCATCGAGCGGATCCGCAGGGAAACGGGCATTGAGGTCGAGGTCGTCTCAGGGGAGCGCGAGGCATATCTAGGATATCTCGGCGTCGTCAATACGATTGCGGAAAAGAATTTTTTGCAGTTCGATCTCGGCGGCGCGTCGATTGAGGTCACGCTCGTCAAGGGGCGCAAAATCGTTCATTCGGTCTCCGTTCCGATCGGCGCGGTGACGATGACGGACAAGTTTTCACTCGCGGGCAAGGTGGTGCCTGCCGCGATGGAGAAGTGCCGCAAGTACGTCGAGAAACGGTTTGAAGAAATGATCCCATGGGCAAAAGGCGTACGCCTGCCCATCATCGGCGTCGGCGGGACGGTGCGAAACCTTGGCAAGATCGATCAGGCAAAGGAGCGGTACCAGCTCGCGCGAATCCACAACTACCGTATGCCGCACAAGCGGTTTGATGCGCTTTGCACGATGATTGCGACATCCTCTCTGGCAGTGCGCAAGCGCATCAAGGGGCTTTCTTCCGACCGCGCCGATCTCATCGTGGCAGGCACGCTTATCATTCGCACGCTCATGGACTACGCCAAAGGCGGCGACGTCATCGTTTCAGGGTGCGGCCTGCGCGACGGTGCATTCTTTGGATACTACGGAGAGAAATACGGCGAGGGCAAGGTCGCAAAGGACGTCCTGCGCATGAGCGTGAGGAATTACCTCGGCTGGACCGATCACTGCATGGAACATCTCGAACGCGTTCACACGAAGGCGAGCTCGCTCTTCGACCAGCTCGCGCCCCTGCACGGCGCGAAGGGACGTGCCCGCACGCTCCTGGGGGTCGCTGCATGGCTGCACGATGCAGGACAGGCAATCAATTACTACGACCACGCACGTCATTCTGCCTTTGTCATCGCGCATGCGCCGCTCTACGGCATGACGCATAAGGAACAGCTCATGGCAGCATTTATCGCGGGGTTCCATCACGGCATCAGCAGCAGGACAATGCGTGCTTACCGCTACGCGATGATGCTCTCGTCGGATGACTGGCAGACGGTGCGCCGGCTTGCCCTGCTGCTCGCGCTTGCCGAGGCATCGGACGTGACGCATGAAGGGAATGTCGAAAGGCTTCGGGCGCGTATCGCGGACGAGGCGGTTGTCTTGACCGCTTATGCGAAAAAGGGAACGGATCACAGCGCTGCCGATCTCGAAATGAAACAGTTTGCCAAGTCGTTCAAAAAGGAGTACGGAAAGCCTCTTATCGTGCTTTGGCGACTGTAGTTCCATCAATCGTGCAATCGTGTCTTCCGTGAGCCAAAGTTTCCTTCGATTGGTTTGGCCGGTCTCAGTTTCGCGGACACCTTGGCAATGCGTTGCATATGCGGTTATACTTAGAAAGCTGTTTTTTAAAATTTTCCAAGAAACAGACCTTGTGCTTGGGATAAGATGGTTTGTTTTCGTTTCGCTATAGATAGGATCAAATGGGGCTGCTCTGCGAAGTTTTTAAACTTCACAGAGCAGCCCCATTTGATCCTAGGTATGCGATGAGGAGACGCTTGATCTCTGCCGTCAGCTCTGCGACGGTGTGACGGCGGCTGCGCGCACAGTTTTGCGCCTGTTCGGCGCAGAGCAGGCAGCGGCGCGGGACTCTGCGCGAAAGCTTTGTCCCATCTGCGTTCAGAACGTCCATATCGAAGAGACGACCGAGTGGATGATCTTCTTCGAGCTTCGTTGCAATCTCCTTGATTGCTGCTGCATGCCCTCTGATGGCAAGCAGTGCCTCATCACCCGTCGGCGCATGGATTTCGTCCCGCGCTATGGCGGACAGCCCTGCGGATTCCAGCGCATCCTCCAATGCTGCAAGACCCGTATCAAACGCACGCCGCAGATCGGGAGAGGTTTTGACTGAACCCGGAATATTGAGCGTGAAGGAGAGGATAGGACAGGCGTATTGTTTCAGCCATATGTCCTGCCGTGCGGCGCGTTCCTCACGTGCGGCGAGCATAGCGGGCAGATCTATCGGGATACCGCTGAACATACATACCGCTCCTTTCGTAGTGAATAACTAGTAGTGAACAATTAGTAGTGAACGACGTCTGCTGCCTCTGCAATCTTTCTGCGAATGGCAGCGCTTTCCTCACTTTGGAGAAAGGCGAGTGTTGCAGGCGGAACGAGGGAGGGGAGGATGCTCATATTGCCTGCCTGAATCGCCCGGCGTACGGTGGAGGCACTGATTGGTGTGCCTGCGTGTTCCCTGCGTGGGATGATCCTGCACGAAATGCCTGCACGTGGGAGATCGTGCAGCATAATCTCGTTGTAGAGACGTGTGACATGGCTTGACTCCTCTGCGCCGACATAGCGGCGCGTGATAGAGAGCGCCTTTGCAATGCGTGAAAACACGGCAATATCGAGCTGCGCATGGCTTAGGATAACGGCATCTTCATCCTTTTGGAAATAGCTGGGGAAGGTTGCCTGGCTGATGATATAGGAACTCGTTCGATGATAGACAATATTTTTGAGATGCGCCGTTCCCTCACGTATGAGGCGCTCACGCACGGCAAAGGGAAAGAGGCTCGCCTCCTCGCTCACGATAAAGAGATGCACCCATTCGTTTTCTGCGGATGCATGCTCCACGAGGCAGAGATGTCCGAGCGTAAAAGGATTTGCATTCATTACAATTGCCGCCGCATTTTGGGCGCTCGCGGGACTTTCCTGCTGCAATGCTTTCAGATAGTCGGAAAATCCCCAGCGGCGATTTTCGAGAAAAACGATTATGTCCGAGACACGGGCAATTTCATGAAAGCCGAGATTGCGGAAGAAGCGGACGGAATCGCCTTTTGTGTAGAGGAAGACGGCGGCGTTCCCGCGCTCCTGCTGCACGGTCATGAGATGGGAGAGGACTTCGTTCAGCAGGCCTTCCCCTCGATGCGTATTGTCGACGGCGAAGCAGCGGAGCGTGTTGCCGCAGCAGCTGCCCGTCGCGATGGGCATGTACGACTCGTCAAGAATGGCGCAAGTATAGTCGAGATTTGCGTCCATGTGCAGACCTTCCCGTTCGAGCAGGGCGCGCACGCGTTCCATGCCCGTACGGTCAGATGGATAGATGGTCGTGATCATAGGTTCTCCTTTGTCTCGGCAAGCAGGTCGATAAAGGCTTGAATCTGCGGCAAGGCAGCAGTTTGCTCCGTGTAGAGGAGATAGGTGGAACGCACGAGTGGACGGCCGTCTGCAAAGCGCATGGGGCGGATGCAGCCATCGAAATGCGCGAGACAGATCTTCGGTACGATGCCCCATCCGAGTCCTTGCCGCACCATCTCGATGCAGGTAGCAGTGCTGTTCGCAAATACCTGATTCTTTGCTGTGGGGATCTTGTTCTCCCTGCACCAAAGCGCCGTGTCGCGTTCCATCTCAAGATCCGCCTTGCGAATGACCTGCGGCAGCTCACGCAGAGGAAGGTCGCAGTGTTCGGGGCAGGTAATGGCGCAGATGGGTTCACGCCCTAGGAGAATGCGCGAGCCGGTCCAGTCCGAGTATTCGCCGCGCACGATGGCGAGTTCTATCTGTCCTGCAATGAACATGGAGTAGATCTTCTGGCTGGCCTCGATGATCGTCTGCGTACGCACGAGCGAGTAGCGCTTCTGATAGCGTCGGAGAAGCGGAGGCAGACGGTACAACGCATAGTTGATCGACACACCGACACGCAGTGTGCCGGAGATAATGCCCTGCGTGTCGTTGAGTTCCTGATTCATCGATGTGAGCTCGCGCGTGATCGCATTGACGTGGCGCAGGACGATCTCGCCTGCCGGTGTGAATTGGATGCCGCGGCGAGAGCGCAGGACAAGAATGATGCCAAGCTCCTTCTCCAGCTGCCGAATGCGTTTGGATACCGAGGACTGCGTCGTGTAGAGCTCCTCTGCTGTGCGTGTGATATTGCTTGTACGGTGCAGTGTCTTGAGGAGTTGGATATCCTGTGTGTTCATCCGATCCCCCTCCCCTTCTCAAGCGCGAATATACAATATTTATTATATCATAATTTCCATCGCTTTTGCGATTAAAAAATGTGCGGATAACATTCTTTTATGGAATGCCACAGTCGGAAAAATGGGAGCGTTTACAGAGAATATGGCTCCTGCTATGATGATATTATACTTGATGGTTAGGAGGATCGTTATGCAGATTGAGACAATGGCGATGGCAGGGACACTGGAATCCAGCGATGTGCAGGTCACGGTTGAGCCGGGCACGGCGGGCATCGAGCTGCGTTTGGAGAGCAGCGTCATGAACCAATACGGTCGCGCCATCCAAAAGACCGTGCTGGACACGCTGAAACGCCTCGGCGTTTCGTCTGCGCGCGTGCAGGTGGTGGATCAGGGCGCTTTGGACTGCACGATCCGCGCGCGTGTGGAGTGCGCGGTGTTCCGCAGCGCCGGCATATCCGATAAGAATATTCCGTGGGGAGGTGTGGTCCAATGATTCCAAGACCAAGGCCGGAGCGGTTCCGCCTGCGCCGTACGATGATGTTCATGAACGCGCAGCGCCCGGGACTGATCAAGGATGCCTATATCTACGGCGTGGACAGCATCATGCTCGATCTCGAGGATGCCGTGGCGGAGAACCAAAAGGACGCCGCACGCTTTTCGCTCTACCATGCGCTGAAGCATATCGACTATGGGGATACCGAGGTCATTGTACGCATTAATGGGCTCGATACCCCGCACTGGCAGGAGGATGTGCGCGTCTGCGTCGCGGGCGGCGCGGACGGCGTGCGCATCGCCAAATGCGAGAGTGCGGATGATGTGCGGCGGATCGAGGAGCACGTGCTTGCGGCGGAGAAGGAGTTCGGCGTCGAGGAGGGGCGGACGCTGCTCATGGCGGCGCTCGAAAGCCCGAAGGGGATTCTGAACGCGCGCGAGATCTGCCAGGCGTCGGAGCGTATGCTCGGCGTGGCGATTTCGGGCGGCGACTTCCGCAAGAGCATGCACGTCCGTACCGAGCGCAGCGGCATCGAGATCAATACGGCGCGCAGCCTCATGCTGCTCGCGGCGCGTGAGGCGGGGATCCAATGCTTTGACACGGTGTTCACATCGCTCGACGATGAGGAGGGCTTCCGCGCGGAGGTGGAACTCGATCACGCGATGGGGTTTGACGGAAAAAGCCTCATCAACCCGCGCCAGATCGCCTATGTGCACAAGACCTTTGCCCCGACGGAGAAGGAGATCGCGACAGCGGAGCTCTACGTGCGCAGCTACGAGGAGCAGTCGAAGCGGGGCGTCGGTGTCTACACGGTGAACGGCAAGATGGTCGACATCCCCTTCATCGAGGACGCGCAGCGCGTGATCGCCCTTGCGAAGGCGTGCGGCGTCTACCACGGCGATTTGTAAAAGGAGTGCAGGGATATGAAAAATGCAGTGGGCAGAGAGATTCCAGACAAACTCCTCACAGGGGGCAAGGAGGTCTACCAAGGCAAATTCCATATGGACGGCAAGGCCTACCATAAGGCAGGGCCAGTGGTGCGCCGCGCAGAGAAGCCGCAGGAATCGAAGGTGCTCGGCTCGATCCGTGAGGCGTGCGAGAAATGCGGCGCGCACGACGGCATGACCGTCTCCTTCCATCATGCCTTTCGCAACGGCGACTATGTGACGAGCATGGTCATGAAGGTGCTCGTCGAGGAAATGGGACTCAAGGATCTGACGGTCGCGACCACCTCCCTCGGCAGTGCACAGGATCTCCTCGCGGACTACATCGAGGAAGGCAAGATCATCGGCGTCCAGTCCTCGGGCGTGCGCGGACGGATCGGCGAGGTCATTTCGGCGGGGAAACTGAAAACGCCGGCGATCATCCGCAGCCACGGCGGACGCCCGCGTGCGATCGAGACGGGGGAACTCTCTATCGACATCACGTTTATCGCGGCGTCGTCGGCGGATGACTACGGCAACGCAAGCGGCACGGGGGGGAAGAACAACTGCGGCACGCTCGGCTACGCCGTCGCAGACTCGCGCTATGCCAATCATGTCGTCGTCGTGACGGACACGCTCGTTCCGTTCCCGAATATGCCTGCCGCCATTTCCTCGATCGATGTGGACTGTGTCGTCGTCGTGGATGCGATCGGCGATCCGAAGAAGATCGGCACGAAGGAAGCGCGCGTCACCGAGGATCCGCGCAACCTCATGATGGCGGAGAACTGCGCCAGGATCATGGCGGCGACGCCGTACTTTAAGGACGGGTTCTCCTTCCAGACGGGCGTCGGCGGGCCGTCGCTCGCGGTCAACCGCTACCTTGAGGACTATATGCGCGAGCGGGGGATCGTGATGGGATTCGCTCTCGGCGGCATGGGAGGCAATATCTGCGACCTCATGGACAAGGGGCTCGTGCGCAAGCTGCTCGACACGCAGGACTTTGACACGAAGGCAATCGAGCATCTCGCGGCACATCCCGACAAGCATCTTGAGATCTCCACGAGCGAGTACGCGAATCCCGCGAACAAGGGCGCCTACGTCAACAAGCTCGACTTCGTGGTGCTTGCGGCCCTGGAGATTGACACGGATTTCAACGTCAATGTGCTGACCGGCTCGGACGGCGTGCTGCGCGGCGCGCCGGGCGGGCATCCGGACACGGCGGCGGGGAGCAAGTGCTGCATCATTGTCACGCCGCTCGTGCGCGGGCGGATGGCGACGGTCTGCAAGAAGGTCGTCACCGTGACGACGCCGGGAGACTGCGTGGATGTGCTCGTGACGGACTACGGCATCGCGGTCAATCCGGCGCGCGGGGATCTGATCGAGTGCCTCGATGCGGCAGGGATCGTCCATACGACGATAGAGGCGCTGCAAGAGAAAGCGTACAGCCTGGTGGGCGAGCCGGACGAGCTCGAATGGGAGGATTCGGTGATCGCCATTTTGGAGGCGCGTGACGGTACGATCCTCGATGTCGTGCGCAAGATCAAGCCAGTCGAGCTTTGAATACGGCCTTGTCATGGGAAACAAAGCGTGCGGATCGCCTTGCCGCGCTCGCCGTGGAGGCGCTGCTCGTAGAAGTGGCGGCGACGCCGAAGCCGGGGCTCGTGGATCGTGTGAATAATGGGGCGCACGACGATATGGATCTCTTGACATTTCAAGTATCGGCTGCGGTGCTTGCCCCATACTTCGCGGAATTTGCGCGCATGGGGGCGGCGCATAGGCATCTCGATACACTGCTCACGCAGCTTCGTTTGATCGGCTGCGCGGCAGAAAAAGCCATGTATGCACGCACGGGAGGCGTGAATACACACAAGGGAGCGATATTCAGTTTCGGCGTTTTGCTCGGTTCGGCTGGGTGGCTCTTAGCACATGGCGGGCGGCTGACCGCCAATGCGGTTCTGGATGTGACGCGGATGGTCTGCGCGGGACTCTGCCGCACGGACTATGGCGC
Organism: Mitsuokella sp. oral taxon 131 str. W9106; assembly: GCF_000469545.1. Lineage (GTDB taxonomy): Bacteria > Bacillota > Negativicutes > Selenomonadales > Selenomonadaceae > AWVT01. The sequence continues at coordinate 58,181 of NZ_KI273065.1, read as the reverse complement.
GCTCATACAGGATGTCGTGCCCGGTACGAAAGGCGAGGCGGTCTATCTCGCCTACGGTCTGACGGGCGTGCGCGGCGAGGCGGAGGCAGGGTTCCCGCTTGTCCGCGAGTATGCCTTGCCAACCTATCGCTTGCGCAGGGCGGCGCATACACTGCTGAACGATTCGCTCGTCGATGTCCTTCTCGTACTCATGGCGCACAACATGGATACGAATATCATCGGGCGACGTGATCTTCCCTCGCTCTATGCGGTGCAGCGCGAGTCCGCTCGCATCCTTACGCTTGGGGGCATGGGAACGAAGGCGGGACGTGAAGCGGTTGCAGCACTCGACGCGCATCTGATTGATTCGTGGATCAGTCCTGGCGGCTCGGCAGATCTCGTCGCAGTCACATATTTTCTCTATGAAATGGAACAGTCCGATACATTCGGATTGGGGTAAGACAATTTGGGAATGGAGGTTTTTGCATGTTGCTCGCCATTACGGGTTTTGTGATGATCTTCCTGATCATCTATCTGCTCTTGCAGTCGAAGGCGCACCCGACGCCGATCTTCGTCATTGTTCCCATTCTCTGTGCCGCGGTCTGCGGCTTTGACTTCACACAGATCTCGGGGTTCGTGAAAGCGGGCGTGGCAACGACCATGCCGGTCGCCGTGCTCTTTATCTTCTCCATTGTCTATTTTTCGATCATGTCGGAGGTCGGGCTCTTTGATCCACTCGTCGACTTCCTCGTGCGTTGCGCCGGTTCGAACGTCATCCTTGTTACCGTGTCGACCGCCTGCATCGCAACGATCGCCCATCTCGACGGGGCGCTCGCCGCGACATTGCTCGTGACAATTCCTGCGATGCTGCCGATCTACAAAAAACTGCATATCCGCCCCGTCGTCCTCTGCGTGATCATAGGCGCGGCAATGAGTATCATGAACCTTCTGCCGTGGGGCGGCCCCGTCGCACGCGTCGGCGTAATCCTGAACGCGGATGTCAATGCGCTTTGGCATACCCTCATTCCGCTGCAGATTGTCGGCATCGTCATGGTACTTTTCTTTGCCGCATTCATGGGCGTGCTGGAAAAGCGGCGCGGAGCTGGAGTTCATCCGACGGGCAAGGCGGCGGAGATGGATGAGGATGCGTCTTCGGCGCATCAGATCTCCGATGAGGAAGCCGCTGCACTTAAGCGTCCGAAACTCTTTTGGTTCAACCTTCTCCTCACCGTTGGCGTGATCGCACTCCTCTGCTTCACGAAGATCCAGCTCTACGCTGCCTTTATGATCGGTCTTTCGCTCGCGCTCATCGTGAACTTCCCCGATCCGAAGATGCAGAGCAAGCGCATCAGGGCACATGCGGGCGAAGCGCTTGGCGTTCCGATGATCCTGCTCGCCTCCGGGGTATTCCTTGGCGTGCTGACTGGGACGAAGATGATGGATGCGATGGCAGAGACGCTTGTCATGCTCATCCCGTCTGTACTCGGTCCATACTTCCATATTATCATGGGCATCTTTGCCGTGCCGATCGGCATGATGCTCGGCACGAGCCCATACTTCTTCGGTCTCCTGCCGCTTGCGATCGGCGTTGGCGAACAGTACGGCATTAGCCCGGAGAACATGTCGAACGCGATGCTCGTCGGCAAGAACTTCGCTGTCCTCGTCACCCCGCACGCAGCGACGACATTCCTCTGTTGCGGGCTTGCGGGCGTCTCTATCAAGGAACTCCTGCGCTTCTGTGGACCGTGGCTTTGGGGGCTGTCGATCATTTCACTCTTCTTTGCCATCGTCCTTGGCATTGTGACCGTATAATCCATGGGATTCGAAAAAGGCAGACTGGCGTAATGCTGAAGCACGCCCAAAAGTTGGACCTGAAAGCGCAGGAAAGCGATTTCCTGCGCTTTTTCTATGCAGCGCAAGGGGTATAGCCGGTATTCTTTGGGCGGAGCAGGACGAGAGACATCTGCATTGACAGAGTTTTTCCTTTATAGTAGAATAGCGACAATATATTTGAGTCAGGGAAGTCGTGTCAAAGAAAGGGTGAGGCTACGTTGGCATTCTATTTTAAGGAACCATCGCATACGTTTGGAGAGTATCTTCTTGTCCCAAGTTATTCGTCCGACAAGTGCATTCCGAACAACGTATCGCTCCGAACGCCGCTCGTGAAGTTCAAAAAGGGAGAAGAGCCGAGGCTCTCGATGAATATCCCGATGACGTCTGCCATCATGCAGGCCGTTTCGAACGATACCATGGCGATTGCGCTCGCGAAGGAAGGCGGCATATCGTTCATCTACGGCTCACAGAACATCGAGGCGGAGGCTGCTATGGTCTCGCGCGTCAAGAATTATAAGTCCGGCTTTGTGAGCAGCGATTCGAACATCAAGCCGACGACGACGCTCGGTGAGATCCTTGAGCTCCTTGCAAAGACAGGGCATTCGACGATGGCGGTCACGGAGGACGGCACGCCGACGGGCAGGCTGCTCGGCATCGTCACGAGCCGGGACTACCGCACGTCACGCATGGGGCCCGACGTACAGGCAAAGACGTTCATGACGCCGTTCGAGAAGCTCGTCTACGCCGATGCCGACACGACGACGCTCCCGATGGCAAATGATCTCATCTGGGAAAACAAGCTGAATATGCTGCCGCTCATCGACAAGAACCAGCGCTTGCGCTACATGGTGTTCCGCAAGGACTACACGGATAACAAGGAGCATGCGCTCGAACTCATCGATGAGCGCAAACGCTACATCGTCGGTGCGGGCATCAATACGCGCGACTACGCGGAGCGCGTGCCGGCGCTTCTTGAGGCAGGTGCGGACGTGCTCTGCATCGATTCCTCGGAGGGGTTTTCGGAATGGCAGCGCATCACGCTTCAGTACATTCACGAGCACTTCGGAAAAGAGGTCAGGGTCGGCGCGGGCAATGTCGTCGACGGCGAGGGCTTCCGTTTTCTCGCGGACGCGGGCGCAGACTTCATCAAGGTCGGCATCGGCGGCGGATCGATCTGCATCACGCGTGAGACGAAGGGCATCGGCCGCGGGCAGGCGACAGCACTGATCGACGTTTGCGCGGAGCGTGATCGCTACTATGAGGAGACGGGCGTCTACATCCCGGTATGCTCCGATGGGGGCATCGTGCACGATTACCACATGACACTCGCACTCGCGATGGGCGCGGATTTCCTCATGCTCGGCCGTTACTTCTCGCGCTTTGACGAGAGCCCAACGGACAAGGTCAAGGTCAATGGCACGTACTTCAAGGAGTATTGGGGCGAAGGCTCGAATCGTGCGCGCAACTGGCAGCGCTATGATCTCGGCGGTGCGCGAAAGCTCTCCTTTGAGGAAGGCGTTGATTCCTACGTTCCGTACGCAGGCTCGCTCAAGGACAACGTCGGCATCTCACTCGCGAAAATTCGCTCGACGATGTGCAACTGCGGCGCGCTCACGCTTCCCGAGCTGCGCGAAAAGGCAAAGCTCACGCTTGTCTCGTCGACGAGCATCGTAGAAGGCGGCTCGCACGATGTTATCCTGAAGGATAAGTTTGGCCGTGCCTAAATCATTTAAGCAATGCCCCTGCAGGCAAAAGTTTGGTTTGCAGGGGCATTTTCGTCTGTGGCGTGCTATAATGGGGCAGAAGGAATAGTTTCTTTCTATATATGATTAGGAAAGGATTGTTTTTATGTTAGGAGGATGCTTGCGATGAAGGGTGTATTTTATGGGATCGGCGTCGGCCCTGGCGATCCGGAACTGCTGACGGTCAAGGCAATCCATGCCATTGAGGCGGCGGATGTGCTCATCGCGCCGAAAACGGAGAAGAAGGACGGAAGTGTTGCGCTCTCGATCGCGAAGCCGTACCTGAAGCCGGATGTGGAAATCGTCTATCAGGTATTCCCGATGGTCAAGGGCTTTGAGCATGACGATTCGGCATGGAAGGAGAACAAGGCGGAGATTCTCGGCCTGCTCAATCAAGGCAAGAATGTCGCGTTCCTGACGCTCGGCGATCCGATGTTTTTCAGTACCTATATTTACGTATTCCGCCTCTTGGAGCATGAGGACGTGAGGATCGAGACGATTCCGGGCATCCCCGCGTATGCTGCGATCAGCAGTCAGCTCGGTCGCCCGATCGTCGAGGGAAACGAGGTGCTCACGATCATTCCCGCGACGGCGAAGCGTGAGAAAATGAAGCGTGCAATGGAGGCGTCGGACAACGTTGTGCTCATGAAGGTCTACAGGAATTTCCCCGATGTCATCGAAATGCTCGAAGAGCATGGCATGGCGAAAAATGCCGTACTCGTGAGCCGTGCGGGACTCGATGGGGAACAGGTTTTCCACGATGTTGCAGCGCATCGCGCGGAAAGGCCCAACTATCTCTCGACTATTTTGACGCGTCGCGACGCGAAGTGAGGAGGACACAAGATGAAGCCATTCGTTCGCATGATGCTCCTCGTCGTAATGGCGGGGCTGCTCGTCGCCGCATTCGGCTGCGGTACGGCAGAGAAGAAAGCGCCGGCTGCCGGGGAGGCAGCATTTGCTCACTTTGAGGATGCCGCAGGACGCGATATTACGCTTGACAAGAAGCCGGAACGCATCGTCGTAACGTCTGCATCGTTCCTCGAACCGCTCCATGAGGTCGGCGGGGATGTCGTCGGGCGTCCTGATTCGAAGACGAAAATGCCGGACTGGGCAAAGGACAAAACGAGTGTCGGCAAGGTCTATCAGATTGATGCGGAGAAGGTACTTGCCTGTAATCCGGATCTTGTCATTCTCAACAAGGGAATGAACGAAAAGCTCGCCGCAACGCTCGAGGACAATGGTGTCAAGACGGTCGTGCTCGATATGAAGAGCTACGATGATGTCAAACAGGAAGTGAAGATACTCGCACAGATCACGGGGGAGAAGGAAAAAGGAGATGCGCTTCTCGCTTCCATGGAACATGCAATTGAAGCGGTGCGTCAGCGTGTGCCACAGGAAAAGAAGCGCATTGCGATCATCCATTCGACGAATCAAGGACTCACGATCCAACTCGACGGGAGCATCGCAGGTTGCACGGCCAAGCTTCTCGGCTGGGAAAACGTCGCTGCAGGGCTTGCGCCGCTCGAAAAAAATCCAGATTCTGCGCCGTACAGCCTTGAAACGCTAGTTGAGCAGAATCCCGATGTGTTATTCATCACGAGCATGGGGGATCTGAAAGAGATCAAGGCGGGAATGGATAAGATAATGGAAGAGAATCCTGCATGGCAGACGATCCATGCCGTAAAGAATGGTCACGTCTACTATCTGCCGCAGGATCTCTTCCTGCTGAGCCCCGGCATTCACTATCCAGATGCCGTTCGCACGATGGCATCCTGCATCTATCCTGAGGCAAAGGAGAAATGAACGGGCGTGTTCCAGGGCACGGACGGCAGGTGATGGTACTCTTCGCATTCCTTATCCTCGTGATTGCGGCAGGTGCGGCAAGCATCATGCTGGGTTCGGTTGCGATTCCGTTTGCGGAAATCGAATCCGCCTTGCAGGGGACCGGGGTGGGAACGCATGAGCAGATCCTCATGAACATCCGGCTGCCGCGCACGCTTGTCGCAGCACTCGTCGGCATCAACCTCGCACTGTCTGGCGCTATCTTGCAGGCGATCATGAAAAACCCGCTCGCAGATCCGCATATCATCGGCATCTCGTCGGGTGCAGGACTCATGGGGATTCTTGTCCTTTTGCTCATGCCGGAAGCGACCGTGCTCGTTACGCCTGCAGCATTTGTCGGCGCGATGGGGGCGGCGCTCCTCATCTACGTGCTCGCATGGAAGGATGGCATTCGTCCGATTCGCATCATTCTTGCGGGCGTAGCCGTTTCCGCTTTTCTTGGCGCAGGCATATCGGCACTCATGATTCTTTACAGCGATCGCGTCCACAGTGCGCTCATGTGGATGGTCGGCGGTCTTTCCGCGCGCAGTTGGCCACACGTTGCCATGCTCTATCCGTATACGATCTGTGCGAGCGTCCTCGCGCTGCTCTTTTCGCGCCATCTCAATATCCTGCAGCTTGGCGACGAGATGGCAAAGGGCGTCGGCCTTGCCGTCGAGCGCACGCGCTTTATACTGACGGCGATAGCAGCACTGCTCGCGTCGAGCGCCGTCTCCGTCGTGGGACTCTTGGGTTTCGTCGGGCTCATCGTCCCGCATGCGGCACGCCTGCTCATTGGCTCGGATCATCGCCTTCTGCTCCCGGCATCAGCGCTTTTAGGAGCCGCCGTCGTCATGGCGAGTGATACGTTTGCACGCATTGCGTTTGCGCCCGTCGAACTCCCCGTCGGCATCATCATGGCAGCGCTCGGCGCGCCGTTCTTCCTGTTTCTTTTGAGGAGGGAGCTATGATGGAGCTGATCGTAAAAGACCTCAGTGTGACGATTGCGGGGCATACGATACTCGATCATCTTTCGATTGCCTTCCCGCATGGAAAGCGGACGGCGATCATCGGGCCAAACGGAGCGGGCAAATCGACGCTATTGCGTGCAATCGCAGGCCTGTCGCGCGATTACGAGGGGGAAGTGACGCTCGGCGGAAAGGACATTCGCCATATCGGGCGAAGCGATCTCGCAAAGCGCCTCGCCATTCTGCCGCAGGGGGCGGAAACGCCGCCCGACACGACGGTCGCGCGCCTCGTCGACTATGGACGATTCCCCTACCGCGCATGGTTTCGCGCGAGCAATCCCAAGGAAGACCGCGAGGCGGTAGAGTGGGCGATGCGTGTCACGCACGTCGAAGCCTTCCGCGATCGCGAAGTGCGGACGCTCTCGGGCGGCGAGCGCCAGCGCGCCTTTCTCGCAATGGCGCTCGCGCAGAAGCCCGAGATCCTGCTGCTCGACGAGCCGACGACGTATCTCGACATCGCGCACCAGCTTGAAGTCATGCAGATCGTGACGGACATCAACCAGACGTATGGCATGACCGTCATCATGGTCTTGCACGACATCAACCACGCGCTTCAGTATGCCGACGAGATTGCCGTCTTAAAAGACCACGCCATTTACAGACAGGGCGCGCCGCAATCGGTGCTTTCCGTCGACCTGCTGGCGGACGTATTCGGCGTGCGCGCCGACATCTTCACGAATCGCAACGGCAAGACCGTCCTCTCGCCTGTCGCGTTGGTGCAGTGAAAATCATGAGGGGAATTTCATTAGATTCGTTCGGCTTCAACCTCACAGCTATCACGGAAGAACGGCTGGGCATCAAGCTCTTATGGGGCAAAGGACGTTTGCCCGCTTATTACACGCTCATCCATGCTTTGTTGGAAAAGAAGCCTGCGGCTAGTATGGCGGAATGAATTGGACAGCATCTATTTGCGCGATGCGGATGGGAATCTTGTTGAGATTTCCGTATATTGGCGGTGATAAAATGTTGACTGCTCAGCAGATTTACAACAGACTGCTTGATAGCTATGGACCTGTGCAGTGGTGGCCGGGAGACGAATATGCCATCATGATTACGGCAATCTTGGTGCAGAATACATCTTGGAACAATGTCGAAAAAACCGTGGCCGAGCTAGGAGAACGGCTGAGCCCAAAATTCATGGATAGCCTAAGCGAGGAGGACCTGCAACCACTGATTCGTTCCTGTGGCTTTTATAAGGCGAAGTCAAGGTATGTGAAGAAGCTGACAGCATGGTTCAAGGGATATGATTTCGAGGTGGTTGAGGTTTCACAGAAACCGATGCTGGAGGTGCGAGATGAATTGCTGGCCTTGCCTGGGATTGGTGCGGAAACAGCGGATGCAATCCTGACCTATGCGTTCCGTATGCCATCCTTTGTGCTGGATGCCTATACGCGGCGATTTATGGCACGGCTGGGGTACGATTTCAAGACGGACGAGGAGCGGCGGGCATTCCTGACGGATGGGATAGAGCGTAGTGCGAATATGTATGGCTGGTACCATTGGCTGATTCTCGACCATTGCAAGACGCGCTGCGGCAAGCGAATAAAATGCGAGGGCTGCGTGTTTGGCGATGTGTGCAGAAAAATTGATAGGTGAGAAGCGGAAAAATACAGGAGGGGATTTTCATCCCTTGCTATGATAAAGTATACAAAACGAATCGTAAACAACGCTAGGGAAGCGCTGATTAAGTGAAGTTGCCCAGATATGCGAAGATGGGCGGCTGAATGAATCAGCGCTTCCCTAGAATAGCGTATGGTGCACGGAAGGCATCCTGTACTCCGGTGCGGCTTTTCTGTTAGACTGAGTATATTCATTCTCGTTTTCTTGACGAATGGATTGAAATGGGTTATCATGCCCAATATATATAAAGTTTCATTATCGTTCCCATTAATAAGATCTTAGGAGGTAGCACAATTGACATTGAAGGATGGAAAGACGGGCATGACGCTGAAGATCGTGCAGATCGAAGAGTCGCCGCTGAAGCAGCGGCTCATGTCGATGGGGCTGATCCCCGGCACGAAGGTGACCGTTCTGCGTTCGGCTCCGCTCGGCGATCCGATTGCAATCGGCATTCGGTCGTATAATCTCGCCTTGCGTCGTGAGGACGCAGAGCGGATTACGGTTGAAACGGTAGGATAAGGGGGGCACGGAAATGGCAACACTCGCAGTCGCACTTACCGGCAATCCGAATACCGGAAAATCGACCATTTTCAATGAACTGACGGGAGCACGTCAGAAAATCGGCAACTGGCCGGGCGTCACGGTCGATAAAAAAGTTGGTTACACACGCTACATGGATCGCGCGATTTCGATCGTCGATCTTCCCGGCACGTACAGTGTCAACGCGCGGTCACCGGAAGAAAAAATCGTCATAGACTACTTGTTGAACACGAAGCTCGACCTCGTCGTGGATGTCGTGGACAGCTCAAACATCGAGCGCAATCTCTTCCTTACCGTACAGCTTCTCGAGCAGGACATACCGCTTCTCATCGATCTCAACATGCAGGACGATGCTGCGCGCCGCGGAGTCGAAATTGATACGGCAAAGCTCGAAGAGGCATTCGGCATGCCCGTCGTCGAGACGGTTGGCCGCAGCAGCAAGAGCACAAAGAAGCTGCTCGACGTTTTCACGAGTACGGTCATGGAAAATTATGAGCCGAGCCAGCTTGTAAAGGATCACATCGCAAAAGTGCATGCGATTCGGGCGAGTGAAAAAACGGATGCACAGAAAGATGAGGAAATCATCGAAGCGCGTTATGCACTCATTGACAAAGTGGTAGCAAAGGCGGTTACATTCCGAAATGTCGGCGCAACGCGCTCTGAGAAAATGGATCGGTTTCTCGCGAACGGCATTCTCGCACTGCCGATATTCCTCCTGATTCTCTACGCGGTATTCCAGATTACCTTTACTTGGATTGGCCAGCCTATCGCGGATGCGCTGGAGGATCTCATAAACGATGATTTCCTGAACCTCGCAAAGGATGGGCTTGAGGCGGCGGGCGTTGCAGACTGGATGGTGTCGCTTGTCACGGACGGCATCATTGCTGGCGTTGGCGCCGTGCTCACGTTCGTACCGCTCATTTTCGTCCTGTTCTTCTGCCTCTCGTTTTTGGATGGTACGGGCTACATGGCGCGTATCGCATTCATCATGGATCCGATCATGCGTCGCTGCGGCCTGACGGGCAAAGGCATCATGCCGCTCATGATGGGCTTCGGCTGCGGGGTTCCGTCTATTATGGGGGCGCGTGCGCTTGACTCGGAAAAGGACCGCATGATCTCGATCCTCGTTACGCCGTTCCTTACTTGCGGTGCAAAACTGCCGATCATGGCGCTTTTCGCGGCGATGTTTTTCCCCCATAATGCCGCCAATGTCGTATTCGCGATGTACATTATCGGCATGGCTATGGCGATCATCGTAGCCAAAGTACTCGGCTCGACGCTATTCAAGGCGAAGGGTTCTACATTCCTTTTAGAGCTGCCGCCGTATCGCATGCCGGATATGAAGTCGGTTCTTCTAGAGACTTGGGATAAGGGGAAAGGCTACCTGGTCAAAGCCGGTACGATCATCTTCGTGGCATCTGTCCTGCTTTGGGTCATGTCGAATTACAATTTCAGCGGACCGTGCGAGATCGAGGATAGCATTCTCGCATCGATCGGCAGTTGGATGTCAAAACTTTTCGTATTCCAAGGTTTTGCAACGTGGGAAGCAGGCGCGGCCGTCCTGTCGGGCATCATGGCAAAGGAAACGGTTGTTGCGACGATCGGTGTTCTCTACGGTGCGGGCGATGTTTCGACCGAGGCGGAGGATGCGGCGGATACGGCCTCTACGATGCTTCAGACGGGCATGGCATCCGCGTTCACGAGTCTTTCGGCATTTTCCTTCATGGTATTCTCGCAGCTTTATACGCCGTGCGTAACGGCGCTTGGCACGATCAAGAAGGAAGCGGGCGGCTGGAAATGGGTCGCCTTCTCTGCCGTCTACATGTTCGTGATCGCTTGGTTTGTTTCGCTGGTCGTCTACCAAGTCGGGCGTGCGCTTGGCTTCTGATAGCGGGAGCAGCCTCGTAGATGGAGGAGGGATTCTTATGGCGACCTTCGTCGTCGGCGTTGTTTTGGTCATTGCGCTTTTCTTTGCGCTTCGCCATATATACCGAAACTTTCGTGCGGGAAGGGAGGATTGCTGCGGCGGAAGCTGCCGTTCGTGCAGCGGGCATTGCAGTTCCTGCCGCTCCTTCACAGCACCGATCAAGAAATAGCACAAAAGGGGCATCTTCTGAAAAAGAGATGCCCTCTTTTGTATTTGGTCGTGTATACACGGAAAAGTGCTTTACAAGCTGCTGGTTCTATGCTATCATGAATGCCGTAAATCAATAGCATTTTGGCAATGGAGCCGCGCGGAGAGAATCCACCTGTTTTAGCGGGAAGGTCTTTTCCGCGCGTTTTTTATTGCCGCTGCGCGTTGTTTTGTTTGAAAGGGAGTATAAAATGAACGAGCTTCTATATGTAATTCCTGCCAATTCCAACAAAGAGGATATTTTGCAATCCCTGCAGGAGCATCCTGAGATTCAGTTTGTCTCCCTCGTCGGCATCGATATGGCGGGCAACGACACGGATGAAAAAATCCCTGTCCGCATCTTCTTGAAAGACATTGATGAATTCTACGCAGGCACGGCTGTTCAGACCGATGGTTCGTCTGTCGTTCTCACGGGCATTGCAACGCTCAACAATGCAAAGGTCGACATGCCGATCGATCCGTCCGTCAATTGGTTCGTCGATTACAACATGGAAAATTTCGATGAGACGATGGAAAAACCCGTTGGAACGCTTCGGATCCCTTCGTTCCTCATCCACGAGGGCAAGCGCGTTGACTCGCGTGCCGTACTCGCCGATACACTCGTATACGTCAGGAAAGAACTCCTCGCGCTTTTCAAGAAGCATCCGCAGGTTGCAGGCATTGGCAGCGTGAACGGCAACGACATCACGGACATCCAGTTCACTTCCGCGACGGAGCTGGAGTTTTGGGTCAAGACGCCGCTCGAGGAGGCGGCAATCGAAGAGATGTCCGCCTCCCAGGTGCTCTCCGAGCAGTACTGGGAGCGCACGCACGGCATTGTCCGCACGGCACTGGAGCAGTGCCTTACGGTACTCGATCGATATGGTTTCAAGGTCGAGATGGGACATAAGGAAGTCGGCGGGCTCAAGGCGCAGATCGACGAGAGCGGCCAGATGACGCACGTATGCGAGCAGCTTGAGATCGACTGGCGTTTTGCCGATGCGCTGCAGGCAGCAGACAATGAGCTTTTCGTCCGCACGATCGTCAAGGAAGTCTTCCGCACGATTGGATTGGAAGTCAACTTCAAGGCAAAGCCGATGATCGGGCTTGCAGGAAACGGCGAACATACGCATATCGGAATGGCGGCCGTCACGAAGGATGGCAAGCTGCACAATCTCTTCACGGCAGACGATCAGAAGAAGGATTTCATGAGTGCAGTCGGCTATGGCGCGCTCATGGGTCTTTTGAAGAATTACGAAGTCATCAATCCGTTTGTTTCCGCGACGAACGATTCGCTGAACCGCTTGAAGCCAGGCTTTGAGGCACCGGTCTGCGTCGTCACCTCGCTGGGGCATACGCCGGAGATTCCGTCGCGCAACCGCACGATTCTCGCCGGTCTCATCCGCGACCTCGGCAATCCGTATGCGACGCGTTTTGAGCTTCGGGCCTGCAACCCGTACACGAATACGTACCTCGTCCTGGCCGCGATCTACTCGGCATGTCTCGATGGCATCGAAGCGTGCGTGACACATACGACGGCGGAATGCCTCGCGGAGCTCTCGAAGGAAGCGGGCGAGACGGGGTTCTACCTTGAGAGGGATCGTGCGTACCGCAGTGAGGATGACGTATTCGAAGACTATACGGAAGAGGAGCGCAACCGTATCTTCAGCGCACCGCCTGCAACGGTTTGGGAGAACATGCAGAACTTCGAGAATCATCCCGACAAACTCGCGGTCCTCACGGCTGGTGGCGCACTGCGCGAGCAGATCATCGATGCATTCTGTTCGGGTGCGCTGCTTCGCTGGAAGACGGAGCTCATCGCCCGCATCATTCCGGAAATGCGCAATATCGTGCGCAATGCAAAAGAAATCAAATCGGACTACGTCACGGATCTCGACTCCTACAACTGGAACAAGATCAATAACCTTCGCAGCTATCTCGCAAAGGACAGCATTGATGAGAAGTCGCTGTTCACGCTGCTCATCCACGCCCTAAACGACGGGGATTACGCGACGGCATCCGGCCTGCAGGTCGAGATGAATGACAAGGTCGAGGAACTCAAAGCGCACTACGATTCGTACGTCAAGAACATGATTTGAGCCGTAGATCGGCTGACCAAGAGGCCACCATGCAAGGAAAGGATCCTCTTTGCTGGACAATCTGCTGGAATCTTTTGTCATGCGGTTCTGCGAGAGCTTTGGGCAATGCGATAGTCCACGTCTGAAAGAGTGGGGCTCTCTCGGATTTCCGTGCGCTTTTCCACGCCGAGATAGCCCAAATCACTATAGACAATAGGATCATCTTTGCGGATCCGTGCATGAGCCCTCGCAATGTCGTGCACGTTGGCAGCTGCTGCGGCAATCGTATGGACATAGCCGGTCCCGGCATCCGCGCCGGAATGGATCTTCATGCCGAAGAACCACGGATTTCCCTTCTTGGTGGAGTGCATCCCGGGATCGCGGGGCTCCGTCGCGTCCTTGGTTGAACTCGGTGCATGGATGATCGTTGCGTCAACAATCGTCCCGCCGTGCATGATGAGTCTTGGAGCATCCAGCCGCTGTTCACACCATCGAAAATCTTGCAGGCGATGTCGGGTGTCTGTTCTGTGGAACAGTCAATCTTCAGAAAGCGTTTCATGGCGTAGCTGTCGTAAATGGCCTCCTCGATGCCCTCGCCAAAAAGACCGAACCAGTTCTGCATGAGGTGCATCCGCAGCATGGTTTCCAGTGGAATCCCGTTCCCTGCCGTGCCCTTTCTGGACATAGAACGGCGCAATAAGTTTCATCCATTCGTTCCAAGGAACGATGGATTCCATAGTTTCCAAAAAGGAGCTTCCAGAAAGGCTTCCCGTCGTGTTGTTCTCTTGCGGTTTGCGTATTCCATGTCTGTAAAGGTTTGTTGCATCATTTTTTCTCTCCCTCATCGCGCTGCTTCTTCCCTTTATTGTAATCTTTCGGAGGCAAAAACACGCAACGAAAGAATTTATCAGCGTTTCCTTAGTTCAATGGGAAAACAATCTAATCTTATCATAAAAAAATTCATCCGTATAGACAATCTGACAAAAAAGATTAAAATTGAGCGAGAAAAATCCGCCATCAAAATAGAGATGGCGGATTCTGTGTATTATGCGGTTTCGATTTTGATAATACGGTATCCGCTTCCGGCGAGCGCCCTGCGGATCTCGCCGTCTTCGACGGTGCGCGTCATGGCGAGGTCGGCGGTATTGCGGTGCAGGTTGACCGTCGCTGCCGCACCATTGATCTCGTCCAGCGCTTGCTCGACGCGGATCTTGCAGTTGCCGCACGTCATACCCTCGATTGTGATGATCTTGTGGCCGAGGATGGGGGCGTCGAGTTTCTTTTTCGGCGGTGCGGCGATCCCGTCACCGCCGCAGCATGAACTTTCTCCGCGCCAATGCTTTAAGACGCCTTTCAGGGCGAAGAAGAGTGCGGCGAGCACGACAAGACCGACGATTATGGTAGCTATCATGGAAATCCCTCCAACGATTCATTTTGCGAGCAAGCCCGTCTCCTTAGTTATATACGATGGAGGGATATGTGTCAAGACAGATTCTCATTTGCTATCCAACGACCCAAGTGACGAAGTAGAGGACGAGCGGGATCGTGACGCAGGCGATGCCGAGCACGTCGATGATGACGCCCGTATGGATCATTTTCGTGATGGGAATGTAACCAGACGCGTAGACGATCGCGTTCGGCGGTGTCGAGACCGGGAGCATGAAGCCGAGCGATGCGGAAAGCGCAATACCGACTGCAACGGGGACGGGGCTCATGCCGGCAGAGACTGCCGCCGTGATGGCGAGAGGACCGATCATATTCGTCGCGGCTGTGTGGCTCGTGAGCTCGGAGAGCAGGAGTGCCATGACGGAGAAGATCGCGACCATGGCGACCATCGAGGGCTCGCCGCCCATCGTGCCGACGATTGCGTCGCCGACCCATTTTGAAAGACCCGTCTTGTACATCATGCCGCCCATCGCGAGACCGCCGCCGAAGAGGATGAGCGTGCCCCACTCAATGCCTGCCATGGCGTCCTTCCAAGCGAGCGTGAACTTACGCTCCTTGAAGTTGATCGGCAGGAGAAAGAGGATGAGCGCGCCGAGCATTGCGGCGACTGCCTCCGGGAAGAGGCGCGAGTACATCTTGAGCACCGGTGAAGTGCTGCCGAGTGCGATGGAGAGGAAGCCGGGCGTGATCCAAAGGACGACGGCGATGAGGAACGCGATCGTCGTGTTCTTCTGTGCGCGTGTCCATCCGCCGAGCTCATGGATCTTCGTGCGGATGAAGTCCTCTGCGCCGTCGATTCGTTCGACGTCTGCCGGGAACATGCGGTAGAGTGCGATGTAGGCGATGATGAAGTAGACGATCATCGCGATGACACCCCACGTCATCCACTCGAAGAACGAGATGTGAATATCGCACATCTGATCGAGGAAGCCGAGCATGATGAGGTTTGGTGGCGTGCCGATCGGTGTCAGGACGCCGCCGATCGAGCAGGCATACGCCGTCATGAGCATGAGACCCGTTGCGTACTTATACTCGTGCAGGTCGATTTCGCGACCGTTTGCTGCAAACATTTCTTTGATGGATGTCAAAAGGCCAAGGCAGATCGGGAACATCATCGCGGCTGTTGCCGTATTGCTGACCCAGCCGGAGCAGAGTGCTGCGGCGAGACCGACGGCGAGGAAGATGCGCTTTGGATTCGATCCAACCCATGAACGTGAGAGCAGCCAGTAAGCAAATCGTTTGTCGAGTCCGTGTGTCATCATGGCCTTTGCGAGGATGAAGCCGCCCATGAAGAGGAAAATCATCGGATTGGCAAATGCGGCGAATGCTGCATTTGCAGGTACGACACCCGTCACAACGGCGAGCGTTGGCCCGATCAGCGAAGTGACGGGGATGGGAACAGGCTCCGTGATCCACCAAATTGCGACGAGCACCATGATGGCGAGAAGCTTATGCGCCTCAAGTGTGAGTCCGTTGATCGATGTCAAAAAGACGAGGATCGCGAGAATTGGCCCGCCGAATAGACCAATGGTGCGCCGTTTGCGGTCAAATGCTTGTTCGGCTCTTTTGACCGCGAGTGCTTCCTTGCTCATTTTGTCCATAGCAATCGCCTCCTAAAAAGTAATGTTGACATAAATGAATGAAAAGAATAACGATATCCACGTACATAGAATAAAGAAGAATCAAAACTTTTGCAATAGGCAAACCGCATAAAAACGATTCTATTTAGCTATCGCTTGCATGGAAAAGGCTCGTTTTGACGGACGGGGTTCATCCTTCGTTTTCGTAGCGTCTTGCGAGCAGGCCGTTGATCATCTGCTGCTTATTGCGTTCGATGTAGCGATGGATGAAGATGTTCGGGATGGCGACGCCGACCGCAATCGCGATGATGATGGTGATCGCCTCGACGCCGCTCCGAAGGCCGGCGAGCAGCGCCGCGCTGTCAATCGTGCGGATGTTCATGAGCGCGAAGAGCAGGCGGAAGAGCAGGACGCCTGGGATCATCGGGATCGCGGAGGGAATCGTCAGCACGATGTTCGGCGTATGAAAAATGTGGATGGCGCGAAGCGCCAAAAGCCCTACGACGGCCGCGCCGAGAAATGAGCCGGCGGCCTGCGGCATGCCGAACTGCAGCACGGCGACATTGCGGATGAGCACCGTGATGATGCCGCCGGCGGCAATGACGGGGAGCAGGCGTTTTGGCACGTTGAAGATGAGCGAGAAGCCGACGGAGGCAATCGCTGCCGCGATGGCCTGGGAAAAGTAGATATTGTCGGGCTGCAGGCTGACCGTTGTAAAGTCCTCAACGTTTCCTAGCCAGACGGCGATGACGATGCCGAACGTCATGCTGCCTGTGACGAGCAGCGTGTGCAGGGCGCGTGTCATGCCGGAGACAATGAAATTGTTTAGGAAATCATCTACGGCATTGATGATCGGCACGCCGGGCACGAGAAAGAGCGTGCACGAAATCATCGGGTACCAGTTCATCGTGCCCGTAACGAAGTGCGTGCAGTAGGCGAGCCACGTTGCGGCAAACGATGTGATGGCAATGACGGCATAGGGATTGAAGCCGTAGTTCGTGCAGGCGCGGCGCACGTAGAAGCCGAATATCGCGCAGACGGCAGTCAGGAAGAAGTCGAGCCAGCTTCCCCCAAAGAGCTTGCAGAAGCCGCCGCATGCCGCACCTGCGCCAAGCGCCATGATCGGGAAGGAATAGGCGCGCGCGCATACGGCGATTCCTTCGAGTGCCTGCGCAAACGAGTCAAGGGTATAGTTCTCGCGCAGCGCGCGCCAGGAGAGCTTGCTGACGGCGGAGAGCGTCGTCATGTTGACGACATGGCGCGTGCACTTGCGGAATTCCGTATAGCTGTGCGTCTCATCGTTGATGTTGAGCATGAGCGTCGTATACATGACGTGCAGGTGGATTTCGTCCTTTGGGATCCCCATGTAGGCAGCCGTGCGCATCATGTCGCGGCTGGTGCGGTCGGTATCTGCGCCGTTTTCCATGAGGAGCTGGCCCGTGAGGAGCAGCAGGCGAAGCTTTGCCTGGATCTGCGCAAATGGCTTAATGAGCGCAGATCCGTCGTTTTGGTCGTTTGGGTCGTTTGGATGGTGTGATGCGGTGATTTCGGTGGATTCTCGTTTCTCCATGAGGCTGTTTTCTCCTATTGGTGGTATTTTTGTACGGTTCGGTATAATATTATATATTATACAACAAAGAATCCATTTAGAGGAATCCGATATGAACCAAAAAAACTGGAAGGCGGCAGTGCTCGCTGCGCTGTTCTGTGCGGGCAGCGTTTTTTTCCCTGCTGCGCGCGCGGAAGCCGTCGATGTGTGGACGATTGCGGCGCAGTCGCTCGGCGTGCTTGCCGCCTACCGATCGACGCTCGCGAGCATCCTTTCGATGGGAGCAGATCCTGCCGCACAGATTGCGAGCATGGCGCAGGATGTGGAAAAGAACGGGCTCGATCCCAATGAAAACGATGTCCGCATTGTCAACGCGGTCATGCAAGGTCTCACGGAGCACGGCGGTTACGTGCTTAAGACGAACTCGCTTCCGTTCATCTGGCATGTCACGGACAATGCGGACTTCAATGCCTGCTGCTATCCGACGGACTACATCAGCATCAACCGCGGGCTCGTGCGCGGGCTTCATGCCGACGAGGACGAGCTCGCCGCCGTCCTCGCGCATGAGATGACGCACGGCATCGAGCAGCACAGCGCGAAAAATTACGCAAAGGCCGTCGCGCAGTATTTCGGCATGAGCTTCCTCAATATCGATGCGGGGCTTACGGATTGGAACACGCTCAATGCACTCGCAAATTACTCCATCGCGAAAAATGTGACTCTGCCGACGGAGTATGCGGCTGACGAAGGCGGCTTCTACATCATGGCACGCGCGGGATTCAATCCCGGAGGCGGAGCGGCGGCCATGGCGCGTATGGCGTATTACCTCACGTATGAGACGCAGAATGTCCTCGAGTACCAAGATCCCGATGAGAAGGGCAAGGACGATTTTTCCGACCACCCCGAGACGGAGCTGCGCGAAAAGAGGCTCGCCGGTCTCATGACAGACTGGAGCGCCGGCCACGTGACCGTCAAGGACCGAAAGCATGTCTGCATCGACGGCAAGGAATTGCTCACCGTCACGTGGACGCGCGACGATTACGACAATACAGTTGAAAACGCGTACTACGTTGCCGGCGCGCTCGCGAAGGCATTCCACGAAAAGGATGACCTTGCGGCATGGGGCTTTGCGGAACGCTCGGATGGCGGCTGCGATTTTCTCGATGCGAGCCGCGTCAACCGCGCCTTGCACGAGTTTGCCGACGATGCGAAGACAAGCGCAAGGCTTTATGCGCTCGTCGCAGATGCCTATGCGGCAGAGGAGGCGAGCGGTGCGCGTACGAAGATGAAGGAAGCGGAAGCATTGCGGCAAGAGGCGATGGCGGCGGCAAGGCAGACGGCGCTTGAGGCGAATGCGAAGGTCATCAAGAAGATGCGCGATGCGGCGGATACCTACAGCGACTACGGCATGGGAGACAAGGCGCTCATTCAGATGGAGCGCGTCTTTGCCGCGAAACACATGGGGGACGAAGCGGAGAGCTACGCGATACGCGGCCGCGCCAAGGCCGTCGCGGGTGACTACGACGGGGCGCTTATAGATGCGGACAAGGCATGTGCCATGGATGCGAAAAACGCCGATAACTTTCTGAACCGCGCCGACGTCCGCCACATGCGCGGCGAGCTGACGGAGGCGCTCGCCGACTGCGCGGCAGCCAAGGCGATCGATGCAAAAAATCCATACGCGCCGCTCATGAGCGCACAGATCTACGATGAAATGGGGAACAAGGACGCGGCGCTTGCCGCCTACAGGGATTTTTACGCACTCCGCCGCGACGGCGTGCGCCGGATTCCGGAAGAATACTTGAAAACCATTTCGCCGAAAGACTGCCGTGAAATTTACGAGAAGCCTCGGGAAGAGAAGGAGAGGAAGCGGCAGGAAGAGTATAAAAAGACAAACAAAACGAGTGAGAAGACAATTTAATGTGCGTGTAAACAGGAAAATTGCTGTAAATATGGAATGCATTAATATGATATGGTTATTGAACAGAAGGAGGCATCATTATGGTATCACTGATCGGATCGGGTTTTTTTCTCGTCCTCATCATCGCGGCGGTGTTTTTATTTTTGAATTTTGTGCCGATCGGACTTTGGGTCTCGGCGCTCGCGGCGAATGTCCATGTGGGCATCGTGACGCTCGTCGGGATGCGGATGCGGCGCGTCGTGCCGAGCCGCATCATCCTGCCGCTCATCAAGGCGAACAAGGCGGGGCTTGACGTCAGCGTCAACCAGCTCGAGGCGCATTACCTCGCAGGCGGCAACGTGGACAAGGTCGTCGATGCGCTTATCGCCGCGCACCGCGCGCAGATTCCCTTGCCGTTCGAGCGTTCGGCGGCAATCGACCTTGCGGGGCGCGATGTCCTGGAGGCCGTGCAGATGAGCGTCAATCCGAAGGTCATCGAGACGCCGATCGTCTCCGCTGTCGCGAAGAACGGCATCGAGCTCAAAATCAAGGCGCGCGTGACGGTTCGTGCGAACATCGACCGCCTCGTCGGCGGCGCAGGAGAGCCGACGATCATCGCGCGTGTCGGCGAGGGCATTGTCACGACGGTCGGCTCGTCGGAGAGCCACAATGATGTGCTCGCGAACCCGGACGATATCTCCAAGACGGTCCTCGGCAAGGGGCTGGACGCGGGGACGGCGTTTGAGATTCTCTCGATTGATATTGCAGACGTCGATGTCGGGCGCAACATCGGCGCGGAGCTGCAGACAGACCAGGCGGAAGCGGACAAGCGCATCGCGCAGGCAAAGGCGGAGGAGCGCCGCGCGATGGCCGTCGCAAAGGAGCAGGAGATGAAGGCCTACACGCAGGAGATGGAGGCGAAGGTCGTCGAGGCGCAGGCGGAGGTCCCGCACGCGATGGCGGCGGCGCTCCGCGAGGGCAAGCTCGGCGTCATGGACTACTACAACCTCAACAACGTGCAGGCGGACACCGACATGCGAAACGCGATCAGCACGTCGGGCGGCAATAATTTGCAGCCTACGAAACCCGTGAAGTGAGGAGGGATCGTCATGAGCTTTGTATGGCTGATCCTGATCTTCGTCATCATTGCCATCGTATCGGACAAGTTCGGTGGCAGGAAGAGACCGCGTGGCAGCGTGCGAAAGCGCTTGCCGCAGATGAGGCTTCCGCCCTCTGTGCCGAAGCCATGGCAGCAGGATGGGCGCGGAGCCGGTTCATCGCCTATCGCGTTTGAAATACCGGAGCTAAGGGGCGCGCCCCCTGTGCGGGAGAAGGGCGGCAACGTTTGCCGTGAGGCGGACGCATCGATTGCAGCAGGATCCGGAGCGTATCAAAGCGAGCAGCGCGATGCACTGCGCCGCAGGCCGCGCGAAGTGATTCGCCGCAGGCAGCGAGAAGCGTCTCGGAGACGGGAAGCGACGTGCCTTATGGAGGAACGCGCCGCCGTGAGTCCTGCTGTGCGAGAAGCAGAGGTGCGGACGCAGTCGCTAATACCGACGCTTACGCCGGCAAGCATGCAGCAGGCCGTCGTGCTCGCGGAGATACTCGGAAACCCGAAAGCGCTGCGGAGAAGGTAAGAGAAAGCCTCGCCACGTTTGTTGGGGAGGCTTTTGTCAATCGGCGAGGAGGTGCGTATCATGCAGAAGAAGATGGTGGCCGTCCTTGTATTGCTTGCCTTTCTGGCGGGCGGTATATTCTACTGGCGAGCCAATGCCGCGCGGGAGGCGGCTGCCGCACAGGAGCTGACGCTCATGGGCAATGTGGACGTGCGCGAGGTATCGCTGGCCTTTCGCCAAAGCGACCGCATCAAAGAGATCCTTGTCGAGGCGGGCGATACGGTCGAGGCGGGGCAGGTACTCGCGCGGCTCGATTCGCGGGAACTTTCGCTCACCATGCAGAAGACGCGTTCGGAGATTCGCGCCCGTGAAAGCGCGCTCGCGAAACTACAAAACGGCACGCGTGTCGAGGAGGTGCGGCAGGCCGAGGCAAACGTGCGCGCGGCGCGGGCGGCGGCAGCGAATGCGGCAGGCGTCTATGCGCGCAAGCAGGCGATTTATGACAGCGTCGAGGGCATCAGCGAGCAGGATCTTGCGGGCGCACGCCATGAGGCGGAGGCACGAGATGCGGAGGCGAGCGCGGCGGAGGAGCGGCTTTCTGAGGCCGTGAGCGGCGCGCGCCAGGAGGACATTGCGGCGAGCGAGGCGGATCTGCAGGCGCTCCAAGACGAGCTTGCGCGCGAAGCGTACCTGCTCACGGAGTACGAGCTGAAGGCACCACAGGCGGGTGTCATCCGCTCGCGCCTGCTGGAGGCGGGCGATATGGCGGGCCCTGCCGCTCCCGTATTCAAGCTGTCGCTTTTGGATAAGAAATGGGTGCGCGTCTACGTCCGCGAGTCCGATCTCGGACGCATCCATGAGGGACAGGCGGCGCGCGTTTACATCGACAGCCGCCCGGACGCGCCGCTTGAGGGACAGGTCGGCTACATCGCGGAGACGGCGGAGTTCACGCCGAAGACGGTGCAGACGGAGGAGCTTCGCACGGCACTTGTCTACGAGGTGCGCGTCTATGTGTCCGATGCGGACAATATCCTGCGCCTCGGGATGCCTGCAACGGTTCGAATTTGACTGAGGTGTGCCATGGGAATGAGGCAAAGCGATGCGGAACGAGCGACTGCCGTTTGGGGGCAAGGACTTCGGAAGGTGTTTGCGCGAAAGGGGCGGCCTGCCGTCCATGCGCTGAAGGGCGTGGATTTTATCGTGCGGGCAGGGACGCTCACAGCACTCGTTGGCCCGGACGGCGCAGGGAAGACGACGCTCATGCGGCTCGTCGCCGGCCTTTCGTCGCCGACGGCAGGGCAGCTTCGCGTGACGGGGCTTGACCTAGCGGCTGGGGAGCGCACGGTGCAGGAGGTGCAGTCGCGCCTCAGCTACATGCCGCAGAAGTTTGGGCTGTACGAGGATCTGACGGTCACCGAGAATTTGGCGCTCTACGCCGACTTGCACGGCGTGGTGCAAGAGGCGCGAAAGGCGCGCTTCCAAAAGCTGCTTGCGATGACGGGGCTGGGTGCGTTTGCTGGGCGGCTCGCGGGAAAGCTCTCGGGCGGCATGAAGCAGAAGCTCGGACTTGCCTGTACGCTCGTGCGCTCGCCGAAACTCCTGCTCCTCGATGAGCCGACAGTCGGCGTTGACCCGCTATCGCGGCGCGAGCTATGGGAGATCCTGCGGCAGATGGCAGAGGAGGAGCATATCTCGACGTTCGTCAGCACCGCCTATATGGATGAGGCTGCGCGCTGCGACACGGTCTATGTGCTGGATCGCGGCGAAATGCTCTTTGCCGGAACGCCGGTGGAACTCGGCGCGCGCGCCGGCAGCGTGGAGGGAGGCTTTCTCGCACTCCTTGCCTCTGCTGCCGAAAAGCGCGGCGAGGCGGCTGCCTCGCCGGATTCCTCCTCGTCACGACGAAAGGCAGAGGCGGCTTCGCGCGCGCCAGTCGAAATCGAAGTGCGTGATCTCGTGAAGCGCTTCGGTCGCTTTACGGCGGTCTCACACACGTCTTTTTCGGTGCATCGCGGCGAGGTGTTCGGGCTGCTCGGCCCAAATGGCGCAGGCAAGACGACGACGTTTCGGATGCTCTGCGGCCTTTTGCCCGCGACTTCTGGGACGCTGCGCGTGGCGGGCGTGGATCTTCGGCGCGCGCGGCGGGAGGCACGCCGGTCGATCGGCTACGTCGCGCAGAAGTTTTCGCTCTACAAGGATCTGACCGCCCGCGAAAACCTCGCGTTTTTCGGCGGGATCTACGGCCTTTGCGGGGCGCATCTCGCAGCGCGCATCAAAGCCGTCGCGGACGAGTTCGAGCTCGGCGCGCGCCTCGGCGATGCGGCAGGCAGTCTCCCCGGCGGCTACAAGCAGCGGCTTTCGATGGCGGCGGCAATGCTGCACGAGCCGCGCATCCTCTTCCTCGATGAGCCGACGAGCGGGATCGACCCGCTAGCGAGGCGCACGTTTTGGCAGCAGATTCGGCGGTTTGCGGCAGGCGGCACGACCATTGTCATCACGACGCATTTCATGGAGGAGGCGGAGCACTGCGACCGCTTCATGATTCAGGATCATGGCGAGATGCTCGTGCTCGGCAGCCCCGCCGCGATTCGCCGCGAGATGGGGATGGCGGACGCGGACATGAACGCAATCTTTATCGCGATTGTCGAGCGGGCAAGGGGCGCGAAGGCACAGGGGACAAAGGGGGAAAATGAGCATGGGACGTGATGCAAGGGCGTCGCTGCGCCGTCTCGGCGCATTGACGAAAAAGGAGTTCCTGCAGCTCGTGCGCGATCGCAGCACGATTCTGATGGGCGTCGTCCTGCCGCTCGTGCTCGTCCTGCTCATCGGGTTCGGCATGTCGCTCGATGTGCGCGATGTGCCGACAGCCGTCGTGCTTGAAGACGATGCGCCGTCGGCGCGTGAGGCAGCGCGCTTTTTGGATGGCTCGGTGTATTTTTCCCCGCGCTACGTCCGTTCGATGGAGGAGGCGGAGGCGCTGCTTTTGCGGCATGAGGCCGATGCGATTTTCTGCGTCCCACCGGATTTTTCGGCCGAGCTCGCGCGCGGCGAGGCAAAGGTGCAGCTCATCCTAAACGGCGTCGAGGCGACGACGGCGATGTCTGTCTCGCGCTACGTCGAGGCGGCTGTGCTGACGTATGCCGCAGGGCAGCACCGCTTAGCGGCGATGCCGAATGGCGCGGTACAGGTGGAGGGGCGCATCTGGTTCAACGATGCGAATACGAGCACGTGGTTCTACGTGCCGGGCATCCTCATGCTCGTCCTCACGATGAGCGGTGTCTTCCTGACCTCGGTCGTCATGGCGCGCGAGTGGGAGCGCGGGACGTTCGAGTCGCTTTTCGTGACGCCCGTCCGAATTTACGAAATCATTCTTGGAAAGGTGCTCCCCTACTTCGTGACCGCGATGCTTGGCATGTTTCTCTGCCTGATGGCAGGGCATTTCCTCTACGCGCTCCCCATGCGCGGCTCGATGGCGCTGATCCTCCTCGTCTCCATGCTCTACATCGTCGTCGCGCTTTCGCTCGGACTGGTGATTTCTGCCGTGACGAAAAACCAGTATGTCGCGTGCCAAATTTCCTCGCTTGTGAGCTTCCTTCCGTCGGTCATGCTGTCGGGCTATCTCTTTGACCTCCACTCCGAGCCGCTTGCGATTCGGGTGATCAGCCGCCTCTTTCCGACGACGTACTACCTGCAGCTCATGAAGTCGCTCTTTCTATCGGGTGACTATTGGCCGCTCATTGCGCGAAACGGGCTTGTGCTCGCCGCCTTTGCGGCAGGTTTCGCGGCCCTTGCCCTGCATTTGACGCGAAAGAAGGTGGCATGATGGGAGCGGCTCGCCTTTTCTTCCGAAACCTGCGCGTCCTGTGCCGCAAGGAACTCATCGCAACGCTTCGCGACCCGCGTCTGAAGGCACTGCTTCTGCTCGCACCGCTCCTGCAAGGCTTTCTCTTCGGCTATGCGGCGAACTACAATCTCGACCGCGTGCCGTATGCTGCTGTCGATCTCTCCGGAAGCGCCGCCTCGCGCGACTTCCTCGCGCGGCTGGACGGCGCAGGCACGTTCCTGCGCGTGGCCTCGCCCGCGAATGTGTCCGAGATAGCCCCGCTCATTGATGCGGAGGACATTTTGCTCGCCGTCGTCATTCCGCCGGACTTTGAGCGGCAGCTCGCGCGTGGCGGCGTGGCTGATGTGCAGGTCCTTGCCGATGGGCGCAACAGTGCGATTGCGGGGCTCGCGACAGGCTATGCCGCGACGATTGCCGCCGCGTGGAATGAGGCGCGCGGCGCGCGCCCTGCCGTTACGGTGGAGACCCGCACTTGGTACAATCCGAACCAGACGACGCGCTGGAATTTTCTCGCGGGGCTGATTGCGATGATTTCTTTCGTGCAGGTCGTTTCGATCGCGGGGCTTTCGATTGCGAAGGAGCGTGAGGAGGGGACGTTTGACCAGCTTCTCGTGACGCCGCTCTCGTGGGTCGAAATCCTCATCGGAAAGGCGATGGCACCGATTCTCATCGGTCTTTGGCAGAGCATGGTGCTGTTTTCCATCGCATTTTTTTGGTTCGGCGTGCCGTTTGCCGGGAGCATTCTCTCGATCCTGCTGACAATTTTCGTCTTTGCGCTGAGTTCGACGGGGATCGGCCTCTCGATTTCCTCCATTTCGCGCAATATGCAGCAGGTGCTCGTTTACTGCTTCGTCATCCTGATGCCGATGGTCATGCTGTCGGGCATCGCGACGCCCGTACACAATATGCCGGACGCACTTCAGGCCTTGACCTTCTTGGATCCCATGCGTTTTGCCGTCGATGCGATTCGGCGTATCTACCTCGAAGGGGCAGGGCTTTTTGATGTTGCGCAAGATCTTTTTGCCATGCTCGCGATTGCTGCGGCGACACTGCCGCTTGCTGGCTGGCTCTTTCGCCATAAAACGGTCTGAGGCGGACGGAAAATAAGACGGAAAATAATTCGGTTGAAAAAATTTTAGGAAAATAGTAAACTAAGAAAATAGTAAATGAAGATGTACTATTGCGGATGGAACGGATGAGGAGGCGGCGGATGCTCCACTTACTGGAATGGATTGGTGCGTTTGTGCTGCGCCGTCTCACGGAATTCGGCACGATCATCCTGCTCTACGCCCAGACGTTGCGCGCACTGCGCCAGCGCCTTCGCGTCCGCCATATTCTTACGCAGATGTCGCATCTCGGCGTGGATTCCCTGCTCATCGTGAGCCTCACGCTCCTTTTTACGGGCGTGGTATTCACGCTTCAGACGGCGGATGTGCTCATCCGGTTCGGCGCGCAGAATACAGTCGGCGGCATCATCGTGATCGCGATCGGGCGCGAGCTTGGTCCCGTGCTTGTCGGCGTCGTCTGCGCAGGACGCGTCGGTGCGGCGATCACGGCTGAGATTTCGACAATGAAGGTCACGGAACAAATCGATGCACTTCGCGTCATGGCGGTAAACCCGGTCAACTACCTCATCGTTCCACGCATGCTCGCCTGCATGATGGTCGTGCCGATCCTGACGGTGTTCGGCGATGTGATCGGCGTGTTCGGCGGATGGTGTGTCGCCGTCTTCTATTCGGGGATCAGTTCCTATGCATTCGTCGACTCGATCAAGACGTTTGCCGTGCTGTTTGATTTGACGGGTGGGGTGTTCAAGGCAATTTTCTTCGGCAATGTCATCGCTGTGCTCGGCTGCTACTACGGGCTTTCCTGTCCCGCTGGGGCAGAGGGCGTCGGACGCGCGACGACGAAGACGGTCGTCGCCTCGATTATCGTCATTTTCATCTTGAATGCCGTCTTGACATTCTTGCTCTATTAAAGGATGCAGCATGATAAAACTGGTAGGGATTCGCAAGTCTTTTGGCGAGAAGGAAGTCCTAAAAGGCATTGATCTCACGATCAAGGCAGGAGAGACACTCGTGATCATCGGAGGATCGGGATCTGGGAAGAGCACGCTCCTGCGTCTCATGATCGGGCTGATCAAGCCGACGGGCGGCAAGATCCTTATCGATGGAGCCGACACCGTGCCGATGACGGAGGAGGAACTTGACCGCGTGCGCCTGCGCATGGGCATGGTCTTTCAGTATTCGGCGCTCTTCGACTCGATGACAGTCGGCGACAACGTCGCATTCGGTCTTCGCGAACACACGAAGAAAAGCGAGTTGGAGATCGCCGCCATCGTGCGTGAGAAGCTGCACCTCGTCGGGCTCGGAGGCGTGGAGGACATGATGCCGAGCGAACTTTCGGGCGGCATGAAGAAGCGTGTGAGTCTGGCGCGGGCGATCGCGTTTGAGCCGTCTATCATATTTTACGACGAGCCGAGCTCAGGGCTCGATCCATTGATGACGGAAAAGATCGATGAGCTCATCGTCAATACGCAGAAGGCACTCGGCGTGACGAGCGTTGTCGTCACGCACGATATGGCGAGTGCATGCCGCATCGCGGATCGGATCGCCATGCTCTGCGATGGGTACATGATCGCGGTCGATACGGTCGGGCGGTTCAAGGAAAGCAAGGATGCGCGCGTGCAGGCGTTTTTTCATGCGCTTCGCACGGCAAAGGAGGCGAAACCATGACGACAGAGGCAAAGGTTGGCGCATTTACGTTAGTCGGAATCTTTTTATTTGGAGCAGCTGCCGTACTCCTCAGCGGATTTTCGCTCGGTCGCACGAGTGGCTATACACTCTACGCAGGCTTTCACGAAGTCATCGGCGTTACGCCTCAGTCTGTCGTCCGCCTATCCGGCGTGCCTGTCGGTGCGGTCAAGGCGATCAAGAACGAGGGGGGCGGCGTCATGGTGACGCTTTCGATTCAGGGCGATACGAAGATTCCGAAGGGCTCGCATGTCGCGATCGGATCGACAGGCGTCATGGGCGATAAGTTCATCAATATTACGCCGGCAAAGGATAATGGCATATACCTCGGCGACGGGGATTACTTGATCGGCGAGGACGAAGCGGGGATGGACAACGTGTTCGAAGGCATATCCAGGTCGCTCGACAGGGTTCAGACGATCCTCGAATCGATGAATGAGATCGTAGGCAACGCCGATTTCCAAAAGGATGTCCTCCAAATGGCAGCGAACGTGCGTGAGACGACGGCGCATCTTTCCAGTCTCGTCGCGGCGATGGAGCAGACCGTGCGGATGAATCAGGGCAACGTTTCGCAGATGCTCCAGAATCTGAATGCGGCGACGGCGAGCATGAATCGCACGATGAACGATGTCGAGGCGATGATGGCGAACCTGAAGACGGTCGGTGCCGATCCGCGGACTGCCGAGAATCTCCGTGCGACGCTCGCAAACGTCAAGGATGCGAGCGAACGCATTGCACATATGGCAGAGAATATGGATCAGACATTCGGCGATCCAAAGACGGCAAAGGATCTTCAGCAGACGATTCAAAACGCGCGCGTAATGACAGGGCGGGCAAAAGGCATGATGGACGAACTCGATGCAATCGAGGTAAAGCCGTCGGCGGACATGCTCTACAGCGGCAGTGCGCATGACTGGAGAACGAATTTCAATATGGATGTCGAGGCAGAGGGCGGGAAGTTCCTGCGCCTTGGCCTTGAAGATATCGGCGACGGCGACCGCGGCAATGTGCAGCTCGGCATGCGGCGCGGCAGAATCGGCGCGCGCGCAGGCGTCGTCGCAGGCGATGTCGGCGCAGGGCTTGATGTCTATAGCGGCGACCGATTCCGCTTCTCGGCGGATGCCTACGATTTCGACGACATGGCGGTGCGCCTCCGCTCCGAGTATCGGCTCGGCAGCGGTGACACATGGCTGGTCGGCGAGTGGGATCACGTCAATGACAGCAAGAACCGCGCCGCGTATTTCGGCGTTCGCCAAGCATTTTGATTGGAGGGGGACTTTACATTGAAACAGAAGACGCATGTTCATAAAAAACTCGCTTCTCTCGTCGCGGCAGGGCTTTTTTCCGCTTCGCTTTTCGGTACGGCATTCGCGGAACAGTCGATGCAGATCGGGCTTCAGGACGCCGTGCAGATGGCGCTCATGAATAACCGCGCGATCCATCAGTCGCTTACGAATGTCGATGCGGCGGCATGGTCGCTTTCGGGCGCGCGCCGCACGATGGGGCCGAAGCTCACATGGGATACGACGGCAGCCCGCATCGGTGGCAAGTCATTGGATTCCGCACACGCAGCGCATGCAGCAGGCCGTGGCCCTGCATACGATTGGACGTGGAGCAATACGGCACAGGTCGGCATGCCGCTCTACAACGGTGCGGCGAACGGTCAGATCGAGCAGGCGCGCTACGGGCTGAACAGCGCCGATCTCGCGCTTGAAGAGACGAAGCAGTCCGTTCGCTTGCAGACGACGGCAGACTACTATCAGATCCTTCAGTGCCGCAACCTCATCGACGTGCAGCAGGACGCTGTAAACACGCTGCAGGAGCACCTCAGCAACGTCAACGCACAGTACCGTGTCGGCACGGTCGCAAAGTCGGACGTGCTCGCTTCGCAGGTGCAGCTCGCAAATGCACAGCAGTCGCTTGTCACGGCGCAGAACAACTACCAGATCGCGATGGCAACACTCAATAACGTGATCGGCCTGCCGACGGACACGGTGCTTGACATCCGTGATCGGCTGAGCTATCAGAAGTACGACCTCGATCTCACGGACTGCACGAATTATGCGCTTTCCCACCGTGCGGACGGTGCGGCAGCCCGCTATCGGGTCAAGCAGGAAGAGGCGAGTGTCAAAACGGCGCGCGCCGGCTATCAGCCAACGGTGAACGCCGCTGTCTCGCGGACGATTGCGGGCGAGGATCCGTTCGGCACGGATCATGACAGCAGCGATAGTTGGAGCGCAGGAGTGTCCGCTTCATGGAATGTATTCGACAACGGCGTGACGCGTGCGAGCGTGCGCGCGGCAGAGGCCTCGCTCCTAAAAGCAAAGGAGACCGCGGCGCAGACGGACGAAGCGATCCAGCTCGACGTGCGCACGGCATACCTCAATCTGCAGGCGGCAGAGAAGAACATCCAAACGACTTCGACGGCTGTCACGCGCGCAGAGGAAGACTACAAGATCGCACAGGTTCGCTACAGTGCTGGGGTCGGCACGAATCTCGACGTCATGGATGCCGAGGAGAAACTGACGGCTGCACGGACGAATTACTACACGGCGCTCTACGGCTACAATACGAGCAAGGCATCGCTTGACAAGGCGATGGGGCTGCCTATCGACCTCGACGTCGTCAAGTACACGGAGGCCGAGCAGGAAGGCAAGACGGCGCCGCAGGCACGCGAGGCAGCGAAACTGCACGATGACGCCGTGTTTGACGCAAAACATCTCGCCGACAGCACGAAGCGGGCGGGAGCGCCGGCCGTGCAGAAGAAGACGGAACATGTGGAGAAACCGTCGGCTGCAGCAGAAAAGCATGTGCCGGAAAAACAGACTGCCACCGCGAATTCCGTTGCGCGTGATATGGAAAAGTAACCGTTTATGGGGATCTTTTGCAGGATAGAAGGAGGCCGGCATGAAACGAAAGGCAATCGGGATTTTTATCCTTGTGTCCGTCGTGCTGGCCGTCTTTGGCGGCTGGGCCTACATCCGCACGGCATCCTTCATGGAGCACGCGGGGGAAGTGGCAGGCGAGACGATGTCCTCTGCGCTTGGCGTTATGACGCAGGTAGGCGCAGTGGAAGTAGACGGTTTTCGCGGCCTCATGATTCATGATATCACGATTTACGACAAGCAGGCGAAACCCATCGTCCACGCCGATTCTGCGCGGGTGAGTTTTCGCCTGCTTTCTTCGCTCACATCGCTTTCCGTACCGGCAGATGCCGTCAAAGATATTACGCTGACGGGCGCTGCAGTCACGCTGGAAAAGCGCGAGGACGGAAGCTGGAATGTATCCGACCTCGCTTCGGATAAAGGAGAAACGATGCCATTCCACGGCAGGGTTCATCTCGAAGATGCGCATGTTGCCGTTCGTGTGGGCGACAAGGAAATCGTATTGCACGACGTAACCGGTTCGGCGGACTGCGCCGATTATCCCGTCCTTCGTGCAGAAGCCACAGCGACCTGTGAAGGGGCAAGCATTTCTGCGTCAGGCACGTATCGAAAAGAACGTCAGATCGTAAATCTCGCCGTTTCCGATGCGGATCTTTCTCCCTTTTTGCCACTTCTTCCAGATGGCATCCTTCCAGATGGTGTGACGGTCGAAGCAGGGCACGTCGGTGCGGCACATCTTGCCGGACAGTACTATGGCAGCGTGCTTTCCTATACGGGCGATGCAACCTTTGATGGAGGACGCGCCGAAGTACTCGGTACGGCAGTAGAGAATATCGCCGGCAGTGTGTTCTTCACGGATGCCGAGGCGCGCGTCAATGCCCGCGCCGAAGCGGCAGGGCAAAAGGCGGACGTGCGCGGCAAAGTGCGCATGGGGGCAGGGGCACCCGATCTCGATCTTACGGTAACGTCCGATTCATTCGCTCCTGCGGCGATTCGCACGGAGCTTCCTTATGCGGGGACAGTCGCCTTTACGGCCACGGTTGCGGGAAAGGCAACCGATCCGACGGTCAATGCGAAAGCTCAAGCAGATGCCGGCACACTCATGGGGATCCCGTTTTCGGCGGCGTCGGCAAACGTGCGCTATCGGAACGGCCACGTCTACGTGCAGGATCTGCATGCGCAGACGTTCGGCGGTGAAATCGCAGGCGAAGCGGAATTTGCTGCGTCGGATTTCGCGTATTCCGCGCATCTGAAAGCGAAGAACATCGACCTCGTGGCACTTCACTCCGTTGTTCCCCAAACGATGGATCTAACGGGTCGCGTGACGTTTGACATCGGGGCGAGCGGCATTTGGATGGACGATGCTGCGCGCAACGTGTACGGCAGCGTCGAACTGCAAAACGGCGGGTACAAAGCGTTGCCGATTGAGCGCGCAGATGCCTCGATAGATCTTTCGGGCGATGCGCTTCACGTCGACTATGCGAGCTTTCGTCTGCCGAATGGAACGAGTCTCGGAATTGAAGGGACAGTCGACTTGGGGAAACATGTCGATCTCGCGTTTTACGGCGGACATGCCGACCTCAGTCTGGTGCAGATGATCATCCCGCAGGCCGATGTGACGGGACTCGGTGATTTTGCAGGAACCGTGCGCGGCGCAGTCGGCGATCCAAAGGTTGAGCTAAAATTTACAGCAATGCACGGCACACTGTTCAAACAGCCGTTTGACAATGTGCGCCTCAAGGCGGCGGGCAGCCTGTCCGAACTCATGATTGAGGACTTCTCTCTCGTGCAAAACGGCAAGCAGCGTTGGTACGTCGAGGGCAGCGTCGGTCTTGCCGGGGAGCAGCGCGTGAATCTGCGCGTGGACACGGTCGGCGTGCGTGCCGAAGATCTTGCGGCGCTCGTCGCGCCCGATGAGCCAATCACAGGCAACGTAGACAACACGATTCGCATTACGGGAACACTTGACGATCCGCAGGCGATCGGCTATATCCACTTTTACCGCGGCAGCTACAAGGGCGTCCTGCTCTCTGGCATGGACGGGGACTACACGCTCGAAAGCGGACGCGTGCACCTCAAGGATTTTCATATCTTCTCGCCGTGGGTGGATGTCGATGTCAACGGCATCGTCGATCGTACGGGCGCACTCGATGTCGCCGCGCAGGTTCACGAGTTTGATATGAAGCGCATCGCGTCGAAGTTCCCCTATCCCGTCAGCGGCAAGGGCAAGTTCGACGGACATATTGGCGGTACGGTATCCGATCCTACATTTGACGGTCATTTGACGGCGCCATCCATCCTATTGAACGGACAGGAGCTAACGGATATGGCAGGCGATCTGTCGTATTATGAAGGCGTCCTGCGTCTCGATCATTTCGGCTTTGCACAAGGCGAGGGCAAATGCCATGTCTCGGCATCGATCGATACGGAGTCCCGTGTGATGGACGGAATGGTTTCCGTGCGCGATGTCGATCTTTCGGCGCTCGGCGCGGTGCTGAATCAGAGAAACGATCTCGTCACAGGACGCATTTCCGGCGAGGCAGTGCTCGGCGGGACGTACGACAGCCCCGCCTTCACGGCGAATGCTTTCGTGGCAAAAGGATTGGTCGCAGGCTACGATATGCACGACATCTCGATTCAGGCACACATGGAGGACGGCACGCTCTACGTAGACTCGCTAAAAGGGATGCAAGGGGAAAACGGCATGCTTTCCGTTACGGGATCGGCAGGCGTCGGGGATGGAATGGATGGACGCTTGCAGGGGAACTTGGAAGCGGAATCGCTCGCGCTTGGACTCTTCGCAAAGATGGGCGGGATCGCTACGCCGGTTGCAGGGACAGCAGATATTTCAGCGACATTTGATGGGACGATCGGAAATCCCTCGGCAAATATACGCCTCTTCGTATGCGACGGCGGTTTTGCAGGCGGTCAATTTGATCGGCTCGAAGGCACGCTTGCGCTCAAGAACGGATTGATTCACGTCGATACACTTCGCGTGCAGAAAGCAATCGGCGGGAAACCGTACGAAGCAAGCGCCGAGGGAATCGTCCCGCTGCGCGCACTGACGGCAGGCGATGCGGAAGAGCTCGCGGATTACGAACAAATCAAGCTGAAACTCTCGCTCGACAAGGCGGACCTCTCGCTTCTCCCTGTTGTATCCGATTCGGTGGAATGGGCGATGGGAGCGACGAACGGTGACGTCGAGATCACGGGAACGGCCGCACACCCATTTTTCAATGGGCACATCATCGTTCCAGCGGGGGCGATGAAGTTTCGCGCGATTGCAACACCCGTGACCGATATGGTCATGCGGCTCGATTTTCACGATAACGTAATGACAGTTCGCGAGTTTTCGGGTAAAATGGGAAACGGATCGTATGCGGGAAGCGGAAAGGTCGTACTCGAAGGGCGGAAGGCGGCTCATTATGAAGGCTCGCTTACGGCCAGCGGGCTGGATGTAAAAAGCAGCTTTTTCCACGGCCCCGTCGACGCGGAAATCAAAGTATCCGAGACGGAGGTCTTCGGACGCAAGATGCCGCTCCTGTCGGGCAATCTGAATCTTCACGACTGCTTGATTTCCGTTCCGACGATCCCCGACCGTGACCGTGATCTCCCCCTGCTCGCACTCGACTTTGACGTGCAGGCAGGCGACCGCGTCCACGCCTACAGCCCCCATCTCTACGATATGTACTTGAAGGGACAGGTGCATTTTGGCGGTACGACACAGCATCCGAAGACGCAAGGCACGATTGCGGCGCGGCGCGGAGGCACGATTACCTATTTGCAGAATGTCTTTTCCGTTCGCGAGGGCACAGCGTATTTCAATCAGTTTGACACATTCCTTCCGAGCATTTCCTTCTTTGCCGATACGCGCCTCAGCCGCATGCGGGTCTTCCTTGCGCTGCAGGGAAGGCTTGACGCGATGGAGTTCAAGCTCTCTTCGAGTCCCGAGATGAGCCAGGAGGAAATCCTGAAGGTCTTGACGTTCCGCAATGCGGGCTCGAATGGCGAGCTGAAGTTTGATGCGGAAGACGTTCTTCTCGCGGGTCTTCAGATGAGCGTGCTCGGCGAGGTCGAGGATGCCGTCCGAAAATTCCTTTGGCTTGACCGTTTCACGGTGGCAGGCGGAAATGGTTCGCTCTTTTCGCAGACGGATACGGAATCCAATCGTGACCGCGATGTCTATCACATCGAGATGGGCAAGTATATCACCGATAAAGTCATGGTGCGTTACAGCCAAGGCATTTCCGGCACGAGCACGAGCCGCATCGGCCTGCAGTACGATCTCGATGATCGATACGGCATATCACTCGACAAAGAAGGCGGGGAATACATCATCAGCGGAGAGGCTCGCATACGCTTTTAAAAAAGGAGGGGTTTCGTGCAGCTCGCAGAATACTTGGCAGAACTCGCCAAGGTCAAGGCGCTGGAGCCAAAAGAGGAGAAGCGTCTTTGGCGCGCGGCAAAGAACGGCGACGAACAGGCGCGAAGGCGCATCATCGAAGCCTATCAGCCGCTCGTGTTCAAACAAGCCATCCCGTATCGCACGATGGAAGCGGTCATGGATCTCATCCAGGAGGGAACCGTCGGCCTCATTGAAGCGGTGGAACGCTACGACCCGATGCGCGGCGTCGCATTCAGCCTCTTTGCCGTGCACCGCATCCGAGGGCGCATGATGGATTTCCTAGCGCACGAAGGACGGCGTGATCTCGCGTGTATGGAAGGGGCGGATGTGTGCGGCACGGACTCGATGAAGGATCGGCTCGTCGATACCGCGCCGTCTGCACAGGAATTCGCCGAATGGCATGAACTTACGAATCGCCTGCATCAGGCGATGGATCGCCTTCCGGGCAAGGAGAGAGCCGTTTTGGAGGGCGTGTACCTTCGGAGCGAGCCCGTATCGTCTGTCGCCGATGCACTCGATGTCAGCGCTTCGCATATCTATCGTTTGCAGCAGAGCGGCGTCCGGCGCATCCGTGGGATGCTTTCGCGATTCATGCAGCACTGGAAATGAGGATCGCAGCGCAATACGGAGCATTTGCTTGAAATCGAGTGTGAGCGCTAGAAGATATAAGGGAAATGGAGGGAGATCGAAAGGAATCTCTCGATTCTCCTCCATTCAAGGTGTGAGAATCGCGGCTGAAAGCGGACTATATAAGATGGGTGTCTGCTTTTAAGGAGGGCTGGCGATGAAGGATAAGGAAAAGCAGGTGCGCCATATTCGTGCAGCGCGCGATTGGCTCGGCGAGGCGGAAGCTTCCGTGCAGGCGGATGAAGGCGTGCGCGGCGGGTTGAAGCTCATGCTTGCCGAGGCGGAACTCGTCCGCATGCGCGAGACGAAGCCGGGGCGTATGCGCCGCTTTTTCGGACGCGGTGCGCCGCTTATCGCCGCCTGTTTGATTGCAGCGGGAGCGGCACTCTTCTATCGAGTGGGAATGCCGGCAGAACAAGCCGAGATACCTGCCGCCTCCGAGGTGGCACGGGAGGAAGCACCGAAAGAGGCGCGCCCACTTCCGAACGCGCCTCTGGACGCAGCGCCGCATTCGGAAGTGGGCGTTGCGGCAGAGCGTGCCGCTGATGAGACGATACAAAAGAAACGCCGCGAGGTGCCGAAGGAGCCGGTGCAGGAGGGCGCAGCAGCCCCATCACGCGTGGAGACGACGCAGAGGAGCGCAGCGCCTGTTCAGCAGCAAGGCCCCGCTGCAAAAGTACCCGATGCGGAGGTACAGAAATTGATGCAAGACGCAGGAAAAGCACTGCGGGAAAAGTAAGGATTTATAAAGATTTATAAATCCGTTGCATTTTGGAGGTTATACGATTGGATCAGTCACAGTATCGTGCACTTGCCTATGCCATAGCGCTTGCAACGGGTGTTGCGGCAATGCCGCATACGGGATATGCGGAAGCGGCTTCCGCCGTCCAGGAAGCGCAGGCAGCCGCAACTGAGGCAGCACAGGCGGATGAGGGGAAAGATGCATCTGCTAAAGATGCACCTGCTTCGGATCAGACGGAAGCAAAAGCCGCACCGGCAGGGATGGAAGCTGCGCGTAAAGCGGAAGATGCCTCCGCAAAAACGATGGGGGCAGCGGACAAGAAAAGCGAAACGCAGGTCGATCCGCGCACGGCGAACTGGAGCAAGACGCGCCCACAGGAAGACGAGATCACCGCTAATCTGAAACAGTACGATGGACAGACGGTCGTCGACGTCGTCTTTGACGGCGCGAGCGATGTCACGCTCGGCACGGCGAAGGCGGCTGTCAGGATGAAAGCAGGAGATGTCTACGCCTCGCAGATGCTCGAAAAGGATCGTGAAGCCATCTACGACACGGGCTATTTCTACGATCTCTATCCGACCTTTGAGACCGTTCCGGAAGGTGTTGTCATCACCTACCATATGCTCGAAAATCCTGTACTCGCGAGTGTGAGGATCACGGGAAACACTGTCGAGAAAGATGAGACGCTCATGCCGCTCGTCACGGTCGAGGTCGGCAAGATCCTGAATACGCGCGTGCTCCATGAGAACGTGCAGGCACTGCAGGAACAGTACCGCAAGGACGGCTACATCCTCGCGAAGATCACGGATATGAATATTGACCGGGACGGCAATCTCGTGCTCAAGATCAATGAGGGCAATCTTGAAGGATACACCGTCAAGGGCAATGAAAAGACGAAGAAGCGCGTCATCCTGCGGGAGATGCGCCAAAAGCCCGGCGAGCCATTCAACTCGAAGCAGGCGCGCCGCGGCATGCAGCGCGTCTACAACCTTGGCTTCTTCGAGGATGTCAACGTGAAGATGACTCCGGGCGTCGCGCCGAATGCCGTCGTCATGGAGATCGATGTCAAGGAGAAGCGTACGGGTTCGTTTGGCATCGGTGCGGGCTACTCAAGCGCGGATGGCGTCATCGGCATGCTCTCGGTCGGCGACACGAACTTCCGCGGCACAGGCGATGCTGTGAGCCTGACGTATGAGGTCAGTGGCGACGACAAGGACGCACATGGCTATCGCTTCGCCTATCGTCATCCATGGCTTGACAGCAAAGAAACGGCGATCAGTCTTCGCGTTTACAACCGTACCTACGAATACGATGATTACGATTCGAACGGGGATCTCAACGAAAGCTACATGCGCAAGTACGCGGGTGGCGAGATATCGCTCAGCCGTCCGGTAAGCGAGTATTCGACGAATTCGATCACGATCAAGAGCCGTGACGACAAGTACGTCCGCCATACGGGCGGCACTGATGCGGCGAAGTTCCGCAATGCGGCGTGGCAGGAAGCGAATTTTGGCAAGACGAACAGCATCACGCTATTGCACGTCACCGATACGCGCGATAATGTCTACGATCCGCATACGGGCGGCCGCGTGAGCCTGATGGGCGAGTTCGCAGGTTTCGGCGGGGACTTTACGTTCCAAAAATTCTCCATCGAAGATCAGCGCTACTTCCCGGTCGGGCATGCGCAGGTTTTGGCGCTTCGCGCGCAGTACGGTGCTGCGCATGGCGATCTGTCCTATTTCAACCAGTTTACCGTTGGCGGACAGGACACGCTGCGCGGCTATCGCGAAGATCAGTTCCGTGGCTCGCGCATGGCGATCGGCACGGTGGAGTACCGCTTCCCGATCGTCAAGAAGGTGCAGGGCGCAGTCTTTACGGATTTTGGCGGTGCATGGGATGATGGTCTTGTCCCCGATAATCTCAAGGTGAGCGTCGGCGTAGGACTTGCGCTCAATACGCCGCTCGGACCGCTGCGTCTTGACTATGGCCGCAACAAGGACGGCGGACGCGTGCACTTCACGGTCGGCGGCACGTTCTGATGCGTTGTTGTGGGGCGCACGCGGGTGCATGTCTTCTGCTCGTCTTTGCTGTGCTGCTCTTGCCCATGCAGGCAAGAGCGGCTGAGCGTGTCGCAGAGGTGAAAGCCGTTGTCGCCGCGACGAATGGCATTCCGCCCATCGTCGAAAAGCGCATGGAAAAAAGCGTAAATGCCATTGCAGAGCAGCTCCTCGTCGGACAGGAACTCGATGGCTTGCGGGAGAATGTGCCGCACTGCGAAGCCGTTATCGGGCAGGTCTTCGACAAGGTGCTCGTCGGCTATACCGTCGATCAGGTGAGGATCGAGGTGGGGATCACGTCCACGGTACGGCTCCATCTCGTCCCGTG
Source organism: Mitsuokella sp. oral taxon 131 str. W9106 (assembly GCF_000469545.1). Classification (GTDB taxonomy): domain Bacteria; phylum Bacillota; class Negativicutes; order Selenomonadales; family Selenomonadaceae; genus AWVT01. Next base: position 19,695 of record NZ_KI273065.1, on the reverse strand, counting down.
GACGGATTGCGTTCGCGCGGTCAAGGTCAGCATCGCGGTGGACGGAATGCCGCCTGCCGTCGAATCGCTCGTGCGCGAGGATCTCAGCGGTGTTTCGTCTGTCTTTGACGAAGCACTTTGCGGGCTTCCCGTTGCGGCAACGGACTGGACGAATGGCGCACTGAAGCGTGCACTCGAATCCTATATGGCAGTGCACTTGCCGGAGTTTCGTCCCGATTTTGATATCGCCATCGCGGAACATGACGTGGCAGAGGTACAGCTCACCGTTTATCCACGTTTGCCAGTCGTGCGCACGAATGATCTTTCGATGCGTTCCGATACCGTGCCGAATTTCGCGCTCCTCGGGCATCGCCGCCTCATGCAGGATCGTGTGGATCTTCTTGTCGGTGTCCCCGTCGCATTTGTTTCGCGCCATCGCATTGCCTTTGAACGGCTTTTTGCCGATGCGATCGACGCGCAGGGCGATTTCCGGCGTGCCAAGATGAAGACGCACGTTGCGATCAAGCCGGCTGAGCGCATGCAGGTCATGAGCCGCAGCGATACGGCACGGTATCGTCTGCGCCTTACGGGGTGGCTTGATATCGGCCGCAGTGAAAACGCAGGGCACAGGCGCGAACAGGACATAGTGCTTCGACTCCATGCAGGGCAAATGCTGAGCCGGAAAGATGAGCTATTCCTGCAGATCGATTTCATGCCGCAGGACATCGATTGGCGCTGGGAACTCGGCTATGGGCGTGCGATAGGCGACATGACGGCACAGGTTCGCTACGATATACGGGACCGGCGGTTTATACTCGGCGCGGACTACCGCATTTCACCCGTTTGGCTTGCGCGGTACGAGTACCGCTTTGCGGATCGCACGGCAGAAGCCGCACTCCGCTACAAGGTGCACGACTTCCTTGGCATCGAGTATGCGTTTTCACGTCAAACCGGATGGGTCAGGCTCGTAGGAAATTTCTGATTTGCGAATGGCACTGTCTTGAATCGCAAACGAGAGTTTGCTATAATGACTAGCGTACTCTGTATTCACTATATCCCAAAGGGAAAAGGAGAACCGTAATGATTACTTTGCAGAAAAAACAGGTCAAGATCATCAGCGTGCTCATCGCGCTCGTCTTCGTTGGCTCGGTCGTTGCCCTTGCGCTCACGCAGTCTGGGTCCGGAATCGTTAGCGCAGCCAGCTCGTCGGTCGGCGTCGTCGACTACCGTCAGATTGCGCAGCAACATCCGCAGCTCCAAAGCGCGAATGCCGAGATGCAGACGGCTGTCCAGGATGCGCAGAAAGAGTTTGAAGAGAAGTCTGCGAACATGAGCGATCAGGAAAAGAACGATTACTACCAGCAGACGCAGGAGCGCCTCCAGCAGAAGAATCAGGAACTCATGGAGCCGATCCAGCAGAGCATTGAAGACGCCGTCAAGAAAGTCTCCGAGACAAAAGGTCTTTCCGTTGTCCTCGAAAAGAGCACGGTCGTCTACGGCGGGCAGGACATCACGCAGGACGTCATCAATAAGATCAACAAGAAGTAAGCTCTGTGCGGCGCAGACCGCGAAACAGGAGCCATCAAGTACCGAGCCAATCCTTGTGCTCGGTACTACTTGTCAGAAGAGCTAAGACGGAAAGCATGGGCGTCTGGGAGGGATGAGCCGTGGAGAAAAAGCAGGAGCGCGCGCAGGAGAAAGAGCCTGTACGCGGGAATGTGACGGCACGGCGCGTCGGTGCGGCCGTCCTGCTCCTAGCGCTCGTCGCGGGCGGCGTAACGATCTCGCGTCTCATACCGCACCATGAGGCGGCGATGCCCGTCGCAAAGGCGGATATCGGCATGGTGGATATGGAGCGCGTCCTCGCGGCACATCCCGACTATGCGCGTCTCAAGACGCTTCGCGCACAGCAGGACCGCATTCTTGCGGATACCAATCCCGTGCGCATGCCGCTTGTCGTAGCACCGCCAGAGACAGACGCCAAGCCGTTCGAGGATGCTGTATGGCAGAAAAATGCGCAGGCCGTCATCGGGGCGCGTGCCGAACTTGAGCGCGAGCGCACGCACGTCGAACAAGCGTATCGCAAGGAACATGACGCGGCGTACGAAGCGCAGAAAGAGGCGATCGATGCCGAGTACCTCAATGCGATCCTAAACATCAATTTGAAGCTCGACAATCAGAGCGCGATGCACCATCCATGGGACAAGCCGGAGGATCTCGCAGCGGAACGCGCACAGTGGGAGGCAGAGCTCGATGACCTGAAGATGGAACGCGGCAGGCGGCAAATGGAGCTCCTGCACGCTTACGAAACCGAAATTGCGGCGTATGTCCAAAAGGTGCTCGGACCGAAGATCGCTGCATGGCATGCGGATAGGAAGACGATGCTTGATGCACAGAAGACGGCGTCGATGCGTGAAAAGACAGAGGTACAGGATCGCAATGCCGCCGCCATGCAGGCGCAGATGGCCGTCTCGACAGAAAGGCAGAAGCGCCTTGCGGAGCGGGAATCGCTGCAGCAGGTCGAGCGTGAGATCCAAACGCTCGAAACGCATATTTTCAACGATATTGCGGGCAGAGCTGCGAAAGTCGCGATCCTGCATCACTTTACGCTCATTCTTGCGAGCCATGCCGAGACGAAGGACTATCAGTTCCCGCGCACCTTTCGGACGGGAGCGCCACCCATCCGCTTTTGCGCTGTCATCGGCACGGGAACGGAGGACGTGACAGACGAACTCTTGTCGGAGATGCAGGGGCTTGAAGCCTTGAATACCTCGGAAAAGTCATCCGAATAGAAAGAAGCGAAGCAAAGCATGAAAAAACATAAAATCACAATGGGATTCCTCGCTGCGGCACTTGCGGCAACGACGCTCATGGCGAGCGGCTGCGGACAGGTCAGGCTCGGCTACATAGACGGTGATCGCATCATGAAAGAAGCGCCGCAGATCAAGTCGATTTCCGATGAAGGAAATCAAAAGCTTCAGGAGGTGGTCGCAGAAGCACATCAATCTTTGCAGAACGGCGGAAACACTTCGCCGGAGGACGCGCAAAAGGCACAGGCTGACGCGCAGCGCAAGATGGCGGGCATTCAGCAGTCGTATCAGCTCCAGATACAGCAGAAAATGGATGCGGCTTCTGCAGCCGTCGTCAAGGAGAAGAAGCTCGATGCGATTCTTGACAGCCACAAAGAAGCGCCGACGGCGGTCACGGGCTGCGTCGATGTGACAGATGCGGTCATCAGCAAACTGCAATAAGAAGCGGAAAGGGCGAAACGGCATGAAGAAGACATTGCAGGAAATCGCGGATTACGTAGGCGGACGGATCGAAGGAGATTCGTCCGTCGTCATTGAAGGGCTCGATAATATCGAGGGGGCGGGTGCGCACGATCTGACGTTTGCCGTCGAACCGCATATCGAGGAAGCGAAGCATACGAAGGCAGTGGCGGTCATGTTGCCGCCGGGCATAACGGGCTTCCCGAAGACGTCGCTTATCGTCGACGATCCGCGCGCTTCTTTTGCGCGACTGCTCGAACTCTTCACGCCAAAGCTTGCGATTCCGGTCGGCGTCAGCGATGAAGCCTATATTGGTTCGGGCGTCACGCTCGGAAAAGACATCCGTATCATGCCGTTTGCCTGTGTTGACGACCATGCCGTCATCGGCGACCGCGCCACGCTCTACCCACATACGTATATCGGGCAGTACGCAGAGATCGGCGAGGATACCGTCGTCTATTCGAGTGCGACCGTGCGTGAGCACTGCCGCGTCGGGAAGCGCTGCGTCATTCACAGCTCTGCCGTCATCGGCTCGGATGGCTTTGGCTTCACGACGAAGGACGGCATCCATACGAAAGTCCCGCAGGTCGGCAATGTCGTCCTCGAAGACGATGTTGAGGTTGGCGCACACGACGGCATTGACCGCGCAGCGATGGGCTCGACTGTCATAGGAAAAGGCACGAAGATCGACAATCTCGTCCATGTCGGACACAACTGCAAGATCGGTCCAAACTGCCTCATCGTCGCACAGACGGGCATATCAGGATCGACGACCGTCGGGCACAATGTGACATTCGGCGGGCAGGTCGGCACGGTCGGTCATATCAAGATCGGAGCGAACTCCGTCTATGCGGCGCGCAGCGGCATCATTGGCGACATGCCGGAAGACGTCTTCTGCGCGGGCTTCCCCGTGCAGAGCCATACGGAGTGGCTTCGCATGCAGGCGGCGATGAAGCATCTGCCTGAAATGGCAAAGAAACTCAAACAGATGGAAAAGAAACTCGCAACATACGAAAAGGCATGATATGTACAGGCTGCTAAAGTCAATCAGCTGGATTTGCTGCAAGCTGCCGCGCAGTGCTGCAGAAGTTTTGGGGCACATGCTCGGTGCAGTTTGCTGGCCGCTCGTCCCAAAACGGCGCAAGAAGCTCGCATTTGATCAGATCAAGCGATGCCTTGGCGTATCGGATGCAAAGGCGCGGCGCATTGCGCGCGCCTCCTTTGTGCGCTTCGGCCCGATGCTCGTCGAAGTCCTGCGCTTCCCCATGATTGCCAAACACATCGAGGACTACGTCCGCATTGAAGGACTGAAAAAACTTCAAGCGGGGCTATCGGAGGGGAAGGGGTGTGTCATCGCTGCCGCACACAGCGGAAACTGGGAACTCATGGGCGGCGCATTTGCGCAAGCGGGCATCCCGCTCGTCGGCGTCGCAAAGAAGCAGAAGGATTCAGGCGCAGATCGGTTTATCAACGAATACCGCACTATGATCGGCATGCATATCACGTATAAAACAGGTGTGCGGGAGATGTTCCGAATGATGGGAAAGGGCTGGGCGATCGGCCTCATTATGGATCAGGATCCGAGCCGCCATGACGGCATCGTCATCGACTTCTTCGGACAGCCGACGAACTGCCCGACAGGAGCGGCGTCGATGGCGCGCTTTGCCGACGTGCCGATCTTCACATCCTGCATGCATCGTGACGAACATGGCATGCATACGCTTATCGTCGACGGCCCGTTTCGCGTCGGGCACACGAAGGACAAGCACGCAGACATTCGCGCCATGACGCAGTTTTTGACGCACGCTATTGAGGAACATATCCGCCGATATCCAGAGGAGTGGTTTTGGCTGCATGATCGCTGGAAGTCGATGCGTGAATGACGCGCATGAATCGGCTGGGAGATGGCATGCGGAACCATATTAAAAAAACGGTCTCACAGGGCTTTGCCTGTGAGACCGTTTTTGCCGTTTTTGTGGTGGTCATCGTTTCGCAATCCGCGTATGCGCGACAAAAAAGTGCCCACATGCGTGGGCGCTTTTTCGTGACAGGGAAATGCTTATTTTTCCATCAGCAGCATCATGCCTTGATTCTTGCCGAGTGGCAGGCTGAGATTGCCGTCCTTTGCCGTGCAGGCATAGCCTGTGAGCGCGTCATGGAACGATGTGCCTGCTAGGGAGGCAGGGAGGGAAAATGTGATGGTGCGCGCCGCGCCGCGGTTCAGCGCGACGATCCCACAGCTTCCGTCCGCTGCCATGCGGCTGTAGGCGTATACATCGCCCTCTGCTTTCAGCGTCTTTAGGTCGCCGTATGCGAATAGCGCCTTGTGCGCGTTGCGGATGCCGATGAGTTTTTTGTAGAACGCGAGGAGTTCCTTGTCTTCCTTTCCCCATGGATAGGTGCGGCGGCAGTCGGGGTCGGCACTTCCGTAGACGCCCGCCTCATCGCCGTAGTAGATGGTCGGCATTCCGGGATAGCCCATGAGGAAGATGGCGGCAAGCTTCAGGCGCGCCTTGCCGAGCGCGTAGTCAAAGTCTGTTTTCCCCGGCTGTGCCACTGTTTCCTTTCCGCCGCCAAATTTGTAAATGGCGCGGACGGTGTCGTGCGAGCCGACGATGTTCATGAGATCGTAGAGCGCTTCCTTCGGGTAGTTCTGCCGAAGGATGGTCAGCTCCTCGTCCGCTGCCTTCGCGTCGCCGCGCAGGAGGAAGAGGTCGCCGAGCGCAAAGGAGAGCTTGTAGTTCATGACAGAGTCGAACGTGTCGCCCGTCAGGAATTGCGAGCCGTCCTGCCAGATCTCGCCGAGGAGAAGCGGGGCTTTGCCGTCCGGCGTCGCCTGCTTCTTGACCTCGTCGCGCACCCTTGCCCAAAAGCCGGGCGGCACTTCCTTTGCGACATCGAGGCGCCAGCCCGAAAGCCCTTCGCTGAACCAGCGCGTGAGGACGCCGCGATCCTTATCACGCCCGTAGAGCAGGTAGTCGCCGAGGTCGGAACTTTTCGTGCCTGCCTCGCTTCCGGGATAGTCGCGGTCAGCAAACGGCGTCAGGCTGTCGTAGCCCTGCCAGTCGTGGTAGGCGTATTTCTCGCCCATGCTGTCCTTCGCCTTTTCGTTTCGGATCTCGAACCAGTCCTCGAAATGGTACGGGCTGAAGACCTGACCTTCTGCCAAAAGCTCCTTTTTCGCCTCTTCCTTTGCTGCGGAAAGGGAGAGGTGCTTTTCGTTTTGGAGGTCGTAGATGCGCGACCAGTATTCGTACGCGCCGACGGTCTTGTACTTGCCGTAGCGGTCAAAGTAGATGGAATCGTCGCCGACGTGGTTAAAGACGCCGTCCATGATGAGGTGCATGTGCCGCTTATCCATCTCGTGCACGAGGGCGCGGAAATCGTCCATCGTGCCGAGGATCGGATCGATTTTCGTGTAGTCCACAGCGTCGTAGCGGTGGTTTGAGCTTGCCGATGACATCGGGTTGACGTAGATGGCCGTGATGCCGAGCGACTGCAGGTAGTCGAGCTTTTTGGTGATGCCCTTGATGTCGCCGCCGAAGAAGTCGTTGCATTCCCATTTGTCGCCGTCCGCCTCAGGGGTCTTGGAGTAGTTTGCGGGAAGATCGCCCCAGGCGCGGTGCTGGATGGGCTGAGCGGCGCGCGCGAATTGCCGCGCGGCATCATTTTTGGGGTCTCCGTTATAGAAGCGGTCGGGGAAGATTTGGTAGGTGACGGCTTCCTTCGCCCAATCGGGCGTCTTAAAGTCTGCGCGGTAGACCGTGAGCGGGAATAGCCTTGCGTCGCGCAACTTCGCCGCGCCCGTATGGCCGGGCTTCATGTCATCGCCGTACTCTTTCGTGTCGTCGAGGAGGAATTTGTAGCCGTATAGCCCTGCTTCCTTCGGCGCAATAGTCACCGACCATATATCGCGACCGTTTTCCGTGCGCGTTTTTTTCATGGGGACGGTCTCATTCGTGCCGGCCGAAAAGTCCGGGTTGTACTCGTCGCCGCCGTTTGCTGTGACCTTTGCGCGGGCGATGAAAAGCTTTGCCTGTTGCACGTCGCCCGCGCCTGCTGCTACTGAGAGCGTGATGGGGCTGCCGGCAGGGATCGCCTCAAACGGCTTGCGATACGCGCTGTCCCATGTGTCATGTAGGAGTTCGGATTCGTGGATGCTCCCGTCGTCGACGATGAGGTGCCGCGTTTTCCCATCGTAGTAAAAGGAGACGGGACCTGCCTTCTTGATGTGCACCGTCTGTGCCATGGGCGCTTCGCCCTGCTGCATGATTTTGACGGCGTGGTCACCTACGTCCATTTGGACGGTTGCTTGATAGAGCATGCCTAGCGTGTCGTCGCGCAGGATCGTGCCATCGGGGATGCCGTCTCCCTGCAGGATGGGAAGCGCCTCGTCTTCCTGCAGCACGTATCGCGTGCTGTCCGCAATCTGATGCGTCCTGTCGTTGTAGTAGAAGGTGACGCGCGTCGCCTCAGGAAGAGTGAGCTGGACATTTGCCCCGTCAAAATTTCCGTCCAGGCCGTAGTTTTCTGCCCAGCTTCCGCCGACGGCGACCTTATAGTAGTACGTTCCTGCGGGGAGGTCTGCCGTGAAGCGGTAGAAACCGTTTCCAATGTCCTCCATGCGCGTTGCAGCGGACGCGGGATCCCAGTCCTTTGGCGCACCGGCTTTCATCTGCACCGTGCCGGTGAGCACGACCGTTCGCGTCGCTTCCTGTGCCGCGGCGGCAGGGGCGGCGTACGCCGTGACAGGCAATGCGGGAAGCGATGCGGAAATCGCGCCCGCTGTCAACGCGGCGACTACAGCCGCACGGAGAAGATGCTGCTTGCTTCGTTTCATGATTGCTCCTTTTTTGCAGGAAAAGGCACGGAAAGCCCATGCCTTTTCCGTGAAGCCAAGTGGGCTTCACCGTATCGTGATTGGATCAGAAGTGGTAGTCTACCTGCGTGCGGAAGAGATCGCGGTCGTATGCCCAAGCCTGATCGTAGCCGCGCGTCTGGCGAGAGTAGAGCATTTCCCACTCAATGTTCTTCGCTGGAACGTACTTCGCACCGAAAATCCAGCCGCGCGTTGCGTTCCACGTCGAGTTCCACTCGTCGTCGCCCGCGAGCCATCCGTTTTCGCCGTAGCGCACATAGCGTGCATAGAGACCGTAGCTGCCTGGCTTGTTGAGATCCGTGCCACGATAGTTCAGGCGAAGCGCAAGGCTATTTCCTTGGAAATCCGCATCGGTCTTGACGTAGTCGCCGATGAAGCGGAAGTGTTTTGCGAAGTTCACCGCACCGCTGACAACGAAGCCATAGCTTCGCTTGTTTGTCACGTCATTCTTCCCGTAGACGGGATCGAGCGTCGTGATGCCAGAGGGGGAGGTCGCTGCCCGGTAGCCGACAATCTTGCCCGAACTGTAGGTATCGCCCTTTCCTATGCTGCTCTTGGCGTAAGCAACATTGATGTCCACGCTGTGACCAATTGGCCCCCATGCGCCGATGCCGTAGAGGCTTTCGCGGTTGCCTTCGCCCGTTGATGCCATCCAAAAGCCGCTTGCTGTGAGCTTCGTGTTCGGGATGGGAACGCCGAACTGGAAGCCGTCCGACTCGTTTCCGAAGAGGACGTTTTGGAAGCCGAGTCCGCGCCATGCGCGTCCGATGCTGATCCACTTGCCGTCCTTCGACAAACCGTCCACCCAAATACGCTGGATGTTGCCGTCGTGCCCAGACCACGTCTTTTCCGTGTACTGGTTCAGACCCGTCTCGCCTTGGCGGCTGTGCCCGTTGTTGTAGTGACGGTTCGTCTCGCTTTGGAAGCGCACGGTCCAATAGTCGTTGACCTTGAGGTCGCCGCGCAGATCCATGTAAAAGCGGTTCGTCCCGTGGTCGAGCGTATCGGCGTCCTTGTTCCTGTCGTAGTCGTACTGGGCGCGCAGGAAACCGTAGAGCTTGACTCGGTCGATTTCCTTTTTGTTCTCCGCAATCTGTTTCGTGTTCGCGTCCACCTGTTTCTTGAGCGTGGCGATTTCGCCGCCGTACTCCGCCTCAAGCTTTTCGAGCACGGCGCGGTCGCCGAAGTTCGTGCCTTCCTTCTGCATCGCCTTGGCGACGATGGCAGCGACCTCGTAGCGCGTCATGGGGCGACCGCCCTGGAACGTGCCGTCGCCCATTCCCTCGATGACACCCTCTTTTGCAAGGTAGTCGAGCGCTTCGTACGACCAATGACCTTTCGGTACGTCGGAGAAGCTGTCCGCCGTGGCGGCGAACGCGACCGAGCTTGCGCTGAGGCTCAGCCCGATGGCGAGTCCGAGCAGTGTGTTTCGTTTCATCCTAACAACATCCCTTTCCTCTGGAAATCCATTTGCAGCTTTTGCTTCCATTAAAAAGTATAAGGGAGTTTTATCTTGGAAGCAATGGATTCGTCGTATTTTGGCGCGTGTTTCCAATGGGGTATTTTGTTTGAATTTATGTATTTAGGTACAATTTTTATATTGGAAATGATAATTTATTCTATTTTACGCGTGATTTGAACTTTTGATATAGACAATCCAATTGCCCCGATGCTCTTTTTTGTTTTTAGAGAAAAGGAGCTCGAGGCAGATCTAGGATTGATTCGGCGGCAGATTCCGCTCGTGCTGACTGGCAGCAGCTTTAGGACGCCAATCGTCGCACATGCGGCAGTCCATTCGCAAACAACGTCACACTAGCGCGTCGGTTCCAACAGAGGCGCAGGGATCACAGGCGGATGCAGCATCGTCTGATGTCGTGCACCTTCTTTTGCCAGATACAAAAAAGGCAGGACACGGGAAATCCGCATTCCTGCCTTTTCACATATCCAAAAGATGGGTTAGTCGTCCACGCCGACCATGACGGACGTAGCCTTGATGACGGCATAGGCTTCCTTTCCGACAACGAGACCAAGGCGTTCCACGGAACCAAGGGTGATCGTCGAGGTGATCACATGCCCGCCTGCGATTTCGATGCCGACGATGGCGTTCACTGCACCTTTCTCGATGGATACAACTTTTCCTTTGAACTGATTTCTTGCACTGAGCTGCATGACATTGCCCTCCATACACTATAACACTTATGCTTGCATTCAAGAACGCTTAATCGTATAGCATGCTGTGTTTTTTGCGCTATGACATAGGTCACGATTTCATTTTATGGCAGGATTTTTTCAGTTTGGCACGAATTGGAAACAACATAAACTTTATCAATGCTATAGATAAAGTCCATGCATGATCAGGAGGGAGAAACCTATGTCTAACGAAATCTCACGTCGTACCTTTATCAAGGGCGCGGCAGCAGCGGGCGTCGTTCTCTCGGCAAGCGGCTGTTTCTCGTGGAACGGCAGGAACATTCCCGAAAAGGTACGGCGCGGCGACGTGACGTATGATGTGCTCATCATCGGCAGCGGCGGCGCAGGGATGCGCGCGGCGCTTGCCGCAGCGGGAAACAAAGATCGAAAAGTCGCCGTTATGACAAAGCTTGTGCCGACGCGCTCCGCCTCGACGATGGCACAGGGCGGCATGAACGGCGTTACGGGACTCACGGATCCGACGGATTCGATCGAATCGCATGCGTTCGATACGATCAAGGGCGGGGACTATCTCTGCGATCAGGATGCAGTCGAGTATTTCGCTGAACGTGCCGGCAAAAACATCTTCGAAATGGACTATATGGGCTATCCGTACAACCGTCAGGAAGACGGCCATTTCCATTCGCGCAAGATGGGAGGCCATTCGCATCCGCGCGCAGCGTATTTTGAGGATCGCGCCGGCCATGCCATGGTTCACACGCTCTTCGAACAGTGTCTTGACAAAGGCATCGACTTCATCTCGGAGTGCCAGATGCTCGAAATCAGCATGGCAGGCGACAAGCTCGCAGGGGTCATCGCAATGGACATGCGCACGGGCAACTTCATCGGCATTCCCGCAAAGACGGTTCTTATCGCGACGGGCGGCTACGGCCGTGCGTACTGGGTCCGCACGTCGAATCCGTACAGCTCGACGGGCGATGGCATCGTCGCAGGCATGAAGGTCGGCATCCCATTCAAAGATCCGGAGATGGTGCAGTTCCATCCGACGGGACTTTCTGTCAACGGCGTTCTCCTTTCCGAGTCGAGCCGCTCCGAGGGGGCGATCCTGCTCAACAAAAATCGTGAACGATTCATGGAGAAGTATGCGCCTGAAAAGAAAGAGCTCGCGACGCGTGACATCGTCGCGCGCAGCATCGCAACGGAGATCGAGGAAGGGCGCGGCGTCGGCGAGGGGCTGACAGCAGGCGTCTATCTCGACTTTACGCATATCCCGGCGGAGCGCATCCACGAGCGGCTCGGGCAGGTGTACGACCTTTCAAAGCGCTTTGCAGGTGTCGACATCACGAAGGAGCCTGTCCTCATCAGCCCGACTTGCCACTACTCGATGGGCGGTCTTGAGATGGCGGATTTCCACACGGGCGAGACACGCGTGCCGGGCATCTATACGGCAGGCGAATGCAGCTGCGTTTCCGTTCACGGTGCGAATCGTCTCGGCGCAAATAGCCTTTCTGAGGTTCTCGTCTTTGGTCATACGGCGGGCGATGGTGCAGCGGCTTATGCGAAGGGCCACCCGTACGAGGGTAGCCAGGACCAGCTTGCAAAAGACTGTGCAAAATGGAAGGATCACTTCGATGAAGTGACGACCCGTCCACATGAGGGCAATCGCACGGTTCCGGAGATTCGCGATGCCATGGTTCAGACGATGTGGTTCAAGGCAGGCGTATTCCGCAACGGGCCGCAGCTTGAAGAAGCGGCAAAGGAACTTGCCAAGCACGAGGAAGATTACAAAAAGTGCTATGTCGGCGATCCGAGCCATGTCTACAATACGGCATTTGAGCAGTATGTCGAGCTTGGCAATCTCCTTCAGATTTCGCATGCGATCGTGCAGGGTGCGATCGCGCGCAAGGAGAGCCGCGGCGGTCATACGCGCCGTGATTTCCCGAAGCGGGATGATGCGAACTTCCTGAAGCATACGCTTATCTTTAAGGATGAAACCGGCTATCGTGCTGAGTACAAAGATGTCGTCATCACGAAGTATCCGCCGAAGGAAAGGAAGTATTGATATGCAGGCAACGCTGAACATCCATCGCTTCGTTGATGGAAAGAAGTGGGTTCAGACTTATAAAGTCGAAGTGCAGACGGGCATGACGATCCTCGGTGCACTGACGGAAATCAAGGAGAAGCAGGATCCGACGCTTTCGTTTGCTTGTTCCTGCCGTTCGAGCATCTGTGGCGCTTGTGCAACGCGTGTCAACGGCAATGCAGAGCTTTCCTGCGAGGTCCTCGTCGAGGGCCTCATGAAGCGCTATCGGAGCGAAGAGCTTACGATCGAGCCGCTCGGCAATTTCCGCGTCATCCGCGATCTCGTCGTCGACTGGGATCCGAAGTACGCGCGTATCAAGAAGATTAGGCCCGTCGTTCATCCGAAGGACGAATTCTCCGCGGAGAAGGGCTGTCTCCAGTCTCCGGCGGATTTCAATAAGTACAAGAAGCTCGCCGGCTGCATCCTCTGCGGCTCGTGCGTTTCGGAGTGCAACAAGAACGCACTGAACGAGGATGACTTCCTCGATCCATTCGCTTTTGTCAAGGCCCTCAAAATCGCGACGGATACGCGCGACAAGGACGCGAAGGATCATGTCAAGGCAGCGATTGACGCCGGTCTTTGGGCTTGCTTCAACTGCCAGGAGTGCACGGCGAAGTGCCCGAAAGGTCTTGATCCAGCCGGCGCGATCGAGAAGCTCAAGGCACTCTCCTTTCAGTATAAGCTGGATGACAACGTCGGCGCGCGCCATGCGAAGGCGATCTACGACGATATCCAGGAATCGGGCACGCTCGATGAGTCGAAACTCAACATCAAGTCCGAGGGCTTCCTTGCGGCAGGCCTGCGTCTTCCGATGGCACTGCGTCTCATGAACGTCGGCAAGATGAATCCGATGGAAAAGCATCCTGTCAACCCTGAAATCAAGACGATTGATGCAGTCGTAAAGGCGGCCGAGGCAGCGGAGAAGGAGGAAGTGTAAGCCATGAAATACGCATTGTTTCCGGGCTGCGTACTCGAAGGAGCGGCAGCCGAGGCGTATACCTCGCTGAAGAAGGTTTGCGAGGCGATCGGCCTTGAAATCGAAGAAATACAGAACTGGACGTGCTGCGGCGCTTCGCATGCGCAGGGCGTGAGTGACCTCGCATCGCTTGCCGTCAACGCGCGCAATATCTCGATCGCAGAGAACCTTGGCCTTCCGATCCTGACGGTCTGCAACACTTGCACGCTGCAGCTCCGTATGGCAAAGTACCGCCTTGATCACGATACAGCGCTCAAGGCAAGGGTCAACGGCATTCTCAAGGAAGCCGGCCATCCGTATGAGTACAAAGGCACGAGTGAGATCACGCATTTCCTCTGGTTGCTCGATCAGCATCCAGAGCTTTTCGAGGGCAAGGTCACGGGCGCACTCGCCGGCATGAAGGTCGCCGGCTACTATGGCTGTCACATCCTGCGCCCGCATGAAGTCATGAACTACGAAGAAGGCGAGCATCCGGAAAGTCTCGAGCGACTCATCCGCCGCCTCGGTGCTGAGCCGGTCTGGTTCGATGCGAGCCGTAAGTGCTGCGGTTTCCATGCGCAGTTTGGTGCAGAACACGATGTCATGACGGTTACGGGGCAGATCGCTGCAAGCGCCGCAAGGGCGGATGCCAGTCTCGTCGTCACGCCGTGCCCGCTCTGCCAGATGCAGCTCGATATGTATGGGCCGGAAGGACGTGAAGCCGTTCATTCCGATACGGAGATGCCGATCCTGCACCTTCAGCAGCTCGTTGGTCTCGCTATCGGCATGTCGAAAGAAGACGTCGGCTTCAACCGGCACGTCACGGGGCAGTCCAAGCTTAAGATTGGATGAATGCAAATGATTGCGTGAAGCAAATGACCTCACGATCCATGATCGCGAGGTCATTTTTATGGATTTTTAGGGAAAGAAGGCTTGCTTTTTCGCTATTGTTCGCATATAATAGTCTCATATAGAAAACGTTTACTAATAAAATACAGGAAAAAGTAAACGTTTGCGATTAGTGAGGAGGAATTACCATGGGGGAGAACCAGTGTATCATCACGGTCAGCCGCCAGTATGGCTGCGGCGGGCGTGAGCTAGCGGGCATCTTGGCGGAGAAGCTCGGCGTGAAACTCTACGACAGGCAGATCGTCCATATCGCGGCGGCGAAGCTCGGGATCAACGACCTATCGGAGAAGGAGCTCCTCGAGATGGAGAATACGGTAAAGCCGGTTTCAATGAATTTTATTCCCTTTCACTCATTCGGTATGTCAATGGGAAGTTCGAGCCGCGAAATGTTCCATTCGGAGTCAGCGGTGATCCGCAAGCTTGCAAATAACGGTTCCTGTGTCATGCTCGGGCGCTGTGCGGATTTCGCACTTCGGAAGCGTGATGACGTGTTCTCGGTTTTCGTCTGCGCCGACGATGCATTCCGCGAAAAGCGCGGTCAGACGATGTACGATGGCAAATCGCTGAAGGAACTCGACAAGGAGGATGCGAAGCGCGCCCGTTATTACAATTACTATACGGGGCTTGAGTGGGGCGACGGCAAGCATTACGATCTCGTCGTCAACACGTCAAAGGCGTCGCTTGATCAGATAGCGGACGCCATCATTGCGTACATTCATACGCTCAAAGGCTAAGGAGGGCGTCATATGAAAAGCCAGTTTTGGTCCCGCATCGCCTATGCTTGCGGCACGTTCGGCCACGATTTTTTCTATGCCATGATTGGCACGTACTTCATGATCTTCGTCACGAGCAACCTGTTTCACTCGGAAGATCCGACGCACGACGCCTACATGATCGGCATTGTTACAACGATCATTCTCGTCCTGCGCATCGGCGAGCTCTTCATTGACCCGTTCATCGGAAACACAATCGATAAGACGAAGACGCGTTGGGGAAAGTTCAAGCCATGGGTCATCGCAGGCGCATTCGTCGCGGCGATCACGCTTGCTGTTCTCTTCACGGATATGGGCGGTCTCACGATGTCGAATCCGATGGCCTACCTCGTCGCATTTGCCATCATCTACCTCATCATGGATGTTTTCTATTCGGCAAAGGACGTCGCGATTTGGTCGATGATTCCGGCACTATCGTTCGACTCGCATGAACGCGAAATCACGGCGACATTTGCGCGTATCGGCTCGGTATTCGGCGGCCAGCTCGTCACGATTCTCGTCATGCCGATTGTTCTCTATTTCTCTGCCAATCAGAACGGCGGCGCGGGCGATCCGACAGGATGGTTTGCCTTTGCGGCCATAGGCGGCGGCATTGCAACGCTCGGCGCCATCATTCTCGGCATCGGCACGAAGGAGCAGGACTCGGCGCTTCGCGAGAACAAGCAGGAGACGACGTTCAGCGAAGTGTTCTCGATCCTCATCAAGAATGACCAGCTCCTTTGGGTTGCCTGCGCGTACCTCGTTTTCGGCCTTGGTCAGAACCTCATCAACAACCTGAATCTCTACTACTTTATTTACGTGCTTGGCGACGCGAGCAAGTTCTCTTTCCTCGGCGTCATCAATGTCATCATCGGCCTTCTCGCTGTTGCGCTGTTCCCGACGCTCACGCAGAAGTTCAGCCGCCGCAAGCTCTTCTTTGCTTCGATTTCGATTATGCTCGTTGCGGTCATTCTCTACGCACTCGCAGGCACGAATGTCGCGATGACGCTCTTCGCGGCTGGCCTGTTCGCACTGCCGCAGCCGCTCATTTTCCTCGTCGTCCTCATGACGATCACGGATACGGTCGAGTATGGACAGCTCAAGCTCGGGCATCGCGACGAGGCGCTCTGCCTCTGCGTGCGTCCGCTTGTCGATAAGCTCGCAGGTGCAATCACGAGCGGCATCATCGGCATTGTGGCAATATGGGTCGGCATGACGGCAGGAGCTACAGCCGACACGATTACGCCGGAAAACCTCACGCACTTCAAGTACGTCATGTTCATAGCCCCGTTTGTCTTCATCGTTCTCGGCGCCATCCTCTATCGTGCGAAGGTTACGCTTACGGAGCGCGAGCATGCACGCATCGTGCTCGAGCTTGAGGAGAAATGGGAAGAAATGAATCAGTAAGCACACTGGCTTTCTTTACCCGCAGGCATAGGGAAAATCTGAAGGGGAAAAGGAGAATTCTTATGAACGTGTCCGATTTTGAAAAGCTTGCCGATCCGCGTTATTTCGAAGAGAATCGCCTGCCTGCACACAGTGACCACATCGTTTACCGCACGGAGGAGGAGCTTGCGGCAGGCCGGTCCTCATGCTATCGATCCATGGACGGTCTGTGGCATTTCGCATATGCGCCGAATCTTGCACGTGTGCCGATGGACTTCATGGAAGCGGCATATGACTGTCACGACTGGGAGACGATCCGCGTTCCCGCACATATTCAGATGGAGGGATACGGCTATCCGCACTATACGAATACGACGTATCCTTGGGACGGGCATGAGTGCGTGAAACAGGGGGAGATCCCGAAGCGTGAAAATCCCGTCGGCTGCTATGTGAAATACTTTGAGGCGCCGGCGGACTGGAAGCAGGTATTCATTTCATTTCAAGGCGTCGATTGCGCACTTAGCTTGTGGCTCAACGGCCATTTCGTCGGCTACAGCGAAGATAGCTGCACGCCGGCTGACTTCGATCTCACGCCGTACCTCACAGCGGGCGAGAACAAGCTCGCGGCGATGGTCGTACGCTTTGCGAGCGGCAGTTGGCTTGAGGATCAGGATTTTTGGCGTTTCAGCGGCATTTTCCGCCCCGTCGTGCTCTACACGAAGCCGGCTGCACATATCGAGGATATTTTTGTCCACGCATCGCCTATAAATAACTATCGGGATGGCTCGCTTGCGGTGGACTGCAAACTTTTGGGCATGGCAGCACAAGTCGATCTTACGCTTTACGATGAAAACGGCGAGCAGGTTCTCGCGCTTTGCCGCGATGCAAAAGACGGAACGTGTACGCTTTCCGGTACGCTGAATGGGGCAAAGCTGTGGAGTGCCGAGCATCCGCATCTCTACCGCGCACTCATTCGCGTCAAGGATACTGCGGGGAACGTACAGGAGGTCACGACACAGAACATCGGCTTTCGCGAGTTTAAGATAGATGAAACGCTCATGAAGATCAACGGCAAGCGCATCGTGTTCAAGGGCGTCAATCGTCATGAATTCGACTGCTACAATGGACGCGCGATGAATCCCGCGCTTTTCGAGCAGGACATTCGTGAAATGAAGCGGAACAACATCAATGCGCTTCGCATGTCGCATTATCCAAACAGCAGTTATATCTACGATCTTGCGGATCGCTATGGACTCTATGTCATTGACGAGACGAATCTCGAGACCCATGGCTCGTGGATGCGCAACGGTGTATGCAAGCGAGATGAAAATACGGTACCAAATGATAATCCAGCTTGGCTCGATGCCGTGCTCGCGCGTGCGGAGGCGATGCTTGAACGCGACAAGAACCACGCATCCATTCTGATGTGGTCGTGCGGAAACGAGTCGTGCGGCGGACGTGACCTCTGCGAGATGCATGCGTACTTCCGCCGCAGAGATCCGTCACGTCTCGTGCATTACGAGAGCATTTTCTGGGATCGCCGCTACAATGCGACGAGCGACATGGAAAGCCAAATGTACACGAAGGTGGCGGACATTAAGAAATTCCTCGCCGTGCATCGTGACAAGCCGTTTATCTGCTGCGAGTACACGCATTCGATGGGAAACAGCAACGGCGGCATGCATCAGTATACGCGGCTTGCCGAAGAGGATGCCCTCTATCAGGGCGGCTTTATTTGGGATTTCGTCGATCAAGCGATTTGGCGGCGTGATCGTTACGGCAAAGAAATGCTTTGCTATGGCGGTGACTTCGGCGATCGCCCGTCGGACTACAGTTTCAGCGGAAACGGAATTTTCTTTTCAGACCGTCGTCCGACGACAAAACTGCAGGAAGTTAAATTCAACTATCAGAACTTCGCGATCACGCCTGCATGGGATTACGTCAAAATCGAGAATAAAAGCTTGTTTGCTGACGCGGCGGAATATACGCTGCGACTCTCACTTCTGCGCGATGGGCGGGCAGTATGGAAGAGCGAGCAGGACGCTCCGCATATCGCAGCGGGAAAGTCGGATGAAATCGAGATTTGCGTGCCGCATTACGGCACGGGAGAATACGTGCTCACGGCATCCCTCTGCCTTTCAGACAATACGCTTTGGGCAGAACGCGGATACGAGATTGCATTCGGGCAGACGGTTCTTCCCGAACGCGCTGCTTCGCCAGAGCTTTCGCCTGCCGCTGCGTGGCTTTCCCGCCATACGGGCTATGAAGCCGCTGTACCGCTCGTGAAGGCGAGACGCCTGCGCGTCGTTGTCAGCGATATCAATCTCGGCGTGCAGGGCGAGGGATTTTCGCTCATGTTTTCAAGCGCGCAGGGAAATCTCGTTTCGTACCGTTATGGCGGACAGGAACTCATCGAAGAAATGCCGCAGCCGCTCTTTTGGCGTGCGCCGATCGACAACGACTACGGCAGCCGCCGCATGGCGGACTGCGCACAGTGGAAACTCGCGAGCCTCTACAAGAAGTGCGAAAGGATCGCATTTGCTGTTGACGGTGCACCGTTTGAGATGGGAAGCCCATACTTCGGGCAAAACGGGCAGCGTGAGACAGAGGCCGAGACTGTCGCGGTGCGCTTTTTCTACAGACTTGCGACGAATCCTGCCGCCGCATGCACGGTGATGTGGGAAGTGCACGAGGATGGTGCGATAAAGGCAACGCTCGACTATAAAAAAGTGGAAGGGCTCTCCGATATGCCGGATTTCGCACTCCTCTTTACGCTTCCCGCAGACTATGACCGAATCCGTTACTATGGGCTGGGCGCGGCGGATAACTACATTGATCGCATGGAAGGCGGGCGGCTTGGCATCTACGAGCAGTCTCTTGCCGATGGCGTAGAGCCGTATCTTCGGCCGCAGGAGAGCGGCAACCATGGAGGCATCCGTTGGTTCGAGGCGCGCGATCGCCGCGGCCGCGGCATCCGCGTCTACGCTGGAGCGGGTACGGTGCCGTTTGAAGCATCAGCGAGTCCGTATAGCCCACATGAGCTAGAGACCGCACGTCATCCGCACGACCTGCCTGTCGTGCACCATACGTATCTTCGCGCATCTGCTGGCATGTGCGGCGTGGGCGGCGACGATACATGGGGGGCACCTGTGCTGGAAGAATACACGCACAAGAATGAAGACCGCCGCTTTGCGTTTTGGATGAAGGGGATTTGACGATACAGTTTCAGCGAAACATGAGGGCTTTTCCCTTTAGCAAGAGAAGCAGCGCGCAGCCTTGCGGACGGATTCTTCTTGTAAAAAACTTTTTTCAAAAAGGTATTGACAGGGGGA
>NZ_KI273064.1 GCF_000469545.1 Mitsuokella sp. oral taxon 131 str. W9106 | reverse complement strand
AATCAGCGACTCCCTATCCTCCCGGGCCGTCCCCGGCCAAGTACTTTCGGCGTGTATGTGCTTAACTGCTGTGTTCGGTATGGGAACAGGTGGGCCCACATAGCCATCGTCACTGAATGCCGAGTGCTGCGCACTCAAAACTATACAGAAGAAACGCATGCCAAAGGACACCTTGGGATTCCCCAGCAAGTCAAGCCCTCGACTGATTAGTAGTAGCCTGCTCCATCCCTCGCGGGACTTCCACGCCTACCCTATCGACCTCGTGTTCCACAAGGAGTCTTACCAGCCTCTGCTGTGAGATACTTCATCTCGGGACGGGCTTCGCGCTTAGATGCTTTCAGCGCTTATCCCTTCCGGACGCGGCTGCCCAGCCGTGCCCCTGGCGGGACAACTGGCATACCGGCGGTCCGTCCACTCCGGTCCTCTCGTACTGGGAGCAGCTTCCCTCATGTATCTTGCGCCCGCGATGGATATGGACCGAACTGTCTCACGACGTTCTGAACCCAGCTCACGTACCACTTTGATGGGCGAACAGCCCAACCCTTGGGACCTGCTTCAGCCCCAGGATGTGATGAGCCGACATCGAGGTGCCAAACCTCCCCGTCGATATGGACTCTTGGGAGAGATTAGCCTGTTATCCCCAGGGTAGCTTTTGTCCGTTGAGCGATGGCAATCCCACTCTCATTCCACCGGATCACTAAGCCCTACTTTCGTACCTGCCCGACGTGTCTGTCTCGCAGTCAGGCTCCCTTCTGCCTTTGCGCTCTCCGCGCGGTTCCTGTCCGCGCTGAGGGAACCTTTGGGCGCCTCCGTTACGCTTTCGGAGGCGACCGCCCCAGTCAAACTGCCCGCCTGGCACTGTCCTCGGTGCCGTTGGTCCCGGAGTTAGGTCCCTAGCACGTGAGGGTTGGTATCCCAACGTTGACTCCCGCGCGCCTTGCGGCCCGCGTTCCCCGTCTCCCAACTATCCTGTACGTCACATGCCAAGGACCAATGCCAGGCTGCAGTGAAGCTCCATGGGGTCTTTCTGTCCAGTCGCGGGTAACCTGCATCTTCACAGGTATTTCAATTTCACCGGGCCCCCCGTTGAGACAGCGCCCAAATCGTTACACCTTTCGTGCGGGTCGGAACTTGCCCGACAAGGAATTTCGCTACCTTAGGACCGTTATAGTTACGGCCGCCGTTTACTGGGGCTTCAGCTCGGGGCTTCGGCTCTCGCCTGACCCTTCCCCTTGACCTTCCAGCACCGGGCAGGTGTCAGCACCTATACGTCAGATTTCTCTTTGGCAGGCACCTGTGTTTGTGGTAAACAGTCGCTTGGGCTTCTCTTCTGCCGCCGGCCCCGGCTCCGCCCGCAAGGGGCCCCACCGGTCCCGGCCATCCTTCTCCCGAAGTTACGGATGCATTTTGCCGAGTTCCTTAACGAGGGTTTTCCCGCGCACCTTAGGATTCTCTCCCCGCCTGCCTGTGTCGGTCTTGGTACGGGCGCATGCCGTCTCGTTAGAAGCTTTTCTCGACAGTGTAGTGCGCTTGGATTCGGCCTGCCCCGAGGGGCAGGCCTGTCTGTCGGCTCTCGGCCTTTCGCATGGGGGATTTGCCTCCCATGCGGCCTACCGCCTTCGACGCGCTCTTCCAGCCGCGCGCCCAAGCTCCTTGCTGTGTCACTCCATCCTCAAACGACGCCATGCGGTGCAGGAATCTTCGCCTGCTGTCCATCGCCTATGCTTTCTGCCTCGGCTTAGGTCCCGACTTGCCCTGGGGCGACGAGCGTTGCCCAGGAGCCCTTCGGCTTTCGGTGGGCGCGATTCTCACGCGCCGTTTCGCTACTCATACCGGCATTCTCGCTGCGATGCGGTCCAGCCGTCCTTCCGGTCGGCCTTCGTCCTGCATCGTACGCTCCCCTACCCATGCGCCGGTGGCGCATGCCGCGACTTCGGTTCTGTACTTGAGCCCCGGATATCTTCGGCGCAGGGCCTCTCGACCAGTGAGCTGTTACGCACTCTTTGAATGGTGGCTGCTTCTGAGCCAACGTCCTGGTTGTCTTTGAAGTCCTACATCCTTTCCCACTTAGTACAGCATTGGGGACCTTGGTCGGCGGTCTGGGCTGTTTCCCTCTCGAGCGCGGGTCTTATCACCCGCGTTCTGACTCCCAGGCCTTGCCTATGGCCATTCGCAGTTTGACTGGGTTCGGCAGGCTTCACGCCCCCTTGCCCGATCAGTGCTCTACCGCCCATAGGCGCGCCTGAGGCTAGCCCTAAAGCTATTTCGGGGAGAACCAGCTATCTCCACGTTCGATTGGCATTTCACCCCTATGCACGGCTCATCCCAAAGTTTTTCAACACTCACGGGTTCGGCCCTCCGCCCATTCTTACCTGGGTTTCAGCCTGGCCATGCATAGATCACTGTGGTTTCGGGTCTCGTCCATGCAACTCGCGCCCTGTTCAGGCTCGCTTTCGCTTCGGCTCCGCGTCTCCCGCTTAACCTTGCTGCATGGATGAACTCGCCGGTTCATTCTTCAATAGGCACGCCGTCGCGCATGCAAAGCGCTCCGACTGCTTGCAGACATACGGTTTCAGGTTCTCTTTCACTCCGCTCCCGCGGTTCTTTTCACCTTTCCCTCACGGTACTGTGCGCTATCGGTCGTTTCGTCGTGTTTTGCCTTGGATGGTGGTCCACCCGGCTTCCCACAGGGTTCCTCGTGCCCCGTGGTACTCTGGATCCCGGCCCGCCTGCCGTCCTTTCGCGTACGAGGGTCTCGCTCTCTCCGCCGTGCCTTCCCAGGCACTTCCGCTAGGACGGGCCAGCTTGCTGCCGGTCCTCAACCCCGGGGGCCCGAGGGCCCCCGGTTTGGGCTCTTCCCGTTTCGCTCGCCGCTACTGGGGGAATCACTTTTGTTTACTTTTCCTCCGGCTACTTAGATGTTTCAGTTCGCCGGGTTGTCTTCCTTTCGGATCATGCGACATGGCTCGCATGGGGTTGCCCCATTCGGAGACCCGTGGATCGATGCCTACTTGCGGCTCCCCACGGCTTTTCGCAGCTTATCGCGTC
>NZ_KI273063.1 GCF_000469545.1 Mitsuokella sp. oral taxon 131 str. W9106 | reverse complement strand
GGCAAATTGTAAGTTTAATTGTCGCAAGGTCTCGTTAAACTTTTAGCGAGTTATATCATCGCAGCATACATATCGTTTGCTGACTTATATCCGAAAATCTTGCGCGGATAGTTGTTGACCCAATCCTCGATGCGCTGCAGTTCCTTCGGCTTCAATTTGCTGAAGTCCGTTCCCTTGGGAAGGAACCTGCGCAGCATCCGATTCCCGTTTTCGTTGCTTCCACGCTCCCAGCTGCTGTACGGATGCGCGTAATATACCTCGCCGCATTTGGCGGCACGCTTCATTCCTTCGCCATCCAAAAACTCTGACCCGTTATCCGCCGTGATGCTCTTGAATACTTGCGTAAAGTCTCCTTTGACGCGCCGTTGCAATCGAAGAAGTGCTTGCAGCACTTCCTTTTGGCTCTTGTTCTTTGCCAGTACATAGAGCGATTTCCTCGTCTGTCGCTCGACCAACGTCAAGATCACTGGTCTTGTTCCCTTGCGTCCGACCACTAGGTCAATCTCCCAATGTCCGAACTCCTTCCTATGATTTATCTCATCGGGGCGCTCGTCGATGCTTTTCCCGTCCCGGTTGTTCCACGCAACTGTACGCCTGCTCTTTGCTGGCCGACCGCCCTGATTCTTTTTGTATAGGAGGTCTTCGTTCGTGATTTCGAGAAATAGCTGCTGATCGATATAGTTATACAGTGTCTTGACGCAAATGCGGGCATCGTACCTCCAGCCACGTTGACAGAGTTCACCGATAATTGCCGCAGGAGACCATTTCTCTGTTTTGATTTTATGCTCGATGTGCCGGGCAAGGCCGTGGCCTTTGTCGATTTTCAGCCCCCGCCCTTTACGAGCTGCGTTTTCCTCATGTCG
>NZ_KI273062.1 GCF_000469545.1 Mitsuokella sp. oral taxon 131 str. W9106 | reverse complement strand
ATAGGCCTCTCCCCCAACCTTTCCATGCCTGCCAAGGGCGATGCGAACGGCAGGACAACTTCTGCCGTTGCACCGGGAACGATTGAGATTCACGAGAATCCCACGCAGGACATCTCTGCCCCCAGTCGTGATACGAACAACGCTTTGAACGAGCTTGGGCACATCTTTGACAAGCAAAAAATCGAAGAGCAACAGGAACTGGCCAAAGCCTTCGGTGAAGAAGCCTTCCGCCTCGCCCATAACCTCCCCGACGACGGAAGCGGCCGAAAAGTCACCGTCCATGCCATCATCGGCGGCATCATGAGCCAGATCACAGGCGCGGGGTTTGCTTCTGGTGCCATTGGCGCAGGAGTCAATGAGGCGATCATCGGCGAGATCAAGAAGATCAAGGATCCCGGCACCGCGCAGATTGTCAGCGCGATTGTAGGGGCTGCGGCAGCTAAGGTGGTCGGTGGCAATGCAGCGGCTGGTGCGGCTTCGGCGGCGAGTGGGACGAAGAATAATCATGCAGCACTAATACCTCTCATCACCTTATTCGGAGAAGCCACTATAATCGAAGAAGGTGCGGCAATAGTAATCGCTGGAATAACCTATTGGGCAGGTGATTGGTTATATGAAAAATATTATTATTGGAAAGCTGACCAAGAATACCCACCTTCAGATGAGCACACAACTACCGAAGATGGGGAAGGCTTTAAACCAACAGGAGAACCTAACTCTTCTAGGGACAAGGTAAGTGATGATGGATCGCTTGTTACGAGGCGATGGTATGATGGAGATGGTCGTGCTTACAAAGATGTAGATTTTACCAATCATGGGAATCCAAAGCAACATCCAAAAGTACCACACGAACATACTTGGGAATGGGACGAAGCCGGCAATCCTACAAGAAATTGAGGTGCTCATATTGAAAAACACGTTAAGATTTAATTTCCCTAATAAATGGGGGATATATCTTTATCATATTTTAACCCCTTTAGAAAGATACAGTAATGGATATTGGCTAGTATCTAATACCCAAATATGGCGGAAAGTAGAGAGTGATTTCATAAATCTTTTTTGTGAGGGATCCTATATAACAAACGCAGAATTTTTTTCAACTATACAAAAATCTGATTACTACATCGTTTCAGGGCACTTTCAGTTAAATAAAAACAATATAAACAATTATACAGATACTAATATCATGCTTATAGTCAAAATCAATGATAGTATTTATGTAGAAATGGCTACTGATGATTATGATCTCTTTAACAAGCTATACGTGAATGCCCAAAAAGAAAATTTTTCCAATATAGAAGTTGCTCCATAATCATATTCGGCTGAGCACTTAAGAACATGTAATAGAATTTGACTATATAACAGACAACAAAGTATAGGCCTCTCCCCCAACCTTTCCATGCCTGC
>NZ_KI273061.1:110760-189954 GCF_000469545.1 Mitsuokella sp. oral taxon 131 str. W9106 | reverse complement strand
GGCAACGCCGTCGCCATCGACCATGGCGGCAACCTCTTCACGCTCTACGGGCATAACAGCGAGCTGGTGGTCAATGCGGGCGACAATGTGCGGCAGGGGCAGATCATCGCCTATGCTGGCTCGACGGGGCGATCGACCGGCCCGCATTGCCATTTCGAGGTGCTGCCGAATGGCTACTGGGGCGATCCCGTCGATCCTGGGCTTTACGTCCCTGGGCTCATGGATCTCGAGCGGGAGCAGGGAGGCGGCACGAGCGGCGGTGCGCCGCCGCAGGACGCACACGGCAAGCATAAGGATTGGACTGTTGCGATGGACTTTGCCAAGCCGATCCGCGACGCCACGGAGATGCTGACGGCGGTCATCACCAAGGCGCTGGGGCTGCTGAAGTCGTATGTCGCATGGGTGTTCTTCCTCCTTGTCACCATCGACCTTGCACTCGGCGCGATGAAGAAGTCGATGCTCGGCACGGACGAAGACCGCGAGGGGCTTTTCCGCTGGATGGTGCGGCGCGTCCTCTTCTACGCGATGTGCCTCGTCCTGCTCTTCGGCTGGGGCGACTTTGTCGGCAACCTCTCGCTGCATGGATTCCCTGCGCTCGGCGCGCTCGCAGGCGGCGACACCTATGCGCAGACGGCAGAGGCGGCCGTCTCTGACCCGACGAAAGTCGTGCAGAAGGGCATGAACCTCGTCGCGCCGCTCATCAACGAGGCAATGAGCGCGCACGGCCTGCTCGACATGCTCTTCAAGGGACCGATCCTCATCATCTGCCTCGTCGCGGGGCTCGTCCTCTTCTTCCTCTTCTGCCTCATCGGCTACCAGATCGCGATGGCGTACATCGAGTTCTACCTGACCATCCTCTTCTCCTTCACCTCCTTCACCTTCGCCGGGCTGAAGCAGGTGCGCCAGTATGCGTCGAACGGGCTGAACAGCGTCTTCGCCGTCTCGCTGAACCTCATGTTCTTCTGCCTGTTCGCCGTCATGCTCCAGACCACGATGGAAAACATGGTCGTGGATAGCTTCATCTCGACGCATACCGTGCAGGCAGGAAGCAGGGAAGAGCTGCCCAAGGGCATGATCGGCGACAAGGGGGCAGGCGCGACCGTCGACATATCGGGCAAGCCGCACGCCGACATTGCCTACCTCGTCCATGACATACTGAAGAGCCAGTACGGCAAGGAGCTTCGCGTGGACTGGATCTATGCACAGCTCGTGCACGAGTCGGCAAACTTCACGAGCTACATCTCACGGAACTACCACAACCATGCCGGCATGGGGTATGACGGGCACGGCGACTATACGCGCTATGGAAGCGACGAGGAATTTGCCCGCGACTACGCCCTCACCTTGTCCAGATACGACGTGGACGGGCTGTTCGAGGCGCAGACACTTGAGGAGTACGCCGCCGCCTTGAAGCACGGCGGGTACTTCGGTGCGCCGCTGGCAGAGTACATCCACGGGCTGAACGCCGCGCTAAATGGCGGCGCGTTCTCCAGCCAGTCGGTGCTCAACCTCATCCTGCTCCTGAAGTTCATCCTCGTCGTCCTGATGTATATGTTCTTCGCCGACCGCGTCAGCAAATTCGTCCTAACCCAGTTCGGCACGTCGGGATTCCGCCTGTCCAGGGAAGGATAGCGCAGGTGTCCAAATCGGACACCTGACGAAGAAAAGGCAAATATTCAACTTTGATAGATTCCAAGGAAATATTCAGGTGTCCAAGTTGGACACCTGAATATAAAAGGGAAAGATTCATTTTTTGAAAGGAGAATCACCATGGAATGCACGAAAAAGCCCCTCCCGAAATGGGGCAAGGCACTCATCGTCGCAAGCGTGGCAGGCGGCGTCCTCCTAGGCGGATTCCGCTTCGGCATGGCGCACATCGTGCCAGGATGGGACGAGCCATTTGACCCGCCGGACTATTACAGCCCGACGAGCATATCATGGGCAGACACGGAAAACCCGTCCTTCTTCTACCGTGACCTCGGCTGGCAAGGCGGGCAGGTCTACGATCTGACGCGCGACATCAAGAGCACCTTGTTCGGCGACAACTTCGTGAACATCCTCGCGCAGATTGCTGAAAAGCTCGGCATTGACGTCATCAACCACCAGCCATGGGACGAGCACGAGATGCGCGAGATCGGCGACATCCTGAAGCAGAAGGAAAAAGAGAAGGAAGACATCTACATCCTGCACGCCGCGAACGACATCACGGAAAGCCCGCTCTTCCATCGCTACGGCGAGAGCAACCTGGACGCCGAGCTGCCGCGCGACAAGGCAAAGCAACGCACCCAGATCGCCCTTGCGGCGACCGACTACGCCACCGCCGCGAAAACCGCGATAGAGGGGAGCAGGGCGACAGGCGAGGCCGTGAGCCGCCTCCTCGATGCGGCAGCAAATGCGCAGGGCGAGATGGAGCTGCGGCAGATCAAGGAGCAGCTCGAGGCACTGAATGCGGCAGAGCAGCAGCAGACCACCGCGCTCATCGGCGCACGCATCCAGCTAAGGGCGTCGCAGCAGCGCGAGGCGCTTGACGAGGAGCTTGCCCACGAGGCGCGCGTGGATGCGGCAAAGGTGCAGGTCAGCGACCCCTTCGACACGGAAGCCGTCGAAGCAGCAGGTTTTGAGCGCCCCGCGCCGCAAGGCTTCGTCCCGTTCGAGTGAGTTGTTGTTCCCTTCGGAAATGGAAGAATGTGAACATGCGTTCTCGTGGGCAGAGGGGGGCTAGTCGAAAAAAGCAAGGATTCGATTACTTTAGTTAAATAAAGAAATCGTCAGGTGTCCAATTTGGACACCTGAATTTTTTGCGCTTTTATTCATTTTATTTTCTACAAAAAGTTGGAAAAGTGTGCAGTTTTAAAAAACTGCAAGCCTCTATACTGGAAGAAAGAAGAGCAAAGGAGGCAGATCCCATGTCCATGGTTCAGTTTGAGACGGTCACGCCGCATACGCTTGTGGCGGAGCAGGAAGGGCTGATGCGCGAGCTTCGATTCAATCGGACGCGCTTCATCGACTTCCTCGGCACGATGGCACAGCACTACAAGCAGCCACTTGACCGCCAGATCCATATTTTCTTTCACGCGCCCTATGGCGGCACTGCCTATGCGGATGTGCAGCTTTGGTGGAGGCTCGGCAAATGCCTTATCCCAAATCCGGAGCATCGGGTCAGGGGCGTCCCTACGCTGGGCGCGGATGGCAAGACGATCGACTATCTCTATGACATTTCGCAGACTATGCCGATCAAGGGCCATGCGCCCGCCAAGCTGACGTGGCAGTTCGATCCCGTCAAGGACCGCGATGCGCTCACGCAGATTGCCCCAGAGGGGAGCACGACGCCGCAGGAGGGAATCATCGCTGCCTGCGCGCAGCTTGCAAAGGAGCAAGGCGCGCCGCAGCAGGATCTTGTCGCGCTCGGCGCGGCGTATGTCGTGCTTTCGCGCCTCGGGATGGATGCGGAAGACGAGGTGGGGCTTCCGCTGCTCATGGCGGAGTATCAGGATGTGGACGCCGAAGTCCTGCTGCATGAGATCCATCAGGCGGCGTCGGCTGTGCTGGAGCCCATCGCAAAAGCGGTGCGGGAACGAGAGAGGAGCGAGGAATATGTTCACCGAGAAGGAAGTCCGGATTTTGCAGACGGAGCTGCAACAGGGCGAGCAGGCACTCAGCGAAGAGGAGAGGCAGCTCCTGCCGGAGCTCATCGACCGCCTCTACAAGACCGAGACGGCGTACTGGGAGGACGAGCTGACGCCGCAAGAGAGCGCGCAGTGGGAAGCGCTGAAACAGGAGATCGACGCCCAGAACGAGCGCGAGGAGGAGCGGCTGGAAGCGCTGACGGAGAAGACGACCGCGATGCAGGAGAGCCCGTTCATCGAGGGGGAGTGGGCAAAGATCCGGAGGAGCTTCCTCCAGTGGTACGAGCCGATGGAATGGGTGCGCCTCGTGAAGAGCAGGGAGGCGAGCCCTTACCTGAAGCGGATCGAGCAGACGTATCAGAGCCGCTTCCGGCAGATGTACGCGCAGGAGGAGCAGCGGAAGATAGCGGGCAAGAGCCTGACCTTCTTGGAGGCAGCGCAGGAAGCGAGCCAGATCAAGGCGAGCATCCGCGAGATTCTGACCGACGAGCTGAGCCACTGATCGATCTTTCCACGATAGACTACGAGGCGGACATGGCGACGACGCGCGGCAAGCGTGCGGTCTTCCAGCGCAACCTCACGGCGATCCGCGTCCTGAAGGCAATCGAGAGCGAGGGGCGCGAGGCGACGCAGGAAGAGCAGAAGCTCCTTCAGTCATACAGCGGATTCGGAGGATTTTCCGAGGCGTTCGACCCGCAGAGCAAGTCGTGGGCGAGCGAATACGATGCCCTGCGCCAATACCTGAGCGCATCGGAGTATGCTTCGGCGCGCGCGACGGTGCTTGACGCCTACTATACGCCACCCGAAATCATCCGCGCCATTTACGACGGCTTGCAGCATCTGGGCTTTGAAGGCGGCAATATCCTGGAACCCTCTTGCGGCGCAGGCCGCTTCTTCGGCGCGATGCCGAGGGAGCTGCGCGAGAAGAGCCATCTCTACGGCGTGGAGCTTGATGCCCTGTCCGCTCGCATTGCGGCGAAGGCGTACCCCGATGCGGACATTGCCCAGCAGGGATTCGAGACGACGCGCTTTGCGGACGGATCGTTCGACCTTGCGATCGGAAACGTGCCATTTGGCAATACGACGGTCTCGGCTGACATGAAGTACCTGAAGGACAATCTGCTCATACACGATTACTTCCTGACGAAGATGCTAGACGAGGTGCGCCCCGGTGGCATGGTCTGCGCGATTACGTCCGCCGGCACGCTCGACAAGGAGAATCCGCGCCTGCGCGAAGCACTGGCAAAGAAAGCGGAGCTCGTCACGGCGATACGTCTGCCGGAGACGGCGTTCCAGGGCGCAGGGACGTCCGTCGTCTCGGACATCCTCGTGTTCCGCAAGAAAGGCGGCAGGGAGAATCCGCTGGACGTGGCTGCTGCGCGGCGTCCGGTGCAGTATTATCTATGGCGGAACGCGCCCAAGACGCACTTTATTGGCGATACGTACCTAGGTGAGGCGTATCCCATCAACGAGATCTATACGCGCGACCCGTCCGGAATCTACGACGAACCGCTCGGCGTCGTCCTCGGCAAATTCGCCCTGCGCAGCGGCCCGTTTGGCAAGGAGCTTACGGTACGCCCGAAAGAAGGCATGGACTTAGCCGAGGGGATTCGCCGTGCGTTCGAGCCGTTTTCTGCGGGCAGCATTTGGCGCGAAGGCGAGACCGAGCTTGCCCTTCCCATGCAGGCGAAGGAACGAGCGCAGCGCGCGATGGGCTTTTTCGTCGAAGAGGGGGCGCTCTGCTTCGTCGGCTCGGATGGCGTGGTGGCGCAGCCGGATTTCGATGACAAGAAGACGCAGCGCGTCCTCTCCGCCGTCCACCTGCGCGATGCCGGCCATGACGTGCTCACCGCGCAGGAGCAGGGCTGCTCGGACGAGGAGCTGCGCCGCGCGCAGAAGCGCCTTTCGGCTCTCTACGCGAGCCATGTCAAGCAATACGGACGCCTGGCGGACGACAAGACGCTCGAGGGTTTGTTCTCAGTCGATCCCGGCTATACCTTCATCCGCGCATTCGAGATCAAGGACGAGCGAGGGAAGTTCAAGGAAACGGCTGCCATCTTCACTGAACGGACGATCGTGCCGGACATCGTTCCCGACCATGCCGACACGCCGGAAGATGCGCTCGTGATTTCCATGCAGCAGAAAGGATGCGTCGATCTTTCCTATATGGCAGAGCTGACAGGGAGCACCGTCCGCGAGCTAACGGATGCGCTCGAATACAAGCAGCTCTACTTCGACGAGGAGACCAAGGCATACATCCAATCGGACGAGTACCTTTCCGGCGACATCCGGGAAAAAATCGAAAAGCTCGACGCCCTTGCTGAGACGCTCCATGCCAAGCGGGAAGCACAAGAGATCGATCTGGAAACCTGCGCGGCGCGGCTTGCGCGCATCGGGAAAAACCGTGCCGCGCTCTCGGCTGTCCTGCCGAAAGATCTTGCGATCGGGGAGATTTCCGTCGGGCTCGGAACGCCGTGGCTGCGCCCTGCGCTCATCGAGGAATTTGTGCGTGATACGCTGTCCTTGCCCTACTATGAGCGGTTTGCGGCCGTGCGGTTCTCGCCGGAAGCGAACACATGGCGGATTGAGAAGAAGGGCAGGCAGTACGGGACAGCGGCAGAGGAGCAATTCGCGGCAGGCGGCAAGTCTGCCTACGAGCTCATCGAGCTTTGCCTGAACCAGAAGAATGCGGAGGTGCGCGTCCCATCCGAGCGCGATCCGGAGGTGCACGTCGTCGATCCGGAGCTCACCATCGAGGCGCAGATGAAGCAGCAGGAGATCCGCGCCGCCTTCGACAAATGGCTGCGCGCCGACGCAGGGCGCGTCCAAGAAGTGACGGACTACTACAACCGCCATTTCAACAACACGCGGCTGCGCGAGTACGACGGCTCGAAGCTCACCTTTCCAGGCATGACGAACACCATCCGCCTGAAGCCGCATCAAAAGGACGCCGTCGCGCACAGCCTCTTCGGGGGCAACACGCTTTTTGCGCATTGCGTCGGCGCGGGCAAGACCTTCGAGATGGTCGCCTCCATCATGGAGGCAAAGCGGCTCGGCCTCTCGCACAAGGCGCTCATGGTCGTGCCGAACCATCTTGTCGAGCAGACCGGCGAGGAGTTCCAGCGGCTTTACCCCCGCGCGAAGATCCTCGTCGCGCGCAAAAAGGACTTCGAGAAGCAGAACCGGCAGGAATTCGTTTCCCGCATTGCGACGCAGAACTGGGATGCCGTCATCATGGGCGCGTCGCAGTTCGGCAAGGTCAAGCTGTCCAAGGAGCGGGAGACGGCGATGCGCCTCGTCGCGATACAGGAGCTGGAGGAATCCCTCTACCGCATGCGCGGGCAGGCGACGCGGAAACAGGATTTTTCTGTCCGTGCAATCGAGACCTTGATCCGCAAGCAGCGCGAGAAGCTGAGAAAGCTCCAAGAGCTCAATCAAAAGGACAGCGACGAGACGATTTCCTTTGAAGAGCTCGGCGTGGACAAGCTCGTCATCGACGAGGCGCATGCGTTCAAGAATCTTGCCGTCACGACGAGCCATAGCCGCGTGGCAGGCATCGGCACGACGGACCATGTGCAAAAGTCCTGGGATCTCTACATGAAGACGCAGTACCTGAATGAGCTTACAGGGGAGCGGGGACTTATCTTTGCGACAGGGACGCCGATCTCCAACTCCATGACGGAGCTCTACACGATGCAGCGCTACCTTTCGCCGAAGCGTTTAGAGGCGCTCGGACTGGAGCATTTCGACGCGTGGGCAGCGAGCTTCGGCGAGATCACCGTCGGGATGGAGCTGCGCCCGGAGGGCAAGGGCTACCAGCTGAAGGAGCGCTTTTCCCGCTTCCATAACCTGCCGGAGCTGATGAACCTCTTCAAGGAATTTGCGGATGTACGGACGGCCGATATGCTCGCGGGCGAGCTTCCCGTGCCAAAGGCAGAAATCATCGTCGATCAGGCGCCTGCCTCGCCCAATCAGAAAAGGCAGATGGAGGAAATCGAGGAACGCGCCGATTGCATCCGGAAAAAGCGGCCGCAAAGCATCCGGAAAGCAGACGGGACGCTGACCGAGGACAGCTTCCTGCTCATCACGAACGCCGGGCGCAAGCTCGCCCTCGACTCGCGCCTGCTCGATGAATCCCAGCTAGATCTGCCAGGCAGCAAGGTGAACCGCTGCGTGAAGAACGTGCTTTCGGTCTATACGGAGAGCCGCGATCGCCGCAGTGCGCAGGTCATTTTCTGCGACGATTCCACCTCGACCGGGAAGGGGAAGGGAAAATTCAACCTTTATGACGACATCCGAGGAAAACTCATCGCCGCAGGCGTGCCAAAGGAGGAGATTGCCGTCGTGCAGGAGGTCAAGGAAAAGGACAAGCAAAAACTGTTCGACCGCGTGCGCGCGGGCGAGGTGCGCGTCCTTCTCGGC
This sequence comes from Mitsuokella sp. oral taxon 131 str. W9106, assembly GCF_000469545.1. Classification (GTDB taxonomy): domain Bacteria; phylum Bacillota; class Negativicutes; order Selenomonadales; family Selenomonadaceae; genus AWVT01. Next base: position 181,906 of record NZ_KI273061.1, on the reverse strand, counting down.
TCGACCAGCACGCTTGGCGGCGGCACGAACATACAGGACAAGCTCATCGCGCAGCATGACCTCTCCGTTCCATGGCGTCCGGCCGACCTTGAGCAGCGCATGGGGCGCATCATTCGCCCTGGCAACGAGAACAAGGAGGTCAAGATCTATCGCTACGTCACGGAAGGCACGTTCGATGCCTATCTTTGGCAGACCGTGGAGACGAAGCAACGCTACATCGCGCAGGCCATCACCTCGAAGAATCCCGTCCGCTCCATGCAGGATGCCGATGAAGTCGTCCTGAGCTATGCAGAGATCAAGGCCATCGCGACGGGCAATCCCTTCATCAAGGAGAAGATGGAGCTTGAGAACGACCTGACCCGTCTTCAGATTGCCCACTCCGAATACGACACCAAGCAGCAATACTTCCGGAAACTCATCGAAATCGACGGGCCAAAGCGCATGGAATTGTATGAGAAAAAACTCGCTGCGCTCCTGGAGGACAAGCTGCGACTGGCAGGCGAAAAGCCGGAGGACGCGGCCGCCTTTTCCATGACGATCAACGACGTGCTTTGCACCGATCCCATCAAGGCAGGCGAACTCCTCGGCGAAGCGGCAAAGGGAGGCTACACGGCGATGAAGAACTTCACGGGGGCGTACAAGGGGATGCCCCTCACGCTCCTGCTCGACCGCGAGACCATGCAGCCCGTCCTCACCGTGCGCGGCAAGACCATGCACCGCGTCGTCCTATCGGATAAGCCTGGCATCACGATGAAGCGGCTTTCCATGATGGGGCAGGAGACCATCGACCGCATCAAGGAGGTGCAGGAAGAGCGCGACAAGATGGCGGCAAACATCGCAGACGCCAAGGAAAAGGTGAAGCAGCCCTTCCCATATGCCGAGGAAGAGGCGAAGAAGAAGGCTCGCCTCATCGCAATCCATAGCGCCATGACGAAGAGCACGCAGGCGAGCAGGGAAGAAGTCGCGCTCCAGCCCCCGCGCAGCGAGGCAGCGATTCCCGCCCCACAGCCCGCCATGGCAAGATGAAAGGAGAATGCAGTATGTTTCTATTGGAAGCACAAGACGTGCACACGGATCGCGATCCGCTGGCGGAAGTCGTCACGCAGCAGGAGATTGAAGCAGAACATGGGCGCGACTGGACGAAAAGCCCATTCCTGTTCAAGGTGGACGAGTGCCCCGACTTCGGCACGGTGGAATTCGACTGGGACGCGCAGAAATGGATCCCGCGCGTAGAGGGAGGCGAGCCGCATGCCTAAAGGCGCAAAGAAGATGGACATTTACGAAAAGACGACCGAGCATATCGTATCGCTCATGCAGGAGGGAAAACTCCCCTGGCAGCAGGCATGGGACAGTGAGGCAGGCACGGCGCTCGTCATGCCGGTGAACGGAAAGACCAACCATCACTACAATGCCTTCAACAGCTTCCTGCTCAGCGCCGTCATGCGCGAGAAGGAGAGCGCCGACCCGCGCTTCTTCACGATGGCATCCTTGCAGGAGCAGAACCGGATCTTTGCCGCGCGCGTCGCGAGGCTGAGGCAGGAAGGCAAGCCCGTCCGACCGGAACTTCAATGGGAGTATCGCGTCAAAAAGGGGAGCACGGCCGTTCCAATCATACAGAAGTGGCATGTCGAGCGCGACAAGAACAAGCGCCCCCTCCCGGAGGCGGAACAATACTGGGCGAGGCGCATCACACCCGTATTCCATGCCTCTGACTGTATTCGGCGCGAATACGAGTACGACAAGGACGGCAACCGCAAGCTGGGCGAAGATGGAAAGCCCCTCTATACGGATCACCCGCTCAAGGAATATGTGCCGAAGGCGCCCGTCTATACACATGAGGAGCAGTATGAGATTGCCGAGGCAATCCTAGCGGCAAGCGGCGCGGTCATCCGCCATGACCAAGCGGATGGCGCGTTCTTCCTGCCGGTCAAGGACGAGATCCACCTGCCACCGAAGGAGGCGTTCCCGAACCTCGGCGGGTACTATGCGACAGCGCTCCATGAGCTCGCGCATTGGACGGGGCATGAGAGCCGCATGAACCGCGAGCTGAGCACCGACAAAACATCGCCTTCCTATGCCCGCGAGGAGCTGCGCGCCGAGCTGGCCTCGACCTTCTTGTCGCTCGATCTCGGGATTCCGCTTAGCACTGCGAACCATGCAGCCTATCTCCAGTCGTGGATTCAAGACCTCAAAGACGACAAGATGGTGATCTTCAAGGCGGCAACGGACGCGAGAAAGATTGCCGACTACATCAAGGGATTCGCGCCGGAAGCCTTTCGCATCGATGCGCGTCCCATCCCGGCAGAGGAGGGCGTGCTCCCAAAGGAAGCGGATAAGACGCCGGAAACGCCAGCAGAAGCGCATAAAGAAGAGGCGGAGGAAAAGGCGCCAGAGGAAACCGCCGCTTTGCCGCAGGAAAAATCGGAAGAAGCGCCAGAGGAAAAACCAGCGAAAGAGACGCCTGCCATATCGGCAGAAGAGCTGTCATCCCTGCCGGTTCCCGTCACGGATGACCGCGTGCTCGCCCTCCCGCCGGAAGCACAAGTCAATATGACGGGGCGCTTCTACAAATATTATCCGACGCATCCCGTGACGCTGAACTCCATCCCGACCGAAAATCTTTACCTCGTCGATAGCACGGACAAGGGAGGGAAATACGGCGCCGCCTACTACGAAAAGCAGCTCTCCGCGAGCCAAGCGGCAGAGCATGGCCTTACGCCGGACTACCATTACTTTGCAAACAAGGCGGTCAAAGCCATCATCTACTATCGGAAGGACAGCGCCGTGCAGGATGCGAAGAAGCCTTTGCAACTGAATCGGGACTACACGAAGGTGGCAGAGGCGAACTACCTGCGCGAGGGCACGACGATGGCAAGCATCTATGCGCAGTTCCGCCTGCATCCACCGCAAGGGCAGCGTTCCATACAAGCAGGCGACCTCATCGAGGCAGACAGCTATATCTGCCGCGCAGAGGAAAACGGCTTTGCCTTGCAGCAGCTCCACAAGTACCGCAGAGACTTCACCCTGCTGCCGCTCCCGCCGAAAGACCTAGATCAGCGTCTGAATGCAGCGGTTGACAGCGTCGGCGCGGAGACCTTTCAGACCTATCTCGACAAGCTCCAGCAAAACTTTTACCTTGCAGGGCAGAGCGAGGAAACCCTGGAACATCATCCCGGTGCCTTCCATGAGACCGACGACAAGGCCGAGGGCGAGCGGATCGCCATGCAGATTGCCTATGCGAAGGACTTCCGCGAGCGCGCCTTTTCCGAGGGGCTTTCCACCTACACACCGTCCGATCAGAAAGGCTGGCACGATGCCGACTTGCAATTTGCCGTGGAGGAGCTAGGCGAAAGCCTTCGGCGCGGCGAGAAAGAAGATGCGGCACAGAAGCGCATCGGCGCCGCCATCCAGCGCAACAGCCCCTACGCCGCCGTGTCGCAGAATCGATTCTATGGCGCAAACCTAGCCGTGGAAGCGCTTCGCAGCCCTGCCATACAGGAGATAAAGGCAAAACAAAACGCCCCACGGCCGCAGCAGCGTGAGGCCGCCGTGGCGCAGGGCGTGAGGTGATAAAAAGGAGGAATACAAAATAGAAGCGGAAGCATTTGCACAACAAATTGAACATTGGGCGCGAAATCCAACGAATTACAATCGTCCGATTCGCGTTATGCAAACGCCGCCGGTCTTAGAGTTGGTGGGAGCAAAACCCTTACCGATATATATTGATCCATCAAAACTTAGGCGTATTGCACGAGACCATCCAGAGATTTCATCTAATATCTTAAAAAAACTTCCTGAAGCATTACGCGCTCCGATGATGATTTTTCAGTCCAGCACACATGCAGACCGCATTGTTGTCGCATTGACGCTAAAAGATGAGAGTGGAGTGGAAATTATCGTCCCATTCACACTTGACAAGCAAAAAGAGTGGATGCAAGCCAATATCATTACATCGGTCTATGGAAAAGGCAGTGATGGACACCCTAAGTATCAATGGTACATCAATCAAATCAAGGATGGGAGGTTGCTTTATATAAACAAAGAAAAAGCCGCTCAGTTTCTCACATCCGCCGGGGTCCAATTCCCCATGGAAGAGCAAACGAGCAGCTTCATTACCCATAGTATAAAGACATATGAAGATCTTGTCAAGCTGCAAGAGGAAAAAAAGGAGGAACTGAAAATGGCAGAAGAAATGAATCGCATACACGAAAATCAAACATCCGAAAAGATCGGAGAAGTCCTTTCCAACCCACCTATGCCGGAAGACGACTTCATGGCCGCCTATTACAAGGAAATCGCAGACAGCATTGTGGAGGCAGAGCCGCCTATGCCGGAGGAGGTCGCCGATGGCCTCTGGAAGAGCGCGGCAAACCTGCGCCAGAGCATGGATGAATTCGAGGAGGCAGAGGAAAAATGCGGCCCGAACATTGAGACCTGGGAGAACTATGCGCCGCAGCATCAGGAAATCCTCGCGCACATCGAGAAGGCAGGCGAGGCGTACCGCGAGGACAAAAGCCACGAAGAGCGCACGCAGGCGGTCGAAACCGCACGGGGCACGATGGAGAGCAGCAAGGCGTTCTTTGAAGCCGAGCGCGAAAAGCTCATCGAGCGCGAGAAGGCGTATCAGGAGCAGATTGCCGCGATGCAAAAGGAGATTGAGACGCTGAAAAAAGAAACGCAGCAGATGTCGCCGGAAGCCATGGCGAAATGCCTTGCCACGGCGATGCAGTTCATGCAGGAGGTCGAGAAGACGCGAGCTGCCGCAGTGGATCAGCCGCGCGTCGTTTCTTCCGAGCTTTTCGCGAGCACGCGAAAAGCCGTGAAGGACGCCTATTTCTCCGTGAAACTTGCGCCCAGCAAGATCAAGGGATTTTTGCGCAAAAAGGCGCATCAGGCGGTTGACGGCATCCTGCATCAGACGGCGGGCGTCTTCAACAAGGGAATCGAATCCCTCTCCAAGAAGCGCGATGCCGTCCTTCGGAAATCGCATGAGATGCAGTCGGCGGACGCCTTTTACCGTGAGGCGGTCCAGGCCGTCATGGCAGAGGACAAGGAAGACCAGCATAGCTATCTGACGGATCTTCATGCCGCACAGAAAATGGCACAGGCGGGATTTGGCGAATATGCCATCAAGAAGACGCTGCTGAAAGAGTCGCCGCGTCGCCGTGAGATGGAAGAAGGGCAAGCCGCAGGCATCGCAAAGGAAGTCCTATCGCAAAAGCAGCAGGAGAAGCAAAATGCCAAGCAGAATGCAGGGGACGCACGCTGATGCGGCCTAGCGCACATGGGAAGACGCTTCGATGATCTCGTCCTGCTCCATCACGGAAAGGAGCTTCCAATTCTCGTCCATGCGCTCGTCCTTGTCTTTCGCGATGAGCGAAGCGTACGCTGGATGCAGCAGGGCATCGCCGATTTCCTGCGCCGCCTTGACGCAGGACGGCGCACCGCCTTGCCCGCGCACAGGAATCGGCTTGCAGCGCGTTTGGGCTCTGCCACGCACGATCTGCCGATCCACCGCATCGATTCTATCGTCTGCCAGCTTGCTGCTTTCGTAAGAGGCCGCAAGCTCGGCAGACAATTTTTTTGCGCGCAGTACGGCAGGGCGATTCTTCTTCAAGATGCCATACGCGATTTGCTGGATGCGCTTTTCGGCCGCTCCCGTATTTCTGCGTGCTTCGATTTCCTCGCGCACGGATTGGATCGCTGCGCGTTCTTTTTCCAGTGCCTCGGCTTTTTCCAGGAGGGCAGCACGGCGACAGCGGAGTTGCTGCTGCTCGTCCTCGTATTCGCGCTTCGCATTTCCGAAGACGGAAAAGATGCCAGGCGCGTCTTTTTTCGCAAAGGACGCTTCATCCGCTTCGAGTTTCTGCTTGTCGCGCTTCCAGTAGTCTTCCGCCTTTTTGAGTTTTCGCTCGCGCTCGCGCAATGCTTTTATGCCGCCGTGTTCAAAAATGTTTTCCGCGATTTGGATGATGCGCTCATAGGAGAGCACTTGCGCCTTTGCCTCTTCCACGTCTTGATAGAGCTGTGATTGGCGTATGGCGTGCCGTTTTTTCGCATAGCTCAGCACCTGCCTGACCTGATGCATCGTCAAGGCGAGATCGGCCTTGAAGTCGTTTTCTTCCTGTTGGAGGAGCAGCGTGTTCTGTGCCTGCTTCACTTTGGCATGGAAGGCATCGAGCTTTTCTGCGTAAGCATCGAGGCCGTTTTGGAATCGTATCTTCGTAAATTTGTTTTGGAACATATAGTGATTGATGCGGTACTGGAGCTGCTTGTGTATGCCGCGCCCGGAAAGTTTGTTGAGGTGGGGCTGGACTTTCCGCGCGGCCGCTTCGTACGCCTTCGACAACCGCTGCATCGTTTCATACGCCGCAATATTGAGCTCGGTCGCGGCGAGCTGCTCGTCCTCGGTCATCTCGAAGCTGATGTGGATCTCGCTGTAAATCCGCTTTGCCTCGTGCATCGCTTTTCGGAGCGTCGTCATTTCCTCCCATGCCTCGCGTCCTTTTTCGTCCATGAGGTCGAGACGCGCCTGTTCCAGCGCACGGTGTCCCCACACGACAAGCGGCGCAAGGGCATTGATTTCCTTGCGCATGGCATCGAGGTCGGATTTGATTTTCGTTAGTTCCTCACGATGGGCAGGCGGAAGCGCGGCGAGATCTTCACGCTGCACAGCTTCATACTTTTCCTGCGTGGAGGCGAGGAGTTCCTCCGCTTCCTGCTCTTCTTCGGCGTCACGCGAAAGCGCGCGCCGCATGATGCGGTCGAGCCGCTGGTCGTTGAAGCGGCGGAGCTGCTTCTGCTCGCGCACGATGTCATCGTCACGGACAATCGAGGTGGGGGAGACCGGGGCTTCGGGCAGGCGGTCAAGGATTTCCGCCAGCGTGTCATCGCCGCGCGCGCTCGCCTCAAGCATCTGCGCCATGAGGCAGCGGTGACTGACGCGGACGGGCACGCCGTATTTTTCAAGCACGTCGTTCTGGATGCGTGCATAGTCCTCGCGCATTTCAAGGAGATACTTGTTGCGCGACTTGCCGCGCCAACGATCCGGCTTCACGCATCCGCCTTCTGCGGGATTCTGTTTGTTCGCGCGATGAAAGAAAAGCTCTGCCGGCCGTTCGTGCTCGCGTTCTGCCTCATCAATCTCGCGCGTCGAGAACATGAGGTGAACATGCGGATGCCGTTCGCCTTCGGACATCGAGCCGATTTTTTCATGGATTGCCCATGCGTAGTAGTGGTTTTCCATGTGGTGCGCGAGGAACGTGTCCAGGATTTCGCGCTGCTGCTCGAGGTTCAGCTCGTTCGGCAGCGAGAAAATGATTTCCTTGTACCGCTCGCCGTTCGCCCGCTCGAACCGATCCGCTGCATGGAAAAAGCGCAGCGGGGAATCCTTCGCCCACTGCGGAAGGTGATGCCCCGTTGCCTTGACGCCGCCGCGCATCGAAAAAGCCGCCTCGCGGTTGATGTACTGAAGATGCGCAAAGGCGAAATCATTTTCCACTTGCTTTTGCAAATTGGCAAGAATGGAATCCGCGGCTTTCGTTGCCTCGCGCCTTCTCACGTCAGAAAGAGCCCATCGCACAGCAAGACAGGCATCACGCCGTCCTCGCTCATCGTGGAGCTTACCGTCTTCATCAGGCCGCAGAAACAGAGAACGGCGTCGCCTTTTGTCAGCCACATTCCCGACGGGCAGGTCGCGCAGGCGCAGTCCGAGTCGAGCAAGGTCTTCAACTGATTCTGCGGCAGGGCGAGCAGCGTCCGGCTCGAAACCACATCCGATGGCGTCGGCTGCTCCACCTGCACCGAGGAATCGCCCTCTGGCACTTCGGCCAATGCCTTGGTTTCCGTTTCGGTTTCCGAATCGGGATTCGTCTCCGCTTCCATCCCGCCGTCCAGCACAAATAGCTGATCCTTCAGCGAGGGCTCGCTGTCCTTCAATCTCTTCACGCTCCTTTTTCCCTTTTTCATTTCGCAGCTCCATCTGAATGTCTGCGAAGTGCACGCCGAGCTCGAGGTCACGGCTGATGCCGAGCACGTCGCGCTCAAATCGTGCATCGCCCTGCACGTCCAGCTCGTCGCCGAAGATTTTCTGCGCGACGAGGAGCGCGATGGCTTCCGTCTCCACGGATGCGCGGTCGCTGACATGGACGCCTTTTGCGTCGAGCTTGATCTTCCCGAATGGGCTGTTGTAGAGAAGGACGGGCTGCTTTGGCAGGGAGAGGATGGGGAAGCGTCCCGTAAAATAATTCGCGTAACTCTTTACGCCCTGACTCATCATATCCCGTTGGTCAATGTTCCGATATTTTCCCGCGCGGTTGACATACGAAAGATGCTCCGCAGCGGAAACGCGTATCCCGCTCGGCTTCTTGTCCGTCTTCAGGCGAAAATGATAGCAGGCCATGCTCGCACCTCCCGTCGTTTTGCCGAAATCGATTTCGGCACGTTCTCCCGTTTTTCAAAACCGAAGGTTCAAGGAGCGAAGGCGACTGGCAGATTTTTATTTCTTAACGCTCGATGAAAATCGTCGTTTTCATCAACATGCGCGATCTGTGCCTTCCCCCGCGTTTCTCGCTTTAGCGAGAAACGCCTAAGTGCACCTCGAACCCCGTTTCTTGCTCAAATCGTACCATTTTGAAGGGGATTCAGCAAGTGCCAATATTGTCACTTGAATGTAACGCGGTTCTATGCGAAACTTTTTTCAAGGCAGTGCGCACGATTATGCTCGCAGGCCGATTCGCTCGATGCACGATTTTTGACGGGAGGGATTTTTTTGTCGGAGGGAAAAAAGCAAGTGGATGCAGAAACAGTCCTCGCAAAATTCGATCAGCAGCTTGAAAAATTTTCGGCGCAGCTCGAACATGCGGAAAAAGAAGCAGAGCGCATCAAAGGAAAAATCAAGAAGCTCAAGGAAACGATAGCGGCGATCCATGCAAAACGGAATGCCGTCATCGGGGAGCAAATCTTTGCGCTCGGCTATGACAATGCGAAGGATTTGAATCGGCTCTATGAAATGGCGAAGCAGGAAAAAGAGGAGAAGCAGATGGAAGAACCACGGGAGGAGGGCATGATTCCATGAGGCTGTTCCTTGCGGAAAAGCCGAGCCTCGGACGTGCGATTGCGCAGGGGCTTGGCGGCGGCGTGGAAATGGATGGCTGCATCCGAACGAAAAACGGCGTCGTGACATGGTGCTTCGGTCATATCCTGAAACAATATGAGCCGGAGGATTATGATGCGAAATATGGAAAGTGGCGGATGGAAGATTTGCCTATTGTGCCGTCCGTATGGAAGATGAAAGTCAAGCAAGATGCCAAAAAGCAATACGGACGGATTCGGGAATTGGTGAAGGAGGCGGATGAGATCGTCCATGCAGGTGACCCGGATCGGGAGGGGCAGCTTCTTGTCGATGAGGTGCTGAACGATCTCGGCGTCCTGAAGAAAAAGCCGGTTCAACGGATTCTTTTGAATGCGCTGGATGAAAAATCCGTCAAGGAAGCCTTGCATCACTTGCAGCCAAACGACAAATTCATCGGGATGCGAAACTCGGCTCTCGCACGCTCGCGCGCGGACTGGCTCATCGGCATGAACCTTTCCCGCATCTATACGATTCTCGCGCGCATGGCAGGCTACGATAATAGTGTCAGCGTCGGACGCGTCCAAACGCCGACGATGGGGCTTGTCATTCGGCGAGAACTTGCTATCCGAAATTTTCGTCCCGTGCAGTTTTTCACGCCGCAGATTTTTCTGAGGCATCCGAATGGAAACTTTTCGGCAAAGTGGAAACCGCACGAGGGGGAGGGCGTCGATTCGGATGGACGGATTCTTTCAAAAGACTATGCGGAGAAGATTTTGCGCAAAGCGCAAGACGGAGTGGCAAGGATTGAAACCGTGGAGCAGAAAAAAGGAATCGCCCAACAACGACTGCCGTATTCCTTGTCTGCCTTGCAGATTGACGCGGGGAAAAAGTTTGGCTACTCTCCGCAGGATGTGCTCGACACACAGCAAGCTCTCTACGAGAAGAAACTTGCCAGCTATCCGCGTTCGGATTGCGACTATCTGCCGGAGAACCAGCTCGGCGACAAGGATGCAATCTTGGAAATGCTTTCCTCGTTGGAGGCATCGTTCTCCGATTTTGCCAAACGTGCCGATGGAGCAATCCGCAGCCGGGCATGGAACGACAAAAAGATTTCCGCGCATCATGCAATCATTCCGACGCGCGTCAAGCCGAACTTCTCGGAATTAAGTGATAGGGAGAAAAATCTCTATACGCTGATTGCCAAAGCCTATGTCGCACAATTTTTCCCTGCGCAGGAATTTCTGACGACACATATTTCCGTTTCTGCCGGAGGCGAGATATTTTCCGCAAGCGGAAAGGTCATTCTTGCGCAGGGGTGGAAAGCGCTTTATACAGAGCAGGAAGAAAGCGAGGGAGAGGAAAAAGAGGAGGAACAGAAACTTCCATCGGTCAATCAAGGCGATTCGGTCGCGATTGCGGATGGCCAGATTCTCGAAGGCGTGACAAAACCGCCGGCACGATTCACGCCGGCCACGCTCTTGAAGGCGATGAAGGAAATCCATAAATATGTGCTCGACAAAGAACTTGCTTCTTCGCTGAAGGAGTGCTCCGGCATCGGGACGGAGGCGACGCGAGCGGGCATCATCGAAACGATTGAGCGACGTGGCTTCATCAAGCGGCAGGGAAAGAACTTCGTTCCGGATGAGCTCGGCATATCGCTTTGCAGGATTCTCCCCGAAACCTTGCTCTATCCAGATATTACAGCGCGCTGGGAAGACGCACTCGACAAAATCGGGAATGGTGCGATGAGCCTTTCTGACTTTTCAGCGCAACAGGAGAAATTCTTGGATGCTCTTTTGCGTGGCGCGAAGGAAACAAAGATTGCGCCGCCAGCAAATATCGTGCGATGCCCGAACTGCCAATCGCCTATGCGCAGGCGAAAAGGCAAGACCGGATATTTTTGGGGCTGCACGGGCTATCCGAACTGCAAGACGACCGCCCCGGACAATCGAGGCAAGCCAGATCTGCGCAAAGCGAAAAAAATGTAACATCAGATTTGCTCTCTATAATAAAGAAAGAAGGATAAATGCCATGAATCGTATCACGCTTAGCGGAAATGCAGCAACCAATCCCGATCCGCGCTACACGGGAACAGGGAAACTCGTCGTTCATTTCGCTGTCGCTGTTCAAAAGGGATTCAAACGGGACGAGAGCGGAAACTACCCGGTCAACTTCTTTGATGTGGAAGCATGGGGAGTGACCGCTGAAATCTGCAATGACCGACTGCTGAAAGGCGATCGCATCCTGATAGACGGACATTTGGACACGGATCTGTATGAACAGAATGGGGAAAGGAAGAAGCGGACAAAAATCATTGCAGACCGCATCGAGTATTTCCAAAACCGGAAGAACAGGCAGAAGGAATCTTCGGAGGAAACGGATGATGTGTATGTATCCGACAACGACCGCATGGAAGCAGAAGCGGATATGAAAAACAAGGCACCATCTGTGACGGAATCCAATCCACCTTATGACGGAACCGCAGCCGGTGTGCCTGACAGTGAGATTCCATTCTGATTACGATGGCAAAACAAAGGACGCCTTGAACATAAAGCCTATGTTCAGAGTGTCCTTCCATACCAAAAAGACGGAAGCCCGCTAAGGCATCCGTCTTTTCTCTTCGGGGAAATTCCTGTATACTGTAATTGCTCAAAGAACAGAGAAAGGAGTCCCCTATGGCTATTGATTTTATCATGTTTCTTTTTGAACTTCCAGCCTCTTGCCGAAAATTTATTGAAAAAGGAGTCCTGCAATTCACACTGCCACGTAAGATCCAATATTGCCCGCATTGTGGTGCGTCGCATACGATTGTGCACGGGTATCGTATGCAGCGTCTGAGAGGTCTAGCAGTAAGCGACATGACCTGCATTTACAAAAGCAGACGCTACTTGTGCCAAGAATGCGGAAAGACCTTTATGGAAGAAAGGACGTTCATCAAACCCTATCAACGGATGCCAAATAGCGTGATTGATGCAATCGTGCAGGAACACGGTGCTCTTGTCACGGAGGAGCATATTGCGCATCGGCATGGCGTGTCTGTGCCGACAGTCATGCGCCATTTTGCTAGAGCGATGGAAACAGCAGAGAAAAAGGCCGATCGATCTACGCTGCCACGTATTCTGTCCATGGATGAATTTCGCGGCAATGTTGGCGCAAAGTACCAAGTCGTCATGAATGACCTTGAGAAAAAGCAATGCTGCGCAATCCTAAAGGATCGCTCGAAAGAAGCCCTCTACGATGCAGTCCTATCCTACTCGCAGGAGATGCGAGAATCGGTTTGTCTTGTCAGCATGGATCTATCGTCCTTCTTCCGCAAGATAGTGGAAGAACATTTCCCGAATGCGATTATCGCAGCGGACAAATTCCATGCCGTCCGATTGGCCAATGATGCCTTGAACGAAATTCGGGTTGACGTACAGGAAAAATTGGATTCGGAGCAGCGCAGGGATTTCAAGAATGCTAAAAAAATCCTGCTCGCTCGCAAGAACACCTTGAAAGAAGCCTCTCTTTCGAAACTGAAGGGTATGCTTAACGTCTCGGATGATTTGTCTCATGCATACCAACTCAAAGAAGAATACTTTGCGTTGTTCTCCAGCAAGGATCATGCATCTTACAAGCGACGCTTGCAAGATTTCGCGGAGCATGTAGCAAAGTTTGGGTTAAAGGAATTCAAGCGTGTGCTTCGCACAACGTATCAGTGGCAGGAAGAAATTTGGACGGGCATCCAAACTGGATACAACAACGGGTTCACAGAAGGGTGCAATAATACCATTAAGACCTTGAAACGAATCAGTTATGGTTTTCGCAATATTAAAAACTTCAGAAGAAGAATACTTTTTGTACTCAATAACCCTGAGCGTCAAGCGCGGCGAACAAAAAAATCTAAAAAAGTTTCCCACAACATTTGACAAAGAGCCGTCCGCGCGGCATATTTTTCAAATGGGACGTCTTGTGCTATAATGTATTTCGTACGTTTTTGCAGGACTTTTATTTTATTTTTTATCTGCAGGGAGGTTTTTCGATGAAAGATCCAAAACGCGCATTCGTCTTCTTTAACTGTGACGAAAAGAAGAGCCGCCAGTCGATGAACATTTTCTTCAACACGGAGATCTATCGCGATCTCAAAGTGGCACGCAAGGCGCTGCTCGCAAAAGTCGAGGATGAGCTTGCGGCAGGCCGCGTCCAGGTCGCAGACGGAGACATGGCAAAAGTGGAGGCCGCCATTCTCTCAGGCGATCCGACAGAAGCGACCGCGTACATCCAGTATGGCGCGATCGAGGCGCTCCACCTCAACTGATGGAATCCGCATCCTGCCCGCGATTGGAATCCCCAAAGGAGCGGGCAAACAAAAAGAATCCCTCCTGCTGCAGAATGAGATCTTGCAGGAGGGATTCTTTTTGTTCGGGGAGCACACCGGGATTCTTGCCTTCAGGCCTGAAGATTCGGCTGTTCGGACTTGCCGAACAGTTCCCTGCCGCAGTGCTTGACGACGAGGATCGCGAGAATCATGAGCGCGACCGCGAGGATGAGCTGGATGCCGTCAATCATGAAGACGAACGTGCCTGCTGAAAGCTTGCCTGCAATGCCGTAGACGGAGAGCACAAGAGCGGACATCGTGACGATGAACATGAAGGTCATCGGCACGTAGAGCATCCAGCCCTTGCGCCCCGTCGTGCGGAGAAAGACGGCGAGCGAGATGAGGACGAGCGCCGAGAGGAGCTGGTTCGCTGCGCCGAAGAGCGGCCAAATGTTCATGTAGCCCGCAAGGCAGAGGAGATATGAGAAGACGAGCGTCAGAATCGTCGAGACGTACTTGTTCATCGCGAGCGCCTGCATGCCGGAGACCCGCTCGCCCTCACTCGGCGAAAAGAGCTCCTGGAACGACATGCGGCCGATGCGCGCCACGGAATCGATCGTCGTCATGCCGAGCGCGGAGACGCACATCGTGATAACGCACGCCGAAACGCCTGCCGGCAGGCCGAACATCTGGAAGAACGAGCTGATCGAACCCGCGAAGATCTGAAACGGCGTCCCGGCGGGCAGTGCGCCGTTCGATGCCGCTGCGCAGGCGATGACGAGTGCGACGACGCCGAGCATGCACTCGACGAGCATTGCCCCGTACCCGACGGGGAGCATATCGCTCTCGCTCGCGATCGCCTTCGAGCTCGTGCCCGACGAGACGAGGCTGTGGAAGCCCGAGACCGCGCCGCAGGCGATTGTGATGAAGAGGATCGGAAAGAGCGACTTGCCATCGACGGTGAAGCCGACGAAAGCCGGCATGTTAATCGTCGGCGCGGCGACGACGACGCCGACGACGCCGCCCGCGACCATGCCGAGGAGCAGGAACGCGCTGAGGTAGTCGCGCGGCTCCATCAAGAGCCACATCGGCAGGATCGAAGCGATGAAGCAATACGCGAAGACGACGTAGCGCCATGCCTGTGCATCAAAGAAGAGCGGATACTGCATGCCGACGGCGAACATCGCGATGACGAGGACGACGGCGATGAGGAATTTCCGGACGCCCGACGGCTTGCATTTCGAGATGTAGACGCCAAAGCCCATCGCGACGAAGATGTAGAGCATCGAGATCGTCGCCGCCTGTGCGCCCGGCACATTCTGCGTGCCGTCCTTCAGGAAGCCGTTGAACGTGTTCGCGATGATGTCGGCAAACGCCGCGATGACGAGCAGCGTAAAGAGCCAGCAGAAGAGCAGGAACATGCGGCGTCCCGTCTTGCCGACGTACGTCTCGATGAGCATGCCCATCGACTTGCCCTTGTTCTTGACGGAGGCGTAGAGTGCGGCAAAATCCTGCACCGCGCCGAAGAAAACGCCGCCAACGAGGATCCAGAGGAGAGCCGGCGCCCAGCCGAACATCGCTGCGATGATCGGTCCGGTCACGGGGCCGGCGCCCGTGATCGAGGAAAACTGGTGCGAGAACACCGTGAAGCGCGAGGCGGGCGAGAAATCCTGTCCATCCTCAAACGCGACGGCAGGCGTCTTCGCCGCGGGGTCGATCCCCCACGTCCGCACGAGCCAGCGTCCATAGAGGAAGTAAGCACAAGCGAAAACGACGAGCGCCATTCCGACGATTACGAGTCCGTTCACAATCGGTTCCTTCTTTCTTCCCAATCATAGTTCCAATATAATTCCATTCACCGTAGATACATATACGTCAACCATAGATAAGCGTCGTAAATCTTATGAAATGCGTCCACATGAATGGGAAAAAGATTAGTTGTATCGTACCACGATGCCATGGGACTGTCAACATGTAATGCACAAAAATCCCCGTCCTCTCGGCAAGCGCACTTCGTTTGGCCGAACCAATCGGACGGGGAAAATGAGCTGGATTTTTATTCGTCCACCCGGCGGATATTTGCGCCGAGGCTCACGAGCTTTTCCACGAGGTTATCGTAGCCTCGGTCGATGTGGTGAATGTAGCCGACCTGTGTCTCGCCGTCGGCGACGAGTCCCGCGAGCACCATTGCCGCGCCCGCGCGAAGGTCGGTCGCCTTGACCTGGCAGCCCGAAAGGCGATCCGTGCCCGTGACGTACGACGTCCTGCCGTCAACGCGGATATTCGCACCCATGCGCTTGAGCTCGTCGACGTGCATGAAGCGGTTTTCGAAAACGGTCTCCGTGACCGTGCCCATGCCTTCCGATACCGCCATCATCGCCATGAACTGGGCCTGCATGTCGGTCGGAAAGCCGGGATACGGCATCGTCTTGATGTCGATGCTCTTGAGCCTGTGGTCGCAGGTGACGCGGATGCCCTCCGTGTCCTCTTCGAGTGTCGCGCCCGCTTCCTTGAGCTTCGCGATGATCGGCTTCAGATGCTCGCTGATCGCGTTTTCGATGTAGACATCCCCGCGCGTCATCGCAGCGGCGACCATGTAGGTGCCCGCCTCAATGCGGTCGGGGATGATCGTGTAGCCGCGTCCCGTGAGCTTCGGCACGCCGTCGATCTTGATGACGTTCGTGCCCGCGCCGCGTATGCGCGCGCCCATGACATTGAGGTAGTTCGCGAGATCGACGATCTCCGGCTCCTGTGCGGGGTTCTCGAGGACGGTCTGCCCGTCTGCCATCGCCGCCGCCATGATGATGTTCTCCGTCGCGCCGACACTGGGGAAATCGAGGTATATCTTGGCGCCCTTGAGCCCGTCGGGAGCCGCCGCCTCGATGAAGCCATGCCCGATCTTGATCGATGCGCCGAGCGCCTCAAACCCTTTCAGATGGAGGTCGATCGGACGCATGCCGATCGCGCAGCCGCCCGGCAACGAGATCTTCGCCTGTCCGCAGCGTGCGAGGAGCGGTCCCATGATGAGAAAGGACGCGCGCATCCTGCGTACGAGGTCATAAGGTGCCTCGCATCTGCCGATGACGGTACCGTCGACGAAAAGCTGATTGGTTCCCGCGCAAAACTCGGCCTTGACGCCGAGTTCCCGCAAGACGGCCGTGATCGTATGCACGTCTTCGAGGCTCGGCACTTCATCGAGCACGCTCGGCGAGTCCTGTCCCAAAAGCGTCGCGGCGATGATGGGCAGCACAGCATTTTTTGCCCCGCTGATGCGGACGCGTCCCGACAGGCGATTGCCCCCGCCTATAACCAACTTTTCCATGAAGTCTCTTTTCCCCCCAAAGGATGCGATCTGCCACTCCGTCGAACCGTGTCGTACTTTCTTAGTCTACCATTAATCATGGAATTCGCGCAAGGGTTGGTTTACTTTTTCTCGATTTGAAGCGTTGCGTGAATGACATTGTCGATGATGTAGTTCGTCTCGAATTTCGTCTCACCCGGCTTTTCCTTCTTCTTTCCAGAACCGAGGAGCGAGATCTTTTTCGCATGTGCCTGCGCGTTTGCCTCTGCCGCGCGAAGCGCTGCGCGCTTCTGCCGCGCCGTGAGATCCTTGCGCTGCGCGCTCGGCATGACGGTAATGACGTTGTTGGGGCTCGACTCGGAAAGCGCTGCGAGCCGCTCCTGCGTCGAACGGTTCGACGTCTCTTCCGCAAGGGACTCGGCATCCGTCGGCGAGAGGAGAAGGAGCTGCGGCGCAGCGGGCGAAAAAGCGCCGCCGCGCAGGTCGAGGTGCATCGCACCGGGCTTCTGCGTCTCGGGCACCTTGTACGGGATGACGATCGTCTCCTTTTCCTTGCGGTACGGCTTGATCGTCGTCGTGAGATTGACCGTCTCGCCGGGCTTTACGGACAGCTTGTCCGGCGCAGCGGAAACGAGCGATGCCGTCTTGCGGTCGCCGTCCATCTCGACGTCGACCTTGACATCGACGATGTCCGACTCCTTCTCGGTGTTCGCGCTAATGATATCCATCGCTTGGATGAGCTCGCCGACGGCGATCTGCCCGACGTCTGCCGTGCTGTAGTACATATTGCTGCGCTCAAACATGCCGCTCTTCACCGCGTTCGTGCGAATCGCGAAGTGAAGCTTTGCCGTCGCGCTGCCGAGCGTGTTGCTCGTCTTGTTCATCGCGGCGTAGGCGACGCTGCCGACGAGCTTGGAGAGGAGATCCTCATCGTAGGCGATGCGCGTGCCGTAGCTCTCGCTCGCGCCGAGTGTCTTGTCCGCAACGTGGACGCGCACGGGAACGACGGACGGGAACTCCCCGAGGATGCCCGCAACGCCCGTCTCGCGGTCCTGATTGATGCGTCCGATGATATGCCCGACGCTCGCGACCTTCATGCCGTTCGATACGCCGCTGATCGTGCCGACGACGTTCGCGTCCGTCATGAAGTAGCTCACATTGCCGCGGTGGAGAAACGGATGTCCGAACGCGAGAACGCGCTTGCCGTCGACCGCCGTGACCGTGCCCGTCGCGCCGACCGCGAAATCGCCGTAGGCAACGGCGACGCCGACCGGGCTGCCGGGCTGGAGATTGGCATTGTAGATGGCCTGCGACTGGAGAACCGCCGACGGCGTCCCCATCGGCACGCAGCGAATCTCAGCCATCGGCAGGCGCTTCTGCAGGAAGTCCATGCCCGCGCGGCCGAAGCCCGCGAGGTAGAGCACGGATTTCGCCTCGCCCTTCTGCGGCTTGTCCCCTGCCTTTGCCGGTTCCTCTGCTGTGGCAGATCCCTCCGCCTTCGCCGGCTCTTTCGCTTTTACAGGCTCTTTTGCTTTTGCAGGTGCTTCCGCTGTTCCCGTTCCTGTTCCCGTTCCTGTTCCCGTTTCCGTTTCCGTTTCGGATTCCCTTCCCTTGGCCGTTTCCCCGGCTTTTGCAGGCGCTTCCGTTTGCGCGGATTCCTTTGCTGCCCCTTCCGCTTTGGCCGGTTCCTCTGCCTGCGGCTTATCCGTCTCTCCGGTGCCTTTTTCTGCCGCTTTTTCTGCTGCCTTCCGCGCATCCTCGCGCTCTTTCTGATAGTGCTTGAGGCTCAGCGACGGAAGGCGCGTCTTGTCCTTCGTGTCCGGCATCTGCCAGAGCGTCATCATATCCTCGATCGGCGTGATGAAGAAGGTGTACGGCGTCATGTCCTTGATGCCAGCAGCGACCGCGCCGACGAGATTGCCGTCCACGTAGACAGGACTGCCGCTCATGCCCTGCAGGATGCCGCCCGTCTGCTCGATGACAGGTCCCGTCGCGCGCGCCATGATCATGCGTGAGCCTCCCTTGCCGTCATCGATCGGGCCGACGATATCGACGTCAAAATTGCGAATCTCGCCGCTGCTGTCCACGACGGTATACGCCTTGCCCATCATGCCTTCCTCGACGGAACCAAATGGCAGGATGGGATCCATCGCGTGTGCCGGAACAGCCGATGCGATGAGCGTTGCCGCAAGCACGCCCGCAGCAAGCGGACGTTTCCATAATGTATGCAAAAAATTCACCTCGTCAAAAGCACTGCGTCATAATTATGATCATTATAGCATATCCTCGCCCGAATAAAAGGAGGTGCGAAGATTATTTTGCGGTTAGTATTACGGCGCTGCCGACGGGTCGCTCGCTGCCATCCGACGGCTCGTTCTGGATCTCGCCGCCGACGACGAGTTCCGACGAGCCGCCGCCGTCGAGGTTGATCGCATTGTAGGCGCCGAACTTCTTCAGGAGCTCGGCCCATGCCGTAAGCGTCAGCCCGACGCTGTGCGACTGGCGTCCATCGACGACGGCGAGGATGTAATTGCCGTCCGCCGTGACGCCGATGGCGCTGCGCGGTGCGCGGCCGTCGCGGATATCGCTCGGAAACGACTCCTCATCTGCCGTGACGTGGACGCGGCCGTCCTCGACGAGGCGCGGGCCAGCGCCGATGACAGTCGGCACATCGCGCCAAATGCGCTCGATGTTTTCGTCGATCTCTGCCGTCGCGCCGACTTTGACGCCGGCAAACGCATCTGCCGCCGCGCCGTGGACGGACACGACGACGCCGTTTTCAGGGATCGGGGAGTCGCTCGCGCGGATCGCCGTCACGCGCCCGTTTACGACGGTGTACTCCTGCCCGTACGCATTTGTTCCCGTCGTGCTGCCGTAGGCGCGGTTGTAGATGACAAGGCTGTCCGTGCCGCGCTCGCAGTCGACGCCGCCGATCGGCCATGCCGCGCCGCCGAGCTTTACCGTGCCGTCGTAGGATATCTTGCCGAAGACGGTGCTTCCATCGGGATAAATGCCCATCGCACTGCGGCGATAGTACGTCGTTCCGACGATGCGCCCGTCGATCTTCGCGACGCCGATGATGTCGCCGCTCGGTGCAAAGTACGTCGCATTGATCGCCGCTACGGCGTTCTTCCGGTCGGAAAGGCTGCTCACCGTCTCGCGTCCCGGAACCTTTCCCTTGCCGAGCTCCAACGAGAGCGCGTAGCGGTTCCGATCCGCCTCGATGAGCCAGACGGAGACCTGTCCGCGCTCGTCCCAGTAGACGTAGGTGTGGCGCGTGAGTCCCGGCGCGAGATCTTCGACAAAGTCGCCGTCAAAGGTCGTGCCTTCCGTTCGAGGCACCGGCTTCAGGACCGGCTTTTGCGGAGCGGGCTTTTCCGCTCCGTCCAGGATGTCGACGAAGAGCCGGTCGGGATGCTGAAGCGTCCTTGCCTCGAAGTGCATGCCCTCGCGCAGCTTCAATGTGACGATCAGATGCCCCTGCTGCTCGTCGTACGAAGCCGACTCGATGCGCCTCGTATGGATCGGCGTCCGCTTCATCGTCTTCGCCGCCGTGTCCGCGATATCGATCGTCAGCGTCCGCCCGTCCTTGGCGAGCAGCGTTCGGTAGCGCGGCGATGCGGCGAGATCAAAGACGACGCGGTCGTGCTGCGCGCCGCTCGAAAAGCGAACCGCCTTGACGTTCGCCGCTGCCAGAACGGCGGATTGCAAGGCAAACAGAAGGATGACCGCGAAACAGAAAGCACGGCGAAGGTTCTTGCTCATGAGATGCTCCTTGTCGAATCAAAACGCAGGAAAACGCCCTCCCCGAATGAGGAAGGCGTATAAGGATTCCATTAGAGAATTCATCGGATTGATATCTTCGGCAGCGCGTGTGCCTCGCGCGCCGCTTCGTAGGCGCTCTTTGCCGCTTTCCCGACGACCTGCGGGGAAAGCTGGCGGTACATCATGTCGGCGAGGCCGATGCCGCCCGACTCCGCGACGCTCTTCATGAGTTCCTCGTCGCGCATGTCCTGAAAGATTTTCTGCCCGTTCGTCTCGCCGAAGAGCTTGTCCTCCGGAACGGTCTGGCGCATCGCCTTGTACATGATCCCGAGGAACATGCCCTCGAAGCCCCTGCAGGCCTTCTTGAGGTCTGCATCGCGCTTTGCCGCCGCATCCGCAGGCGCTGCGTCCTTCTTTTCTGCCGCGCCCGCCTTCGTCTTGAGGTCGTCGAGCATGGAGGAAAAGCGCGCGGAGTCCGCCGACGTAACCGCGGCATCCGCCGTCATATTGCCCCGCACGCTGCCTTGAAGGCCCGTGCTGGCAAACGGATTGATCTGCATGATATGCCCTCCTGATCAGATGAGCTGTAGGTCGGCGTGAATCGCGCCGGCTGCCTTCATCGCCTGCAAAATCGAAATCGTATCGCGCGGCGTCGCACCGACGGCGTTGAGGGCGCCGACGATGTCGTTGACATTCGCCGTGGCAGGCAGGACGATCGTGCTCGCCTTGTCTTCCTTCGCCTTCGTGTCCGTGTTCCTCGTCACGATCGTGCTGCCGTAGCTGAATGGCGCCGGCTGGTTGACGTCGGTGTCGTGCTCGACCTTGATCGTGAGCCCGCCCTGTGTGATCGCGCACGCGTCGACCGAGACGTCGCCGCCCATGACGATCGTGCCCGTGCGCTCGTTCAGGACGACCTTCGCGACGTTGTCCGGCATGATCGGCAGCGATTCGAGCGAAGCGATGAAGGAGACGACGTTGCCACGGTACGCGCCGGGAACGCTGATGTCGATGCGGCCGGGGTTCGCCGCCGTCGCGATGCCGCCGAAGCGCGCGTTGATCGACTGCGCCATGCGCGCTGCCGTCGTGAAGTCCGGCTGGGCGAGCGAGAGCGAGATATGCCCATCCGCGCCGAGATTATCCTCGACCGACCGCTCGACAATCGCGCCGTTTGGCGTCGTGCCGACCGTCGGGAAATTCTTCTGTACCTTCGAGCCGCCGTTTCCTGCCATGAAGCCGCCCGTCGAGACCGGTCCCTGTGCGACGGCGTAGACGTCGCCGTTCGCCGCGCGGAGCGGCGTCTGCAAGAGCGTGCCGCCCTGGATGCTCTTCGCGTCCGCGATCGAGGAAACCGTGACGTCGATCGTGTCGCCCTCGCGCACGAACGGCGGCAGCGTCGCCGTGACCATGACGGCAGCGGCGTTGTCCGGCTTCAGGCTCGACGGGTCGATCGCGACGCCGTACGCCTTGAGCATGTTGCCGATCGACTGGATCGTCTCAAGCGCCTTGTTCGAGTCGCCCGTCTTGTTGAGCCCGACGACGAGCCCGTAGCCCATGAGCTGGTTGCTGCGGACGCCCTGTACTTTTGCGATATCCTTGATGCGCGTGACGGCGGACTCCGCCGAGACGACGCCCGGCACGAGGCTGAGCGCGAAGAGCGCCGAAAGTGCCAGCGATATGATTCGTTTCATAAATGATCCCTCTTAGAACAGGAAATTGAATACCTGCGTCAAGATGCCCTGCCGCTGTTTTGCATTGAGCGGGCCCTTTCCGTCGAAGCGCACCGTCGCGTCGGCGATCTTGGTCGACGGGATCGTATTCGCCGCCGTCACGTCGTCCATGCGGCAGACCCCGCGAAACGTGATCCTGTGCTCGTCGCGGTTCTGCCAAATCGACTGCGTGCCCTCGAGCGTCATGTTGCCGTTCGGCTGCACGTCGACGACCGTGACGGTCACGTTGCCCTTGAACGAGCTCGTGTCCTTCGCGGCGCCCGACGCCGAGAACGAGTCCGAAGCACCTGCCGACGCCGCCCGCAAGAAGTCGAAAATGCCGATGCCCGCATTGAGCGTCGTACTGCCCTTCTTGCTGTTCGAGTTCGACTTCGCTGCCGTCGTCGACGTCGTCTCGCTGATGACGATCGTCAGGATGTCGCCGACCTGGCAGGCCTTGCGGTCGGCGAAGACGCTCCGCACACCGCCGTTGTCCGACCAAAGCGACTGCGCCGACGCGCCCGCCGCGAGCGGAAGCGAGAGCAGCATGGCTGCCGCAAGCAGCGCCGCACTCTTTCGATAGCGATTTCTAGTCTTCATCGTTTCACTCCTACTCCTATACGCATATACGCGCAAATGCGCACCTGCACATTTCCGAAAGGGCACGCCTAGTTTCCGACCTCGACCGTCGAGGCATCGATGACCTTGCCCCAAAGGACACGCCCTGAACTCTCGCTGCGCACGCGTATCTTTTCGCCGATGCGCCCGCGCTGCATCGCCGTTCCCATCGCGCGCGCCGTAATGCCGTGATAGCGCGTGACGATCGAGACAGGCGTGCCCGCTTCGACCGCGATGGGCTGCTGCAAAAAGGTCTCCTCAAGCGGCGTGTCCGCCGGGATGAGCCGCGCGGGGACGCGCCCCGCGATCGCTGCGGCATCCTTCACGTAGGCGGCTTCGCGGCTGTGGATCGGAAACTCCTGCGTGCGCACATCGCCGGCGCCGATCGCTTGATTCGGGCGAAGCTCATGCGCGGCGACGAGCGCCGTCTCGTAGACCCGGAGCACGTAGTAGACGACGGCGTAGCGGTACGGCCGCCCGTCGACGAACACCTGGACCTGCACGGGGAACGTGCTGCCGTAGCGGACGCGGCTCTTCGCCTGAAACGTGATCGCGCCGTCCGGCAGGCGCATGTCCTGCGGCGCGCGCACGAGCACGAGATCGTGCCGCCGCTGCTCGCCGAAGTCCACGAGAGAGCGGTGCACTTCCTGCTGCGCGAGCTCCAAAAAACGTTCCTGCGTGACGAGCTGCGGGTAGCGGTCGGCCTGCAGGTTGCCGCCGTACGCGCAGGCGGATGGTGCCTGCAGGAGAAAGAAGAAGCCACTCCACACGAAGCATAGAATGGCTGGAAAAATTCGTTTCATTTAACGCTTGAGCCCGTTTGCGATCTCGAGCATGGAATCCGACGTCGTGACAGCCTTCGAGTTCGACTCGTAAGCGCGCTGCGCGACGATCATGTTGACCATTTCCTCGACGATCTGCACGTTGCTCATCTCGAGCGTCCCCTGCGTGAGCGTGCCGGAGCCGTCCTCGCCGGGGTTCGTATCGATCGCCTCGCCCGAAGCGTCGGAGACGACGAAAAGGTTCTTGCCGATTGCCGTGAGGCCGGCTGGGTTGACAAAGCGCGAGAGCGTGATCTGCCCGACTTCCTGCTGCTGCTGGCTGCCGGCAGGGCGGCAGGAAACGCGTCCGTCGCCTGCGATGACGATCGAGTCGCTCGGCGCATTCGCGTCGATCGTAATGCCGTCCGCGAGCGGGTAGCCGTCCGTCGTGACCATGCGGCGATCCGAGTCGAGCTTGAACGTGCCGTCACGCGTGTATGCCGTCGTGCCGTCCGGCATCGTGATGCGGAAGTAGCCCTCGCCCTGGATGCCGATGTCGGTCGGGTTGTCCGTCGTCTGCAGTGCGCCCTGCGTGAAGATGCGGTTCGTCGCCGCGACACGCGTGCCGAGGCCGACCTGCAGCCCCGACGGGTACTGCGAGTCCGCACCGCTGCGCGCGCCTGCCTCGCGCAGCGTCTGGTAGACGAGATCCTGGAACTCTGCGCGTACCTTCTTGCCGCCGTACGTATTGACGTTGGCGATATTGTGCGCGACGACGTCCATATTCGTCTGCTCTGCCTTCATGCCGGAAGCAGCAGACCAAAGTGCTCGCATCATAGTAAAATGCCCCCAATTCCCTGTACAACTTGCGTTCGCCGCTCGGCGATAATACGCTCTTTCCCACTATATCGAATGGGAACGCATTTTTCTTAAGGAAAAGCGAATCATTTTCTTGCTTCAAGCTAAAAATCAGATGCGGCCGACTTCATTGACCGACTTGTCGAGCATCGAGTCCTGCGTCGTGACTGCCTTTGAGCCCGCCTCGTAGACGCGGTAGTTGTTGATGAGCGCGACCATCTCCGAGACGACGTTCGTATTCGCGCGCTCCAGGATGCCCTGCTCGATGTCGCCCGTCGCGGGACGCGGCGTCGCGCCCTGCTGTGGGTAGAAGAGATTGCCCCCCTGCTTTAAGAGTGCGCGGCGGTCGCCGTCGAACTCGACGAAGGCAAGCTGTCCCACGACGCGATTGTCCGCGCGCACTTCGCCCTTGCCGCCGAACGTGATGTAGCGGGCGTTGCCTGGAATCGTGATCGTCCCTCCGTTCGCACCCAAGACAGGATTGCCCTGAACCGTCTGCAGGATGCCCTGGGCGCTGCGGTAGAAATTGCCGTCGCGCGTGTAGCGGACGCCCTGCGGCGTTTGGATCGCGAAGTAGCCGTTGCCGCTGATCGCGAGGTCGAGCGGATTGCCCGTCGTCTCGAAAGGTCCCTGCGCCTGATCGACCGCGATCTCCGAGATGTACGAGCCGAGTCCGAGCGTGCCGACAGCGGGCGCCTGGCTGCCGAGATGGAACCCCTTGAACGACGTCACGTCCGAAGCGTCCGCCTTCGCATCGTTGATGCGTCGGATGAGCATCGGCTCAAACTCGCTGTTGATCGCGACGTCACGCTTGTAGCCCGATGTATTCGCATTCGCGAGATTGTTCGCGATCGCGTCCGTCCGCTTTGTTTCCGTGATCATGCCGGCTCCCGCCGTGTAAAGCCCACGCCACATAATAGAGCACCTACTTTCCGATCTTCATGTTCATGGCCCTGCCATCGAACTTCGTAAACGTATCGAGCGCCTTGCCGCAGCCGAGCGCGACGCACGAGAGCGCGTCCTCGGCGAGCGCCGTCGGAATATCCGTCTCGCGGCGGATGAGCTCGTCGAGCCCGTAGAGCATCGCGCCG
The DNA here is from genome assembly GCF_000469545.1 of Mitsuokella sp. oral taxon 131 str. W9106. Classification (GTDB taxonomy): domain Bacteria; phylum Bacillota; class Negativicutes; order Selenomonadales; family Selenomonadaceae; genus AWVT01. Next base: position 156,436 of record NZ_KI273061.1, on the reverse strand, counting down.
CCGCCCGTCATGACTATGCCGCGGTTCATGATGTCCGCCGCGAGCTCCGGCGGCGTATCCTCGAGCACCTTCTTGACGCAGTCGACGATGCGCGTCACCGACATGCGCAGCGCCTCCGCCACCTGCGCCGTCGTGATCTCGACCGTCTTCGGGAGCCCCGAGACGAGGTCGCGCCCGCGGATGTCCATGCTTTCCTTGCGCGCCGTGCCGAATGCCGCCCCCACGTTCAGCTTGATATCCTCTGCCGTGCGCTCGCCGATCATGAGATTGAACTCGCGCTTGACGTAATCGATGATGTCCTCGTCAAACTTGTCGCCCGCGATGCGCAGCGACTCGCTCATCACGATGCCGCCGAGGCTGATGACGGCAATATCCGTCGTGCCGCCGCCGATATCGATGACCATCGAGCCGCACGGCTCGACGATGTCAAGCCCCGCGCCGAGCGCCGCTGCGAGCGGCTCTTCGATGAGCTGCGTATGGCGCGCGCCAGCCTGGTCCGCCGCCTCCTGCACGGCGCGCTGCTCGACCATCGTCACGCCGGACGGGATGCAGATCATGATGCGCGGGCGGAAGACGAACCGCTTGCCGACGACCTTCTCGATGAAGTAGCGGAGCATGCCCTCCGTGATGTCGTAATCGGCAATGACGCCTTCGCGAAGCGGGCGTATCGCGACGATGTTGCCCGGCGTCCTGCCGATCATCTGCCGTGCCTCCTCCCCGATAGCGAGCACGGAGTTCGTATCGCGGTCAATCGCAACGACTGAAGGCTCGCGCAGGACGATTCCCCTGCCCTTGACGTAGACGAGCACATTCGCCGTGCCAAGGTCAATCCCGATATCCAAAGACATGCCAAACATTTGCCGATTCTCCTCCTAAAGCCTGCTGCTTCCGCCAATGAATCCATTTTATCTTATAATAAAATGCACCAATTTACAAGAGGAAATGCATGAGATCGTAACACGTGGTGTAGGTTTACAATACATGTGTTGCAAAATCGGCAGGAAAAGAGGATGCAGGACCCAAGCCCACAGTCAGAAGATCGGCGGATCGCGCCGACGGCAAAAAGATGCATTGACTTTCCATGCCAAATCATGTAGACTGTTCCGTATAAACCATATCTTTTCTATATGTATTATCAATAGAGGAGAGCACCATGCACGACGAACACACGCATCCACATCAACACCCCGACTGGCAGGCCCATGAGCACGATGCCGCGCACCCGCATGAGCACGGCGGCGTCAACGACTACATGAAGGCCGTCGCCGAATACCGCAAGACCTTCGCCACAAAACAGGACGTCTTGGACGGCACGCCCGACCCAGCCGTGCGCGAGATGATCCTGCGCATGGAGCAGATCGGCTGCGACACGGCATTCGACCGATTCGATAAGCAGAAGCCGCAGTGCTCCTTCGGTCTCGCCGGCGTCTGCTGCCGCTTCTGCAACATGGGGCCCTGCAAGATCACGCCCAAGAGCCCGCGCGGCGTCTGCGGCGCGGACGCCGACCTCATCGTCGCGCGCAACCTCCTGCGGAGCGCTGCGAGCGGCGCGGCACAGCACGGCGCGCACGCGCGCGAAGTCATCCTCTCACTGAAATTCGTCGCCGAAGGACGCCTAAACCTGCCGATCCTAGGTGCAGGCCGCATCCGCGAAGCCTGCCATGCGTTCGGCATCGAGACGCGCGGCCAGTCCGTCAAGCGCCTCGCGGGCAAGCTCGCCGACGTCCTGCTCGCGGATCTCTCGCGCCCGCTCCCGGACGACTATCAGACCATCAAGGCACTCGCGCCCGCCGAACGGCAGGCCGTCTGGAAGAAGCTCGACATCCTTCCCATCAGTGCCTACCATGAAGTCTTTGAGGCATTTCACCGCACGGGCTGCGGCACGGACGGCGACTGGAAAAACATCCTGCAGCAGTTCCTCCGCTGCGGTCTCGCCTTCACGTTCACGGGCGTCGTCGCGGCGAACATCGCGACGGATGCGCTCTTTGGCGTCGGCCACCGCGCGACCTCGAAGGTCAACGTCGGCGCGCTCCGGAAAGGCTACGTCAACATCGCCGTGCACGGGCACCTGCCGACGCTCGTCAGCGAGATCGTCCGCATCGGCCGCACCGAGGAAATGATCGATCTCGCGAAGGCGCACGGCGCAAAGGGCATCCAGTTCTACGGCATATGCTGCTCCTGCCTCTCGGCGATGTACCGTTACGAAGGGGTCATCCCCCTCTCCAACGCCATCGGCGCGGAGCTCGTCCTCGGCACGGGCGCGCTCGACCTTTGGGTCGCCGACGTGCAGGACGTATTCCCCGCCATTATGGACGTCGCGCGCTGCTTCAAGACGACCGTCGTGACGACGAGTGACTCGGCGCGCCTGCCGGGCGCGGAGCACTACGCCTACGACCACCGCCACACGAACGTCGAGGAAACGGAATCGATCGCGAAGAAGATCGTCACGCGCGCCATCGAAAGCTTTGCCGCACGCCGCGACATCCCCGTATTCATCCCCGCCTACGAAGTCACGGCAGAGGTCGGCTTCTCCGCCGAGTACGTCAAGGAGCGCTTCGGCAGCTTTGCGCCGCTCGCTGCGGCCCTAAAGCGCGGCCAAGTGCAGGGCATCGTCAACATGGTCGGCTGCACGAACCCGCGCGTCGTCTACGAGCGCGCCATCGTGGATGTCGCCGACGAGCTCCTGAGGAACAACATCCTGATCTTCACGAACGGCTGCGCCTCGTTCCCACTCCTAAAGCTCGGCTACTGCAGCCTCGAAGGCCGCAAAAGGGCAGGCGCATCCCTGCTGGCGTTCCTCGGCGAAGACCTGCCGCCCGTCTGGCACATGGGCGAGTGCATCGACAACACGCGCGCCTCGACGATCTTCGGCGGCGTCGCGCAGGCGGCGGGCGTCCCCATCAAGGATATGCCCTACGCATTCGCAAGCCCGGAGTGGGCAAACGAAAAGGGGCTCGACGCCTCGCTCGGCTTCCGCCTGTTTGGCATCGACTCCTACCACTGCGTCGAGCCGCCCGTGCAGGGCTCGACGAACGTCACGAATTTCCTAAAGCGCGACACGAAGGAGACGCTCGGCGCGACGATGCACGTCAACGTCGACCCCAAGGCGCTCGCAAACGAGATGGTGGCGGACATCCTGGCAGCGCGCAAGCGGCTCGGCTGGGCATAACCCATATCCGCGGCGGAAAAGGCAGCCAATGGCTGCCTTTTTTCGGGCGCAAAGCTTGGCATGGATAGCCGGCCGGGCCGGATTCCCACACGCAGAAGGATCATGCCCGGATCGTCCCCGCTGCGCCCTCAGACATCGGGGAGCTGCCAGTCGATCGGCTCTTCGCCGCTTGCACGCAGGAAATCGTTGACGCGCGAAAAGGGACGGCTGCCGAAGAAGCCGCGGCTCGCGGAAAGCGGGCTCGGATGCGGCGACTCGACGATATAGTGGCGCGGATTCGTGATCATGGCTTTCTTGCGCCGCGCAGGCGTGCCCCAAAGGATGAATGCGAGCGGCTTCTCGCGCTTGTTCAATAGCTCGATGATGCGATCCGTAAAGATTTCCCAGCCATGGTCGTGATGCGAGTTCGCTGCGTGCTCGCGCACGGTGAGCACCGTGTTGAGGAGCAGGACGCCCTGCTTCGCCCACGGCACGAGGCAGCCGCTCTTCGGCACGCGGCAGCCGAGATCGTCCTTGAGTTCCTTGAAAATATTGAGGAGTGACGGCGGCGGCTCGATACCGGGCTGCACGGAAAACGAAAGGCCGTGCGCCTGCCCCGGGCCGTGATAGGGATCCTGCCCCAGGATGACGACCTTCGTGTCCGCATAGCTCGTGCAGTGAAGCGCGTTGAAGATCGCGTACATGTCCGGGCAAACGCGGTGCGTGCGGTACTCCTCGATGAGAAAGGCGCGCAGCTTTCGGTAATAGGGCTTTTTGAGCTCGGGATCCAAGAGTTTCGCCCAGTCGTTATGAAAGATTTCCATGTTCGCTCTCCTCTTCCAGCCAATTCTTCGCCGTCTCCCGCACATAGCGCGCGAACGCACAGCGCTTTCCCATCACGCGCGACACGAGCGAAAAGCCTGCCATCTCCGGCAGGAACACATCGGCGCCGTGCGTGCCCGGCACCTCGGTCAAATACGCCTCTGCCGCATAGGGAAGAAGCGCGGCATAGACCGCTGCGCCGCCGATGCACCAAATGGTGCGCGGCGGCTCCTCACCATGCCATGCGCCGAGCCGCCGCCAAAGGTCATGGAGTCCCGCACAGACGAGGAACCCCTCCGTCCCGCCCGCGCATTTTGCAAGCGTGCGGGAGAGGACGACATTCAAGCGCCCTGCGAGCGGCTTTCCCTGCGGCAGGGTCTCCATCGTCCTGCGCCCCATGACGACGACGCCGCCCATCGTGAGATGGCGAAAATGCGCCATGTCCTCAGGCAGGCGGACGAGCAGGCCTCCCGCGCGCCCAATGCCGCGCGCTTCGTCCATGCAGGCGATGAGGCGAAGCGGCCAAGGCGCCGATAGCTCCTGCGCCCGCACTGCCGCCTGCCCCGCGGTGCGCGCGAGCGCCACGCGTACGGGGACGCCGCCGACGATGAGCGCGGGTGCGATCTCTGCGAGCGGCACGAGCACGAACGCGCGCTCCATCATGTAGGGGTGCGGCAGGCGAAGCCGCTCCGTATCGAGCGCGACGCCCTCCATACAGAGCATATCGATGTCGATCGTACGCGCCCCCCAGTGCTCGCGGCGCACGCGTCCGAGCTCGCGCTCGATCCGCTGGCACGCCGCGAGAAGCGCACACGGCTCCAGCACCGTCTCGATCTGCGCCGCCGCGTTCAGGAATGCGGGCTGATCGAGACGCCCCCACGGTGCCGTCTCGTAGAAGGACGAGACGCGGCGAAGTGCGATGCCGCGCACGGCGGCGATACGGCGGAGCGCCTCGCGCAGCGTTTCGCCTCGCGCGCCGAGATTCGCACCGAGACTTAAATAGCAGCTCCGTGCCTTCATGCGCGCACCCGCTCGATACGGACGGAGACGTCGCGGAAGCGCCCCGCGATCGGCGCGGCAGGCTTGTGCACCGTCACCGCGACGCGTGCGAGCGGCGCGTATGCCGCGAGGAGTGCCCGCGCAATGCGTTCTGCAACCGCCTCGATGAGATCGCACGGCTCGCCTTCGACGACCGCGCGGATGCGCTCGTACGCCTCGGCGTAGTTGACCGTCGCGCCGAGCGCATCCCTCTCCCCTGCGTCCTTTAAGTCCAGCGAAAAGAGGACGTCGACGTAAAACATCTGCCCGCGTTCGCGCTCCTCTTTCAGGCAGCCGTGATAGGCGTAAAACGCCAGGCCGTCCAGCCGTATTTCGTCCAAATTGTCCTCCGTTCATCTGCCTGGCTGCAAAAGCAAAAATGCCGCTCAGTCCGCCGCGAGGATCGCATCCGTCATGCGGCACATGCGCACGATGGGACGCACGTCGTGCACGCGCACGATGTCCGCGCCCTTCAATATGCCGACGACGCACGAGGCGCCCGTCGCCTCCATGCGTTCCCCGACGGGAAGGCCAAGCGCCGCGCCGATGAAGCTCTTGCGGCTCGTGCCGAGCAGCAGCGGGTACCGCACGCCTGCCACTTCGAGCAGCTCCTCCTGCCGCCGGAGCACCGTAAGGTTCGCCTCCGCCGTCTTGCCGAACCCGATGCCGGGATCGAGGATCAGATTCTCCCGCGCGATGCCCGCCGCGTCCGCGATCGCGATGGTGCGGCGGAAAAACGCCTGCATGCTCGCGATAATGTCGCCTGCGTATTCCTTCCCGTTTTGATTGTGCATGACGACGACCGGAAGGTTTGCCTCCGCCGCGACCTTCGCCATCGAGCCCGGCTCCTCCTCGTACTGCAGCCCCCATATATCGTTCAGGATATGACAGCCCGCTTCCACCGCCGCGCGCGCCGTCTTCGCCTTGAACGTATCGACGGAGACGGGCACGGGCGACGCCGCGATGACGCGTGTGAGGAACGGCATGAGCCGCTCGATCTCCTCCTCTGCCGGCATCACCTTAAAACCCGGACGGCTCGACTCCGCACCGATGTCGATGATGTCCGCGCCGTCCGCTGCCATCTCCTCGGCGTGGCGAAGCGCCGCATCCAAACGATTCCACTTGCCGCCGTCGGAAAACGAGTCGGGCGTCACGTTGAGGATGCCCATGACGAGCGTCCGCTCGCCGACCGTAAGCTCCTTCCCATCGCGAAAACGATAGTGCCGAATGATCTTCATGCCTTCTTTGCGCCTCCTAACATCTGCCATGCCTGCGCGGCAAAGCTGTCGAGCGGTTCGTCGCCGCGCATTTCGGACGTGACCGTGCGCGTGCCGCGCGCGTGCGTGCTGCGCAGCATCATGCAGAGCTGCTCCGCTTCGCATACGACGAGGACGCCGTGCGCGCCGAGTCCCGTATGCACCGCTTCCGCGATCTCAGCCGTCAATCGCTCCTGAAGCTGCGGACGATGGCTGAGGCAGGTAACGACCTCGGCGAACTTGCTGAATCCCGCAACGCGCCCGCGCCCCGGCAGGTAGGCGATCGAAACCGCGCCGAAGAACGGAACGAGATGGTGCTCGCACATCGAGCAAAACGGGATGTGCCGCACGGCGACAAGTCCGCGCGCGCACGTCTCGAACACCTCGCCCCAAAGCGTATTCGGATCCGTTCCCAGCCCGTCAAAAAGCGTCGCGTACAGTTTCGCGACGCGCATGGGCGTCGCCTCCATGCCGCGCACTGCCGTGTCGACGCCGAGCGCCGTGAGGAAGTCCTGCGCGGCACGCGCCGCCTTCTGCTCGCGCGCCGATCTTTTCTTGTCCACGCTTCCGCCTCCTATCCAACTCCTTCCATTATAGGAAATACGGCGGCAAAATACAAGCAAGCAAAAGGCCACGCCATTCCCTCCGCAGGAATCGCGCGGCCGCTTCGCCGTCCGCTGTCGCTTACCGCATCGCAATCGCCCCGACGGGGCAATCCGCCATCGCATCCCTTGCGTCGTCGATGCTCTCTGCGGGGATCTCTTGGAACCCTTCGGCAAGCCCATCCGCATTCATCCGGAACGCCTCCGGCGCGGACGCGGCGCACGCGCCGCACCCGACGCAAACATCCGGATCGACATATCCTTTCATCGCAAGTCATCCTATCCATGCATGCACAGTTGGTTCCCTCTCATTTGACGGTGCCTTTTACGAGCGCGAGCAGGTCGCCGCCCGCATAGCGTATGCCCTTGAGCCCTGCGTTTTCTGCGCAGGCCATATCGGTCTCGCTGTCGCCGACGAGGTACGACGCGGCCCGGTCGATATCGTACTTCGCGCAGGCGGCATCGACCATTCCCGTCTTGGGCTTGCGGCAGTCGCACGGCTTCGCATACTTTGCAATCTTCCCGCCGACGTAATGCGGGCAGTAGTAGAGCGCATCGAGATGGGCGCCGGACGCTGCGAGCGTTTCGTTCATCCAATCGTACACGCGCACGACGTCCGACGCCTTGTAGTAGCCGCGCGCGACACCGCTCTGATTCGTGGCGACGACAGCAAGGTAGCCGTGCCCATTCACATAGCGGACGGCTTCCTTTGCGCCCGGCATCCAAATGAAGTCCTCGATGCGGTGCAGGTAGCCTACATCGCGGTTGAGCGTGCCGTCGCGATCAAAGAATACCGCTTTATTCGCCATAGCTGTAATAGCCGCCCCGGTTTAGGAAGCCGACGTACTCCCGCACCGCCGCTTCCATTTCCGTGAAGCCGCCGTCGTAGCCTGCATTCAGAAGGTGTGTCGGATCCGCTTCGGTGAAGTTTTGATACTTGCCGCGCAGGATCGCGGGGAACTCGCGATAGGCGATCTCGCCCTTGCCGAGCGCCTTGATGACCGCCTTTGCGGCTTCGTTGTAGCTGTGCGCGTGCCCCGTCCCGCAGTTGTAGATGCCGGACGGCCCACCGTTCTCCCAAAACCAAAGATTGACCCGGACGACGTCCTTGACGTAGACGAAGTCGCGGCGCTGCTCGCCGTCGGCGTAGCCGTCTGTGCCTTTGAAGAGGCGCGCCTTCCCCGTCTCCTGGATCTGATCGACGAGCTGATAAAAGATCGACGCCATCTTGCCCTTGTGATGTTCCTGCGGTCCGTAGACGTTGAAATACCGGAGCCCGACGATCTGGCTGTGCGCCTCTGGGACGACCTGCCGCACGTAACGGTCGAAGACAAGCTTGCTGAACGCGTACGGATTGAGCGCATCCTCGCATTCGTCCCCCTCGCGAAATCCGTTTTTCCCCGCGCCGTAGGTCGAAGCAGAGCTCGCGTAGAGGAACGGGATGCGGTGCTGCAGGCAGAAGTGCAGCAGCAGCTTGGAGTATTCGTAGTTCGTCCGCATCATGAAGTTCACGTCGTACTCCATCGTATCGGAGCACGCGCCCTCATGGAACACGGCGTCGATGTCCGTGCCGTCGAAATCGTCGTTTTCGATGCTCTGCAGGAAATCGTCCTTGTGCTGGTAATCGATGAATTGCAGGCCGCGCAGATTCCTGTAGTTCTGCCCGTCCTTCAGGTCGTCGATGACGAGAATATCCGTGCGCCCGCGGCGATTGAGTTCCTTGACGATATTGCTGCCGATGAATCCGGCGCCGCCCGTTACGATGATCATAGTGATTCCTCCCTACTCGTTTTTCCCGTCTCCTGCAATGCCTGCAGCAGTTCCTCGCGGCTCACGGCGTACGTGCCGAGCTTCGCGACGACGACGCTCGCGGCGAGGTTCGCGAGATACGCCCCCGCGGCGCTCGCGAGCCCGCCCGCGAGCGCCATCGCGAAGACCGCAATGACCGTATCGCCCGCGCCCGACACGTCGAATACTTCCTGCGCCTTCGTCGGGATGTGCGTCGCATCCGCTTCGCGGACGAAGGTGAGCCCGCACTCGGAACGCGTCGCAATGACGTTCTTGATCCTGAACTTGCGCATGACGTAGCGCACGGCTCGTTCGACTGCCGCGTCCTCGTTGCGAACAGGCTCCAAAAGCACCTGGTTGAGCTCCTTGAGATTCGGCGTGACGTAGTCCGCATTCGCGTATTTCGTCCAATTCGCCCCCTTCGGGTCGATGACGACGGGCACGCCATGCGCATGGCAGTTTTTTATGATGCGGCGGCAGAGCATCTCCGTGCAGGCGCCCTTGCCGTAGTCGGAGATGATGACGCAGTCGAGGCTTTCGCTGAGCTTCTGCTCAATGTAGTGCAAGAATCGCTCGGCGTGCTCCTCGTCTATCGGGTCGTTCTTCTCGAAGTCGAGACGAAGCATCTGCTGATGGCCGCCGATGATGCGCAGCTTCGTCGTCGTCGGGCGATCGGTCGTCACGAGCCCGCGGTAATCGATGCCGCGCGCGACGAATTTGTCCGTGAGACTGTGGCAGTGCTCATCGTCGCCGACGAAGCCGGCAATGCTCGTCTGACAGCCTAAAAGCGCGAGATTGTGCGCGACGTTCGCTGCACCGCCGAGCGTCTCCTTCATGCCCGTCACATGCGTGATGGGCACGGGCGCTTCAGGCGAGATGCGCGTGACTTCGCCGTAGTAGTATTTGTCGAGCATGACATCGCCGACGACGAGGATCTTGCAGCGATCGGTCTTTTCCGCGACGAAGTCTCTAAGTGCTTGTTTGTCCATGGGTTCCCTCATAGTTCAATGACGCGGCATTCGTACGCGCCGTAGTGAGCGGGCAGTTGATACGCAGGTGCGCCGTCATAGCGTTCGAGGAGTTCCTCCACGTACTGCATCACGACGCCTACTGGGATATTCTTCATGCACGCCATGTTTTCCTTCCCCGTCTTTGGGCACTCGTGAAGGCCGCATGGGTGGCACGGCGCGGGCGTCTTGATGAGCACGTCCTTTGCGTCGTACGGGTAGAATCCCGGCACCGGCGAGGCGCCGAACATCGTAACGATCGGCACGTTCATCGCGACGCCGACGTGCATGGGCCCGGAATCCGTCGTCAGAAAGAGCGAGCAGCGGCGCAGCATGCCCGCGAGAACGGCGAGGCTCACCTTTCCCGTAAAGACGTGGAGCTTCGCGCTCGCCTTCTCCTGCATCTTTTGGATGCAGGCGGCGACGAGCGCCTCGTCCATCGGTCCACCGAAGAACGCGACCGCATAGCCGCGCCGTATGAGCCGGTCTGCGCATGCGGCGAAGTAGCGGTCGAGCCAGCGCTTCGTCTTCCAGCTCGCGCCGATATGGAACGCGATGACCTTTTCCCCCTCAGCAAAATGCGCCTTCCAAATCCGCGCCGCCTCGCCTTTTGCCGCATCCGCGAGCCAAAGCTCGAGCCCGCCGTCGTCGATCTTGTCCTTCGCCACGATGCCCGACGCTTCAAGCACCTCGAAATGCGAGTGGATCTGATGCATGACCGCCTTCTTGTTCGGAAGCACCATGTCAAAAAAGAAGGAAAAGCCCGGTTTCGCGTAGCCGACGATGCGCTTTGCGCCGGAAAATGCCGCGAGCGCCGAGGCGCGCTCGTTGCGGTGCAGGTTGATGACGAGGTCGAAATGGCGCGCCCGCACCTTTCGGATATAGCGGAGGAACGAGCCGAAGTGGTCGTCTGCGCCCTTCTTGTCGAGGAGCATGCAGCCGTCGATACGGCGGTTGTGCTCGACGAGATCGCGGAGCTTCTTGTCTGCGAGCAGCGTGAGCCTCGCCTTCGGGTAGTTCGTGCGAAGCGTCCGCAGGACAGGCGTCACGAGCATGAGATCGCCGATGTGCATGAGATTGATGACGAGGATATTCTGATACACGTTATTCTCCCTTCACGATCATCCACCAGCCAACGGTACGGACAGCGGGCAGGATCCTTGCGACATCGCTGCGCGCCGCCTGCAAGTCGCCGGGTTCCATCTGCGGGATCGGCTCCGCCTCTTGTCCATCGGTCGCCCCGAAAAAGCCGCCTGCCGTCCACGTCGAATTATTGAATGCCGCACGGCTCTTTGCGAGCCCGGGACAGAGGGAATGGTACGCGTAGCCGGCCGGCGCGATGAGTTCCAGGAGCGTCGGCACAATGGAGAGGTGCCCGCCTGCGGCATCCTTTGGAAGAATGTCCTTGGTGATGCCGTTTCCGTACAGCACGAACGGCACGGCCTCATGCTCGTAGCGCGTCGGATGCCCGCTCGGATCCATGCGCACGCTGTGATCGCCCGTAATGACGAAAAGGCTTTCCGGATACGCCGCGCGCGTCCTTCGCACGAAGTCGGTCACGACCTTGTCCATGTAGGCGTAGTGCCCGAGCTCCAGCGCGAGCTCCTCGGGATCGGGCACGTCCTCCAAGGCGTCCACCGCCTCGCGTATACGCGCGAGATCGATGCCCTCTGCGGCGAGATCGATGTTGTACGGCGGGTGATTGGACACCGTCATGATGAGATGCACCGTCGGCGGCTCGTCTGCCAGATGATCGTAGAGGGCATCGAAGAGGCAGCCATCCTTCGTCCCCCATGCGCTCTGCCGCGGCGCATCGAAGTCGGGATAGCCGTAGAAATGGTCGAAGCCCTGCGCAAGCGAGACGCGATTGATCGAATCCCATGCGGGCAGGCCGCCGTACCAAAAATCGACTTGATAGCCGAGCGAATGGAACGGAGGTGCCATCGCCGTCGCATACGGTGCCTCAAACGTGCGCGGCTGTACCTGCGGCGCGACGTGCACCTCCGGCAGCCCGCAGACGAATCCCATGATCGCAATCGATGTGTACTCGCCGTTCGGCAGGAAGGCGCGCGTCGAATAGGCATCCGTTTCCGCCATCAAAGCGCGAAGTCCGTCTGCCGCGTGAAGCGAGGCATACCGATCGAGCGCCGGCCACATCGCCCACGTCTCGCCGAGCACGATGAAGATATGGCGCGGCTTTTCGATGCGCGCGCCCGCCGCCCGCCGCAGGAGATACGGCGCGACCGCCGTACCGTCCACCGCATCGTGCCCTGCGATCTGACGCAGGTGCTCCTCGATGCGGTCCGCCTCGACGCCTGCCGTCTCTCCCGCCTTCATCTGTTTTTCGATCGAGCGGACGCGGTAAAGCGCCTGCACATCATCGAGGATGCATTCATTGAGGAACGCGTCCTTCGTGATCCCCGCGTTTTCCCAGTTGATGCCCTTCTCGTAATTGAAGCTGCCGCCGAACCGCACGAACACGAAGAACAGCCCGATGGAAAGGACGAGCCCGCCCGCCGCAAGGCATCTTTTCCCATGTCCTTCGATGCGCGGCAGCGCGAGCGTGCCGAGCTGCAGGAGGCGGCGCAGCAGCAAAAAGAAGATCGCCGCCAAAAGGGCAGCGGCGGCTACACGCCACACCGCGCCGTACTGCTCGACCATCGTCCAAAAGATGGCGGCACGGTCATCCTGCAAGCCATGCAGGATCTCCATGCCGAACCCCGCATGGAATTCGCGATAGTACGGATAGCGCGCCATGAAGAGCACGGAGAGCAGAAAGCCTGTGAACGCGCCGAATGCGAGGCGCAGGCGCGGCCATGAAAGACGCGGGGAAACGACGCCCGCGAGCGTGACAAAGACGAACGGGAAAAGCGTCACTGCGCCTGCCGATTTCAAGGAAAGGCGAAGCCCCGCAAAAAGCGCGGCCAAGATGTCCGCGCGCGTCGTATCGGGCGCGAGAAAGGCGCCCATCGTGCCGATAAACGCCGCGCGATAGACGCAGAGGAGCAGGAGCATGGAAACGAAAAATTTCAGATCCTGCTGCACGTTTTGAAACAATCGGTCCAAGCGCATAAACTCCCTCGATCCCGTAGTGCCCGCCTCCTCTAGAGCAGTTTCTCCTCCACTTGTCCGGGCGTTATCGCCGCAAGGCAGTCGAGCCCTTTCGGGCAGGCGCGTTTCCAGCAGCCCCTGCAGGGACGCGCGGCCTCAATGGCGCCCTCCGCCTGCCCGTAGGGGCCGTTTCGGTTCGCGTCGGTCGGTCCCATGAGCATGACCGTCTTCGTGCCGAGCGCTGTCGCGAGATGCATGGGACCCGTGTCGCCGCCGACGACGGCGGCGGCGTGCGAGAGCACGCAGGCGAGTTGCGGCAGGGTCGTTCTGCCGACGAGGCTCACGGGCGGGATATCCGCCTGCGCCTCGATTTCCGCGGCCATCTGCGCATCCACCGCGCCGCCCCCGACGAGGACGGGACGGCGGCGCCTGGCGTAGAGCCAATCGACGAGCGCTGCGAAAGATTCCGCATTCCACCGTTTGTTCGGCCAATTTGCGCCGACGGCAAGGCAGACGTAGGCATTTCCCATATTGCCGCCCGCCTGATAAAAGATCTGCCGCGCCTGCTGCTCGACTTTTGCAGGAATTTCGAGCGGGAAGCGCACCTCGCGCACGGCGCAGCCAATCGCACGCGCGACATCGAGATAGCGCGCGACGATATGCCCATGCGCATGCGCGCCAAGGACAGGCTTTGAAACGAGGCTGCTGCCCTCGCGCATATTGCACATGCCGCGCTTTACCGGCGCGTCGGCAAGATAGGCAATCGCCGCCGACTTCAGAAGCCCCTGCAGGTCGAGCACGGCGTCATAACGGCGCGCTTGAATCGCCCGTCGGAACGGAGCGAAATGCGAGAGGAATCCGCCGAGCGAGCGAAACTCCTTTTTGTGAAAGGCCAATATCGCGTCGACGCAGGGATTGAGCTCCAGGAGCGGCTTTGCGGGCGGCTCGACGACCCACGTGATATGTGCCTTAGGGAACTGCTCCTTGATAGCATACGAGACGGGCAGCGCGTGAATGACGTCGCCGATGGCCGACAGCTTGACAATCAGGATCTCTTTCATGCAGTTCCGCCTTTCCTGAAATAAATGCGTCCAATGCGTCCATAAGCCTTAAGCCCATAAGCCCATAAAATGAAGCGGCCTGCTTTAGGAGGACGCCCTTCCGTCCGTCTGTATCTTCTCGATGATACGCGATGTCGAGTGCCCGTCGAGAAAGCGCACGATCTCGACGCGCCCGCCATAGCCCATGACGACCTTTGCCTCGGGAAGCGTATCGAGCGTGTAGTCGCCGCCCTTGACGTAGATGTCTGGGCGTACCTTCCCGACGATGGTTTCCGCCGTTCTCTCGCCGAAGAGCACGACGTAATCGACGGCGCGGAGCGCGCCCGCGACAGCAGCGCGGTCAAGCTCGCCGTTGATGGGGCGCGAATCGCCTTTGAGCGCGCGTACGGATGCGTCGGTATTGAGCCCGAGGACGAGCACGTCGCCGAAGGAGCGCGCCTGCTCAAGGTAGCGGACATGCCCCGCGTGGATGATGTCAAAGCATCCGTTCGTGAATACGATGCGCGTTCCGCCCGCGCGCAGGATGCGGCAGAGCGATTCGATGTCGCGATTCCGTACTAGCATGGCATTTCCTCCCTCCCGACCGCAGCGGCGCGCAAAAGCTCCTCTGCCGAGACGGTGCTCGTCCCCATCTTGCGCACGGCGATGCCGCTCGCAAGATTGCTGAGGCGTGCTGCCTCCGCTGGCTCCGCCTTTGCCGCGAGTGCGAGAATGACCGTCGCAACGCAGGTATCGCCCGCGCCCGAGACGTCGAACACTTCGCTGCGGTCGGTGACGGGGATCGTCGTCGCGCCTTCCCGCGTCACGAGCGTCATGCCGTCCTCGCCGCGCGTCACGAGGACGCCGTCTGCCGCGAGCTCTGCGCATAGTTCCCGGGCCGCCGCGATGATCGCCGCTTCGTCCGGCAGATCGCGGTGAACCGCAGCCGCGAGCTCCGCATCGTTCTGCTTGACGTAGCCGATGCCGTGGAATCGATGGATCGCGTAGCGCGAGTCGACGATGCTCGGAATCCCCTTTTCGCGCGCGGCGCGGATGAGCCGCTCTTTGAGCCGCTCCGTGACCGTGCCTGCGCCGTAGTCGCTGAGGACGATGCCGTCGATATGCGGGAGCAGCCCTTCCATGCGCCGCAGAAGCGCTGCCTCCATCGCGGCGGAAAGCGGCTCCTTGCTCTCGCGGTCGATGCGCACGATCTGCTGGCTGACCGTCGCACGGCCGCCCGCGATGATACGCGTCTTCGAGATCGTCGGACGCCCCTCGTCCGTGACGAGCGCACCCGTATGGACCCCGTTTCCTTCGAGCACGCGGCGAAGGCCCTCTGCGGCGCTGTCCCTACCGACAACGCCGACGGCGTGCGCGATGCCACCGAGCGTCGCGACGTTGTTCACGACGTTCGCTGCGCCGCCCGCGACGATCCTCTCGCCCGCCTGCTCCAAGACGAGAACGGGCGCCTCGCGCGAGATGCGCGAGATGCGCCCGTCGAGATAGATGTCCGCAACCATGTCGCCGAAAACGAGGATGCGCTTCTTGCGCATGGCGGTGAGAAGCTCCTGCCTATCGCCCATTTCCATCTTCCCTTTCTCTTTCCCCGCGGCTTTCCCGATCACCACGGTGTGAACTCGAAGCGAATCCCCCACGTATTGCGCTTGGAGCGGTAGCGCAGGACGAGCTCGCTGCAGTGCATATCGTGGTACCAGTAGTAGTCGATATCGTCCCACTTGCCCGCATCGAGATTGTAGCGCGTGCCGACGACGAAGCGATTGCGGTCATCGAGACGGTAGCTGAATCCCCCTTCGAGCTTCTTGGAAAAATCGTCCGTCTCGTAGTCGAAGAGACTGTTCCGCGCATTTTTCTTGCTGTAGTGATAGCCGACATACGCTGCCCAGCGCGCATCGAAATCCTTCGTCAGGACGCCGTCAAACGTGAGGCCCTGCACCTTGCTGCCGTCGTAGCTTTCCTTCGTGAGGTTGTAGCCCGTATGCAGGTAAAGCGTATACGTGCCCATCTTGATCGGGTCGTGCCCGATGCCGAGATCGTACGATGTATGGTTGCTGTGGATGCCCTTTTGATACCAGCGCCCGTATTCATAGCCGAGACTGTAGTAGAACGGGCTGCCCGCGATGTGGTCGCCGTAGCTCCAAAGGAACGACGGCTGCCGGCGGATCCACTTGCTGTCGCCGTCCTCGTAATGCCCGTAAACGACGGCCGCGCTCATCTTCCGGTTCGTCCAGCGCGCTTCGTAGTTGCTGCGCCAGCCGCCATGCTGTACGACGCGGAGGTTGAGATTCAGATCGACATGCTTCGCGAGCGGTTTTTTGATCCCGTACTCGACGGAAACGCCGTCGTCCGCATCGTAGCCAAGTGTCGGCAGATCCTGATGCTTGTTTTGCGGATTAAGATCCGCGACATAGTGGTCGCGCTGATAAAGGACCGTGGACTTGATCCAGAACTTCATCTTCTCCAAGACGATCTTATCGTGCGGATAGATGGTCATCTTCTCGGCGCTCCAGTGATAGTCTGGCTTCTTCGCGCCGCACTTCGTCGCCGTGCCGTCGTAGGCGACGTAGTGGTCGGGGTAGAACTCGAAGCGCTTGCCCGTGATGTAGTAGTGGTCGATCTTGCCGGCAGCATCCGCCATCGTGCCCGTATGCGTCGCGTAGTTGTAATTCGTCCGATAGCCGTCGAGCGTGATGCGCGCCATATTCGGCGTCATTTGGAGGATGTGCGCCTTGCCGGGAATCGTGATCTCCTGTCTCTGCAAATTGCCAGAGACGTCCGCCCCTTGGAAACGGTGCGCATCCATCTGGAGGATATGCACGTCGCCCTTCGCCGTAAAGTCGCCCGTCCGCTCGTCGTAAGCGAGGTCGTCGCCTTCAAAGGCGACGGGCGCGGGCGCCGCCGTATCGAGCGGATGGCGCAGGTGCTCCTTCATCGCCTCCGCATCGGCGAGGAGCTGCTTCTGCTCCTCGGTCAGCCGATTCTCCCGCTCCGCGCGGCGGTTGTTCTCGATGTAGTCGAGCGCCGTAACGCCCGTATCCGAACTCGACTGGTACGAGGCATGCGCCGCGCACGGCACGAGGAGCAGCCCCGTGACGAGCATCGCCAATGCCCTGTCTTTTCGTGTCATTCCGCCGCCTCCTCAGCCATGGCGCTCCTCATGCGATAAATGGAGTCCTTCATTCATGCTGCCCATGCGGTAGCCGCGCAGGTCGAGCGAGACGTGCGTGAAGCCGAGCAGGCGGAACGCCTCGTCCGTCGCCCTGCGCATCGCGGGCGTGAAGAACCGATCCATATCCTCAGGCATGAGTTCGATGCGCGCCGTCTTTCCCTCCGCGCCCTCCGCGCGCACGCGGAGCATGCGGAAGCCCTTTTCCATGAGAAACGCCTCGGCATGATTGACGCGCGCAAGCTTCGCATGCGACAAATGCTCCCCGTACGGGATGCGCGAGGCGAGGCAGGCAGCCGACGGGCGATCCCAGCCCGCAATGCCGAGGTCCTTGGAAAGCGCGCGTATATCCGCTTTGTCCATGCCGCACTGATGGAGCGGGCTCATGATGCGAAGCTCCCGCAGCGCCGCGCGGCCGGGGCGATAGTCGCTGTCATCGTCGCGATTCGTGCCGTCGACGACATAAGCGATCCCGCGATGCCACGCCTCCGCCTTGAGGTGCTTGAAGATCGCGTACTTGCAGTAGTAGCAGCGATCGTGCGGGTTTTTCTTGACGTGCGCGACTTCCAGGATAGGGAATGCCTCGACGACGTGCTCGACGCCCTCCTGCGCGCAAAAGGCACGCGCGCCCTCGATTTCGCGTTCCGGCACGAAATCCGACTCCACCGTAAAGGCGACGGCATGTTCGCCGAGCACGTCGTGTGCGACCTTCAGGACGAGCGTCGAATCGACGCCGCCCGAAAAGGAGACGGCAACGCTGCCCATTTCCTTCAGCAGGGCCTGCAGATTGTTGTATTTCGTAGCGAGTTCCGTATTCATTGTTTTCCCTCTGGCGCTCCCTTCCTACTCCTTCGGCTTGAGCATGCCGTTTTGGTAGGCAAGCAGCAAGTTATACAGATCCGTGATTTCTTCTTTCATGGCACGCCCTTCATCCGTATCGCCGACCGTACCGTGCCGTGCCTGCAGCTCGACCGTCTCGGCGACGGACTCAATGTCGCCGCTGCCGCGCAGCGCCTCGCGGACATTCGCGACCTTCTGGTGCTGCAGCAGGCGCAGGCCGCGCGAGTTCGAGATGAGCGTGTATCCTGCAATGCCCGTCTTCGTGTGATAGGCGCGGCAGAACCCGCCGTCGATGACGATCGCGCGGCCGCCCGCCTTGACGGGACTCTCGCCCTTCTTGACCTTGACGGGAACGTGCCCGTTGATGATGTGCCCGCGCGCGCCGTCCATGCCGAACTCCTCCAGCACCATGCGGCACGTCTCCTCCGTGTCGATCAGGCGAAAGTACGGGTCGGCCGGCTCTTTCCACGTCGACGCATCCGAAAGCAGGGCGCGCTCGAACGTCTTCATCTCGCGTCCCGACGCAGGCGAGAGCCTTCCGCACCAAAGGAAGTATAGAAAGTCGAGCGCCGGCTCCTCGCCGTAGAGCTGTGCCTCGCGCGCCATGCGCTCGCAGAAGTCGAACCACGCGCGCCCCCGATACGCCTTCCCGCCGAAGACGATCTCGCGCAGGCTGCCATCCGCATGCAGCGGCACGCAGCCGTGAAAGAGCAGGTTGCCGTTCGCGCAGTTGTATAGGCTGCCCTTTTGGTAGAGGTAGTCCACGTGGCGGCGCAGCGCGCTGCTCTCCGTGAACGCCGTGCGCAGCTCCGCCAAAATTGCCTGCTCGCCTTCCGTGAGCACGTACGGATCGCTGCCCTCCTCGATCGTCGGGAAATAGGCATGTTCGAGCTCGCAGCGCCTGCCGCCTGGAAGGACCGCGCACGAAGAGCGATAGTCGATGCAGTGGAGAAGGCGCCGCCCGTCCATCTGGAAGTCCGGATTGCGCGCGATGAGCGCCCCTTCGAGCTTGAAGAGCATCATCGTGATCGCGCGCTCCGCCGCACGGATCGGACGCTCGTCGGGATAGAGGTGCGCGGCGAACGTCGTGAGCGGGCGCATCGAAATGCCGTAGCCGCGTTCGAGGACGTCCGTATTGCCGTAGCGCAGCGAGTTGCGCACGACCGTCGCGATGCACGCTTCGCTGCCAAGCGCCGCGCCCATCCAAAGGAGGTCGTGGTTGCCCCACTCGATGTCGACGTTCGGGTGCTCCATGAGGCTGTCGAGGATCGCGTCGGGCCTGTGCCCGCGGTCAAAAAAATCGCCGACGATATGGAGCCGGTCCACCGCGAGCCGCTTGATGAGCACGGCAAACGCCTCGATGAAGTCCGCGCCCGCGTCGATCTGGACGATCGCGGAGAGGAGGCGCTGCCAGTATGCCATCTGTGCTGCGTCCGCTTCAGGACGCGTCGTCATGAGCTCGACGATGACGGAGGCGTAACGCGCGGGGATGAACCCGCTGACCTTCGAGGCGGGGTACTTGAAGCTCATGAGCTTCGCGAGCGCCAGGAGCCGTTCGAGGTTCGCGCGGTACCATGCAGGCGTCGCACGGCGTGTCTCCCGCATTTGCTCGATCTTCTCTTTCGGGTAGTAGATGAGCGTGCAGAACTCCGCCTGTTCAGCACGCGTCATCCGCGTGCCGAAAACGTATTCCACCTTTTCGCGGATGACGCCCGAGCAGTTGTTGAGAATATGGAAAAAAGACTCGTACTCGCCGTGCAGATCGCTCAGAAAATGCTCGATCCCCTTCGGGAGCGCGAGCCGCGACTGCAGGTAAATGAGCTGTTCATAGACGATTTCCTTCGTCGGGTACTTCTCCGCCAAAAGGCGGAGGACCTTGCTCGGCCGAGCCGCTGACCGCACCATCCCAATCCCTCCTCTTCCCATCCGCGAGGCCGCGCGGAGAAGGCACGGATAGAGTGCCTTCACCTTGACGCATCTCTTTTGCCCGCACTTCGGCGACCCCCCACGCCAATCCGAAGGACTCCACTGCTCCGTGATTTCCTATCCCGAAAAAAGAATGCGCCGCACGCCGTAGGCGATAAGGACGAGCGCGCCTGCCACGACGTACTCCATGACGGAGCCAACCCGAAAGAGCCGGATGCCGACCTTCTGCGCTGGCGTCAAAAGCGGGACCTTGCCGCAAAGCGCGTCCTCCAAAATGTGCAGCAGCGCGCCGACGCAGAAAAACGTGCCGATCCGCACGGCGTCGGCGAGCGGTGCAGGCGTCACCTGCGCGATCTCCGCCACGCGCGCAAAAAGACCGATGAGCGCAACGTAGAGAAGCGGCCAGTGCGACCAGCCTCGGTGGCGGCTGCGCCAAAGCCAGCAGCTCCCTGCGCGCGGGTTTCCCTCAACCTTGTCGGGGAAAATCGCGCCCGCCATGGCAGCAGCCGTCAGCAGCATGTCGTCTGTCGCGGCAAACACGGCGACGCCCGTCACGATCTGGTGACTGACCCATTTCATCGCGCGATCCCCCTCTTCGTCCCTTCCATTCTAACATAGGAATCTGTGAAATTGTAGTATATTTGGACGAAAATGGGGAAATATAGTATACTGGGGTTAATTGGGCTATAATCAAGCAGACGGCAATCGCCTCCAGCTCGAAGGAGACAGTATGGACGACTTTACTTGGCAGCAAAAAATACAGGACAGACGGCGCAGGCGGCAGCGCGACATCTTTCTTCTCGCGACCGTCATCGCCTGCCTGCTCGGCACGGCGATCTGGTACTTCCGGTTCTATCAGCACACGCCGGCGTACGCGATGAAGCAGGCCGTCGCCGCCGTCGAGGCGCATGACGTGGAGAAGTTCAAGAAATACGTAAACCTCCCGCTTCTGACCTCGCTCGCCTACGACGACCTCACGCTCGACCTCTTCGCCTACGACGCGACGCTGACGGAGGACTCGAAGGTCAAGTTCGAGAAATTCTACATTCTCGTCAAGCCGCAGCTCGCAGGCGGCACGGAATCGGTCATCCTGCGCCGCGTCGAAAGCGGGGCGTGGTCGCTGCCGAGCGGCACGGACATCCTGAAGGGCAGGCAGCTCGGCATCGACTACGAACGCTTCCTGGCGCGCAGTCTCGTCCGCAACACGACGTTCCTCGAAGTCGCGGGCGTGCACCGCGACGGCATGGGAGCCGTCGCCGAAGTCAAGGTGCGCGAAGAAGATACAGGCACGCCGTTCACGCTTGACCTCGCGCTCGAGCAGGCGAAGGAAGGGCACTGGCAGATTGCCTACATCAAGAACTACCGCGCCTACCTCGACGCCATCGCACCGCGCCAAAACCGCGATATCGCCGACTACATCGCGGCGACCAAGGACATCGTCGCCGCCTACAATGTGAAATTCAATGCCTGCCGCGAACGCTTTGCCGCGACGACCGTCACGAAGGACGGGCGTCTCACGGAAGGGCAGGCGTATGCGCTCGCCTCCATGCTCGAAAAAGAGGTCATTCCCGCGCTCAAGAGCCGGCAGGAGCAGCTCGACGCCGTTCCCGTTCCCGACGGCGCGCGTTACCTCGCCGCCCAGCGCAGGGAATCGACCGAGACGACCATCGCCGCGTGGGAGCACTTCATCGAAGGCCTGCGCACGGGAAGCCCCGCCGAATACGCGCAGGCGGAAGTCCTGCACAAGCGGGAGCTCGCCATCGACATGCGCGTCGAGGATATCATCCGCCATACGGCGATCAGCAAGGATATCCCGAATATCCCGTAGGCGATGCCGTCCATTTCGTCCCATAATCGTCCTCTCCTAGGGCAGCCGTCCTAGGAGAGGACGATTATGGGGCGGCGCAGGCGGAAGACGCATGCGATGGTCTGCGCCGCAGGCACTCAGCCTGCGGCGCACTCAGATTCATTCCTTTTTGACATGGTATGCCGCCGCATACATCGTCGGCAGGACGAGCAGCGTCAGCACGGTTGCGACGGCAAGGCCGCTCGCGATCGTGACGGCCATCGGGCCCCAAAACGTACTCGCCATGAGCGGGATCATGCCGAGTATCGCGGCGGCTGCCGTCAGCATGATGGGGCGGAAGCGCAGGATCGCCGAGTCGACGACGGCATCCCATGCGCTCTCGCCCGCCGCGCGATGCTTTTGGATCTGGTCGATGAGGATGACGCTGTTGCGGATGATCATGCCCGCGAGCGCGAGCACGCCGAGAATCGCGACAAATCCCATCGCCTTGCCCGTCACGAGCAGGCCTGCCGCGACACCGATAAGCCCCATCGGCGCCGTAAGCAAGGTGAGCGCCATATCCTTTCCGCTGTGAAGCTGGATCATCAGGAGCGTCATGATGAGGAATACGACGACGGGAAGCGGCTTCATGAGGTAGCTTGATGACTCCGTGCTGTCCTTGAGCGCACCCGCCGGCACGATGCTCGCGCCTGCCGGGAGGCTCGCACGGAGATCCGCCGTCTCCGCGAATGCCTTCTTCGTCGCGTCGTTCGCCGTGCCGCTGCGCACCTCTGCCGTCACGAGGATGCTCGGCATGAGATTGTAGCGGCGGATGAGTCCCTCTTCCGCCGCATAGGAAATCTTCGCGATCTGTCCGAGCGGCACGTAGCCCGCCCTTCCGAGGTAAATCGGCAGATCCTGCATCTCGTCGAGACTCTTGCGATCCTTTGCTGCGAGACGCAGGTCGATGTGGATCGTGCGGTCGCCCGTGTAGAACTCCGCCGCCTTCGCGCCCGTGAGCTCCGTGTAGACCGTCTGCGCGACCGCCTTGCTCGAAAGCCCCATCGCCTGAATCTTCGCCGAGTCGAGCGCGAGGTGCATGACCTTGCTCTTCTCGCCCCAGTCGAGCGCAACATTGTAGTTGTTTTCATCCCTGGCAACGCGGTCAGCGACGTCTTCTGCCATCGATTTCACCGTATCGATATCGGGCGCACTGACGCGCAGCATGAGCGGATAGTCGGCAGGCGGGCCCGTCTGGATGTACTGGAGATTCATGCGCACGTCGGAAAATTCGTCCTGCTCCGCCTCGCGAAGCGCGGCAGTGAGCCGCCCACGCGCCTCGGTGTCCTTCGCGACGAGGACGAACTGGGCGCGGTTATCGGCTGCCGCCTTCGGATCGATCGTCAGCACGAAGCGCGGCGCGTACCGCCCGACGTAGTAGCTGTAATTCGTAAGATCCGCTTTGTGTTCGGCGAGGAAGTCCGCCATGCGGTCACATACCCGCTGCGTTCCCTCCATCGAAGCGCCCTCCGGCAAGCGAAGCTCGACGAGGATCTCCGGCCGCAGCGACGGCGGGAAGAACTCTTCCCGCACGAACTGCATCGAAAAGACGGAGAGCGCGAAGAGCGCGGCCGTGCCGGCGAGGACGATCCTTCGATGCGTCAAAAAGAGGTTCAGGACACGGCGGAACCACGTATAGAACCGGCTTTGATACGGATCGATATGCCCTTCTTCGTCGCGCTTTACTTCGACGCGAATGAGATGGTACCCAAAGAGCGGCGCGACCATGACCGAGACGATCCACGAGAGCACGAGCGCCGAGAAGATAACGGGGAAGAGCGTGCTGCAAAACTCGCTCGCCATGCCGTCGGCAAAGGCAACGGGGATAAAGCCGCAGCACGTGATGAGCGTGCCCGTGAGCATGGGCTTTGCCGTCGCGCGGAATGCATAGCAAGCCGCTTCGAAGCGGGATAATCCCGCCTCCAGCTTGACGCTCATCATCTCGACGGCGATGATCGCATCGTCGACGAGCAGTCCGAGCGCGATGATGAGCGAGCCGAGCGACACCTTGTGCAGCTCGATGCCGAGCAAGTACATCGCGATGAACACACCCGCGAGCACGAGCGGGATGCAGAACGCGACGACGAGCCCCGTGCGCGTGCCGAGCGTCAGGAAGCTCACGGCGAGCACGATGACGATGGCCTCCAAGAGCGTCTTGACGAAATCGTGTATCGAGGCATCGACGACGGCGGGCTGATCGGACACCTGATGGACTTCGAGTCCCGCGGGGAGACCCGCCTGAATCTTCGCGGTCAGCGTGCGGAGGTCTTTGCCGAGCTTCAGGATATTGCCGCCGTCCTCCATCGAAACGGCGATGCCGATCGCGGGCTCGCCGTCAAAAAACATCTTCGGCTCGGCAGGCTCTTCATAGCGCCGCTCCACCTGCGCGACGTCGCCGAGACGGAACACGCGCCCGCCCGCCTGAAGGGGAAGCGCGCGTATCGCGCCGACATCCTCGAAGGTGCCCGAGACGCGCAGGTAGACGTTATCGCTCTCCGTCTCCACCTTGCCCGCTGCCGCCACGTCGCCCTGCGCCGCGAGCGCCTGCATGACGACGTCCGGCGCGATGCCGAGCGAGGCGAGCTTCGCGCGGTCCATCTCGACGTAAACCTTCTCCTTCTGCTCGCCGATCAGCTCGACCTTTTGGACGCGCGGCACCTGGAGCAGCATGCGCCGCGTCTTTTCCGCCTGCTCGCGCATCTCCTCATAGCTCCAGCCGTCGCCTGTCACTGCGTAGACCGAGCCGAAGACATCGTCGAATCGATCGTTGTAGTAAGGACCGTATACGCCTTTTGGCAGATCCGTTTTGACGTCTTCGCAGAAATTGCGCACATCGCGCCACGTCGGGCGGATCTGCTCCTTTGGGATCGTTTGGTCGAGACGGACGTAAATGACCGTCTGCCCCGCCCGCGTCTCGCTCTCGACGGAGTCGAGCCCCGGCGTGTCCTGCAGGCGCTTTTCCAGCTTGTCCGTGACCTGCGCCTGCATCTCCTCCGCCGTCGCGCCCGGCCATGCCGCCGAAACGACCATGGAGCGGATCGTAAAATTTGGGTCTTCCATGCGTCCAAGATGGAAATACGCGAACACGCCGCCGATCGCTACGACAAGGATGAAGTACCAAACGAGCGTCCGGTTCTTCAGTGAGACTTCCGTGAGGTTCCTCATTCGTCCGCCTCCAGTCTGACCGCCTGCCCTTCGCGCAGTCGATGGACGCCGGCCGTCACGACGACGGCGTCCGGCGCGAGCCCTGTCACGCGCACGCTGTCCTTGCCGAAGGATACCGCATGGACTTCCTTCAGCGAAACGGTGCGGTCCTCCCCGACAACCCATACCGCAGGCGCGTCGCCCGTCTGGTAGATCGCCGTAAGCGGCAACTCGATCCCCGTCTCATCCGAACCGGCCGGCGCGAACGCGACGCTCGCCGTCATGCCGAGCTTCAGACCGGCAGGCGGATCCGGCACGGAGACGCGCACCTTGTACGTGCGGCTCGCCGCATCTGCCATCGGCGCGACCTCGCGCACCGTGCCCTCGGCCACCGCGTCGCGGAGCGCCCAGAACGTCACCTCGGCCGGCGTGCCGACGGCGACCTCCGCGAGGCGGCTTTCGGGCACGGCGATCTCGATCTCCAATTCGTCCGTCTGCACGAGCGTCATGACGGTCTGTCCCGCTGCGACAACCTGTCCCTCTTCCGCCGCAATGCTCGAAATGACGCCGTCCGCGCCCGCCGTCAGATTCGTGTAGCCGACGCTGTTATGCCCCTGCGCCGCCTGTGCGAGCGCTTGCTGATACGCCGCAAAAGCCGCGTCGTAATTGGTCTGATACTGATCGCGCACGGCGGCGGGCACGGCCTCTTCCTCGTAGAGCTGGCTGTAGCGCACGAGATTTGCCTGCGCGAGCTTCAGCTGCGCGCGCGCGCTTGCGACTTGCGCATCGCCTTGGTTCGCCCGCTGGATGACGTCCTTCGCATTGATCGCCATCAGGACATCGCCCGCCTGCACGCGGCTTCCGACCTCGACGTTGCGCGAGAGGATCTGCCCGCCCACCTGAAACGAGAGGTTCGTCTCATAGCGGCCGCGGACCGTGCCCGAAAACGTCTCCGCCGCCGTGCCGTGCGCCGCGCCCGCCCGCTGCGTCTTGACGAGGACGGGCTTCTCTTCTGGCTTCTCCTTGCCGCAGCCTGCCAAAAGCGCCGTGGCTGCGAGCATCGCACAGGCAAGCACGAGTGCGATGCTCTTTCGCTCAATCGGTGTGAATCGCATGGTCTTCTCCTTTTACCAACGTGTCCTCCGGTATCTGCTCGATGAGCGGCGCAAACTTCGCCGAAATGGCGCGCTCGACGAGCGTGCGGAATCCCGCCACCATCGTATCGACTTCCCCCTGCGTCATATCCGCGATGAGGTAGTCGACCCAGCACTGAATGATATTGCGCAGGTAGATATGCTGCTCCTTTCCATGCTCCGTCAGGTAGATGTGACGCACGCGCTTGTCGGCGGCGTCCGGCTCGCGATAGATGAGATCCTTCTTCTGCAGGAGATTGATCGTGCGCGTCACGACTGCCTTGTCGAGGTAGAGCATTGCCGCAAGATCGTCCTGCCGCACGCCTTCATGATCAAAGATGCGAATGAGCATGACGTACTCCGAATACGTGAGCGCGAGATGCGCGCACGCCTCCGTCACGAAGAGCTGCGAGCGCCGATGCACGACCGAAAACCATCGTCCTAGCTTGACGTAATCATCCATGATGACCCCTCCAACGGGGAAATCCCCCGTGTTCTGCTTCGAAAAGTTGACCACATCAATAAGTCTACTCATATCTTGCCAAAAAGTCAATGGCACGAGGCATTGAGCCGCGCCCCTTGCCGCGTTATAATGGAAGACAAAGAAACCAACTGAAAGGAGCATCGTCATGTCTGAACCAAGAGTGGGGCATATCCACTTTTTGAACGTCCTGCCGCTCTCATGGGGCTTTTCGCACGGCATGGGGAAAGGGCTCGCCCTCACGCGCGGCGTGCCTGCCGAGCTCAACCGCGACATCGTCAGCCATCGTCTCGACGTGAGTCCCGTTTCCTCGATTATCTACGCGCAGCACAGCGAAGAACTCTGCCTTCTCCCCGACTTCTGCATCTCCTCCGACGGCGCGGTGCAGAGCATCCTGCTCATCTCGAAAAAGCCCATCGAGGCGCTCAAGGACGACAAGATCATCCTCACGGCAAAGTCGGCGACGAGCCACTGCCTGCTCAAGATCATCCTGCGCCGCGGCTACGGCGCGGCG
Organism: Mitsuokella sp. oral taxon 131 str. W9106; assembly: GCF_000469545.1. Classification (GTDB taxonomy): domain Bacteria; phylum Bacillota; class Negativicutes; order Selenomonadales; family Selenomonadaceae; genus AWVT01. Next base: position 129,616 of record NZ_KI273061.1, on the reverse strand, counting down.
CCGAGCTACTCCATCCGCAGCATCGCCCCCGACGAGCCCGTGCCAAAAGACGCGACCGCCTCGCTCTTCATCGGCGACGACGCGCTTTGGCTCTACCATCACCCGCCCGCCTCGCTCTACTGCTACGATCTCGGCGCCGAGTGGAAAACGCTCACGGGCAAGAAAATGGTCTACGCCGTATGGGTCGCGACCAAGGCATTTGCAACGGAAAGCCCCGTTCTCCTGCAGCTCGTCTACGACCGTATCCGCCATGCCTTCGCGAAGGGCATCGCAAACAAAGACGCGGCGATCGCCTCCGTCCTCGCCGAAACGCCCTTCACGCGCAGACAGCTCGCCGACTACCTCGGCTCCGTGATCCGTTGGGAGCTCACGGACGATTTTCTCGACGGGCTGCACACGTTCTACGCGCTCGCCCGCGAATTGGATCTCATCGACTGCGTACCGCCGCTCAAAATGGCAGCGGTGCGAAAATGAGCATTCATCCTAATCGAAATTAAATAGTTTGCCTAATCAACTTTTTACATCCATCACAAGACGGTTTAAGATTGCTGCGCTATACTTGGCTTGTAATCAGGAAACGCCTGATACAGTATTGCGGGAGACGGGCTCTCCCATGCAGAAAGGAGATGGTTTCCATGTTGAGCAAAACGAGTGTAAAGCGGACAGCAGTCGCGCTCGCAGGCTGCCTGAGCATCGGTCTTGTCGGACTGACCGCTGCGGCAGCGGAGGCAAGCCCGCGCGCCCTTGCGCCTGCTTACGAGCAGATGCAGGGACATGCGGTCACACAGCTGAGTTCCCACCGCAAGAAGTATTCCGAGGGGGAGCGCAATACCGCCGCAATCGTCGGCGCGGTCGTTGGCGCGATCATCGCGAAAAACACCTGATGCCGATCCCCTTTATTTCCATTTCTTTGCTTCCGATCTTCCCTTTACCATAGAAAAGCCCGTCGGTTCATCCCTGCCGACGGGCTTCTTGCTGCGCGAAACTCACATTTCCTCTCCCGTGACCTCAATTTGGCACATCTTCATGGCTGCGAGCGCATTTTTATGGCTTTCCGGCGTCACGCCGGCGCAGCAGGAAGCATCCACGGAAATGCGCTTTTCCGGATGGAACGCCTTGACGATGAGCGCATTGGAAATCACGCAGATATCGGTACACAGCCCGACGAACTCGATGGCATCATAAGCGGCAAGGAGCGCCGGCAGGCGCGTCGAGCCGAAAGTCGGCTTCTCGACGGCAGCGACCGCCTTTTGCAGGAAAGGGCTCAGTTCCTCCACGACTTCCCAGCCCGGTCCTGGCTTGATGCAATGCGCGACGGGAAGGTTCTTTCCCTCCTGCGTGTGAAGATAGCCCGCATCGTGCGTGTCGAGCGTAAAGAAAAGATCCGCGCCCTCTTCCCGTTTGAGTTTGTCCACAAGATGTGGCAGCATGGCCTGCGCCTCTGCCGTGCCAAGGCTTCCACGCACGAAATCCCGCTGCATATCGACGACGACAATCGCCTTTTTCATAGAAATGCACCTCCTATTTCCTAAGTCCAACCGGCTTCTTCGCCGCAAGCCTGGATCTCCGCTGCAGCGAGATCCCTACCGTGCATCCGTCCCCTAAAATTCTGCATGCGTGAGCTTTGCCTTGACGATGCGGCGGACGCTCTCGTCGATGCGCTCCATGGGGATTGCCCCGCTCTGCACGGCGTCCAAAAGTCCAAGGTAGACCTCCGTCTGAAACGGGATCTCCTGGCACGAGAGGACGATGTCGGCGCCTGCCTCGACGGCACGGACGCCGATTTCACGCGGCGCGTAATGCCGCGCAATCGCTCCCATCTCAACGTCGTCGGTGACGATGAGCCCGCGATAGCCGAGCTGCTCGCGCAGAAGATCGGTCTGTATCGCTTTGGACAGGCTTGCGGGGTCATCCGCGTCGTAGGCGGGATAGCGCAGGTGCGAGACGAGGATCATGTAGTCCTCGGCGCGCTTCGCGTCGATGACGGCGTGGAACGGCACAAGGTCGCGCGCGGCAAGCTCCTCCGCCGTCGCGGGGATCGCCGAGCCCTCTTCATGGCTGTCGACCGTGCCGCGCCCGATTCCGGGGAAGTGCTTGAGCACGTAGACCATGTGTTGTGCCTCGTAGCCGCGCGCTGCCGCGAGCACGCATTTCGCCGCGACATTCGGATCGCTTGCGAAGGAGCGCGGCTCGGTGCTGACGTCGGCGACCGGCGCGAAGTTGACGTTGAAGCCGAGATCCTTGAGTGCCTCTGCCGTGCGCGAGGCGCTGTCTTCCGTGTGCGCGAGATCGCCTGACATGCCGAGCTGCTGCTGCGCGGGCGGCGCGGGGATGAACGCGGTGCCGCGCACGACGCGTCCGCCCTCCTCGTCGATGCCGATGAAGAGCGGCACTTTCTGCTCCGCATCCGCCTGCAAGTCGCGCGTGAACTTCTGCGTCTGCTTTGCCGACCTCAAGTTTCGGTCAAAGAGAAGGACGCCGCCGATATGGAATTGGTGCAGCATGTAGAGGCTGTCTTCGTCCGCCTCCTCGCCGCGGATGCCGATCATGACCATCTGTCCGACCTTTTCCGTATCGGACATCGCGGCGACGATGGCATCCGCGCGCTCGTCGAGCGTCTGATCCGGCGGTGCGGGCGCGACCGCATGGTGCTCCGCACCGCAACCCGCTGCAAGCAGCACGCACGCCAGCATGGCGAGGACGAATAAGGTTCCCTTCCACTTCATAGCCTCTCCTTTCGCTTTGCCGATGCAAGAGACAGCGATTTCGATGCACCGATTTCGTTGCGTCGCGATTCCCTAGGCGATACGCCATGCGGCGCTCATTCGTAGCGCGTGTCGACGATGCGCCTCGTCTTCTTCTCCGAGCGGGGCAGGACGCCGATCTCGACGACCTTGACGAGCGGCGTAAAGCCGATGCGGCTCTTGACGCGCTCCGCGATGCGCCGGGCGAGCGCGAGGAAGTCGACGCGCCCGTTCGTCTCGACGTAGAGGCGCATCGTGTCCTTGCCGTCGAGGTGCGAAATATGAATCTGGTACTCGCTCGACACTTCGGGGAACGTTTGCAGGATCTCCTCAATCTGGCTTGGGAATAGGTTGACGCCCTTGATCTTGACCATGTCGTCCGTGCGCCCTTCGATCGTGTCGATGCGCGGGTATTCCCTGCCGCAGCCGCACTTGCCCGGAATGATGCGCGAGAGGTCGTGCGTGCGGAAGCGGATGAGCGGCGCGCCCTCCTTGCGGAGTGTCGTGATGACGATTTCGCCCCACGCGCCGTCGGGCAGGTTTTCGCCCGTCACAGGGTCGATGATTTCAAGGTAGATATAGTCATCCCAGTAGTGGATGCCCGTGTGCGCATCGCAGGTGATGCCGATGCCCGGCCCATAGATCTCCGTAAGCCCGTAGATGTCATACGTCTGGATGCCAAGCTTTTCCTCAATGGACGCACGCATCTTCGCGCCCCAGCGCTCCGAGCCGATAATGCCCGTTTTGAGGTGGATCGCGTCGCGCACGCCGCGCTTTTCGATTTCCTCGGCGAGCAGCAACGCGTACGACGAGGTCGCGCAGAGCACCGTGCTCTTCATGTCGATCATCATCTGGATCTGCTTGTCCGTGTTGCCAGGCCCCATCGGCACCGCCATCGCGCCAAGGCGCTCGCAGCCCGCCTGAAATCCGATGCCCGCCGTCCAAAGCCCGTATCCCGGCGTGATCTGAATGCGGTCGCGGTTCGTGATCCCCGCCATCGCATAGCAGCGCGCGAACTGGATCGCCCAGTCTTCGACATCCTTCCTCGTGTACGGCACGATGACGGGCTTTCCCGTCGTGCCCGACGACGAATGGATGCGGATGATCTCTTCCTCGGGAACGGACATGAGCCCGAGCGGGTATGCGTCGCGAAGATCCTTCTTCTCCGAGAACGGAAGTCTCCTGAAGTCCTCTGCCGTCTCCACGCGCTCGATCCCGCACGCTGCAAGCCGCTTGCCGTAAAAACTCCCCGCCTCGCGCATCGCGCCGATGCGCTCCGCTACGAGTGCGAGCTGCTCCTTCGTAATCTCCATCTCGATTTCCTCTTGCTGCTTTCTATCATTTCTTTTCTATCATTTCTTTGGGGACGTTGCCGGATGCCCCGTTTCCCACATGGATTCCATTGCGCCTGCATGCGCGCGCACATAGCAAAGCGCGCGCGCATTGAGCGCGGCATACTGCGGCCGCACGCGCGCGCGGATCGCTGCGAGCACGTCGTCCGCCGTGAGGAAGGGCAGCGCCCCCGCCTCAAGCGCGGCGCCAAGCAGGATGACATTGAGCGCCTTCGGATTGCCGACCGTGCGGACGGCAGCCTCGCCGTCGAGCACGCAAAGGCGCTTCACATGCGCCTTGAGGTAGGCGACCATCTCATGGCCCGTGTAGTCCGTGCCGCGAAGCGCTGCTGTCACGGGCATGATGGGCGAGCGGTTTGCGATGAGCACGCCATCTGCCTTGAGGTACGGCAGCATGCGCACCGCCTCGGCAGGCTCGAACGCGAGCAGGAGGTCGGCCTCGCCGCGCCGTATCATCGGGCTCTTCGCACCCGCGCCGACGCGCAGATGGGAAAAGACCGAGCCGCCCTTCTGTGCCATGCCGATCGTCTCCGCGCTCATGACGGGAAGCCCCTTTGCGACGCTCGCCGCCGCGATGAGCTTCGAGGCGAGCACCGTACCCTGTCCGCCGACGCCCGCCAGCAAGATATTATATGCCATCACGCCTCGCCCCCCTTCTCTACCCGCGCTTTTGCCGGCGTGACGGAAATCGCCCCGAACGGGCAGACCTCCGTGCATAGCCCGCAGCCCGTGCACTGCGCGGGCGCAATGACGACCGCACCGTCCTTTACGACGATGCCGGGGCAGCCGATCGAGCGGATGCACGCGCGGCAGCGCGTACATTTCGCCTCGTCGATATGCGCCATGCCGCGCGGTGCTGCAATGGCGATGCAAGGCGAACGGAATACGATCGCCTTGACGCCCTTCTCCGCAGCGACCTCGCGCACAGCGGAGACGCTCGCCTTGAAATCGAGCGGATCGAGCGTGCGAACCGTCTGGACGCCGATGCCCTTCAGCGTCGCCTCTATCGAAATCTTTCGCGCGACCTCGCCCATCATCGTGCGCCCCGTGCCTGGGTGCGGCTGATGCCCCGTCATCGCCGTCGTCGAATTGTCGAGCACGACGAGCGTGAAGTCCGCCTGATTGTAGACGCCGTTTATCGCGCCCGCAATCGCCGACGCGAAAAATGTCGAATCGCCGACGAAGGCGAAGCACTTCGTATCCTTCGACGTCATGCCGATGCCCTGCGCAATGCCGAGCCCCGCACCCATGCAAAGGCACGTGTCGACCATGTCGAGCGGCTGCGCATTCCCGAGCGTGTAGCAGCCGATGTCGCCGGCGAAAACGCATTTCTGCCCCTTCATCGCGAGTTTGACCGCGTAAAACGAAGCGCGGTGCGGGCAGCCTGCGCAGAGCACGGGCGGCCGCACGACCGAAACCGGCGGCACCGGAAGCTCCGCCTCCTCCGCACGCGCCCAGCCCATAAACGATGCGACCGCCGCGTCGACCGCGTCGCGCGTATTCTCGCCCGACGCCGCCACATCGCCCGTAAGCTTGCCGCGGATGCGGACGGCGAGCCGATACTTGCCGCATACGTACGTGAGCGCGCGCTCGATCACGGGATCGAGCTCCTCCATGCAGAGCACTTCGTCGAGTCCCTCCAAAAAGGCGACGGCCTGCTCCTCAGGGAACGGGAACGGCGTCGAGACCTTGAACACGCGCGGCAGCTCCGCGCCCGCCGCCTCCTGCTCCAAAGCCTTCTCCTGCACGTAGGACCAGCTGACGCCGTGCGAGGCGATGCCCTTGCGGCTCAGGCTGTCCGCATGCGCGATGGCGTTGCGCGCATAGCCCGAAAACACCTTCGAAAGCGCTGCGTTGCGCGCCTCGATCGCAGCGTGCGCGCGCGTCGAAAGGCGCGGGAAAATCACCCATTTGGAAGGGTCGCGCACAAATCCTTGCGGCTCGTGCACGGCGTACTCCGCCTCGTCCTTGACCATAATCGCGGCGTACCCGTGGTCGATGCGCGTCGTCGGGCGGAACAATACGGGCGTATGGTAGCGCTCGGAAAAGGCAAACGCCTCCTCCATCATCGCGTACGCTTCTGCAACGCTCGACGGATCGAAGCAGGGCACCTTCGCAAACGAGGCGAAGTGGCGCGTGTCCTGCTCCGTCTGCGAAGAGATGGGGCCTGGATCGTCGGCGACGAGCACGACCATGCCGCCCGTGACGCCGATGTAGGCAAGGCTCATCAACGGATCGGCGGCGACGTTCAGGCCGACTTGCTTCATCGTCACGAGCACGCGTGCGCCGGAATACGCCGCGCCTGCGCCGACCTCCATCGCCGCTTTCTCATTCGTCGACCATTCGACGTGGACGCGCCCCTTCGCATTGTGCTTCGCGACGGTCTCGAGCACCTCCGTCGACGGCGTGCCGGGGTAGCCCGCGACGACGTTCACGCCCGCCGCAAGCGCGCCGAGCGCCATCGCCTCGTTGCCCATCAAATACTCTGTGTGCATATACCTTGCTCCTCATTGATACAATACCCTGTTATTATAATATAAATTGCACCAAATAGGAAATTTTACCGGAAATTATAATAATTGACGCCGCAAATGAAAAAGGCTATACTGAGCCTGCAGAAGGAGCCGTCGTCAGACGGATCCTTCTGCAGGGAAATGGACGAAATGGATATAAGAACATGCCTCAAAGAAAGGATGATCCATATGACAAAGGAAGCGCTCTTGAAACACGTTGACGCCGTAATCGCCGCGCCGAGCTGCTATGCAGGGCTCAAGAAGAAGGCGGAGGCCTACCGCGCCGCCGTCGGCAAGGCGGATGAAAAGGAGGCGGCAAAGGCGCTCCTCGCGGAGCTCAAGGAAGACGTGCAGAGCATCGACGCCGTCATCCCGTTCTTTGCCTCCGACAAGGCGAAGGAGATCTTCGGCGCGGATACGGCGGCGTCCCTGCTCGCACAGGCGAACGAAGTCAAGGCGAAAGGCGGCGACACGTGTTTCTGCCCCGCCTGCTCGAACGGCAAAACCATACTCGACAACGCGTCCGTTCTCCTCGGATAAGGATTCGTTTAAAGGATCCATCTGCTTATCGATGCAACGGGCGCATTGCACCAAGGGGAGGCCCAAGCGTAGCAGCCATCGTGCTGCTGCGCTTTTTTCTATTTTTGTCTTTAAGCTAAAAGCGTCTTTAAGCTAAAAGCGATGAAACAAATGGCAAAAAAGGACACACGGATGGAGAACCATATGAACGGCACAGTGGGATGCGTGCACCACCTGCGTATTCAGAATTTGGAGCGGGCAGTCGGTGCAGAAATTTTTCCTGCATGCAGACTGCGAATCGATTCATCCATCATGTAGAGCGTACGCTTTGATAAATCCTCCTATTTTTTCCCGATAAGCGCGGCGAAACCTGCGCCTAGAACGGCATACATACCGATCATCGCAAGGATGAGCAGAGCAAATATCATGCCCGGCAGGGCGGCCGCCTCGGTCGCAAAGATGTGCTCCATGCGCAGACGGTCGCCGACACGGTTCAATACGGAGGCGTAAATGCCGAGCAGCATGGTCAAGAGAGCCAATCCTCCACATACGAGACGGGCACGGCGCGCCCCGCGCAAAATGCCGAAGCGGTGCCAGAGTGCCGCGCCGTGCAGTCCGATATGCAGTCCGACGAGAATGGGCATCGACCACCCGAGTGCCGTATGCAGCTGATGAAGCGCCAGATTCCGGTGCAGCTCGAGCGGTACAAGCTCGATGAAAAGAAAGTTTGACGCCATCACGCCGGTTACAAGGATGGTTGCGGCATTCAGCGCGAGCAGGGCATTCAGAACGGCCCCAAGCATGCGCCGCACAGTCCATCGTCCGCGCGTGAGTCCGCGCAGCCAGCCGCGTGCATATCCAAGGTGGGCAAGGATCGCGGCAAGCATCAGAACACCGACTATTTCATGCACGACGCGCGGCAGTTGCGAGAAAGAGAGGAGCGTCAGAAGCCCTGCGAGGAGCAGCAGGTTGAGCGCATTTCGCCCGTTCACTTCGTTACGCCGATGGATTTGAAGTAAGCGGCAATTTCATCGGCGGAGGCAGTCGGCGAAAAGAGCTTTCCAGCCTTCCACGTCGCAGCGCCCCTCGCAATGGTGGCAAGCGCCTCCCCGCTGCGTCCGATGTCGCTGCCGCCCGAGGTGCAGATGGGAACGAGCGTCTTGCCGGTAAAGTCGTAGCTCTCGACAAAGGTGTCGACAATGCGCGGCTCCTGCGCCCACCAGATCGGATAAGCGATGACGACGGTATCGTACTGCGCCATATTCCCGATCTTGTTTGCAATCGCGGGGCGCGCGGCAGGATCGTTCTGCTCGACCGTCGCGCGTGTCGTCCTGTCTTTGTAGTCGAGGTCATGCGCCGTGTATGGTTCGGCGGGGATGATCTCCGCAAGATCTGCGCCAAGTGCCTTTGCCGTCGTCTCCGCGAGCTGCTTCGTGTGCCCTTGTGCCGAGAAATAGACGACGAGCGTCTTGCTGTCCGTTGCTGCAGTGGTCTGCGTCGAAGCGGTCTCCGTCTTTGCCGGGGCTGCCTTCGTGTCCTGCGCAGCGTTGCCGCCGCATGCCGTCACGAGGAGTGCAGCGGCAAACATTGTGAGAACTACAAGAAGTTTTTTCATGTGAATCCCTCCTAGAAACGCACACCCCCATCCACAGAAAAGCTTCCATTCGTCGCATGCGGCGCTTGAAATCTCTTTTTCTGTGACTATTTATTTGGGGTCATTGTAAGTTGATTGCAAAATGAAATCGGACACTTAAAAAGAACATGCAGAAGCGCCATCATTGCCGCCAAAATCGTCGGATTTGGGGAGCATTGCCAGCGATAACGGCAGTGCGTTCAGCAAGCTTGCAGATGCGTTCAAAGAAGGCTGCGTCCACTTATTGCTATTGCAAGGAACCAGAAATTATCCTGTCCCGTTTGCGAGAGGATATGCCTTTATGTCCGCGATCTTTCAATTTTGGACGGATCCGGCGAAGGTGACAGCCTCCACCCGACGGCGATCTCTCGCGCCGCGATGAAGTCGGCGTAGATGCCGTCCGCTGCGATCAGTTCTTCGTGCGTTCCGCGCTGGACGATCCTGCCGTCTGCTACGACGAGGATCTGCGCGGCGTTTCGAACCGTGTTCAGCCGATGGGCGATCATGATGACCGTCTTGTCCTGCGTCAGTGCCTCGATGGCCTGCTGCAGCCGATCCTCGTTCTCCGGATCGACGTTCGCCGTCGCCTCGTCAAAGATGATGATGGGCGCGTCCTTGAGGATGGCACGGGCGATGGAAATGCGCTGCTTTTCGCCGCCCGAAAGGGTTGCGCCACCCTCGCCGACCATTGTCTCATATCCGTTCGGCAGCTGCATGATGAAATCATGGCACGCTGCCTTTTTTGCTGCCGTGATGACCTCCGCGCGGCTCGCCTGCGGCCGTCCGAAACGGATGTTGTTTTCGATGGTGTCGCGGAAGAGATAGACGCGCTGAAATACGATGCTGATCTGTGCCATCAGGGACGCGAGCGTATACTCCTTGACATTGTGTCCGCCAATGGCAATGGTGCCGGCATCGACATCCCAGAACCGCGCAATGAGATGGCACAGCGTCGTCTTGCCGGAGCCGCTCGGCCCGACAATCGCCGTCAGGCTGCGTTCGGGGATCTCTGCGGAAATGTCGCGGAGGAGCGGTCTTTCCCCGTAGGAAAAGGATATGCGGTCAAACGTGATATCATGGTGCGCGGGGACAATATCTATTCCGCTTTCATCGAGCTGTGGGATGGCATCTGTTTCGTTTGCCTCGTCGATGGAGGCACAGACGACGCGGAGCAGAGAGAGCGCACTGCCCGCAGATTCGAGCTGCTGATAGGCGATGAAGGAGAAGACCATGCACATCATCACATCGAGCAGGGACATGGTTCCGGTGCAATGTGCATAGAGTGCGGCGGCGATGATCAGGATGCTGAAAAAACGCAGGATGAGTTCCTGTGCAGCCACGTATGGGGTAAAGAGACGCTCCAGTGCAAGGTTGGCTCGCTCGCTTTCGGCAAGCGCATCGCGCACCTTTCTATCGCCCCTGCCCGTGAGGTTGAAGGCCTTGATGACGTGCATTCCGTGCAGCTGCTCCAGTACAGCCTCGACAAGCGATGCTTGTGCTGCCTGCCGTTTCGGTGCGAGCATGCGGGATTTTTCCTCCATGGCCGCTGTGACCCACAGATAGACGGCGATGCCGGCAAGGAAGACGGCGCCGATGCGGATGTCGAAGACAAAGACCATCGGGATGAGGATGAGCGTGTTCAGGAAGCCGGTCAGCGTACTGACGAGGACCATGGAGGCAGTTTCCTCCACATTGCCCAGCACAGTTGTTGCGATGCCCGTGATCCGTCCGAGGCTGCTCTCGTTAAAATAGCCCATCGGGACGCGTTTGAGACGCTCTCCGATGGCGATACGCTTGTTCGCCGCCATGAAGTAGCCTGCATGGACGCGCTGCAGCTGCGAGATATACTCGACGACGGAGCGTCCGAGGATGCTGGCAGCGAGGATTATGAGTGCCTGCATCGCCGTATCCATGCCGTTCGCGTGCTCGATGAGCCCCTTCAGGACGACGTAGAGTGCTGCGATCTGCAGGGCGTGGAATATGGCGTAGAGCACACCGAGCAGCACCGAGCGGTTGAGATTTTTTCGCTCGCTGCCTGCAAACGCCCATATTTTTTTGAGTGCGTCAATCATCTGCGTCACCGTCCTTTGCGCTGATGTGTGCCTGCCACATGCTGCGGTATTCCGCACAGCCGTCAAGGAGCTGCGCGTGCGTCCCCTGTGCCGCGACTGTGCCGTCCGCAATGAGGAAGATCGTATCCGCATCGATGATGGTAGAGAGGCGGTGTGCAATGATGATGACGGTCTTTCCCGCGATCAGCTGGGCGACGGCGCGTTGAATGACCGCCTCGTTCTCCGGGTCGATGTATGCCGTCGCCTCGTCGAGAATGACGATGGGTGCGTCCTTCAGCATGGCGCGTGCAATCGCGATGCGCTGCCGCTCGCCGCCCGAGAGATGGCTGCCGCCGCTGCCGACGCGCGTGTCGTAGCCGTGTGCGAGCCGTCGGATGAACGCTGCACAGCCTGCCATTTCTGCTGCACGCTCGACTTGTGTATCACGCGCCGATGGCTTGCCGAGACGGATGTTCTCGCGGATCGTGTCGTCAAAGAGATAGGTGTCCTGCGCGACGAAGGAGACCAGATCATAGAGCTGAGGAAGGGGGATGTCCTTCAGATCGTGTCCGCCGATGCGGATGCTGCCGTCCTGCACATCCCAATAGCCGGCGATGAGCCGCGCGAGCGTCGATTTCCCGCTGCCGCTTGCGCCGACAAATGCGTTCAGCGTGCCGCTTGGAATAGTGAGACGGATATTGTTCAGGACCGTTTTCTTTCCATCATAGGCGAAGGAGACTTGTTCCACCGAGATGTCCGTCGTCCCAACGGGGATCGGTTCCGTTGCATGGTGCTGCTCCTCAGCCGATAGAAAGGCATCGACGGCATCGACGGTCGTACCGACCTTTGCCAGTGCGTCGATGAAGCTCATGGACGCGAGCAGAGGCCCTGCGATCCCGAGGGAGAGGATGATCGTCTGGATAAACACGTCCATCGGAAGGGTGCCGTCTTGATACCAAAGCCAGCCCACAGGCAGGATTGTGATGAGCGTGGTCGGGGATACCACCTTGCCGACGGACATCGGCAGCTGGCAGTGCAGCATCCAGTGGTAGTAGTACGAAGCGTTTGCGCGTACCTTTTCCGAGAACGTTTCGTAGGATGCCGTGCCTTGGTTGAATGCCTTGATGACCTCGATGCCGCCGATGTATTCGACGACGGCGGCGTTCATCTCGTCCGTCGCCTGCACGGCACCCGCGTATCTTTCCTCGTAGTCGCGCATGACAATCGCCATAAAGACCATGCCGACGGGGATGGAGACGAGCGAGAGCAGCGCCATGCGCCAGTCGAGAAAGAGCAAATAGACGAAGATGCATAGGGGACCGAACGTATTCGCTGTCATCTCCGGCCACAGGTGCGCAATCGTGCGCTCCATGCTCTCGACCTGATCGACAATCGTGTGCTTCATCGCGCCGCTTGCATGATCGATCACGACACCGAGCGGGAGCTTTGGCAGCTTCTCGAGGACGCGCGTGCGGATGCCGCGCAGGACGGCAAATGCCGCACGATGCGACAGCGCAAGAGCCTGCGCATACAGGATGCTGCGCAAGGCATAGCCGACGAAGGCAGTAAGGCATAGGACGAGATAGAAGCGTGGCTCCGCTGCACCGGAGAGGAGCGCTGTAATCATCTTTGCCGCCGCCCAGTAGGGAACAATCCCCGCAAGTACGCCGAGCGCCGCAAGTGCAATCGCCGTGCGCAGCCGCCCGTGCTCCGCAGCGGCGAGCTGCCAAAGTCGCCGCATAGGGCTTGTGTTTTTCATAGGAAATCCTCCATAATTAACGCGATTGAATTTCGTTATCAATTATAAGGTGATATGAAATTTGTGGCAAGCGGAAAAATTCGATAATTCCTGAGGTAATGATGGCGGGTGCGGCGACATGGATAACGAACGGGTCGAAGATGGACAGAAACGAACCGACGAGGATAAAGAGCAGGATATGAAGGGAACCGATGCCGTTGTGCTCGTTGAAGCAACGCTGTTTTTCCTATCCACGGTCATCTCTCCTATGATATAATACGTACAATTATTATGTTAGACTGCCTATTGTATGATTTCAACCGTAAAATTGTATGTATGACAATGTTGCAGGAGATGTCCTATGCCCATCAATTCGTTCGACGATTATCCGATGACGTGGCGTCCCGCACGCGCGGGGCTCCATCCCCCGCTTTATCGTGCACTTGCCGCTTGGCTCGAGCGCGACATCCTCAGCGGACGGCTGCCGCCGCATGCAAAACTACCGCCGCAGCGGGAGCTTGCCGACTTCCTCGATCTGAACCTGAGCACGGTGACGCGTGCCTTTCGTATTTGCACGGACAAGGGACTGATCTATGCGGTCATTGGGCGCGGGACATTCGTCTCGCCGAATGCAGCATTGTCGAATACAACAGGAGATACGAAAAAATCCCTTATCGAACTTGGCAGCATACATCCCTACGATGCGCTTAGCGAGGTTCTCGCAGATACCGCGCGGGAGATTCTGCGCGGCAGGGAGACGGCGCACCTCTTTGCGCTTCTCGGTGCAAAGGATGAGGAGCGTCATGCACGGACTGCGTGCCGCTGGCTCGCGCGTTTTTCTCTTGCGGCAGAGCCGACGAATCTCCTTCTTGCTGCCGGCACGCAGAGTGCACTTGCAATCGCACTCACTGCGCTGTTCGATGCAGGGGATCGAATTGCGGTGGACCGGTATACGTACGCGAATTTTATCAGCCTTGCAAAACAGCTGAACATCCGCCTCATCCCCATCGAGGGAGATGCGGACGGGATGCTGCCGGATGCGCTCGCACAGCAGCGGCAGCAGATAAACATCAAGGGGATCTATCTTATGCCATCCTGCGCGAATCCGACCGGCATCGTCATATCCGAGGAGCGGCGCAGGGCGATTGCAGCGGTGCTGCGCAAGCACAATATGCTTTTGATTGAGGACGATGCCTACGGCTTTACGGCACGCGAGAACGCTGCGCCCATGACCGTGCTCCTCCCGCGGCAGTCCGTTTATCTGCACAGCCTGTCAAAACTTGCCTGTCCTGGACTGCGTGTCGCATACATGCTTGTCCCAGCGCATTTTCGGCAGCGCATTCGGAGAGCGGCACGCAGCCTCAGTATGGCAATCCCGCCGCTGAGTGCGGAGATCGCATCGGAGCTGATTGTGAGCGGAACCGCAGAGCACATCATCGAGGAGAAATGCCGGCTGACCGAGGAGCGCAATCGCATCTTTCGAAGGATCTTCCCTGCACATACGGGGAATACACGCAGCTTCTTCCAATGGATGACGCTGCCTGCGGGATGCGGTGGAGCGAATTTCGAGGCACAGGCGCAGCATCGCGGAGTGCGTGTCCTCTCGTCGGATCGCTTTGCCGTCGGCAGCGAGGCGGAGCATTCCTTTATTCGCCTCGCCCTCTGCTCGCCGCCAACGAATGAGGAGCTGGCGCGCGGACTGCGGATCGTCCATGATCTGATAGAGGAAAATACGAGCCAGCCGCAGACGGATACATTGATCCTATAGGAAGAATAAAGGCAGAGCAGGGTGAATTGTTCTCCCTACAATATTTTACCTTGTCATGACGGACGGGCGGTGCTATCGTAATGGCAGAGGTGATTAGGATGAAAACAATAGGACTGATCGGTGGTATGAGCTGGGAAAGCACCGTGACATACTATCAGGTCATCAACGAAACGATAAAAAAGCAGTTGGGTGGCCTGCACTCTGCAAAATGTATTCTATACAGCGTCGATTTTGATGAAATCGAGAAATATCAAGCGGGCGGGGAATGGGGCAAGAGCGCAGATGTTTTGTCTGAAGCCGCGCAAGCACTGGAACGGGCGGGTGCGGATTATATCGTAATCTGCACCAATACGATGCACAAGGTGGCGCCTGAAATCGGCAGGAACATTCATATCCCCATCCTGCATATCGCGGACATGACCGCGGTACAGCTAAAGAAACATGGCATCCGAAAAGTCGGCCTGCTCGGCACGAAATACACCATGCAGCAGGATTTCTATAAGAACGTTCTGATCAGACAGGGGATTGAGGTCATCATTCCGAACGATGATGATGTCGATATCGTCAATCGCATTATCTACGATGAACTGTGTCTCGGAAAAATTTCTGAGAAGTCCAAAGCCGCATATCTGGACATTATGCATGAACTCGCACGAAACGGGGCGCAGGGGATCATCCTGGGATGCACGGAAATCGGACTTCTTATCCAGCAATCCGATACCGATATTCCACTCTTTGATACCACACGCATTCATGCGAAGCAAGCAGCACTCAAATCACTGGAACAATAAAAACGCGAAAAAAGAGATTCCATTCGCCCTGCCTAGCGTTTGGAATCTCTTTTCTGCTTCATCGGGCACGGTATGCTATTTGCCATTATTTCATCATGCGAGACAGTACATCGGCAACTATGGGAAGTGTTGTCACGCCGTCGGCGTCCAGATAGTGCCCGCCCGTCTTGGTCTCATAAAAGACTGCGTCGAATCGTTCGGCAAACGAGCGGCTGAACTCATGAGGGACGATCGGATCGTCCATGGCGGAAACAACGGCTCTGTTTGGAATGATTCTTGAAAGCAGGTCATAGTCTAGAGATGTGGCGGTGAATGCATCGAGGAACGAAAAGCCTGGAATCGGCTGATCGAATCCGGAGACGAGCACAACGCCGCCGATTGGTGCACCAAGTGTTTGCAAATATCGAAGCGTTGTAATGCATCCCAGACTATGGGCAACAAAATAGGTGTTTGATGAGATGCGCGTGATACGCTCGGAGAGAAAGGACAGCCATGTCCTGCAGTCCGGCTGTGCCGGTGTCGGCATATCGATGGATTCAGTGATAGCGCCTTTGTCTGTCAGAAATTTGTTCAGCCAGGGAAACCAGTGCCGCGTGGATGATGCGTCAAACCCGTGAAGGATATATCCGTTCTTATCCTGTGCCTGCTTGTTCATTTCATTCTCCTTTGCCGTATGATATGTCGTAAAACGCTTGATTTATATTACTGCGTGTCGGAGACCGGCACAAGTAGGCACTTTTTAGTGAGTGCCGAATGAGCTGTTGATGGGATACGCTTTTCCCCAATCGCACATGGCATGGATGATGGGGATGAATGTTTTTCCTTTATCGGACAGGGAGTATTCGACCTTTGGGGGGACCTGTGGATATTCCTTGCGTATAATCATGCCATCTTTTTCAAGCTCCTTCAGCTGCGTGCTCAGCATTTTGTGCGTGATGGGAGAAAGATTTCGTTTCAATGCGCCATATCGTAACACGGAATCGCAGGAAAGCTCATAGAGAATGCGCATTTTCCACTTGCCCCCGATGATGGCCAAGGTGGATAAAAACGGAGCCTTTTTGCTGCGGCAGATCATTTGAATCATGTAATTCTCTCCTTTTGGATAGTATCTTACAAATTTGTGCGTACTATATTGAATGGTATACCATGATTATAATGATATTGGCCAAAATAGCAAGATTTAGGGAACCACGGATAAAATGAAGTCCGTCAGATGGGCGTAGATTTTTTCGTCCGATTGAGGAGGCAAACCGGACGCAGAGTGGTGCTCTGTGGAGGATTTGCCGACGAAAAGCGGGCAAAAAAGATACGCCAAGATGATGGTGCTGAATTTATCCGTGGTTCCTTAGGAGGGAGTCATATATGAGCCATATTTTTTCATCCGATCAGATCAAAAAGGTGAGGTTCAAAAACAGAATCGTTATGGCGCCGATGGTACGGTTCGGGTTTCCTTGCCATGACGGGATTATGGGCGATATGCTTATCCGCGAATACCTTGCCTATTGCGATCAAGGGATTGGGCTTCTCATCAGCCAGTCTCTGAGCGTATCCGCATCAGACGATCCCATGGCGCGTTCTGCCGGAACATCCGGTGGAGCAGGAGCGTATTCCAAGCGACATATTCCTTATCTGAAGCAGCTTGCAGATCGTTGCCATAGGTACGGAAGCAGATTCTTTGTACAGCTGGGCAAAGGCGGATATGATGTTTCGGCATTTGATTCCAAAGATGTCAACACGCTGACAACAGCAGATTTGGAGCGCATACGAGAGGACTTTATAAATGCCGCATATATTTGTTTCTGTGCGGGAGCAGATGGTGTCGAACTACACGGCGCACATGGTTTTTTCCTGAATATGATGGCCTCTGCCGAGGCGAACCGACGCAGCGACCGATATGGAGGAGATCGGTATGGGCGGCTGACGCTTGTCCGGGAGATCGTGGGCGGCATTCAGAAATTCGCCGATGACCGATTCATCCTGTCCTATCGAATGGGCTGGACAAATTCACTGGAGGAGGATATTGCAGCAGCACAGGCGCTTGAGGCTATCGGCATCGAAATGCTGCACGTCTCACACGGGATACCGCAGGCACGGAGCTTCCATCTGCCTGCCGATTATGGATATAGCAGCATTGTATACGCAGGTTCTTCAATCAAGCCGCACATACGCATCCCCGTCATCACCGTATGGGGGATTGACACGCTTGCACGAGGCAACGTTCTCGTGCAACATCATTCCTGTGATTTTGTTGCCTATGGCAGGGCGTTTCTCGCCGATCCATCATTTGTCGTGCGATCGATGGAGAATATGAACTATCGCCCCTGTTTTGGCTGTAAAACGTGTCGATGGTTCACCGACGGCAGGAAATGTCCCGCACGCATGATGCGGAAAAAGAATCCTGCGCGAAGATGATCTTCAAGGCTCGGTTGGCGTGCGGGCGTGCGATGGTACGTTCCATTCTCGAGGCTGGGAGAGCCTGCTTCTTGAAGGAGCTCCCTTGCCCCCATGCACAAGAGATTTCCATTCGCCCTGCCTAGCGTTTGGACTCTCTTTTCCTTTGCAAAGAATCATTCGGCACCTTCTCCTCGCTTGTGGTATAATTTTTATATTTGAAACAGGGGAGGGAAAGCCGTTGCTTGCAAAGACCTATCAAGATATCAATAAAGAAACAATAGATCGGTGGGTTGAAGAAGGGTGGATGTGGGGAAACCCTACGTCTCATGAGGAGTATCTCGAAGCAAAGAAGGGAAATTGGAATGTTTTGCTGACCCCTACGGTTTTTGTTCCGCATGAATGGTTTGGGACGCTGAAAGGAAAAAAGATCTTGGGCTTGGCATCGGGCGGCGGTCAGCAAATGCCGATTTTTCATGCGTTGGGCGCGGAGTGTACCGTGCTGGATTACTCCTCGAAGCAGATCGAATCCGAATGGTTGGTAGCTGAGCGGGAGGGCTATCATATTGATGCGATCGAGGGGGACATGACGAAAAAATTCCCTTTTCCAGAGGAACGTTTTGATGTTGTATTCCACCCTGTTTCGAATTGCTATGTGGAAGATGTGGCGTTTGTCTTCCGTGAAGCGTACCGCGTTTTGAAACAAGGCGGCATGTTGCTTTCCGGATTGAACAATGAAATCAACTATATGGTTGACAAGGAAGAAAAAGAAATTGTTTGGACTATGCCGTTCAATCCATTGAAAGATGAAAAAGCTAGGGAGTATATGCTGGCGGAACGCTCCGGGATGCAGTTCTCTCATACGATGACCGAGCAGATCGGAGGACAACTGAAAGCAGGATTTACGTTGGTTGATTTATATGAAGATACCAATGGCTTTGGCAGGCTGCATGACATGAACATCAAAACCTATATGGCAACAAAATCGGTCAAGGGGCCACTGAAAAACCACGGATCATCAGGTTCACATGATCCGCAGGCATAAAATCTACAGCTTTCC
Source organism: Mitsuokella sp. oral taxon 131 str. W9106 (assembly GCF_000469545.1). Lineage (GTDB taxonomy): Bacteria > Bacillota > Negativicutes > Selenomonadales > Selenomonadaceae > AWVT01. The sequence goes on along the minus strand of NZ_KI273061.1, from coordinate 111,056 downwards.
ATGCAAAAAGCGGACAACCATGCCACGATCTCTTTCTTTCCATTCCCAAATCCCCCATTGAAACGGATTGAACGGAAAATTCGGGGAAAGGGACGCACCTATCCCATCGTCATGCAAAACTCCCTCTGCCTTCCTGCCCTCAAACACATAACGAGATTTGCCGACGCAACGAGCAAATGGAATTGGAGCAGGTTCTTCCTGAGTCCGCGATACCTTGTCTGTAGGTTTGTCAATCCTATGTTGCCCTGAGCCAAATGCTTTTCTAAACATTCGTTTGGTGAATCCCAGCCCAGTGG
>NZ_KI273061.1:0-110660 GCF_000469545.1 Mitsuokella sp. oral taxon 131 str. W9106 | reverse complement strand
GCTCGATGCCATATTCCCGAAGCTGCTTCTCGAACCGCGTTTCATCGCGCTCGTCGGCGCGATGTTTTGGATGAGCGCATCCTAGACCTTTGTGTTCTAGTTTGGATGGTGATGCGGACGACGTGACCTTGGAATAAGGGATTCCTTCGTTCCATCATAACACTTGCGCCAACGATACACCGTCATACGAGAGACGCGGTACTGGATGGCTGCCTGTGATGGGACGTGCCGTTCGGCGTATCGAACTACGGCTGGACGGAAGTCTGCTTCTTGTGCGATTCTGTTCATGAGAGGCCACTCCTTTGCTTTTGGATTTGCTACTTAAAAGCATAACACAAGGTGCGTCCTCTTTTCATGATTATTTTGTAACACATGTATTGTAAACCTACAACCACAAAAACAGGAGAATCAGGATTCGTGTTGAATATTTCTAATATGGGGTTTACCTTGATTTTCTTGGACGTGCTTCGCATGCGCGTAATCACAAGGAAGTGGAAAAACAGCACTCTCATATTATTTGGCGAATAACCTGTCCGATTTTTACTCGTCAAACAACCAAGTGACAAAATTTTACCTTATCATTGACCGTTTGAATTTGCCATCTTATGCCACTAACTGGCAGCGTATTTTCATTATCGACGAGGCGCATCGCGGCTACAAAACTGAAGGCAGTTTCTTGACGAATCTCTTCGATACGGATGTGAACGCTGTGAAAATCGCTCTTACTGGTACACCCTTAATTAAAAGAAGAACGTGCTTCACTGGGACTACTTCCACACATATTACCATGTGTGTGCAGGAACTTCTTGATGCAATGCTGCTTGCAGAACTGGATAAGCAGGAGTATCACTTTCCAAAACAAGTGGAAGATATATCTCTGCGATACGCTGTTATCCCTATGCTTGGATGGGACTCTATATCTTCAAATCTCCCCATCTCTATGACAGTGGAGAGGGTATTATCGTTGATCCTAGGACATATCTACACGCCACTGCCCGAACGCTGTAATGGGTTTCGTGCGACGGTAGCTCATGTTACTGTGCGAAAAGAAGGCATGGAGCGGAATCCGTGGTATCCTGGCAAGCCAGGACTATCCTCCATGGAACACGAGGCGACATTTGCAAAGGTATTGCTGCTAACACCGAACGCTATCATGATGGAGCACAGCGGCTTTGGCGATAAGGTGTATCGCGTTGTGGAGATTTTGGAGGATGAAGTACGGATACGAGGCTATGGGAAGGATATCATACGATGCGCAATGCAGAGAAAAATTTCAGTGGCTTATGGGAAGATTATAGAGATTAGGAGGATAAGATAGCTCCACCAAGCAATCTTTGATCAGCAGATACAATATTTTATGGGAGATGCGATGAAGCAATACGTAGAGAAGATCCTTTTATTGGCAGGGGTTTTGTTATGTTGTTTGGCTATCTTTAATTATTGTATGGATGAGTACGGAATCTTTCATGGGAATTATAGCGAGCCAAAAAGTGCGGTTCCACAACATTTTGTTAAAATACGGTATTTGTTGGCACATCCAAAACGCTATGATGCGTTTTGTTTTGGTTCATCGCGCGTTGAGAGCTTGGATCTCTCACGCATTGATAACGGTCTAACATATTACAATATGACGTATACAGAAGGCCTTCCACAGGAGTGGTTGGAGGATTTAAGACTTTTGTTAGCCCATGGCGTGACAATTAAGCAGGTCTTGATTGGACTAGATGATATATCTTATATCAGCGATCCAAGAGCATATAAAAGCAATCTCTTTCGAGCTCATTATGAACAGTATAATTGGAAAACTTATTTGGCATTTTTGACAGTGCGCCCCTTTGCGTTTCATGCGTCTGAACAAAAAATCATGTACGATGTGTATGGTACAGGGAGGACTTTTCATCATCAAACAGAACAGCTTATCGAAGAAGACCCGGACAAGCACATACATGATCCCAAATTCATGGAGTCGTCACATCAAACTGGCGATAGAGTCGATGCAACAATCAGCGAAATTAGAACGATCAAGCAACTAACCGAAGAACATGGCATAGATTTGATCGTATTCATCAATCCGACGCATAAGACAACATATTTAGCATTGGATAGAGGCGAGTTTAACGAGTTTAAGCGGCAGCTGGCGCATGTTACCGGATACTATGATTTTAGTGGACTTAATGAGATTACGGAAAACAACTATAACTATTATGATACTGCACATTATCGTCCTCTCGTTGGGGATATGATGATTGATCGTATGTTTCGTACAGGGACGCCACCGCAAGACTTCGGTGTTTGGGTCACCGAAGATAATGTTGAAAAGCATATTCGTGCTTTAGAATCCCAGGACGATTCGCAATAACTTTTCCGCGCGATCTTAATGGAGGGGCTTTCATGTCAATGAATCTGAATCATGTCTTTACTTATCCGTATGATAACGATTTGCTTATGCGAAAGCAAAAGAGTATTCGCCGAGAGCTGTTGGCACGACCCAATGTCGAGTATATGGATAAGCGCATCGCCGTTCTCTGTGGATCAACCGTAGATGACATAAAGAACATACTGGAGCTCTTTCTTTTAGACGCGGGAATTCGTCCACAGTTCTACCAGTCTGAGTACAATAAATTCTATGAGGATGCGGTATTCGGAAATCCTGAATTAGAGTCGTTTCAGCCGGATATCATCATCGTGTTTACGAGTGTGATCAATATCCTTAACCTTCCCGTGCTCGGTGATGAAGATGCTGTTGTTGGACAGAAGCTTCAGATGGAGATGGAGCGATTCACACAGGTATGGAATGGTCTGATGGAACGATACCCGAATGCTGTTATTGTCCAAAATAATATGGAGCTCTCGTATGAAATAGAGCTTGGCAGCCTAGATGCAGTAGAACATTATGGTATGACGCGATTCGTGGAGGCACTTAATCGAAGGTTTGCCGATTATGCCATGTCGCATGATAATTTTTATCTGCATGATCTACATGGACTTGCTGCTCGTATCGGCTTGCTCAAGTGGCACAATCGATTTCAGTATTATGCATATAAACTCGCCATGAGTTATGATGTAATTCCGGAAGTCTCCCTTGGACTGGCGAAGATCATCAAGGGTATCTTGGGGAAAAATAAGAAATGTCTTGTTTTAGATTTGGACAATACTCTTTGGGGCGGCATTATTGGTGATGACGGCATGGAGAATATTGAAATCGGTCATGAAACACCGACAGCGGAAGCCTATACTGCTTTTCAACAGTATGTTTTAAAACTGAAAGAGAGAGGCGTTATCTTGGCAGTGTGTTCAAAGAATGAAAATGATATTGCCAAGACGGGTTTTAACCATCCGGACAGTGTGCTCCATATTGAAGATTTTATCTCTTTTTATGCAAACTGGGAGCCAAAAAACAACAATCTTAGGGCTATTGCCGAAGAAATCAACATAGGAACGGACAGTCTCGTGTTTATCGATGATAATCCTGCTGAAAGACAGCTTGTGCGGGACACCATGCCGGAAGTAGCTGTACCGGAAGTAGATCCTGTAGATGTGTCCTCTTACATTCGAGCAATCGAGGGGGCGGGATTCTTTGAGCCGGTGATGATCTCTGAAGATGACCGAAAACGCAATGAGTCCTATCGTGGGAATCTTCGGCGCAAATCACTTGCAGAAACGGCGAAGACGTATGATGAGTTCCTGCAATCATTGGGCATGGAGGCGGAGATTGGTGAATTTCGTCCACTGTACTATGATCGGATTGCCCAGCTGACCAATAAATCGAATCAGTTTAATCTGACGACACGCCGTTATACTCGTGCCGATATTGAGCAGGTGTCTGACGATGAACGCTATGTTACCCTGTATGGTCGGTTGAGAGATAAGTTCGGAGATAACGGGCTGGTTAGTGTTGTTATCGGTGAGAAAATAGATGACACCCTACATATTCGCCTGTGGCTGATGAGTTGCCGTGTTCTGAAAAGAGGTATGGAGCAGATGATGCTTGATGCTCTTGCTGCACGAGCTGCTGCCGATGGATGTCAAGAATTGGTTGGGTACTACTATAAGACAGCGAAGAATAAGATGGTCGCAGATCTATATGCGGCATTTGGTTTTGAAAAAATCATGCAGAGTGGAGACGATACTGTTTGGCGGTTACCTCTTGGAGGATATGAGAAAAGAGGAAAATACATTACGTTGTTGGAGAGAACCGAATGAAATGTTATACTTATGAAGAACTTTCTGTGGGACAGAGTGCCGCGTTTATGCGTGCGATCACATCGGAGATGATGCAGCAGTTCCGTGCTGTCTCGGGCGATAACAATCCGCTGCATACGTGTGTGGAATTTGCGCAGACGCGTGGCTTTCGAGATCGCGTTGTCTATGGAATGCTGACCGCATCGCTGTATAGCTGCTTTGCAGGAGAATACATTCCGGGAGAAAACTGCTTGCTGCAAAGTGTTCATAGTGATTTTCTGCATCCTGTATTCATTGGAGATGTGCTATGTGTTGAGGGGAAGGTCGCAGAGAAGAATGATAGTGTGCGGCAAGTTGTGATTAAAGCTGTGATCCGCAATCAGAACGGGAAAAAGGTCTCTAAGGCCAGAATCGAAGCGGGGGTTCTTTGATGGGGAAACGTTACTTAATGCTGGGGGCATCCTCTGACTTATGCTGTAGTTTCCTGCACAGACATATATGGCAGGAGGGTGATGAGGTTGTTGCTCAATATTTTCAGCATGCAGAAGAGCTTGAGAGAATAACACAGGGTATTCCCGCTAAAGTGAGCTTGCTTCAAGCTGATTTTTGTGATATAGGGAGCACAGAGAAGTTTGCTCATAAATTGAAGGAAGAAGGATTTGTGCCGACACATATCCTTCATGCACCAGCCATACCAATTGAGAATCAACGTTTTACGGAGATCTCATGGAGCGAGGCGGAAAAACAGCTGAGCGTGCAATGCCGTTCTTTCCTTGTGGTTTTGCAGGCAGTGATAAAACGGATGGTAAAGGCGAGAACCGGTAAGATTGTGATTGGACTCTCTTCCTGCACAATCAATATACCGCCCAAGTACCTTTCCAGTTATGTCATGGCAAAGTATGCACTCTTGGGGCTTGGGCGCGCGATCACCGCTGAGTATGCTGGTAAGGGTCTTCAAGTGAATATGGTTTCGCCTTCGATGATGGAGACGAAGTTTTTGCACAATCTGCATACGCAGGTGATTCAGCAAAGTGCTGTGGGTAACCCGGCAAAACGGAATGTGACGCCTGCAGATGTAGCGGGAATGATTGAATATTTATTTTCTGATGAGAACACCTTTATCACCGGTGCGAATATCCCAATTACCGGCGGTGAAGAGTTCTAAAATCTAATGATACAGAAGGAGTAGATCACCATGACGAAAGAAGAAATTTTAAATGAACTTCAGCCGATTTTTCACGATGTTTTTGACGATAAGGATTTCATCATTACAAATGAAAGCAATGCGGAACAGGTTGAGGATTGGGACTCTCTGTCGCATATACGCCTAGTGGTTGCCATCGAAAAACACTTTCAGATAAAGTTTGCCTTTGGCGAACTTCAGGAACTGAAGAACGTAGGAGAGATGATTGATTTGATTCAGGAAAAAATAGAGGTGAACTGAGTCGTGCTGTTTAACTCTTATGAGTTTCTATTCTTGTTTTTCCCGATTGCACTAGGAGGATATTTCTTTTTAGGCAGTCGGGAGAGACCATCGGAATGGGCGAATATCTGGCTTATTTTTTTAAGCCTATTTTTCTATTCGTACTGGGATATTCGCTATCTTCCACTGCTCTTACTGAGTATAGGCGGGAACTATTTTGTCAGTGGCGTGATTATTCTTCGGCGTCGCATGAAGCAGCCAGCCAAAAGCGTATTCCTACTCGGTATGATCTTTAATGCTGGCCTTCTTGGATTCTTTAAATATACAGACTTCTTTATCGAAAATTTGAATTTTTTGGGAGAGAATATTCCGCTCTTGCATATCGTTTTGCCATTGGGCATTAGCTTCTTCACGATCACACAGATGGTCTATTTAGTGGATTGCTACGAAGGAGTTGCAAAAGAACGCAATCTAGTTCACTATGCACTGTTTGTTTCGTTCTTCCCGCATCTTTTGGCTGGGCCTATTTTATATCATCGCTCGATGATGAAGCAGTTTAATGACCGCACACTGCGTCTTGTTGACTGGGATAACTTGGGTCGCGGTCTTACGTTGTTTATTATAGGACTCGCAAAAAAAGTTCTTATTGCGGATAGTTTTGTTTCGTTTGTTGGTTCTGGCTTTGCTCACCCTGAGCATCTTACCTTACTGGACAGCTGGGCTGTTGCAGTCTGCTACATGATGCAGCTGTATTTCGATTTCTCAGGGTACAGTGACATGGCTGTTGGTATCGCTCGCATGATGAACATACAGATTCCGATTAATTTCGATGCGCCATATCGTGCTTATGGAATTATCAATTTTTGGCAGCGCTGGCACATGTCTCTCACGACGACCATTACAAACTATCTTTATACCCCCATGATAATGGCATTTAAGAAGATAACCTTTGGCAAAGCAATGTTGGCCACCTTTCTTTCGATGCTTATTGCAGGAGCATGGCATGGCGCAGGATGGAATTATATTATATTTGGCGCTTTACATGGCGGTGGACTTGTCCTGAATCATACGTGGAAGAAGTACCATTTTTGGATGTGGAGACCTCTTGGTTATGTGTTAACACTCCTTTTGGTGTTGGCAGCGTTCGTGTTCTTCCGCGCGAATTCCGTTGCGGATGCCTTACAGGTGCTTTATGCAATGGCAGGAGGTCATGGTGTGGCACTTCCGTCCAGTGTGGCAGGAGTTGCCTCCCACTATTTTGATGTTCCCGTTGAGATATTGGCGGGGGGGCATCTGCCCAAGAAGGTATTCTTGGTGTCACTGTTGCTTGTTGCATTGTGCCCAAGTTCCAATTGTCTAGTAAAGAATATACAGCCGAATAACAAGTGGGCTTTCGCTGTGGCTATCTTGTTTGTATGGGCGATCATGTCTTTGTCTCAAGTGACAGCGTTCTTGTACTTTCAGTTCTGAAAAATGTTTACGGAGCTATCTTGGTGTATGGGGATCTGTCGATGGGTGAGATGACTATCGGAAGAATTGCTATAAAGAATAAAATTGGTGCGTTAAAGCAACACATCGCTGATCTGCAGAGTGTCGCTGTCGCCTTTTCGAGTGGCGTAGACTCTACCTTTTTGCTAAATGAAGAGAAGGAGTTTTGCCGTTCTGAGCGGATTCACCAAACGAATGTTTGAAAAACATTTGGCTCAGTGTAACATAGGTCTGTCAATCCTACACAAAAATAGTCTCCACGCAAAAAGGCTGCTGCATGAATCCAACATCTTCGTGCAGCAGCCCCATGTTTCATGCGTTCACTGTACGCCCAGCACCTCGTCCATCGACGCCTTCATCTTGGCGATGGCGGTGTCAAGATCGTCACGCCCGATGTTCAGCGGCGGGTTGAAGTAGAGCACGTCGCCGAGCGGACGCAGGAGCAGCCCGTGCCGGAGCGCACGGCGATAGATCGCATAGCCAAGGCGGCGACTGGGATCAAAGGGACGCTTCGCCTCGCGATCCTCGACCAGCTCGACGGCATGAATCAGCCCGATGTGACGGATCTCGCCGACGTTCGGATGCGCACCAAATGTCTCCGCCATGCGCGCAGTCAGCCACGATGCCGTCTCTTCCGCACGCTCCAGGACATTCTCCTCATCGAGAATATCGAGCACGGCAAGCGCCGCGCTGCAGCCGAGCGGGTTGCCCGCGTACGTATGACTATGCATGAATGCCTTGCCCTCGCTCCAATCCGCATAGAACGCGTCGTAGATCTTCTCCTTGACGACGGTGATGGACATGGGCATATAGCCGCCCGTCAGCCCCTTCGAAAGGCACATGAGGTCAGGCGTGATGCCCGCACGTTCACACGCAAAGAGCCGTCCCGTGCGCCCGAATCCCGTCGCGATCTCGTCGGCGATGAGGAGGACATCATGCGCGTCGCAGAGGGCGCGCAGCTTCCTGAGATATTCCTCGGGGTAGATGCGCATCCCCGCACTCCCCTGCAGGAGCGGCTCGACAATCATCGCTGCCGTCTCGTGCCCGTGCGCGGCAAAGGCACGCTCCGCATGCTCAAGGCACGCACAGGAACAGGTGTCGCGCGTCTCCCCATAGGGGCAGCGATAGCAGTCGGGCGCCTCGATATGGATGTTGTCCATCATCATCGGCTTATATATCTCGGCAAAGAGATCCATGCTGCCCACGGAGAGCGCGCCGATCGTCTCGCCGTGATACCCCTCGGAGAGACACATAAACCGCGTCTTTCCCGTACGCCCCGTCTGCTGACAGTATTGGAACGCCATCTTGAGCGCCGCCTCCACTGCGGACGAACCATTATCGTTGAAATGGAACTTCGTCAGTCCGGCAGGCACGAGTGCCGCCAGCCGCTCTGCGAGCTCGATCGCGGGACGATGGGAGAAATTCGCAAAGATGACGTGCTCGAGCCGATCCAGCTGCGCCGCAATCCGCGCATTGATCTTCTCATTCGTATGCCCGAGGAGATTCGCCCACCACGAGCTGACAATATCGAGATAGCCCTTGCCGTGCACGTCGTAGAGCCACGCCCCCTTTGCATGGTCGATCACCATCGGCGGCAGCTGCTCATAGTCCTTCATCTGCGCACACGGATGCCAGATATGGCGCAGGTCGCGCTCCTCTATTGTCGGCATAAAATGTCCCCTCCTACAAAACAGGGAATCACCGATACACCCAGCGATTCCCTAAACACACCTTACGCATACAGTGCGGCGAGCGCATCCGCCCCCATCGGCAGCTCCGCCGCGCCGTGCGGCACACGCGCCAAGACACGCGCGCCCGTGATCTCCTCGACCATCCGCACATTGTCCTCCTGCATCAGACCGCCCTGCCAGTTGTTGAAGATAAAGCCCCGCAGGGGAATGCCGCGCGCGCGCAGATGCTCTGCCGTCAGCACGACGGCATTGATCGTTCCGAGCCCCGCATCGGCAACGACGAGCGCAGCGAGCCTCAGCCGCACGGCGAGATCGTCGAGGACGACGTGCTCATCGTCGTCCCAGCGCAGCGGACAAATAATGCCGCCGCTCCCCTCCACCGTCAGATAGTCCGTGCGCTTCTTCGCGCGGCAGTAGTCCCCTGCCACCTTAGCAAAGTCCATCGGACGGTGCTCGATCTGCGCCGCGAGATGCGGCGAGACCGCATCTCGATAGACATAAGAAACGGTGACATCCGCCGCATCGAGCCGGGCGACGCGCGCCACATGGAGTGCATCGCCCGGCAGGAGCGTGCCGTCCGCGGCGACCTCTGCGCCTGAGAGCGCCGCCTTATAGTACCCCGCCGAGAGTCCCGCGTCACGGAGACATTTCACAATCAGTGCCGTGACATACGTCTTGCCGATGTCCGTCCCCGTCCCCGTGACAAATAACGCCTTACCCACGTATGATACGCCTCCCGTCAGATATCCATGCGCTTCGCATGCACCGCTGCTCCCTGCGCGGGAGCAGTGCTGCGCGTCTGCATCTCCTGCGTCTCACGAATCCAGAGCCCCGCCTTGTAGAGGCGAATCCCGATATACGCCGCCGCGACGCAGAGCAGGAAGTCCGGCAGGACCTGCAGCACGCCGCAGTACCAAACCGCCATCCAGAAGCCGATCGGTGCGTCGATGATATAGTTCGATGCGAAGTAGAAATACGAAATGCCGAGAACATAGACCACCACCATGCCTGCAACGCACGCGGCGAGCGCGCGGCGGAACGTCGGCACGCCGCGGCGAACCAGTGCGCCCGTCACCCAGCCCTGCAGGATGAACCCGACAAGATAGCCGAACGTCGGCTGAAGCACATAGGCAGGGCCGCCGCCCGAGGCGAATACGGGAATCCCCACGAGCCCCATGAGCACGTATGTACCGACGGCGAGTGCACCGAGCCGCGCACCGAGCATCAGCCCCGCAAGCAGGGTAAAGAGGAACTGCAGCGTGTAGACATCCGTACCCACAGGAATGCGCACGAACGTCCCGACCGTAATGAGCGCGATAAACAGCCCGCATAGGATTACTTCACGTAGCTTCATAATCTTCAGACACCTCCATTAAGCTGATAGATTCATAAGCTTGCTTTATCTTACTCGTTATTTTATTTATTGTCAACCAGAGGGCGGATTGTATCATGAACTTCAACTTCCACACGAAAAATCCATAGCAAGAATCCCTTATGGCAAAATGTAATTTGCCCGAAACCATATGCACAAGGAGAATTGCCATGGATCTATTACAGCCTACCACAGAGCCGGCACGAAAAAAATATCGAAGCCCCGAAGCGCGCTTTCTCGAAGAGCTTCTGCTAAGATTGGCTGCTTGATCGGATTGCCTGGTATTCAAGTTATTCTTGCAATTTGGAAGACCTTTTCCAAACAAAACGGCGAGAATATTTTAAGTCTCGCCGGATCGCACTACATTTGAGACAGGCGCTCGTACACCAAAGGCAGCAGCACCTTGTCAATCTCCCCGCGGAACTCATCATCATCCAAATACTTCTCGCAGAACTCTTGGTTCTGCGTCATGCGCCGCAGCACAATGTTCATGATGTTTTCGTCGTAGACAATTTTGAAGAGATCGAGCGTATTCTTCGCCCGCAATACCAGCTCCTCGTCGGCAGACATATCGTCCACCAACTGCTCCAGCACTTTGTCCATCTCCGTGAAGTTTGTGCCGAGACGCTCGTTGAGACTGCGGATAATCTCGGACAGCTTTTCCTTCTCGTCCGTAAGCGGCAGGCCGGACTGTGATCCATACGGCAGCACGCCTTCCCTCGCCTCAAGACCGATGGAACCTTCATAGACCCTTTGAAGGCGGTAATACTGCAGATTGACATCGCTTTCGATATGGGGAATACGTTCGGCTCGATCCTTGGGAATTTTTCGCACCAATGCCTTGGCGAAGGCGTAGAACTTATGGAGCTTCACATCATCAAAGCAAATGATATGTGTGAGAAAGGAATAGGAGCGGATAAACTTCACCAACGTCCGACGGAAATCGCTTTGTTCCTGCTCGTCGGATAATTTCCGATATCGCTCTACCACCGGGTCGAGAAAAGCGTTCAGTTTTGCTAAGTCCATATTGCTCTGCTGCTTTTTCTCCCTGAAAAAAACCTTTGCAAGGGCGTCAATATCCCGCTCATCGTACAGCATGGCACCGTCCAGAAAATTCTTCATATCATATACCACATTGGGATCGGTGGTGTCGGAAACCGTGGTGGAGATGTAATACTCTTGGAATGCCTTTTGAATATCCTCCCGTGTGTTGACAAAATCCAAAATGAAGGTATCGGTCTTGCCCTTGCACATACGATTGATACGGGATAATGTCTGCACCGCCTTAACACCGGAAAGCTGCTTGTCCACATACATCGTATGGAGAAGCGGCTGGTCAAAACCCCTCTGGTATTTTTCTGCCACCAAAAGCAGCTGGTAGTCACTCCCGGCAAAATTCTCCGGCAGTTGATCCTCAGGGAACTTGTTGATTTTTTCCTCTGTGTATTCCACCAGATCCCCGGTGATGTCATCCTTGACCACACCGGAAAATGCCACTAGCACGCCAAGATCGTCATACCCCATCTTTCTGATGTATTGCTCAAACTCGAAGTAGTAGCGGAGCGCATGGAGCCTTGATCCGGTGACAATCATTGCCTTTGCGCGACCGCCGATTTGCCCCATGACATGGCTGCGGAAATGCTCCACAATGATTTCCGTCTTTTGTCTCAGATTGTGGGGATGGAGGCTCATGTATTTGCCCAGCGCCTTGTTCGCCTGCTTCTTGGCATATTCGGGATTTTCTTTTGTCTTCTTTCCCAACTGGAAATATGTTTCATAGGTGGTGTAGTTTTCAAGCACATCACAGATAAAGTGCTCCTCGATGGCCTGACGCATACTGTAGATATGCCACGGCACCGGCTTCTTCCCCGGTACGGCGGTGCCGAACATCTCCAACGTCTTTTGCTTGGGCGTTGCCGTAAATGCGAAGAAGAAGAGATTTTCCTGTCTGCCATGCGCGGCAATCTGCTTTCGAATTTCGTCAGCTAGTTCCTCATCCCGATCCGGCGTTTCCTCCTCCGCTCTCGCCTCTGCCACAGCATACTCGTGAAGTCGCTGTTCGATTGTCTCCCCACCATCAGCGGAAATATCTGCCAGCACTTCCTTCATGCGTTCACTCGCCTTGCCGCTTTGGGACGAATGCGCCTCATCCACGATGATGGCGAATCGTCGCCCTGTGGTGCAAATCCGCTGCACATCCACAAAGGGAAACTTCTGCAGCGTACAGACAATGATACGCTGCCCTTTCTCCAAGGCACTCGTCAGCTGCTTGGCATTGCGGCTTACGCGCACCACCACGCCCCGCTTATGTTCCATGCTAAAGATGTCCCTTTGGAGCTGCTTGTCCAGCACCCGCCGATCCGTAATCACGATAATGCTGTGAAAAATCACCTGTTCATCGGCATCATGAATACTTTCCAGATGATGAGCGAGCCAAGCGATGGAATTGGATTTGCCGGATCCGGCGGAATGCTGAATGAGATAGCTATGCCCACTGCCACGCTGCTTGACATCCGCCACCAGTTTCCGCACCACATCCAGTTGATGATAGCGTGGGAAGATGATCCACTCATGACCGTTTTTCTTGTCCTTTTGCACTTGGACGAATCGCTGCAGAATATCTAAGAGGCTGTCCTTTTGCAGAACTTCCTTCCATAGATAGGATGTGCGATAGTCCCCCTCTATAGGCGGATTGCCGGCAGAACCGTCCGCATGGCCGCGATTGAACGGAAGGAAATGCGTGTCCAACTTGTCGAGTCGCGTGGTCATCCACACCTCGTCGGGATCCACGGCGAAATGCACGAGGGCGCGCTTCTTGAAGGACAGCAGCTTCTCACGAGGACTGCGGTCTTTTTGGTATTGCACACAATGGCATCCTGATAGGTCTGCCCTTTGATCGGGTTCTTCAGCTCCATCGTGACGACGGGAATCCCGTTCACGAACAGCACCGTATCAATCGAATGTTCGCTGTTCATGGCATATTTTACTTGGCGCGTGATGGAGAGCCGGTTTTTCTCGTAGAGCGCAAGGGCGCTCTGATTCATGCGGCTTCCCGGTTTCCAGTAGGCCAGCCGCACCTCCACGCCGATATCGATGATGCCATGACGCAGACAGTCAATCGCGCCGCGCTTGTCCAGTTCAATGCCAACCCGATGCAGCAAGCTTTGAGCGGCAGCCTCCGCACCGTGTCGCCGGACGATGGCCTGCCACTTGTCCGGCTGTGTGTCCTGCACGAATGCGATGAGCATCTTCCCGTCCAACGCCAAAGCACGGTCAAAGTCCTTCGGATTGCCCTTGATATACCGCTGCGACTTCTTGCCCAAATGCGTGAGGCAGTATTCGATTTCACGCTCAAAGACACGCTCCGATGTATCGATCGGCATGACGATACCTCCTAAATCTTTATCTTGCCCGTCACTGCATCGACAGATCCAATGTCAATGGATTTCAAAGGAATATTTATGCCTGCCCATTCTCCGAATCCTCACCAAACTTCGCCACGAAATCCCTCGCCGTCAAAATTTCCGGGCGATTGATATGCTCTACCGTCAAAATATCCTTATCACCCGTAATCAGTACATCAGCCTTGGCAACGATGGCAGAATACAGCACGGGATAATCCATGGTATCGCGAATTTCAAATAAGCCCAAGTCCATATCCTGCGGCGTGACAAATATCTCATGTTATCGTTTCCAACATATCAAGAAATATTTGGTTCGGAAAGATTATCATGGATACAAGAATGTTGGTATCAAGCATTACTCGCACGACGAATTCTCCCGCCTCTCTGCCCGGATTTCCTTCACCATACGGACAACATCATCTTCGGTATATAGCCCCACCTCCTCCGCAGCCCCCTGAAAAGCCGCCTGCACTTCTGTCAGTGCCGTCACAGGATCACTCGTGATGATAAGTTTCTCGCCATCGCGCACGAAAGCAACGCGATCGCCGCTGTTCAGTCTGAGTTGTCTGCGCACAGACAAGGGGAGCGTTATTTGTCCTTTCGCGTTAATCGTTGCCAACTCCATCTCAATTCCCTCCTCGTATGATACTTTGCTAAATCTTTATCTTGCCCGTCACTGCATCGTGAATCAGGATGCGGCGGTAGTCTTTCAGTTTTTGGATTTGTGCCTCGATGTTTGCTTGCAGGCTGTTAATCTTAGATTCCTGTTTTGATAGATAATTTACGATTTCTTGCTGTTCTTCTACAGTAGGGACAACAAACGGTATATGCTTGATACGCTCCGCCTTAAAATCCCATTGATCGATTCTTATCCCATAGGAGTCCCGTCCCAAAAATCCAACATAACATTTACTCCGTATGGCATAATTGAAAAACTCCTTATTCTCAAAGACCAAGTCATAAACATAGTAGGCAGGGCTGACAATGCCGGCACAAGGAGCAACACCATACGATCCTTGCCATGCCTTCATTTTATTCATGACAAACTGCCCTTCATTGACCATCTTATAATTCGACAAGTCATCGGGAACGCGATTATGATTATCCGGCGAGCCGTCCGTTTCTCTGTTTACAACTCCACGCTCCCGTTCCACAGAGAGCAGGGGCAATCCCCCGGGGTTTTTCCTGTTATTTGGTTTCAAGAACGCCCTTAACGGTACAATCTGCCAATGCGTCGGCACGTCGCCAATCCAATCCTCACCGCTCGGCTTCATCGGCGCAGATTTGTCCAGTCCCTTGGTGACGCACTTCGCAATAAGCTCGCGCTTGAATCGAGTGAGCATGGAGAACTGATCTGTACGTTCGTTTATGAGATGGTCAAGTTTATGTAATTTATTATCGAGAAACTCGACAATGACATTCTGCTCATCTTGCGGAGGTATCGGAATGTAGCTCTTTCCAATAAAATCCCAATTTGCACGGGGCATTTTTGCTCCATAGGTCGAGGAATTTATGTGCTCAATAAATCCAAATGACAACAACAAATAAAAAAGGTATCTCCTTAAAATCGAACTGGTACGAAAAACGAGAATTTCACTTGAACAGGTGCCATTTTCTTCTGCAATATATGCTTTTGCTAAATAAGGACGTAACTTACCAAAAAGAATATCTCCCTTACAGAAATTATTGCACAAACTCTCTGGAACAATTTCTCCCATATCAAGATATTTTCCTGTCCATGATTCAATATTTTCCATGCCTATGTATTTTTTCCCATCATGGATGGATTTATCATTGATAAGCTGGGCAATAAACTTAAATCGCATCGTTTTCCAATGCGCCGGAATCTCGCCAATCCACTCTAAGCCACTATCCTTATACTCCGCATACCTATCGCGCATAAATCTCAATTCCCGTCTGTTTGATTTCCTCAGCAATGCGGGACTTCGGCTCAATATGTTTGATGTCGAACACATCCATATCTTTATCGTCCAGAGCCTCCCGCAGCTCCTCCACGAACCCCATAAATTTCAGTCCGCGCAGATTGCTGTCCACAAGCAAATCCACGTCGCTCGTTTTCGTTGCCGTCCCTTTTACATAAGAGCCAAAGAGAATCGCCTGGCGAATCTGATGCCCTGCAAAAATCGGCTGTAACCGCTGCTTGATTTCGTCAAAAGTAAAAATCATCTCCGACATATCAATCCCTCCGATCCTCGAACAGAGCGGCAATGTCTTCCTGTATCTTTTTCCCGAGTGTCTCAATGTCCCGCAGCGTGCTTTCGGCATCTCCTACTTCCTCATAGCGATAAAAATAACGAGTAAAGGGAATCTCATAGCCCTTTTTCCGCTTAGACACATCCTCCCAGGCATCTGGCACATAGGTCAGAACCTCCCGCCGAATGTATTCCTCGATGTCCTGTTTCACGGGAATCTGTTCTGTGTCCCGAAGATCCGTGTCAGGCTCGGGGTTGCCATCCTTGTCCAAGCAGATATCCGCTGTTTCGTCCCGCTCGGCGAGTGCGGCAAGGATGGCTTTCTGAACATTGGGTTTTACGGTGATTTCGGCGTTTTTCAGTGCTTCCTTTAGGACAGCGATAAATTCCTCACGATTTTTATACAGCACTGTGCTGTCCATCGCAGGCTGCAGCAGGATATCCTGCTGCAGCCTTTCTCCGGCTTTGATTTCCTCTGCGGCGGCTTTTTCATCCCTGCGCCTGCTGGTGGCAAGATTGGTGAAGGGCTTTTGCTCCCACAACCTAGCAATTCGCTCCTCGCTTACCTCGAAATTCAGCCGGAGAGGACGCTCCATCGTTACCTTCCAATAGGCAAAGTCATCATTATCAAAAATTCGGCAATGCTCTCCCGGCAGGAACGCGCCGTAAATTTTCGTCAAATCGTCAATGTGCTGTTCCGTCAGGAGTTTGCGCTTTTCGCCGAGGGGCTTTTTCATCCGCTCGAAAAAGGAAGTTCCGTCGATGAGTTGGATTTTCTGTTTGCGAACGTCGGACTTGCGATTCGTGACAATCCATACATAGGTCAAAATCCCCGTATTGTAGAAAAGCTGGTCGGGAAGGGCGATGATGGTTTCCAACATGTCCTGTTCAATGATCCATCGCCGAATCTCGCTCTCGCCGCTCCCCGCATCCCCCGTGAAGAGCGGAGAGCCGTTGAACACGATGCCGATGCGGCTGCCGCCCTCATCTGCGGGGAGCATCTTGCTGATCATGTGTTGGAGAAACAAAAATGCCCCGTCCGAAATCCGCGGAAGCCCCGCACCGAATCTTCCGCGATCGCCTTTTTCTTCCGCTTCGTCCCGAATGAATGCCTCATACTTCTTCCACTCCACGCCGAAGGGCGGATTGCAGAGCATATAATGAAACTTCTCCTGTTTCAAGGCGTCGTCCGTGAAGCTGTTGCCGAGGTGGATGTTTTCATAGCCCTTTCCTTTGATCATGGTATCGGACTTGCAAATGGCATAGGTCTTTTCGTGAGTTCCTGCCCATAGACCTCGATGAGTGCATTTTCATTGAGCTCTGCTGCTTTTTCGATGCCGGCGGATAGCATCCCGCCTGTGCCGGCTGCAGGGTCGTACAGCTTTGCCATAAAGAATGGCTCACAAATATGCTTCATGTCCGGGTCAAAGAGGATCGACACCATGAGCCGGATGACCTCGCGTGGCGTGAAATGCTCCCCGGCCGTTTCGTTGGACATCTCCGAGAAGCGGCGGATCAAGTCCTCGAAAATATATCCCATCTCATTGTTGCTCACGGCTTTCGGCGAAAGGTCAACTTCCTCCGCAAATTTCTGTATGACTAGATACAGGAGGTTTGCCCTGTCCAAGCGGTCAATTTGTTCCGTATCCTCCTCCAAAATGATCAAACACATCTTGAAGAATGGTCTGCCATGAAGCCTCACGATGTTCATTGTCACGACCAAAATGATACTGGAGGGAAAGGAGCTTGATGTGCGAAAGGACAGCTCGGCGCTTGACCTGCCGATTGCGGTTGGTCTCCTTGCATTTTCCCGTCAATCCAATGTCGCGTCTGTTTACTTGTCGAACACGCTGAAGTCGAGACGGTCGAACCCCTGCAAGAGCTCCTGCATCTTGTCCGCAATCTCCTTCACGCCGCCCTTCTTGCGGCTCTCGATATTGAGCGGCATTTGCGGATCGTGGAGCGAGAGGCGAAGCAGCGCCCAGCCATTTGGAAACACGAGACGCACGCCTTCATACGACGGCTTCGCCTCGCGGATGCCTGCTGCCTCGGCGCGCGTCCGAAGCGTCTCAAGCACGTTTTCGCCATAGCTGCGGAAGTCCTCTTCCGCGATCTTCATGCGGTACTCGCGCGCCTCGGCAGGCTCGCCGAGACCCTGCACGAGCGACGCGAGGCTCCTGCCCGCCTTCTTCGCCTTCGTCGCGGCGATGAGGAGCTTGACGGCGAGGTAAGCGCCGTCGTCGAGGTAGTAGTTCTCCGAGAGCGCCCCATGCCCGCTCGTCTCGATCGCGAGCGGTGAGACGGTGCCCGACCGGTTGAGGCGGATGCACTCGTCGATGACGTTCTTGTAGCCGCGCTTGAACCGCAGGTGCCTTAGGTGGAGCTTGCCTTGCAGGAATTCCGTCAGCTCGTCGCTCGTGACGGAGTCGGTGACGATCGTGCTGCCGGGATAGTCGGGCGCAAGGATCGCCGCCATCATTGCGATGAGCGCGTTGCGGCTGATCTCCTTGCCGTTCGCGAGCACGGCGCTCATGCGGTCGACATCCGTATCGAAGATGAGTCCGAGATCGGCTTTTGACTGCAGCACCGCCTCGCGGATCGCCGCCATCGCCTGCTTGTTTTCTGGATTCGGGATATGGTTCGGAAACATGCCGTCCGGTTCGAGGAAAATGCTTCCCGACGTGTCCGCGCCGAGACGTCCGAGTACCTGCGTCGCGAAAAAACCGCCCGCACCGTTTCCCGCATCGACGACAATGTGCATGCCCTTCAGCGGCGTATCGCCCATATCGAGCGCCTGCCGGATCTTCTTGCGCAGGAAGTGGCAGTAACGGTCGATAAAGTCGAGCTTCTGCACCTTCGAGAGATCGCCTTCCTGCTCCGGTGCGCGCACGGCAGCCCGCAGGATCGTCTGAATGTCGCGCTGCTCCGTGCCGCCGTCCTTCGTAAAGAATTTCAGCCCGTTGCGGTTGTAGGGAAGATGGCTCGCCGTGACCATGATCGAGCCGTCCATCTTCGTCTCGGGCAGGACGATCGACATGAACATCGCCGGCGTGGACGCCATGTGGCAGTCGACAACCAGTGCGCCTGCCGCTGTGAGCGCACGCAGGACGGCTTTCTTGATCGCGTGGCCGGAGACGCGCGAGTCGCGGCCGACCGCGATGCGGAGCGCGCTCTTTTTCTTGCCCGTCTGTTCCGCAAGGAATTCGACGAATCCCGTCGCGATACGGTTTGCCGCCTCTTCAGATAGCGTCACGGGCTCGCCGGCGACACCCTCGATCGCGACGCCGCGCACGTCGCTGCCGTTCGCCAGCCGCATCATCGTCTGTTCTGAAGTAACCATGTAGAAAACCTCCCCTGCACGCATAAAATCTTCTTATATTATCATACTTTTACTTATTCTCTGCAAAATCTCCATTTCCTGCCAAAATGCGTCTTCCCCAACTTCCTATCTTCCCACCTTCCCACCTCCCGTGTATCGTTGCCTTCACGCTCGCCTCTTTGTCCTTTCATCCCGATCCTTTCATCCCGCTTTATGGTCCAAGATGATTTCCCTGCAAAATGCGCGCAAAAAAACCTCCGCCCGAAAGCGGAGGTCCTTGTCTGCGTATGCGCTTTGAATCCGAGGATGATCGGATCAGAAGAAGAACTCAACGCGCCCGAAGTACGTATGCGCCTTCTGGCTGGAGTTGTCGATGTCCTTGACGTTGCTATAGCGCAGCGTGCCGACGATGTTCTTGAAGAACGTGTAGTTTCCGCCGATCTCCCAGCCCTTTTCGCCAGCCTTGACGACATCGAACGTGTTGAACTGCGAAGCGTCCTGGCCGAGGTGACGGTATGCGAGCCACGCGCCCCAAGTGCCGGCGTTCTCCTGCTCAGCGCCTTTGTAGTCGTACTCGAAGCTGTAGGCCTGCGCGTTCTTCGTCTTGCCGCTCATCTTCGAGGACTTCGCATAGAAGCCGTTGATGTCGGAGTTCTTGTCGAAGCGGTAGTCCGCCTTAGCGACGCCCTCCTTGAACGTATCCTTGCTCGGCGTCGCATTGCTCTTCAGCGTATGGTAGGAAACGCCGCCCATGAACTTGCCTTCTGCGTAGTTCGCACCGACGTAGAAGTGATTGGCAGCCTTGTCATTGTGGAACGACTCCGAATCGTTAAGGTTCTGACGGCCATAGCCGAGGACGCCCTTGACGTTGTTGCCGAAGCTGACTTCTGCGCCGGACATCGTCGTATCGAAGATGCTGTCGTTGTCGAGCGTCGCGAACTTGCCGAGCTTCACGGAGAAGTTGTCGTAGTCGCCCTGCGCCCAAATACGCTTGAGCGAGACATTGCCGTCGTCGCCCTCGTCCTTTGCCGCATTGATATTGGCGTCGACACGCGCATTGACGTGCCAGTTGCTGTTGACCTCAGCCGACGGCTCGAGGCGGAAGAGGAAATTGTCGGTGTGGTCGCTGTCGGTATCCGCAGCGTCCTTATTGACGTGGCGAGCCATCGTGTACTCGGCCTTGCCGTTCCACTTGACCATGTCGGCATTGCGCTCGAGGTTTGAGACGCGGACGCCGAGGTTGTTGAGCTCATCGGAGAACTCTGCAGCGAGCTTGTCGATCATCGCCTTGTCTGCCGCGCTGACGTTCGACTTGGCCATAGCCTTTGCGACCATCTGCGCCATCTCATAACGCGTGATCTGGTTGTCGCCGCGGTACGTGCCGTCGCCATAGCCTTCGATGACGCCGTCTGCCGCGAGCTGCGAGACCGCATCATAGGCCCAATGGCCAGCCGGAACATCCGAGAACGGATTCGAAGCAGCAAACGTCGTGGATGCTGCGCCGACGACGAGCGCCGTCGTGAGTGCGGATACGAGAGTCTTCTTCATAAGAAACTCCTCCTTCATAGGATAGAAATGAACGTCTTGTCCAAGTCACCGAAGGATTCCGCGAGTATCCATGTTTCCTCTGATTCCCATCGGTTCCTCGAACCATTGACAGGATAACACAGTTCGCTCGCAAAGGCAAGGGTTTTTCCATTTTTTCATCTTTTGTTCAGAAAGCACGGGGGCTTCACGATGCTCAGAGAACCTTTTGCAGATATGCCTTGATCTCGTCGGCATCCTCCATCTTCATGACGTCGGAGAGAACCTCCTTCGCCTGGATCGAGCTGACTGCGCGGAGCTTCTCCTTGACGCGCGGGATCGACGGCGCGCTCATCGAGAGCTCATGGATGCCCATCGCCATGAGCAGCACCGCCGCATTCGGATCGGACGCCATCTCGCCGCACATGCCAGCCCAGATGCCCGCTTCGCGCGCACTCGTGATCGTGCGGCGGATAAGCCGGAGCACCGCGGGATTGAAATGGTTGTAGAGGTGCGAGATGCTCGCATTGCCGCGGTCGCAAGCAAGCGTGTACTGCACGAGGTCATTCGTGCCGATCGAGAAGAAATCGACGTACTTCGCAAACACCGGCGTCATGATCGCCGCCGCCGGCGTCTCGACCATGATGCCGACCTGCACGTTGTCGGCGTACGACTTGCCCTCGTGCGCAAGCTCGAGCTTCGCTTCCTCGATGAGCTCCTTGACCTTCTTGAACTCTGCGACGTTGATGATCATCGGGATCATGATCGCCGCCTTGCCGTAGACGCCCGCGCGCAGGATCGCCTTGAGCTGCGGCAGGAAGAGGTCGTGGCGCTCAAGGCTGATGCGGACGGCGCGGTAGCCGAGGAACGGGTTTTCCTCTTTGGGGATGTTGAGGTACGGCAGCGGCTTGTCGCCGCCGATGTCCATCGTGCGGATGACGCAGAGGTGTCCGCCGCACTTCTCGACGGCTTCCTTGTACGCCTTGAACTGGTCTTCCTCGTTCGGAATGTCCTGCCGCCCCATGAACACGAACTCCGAGCGGAAGAGCCCGACGCCCTCCGCGCCGTAGGAGAGCGCATTGTCCACATCCATGTGGCTGCCGATGTTCGCCATGAGGTCGATCTTGATGCCGTCCGGCGTCACAGCCGGCAGGTCCTTGAGTGCCGCGTAGTGCGCCGCGAGCTCCTGCTGCTTGCGGATGCGCTCGTCGTAGCGCGCGCGTTCCTCTGCCGACGGGTTGACGAGGATCTCGCCGCGCTCGCCGTCGAGGATGACGTGGTCGCCGTCCTTGATCTTGTCGATGCGGTCCTCCTTGTTGAGTCCGACGATCGTCGGGATCGCGCGCGCCTTTGCGATGATGACGGCGTGCGCCGTCGTGCTGCCCGAGCCCAAGAGCACGCCTGCGATGTTCTCGGTCGGCATGCCCGCGATGACGGACGGCTCGATCTCACGGCCGCAGAGGATGACCTTCTCGTCCCCGATCTCAGGCTCCTTGACGCCGAGGATGAACTTTGCGACGCGCTTGCCGACATCGCGCAGGTCGACGGCGCGGGCCGCGAAGTACTCGTCCGCCATCTGCTCGAACAGGACCGCCTGCGCCTCTGCCGCCTTGAGGACGGCATGCGGCGCGGAAGCCGTCTCTTCGATCTTTGCCATGATGTTCTCTTCCATCATCGGATCCTGCACCATCATGCGGTGCGCTTCCATGATCGCCGCCTGCTCGACCATCCCCTGCTTCTTGAGGCGCTCGATGCTCGTGCGCAGGTTCTCCGCGACAGCCGTCAGCGCAGCCCGCGCCTTTTCCTTTTCCTCTTCCTTGCTGCCCGCCTTATAATGGACGAGATAGCCGTCGAGGTTCTGTCCGGCAAGCATGATCTTGCCGACTGCGATCCCCGAAATAACGCCCTTGCCGCGAATCACTTCTGCCATACCATTCCCTCCTGTATCGCTCAGCCATTCAGCCGATTTCTGTCCGCATGCTTCCCCATAAAAAGCAATCCTGCCGCAGGCATAAGCGAGGGCAGGACCGCATGTTGTTATTCCTCGCCGAACTTCGAGTCAACGAGATCCTTCAGCGCCTTGACGGCGTCCGCCTCATCGGGGCCGTCCGCAAGGATCGTGATCTCCGTTCCCTTGACAAGCCCCAAGCTCATGATCATGAGAATGCTCTTGGCATCGACCGTCTTGCCCTTTGCCTTGAGCTGGATCTTCGACTTGAACTTCGTCGCCGTCTGCACAAAGATCGATGCCGGACGTGCATGAATCCCCGTCTTGTTCTCAATCGTAACTACTTCCTGCGTCATAATGCAATCGCTCCCATCTAAAATAAAACGAAACCCAACCAACCTGCCTTTTACCGCACAGTGAACGGTTTGGCACATCTGCCTTATATGTCACGCAAGAATCGTGCCAACTTTTCAGCTATCCGATAAAAATTTATTTTCACCGCGTTTCCGCAAGGATCGGCGGCAACATACGAGCAGCGAGCCATGCCAAACGATGCTTCTTCCCTGCACCTTCTTTCGTGGAATTGGTAAAACGTACCAATATCCTCGTTTTTGATGGTATATTTTACCAGCCTATGGAAAATTATACCAATCCGTATTTGCGCGCTTTTGCGGCGACGGTCTTGTGCGAGAGGTGAAGGCTCTTGCCTGCCGCGTTGAAGCTGCCGCAGCGCGCCAAGGCGTTCGCGATGATTTTCTTCTCATACGCTTCCCAGGGCAACACGGAGCCTTCGGCGAATCCCTCGACCGCACGCGCGGCGATCGCGCCCGTGAGATACGAGGGAAGCGCAGCGGGCGTGATGATATCGCCGTCCATGAGCGTGATGACGCTCTCGATCACGTTCTCAAGCTCGCGCACGTTGCCCGGCCAGCGGTAGCGCATGAGGATCTGCATCGCCTCGGGTGAGACGGCACATACCTTGCGGTGCGCCGCCATGCAGACCTTTTCCGTGAAGTGCGTGACGAGCAGCGGGATATCGGGCGCACGGTCGCGGAGCGGCGGCAGGAGGATGGGGATGACATTCAGCCGGTAGTAGAGGTCATCGCGGAAGGAGCCGTCCTGCACCATGGCCTCAAGGTCGCGGTTCGTCGCGGCAATGATGCGCACGTCGACGCGGATCGTCTCCTCGCCGCCCACGCGGTCGAACTCCTTTTGCTGCAGGACGCGCAGGAGCTTGACCTGCATGTTTTTGTCCATCTCGCCGATCTCGTCGAGAAAGATCGTCCCGCCGTCGGCAAGCTCAAATTTGCCGAGCCTGCGCCGGATCGCGCCGGTAAAGGCGCCCTTCTCGTGCCCGAACAGCTCCGATTCGAGGAGCGCACTCGGAATCGCGCCGCAGTTCACGCGGATGAACGGACCCGCCTTGCGCTTGCCCGCGTAGTGGATGCCCTCGGCGATGACTTCCTTGCCCGTGCCGCTCTCGCCGCGGATGAGGACATTCGCCTTGCTCGCCGCCGCCTTTGAGGCGATCGCGAGGACGTCGACGACCTTGCCGCTCCTGCCGATGTAGGCGGCGAACGCGCCCGCCCTGCGCTTCGTGCGCAGCAGCTCTTCTTCGAGGTACTCCGCCTTTGCGTTGGCGGCGGAGAGGCTCTCCATGAGGTTCTGCAGCTCCGTGATGTCGCGTATGACGGAGACGACGCCCGCGATCTCACCGTCAACGAAGATCGGGTTGACGTTCGCGACGAGCACGGTGCCGTCGCGCTTGCGGCTGATGCTGCCGATGCGCGCGATCCCCGAGCGCAGGACGCCCGAGCGGTTGCCGTGCGGCGCGGACTCGAAGACGTTCTGCCCGACGACCATTTCCTGCGAGCGGTGGACGATGCGCAGGTAGGCGGGGTTGACGTAGGTGACTTCGCCCGTCCGGTCGACGACGCAGATGCCGTCCTGCACTGCCTCCAAGAGCATTTGCAGCCGCTCCTGCATGAGCGCATTTTCCTGCAGGAGCGCATCGACGCCGCGTATTTCGCTCGCGCCCGTGAGCTCGAACCCGCTCTCCAGGAAGCGCACCATTTCGCCGACGGCCTGACGTCCGTTGTCTCCCTCGGCCGAGACGAAGACCGAGTCGCCGCATGCGACTTTGAGCGCAACGAGGCGCAGGACGTTCTGGATCTCCATGGGATCGCTCTTCGCGCTGCGCAGGCTGAGCCTGCAGGCGTAGCGCTTCCCAAGCTCCTGCGCACGCCGCACGATCATCGCGGCGATCCGTGCATGGATGCCGCCCGGCTCGCCGATCACGGCCTCTTCTTCGTACCGCACGCCACTTCCCCCTTTTCGCGTATGCTTACATTATACTATATGGACGGGGAAAACGAAATCCAAGAAATCGAATGAACAAAGAAATATTTTCGCCCAGCGCATTCGGCAGGATATCGCCCCACTGTGTCGAAGATAAGAATTTGGCGAGTATGCCATTTGCATATTCTGCAAAAATGGGGCATAATACATACCAAGGGGGGTGTGCGCATGATCTATGTCTTGCTGACACTCGGCATCATGATCGCCAGCGTCCTCCTTGTGCGCGTCCTATGCCGTAAGGTTGGCATACGCGTCAAGCTTTCCTCGCTCCTGCTGTGTGCGGTGCTCTCCGCCCTCGTCACAGGTATTTCCATCAAGGCGAGCATGGTCCTTGATGTCTATCAGTACATGCGTCTCGCGGGTCTTGCGATCCTTGCGGCGCTCATCGTCACGGGATTCAACGAGCTGCTGCTGCGCCGCGAGGACAAGAAGCCTGCCGCATGGCCATCCGTCCCAATGCCTTGGGAGGAACCCGTTCCTGGGATGGATGCGCCGAAGCCGAAGGAGGGCGAAGCGCAGGAAGCGCGCGAAGAGGGCGCTCCTGTCGAAGTGCCGGCGGACGGGCTCCGCGCGGAAACAGCGGAGCAGGAGCTTGCGGAGACAACAGCGCCAGCAGGGTCAGCGGATCTGGCGCCCCCGAAGCCGCAGACAGATGAAGCAGAGGGCACAGCGGACCGGGCAGACGAATGCGTCGAGCCAGCCGGATCAGCGGGATCTGCGGAGCCAGCCGGGCAAACGCAGGCATCTGAGCCGGCAGAGATGCCGCACGAGCCGCTCGTCACGCCCGCCTCGGCGGAAGCACAGGAGAAAATCGCGGCGATGGAAACGCTCGACGATCTCCTAAGCTACGCCTACGCGCAGAAAGTCGATGCGCCGGGCGACTCGATCGCCGCCTACCGGGCGGCAATCGAGCGATATCCCGACGACAGCTATGCCCCGTTCCTCATCATCGAGCTCGCGGGGCTCTACAAGGAGCACGCGGCATACCAGGAGGCGATCCGCGCATACACGAAGGCGCTCACCTTGCCGTCTGTCACAACGCACGAGAACATGCAGCGCGAGTTTATGAAATCCCTCCGCTACCTCGGCGCAGTACAAGACATTCTGGCGAAGCACCGCGTCCCTGCCACGCCCTTTCAGGATATCCCGAAAGAGCTGCTCGACGAGATTGAAGCCGAGTTTTCCCAGCAGGGCGATCATGCTTAGGTTTAAGCTATCATTTTATATGGGGGAATTTCAATGAAGAAAAGCGTAGAGATCCTTGGCCTTCCCGTCATCAGCATCACGGAAGGCCGTGAGCTTGGCATGAGCAAGACACTGCTCATGGACGCGCGCAACGGCAGCGTCGCAGCCATCACCATCGAGGACGATGACTGGTATCGCGGCGTCAAGCTGATCCCGTATGAGTCCGTGATCGCCATCGGCGACGACGCGGTCACCATCACGAACAGCGAAAACATCCTGAAGCTCGACGATGCCGGTGACTACGAACAGCTTCTCGACGAGAACATCCGCATCATCGGCACGAAGGCGATCACGAAGTCCGGTACGATCCAGGGCAACATCACGGAAGTCTTCATCGGCGACGACGGCAAGATCGAAAAGTGCGAAGTCACGGCGCCGGACGGCACGACATCCGAAGTCACGAACGATCAGATCTCAATCTTCGGCAAGCAGGTCACGGTCATCGATCCGAGCGGGGAAAAAAAAACTGAATTTGTAGCATCCTCTGCGTGGACGGAAGACGACGGAACGCCCGTCGATGCGCCCACAGCAAAAGCAGTGCCTGAAGCGGCTCCTGCGCCCGAAGCGCCGGCCAAGCCCGCATCATCAGCGCCGGCAAAGGAAGAGACGCCCGCTGCGCCTGCGAAAGAGGAATCACCCGATGCACCCGCCTCTGAGCCTGCGAAGGCGGAAGCGCCTGCTGTGTCCGCCTCCGAGCCTGCGAAGGAGGAAGGGCTCGCTGTACCCGCTTCTGAGCCTGCGAAGGAGGAGGAAGCACCCGCCTCTGCCCCTATAACGGAGGAAACGCCCGCCAAGGAGCCTCCCTCCGAGCCCGAAAAGCACGCGCCGAAAGCAGCATCCAAGGCAGCTGCCAAGCACGAGCCGACGAAGGACTCGAAGAAGGAATCCGCCAAGCAGGCCGCTGCCGACAAGGCAACGGAAGAGCGGCATCGCCGCTTCCTGCTTGGCAAGAAGGCAGCCCGCACCATCAAGATGGAAAATGGCATCGTCATCGTCGAAGCCGGCGCGGACATCACCGAGGAAGTCCTCCAAAAGGCAAAGCTTGCGAACAAATTCATCGAACTCTCCATGAACGTGCAGTAAAAAGGCATAAGAAAGAGGCATAGCCCGTGGTGCGGCTATGCCTCTTTCTTATGCTTTCCATGGATTCTCGGATTTTCGGGAGTGAAGCTCAGAGATCTTCGGCGCGGATATCCGCCATGCGGCCAACGATGCGGTCAGCGCCCGTGAGATCCTGCACGCCGGAGTTCGGATTGCGGTACGCGATGACGCGCATGCCCGCGCGCTTCGCCGCCATGATGCCCGCCGCCGTATCCTCGAGCACCATGCAGTCCTTCGGCGCGATCCCGAGGCGCTCGGCGCTCATGCGGTAGATCGCGGGATCCGGCTTGCTCGCGGGGAGCGTGCTGCCAGAGATTGCCGACGCAAAGAAGCGGCGTATCGCGAAACGGTCGAGCACCGTCTCCATCACGCGTTCCCACGACGACGTCGCGAGCGCGAGCGGCAGCCCTGCCGCGTGAAGGCGGTGGATGAGCTCGACCGCGCCCTCGATGGGCGCGACTTCGCCGCGCCTGAGCACCGCAAGGTAGCGTTCGTGCTTATAGCGCACGACGGTATCGAGGTCGAGATCGCTGCGCCCGTTCTCGCGCAGGAGATCGCCGAAGAGCTCGCGGCTCGTACGCCCCATGTAGCGGCTGAACCGCTTCTCGTCGAAATGCAGCCCAAAGTGCGCGAACGTATCGCGCTTGACGCGAATGTGGATCGGCTCGCTGTCGATGATGACGCCGTCCATATCGAAAATAAATGCCTTTGTCTTCATGCGTCTCTCAGTACCAGCGTGTAAGCGGAAGGTCGTTGTTGTTGCCCTTCGTCATCAGAATCTGATGCAGGTCGATGTTGCCGACGTAGAACGAGGCGGCGCAGCCGCAGAGGTAGAGATCCCACATGCGGACGAACTCCGTGCCGCGCGCGGCTTCCACCTGCGGCTTTGCCTTTTGGAAGTTGCCGTACCAGTGCATCAGCGTCTTGTAGTAGTGGCGGCGCAGGCTCTCGACATCGATGACGCGGAACTTCTCATCGTAGGCGATGTGAATGATCTCACGCAGCGACGGAAGCGTCCCGCCGGGGAAAATGTACTTGCGCGTCCACGCGCTCGTCGCGCGCTCGTCCTGTCCGCTGATGTAGTGGAGGAGGAACAGCCCGCCGTCCTTCAGCATATCGCTCGCATCGCCCATGTAGACGGGAAAGTTCGGACGGCCGACGTGCTCGATCATGCCGACGCTGACAATGCGGTCAAATGTCTTGCCGCTCCGGGCGACATCGCGGTAGTCGATGAGATCGATCGTCACGAGATCCTGAAGGCCGAGTGTTTCGATGCGCCTCTGCGCCTCTGCCCACTGCTCTTTCGACAGCGTGCAGCCATAGCCTTTGACGCCGTATTTCTGCGCCGCCTCGATGAGGAGGAAGCCCCAGCCGCAGCCGATGTCGAGGAGCGTCATGCCCTTTTTCAAATAGAGTTTCTCGAGAATGTAGTCGACCTTTTGGTGCTGCGCCGTAAAGAGGTCATCGTCCTCCTTCTTGAAGTACGCGCAGGAGTAGCTCATCGTCTTGTCAAGCCAGAGCTTGAAAAAGTCGTTGCCGAGGTCGTAATGCGAAGCGACCTGCTCCTTCTGATCGCTCTTCTTCGTGCTTGCGTGGAAGAGTTTCGACAGGGCGCTGCGATCGATGCTGTCCTTGCTGAAATGGGGGAGCAGGACGCACAGCGCCGTAAAGAGATCGCCCTCGATATCGATGTCGCCGCGCATGTACGCTTCGCCCATCGCGAGCTCTGCGCTCGTCAGAAGCTCTTTCTTCGGAATGTCCTGTTTCACATGGATCGTGAAAAGCGGCTCCCCCGCGCCGATCGTATACGTCTTGTCGCGCAGGCGCACGCAGAAGCAGGCATCGCTGAACCGCTCCAAATAGTGGATCAAGAAGCTTTCGAGCAAATGTGTGAATGGCATAGTGATCTTCCTTTCGCCCAAAACCCGCCGGCAAAACCGGGTCTGTATGAAATCATTCTTATTATAGCATGTTTCCCTTAAAAACGGATAAAAAGCCCCGACAGGCAGAATTGCCTGTCGGGGCTTCTCCGTGCGATGCGTCCGCCGCAGCTCTTAAAGGCCGTTTAGGCGAGCGCCTGCGCCTCCGTGTTCTGGACGTAGACTTCCTTGATCCCAGTCGGCGCTGCACCGTTCACGAGGATCGCCTGCTTCGCGATGATCTCGTTGAGGCACGTCTCGACCTCCGCCTTCGTGAGTCCCGTCTTCGGGGAAGCGAGCGAGAGCGTCACCGTCTTCTTTTCATCGAGCTTCATGACCATTTTGAGCGTAGACTTCATCTTTCATTCTCCTTTCCAAAATCCGTTCCAGTTCCGAGCAGCATGCGAGCAGCTCAGCCCGCGATGATGCTCGCAGCGTCCTGCCGGACGATGCCGCCGACTTCCTCGGATTGCAGGGCGGCGAGCTTGTTTCCGATCGAGAGGAAATCCTCGTCCGTGAGCGCGGGGTTCACGTTCGTGAACGTGCGCTGCTTGTACGTCGCCTTGCCCGCGGCATTCATGCCTGCCGCGATCTTGATCACGAGCTTGCTCGTTGCTCCTTTGCGCGTTGCCATAGTACCTACTCCCTTTCTCTTTTCGTGCTGGTCCTTCCCGGGACTGCCGGCTGTCCCCGCAGGGGCATCGGGCTCCTTTGCCCGCCTCTTGCCTCCTGACACCAATGTACCTGCACGATAGGCACCGTCTTGCAACGCGCGACGGAAAAATTTTGGAAAAAACCTGCGTGAATGCGCTAAAAGGATGCCGCCATGAGGCGTTCCTCCTCCTGCAGCCGCGCACGCAGGCGAAGGAGCGCGCACACGTGCAGGTAATCGCCGTAACTTAGGTGCGCCTCGTTGCGCTCGACCGTCCAGAACGATGCGATGCGCATGCCGTTTGCGAGGATGAGCGCGGACTTCGCGCGCCCCTCCGATAGCGGCGCGAGCTGCACGGGGCGGCTCGCGTTGACATAGCCGAGCGTGCCGCGCTCGCCGTCCGCCTCGCGTACCTGCGTCGGTACGAGGATGAGCCACGGCGCGAGCATGACCGTCAGATTGCGCCGCGCGTTCTGCCCTGCTTTCCGCCTGCCCACCATGCCGCGGATACGCGCGAAGTGCGCCTTTTTGATGAGCGCGAGCGTGCGCCCCTCGCGCGCCGCGTAGTAGCGCAGGACGTACGAGACGCAGTTCGGCACCCAAAACGCCGCCCGCCGTGCGATGATGCGCGTGCCGTTCTCGCCTGCCGTGCCGCTCTCGGGCAGGATGGCAAGGAGCTCTTCTTCCTTCGGC
The DNA here is from genome assembly GCF_000469545.1 of Mitsuokella sp. oral taxon 131 str. W9106. Taxonomy (GTDB): domain Bacteria; phylum Bacillota; class Negativicutes; order Selenomonadales; family Selenomonadaceae; genus AWVT01. Next base: position 80,128 of record NZ_KI273061.1, on the reverse strand, counting down.
ATGGGGTACTTCTCCAACTGATTTTCCATTTGATCCTCCTAATCTCCCTGACCCCTAAAGCACGAAATTTCCTTAGGCCTATTATAGAACATACGTTTCAGTAAAGCAATCCCAGATTTGCCTTGGGTTAAAGATTCTCGAACAAAACGAGACCCATGCTTCCTGAAAATTTCCGAATCCGCCGCGATCCGGCAAAAATCCGCGCCCCCAGCCCCTCAATTTTGTCCAATTCCCTCTCGCCTGCATCGCGATTGTGCATTCGCGCCGCCCTCCGATCTTCGCTAAAATGCGAACTGCATTTGTTTTGCAAGGGAAAGGAGTGGTTTTCATGAAAAACGAAATCGTGCGCGGCGAAGCGGGAAGCATCCTGCCGACGGAGGCAGAAAACGCTTGGATCCGCCGCGCGGCAGCGGGTGACCGCGCCGCACAGGAGCGCCTGCTCGCGCAGTACGAGGGGCTCATCATCAAGGAGTCGCGTCAGCCCTACCTGCGCGCCGCGCTCGCCGCCGACGCGCCGAGCATCGCGCGGCTGGCGTTCCTTGAGGCGATCCGCGACTTCGATGCGAGCCGCGGCGTACACTTCGCCGCCTTTGCCGCGAGCCGCGTCCACGCGGCGCTCTACAACGCGTTTCGCCGTGCGCGAAAGCTTTGGGAACGGGAGACGCACCCCGATCAGAACGCGGATGCGGGCAGCTTTTGGGAGCGATACAGCGGCGCACAGGATCGCGCGGATGCCGAGGACGAGCGGACGTGCCGCAGGATCGTCCTGCAGCAGGCGATCGCGACGCTTTCCGAGCGCGAGAAGAAGATTCTGCGCCTCCTCTACTTTGAGGACATGAAGGTGACGGCACTCGCCGAGCTGCTGCATGTCACGCATCAGGCGGTATCCTTCGCAAAGAAAAAGATCCTCAGAAAACTGAGGATCTTCATGGAGGGCGGCAAAGCGACGCCTGCCTATTGACCGGATGGGGAGAGATGCACGGTCGCTTTCAAAGCGAGGCGTCCGCGTATATCCATTGCGGTGTCCCTTTGATGCGGACGCCCGATTCCGGCAGATGCGGGTCACGCGTTTGCTTCGGCTTTGCGCGCGCGGCTGCGGCGCATCTGAATCGCGAGGATGATGGCGAAGAGGACAAATCCCGGAACGTCCGTCCCGATGCCCGGCTTGATGAGCAGGAGTCCGGCGATGATGAGCACGATGCGCTCGATGCGCGTCGCCTTGTCGGCGAGGAAGCCGATGAGCGCCGAAGAGAGCGCGATCATGCCGACGAGCGCCGTCACCGTCGTCATGATGAGATTCAGTGCCGTCGCATCGATCATGAGGAGGTTCGGCGACAGCACAAACATATACGGAATGATGAACGCCGCGATCGCAAGTTTCGAGGCGTTTATTCCCGTGCGCAGGGGATTGCCGCCCGCGATGCCGGCTCCCGCGAACGCCGCGAGCGCGACGGGCGGTGTCACGTCGGCGATGATGCCGAAGTAGAAGACGAACATGTGCGCGCACAGGACGGGAACGCCCATCTGGATGATCGCGGGCGCGGCGATCGTCGACGTGATGACGTAGTTCGCCGTCGTCGGCACGCCCATGCCGAGGATGATCGCCGTGATCATCGTGAAGAACATCGTCGGGAGCAGCATGCCGCCCGAGAGGTCGAGAAGCCCCGACGCGAGCTTCAGCCCGACGCCCGTCTTCGTGACGACGCCGATGACGATGCCCGCCGCCGCGCAGGCGACGAGGACGGAGAGGACGCCGCGCGCGCCGCGCTCAAGCCCCATGACGATCTCGAGGGGCTTCATGCGCGTCGACTTCCGGATCATCGAGCAGAGGATCGAGAGGATGATGGCGAAGAGCGCCGCACGCATCGGCGTGTAGCCCGCGACGAGGAGATAGACGATGACGATGAGCGGCAGTGCGAGATGCCCGCGCTCCTTCAGGATCGTGGATAGCTTCGGCAGCTCGCTGCGCGGGATGCCTTTCAGATTCTCGCGCTTCGCCTCGAAGTGGACGCCGAGCCATACGCCGGCAAAGTAGAGCAGGGCAGGAATGACCGCCGCCTTGACGATTTCGATGTAGGGAACGCCGACGAACTCCGCCATGAGGAACGCCGCCGCCCCCATGACGGGCGGCATGAGCTGTCCGCCTGTGGACGCCGCCGCCTCGACCGCGCCCGCAAAATTCTTGTGATAGCCGAGCTTTTTCATCATGGGGATCGTCAAGGAACCCGTGCCGACGACATTGGCGACCGAGCTACCGGAGACCGTGCCCATGAGTCCCGACGAGAGCACGGCGACCTTCGCCGGGCCGCCGCTCGCCCAGCCCGCAATGCTGTTCGCGAGGTCGATGAAGAACTTGCCGAGCCCCGTCGACTCAAGGTAAGCGCCGAAGAGGATGAAGAGGAAGATAAACGTCGAAGAGACGCCGAGCGGGATGCCGAAGACGCCTTCCGTCGTGAAGTAGAGATGGCCGACGAGCTGCGAGAGCGTAAGCCCGCGGTGCGCGAGCACACCGGGCATATAAGGGCCGACGAACGCATAGAGGAGGAATGCGAGTACGACGCAGACCATCGGAAGCCCGACGACGCGGCGCGCCGCCTCGATGACGAGCACGATGCCGGCCGTGCCGATCACGAGATCGGTGCCTGACACGAGTCCCGAGCGCAGGACGAGGCTCTGGTACGCGATGACGATGTAGGCGGGCGCTGCTGCGCCGAGGATCGCGAGCACGAGGTCCAGGGGATGCAGCTTATGGCGCGACCACGATTTGCGCGTCGGATAGAGCAAAAAGACGAGGCACAGCCCGAATCCCAAATGGACCGCGCGCTGGAGCTGCGCGTCGAGCACGCCGAATATCGCCGTGTAGAGCTGGAATACGGAGAACGCGATGGCAAGCGCCGTGACGATCTTCGCCATCACGCCATGGTACATCATGGTGTCCGATTCCCGGTCGTACTGTTTCAGAATATCGTCCGCCGAAGCAGTTGGCTTGTCTTGCATAAACAACATTCCCTCCTGGAAACTAGAAAACTAGAACATCACGCGCCAAAGCGGGCGCACGGAAAGATCGATCCGCGTCCCCGGCGCCCAGCGCTCGTATAGGGCGAGCACGCGCTTTGCGCCGCCCGCGCCAAGCGTGAGCACAAGATGCGTTCCGACGCCCGTACGCAGCGAGAGCGCCGGAAAATGGCGGTTCATGCGGTCAAAGACAAAATCGTCGCCCTCGCGGCGAAAGCGCCCTTCCTCCGCGAGGAACGGCAGTCCGACGCCGAACGACTGGTAGCGCGTCGAGTCGAGCGTAAAGCCGCCGTCCTCAATGCGCAGGTTCTCCTCGACGGGCGTCTTCTGCACCGAGTGGATGAAGCGAACCGAAAGCGGGAAGCCCGCCTGCGCGGGGGCGAGCGCGATGCGCTCGCCGTTTGCCGTGACGAGAAGGCACGGCTCGAGGAGGATCTGTGCGGCGGCGAGCAGGATGCCTGCCGCCGTGAGCAGAACCGAAATGCGAATCCGACCCATAGTCCACCAATCCTGCGAGATCCTAAGCGCAATCGCTTCGGTCAGGAAAAGCAATAGCCTTCCTCCTGCGAGGAAGGCTGCATTGCCTTCACATGTTCCCGAATGCCGGCTCACTCGCCAAAGAACTTTGCCGCGCCCGCATTCATGTCAAGCGACATGCCGTTTTTCGCGCCTTCCTTCGTGATGAGCTTGCCGACGCTGTGCGCCGCCTGCAGGCGGTCAAGGTTCGAGAAGATCGCCTTGGCGATATCGTAGCCCATCTGCTCGTCGACCTTGTCGCTCGCGACGAGCATCGCCATGACGGAGATCGTCGGGATCTCCTCGTCACAGCCTGCATACGTGCCGGCGGGAATCGTCGTCTTCGTGTAGAACGGGTACTTCGCGATGAGCGCGTCCGCCGCAGCCGGCTCGACGGGGAGCAGGCGGATCTTGTTCTGCGAGGAAATATCCTGCACCGATGCCGTCGGGTAACCCGCCGTGAGGAACGCCGCGTCGACGTTGCCGTCCTTGAGCGCGCTCGCCGCCTCCCCGAACGAGAGGTACTGCACCGAGATGTCGTCATAGGTGAGGCCGTACGCCTCCATGATCTGGCGCGCATTTGCCTCTGCGCCCGAGCCGGCCGCACCGACGGCGACACGCTTCCCCTTCAGATCCTTGACGCTCTTGATGCCGCTCGAATCCAGCGTGACGAACTGGCACGTCTCGGGATAGAGCGTCGCGATGCCGCGCAGCCCATCGAACTTCTTGTCCTTGAACATCTCCGTGCCGTTGACCGCGTAATAGGTGATATCGTTCTGTACGATGGCAAGGTCAATGGAGCCATCTTGGAGCATGTTGATGTTCGCAACCGAGGCGCCGGTCGACTGCGCGCTCGCATTCATGCCCGGGATCTCCTTGTTGAGGATCTCCGCCATCGCACCGCCGATCGGGTAGTACGTGCCCGCCGTGCCGCCCGTGCCGATGTTCAGAAACTTCTTTGCTCCTGCCTGCTGCCCGTCCCCGCCGCAGCCGGCGACCGCAGCGATCGCCGCCGCCGCGACAAGGCCGGCGATGAGAAACCTGCGAATGGAATGGAACTTCATAAAATCGCCTCCCGTTCTTTGGTTAATATCATATATACATATAACATATACTATATTAGCATAGTATTTAGGACAAATCAAGCTTCTTTGACTGGGCTGCACAAGAATACAATATGCAAATCGAAAAAATCCGATTTGTCCCTGGATTTGCTGCCCATCACCCCGGCAGCCGATCGAGGTGCGTATGATCCAAATGGATGTTTCCTTTCTGGCATCGATCTTGTAAAATTATTTCCATTCGTTATAATATTAGTGTTCATAGTTGATTATCTATTAGTTCTATGTTAGTTGATTTTATTCATTTTATTGTTGAAAGGATGATATCCATGGTTCCTATCCTGACCTTCATCATCATCGTCGCCGGCATTTGGTTCTATGCCTACCGCCGAACGAAACACATCAACAAGCAAAACACCGACGGCTACTTCTTCAGCGGAAGGAGCCTAGGCGGCTTCGTCATTGCGGGAACGATGCTCATGGCGAACCTCTCGACCGAGCAGATTGTCGGGCAAAGCGGCCTCGCTTACAGCGTCGGCATGGAGACTATGGCATGGGAGATCATCGCCTGCCTTTCCATCCTCACGCTCGCCTTCGTCTTCCTGCCGAACTACCTGAAGCACGGCGTCTCCACAATCCCGGAATTCTTAGCTCTGCGCTACGACAACCAATTCCGCCTCGTCATTTCCTTTCTGATCCAGTCGAGTTACATCTTCGTGCTGCTGCCGAGCATCCTCTACTCCGGCGCGCTTGTATTCAACCAGCTCTTCAGCGTCGGCACACTTCTCGGCATCTCCGATTACCAAGGTCTCATGGTCACGGCGACGGCCGTCGGCATCATCGGCCTTGCGTACCTCCTGATGGGAGGCATGGGCATCAGCGCCATCAGCGACAGCATCTACGGAGTCGGCCTTTTAATCGGCGGCATCAGCATCCCCTTCATCGGGCTCTACGTGCTCGGCGACGGGAGCATCATCCAAGGCGTTTCGGCTGTCGTCGCATCTGCGCCGGAAAAGCTCAATGCCTTCGGAGCGGTCGACTCCAAGGCAGTGCCTTGGCCGACGCTTCTCTTCGGCCTGCTCTTCAACACGATGTTCTACTGGAACACGAACCAGTTCATCGTGCAGAAGACCATTGCGGGACGCAACCTCGCAGAGGGGCAGAAAGGCGTCCTGACGCTCGCCATCTTCAAGCTCTTCGGCCCCTTTTACCTCGTCTTCCCCGGCATCATCGCCTATGTCATGTTCCAAGGATCGCTTCCGCTCTCGGATGCTGCCTACCCGACACTCGTCCACGCCATTTTGCCGGAAGGACTGTACGGCGTCTTCAGCGCAATCATCTTCGGCGCGATCCTGAGCACCTACGTCGCCGCGCTAAACAGCGTCTCGACGCTCTTCTCCCTCGACTTCTTCAAGGGCATCTTCCGCAAGAATGCCTCGGAGGCCGCAACCGTCCATGCGGGCAAGGTCGCGAACGTCATCATCTCGCTCATCGCCGTCACGCTCGCGCCGCTCCTCATCCATGCGCCGACCGGCCTCTACAACTTCCTGCAGGAATACGTCGGCTTCTATAACATCCCCCTCATCGCCATCATCCTCTTCGGCTTCTTCAACAAGAGTGTGTCGGCGACGGGCGCAAAAGCGTGCTTTGCATTCCACATCGGGTTCTACGTCATCGCGAAGTTTGCTTTCGACGGCATCCATTTCCTCTACATCCACAGCGTCCTCTTCCTGCTCGACATCCTCGTCCTGCTGCTCTTCGCAAAGTTCGCACCGCTCCCGCAGGAATTCCGCTTCCGGCCGAGCGCGAACAAAGTCGATCTCACGCCGTGGAAATACCGCAAGATACTTGCCGCCGTCGTGCTCGCCGGCATCGTATCGCTCTACCTCCTCTTCTCCCCGCTCGTCCTCGCAAAATAACGGGCAGCAAGAATCCGCCTTCCGTCCCAATGGGATCGAAGGCGGATTCTTATGAGGAACGATCTTCGCTCATGACGTCGTCGGCGCCGCGTTCCGGCGGCGCATGCGTCTGTGCCGAAGCCAAGGCTGCCATGTTTTTGGTTTTATTCCTTCGGCTCAAACGTGCCGAACACGATGGGCTTGCCGTCCGCGACCATCTGCTGTCCGCGCGCCCAGACGTGCTGCAGAAGGAAATCCTCGGTGATGACGATAAAGTCCGCATCACGCCCCGCGCCGACCGTGCCCTTCTTCGGGTAAATCTGCATGGCTTTTGCGACGTTTGCCGTGAGCACCTGAATGGCCTGCCCGATGGGCAGCTTTTCCTTCTCGACCATGTCACGGAACTCCGTGAACATCGTCTTCTCGTCGCCGACGCCGACGCCGATGGGATTCCCCGCCGCATCGAACACGGGCATGCTGCCGTTGCCGTCCGAGCTCATCGTAATCCGCTCGAGCGGCACGCCTGCCTCGAGCGCCTCGCGGACGGCCGTCGCGGGCTTGACCGCCCCCTCCGAGCCGGGGTCTTCGGGATTGATGCCCGACGTTATGTCGATGTATCCGCCCGCCTTCGCCCACGCGAAGCCTTCCTCAAAGAGCGAGCGCTTGCGGTTCATATGCGTCGGCAGGAACTGCGTCTTCGGGATCTCGCCGCTCTCCGTGATGGCAAAGAGCACCTTGAGCCCATCCGTGCCATTGCCCATGTGCATGTTGATGAGGCCTGCCTTGCCGCTGATCATGCCGCCGACGCGCGCCTGCGCGGCGATGTAGCGATAGTCCTGCACAGAGGGCTGCCCGCTGCGATGGTCGCTCATCGCGATCTCGCCCGCGCCGATGCACTTGTCAATGACGACGATGTCCTTGCGGACGCTGCCCGTAATCGTCGGCGTGTCGGGGAGCTGGTACGCGCCCGTGTAGATATAGGTGGAAAGCCCTTCCGTCTCAAGCGCGCGCGCCTTCGCGAGCAGGCTCTCGACATGGCGCGTGACGCCGTCCGTGCCCAAAAGCCCCGCGAGCGTCGTGACGCCGCAGACCGTCACCTTCGAGAGCAGCAGCTCCGGCGTGCGCGTATGCGGGCCGCCCTCACCGCCGCCGCCGATCATGTGGACATGCGAGTCAATGAACCCCGGCAGGACGCGTGCGCCTGCAAGGTCGACCGTGCGGCAGGCAGCCCCCTTCGGCGCTTCCACGCCGCTGCCCATCGCGGCAATCTTTTCGCCTGCGATGAGGAAATCCGTGACGCCGAGGTCTTCCGGCGCATAGACGTGCGCATGGCGAATCAAGGTGAAAAATGTTTTTTCTGGCATATCCATTCCTTCCTTCCATATACAAAAACCCATCATCCATGACAAGAACCCATCAGTCAAAAACCAGAAGCAGCAGGCGCATGACCCAAATCGACAGCAGGACATTGATGAACGAGATGACGAGAATCGGCACGTAGTGCTTCGTATTCGTGCCCGAGATGCCGAGGCAGCGGCCGATGTTCTGGACCGGGTTGCCCATGAGGTAGATGCCCGGAACGAGCGAGCTCAGTTGGATAGGGTCGAGCTTGCCGTCCATGAAGAGCGTTGCCGCAACGCTCGCCGCGCCGCCCATGCTCATAAAGGATGTCACAATGACCGTCGCCGCCTCCCCTGGAAGCCCCCAAAGCGCCATGACGGGCGAGAACACGACCCCAATCAGATGCAAAAGCCCCGTGATATCGAGCACGCGTATGATGACGAACGCCATGATGACATTCGGCAGGAGGCTCGTCGTGCCGATGGTCCAACCGCTGCGGGCGCCCTCGACAAAAAGATCCAATATGGTTTTCTTCGGCGCGCTTGCCGCTGCCGCATTTTCCTTCGCTTCCATTATTCCGCACCTCCCGTTGACTGCTTCCTGCTGACGAACTTCAGATAGACGCGAAGCATATTCGCGCCGATGATCTTGAAGGCGAACATGACGAGAATCGGCAGGATGAGCGGGCAGACCATAAAGCCAAAGACCGCAGGACCGGAACCGAAGTAATTTGTCACCGTGGCGCTCGCGCTCGTTTGGTACATGATGGTGATGGAACGCTCCGTATCGTTGATCTCCTTGTTGTCGTACAGTTCCTTGACCATGCCGGCCGCGGCATCGGTCGACTGCAGGTTCGCGATGTTCGCGAGAGCCGTCGCGCCCGGTATGCCGAGCAGCGGCTTCAGGATCGGCGTCATCATGCGCTGTGCGGCACGCATGCCGCCGAGCCCGTCGACGACGTTGACGATGCCGAGCGCGAGAATGACGGCGGGAATCAGCGTAATCGCAAAGATAAATCCATCGCGCGCACCCGCTCCGTTCGCCCCGCGGAACGTCAGCGCCTTCCCCGCCGCATCGGTGATCGTGCCGAAGCTGCCGTTCAGCGTATTGAAGTCAAAGACGCGCAGCCAGCTATCCGCGTTGGCAAAAATGCCTGAAAACAGGATGATGGCAAAAAAGAATGCCACGTACCCAAGAATCCCCGCCTTCGGCGTTTTTTCCTTGTCCATTCGTATCCTCTCCTTTTTCGAATCCACATGATCGAAATGACGGCCACACTTATATTCCTCGCAAGATTTGTGCCAAAATGGACAAAATAAACGATCATACGGACGAAACATCTACGCCAATCGGACGAACTTCATTGGATCCGCGATTCCTTGAAGCGGATATTCTCATGCAAAATCATGATTTTCCTTTTGCTTTCTCATCAAAAGTCGGATCAGATCGGTTTGAAACGGGAATCAATTGGATTTATAATAGGGATTATCCTAATGTATCCCAAAAGGAGCGGACATGAAAAACATTGCCATCATCTCCTGTGGGCAAAACACGGCCGACCATTGCCGCGAGCAGCTCGCAAAAATCATCGGCAGCGAGGCCAACCTGCAATCGTTCTGCACCGCGATGCGCACGCATAAGCAGGTTGACGCCGACCTCATCGTCTTTACGAGCCAAATCGCATTCGACGGAGGGCAGGACTTTCTCCCGCCCCATACGCCGTTCATCATCGCGCAGCGCGCCATCAACTACAATGAGATCGAAAAGCTCCTGGCGGTGCCGGCGGGCACGGACGTGCTGCTCGTCAACGACCATATCGACACGGCGGAAAACGTCATTGTCCTATTGCAGACCATGGGCATCGACCACCTGAACTACTACGCGTACGCGCCCGGCATGCCCCGCACGCATGAGACGAACATCGCCGTGACGCCCGGCGAGGCGCAGTTCGTCCCGAAAGAAATCCAGACCATCATCGACATCGGAACGCGCCAGCTCGACATTACGGCGCTCGTACAGATTTTGGAACATTTCCATGCGCTAAGCGAATACGGCAACCTGCTCTCCGCCTACTACATCCACGACATCATCAAGCTCACCAAGCTCAGCTTTCAATACAAGAACAAGGCGATCCGCCTGAAGGACGAACTGGCAAGGCTCGAAAGCACGATCCGCAAGACGCCGGGCCAGCACGCCCGCGCCGCCTATCATTTCGAAGACATCATCGGGAATGCCCCCGCCCTGCGCCATACGATTGCGCTCGCCCGAAAATTCGCCGCCTCGGAATCGACCATACTCATCGAATCCGAAAGCGGCACGGGAAAGGAACTGCTCGCGCAAAGCATCCACAATGCCTCGCCGCGCGCCAAGGGACCGTTCGTCGCCGTCAACTTCGCCGCCGTCACGGAATCCCTCATGGATTCGGAGCTGTTCGGCTACGTCGAAGGCGCCTTCACGGGCGCGGCACGCCACGGAGCGGTCGGCCTTTTCGAGCACGCCAACCACGGCACGATCTTTTTGGACGAAATCGGCGACGTGCCGCTCGCCCTGCAGGCGAAACTATTGCGCGTGCTGCAGGAAAAAGAGATCCGGCGCGTCGGCGGCGTCATCCCCATCCATATCGACGTGCGCGTCATCGCCGCGACAAACCAGGATCTCGCAGCGCTCGTGCGGCAGGGAAAATTCCGCCGCGACCTCTACTATCGCCTGAGCGTCCTGCCGCTTGCCCTGCCGCCGCTCGCGAATCGCGGCACGGACGTCCTGCTGCTCGCAAAGCATATCCTGCGGCAGCTGGACAGCCGCATGGACGACCTGCAGGCGGGCATCTGGTTCAGCCATATAAAAGACCGCCTCCTGCAATACGCATGGCCGGGCAATATCCGCGAGCTGCAAAATGCGGTCGAATACCTGCACAGCGTCTGCGGGCACCGCTGCCCCGCACTTGCCGACCTGCCGCCCAACCTGCAGCGGCGAAGCGCCGTGCACGCCGCCTCGCCGCTCCCCGCACGCCCGCTCGGAGAGCGGATCCGCGACGAGATCCGGCGCGCGAATGCAGCCGGCGAAACCATCGGCAGGCGCTCGCTCGCCGCCCGTCTGAGCGCGCCGGAAAGCCGTATCCGAGCCGAGCTGAAAGCGCTGGAAAAGGAGGGCGCAATCCGCCTGACGCGAGGGCGCGGCGGCATTCGCATGAATGCCACATGACGGCACCGGCACGCGTACGCGCAACCATGCGGAGCAGCCTTTCCCGTACGGGGCGCTGCTTCAGATCCTCAGGCAGGAGGATACAAAAGCCCGGTGCAAACGGGAACGCATTCCGTTTGCACCGGGCTTTTGCCTGTTACAGCATCGTATCCTGCAGGTCCTGCACGGCATCATCCCAAAATGGATGTTGATTGGATATCCGAATCTTCCCTACACAGATGCAAATTCGATACGAAGTTTCTTGCCCATTCCTGCAGCTAATCGCTGCAGCGTCCGCAAAGACGGATTGGCGTTTCCATGTTCCAGTTTGCTAATATCCGACTGAGCAATCCCCGTCTTCATCGCCAGTTCCTTTTGCGTCAGTCCCGAATTCTTTCGCGCATCAATCATTGCCTGAATAATGTCATATTCCGGCTCCAGTGCATCATATTCTTGTTGGAATGCAGGGTCTTGCATCTGCTTCGCAAAAAAAACATCGAAATTTGTCATAACGCATCTGTCCTTTCCATATAGTCTTGGCGATATCGTTTCGCCCGTTCAATCTCATTCGTGGGCGTCTTTCTCGTTTTTTTGATAAAACCATGCGTCAAGATAATCCGACGTCCAACGACAAAGAAGTATAATACACGTGAAATATCGCTCCCAACTTTCGCGCGCAGCTCAAAAATTTTATCGGTTAATTCTTTTGAGTACGGTTCTCTCAATTGATTCCCATTGACGGATAATAATTGAATCGTCCGAACCAGCTTCGCACGCATTTTCGCATCCAGCCCCAGCAAAAAAGCTTCCGCTGGCCTATTCCCAGAAATGGTTTCATAAAAGGCAATCTCAAATTTTCCCACCTATTATCCCTCGCGATATTGGATTTACCCTATAATCATTATAGCATAAAAAAAATTTTTCTACAAATTATCGATACAAAAGCCTGCTGCAAAACAGGCAGGAAAAGCGTACCTCCTCCAGCACCAAAAAGGGCTTTGGGCAAAGTGTGTTCCCCCTTTGCCCAAAGCCCTTCGCCTTTCCGTGAATCATTCAAAGCCGGAATTTCTGCACGCCCGCCTGCAATTTCTCGGCGAGCTCGGCAAGCGTATGGCTTGCCGCCGCGATTTCCTCCGTCGACGCGGCCTGCTCCTCGCTGACGGCGCTGACGTCGGTCGCCTTCTTCTGCACGTTGTGCGCGACCTCGCTGACGCGCGCGACGCCCTTGACAGTCTCGACGCATTCCTTCTGAATCGTTTCGCCGATGGAGGCAATGTGCGCGATTTCTGTATTCAAATCGGCGATGCGCTGCATGATGTCGTGGAACTTCTCGCCTGCTGCTTTCGCCTGCGCGACACCCCCGTGCACCTCATCCTGCTGCTTTTTCGCCAGCGCAAAGGTGCGCTCGATCTCTTCGCTGTTCGTTTGGATGACCCCGCCGATCTCCTGCGCCGCCGACTCGGATTCCTCCGCGAGCTTGCGCACCTCGTCCGCCACGACGGCAAACCCTCTGCCCTGCTCGCCCGCGCGCGCCGCTTCGATTGCCGCATTGAGCGCGAGGAGTTTCGTCTGGCCTGCGATGTCCGTGATCACCTTATTGATCTCGGCAATGTTCTTCGAACCCTCGTAGAGCTTCTGCACCGCCTCGCCCGACTCGACGGAGCCGCGCGCGATTTCCTCGATGCCGTCGATTGCCGCATCGAGCACGCGGTCGCCCTCTTCCGTCGCATGCTGCGCCGCGTCCACGGCATCCTTTGCCGTGACGAGCGCCTTCGACACGGATTTCATGCGCTCGTTCACGCCCTCGACTTTCTTCGTCGTCTCCTCGACGATCCCACTCTGCTCCGCGCTCTGCTCGGCAATGGAGACGACGGACTCTGCCGCGGACTGCGACGCCTGCGCCGTTTGGTTCGCGCTTGCCGTGAGCTCCTCGCTCGACGCGGAAACCTGCTCGGATGCCTGTGCCGTATTCTTCACCATGTCGCGCAGGCTTTTCATCATCTTGCTGCTGCTGTTCTGCAGCATGCCGACCTCATCGGCACGATCTGTCGCCGACAGCTTGTTCGTGAGATCGCCGTCCGCGATCTTTTGCAGCACCTCCGTCAGGTAGACGAGCGGCTGCAGCGCCCTGCCGATGCCGACGTACGAGAGAACGCCGAGCACCGCGATCAGGACCAGCACCGTAATCAGCGTGCTGACGAGCGCCTTCGCCATGAAGTCGCTCTTGACGCCTGCCATGTGGCTGATTGCCTTGCCGGCAAAAATCATGCCGACGTTCTGCCCCGAGGCATCCGTGAGCGGCAGGTACGCCGCCATGTAGTCCGCGCCGTTTATCGTCGTGTGCCCGGTGTAGCTCCCGCCCTTCTTGAGCACGGCGTCAACGACCTTCCCGGATGCCTTCGACCCGATGCTGCGCGCGCCCTGTGCATCCTTGACATTCGTCATCGTGCGCGTGTCCCCGACGAAAAACGTCACGAACCCATCGCTCGACTCGCCGAGCGTGTCGACGAGATCCGTCGCTTCACTGAGGTTTTGCGTGCCGCGGAAAAGCTGCCCGCTTTCTACATGCCAATCCCCGTCGAAGCGCGCCTCCAGGTCTCCCTTCAGGATCTTCAGATTGGACGCCGTCTGCAGCTGAAGCGACGCATCAAAGCTGTCATTCGCATTGTGCCAGCTCAAAATCGCCATGGCCACACACGCCACGATAATGCATACATTGACAAACAGCGTCGCCTTTGTCCGTAATTTCATTTCGCATCCACTTCCTTTTTCTGCCTCATTTCTGCCTCATGCGATTTCATGCGAGGAGAGAACGATCCCTGTCCTGATCCCGATCGGATCGCTGCCTACCCCTTAACGATTCTTTTATTCTTCATTCTTTAATGAAACTCCTGCTTATTCGGAACAATCCAAAAAAAAAAATGTTCTGACAAATTTGGAGGCGGTTATGCACAGATCCAAGAACCGTTCCGCACCTTTCGTGCGCCCATACCGCTTTGCCCTAGGCAAGCCCCATGTCTTTCGCGGATAAAACGCCCCGCGCCCGCCATGCAGCATGCGGGGCAAGCTCCTCGTCGGCAAAAGCGCACGGATGCGCGGATGGATGATGGGACGATGGGACGATGCCAAGGCGCACGGCTTCCGCAAACGCCCCAGTCGCTCAAACCTTGCTGAGGATCAGCTCCCCGTCCCCCCGCAGCACGTAGCGCCCAAGCCCCGCCGGCAAGAAGACCGTCTCGCCCTTTTGGAGGGAAAGCGCCTCGCCCGCCGCGCACAGCTTCAGTTGTCCGCCCAGCACCGTCAGGGCATGAAAGGAATCCGCGCCCGCATCGAGCGCACATTCCCCCGCTGCCGCGAGATGGTAGACGGTGAAATACGGGCAGGCGGCAAGAAGGCGTGCCCGCACGCCCGCGAAAATATCGATTTGGGGCGTCCGCAAAGCCCCTTGCGCGGCAGGGGAGAGCGAGGTCACGTCGAGCGCCTTTTCGACATGGAGGGCGCGCGGCTTCCCGTCCGCTCCGACGCGTCCATAGTCATAAACGCGGTACGTCGAATTGGAACTCTGCTGAATTTCGCAGATGAGAAGCCCTTTCCCAATCGCGTGCAGCGTGCCCGCGGGGATAAAGAACGCATCGCCCTTTCGGACCGGCACATGCCGCACGACATCCAAAAGGGTATGCTCCGCAATGCGCCGGCGGAACTCTTCCTTCGTGATTTCATGCTGGAACCCGTAAAGCAGCTCTGCCCCCGGCGCGGCGTCCACGACGTACCACATTTCCGTCTTGCCGTGCTCGCCCTCGACGCGCAGGGCATAGGCATCATCGGGATGCACCTGCACGGAGAGATTGTCATGCGCGTCGATGAGCTTGATGAGCAGCGGGAAGCCGGAAGCCTTCGCCGCCTTCGTGCCGAGCGCATCCTTCCCTGCCGCCGCAAGCCATGCCGCCAGTGTCTTTCCAGATGCCGCGCCGTTTGCGATCACGCTCTTTCCATCCTTGTGGCAGGAAAGCTCCCAGCTCTCGGCTACTTGTTCCAGTTGCGTTTTTTTGCCGAATTCCTCTTTGAGGCGCGTCCCTCCCCACAGGTAATCCTTGAGTGGTGCAACCAGCTTCATGGGGTATTTCATAAGCCATCCTCCGTGCCATAAACGATATGTGCTTTAGATAAGTTCTTTATAGGTTCTTTTCGAAAGAATAGGGGCTCTTATAAAAAGCAAGATCCGCCCCCAAGATCCGCTTCCATGGAAACGCCCGCCGCAAACCGGGGAGCCCCCATTTGCGGCGGGCATCGATGCGCGCTGCCTTCTATCCGATCCTCGCCGTGTGGATGACCTCGTAGCCCTTCTTCTCGATGCGTTCCTTGAGCGCCTCGACATCGGGGATGTCGCCGCGCACGACGATCTCGTACTTGCCATACGGCTGGCGGCAGGTCACGAGGGAGTCGAGCGAGAGCCCAAGCTCCGTGAAGATGCCCGCGATGTCGTGGACGACGCCGACCTTGTTGTCGACGAGGAGCGTGAGCCGCGTCTTGCCTGCGGCTAGTCCCATGACATCAACGAAGGTCTTGAAGATGTCCGTCTCCGTGATGACCCCGACGACGACGCCGACGCTCGAGACGACGGGCAGCCCGCCGATCTTGTTGTTGTACATGATGAGCGCGGCTTCCTCGATCGTCGCGTCCTCGTTTACCGAGACGACATCCTTTGCCATGATGTCCGCGACTTTGAGCTTCGCGAGGAGCGAGCGCTCCTCGTAGCGCGAGAGCGTCGTCGCGGGCGACGGGGTGACGCGCATGATGTCGCGGTCGGAGAAGAAGCCGACGAGCTTCCCCTTCGCATCGACGACGGGCAGGCGGCGGAAATGCCCCTGCTTCATCGCCTGTGCCGCCTCCTCGACCGTCGTCTCCGGCGTCACGGTGACGGGGTTCTTTGCCATGCGATTTGCTACAAACATGAAAACCAACCTCCTTGCTTGCCCTGATCCCTGATGTTCCTTTGCTTTGCGTCAGCCGCCCAAATACGCCTTTCGCACGTCCTCGCTCGCGGCGAGCTCCTTCGCCGCGCCGGAGAGCGTGATGCGTCCCGTCTCCAGGACGTAGGCGCGGCTTGCGATCGAGAGCGCCATGTTCGCGTTCTGCTCGACGAGGAGGACGGTCGTGCCCTCCTTGTTGATATCGGCGATGATGTCGAAGATCTCGCGGATGAGGAGCGGCGCGAGCCCCATCGAAGGCTCGTCGAGGAGCAGGAGCTTCGGGCGGCTCATGAGCGCGCGCCCCATCGCGAGCATCTGCTGCTCGCCGCCCGAAAGCGTGCCCGCGAGCTGCGCCCTCCGCTCTTTAAGGCGCGGAAAGCGCGCGAAGACCATTTCGAGGTCGCTTGCGATGCCCGCCTTGTCCGTGCGCGTGAACGCGCCGAGCTCGAGATTTTCGAGCACGGTCATCTCGGCGAAGACGCGGCGCCCTTCGGGGACCTGCGAAATGCCGTCCTTGACGATCTCATGCGCCTTTTTCCCCGTGATGTCCGCGCCGAGGAACGTAATTGTTCCCGCTTTCGGCGCGAGCAGGCCGGAGATCGTGCGCAGCGTCGTCGACTTGCCCGCGCCGTTCGCGCCGATGAGCGTGACAATCTCGCCCGTCTGGACTTCCAGGCTCACGCCCTTCAATGCGTGGATTGCGCCGTAGAATACGTCGATATGGTCGATTTGCAGCATCGTTTCTGCCATGCTCTCACTCCCCTCCGAGGTATGCGCGAATGACTTCTGGATTCGCTTTGATTTCCTTCGGCGTGCCCTCGGCGAGGATCTCGCCGTACTCCAAGACGTAGATGCGCTCGCAGATCCCCATGACGAGACTCATGTCGTGCTCGATGAGGAGGATGGTAAGGGCGAACTCCCTTCGGATCCAGCGGATCATTTCCATGAGCTCGTGCGTCTCCTGCGGGTTCATGCCAGCCGCCGGCTCGTCGAGCAGCAGGAGCTTCGGCTTCGCCGCGAGCGCACGCGCGATCTCGAGGCGGCGCTGTGCGCCGTACGGCAGGTTCTTCGCGACCTCGTCCGCCTTGTCTTCGAGGTGGAAGATTCGGAGGAGCTCCATCGCTTCCTCCTCGATTTCCTGCTCTTCGCGGAAGTAGCGCCCGACGCGCAGAACCGCCTCGATCAGGCCGTACTTCACGTGGAAGTGGAATGCGATCTTGACGTTTTCGAGGACGGTCAGCTCGGAAAACAGGCGGATGTTCTGGAACGTGCGCGCGATGCCGCGCTGCGTGACCTCATACGGGGGCAGCCCGACAATGCTTTTCCCCGCGAAGGTTATGCTTCCCGTCGTCGGCCGATAGACGCCCGTCAGCATGTTGAATGCCGTCGTCTTGCCCGCGCCGTTCGGCCCGATGAGACCGACGAGCTCCCCCTTGTTTAGGTGCAGGTTGAAGTTCGAGACGGCTTTGAGCCCGCCGAATACCATGGAAACATGTTCCGCTTGCAAGAGCTCATCCATTCGCCTTCCCTCCCTTCGCAAAGCATTTCCTGAAGATGCCCATGTTCGTGATTTCCTTGTAGCCGAAGAGGCCCTGCGGGCGGTAGAACATCAAAAGGATCAGCGCGACCGCGTAGATGATCATGCGGAATTCCGGCCAGCTCGCGAGCGCCGCCGAGATGAAGGTGACGACGAACGCGCCCGCAATCGAGCCCGTGATCGAGCCGAGACCGCCCATGACGACCATGATGAGGTAGTTGAACGTCTGCATAAAGGTAAACGACGCGGGCGTGATGAGGTAGAACGCATGCGCGAACAGCCCGCCCGCGACGCCTGCGAACGCCGCGCCGATCGTGAACGCCATGACTTTGTACTTCGTCGTGTTGATGCCCATCGACTCCGCTGCGATTTCATTCTCGCGGATCGCAAGGCAGGCGCGCCCGTGCGTCGAGTTCACGAAGTTTTTGATGAAGAACAGCGTAAACAGCATGATGAAGAACACCCACGCAAACGTCGTGTGGTGCGGGATGCCCTTGAAGCCCGCCGCGCCGCCGACGTACTGGATGTTCATGATGACGATGCGGATGATTTCGCCGAGTCCGAGCGTCGCGATCGCAAGGTAGTCGCCGCGCAGGCGAAGCGTCGGGATGCCGATGAGAAAGCCCAGCGCCCCTGCCGCGATGCCGCCCGCCACGAGCGCCGCGCCGAACGGCACGGAGAAGTTCGTCGTGAGGACGACGCCGACGTAGGCGCCGACTGCCATAAAGCCCGCATGGCCGAGCGAGAACTGCCCCGTGTAGCCGTTGATGAGGTTGAGGCTCGCCGCGAGAATGACGTTGATGCCGATGATGAGGAGGTTGAGCTGCCAAAAGGAGCTCAAGACGCGCCCTTCGATCAGCCCCTGCAAAACGGCAAACAGGATGATGGCGAACACGAGCATGATGAGATCATTCCGCCTTAAAAAATTGCGTTTCATGCGCGCACCTCCTTAAACCTTTTCCTTCGTGTTCTTGCCGAAAAGCCCGGTCGGGCGGACGAGAAGCACGAGGATGAGTATGGCGAACGCCGCCGCGTCGCGGAACGTCGACGAGAGGAAGCCCGAGACGAGCGCCTCGACGACGCCCAGGATCAGCCCCCCGACGACGGCGCCCGGCAGGATGCCAATGCCGCCCAGGACGGCGGCGACGAATGCCTTGAGTCCCGGCATGATGCCCATCAAGGGGTCGATCGAATTGTAGTAGATGCCGACGAGCACGCCCGCAACGGCAGCGAGCGCCGAGCCGATGCCGAACGTGATGGAGATGATGCGGTCCGAGTTGATGCCCATGAGCTCCGCCGTCTCCGTATCGAACGACGTCGCGCGCATCGCCTTTCCCGTCTTCGTGCGCTGGACGATGTAGGTGAGCACGACCATGAGGATTGCCGTGATGCCGAGAATGAGCATCTGCTGCCCATTGATGACGATGCCCATGAAATCCACGGCGACATCGCCGAACAGCGCGGGGAACGTCCGCGGCGTCGGCGAGACGAAGTACATGCTCGTGTACTCCAAAAAGAACGAGACGCCGATCGCCGTGATGAGCACCGAAATGCGCGGCGCATGGCGCAGCGGCCGATACGCGATCCGCTCGACGGCCATGCCCAAAAGCCCCGTCGTGACGAGCGAGATCATGAGCGACGGGATCACGCCGAGCCCCGCCTGCGTGATGGAGAAAAAACCGATGTACGCGCCGACCATGTAAATGTCGCCGTGCGCGAAGTTGATGAGCTTGATAATGCCGTAGATCATCGTGTAGCCGAGCGCGATCAGCGCGTAGATGCTGCCGAGCGAAATGCCGTTGATGAGCTGCTGCAAGACCTGCTGCGTGACTTCCATGAACTGCTCCTTTTCCAAACACATAGATTGAGGCCGCATCGCTGCGACCCCATTCCACGTGTCCTATTTGTGATGTGCTTATTCCGCATCCGGCATGATCTTTGCCACCATCACGCGGTCGCCTCCCTTGTTCTCCAAAATGACGGCCTGCTTGATGGGATTGTGGTTCTTGTCCATCGTGATCGTGCCCGTTCCGACCTTCAGATCCTTCGTATCCTCGATGGCCTGACGGATCTTTTCCGGGTCGGCGCTGCCCGCGCGGCGGATCGCGTCAATGAGCATCTTGCCTGCGTCGTAGCCGAGCGCCGCAAAGACATTCGGCGCATGGCCGTACTTTTGGTGGAACGCATCGACAAAGCCCTTGACTTCCTCGTCCTTGTCGGAGTAGTGCGTGCTGAAGAACGTATTGTTCAGTGCATCCGCGCCGGCGATGTCGGCGACCTTCGGGTCATCCCAGCCATCCGTGCCGAGAATCGGCATCGTCATGCCGAGCTCGCGCGCCTGCTTGACGATCTTGCCGACTTCCTCATAGTAAGCGGGGACGAACAGGATGTCCGCATTCGCCGTCTTGAGCTTCGTCAGCGTCGCCTTGAAATCCTGATCCTTTGCGAGGAAGGCCTCTTCCATGACGACCTTGCCGCCGGCTGCCTCAAACTTCTCCTTGAAGACCTTGCCGAGGCTCTTGCTGTAGTCCGTGCTGTTGTCGACGTAGATGACCGCCGTCTTCGCCTTGAGGTTCTCGCTTGCGAACTTCGCCATGACCGTTCCCTGCTGGGGGTCGATGAAGCAGCTTCGGAAGATGAACGGTTTCGTCTTGCCGTTCTCCACCGTGACATCGGGGCTCGTGCCGTCCGGTGCGATGACCGGGACTTTATTGTCCGTCGCGACCTGCGACTCCGCGATGACGTTCGCCGTGACCGCCGGACCGACGATGACGGAGACCTTGTCGTCGGAGATGAGCTTCGTCGCCGCATTGACCGCCTCGGACGCCTCGGACTTGTTGTCCGCCGTCACGAGCGTGATCTTCTTGCCGTCGACGCCGCCTGCCTCGTTGACCTCGTCAATCGCGAGCTTGAGCCCATCGAGCGTCGCGCTGCCGTAGTTGGCGACGTTGCCCGTCATCTCAAAGTTCGCACCGACCTTGATTTCATTGCTGTCCGCGCCGCTGCCGCCGCAGCCCGCGAGTGCGCCGCCCACCAAAAGCGTCGCAGCGAGCGCCGCAAGACGCAAGCTCTTCTTGCCAAACTTCATTTGGATTCCCCCTAACGATACCGATATGCCTTTCGATGATGGAAGATGATGGAAGATGATGGAACTATTATAGGTTACAACGTTACAACAGTCAAGCGTATCGCCTGCTTTTCGTCGTTTTGCCGGATCGATCGGAATGCACGGATAGGCGTCTCCATCCAGGCGCATCGCTTTGCCCGCACCTCGACGGAGATCCGCGCCAATCCGAAGGTCTTCATTGCGCTGCGGTCTCCTTGACGTACGCGTACGTGCGGCGAAGCCCTTCTTCAAGCGTCACCTTAGGCGTCCAGCCGAGATTCCTCCTCGCCGCCGCATTGGAGAGTGCCGAACGGTAGATGTCCCCTTCACGCGGCGCGGCGTACGCAGGCGCAAGCGCCTTTCCTGCAGCTTTGCCGAGGACGCGCACGAGCTCGTTTAAGGACAGCTCCGTCTGCGTGCCGAGGTTGTACGCGCGGCACGCATGCTTCGTCCGAAGCGCACACGCGATGCCCGATGCGATATCGCCCGCATAGATGAAGTCGCGCGTCTGCCCGCCGTCGCCGAAGATCGTGATGCCCGCGCCGCGCGCGACGCGCTTTGCAAAAATGCTGATGACGCCGCCCTCGCCCCTGTCGCCCTGCCGCTCGCCGTAGACGTTCGCAAAGCGCAGGACGACGTAGTCGAGGCCGAAAATCTTTTTGTAGAGTGCGAGATACTGCTCGCCGGCCACCTTCGTCATGCCGTAGAACGAGAGCGGCGCGAGCGCCTGCTCCTCGCGGACGGGAAGATCGCGCGCAGAGACATCGCCGTACACTGCCGCCGTCGACGCGAAAACAACGCGGCGCGTGCCGCCGAGACGTGCGCCCTCAAGGACATTCACGAGCCCGATGACGTTCTCCTCCGCGTCAAAATGCGGGTCGCGAAGGGAGGCGTCGACCATCGTCTGCGCCGCGAGATGCACGACGGCGTCAAAACGTGCTGCCGCGATGCGCGCCGTGACCGCCTTCTCGCGGATATCCGCCCGCCAAAGCCCAATCGGCAGCCCTTCGATATGCGCCTTCGCGCCCGTGCTGAGGTCGTCTAGGACCGTGACTGCATGTCCTTGTTCGAGCAAGAGACGGACGAGGTGCGAGCCGATAAATCCCGCGCCGCCCGTGACGAGTATTTTCATAGCGATAGCCTCCTCGATTGCCGTATCCATCATACCGCGCCATTATATCATAATCCCGCTCCCCTTGCACGATGCTCACGCCGAACCAAAAAGCGCACCGGCAAAAGCCGATGCGCCGAGCCAACCCGAATGGCCTGAAGACAGGACTAGAGCGATGCCGCAAAGTCCTTGCCGAGCTTCTCGCATGCCGCGAGTGCGTCCGCATCGGGCGCGTTCTCGACCGCGAGCCCGTCCGAAAACAGCTTTGCGCCCGCCTTCTTCGTGCGCGCTGCCCAGTCTGCCATCCATGCGCCGCCGCCCCATCCGTACGAGCCGAAGAGGGCGACGGGGACGCCCGAAAGGCTTCCCTCGACCTCCGCGAAAAACGGCTCAAACGTACCCTCTTCAAGCACCTCGTCGCCCATTGCGGGACAGCCGAAGAGAATCCCGTCGTAGTCTGCGAGCGTGCCCTTGTCGAAGCTCTCGACTTCGAAGAGACTCGTCTCGGCGCCTGCCGCTTTCGCGCCCTTCTCGATGGCCTGTGCCATCTCCTGCGTATTGCCCGTGCCGGACCAAAAAACGATTGCTACTTTGCTCATGGCAAATCCTCCTTATCTCCAAACGCGCCTCAAAAGGCGCCAGTCTCACTGCTCAGCTCGCCTGCACGAGCTCTGGGAACGACGTCCCGCTTTCGAGGCGCGTGCAGAACTCATGCGTGCAGACGGAGTACTGCTCAAAGAGCGCACGCGTCTCCTTCTCGTTCGCGTAGACCTTCCAGTACCCACTATAGCAGAAATTCTGCCCGTTGTATTTGATAAATCCCACAACATCTTCCGGCGGGTAGCCGAGAAAAAGTCCGATCTCATGCGGAAACGTCTTCCGAAGGCGCATGCGCAGGCGCAGATGCTCCAAAAGATCGGCAAGCGCATCGTCCGTGCGATAGCCAAGCGACACCAAGAGCTGCCGTGCCTCCGGCACGGAAAACGCCCTTCGCATCGTCTCCATGAGCGCCCCCTCGCGGTAGAACAGGAGGAGGACGAATGCCTCGCCCTCCGCGACGCGAAACGTCGCTATGCCCTTGCACGAAAAGCACGGCTGATACGAAGCGAGAAGCGCGTTGAAATCGCGATAGCGGTCCTTGCGGAATGAGAGCAGGCTCGCGGCCTTGATGCCGACGAGCGTCGGCGCTGCGTGCTGCCCCAAGATTGCTTCAAACGTTTTCGTCGTCCCCAATGCCATCACTGCCTTTCCTCACGCACGGCGCAGCCGCAGCGATACGCCAAATGGCCGGCTTCCTTATGACCGCTATGACTGTTCACTGAAAAAATTCCCTCACGTAGCCCATATTATCATAAGTGATATTGATTTTCAATATATAAAATAAATTTTCAATCCCGTGCATGGAATCATGCTATCATGCTATAATGAAGAGGATTGGCGGCGTGTCGAAAAGCATTGACAACCGCTCCATCCTATGCTACCATTCAAACATATATCGTAACTATGGATTCGAGGCGAAATACGTGATAGAGCTTTCCCATATTGAGAAAACCTACGATAGCCCGGCCGGTCCCGTCAAGGCGCTGAAAGGCATCGATCTCACCATCGGCCGCGGCGAAATCTACGGCATCATCGGTCTTTCGGGCGCGGGCAAGTCGACGCTCATCCGCTGCATCAACATGCTCGAACGCCCGACAGCAGGCAAGGTCACCGTCGACGGCAAGGACATGACGGCGATGAGCGGCGCAGAGCTTCGCGAAGCGCGCAAGAACATCGGCATGATTTTCCAGCACTTCAACCTGCTCTCGTCCGCGACCGTCTACGACAACATCGCATTCCCGCTGAAACTCGCGGGAAAGAGCGCGGCGGAGATCCAGAAAAAAGTCACGCCGCTGCTCACGCTCGTCGGCCTTTCGGACAAGGCGCACCAGTACCCGTCCCAACTGTCGGGCGGTCAGAAACAGCGCGTCGGCATCGCGCGTGCGCTCGCGAGCGAGCCGAAGGTGCTGCTCTGCGACGAGGCGACGAGCGCGCTCGACCCGCAGACGACGAAAGCGATCCTCGCACTCATCACGGACATCAACCAAAAGCTCGGTCTGACCGTCGTCGTCATCACGCATGAGATGCAGGTCATCAAGGAGCTCTGCGACCGCGTCGCCGTCATCGAGAACGGCATCATCGCGGAGGAAGGCAGCGTGCTCGACGTCTTCACGCATCCGCAAAAGCCGATCACGAAAGAGTTCATCAGCGTCCTGCTCTCAAACGACCTCCCTGCGGCATTCCGCGGCGGCAAGGTATCGAAAGAGCCGCAGGCGGACGCTTACCTGCTCGTGCGCCTGACGTTCATCGGGGAGTCGGCGGACGATCCCGTGCTCGCGGGCATGATACGCCGCTTCCCGGACGTCGAGGTCACGATGCTGTTCGGCAGCCTCGACCAAATCAAGGCGACGCCGTTCGGCCGCATGATCATCGGCATGCGCGGCGGGAAGGAACGAATCGACGCCGCGCTCGCCTACCTGCGCGAGCAGGAACTTCAGGAGGAGGTGATCGGCTATGCCCGCAGACATGATGCCGCTTCTCTCTAAGGCACTCGGCGAAACCATTTACATGGTCTTCGTCTCGATGGCGATCGCGACCGCTATCGGCGTGCCGCTCGGCGTGCTCCTGCACACGACGGAAACGGGGCAGATCCTTGCCGCCCCCGTGTTCAACCGCGCGATTTCCACCGTCGTCAACACGATCCGCTCGATCCCATTCATCATCCTGCTCGTCGCGATCATCCCGTTCACGCGCCTCATCGTCGGCTCGGCAATCGGCACGACGGCCGCCATGGTGCCGCTCGTCATCGCTGCCGTCCCATTCATCGGCAGGCAGGTCGAAACGAGCCTCAAAGAGGTTCCGTCCGGTCTCATCGAGGCGGCGGAATCCATGGGCGCAAGTCCTGCGCAGATCGTATGGCGCGTCCTGCTTCCTGAAGCGATGCCGAGCATCGTCGCACAGCTCACGACCACCCTCATCGCCCTCGTCGGCGAGTCCGCCATGGCGGGCGCCGTCGGCGGCGGCGGTCTCGGCGATCTCGCGATCCGCTACGGCTACCAGCGCTTCCGTCCCGAAGTCATGGTCGCGACGGTCATCATCCTCGTCATCCTCGTCCAAGCCGTCCAATTCGTGGGC
The DNA here is from genome assembly GCF_000469545.1 of Mitsuokella sp. oral taxon 131 str. W9106. Taxonomy (GTDB): domain Bacteria; phylum Bacillota; class Negativicutes; order Selenomonadales; family Selenomonadaceae; genus AWVT01. Next base: position 55,219 of record NZ_KI273061.1, on the reverse strand, counting down.
AATCGGATCGCGGCGCGTTTGGACAAGCGATAAATCCATTCATTCGGACGCAAAAAGGAGGTCATTCCATGAAGAAAATCCTAGCACTCATCACGACGCTTTCCATCGCCGTGCTCGCGCTCGCAGGCTGCGGTGCAAACAACGGCGCCTCGAGCTCCTCGGGCACGAATGCCGTCGCGCAGTCGAGCTCTGGCATGAAGACGCTCAAGGTCGGCGCAACGGCCGTGCCGCACGCCGAGATCCTCGAAAAGGTCAAGCCGATCCTCGAAAAGCAGGGCATCAAGCTCGACATCGTCGAGTTCAACGACTACGTCCAGCCGAACCTCGCTGTCAACGACAAGGAACTCGACGCGAACTTCTTCCAGCATGAGCCCTACCTCAAGAACTTCATCGAAGAGCATCACGAAGTCAAGCTCGTGAACGCCGCCGGCGTGCACATCGAGCCGATGGGCGTCTACTCGAAAAAGATCCAGAAGCTCGACGAGCTCGCGGACGGCGCCACCGTCGCCATCCCGAACGATCCGACGAACGGCGGACGCTCGCTGCTCCTCCTCGAAAAGGCCGGCATCATCAAACTCAAGGACGGCGTCAACGAGAAAGCAACGCTCCACGACATCATCGAGAACAAGAAGAACCTCCGTTTCCAAGAAGTCGAGGCAGCGCAGGTGCCGCGCACGCTTGACGACGTCGATGCTGCCGTCATCAACACGAACTACGCGATGCAGGCAAACCTCGTTCCGACGAAGGACGCGCTCTTCATGGAAGACAGCACGTCGCCTTACGTCAACATCGTCGCCGTCCGCGCGGGCGACGAGAACCGGCCGGAGATCCAAGCGCTCATTGCGGCGCTCCACAGCCAAGAGATCAAGGACTTCATCAATGAAAAGTACAAGGGTGCTGTCGTACCGGCGTTCTAAGGAATCTAAGGAATCCAATCGGCAAAAACCGTGAAAAAGGCTCCCAGTCTTTCAACCAAAGGCTGGGAGCCTTTTTCGCAAATGCTTTTTAATGTGCGTCTTTCATTGTTACGCCCTTGCCGCAAAGGGATTCAAAATCCTTTACAAACGCACAAACGGCCTGTTCCACGCAATCGTTTCGAATGAGCCCGTCGATGACATCCGGCGCAATCGTCGCCGCGCCGATCCCGTATTCGCAAAGCTCGAGCACCTGCTGCGAATTCTTGAAGCTCGCTGCCAGGATTTGGGTTTTGAGTCTGTTCTTGTCCAAAATATCCTGCATCGTCTTCGTCATCTGGATTCCATTCACGCCAAGGTTGTCCATGCGGTTGACGTAAGGTGCGACAAAGTCCGCGCCTGCCTTCGCCGCAAGGAATGCCTGCAACGGCGCATAGATCGCCGTTGCCGTAATCCGGGCGCCCTTCTTCTTCAGCTTCTTCATCGCAGCAAGCCCTACCGTCGTAGCCGGCACTTTGATGTACGTCTGCTCGCCGACCTCCGCGCGTATGCGGTCAGCATCCGCACAAATTCCCGCAACGGTATTCGCCACTGCCTGCACGTGCAAATCCGCATCCGCTCCGATAAAGGCACGGATCTCCCGCAGTGCCTCGTACGGCTGCTTCGTTCCCGCAGCCAGAATAGAAGGATTCGTCGTGACGCCATCCACTGGATAGATCGCATATATCCTCTTGATTTGTTCCATGTCAGCATGATCGATCAGGAATTTCATTGCCCCATCTCCTTGCCACCCGATTTATCATCCCATTGCCCGTCTCGCACCGCAGCACATGGCAAACGTCCAAGCTGCATCCTCTCACATCTTCTCATCTGCGATGGATTGCTCATGCACGTCAATACAATGAAAGGAGTCCTCCTTTCTGCTGCACAATAAAAAATATAAAATCTCGACCACAGCCATCATAGACAGCCGCGTCGATAGGAAACTATGATTCCGAAAGAACATCCTTTCCCTGGACACAGACCGCAAAACGTAGGTGCTCTTCTTTGCCAAAGAGGAATGGATGTGATTCGTAACGGCGATAATCGGAATCTTGCGTTCCACTGCGCAGTCGACCATGTAAAGCAGATGCTTGGATTCCCCAGATGCGGACAGCGCGATCATGACGGCATCCGACGGCAATGTCCGCAGCATCGCCAGCATGTTTTCCCATACGGATGAGGTAAAGGACGTGATGCCCAGCTCATTGAACTTGTACGCGCCGTCCAAGGCAATCGGGATCGTATTGCCGACGGCGGAAAAAACGACCGTGCGCGCCCCTTGCAGCAGATTCAGGACGCGGTCGCATTGGCTCGGATCAATTCCCGCCAACGTTTCCTGCAGTTCCTCCTGCTTGTTTGCCAAAATATTCCGTATCGAACTTCCGATATCATTCGCGTGCAGCTCGTTCGGAATGTCTTTCTTGATGCCATGCGTATCGGATTCCCGCGCCAAATCCAGCTTAAGACGATGAAACCCTTGACAGCCGCATCGTTTGCAAAAGCGAATAACGGTTGCCTCGCTCACGCTGCAGTCGTTCGCCACTTCCGCCACCGTCATATCAATGACTTCTGTGGAATGGTCCAAGACAAAATCCGCAACCTTTTTTTCCGCTTCAAACAAGCTCGAATAATTGGACAGGACTTTATCCAAGACCGATATATTGTCTTCCGTTTGCAATAAGATCGGCCTCCCTTTCCATCCTATCTTATCGCAAAAGGCGCGCCCCGACAAGACGCTGTTTTCTCCTGAAAGCCTTCCTTTTACATCTGCTTCAGCAGGCAGGCTTCCGCTTCCGCATTCCAAAATCCCTGCGCCTCCTGCACGCATTTCGCAAGGTCTTTCCCCATGGCGCCTTCCATCAAATCCGCCAAGCTATACCTAGGAAACTCCAAATGCGTATAAACGACTTTCTTGCCAGGCGGCAAGGTCCGAAGCTGCAGCGTGGAGGGCACGACTTGATCCAGTCCCATAATGTGGCTTACGATTTTGTTCGCTTGCACCGTTCCCTGCTCAATCAAAGCAATCGCTTCTCTCATATCCTCGGTATTCCCGCCGCTATTTCCGACAATGTGGATCATATTGTAATGCACATCAAAGAAATTCATCTTTGCAGAGAAATTCTTATCCAATGGGCCCGCAAAGAAATTCAGGCATCCATCCATTCCAAGGATCTGTACTGCCTGCGTCGTCATGGACGGATCTGCTACAAAGAGAAGGACATCATCGTATCCCTCACCCGCTGGCAAAAGAGCCTGCAGCGCCGGTGAAAAGTCTTCCATCCTATCGGTGTTGATGTAGTGCAGCTCTACGCCGCATGCTTTTGCCTCTTCTTTCGGATAAAGCCGCTCTGCCATATCCAATTTGGACTGCGTATGTCCCGTGACGACCAAATGCCTCGGACGCTGCTTCCCATGCAGCGCAAGGTCAATCGCGAGGAACCCCATTGGCCCTGTAGCGCCCAAAAGCGCCATGTTTCCGCCGCGCTTAATCCCCATGATATGCTTATGACTATATTGATCGGGGAGATGATAATTGGTGTTGAACGCACCGGTCACGCAGGAAAGCGGTTCTACCAAAGATCCTTCAAAATACGATTTCCCAGCATACGGAAGCAGGCTTCCATTCTGCATGACCTGCGCATGAAAGATGACCTTGGTCGCATCCCCGCCGACATAAGGGAATGAATAGCCCGGCGCATAGCTTCGCGCGTCTCCAATGTTCGGCTGAATGACGAATCGATCGCCCGCATGGTACTGCGTTTTCCAATCCATTCCAACATCGATGATCTTGCCGCAAAACTCATGCCCCAGTATAATCGGATGTTCCGCAATATCGTCGGGTACTTTTTTATGATCCGCCCCACGATCCACGGCTTTCAGCGTGGACATGCAGAGACTATCCGTATACACCTCTGCAAGGATTTCATCCGAACGAAGCTCCGGCAAATCAAATTCCTCCAACCGCAGATCCTGCTTGCCATATAACCGAACTGCCCGCGTCCGCATCGAATCACTCCCTTATCCCGATCCTTCTTTACTCCAAAAGTCCCAATGCCGCGCCGATGATGCCGACGGCAAATAGCCCGAAAATCAACGTGATCGGCGTGATGTTCTTCTTGAGCAGTTTGCAGACGATGAGTGTCAAACATAGCGCAAGCAAGCCCGGCATAAGCTGATCCAAAATATTCTGTACCGTCGTCACAACCGTATTGCCGTCCGGTCCCGTAATCGTCGATACGACGACAGGAACCTTGATAACCGTCCACTTCGATACGAGCGCACCCATGACGAACATGCCTAAAATCGTAGCACCTTCCGTGATCTTTTGGAGCAGATTCCCACCTAAATTCTGCAGGACGACCTGCAGTCCGCGCTCATACCCATATACGAGCCCAAACCACAATGCCGCCAATCGCACGATGTTGAACAGCAGGAAAAAGAGCACCGGACCAAGCAAGCTCCCCTGAACTGCCATGGACGCGCCGAGCGCAGCCGTGATTGGACGCAGCGTACCCCAAAAAATCGGATCACCTACGCCGCAGAGCGGCCCCATAAGACCGATCTTCAGACTGCTGATCGCACCGTCTTCAACAGCCGCGCCATTTGCCTTTGCCTCTTCCATGGCGGCAGTAACGCCCAATACCGGGCCGACACACGCAGGCGTTACGTTGAAGAAGGTCATATGTCGATTCAATGCCGCCGATTGATCCTTCTTGTCACGGTATAGGCGTTTGATTGCGGGAACCATGTCAAAGCAGAAGCCGAGCGCATGAATGCGCTCAAAATTGAAAGAGGCTTGCTGCAGATTGGTACGCAGGAACATATTGAACAAATCGGCCTTCGTTAGTTGCTTCTTTTCTTGTTCCATGTCATTTGCCTCCCAATCAATCATCATCAAATTCATCGTCTGCAGCATTTGTCCCAACTGCCGCGGCAGGAGCTGCTGCATTCTTTTGGAACTTTGGATTCAGCTGCACATAGATGATCGCCATCACTGCGCCAATCACGCCAAAGGCGACCAGGTTGAAACTGGTGAAGCTTGCGAATACAAAGCCCAAGAAGAAAAACGGCATCAGATACTTCGCGCCCATCATATTGATGACCATGGAGAACCCGACGACCACGACGAACCCGCTTGCCACCTGAAGGCCATGCGTGATGAATGCCGGTATCATATCCAGCATGGACCGGATCGCTTCCGGACTGGCGAAAATCGTGACGAGAAACGCCGGTATGGCGACGCGAAGTGCCTGCACCACCAACGCGCAGACATGGCAGAAATCAATCCCATTGAAATTCGCTTCTTCCGCATAACGATCACCTGCATGCTGGAAGAACACGGTAATGGTTCTGGCAATGACGGTCAATACCTGTCCTGCAGCGGAAAGCGGCAGCGCAATGGCAATGCCTGTCGCAATGGACTGGTTTCCAACAATGACCAAAATCGTGGATATGATGCTTGCCAACGCCGAGTCCGGCGACTGCGCCGCGCCAATATTCATCCAGCCTAATGCAATAAATTCCAACGTGCCGCCTAGGATGACGCCCGTCGTAACATCACCGAGAATCAATCCGATCAGTGTGCAAGCAATCAGCGGCCGATGCGTTTGGAACGAATCGAGAACACTGCCCATTCCCACAATAGCCGAAACAAGAACAATCAGAGCAACCTGCAACGTACTGATTTCCATAGCTCATCCCTCCACTTCCCAATCCAATTAAATTTTATCCATCAAATTGACTTTTGGGTCTGTTGCCACGGTACGAATCTCCAGTTCCACCCCCATAGCATGCAATGCACGGAACGCTTCTTTGTCGCTTTCATCCACCGAAATCGCCTTCGTGATCTGTTGTTTCCCTTCCTTGAACGACATCCCCCCAATATTGACGCTCTTAATCGGAACCCCGCCTTTCGCCATCCGCAAAACATCCTGTGGACAAGTATAGAGGAAAAATACACTATCTTCTTCATACTTCGGATTGTTGTAAACGCGTATGGCCTTCTCGATCGCAACGACATTCACCTTGATGCCCGGCGGTGCGACTTGCTTCAAAAGCGTCCTGCGGATTTCATCGTTCGCAACCTCATCGCTGCATACGACAATCCGTTCTGCATCTGCCTCATGTGCCCATACCGTAGCAACTTGCCCGTGAATGAGCCGATCATCAATCCTGCATAATTTGATCTTCATCCGTATCCCCTCCTTGAAAAATTTTATTTCTTATCATTCCATATCAAAGAGTTTTATTTCTTATCGGTATTATAATTGATAAAATAAAATTTTGTCAATGAAAATTTCTGAGAGCTAAATTTCTTGCACATGAAAAAATGCTGCATTTCTGCAGCATTTTCCCCATAACCCGTATAGAGGAGAGGACTTATCCGCGCGTTTTTCCGCCTGCGATATTATACGTAACGCCATGGATATAGGATGCACGGTCGCTCGCAAGGAACAGAACAAGGTCTGCAACCTCCCTGAGCTTCCCGCTGCGTCCGAGCGGCGTTGTCTTCGTGCTCTCATAGCCTTTGCGAAGGTCCTCGACCGTGATGCCGCGCGTATAGGCCAACGCCTCTTCATAAGCGGGCGTACGAAGCCCCGTCGCTTCCAAAATGCCCGGTGCAACGGCGACGACGCGGACATGATAGCGTCCGAGCTCCTTTGACCAGGAACGCGTAAACGAGTTGACGGCATTCTTCGTCGCCGCATAGATGCTCTGTCCTTCCGAGCCTTCCAAGCCGCTCTCCGAACTCATGTTGATCATGACGCCTGCCCCGTTCCTGACGAACTCATGTCCCAACGCCTGCGCCATGAGATAGACGCCTTTTAGGTTGACGCCCACCACCTTGTCGAAAATCCTTTCACTGAGCTCATATTTGCCATACGGATCTTTCGGATCAACAAGCAGGCAGGGGATATTGATTCCCGCGTTATTCACCAAAATATCCAATTTGCCAAACTTCGCCTTCGCCTGTTCCACCATTGCCTTGACACTGTCCGCCTTGGACACATCCGTCACGACGTACAGGACTTCTCCGCTTCCCTCTTTGCGCGAGAAGGTTGGCTCGTTGGGGTTCATATCGCAAACGACGACATTTGTTCCGTTATCCAAGAAAGCCTGTACGACAGCTTTTCCGATCCCGGAAGCGCCACCTGTCACGACAGCCGTCTTTCCCTCTAAGTTCAACCACGATGCCATGCCATTTTCCTCCTATATTCCATCTACAGACAAACGTTTCACGGACGATAGATGGCGATTTCGTCGCCCACTTTTACATCTGCGACGCCCTTTGATTCGAGATACAGGCTTCCTTCGAGCGATTCTCCCTCTTCATTTCCATTGAAGCGCAATGTGATGTGCCCGAGATCCCGAAGGTTCTTCTGCACCTCACTCCCGACGAACACGATGCGGTACTCCTCTTTGCCTAAGCAGAACACATCGCCTGCCCGAACGGTATCTTCCAATTTGTTCCCGCAATGGAGCACGCAGTATTCCCGTAACTCTTTCGGTGCATTTTCATTGAACAGAATCAGCATTCGCGCCTCTTTGAATGCGTGCACCTGAACGCCGAGCTCCTGCACGACAGTGGAATAATACTTCTTCATGTTCGTTCCTCCATATGAAAATCAACTGCGATGGACGCTTACGCCTCATAAAGCCCGAAGCTTGCGAGCCAAGCGAGGACGACAGAAATGGGTCCCGTGATAAAGCGGGAGTACAAAACGGAGGGAACGCCGACCTCGACGGTCTGCGCATCCGATTCCGCCAGACCGAGGCCAACGGGGATGAAGTCGCAAGCGCACTGCGCATTGATGGCGAACAGTGCCGGAAGGGCAAGATGCGGGGGGATGGAACCCTTGCCGATCTCCACGCCGATCAGTACGCCAATGACCTGTGCGATGACCGCGCCCGGTCCGAGGAACGGGGAAAGAAACGGGAACGAGCAGATCAACGACAAGATGATAAGACCGCCGATGGAACCGGCAAGCGGGACCAACAAATGTGCGATGACATCACCGACGCCGGTCGACAAGATGATGCCGATGAGCATGGACACGAATGCCATGAACGGCAAGATCGTCTTGATCATCGTGTTGATGGTATCGCGCCCAGCCTGGTAGAACACCGCTACGATGCCGCCCATGAACTGACCGATCCTTGCCATCAGGCCGACCTGCTGCTCGGAGATCTTCTTGCTCGTATCATACGTTCTTTTTCCCACTCTGCCGGAAACTGCCGTATCTTCCTTCGTCTCAGGCTCTGCCATGACAGGAGCCTCGGTGCCGTCCGCAAATGCAAGATTCTTCTCGCGGACTGCGGAAACGTAGATATCCGGCTTGATATATTGCGCCAAAGGGCCGCTGGCGCCAGTCGGATTCAGATTGATCGTATCGATCCGCTTCTGCGGATAAATGCCGCAGCGCAGTGTTCCGCCGCAATCGATTACAACCGCAAGAATCTCTTCATCCGGCACGCTCGTCTTGAATCCATCGACCAAGTCGCAGCCCGTCATCTCAGCCAGCTTCTGTGAGACCGGGGACATGACGCCGCCCGTGATATTTACGATCTTATTCCGCTTTTCATCAGGATGGAGCACCAATGGGCCGCCGAAGCCGCCGCTGCCTGCTGTCACTACTACGTCCTTATAGTCTGCCATAATGAATCCACTCCTTTTCCAGCTTCAAAAAGAATCAGTCCTTCGATCCGACCAGGACCTTTTCCAAGGAAACACCCTGCTGCTTCTGAACATACGCTGTCGTAAAATCCGTGATCCAACCGCGGAGGAAGTTGATGACGACGCCGATCAGGAAGTAACGAAGCGCAAGATCTACCGTAGGAAGCCCTAACATCGAAATGCCATTTGCGACGCCGAGGAAGACAAACAGCTCACCTGGATTGACATGCGGGAAAAGCCCATTGAGCGTATGGCAGGAAGCACTGCCCGCCGCATAATACGAAGGCTTGTAATACGACGGCAGGAACTTGCCGAGCGAGAGTGTCATAGGGTTGCAGAAAAAGAATGTTCCGACCACGGGAAGCACGACGTAACGCGTAATCGGATTCCCGCCGCAAAGTTTCGCAAACCGTTCAATCTTTTCCTGTCCGACAAAAAGCACAATGGAATTCATCGCAACGAGCAAGCAAATCAATGTCGGAATGATCCCGGTCACCCAGCCGACGAACGTTTCGCCGCCTTTGTTGAACATCCCGATGAATCCCTGTGCCAAGAAAATCAACGTGTCCATTTTCATCTCTCCTTCATGAATCCAACTACTGAACGCATCTCCTACAATCCCTCCGTGTGCACCGGCTGCTTTGCGCCTTTCCCTTCTTCCTGCACCTTTGCTTCATAATCCAAATAATCCTTGCGTGCGGAAAGCGCCGCTTTCGCCTGTTGGCGATCCAATCCGTGCGCACGGCAGATCGCTTCATCAAGTGCCAAAAGCGAAAGACCGTTGAGCTTGTCAAACGGGCGGAACCGCGCAAACACGGTAAAGCCTTGCATGACTTCCCCATATACGATATGACACGCTTCATCAATGCACAGCAGCATGATGGCACCCGCAAGGATCCGTCCTTTCGACTTGCCAATCGCAACACGTCCTTTCGCAGCACGAAGCGTCCTGACATGATGCTGGAAACGACGAAGCTGCCGCATCCCAAGAACGAGCTGAAGCACCCATGCCACAACAGCAAGCAAGATCAACGCATACAGCATGATATCCCTCCTTTTCGGCAAAAATTTTATTCCAAGCCCGCTCATTCATTAAGCAGGATTTTGGCTGTTTTCTCATCGGTGATCAATACATTGATCAGCCGCCCGCGAAGTGCGCCCAGGATTGCAGGGACTTTCTCGCGCGATGCCGCCATCCCGATGCAGTACGGTGTTTCCGAAAGCGTCTTCAGCGGAACGGCAATCGTTCGCTCTGAAAAATCCGTTTTTACGGGCTTGCCATTGATGTCATAAAATATCGAACAGATCTCTCCTACGGCTCCCGTCCGCATCAGGGAATCAATTGCCTCACGCCCAAAGTCGCCCGCCCATACCAAATTGGACGACTTGACCGGCGCGCCGATTCCGACAATCGCAATATCCAATCGCTTCCAAAATGCCGAAACCTTTTCGTAATTCCCATCCTGCAGGATTGCGTCCCGAATCTCCGGGGTCCGCGTGATAGCGGGCGCGTAGATATAATGGCTCCTTGCGCCAAAAGCCCGTGCCAATTCATAGCACAGCGTATTGACATGATAGTCGCTGTCGATGTTTTCCGGACCGCCATCTACGGGTATAAAATCCGCATCGATACGCGGCAGTTTCTCATAGCGTGCCTGACGGGTCAATTCCTGTATGCTCGTTCCCCATGCCATGCCAACGACTTGCCCGTCGGCAACAATACGCCTCAGAAGAGTCAGCCCGGCTCGCGCCATATTCGTTTTGACGGCTTGGAGATCATAGTTCGACGGAACGACATAGGCTTCTCGCAAGAAAAACCGTTTCTCAAGCGCGGCTTCGACATCTTCATACGAATTGCTTTCCACAATGATGCGCACGATTCCATTCTCCTGTGCACGTTTTAGATATTTGCTTATCGTTGTGCGGTCGACCCCCATCCGCTTCGCAATTTCACTTTGCTTCAGATGATCCACATAATACATGTTGGATACCTTGATCAAGATCCGCTTTTCGACAAGGAGCATGTCGTCACCGCCTTCACATATGAGAACAAGCATCTCGAAAGTTATGCTCAGTAACTACGGTCATAGTAGCGCATTCAGTCATATATTGCAAGCAATAATTCTCGATTTTCTTTATTAGCATACTATTTTATCGGTATTTTTATATTTACTTTCACATATGTTTCTATAGCTTCACATACGTGTTATCTGCAATCTCTTAAATTGTTTTAAGATCGTGTGACTGTCTCGCAAAAAAGGATTGACATGGGTACAGGTTCGCGTTATGATAGTACCCGTAGTCGAAACAACTATCCATATTTGATAAACAGTCGATGACGGGAACGAGTACGCTTTCCCTCCCATGCAAAGCGAGCCGCGGTTGATGAGAGCCGGCGATGGGCGATAGCGGAAAATCCTCCCCGAGATGCGGCGCTGAACGACAGTAGGAAGCCGCGCCTGTTCCCCGTTAGCGGAACCGCGTATGATGGTACGTTGTGCTTGGTGTACGCAGCAAGTGCCGCCGCTTGGCGGAATTTGGGTGGTAACGCGGATCGGTCCGTCCCTTTCGGGGCGGGCTTTTTTTATTGCCATAACAGGTTACGAAAGTGGATGAAGAAGACTACCGACACGCAATGATGACATGGAGGCTTTACTATGGAAAACATCGATTTCGGCCGCTTGAAGCGGCTGCGCGACCTGCGCATTGTCCTGCCCGTCTTCTTCGTCTCGATCATCGCTTGTATCGACCGCGTCAACGTCGCATACGCCAAGCTCACGATGGTCGAGGATTTGCCGTGGATCACGCCGGAGGTATTCGGCGCCGGTGCAGGCATCTTCTTCATCGGCTATCTGATCTTCGAGATTCCCGGCTCGCTCGTCGCCGCGCATTTCTCCGCGACGAAGTGGATCGCGCGCATCATGTTCACCTGGGGGCTCGTCTGCGTCTTTATGGCATTCATCTCGACGGAGTTCCAGTTCTACCTCTGCCGCTTCCTGCTCGGTGCGTCAGAGGCGAGCCTCTACCCCGTCATCTACTCCGTCCTCTTCCCGCGCTGGTTCTCGGGTGCGGAGAGAGCGCGCGCGACGAGCCTCATGCTCACGTCGCTGCTGCTCTCGAACATCATCGGCGCACCGATTGCGGGCGTCCTGCTCGAAAGCTCGTTCTTCGGCCTGCACGGCTGGCAGGAGCTCTTCATCCTGGAAGCGATCCCCGCGCTCGCCTTCGCCCTCTTTTTCTTCTTCTTCGTAAAGGATCGCCCCGCTGAAGTGAGCTGGCTCACGCAGGCGGAAAAGGATTACCTCACGGAGCAGTTCGAACGCGAGCAGGCCGCCCTGAAGAACCGCAGGAAGTACACGGTGCTGCAGGCATTCCGCGATCCGAAGGTCTTGAAGCTCTGCCTGATCTACTTCCTTTGGGTCGTCGGTTTCTGGGGGTTCTACTTCTGGATGCCGACGGTGCTGAAAGATCTTTCTGGTCTCTCCACCTCGCTCTTAGGCGGCGCGATCGCGATCCCGATGACGGCGGCGCTCGTCGTGCAGATCCTCATCGGCCATACGGCGACGCGCACAGGCGACAAGGTCTGGCACGTCGCGGGCGCGCTCTTCGTCGGCGCGATCGGGCTTTCGCTCTCGCCGCACGCGAGCAGCATCCCCGCTGCGCTCTTCCTCGTCTGTCTCTCCGCGATTGGCATCCACGCCTCGATGGGCGTTTGGTGGACGATCCCGACGACATTTCTCACGGGGCCTGCCGCCGCCGGCTCAATCGCCCTCATCAATTCCTGCGGCAATATCGGCGGCTGGGTCGGGCCGAATCTCATGGCATGGGTCAAGGTCAGCACGGGTGCATTCGACCTCGGCTACTACATCATGGGCGCGATGATGTTCCTCTCGGGGCTCCTCGTGCTGACGATCCGATACCGGCTGAACGGCGCGCGCAAAGCTGCGCCAAGTACGCCGGGCGAAGCGGTCGCGCCCGAATCCTAAAGGCAAGAACGGCATCAAAAAATCGGCAAGGCGATGCCTTGCCGATTTTTTGATGCATGGTTCCCGATCAGTAGAGGATGTGTGCGATGACGTAGCCGACACAGCATCCCGTTATGACGCCGATGAGGCCCGGAATCATGAAGCTGTGGTTCAGGATGTACTTGCCGATACGCGTCGTGCCCGAGCGGTCAAAGCCGATGCAGGCGAGGTCGGACGGGTAAGTCGGCAGGAAGAAGTAACCGTAGCACGCGGAAATAAAGGAAAGGACCAGGATCGGATCCATGCCGACGTTCAACGCCATCGGAACGACAATCGCGATCGCCGCGCCCTGCGAGTTGACGAGCTTCGAGGTCAAGAATGCGAGAATCGCGTATGCCCACGGATAAGACTTGACGGCCTCGCCGAGGAACTGCTTCAGGAATGCCATGTGGTTCGCAAAGTACGTATCAGCCATCCAAGCGACACCGTAGACCGAGACGAGTGCGACGACACCGGAACGGAAGACCTGGCTGTTGCCGACATCCTTCGCCTTGATCTTGCAGGTGAGCAGGATGAGCGCGCCGACGAAGAGCATGACCATCTGGATGACGACGACCATCGAGATGGGCTGCGGCGCAGCTCCTTCCTTCATGACGAAGTGCGGGAGGAGCGACGGCATATTGCCGAGAAACGCGATGACGACGATGCCGAAAAGGAAGATGTACATGGCGCGGTAGTATTCTTTCGGAAGCTCTTTGCCCATGAGGGACTCCGAATCGCCGTAGACGTATTCCTTGTTCGCAGGATCCTTGATGAATTCCTGGAAGCGTTCATCGTCCGCGAGATCTTTGCCGCGGCGATAGCTCCAAATCGCTGCGGCGAGTGCGCCGCAGCCCGTTGCCGGAATGGACACGGAGAGAATCTGAAGCACGGAGAAATTGTATCCTGCCGCCGCGAGGAATGCGACGACCGAGACGACGGCGACCGAGACCGGCGATGCGCAGATGCCCATCTGCGAAGCGACGGACGCGACCGCCATCGGGCGCTCCGGGCGAATGCCCTGCTTGATCGCAATATCGTAGATGATCGGGAACATCGTGTAGACGACGTGCCCCGTGCCGCACAGGACGGTCAGGAACCAAGTCGTCAGCGGCGCGAAGATCGTGACTTGCTTCGGGTTGCTGCGCAGGAACTTCTCTGCGTACTTCAGCATGACCGTAAGACCGCCCGACGTCTGCAGGAATCCCGCGCACGTCACGACTGCCATGATGATGAGCATGACGTCAATCGGCGGCTTGCCGGGCTTGTAGCCGAATACGAAGGTAAAAATGACGAGACCGATGCCACTGATGACGGCAAGGCCGAGCCCACCGTGGCGGACGCCGACCAACAAACAGATGATCAGTACGACGAATCCGAATAACATTTCCATAATATCCCTCTCTTTTCCTTGGAATCCCTTTTCCCATTATCCTGCCTGCGCCATTTCCCACGCACACGTTCCGTTGATTCGACCGGAAAGGAGAACCTCCATTTATCCTTTCATCAACCGAATCTATAGCAGGACAAACTGACTTTCTCATTATACGCTTCCTTTTTCGATGACGCAAACGAAATCCATCTGTTTTTTATAAAATCTTATTTTTTGATGACCGCCTGCGTGCGGAAATGCGGAAAGCCATGCAGGATTTCCCGATAATCGGAATCGGCACCAAAAAACGCCTCGCACAGCGATGGTGCGAGGCGCCCTTTCCCATTCGAACCGCCTAAACGGTGCGGGGAGCGGCTTAGAGTCCGGCTTCTGCCTTGAGCGCAGCAGCCTTGTCCGTGTGTTCCCACGGAAGATCGACATCCGTGCGGCCGAAATGGCCGTACGCCGCCGTCTGCTTGTAGATTGGGCGGCGCAGGTCGAGCATCTTGATGATGCCCGCCGGCCGCAGGTCGAAGTGCTTTGCTACGAGCGCCTCGATCTTCTCCTCCGCGATCTTGTGCGTGCCGAACGTATCCACCATGATGGAGACCGGATAGGCGACGCCGATCGCATAGGCGAGCTGGATCTCGCATTTATCTGCAAGACCCGCCGCGACAATGTTCTTCGCGACGTATCGTGCGGCATAGGCCGCGCTGCGGTCGACTTTCGTGGGGTCCTTGCCAGAGAATGCGCCGCCGCCGTGGCGCGCCAAGCCGCCGTACGTGTCGACGATGATCTTGCGTCCCGTGAGCCCGGCGTCGCCCTGCGGCCCGCCGATGACGAACTTGCCCGTCGGATTGACGAAGATCTTCGTATCGTCCTTCAAAAGCGCAGGCGGAATGGTCGGCTTGATGACCGTTTCAATGATATCCTTGCGAATCTGCTCCAGCGTCACATTGTCGTCATGCTGCGTCGAGACGACGATCGTATCGACGGCGACGGCCTTGCCGTCCACATAAGCGACCGTGACCTGCGTCTTGCCGTCGGGGCGCAGGTACCCCAGCTCGCCGCTTTTGCGCACCTCGGCGAGGCGGCGTGCGAGACGATGCGCGAGCGCGATCGGCAGCGGCATGTACTCCGGCGTCTCATTCGTCGCGTAGCCGAACATCATGCCCTGGTCGCCTGCGCCGACGGCATCCGCCTCATCCATCTTGCCCTCGCGCGCTTCGAGCGCCTTGTTGACGCCCTGCGCGATGTCCGGCGACTGCTCGTCGAGCGAGACGAGGATGCCGCACGTCTCGGCATCGAAGCCGAACTTCGCGCGCGTGTAGCCGATCTCCGAGATCGTCTCGCGGATGATCTTCGGGATGTCGATGTAGCACGACGTCGAGATCTCGCCGACGACGTGCACCTGTCCCGTTGTCACGAGCGTCTCACACGCAACGCGTCCCTGCGGATCCTTTGCGAGGATCGCATCGAGAATGCTGTCGGAAATCTGATCCGCCATCTTGTCGGGATGCCCTTCGGTGACGGACTCCGACGTAAAAAGCATACGTTTCTTGCTCATGATAGCCTCCTTGCAGCCTGCAAAATATCGCTACGGAATCTACGGAACAGAACCTGCTTCATCCAAAAACGCGCTCCCGTGAGACGAGAGCGCGCAACGTATCTCTCATCTTATAGGGCATTGCCTAAAGGAATTGGCACCGTTTGACATCGTCATGGTTGCCGCAGCTTCATCGGGCCGATCCCTCCGCTGCTCTGGATGAGTCTGTATTCTGTTTTATGGACTTATCATACTCCGCCCATTCCGTTCTGTCAAGCAAAAATGAACAGGATTCATTCGCCAAAACGAATTATTTTTTATCCTCGCCCATGAGCATATTGCGATAGAGCGTCTGCTGGAAGGCCTGCTCTTCTTCCGGCACCCACTTGCCGAGCTTGTCGTCGTACTTCGCCGTGGTCTCAAAGGTATTCTGCCCCTTGATCTCCGCGTTTTTGATGCCGTCGGCAATCTTCGTGAACATCTTGCCCATGGCGTAATGCAGCGCGTCCTGCTGGCTCATCGCATTCATCTTGTCCGCATCCGCCGCGAGATCGGCGCGGAATGACCGCATGACGCCCGGCAGAATGCCGATGTAGTCGATATAGTCCGTCGTGACCTTGACCCGTGCCGTATCGCCGTCCTTCGAGATGAGTTTGGTCTTGATGTTGAGCGTCATCATCTTCTCGTATAGGGCATCTGTTGTTTCATCGAGCTTTGTGGTATCGATTCCAGCCGGTATAAACGCAGCGAATGCCTGCTTTGACGAGGCCTCGCGCTCTTCGCGAAGCTGCGCGAGGTCGAGGTTGAATTCCTTCGCTGCGGACTCGTTGAGATGGCCGACCGCCTCCGCATACGTCTGGATGTCCACTTCCGGCTTGGAAAGCAGCTTGCAGCCCGCCGCAACGGCAACCATGAGGACGAATACCAAGACGGCAGAGAGTTTCTTCCATTTGACAATCCGATCCATCCAAAATACATCTCCTTTTGCAAGGGAAAGCAATCGCTCTCTCCTGCCATCTGCAGGAAACCGCATCCTGCAGAATCCCCGGAAAACGATCTCCTATAGTATAAAGGAAATGAAAATTGATGTCTATATGTAGCGCGTTAGATTTGCCTGTAATTTCCAAAAGTGTCCGGCTGTAAATCCAGCCGCACCTGTTCGGGCAATCGCGTTTCAACAAATGCGCGGAACGATGTTGCCGAGCGGCATGTCGACGATGCGGATGCCGCCGATCGCCGTGCGAAGGCCGACCTGCCCGGCCGCCTCCTCGCTGACTTCGCCGATGATCGCCGCCTGTGTGCCGTACGGCGACGCGCGCATGGCTTCGAGCGCCGCATCCGCCTCGCCCGCCGGCACGATGGCGATGCACTTGCCCTCGTTCGCGAGGTAGAGCGGGTCGAAGCCCAGGAGGTCGCAGACGCCGCGCACAGCCTCGCGCACGGGAATCGCGTCCTCGTCGATGAGGATGCCGCAGCCAGACGCTTCGGCGATCTCGTTGAGCACCGCCGCGACGCCGCCGCGCGTCGGATCGCGCAGGACAGCCGTGTGCGGTGCGGCGGCGAGCACGGCCTGCGTCAGCCCGGCGAGGGGTGCGCAGTCCGTCTTGATCTCACTTGGCAGCGCAAGTCCATGTCGCCCCGCGAGCACCGTCGCCGCATGGTCGCCGATGGTGCCGGAAAGCAGCACCTTCATGCCAGGCTTTGCCGCTTTCGGCGAGATGCGCGTGCCCGCGATGAGGTCGCCGACCCCTGCCGTGTTGATGAAGATGCCGTCCGCCTTGCCGCGCTCGACGACTTTCGTATCGCCCGTCACGATGGCGACGCCCGCCTCGTCAGCAGCCTTTCGCATCGCTGCGACGATTTTCCGCAGGTCTTCAAACGGGAATCCCTCCTCCAGGATGACGCCGGCGGAGAGGTAGCGCGGGACAGCGCCCGTCATCGCGAGGTCGTTGACCGTGCCGCAGACGGCGAGCTTGCCGATGTTGCCGCCGCGGAAAAAGAGCGGGCGCACGACGTATGAATCCGTCGTGAACGCGATTTCGCCGCGCATTTCAAGCCGTGCGCCATCGTGCAGCTCATTCAGGAGCGGATTGCCGAACGCCGGCAGGATGATTTCTTCCATGAGCGCATGGCTCATCCTGCCGCCCGCGCCATGCGCCATCGTCACCTTATCGTCTGCCATAGGAAAACCTCCCCTGTCCATACTTGTACCATGCCGCGCAGACGCCCTCGACGGAGACCATGCAGGGGCCTACGGCGTGTGTCGGCACGCATGCGCCCCCGAAGAGCGGGCATTCCCTCGGCGTCACGATGCCGCGCAGCACCTCGCCGCAGCGGCAGCCCGGTCTCCCCGCCCCCATGGGAATATCGAGCGGGAGGAGCCGCTCGATGTCGTAGTCCGCGAATGTTTCGCGCATCCTAAGCCCTGACTTCGGAATGATGCCGATGCCGCGCCAGGCCGCATCCGCTTCTTCGTAGACCATGTCCACGACGCGTCTCGCGACGGGGCTTCCGTCCGCGCGTACGACGCTCTCATACTCGTTCTCGATGCGCGCCTCGCCCGCCGACACCTGCTTCATGAGGCGGTAGAGCGAGCGCAGGATCTGGAGTGGCTCAAAGCCCGTGACGACGCCCGGCGTATGGAATTCGTCCGCCAGGAACGAATAGCACGAAAGCCCCGTGATGACGGAGACGTGCCCCGGCAGGATGAAGCCGTCGACCGCCACCAAAGGGTCCGCGAGCAGCGCGCGAAGCGCCGGCGGCACGAGCTTGTGCGCCGACAGCAGGTAGAGATTCGCAATCCCCGCTTCTTTTGCCGCGAGCACGGCGCCTGCCGCCGTCGGCGCCGTCGTCTCGAATCCGACCGCGAGAAAGACCACCTTCTTGCCGGGATTGTCCCGCGCAATGGGGAGCGCGTCCATCGGCGAGTAGACGATGCGGATGTCCGCGCCGTCCGCCTGCGCCTCGGCGAGACTCGATGCCGAGCCCGGCACTTTCAGCATATCGCCGAATGTCGCGAGGATCACGTCCGTGCGTTTTGCATAGGCGATCGCCTTGTCCATATAGGCATCGGGCGTCACGCAGACGGGACAGCCGGGACCTGAGACGAGCGCAACGCCCTCTGGCAGCATCTGGCGAAGCCCTGCACGAAAGATCGCGACGGTATGCGTGCCGCAGACCTCCATGAAGCGCAGGTTTCTCTCCGTCTCATCCGCCATGCGCCCGATCTCTGCGACGAGTCGTTTCGCGAGCGCCCTTTCCTCTGCCTTCGTCATGCGCCTGCCTCTGCGGGCGCCCCTTGCCGCGATGCCATCTCCGGGATATCCTCCAGCGTGCGCGGTGCGCCGTTCATCTCCGCGAGCAGCGCATTGGTCTCCTCGATGTCTTTCTCCGTCACGACCTGCATCGCAAACCCTGCATGGACGAGCACGCAGTCGCCGACCTCTGCCTCCGGCAGCAGCATCATCGACACGTCGCGCGTCACGCCGGAAAGCTCTACCTTGCCCATCGAACCATTTATTTCAAGCACCTTCGCCGGTACAGCCAAGCACATATTTCCTCCTTTTCCGCAATCTGCCGCAATCTGCCGCAATTCGCCATGCCACAGTCTTACGCCATGGATTTTCGGATTTCTTCCTCGGCGACGGTCTGAAAGTCCATCCTGCCCGCCGCTTCCTTCCCGCGCGCTTCGATTCCCCAGTCCTTGAGGATCGCGATCCCTTCCGCTGCGACCTCGGGAACGAGCGCCAGCATCTCGTCCGACAGCGCGACGCCCGCCTCAAGGTCGTACGGCTGCGCGCCGATGACCGCGACTTCGGGGATCTTCTTCCCCGTCACCGCGAGCAGGGCGAGCACGTCCTGAATGCCGACTTCATGCGCGCTGAGCTTTTCCTGAAAATGCGCCATGACCGCATCGTTGCGGAATGCGAAGCGCGTGCCCGGCACCTTGCCGCCGTTGATGGAATCGATGACGAGAAGCTTCTTCGTCCCCGTCACGTACTGCGTGAGCTCGATGCCGAGCGTGCCGCCGTCGACGATCTGCACGCAGCCCGGAAATGTGTAGTGCGCGTCGAGATACTCCGCAACGCGCACGCCGAATCCCTCATCGCGCAGGATGACATTGCCAACGCCGAGGATCGTGACCTCCGACGGGTGGAGCACAAAATTCCAATCCGCCTGTTCGCGTCCTGCCATCTCCTGCCTCCTCATGCTTCTTCCTTCGCCGCGATGCGTGCGAGCAGCCAGTCACACCAAGCCGAAAGCCCCATGTCCTGCGTGCAGGACAATTCGATGATGTCCATGCCGGGATGAAGCGTCTGGATGTCGTCCCTCGCTGCCGCCATATCGAAATCGCAGTACGGCAAAAGATCGGCCTTGTTGAGGAGCGCGATCGCGGATTCCTTGAAAATCAGCGGGTATTTCATCGGCTTGTCGTCGCCCTCCGTGATCGAGAGCACGACCGCCTTCTCGTCCTCGCCGACCGCGAATTCCGCAGGGCAGACGAGGTTGCCGACGTTCTCGACGAGGAGCAGGTCAAGTGCCCCTAGATCCAGCTTCTTCGCGACCTTCTGCACCATCGGCGCGTCGAGGTGGCAGCCGCCCGCCGTGTTGATCTGGATGACGGGCACGCCGTGCCGCTCGATGCGGTCGGCGTCCCGGCTCGTGAAGAGGTCGCCCTCGATGACCGCCATGCGCGTCCTTCCCTTGAGCCGCTCCATCGTGCGCTCCAGGAGCGATGTCTTGCCCGCGCCCGGCGAGCCCATGAGATTGAGCACGTAGACGTTCTTCTCGCGAAAGAGCGCTTGGTTCTCCGCCGCCACGCGGTCGTTTTCACCCAAAATATTTTTCATGACCTCGATTTCTGCCAAGCTAGTCCACCTCCAAATACTTCACCTGCATCTCGCGCCCCGAGATCGTCTCAAGAACGCCGTCCCCGCATGCGGGGCACCAAAAATCGTAGTGCGAAATGGGAAACTCCCTGCCGCATTTCGTACAGCGCCCGCGAAGCGGCACGTGCTCAATCGCGAGCTTCGCGCCGTCTGCGATCGTCCCCTTTGCCAGCATCCCAAAGGAGAAGACCAAGGAGTCCACGACCACGCCCGACATGTCGCCGATCAAAAGCCCGATCTCTGCAATGCGCTTCGCGTCATTGCGCTTCCCGTAGTCGAGGGCAATATCCAAGATCCCCTCCGCGATCGCCATCTCGTGCATCATCGTCTCCCATGCGTCCATCCAAAAGCACCGCAAGCACAAGTCCAAGCCCGCACATCAAGCCAGACGCGTCTGTCGCGTCAAGCACGCATCGGATGCAGCGCAGCTGTCGCACGGCCTGCCCTGCTTGCCGTGGCACGGCGTCCATAAGCGAGCCATAGTGGAGCAAGCGTCAAGACGCCCTCCCGATTCTCCCCCGTCCGATTGTCTCGTCCAAACGACGTGCGTTTGACAAGAGGACGGTATGCAGAGAAACGGGAGGGCGTCAGCTCGCGCAGCGATGCGTTCGCATCGACGCGCATCCACCTGCGGCCGTCTCACACCACGCCGCATCGACATACGCCCACCTGCGACAGATCAGCTGCCAAGCCACCAAGCCTTTTAGAGCGCCGCCTCGAGCCCGCGAGCCTGAAACACGCCCAAAATATCCATGAGCTTCGTCTTCTTCGGGCTGTAGTCGACGGTCGTCTCGCCGTCGTGCGCGTGGATGTGGACGTACAATACACCGGGAAGCCCCAGCAGCGCCTTTTCCGCGTCCTTCGCGCTCGCTTCCGTATAGCCTGTCACCTGAAACTGCAGGCGCGTGTTGCCATTCGTCTCGCCGCAGCCGCATTCCTTACACATAAAACCGTCTCCTTATAACGGAAGCTGCTCCCGCACACGCGTGCCGCAGCCGCCTTCCCTTGATTTCCTCTTATTTTCCTTCGCTTTCCTTGCCGAGCTCGCAAGCGTCGAGCGGCGTATGCTCGAGGAACTTGACCCCCGAGAACATGCTCGAAGCCTCGCCCTCTGCCTCCATGATATCCGCGCGTGCGACCATATAGACGTGACCGATCGCGAAGACCATGATGAGCCATGCGACGATGTGATGCACCCAGTGCGTGACCATCTCATCACAGAGCACGACGTTCACCCAAAGGAACAGGCTCGATCCGATCGAGTTCGGGTTCTTCGCGAAGAACATCGCAAAGCCCGTCAGAATCTCGATGAGCACCAAGACGTAGAGCCCCGCGTACGACGCGCGCGCGAGCGGGTTGCGCAAAAACGGCGCATGCGTCGGCTTCAGCAGCATGTAGTGGAGCGCGACGTCAAGCGTCTCCCGGTAGAAATGCCCCTCCCAAACGCGCGGGAACAGCCGATCCCCCTTGTTGATGATAAAGCCGTAGATGCGCAGGATGAACGCCGCACAGAACGTGAACGCCGCGAGGAAGTGGATGTTGCGCACCCAGTTCGTGAAAAAGCTCGTGTACGTCGGCTCGATGCCGAGCACCACGGGAGGCTTCGTGATGAAGAGTCCCGTGATGAAGAGCGTCACGATCGCGACGACCATGATCCAGTGGAAAATGCGAAGAAACGGGCTGAAGATGTAGTAAACTTTGCGTTTCTCTTCCTTCATTGGTTTCATTGGAATCACCCTTTCCTCACTCATCGACCTTGATGCCGGCGTAAGGATCGGTCGTAAAGACGCGAATCTTCTCGCCCGCCGCGTTGAACATGTGCGTCGAGCACGCCATGCACGGATCGAACGAGCGGACGACGCGCGCGATTTCAAGCGGCTTGTCGGGGATCCCGACGTGCGTATCCATCATCGCAAGCTCGTATGCGCCATGCCCGCTCACCGCATCACGTGGGCAAGCGTTCCAAGTCGTCGGCACGACGCACTGGTAGTTCGCCGTTTTGCCGTCCTTGATGACGATGTAATGCGAAAGCGCGCCGCGCGGTGCTTCGTAGAGACCGACGCCCTTTGCCTCTTTCGGCCAGGAGGACGGATCCCACTTCTCCGCGTTCGCCATGCGCGTATCGCCCGCCTTGATGTTCGCGATGAGCTTGTCGAAGAAGAACTTGTTGACCTCTGCGGCAAGCTGCGCGTCGAGTGCGCGGGCAGCCGTGCGCCCGACCATCGTCGGGAGCCAGACTTCCGGCGCGAGGGCGAGAACCTTCGAGACTGCCGCGATCTGATCGAGCATCATCTTCTCTGCCCAAGTCGGCTCCGACAGCATGCCCTTCTGCGCCTTCGCGTAGACGATGATATAGCGTGCGAGCGGGCCGACTTCGCAGACCCTGCCGCGCCATTTCGGCGTCTTGAGCCAGGAATACTTGCCGCCTTCGTCGAGCGCCTTCCACTCCGTCGCGCTTCCATCCTTCGGTCCCGTGTACTTTGGGCTGGTCACGCCGTCCCAAGGATTGCGGTCCTTCGGTCCCTTTTCGGGGTACTCGTACCATGCGTGCTCAACGCCCTCCGTGAAGACCGCAGGATCGTTGAAATCCGCCTCGTTGATCTCGTAGATCTTCGCCGCTGCAAGCCCCTTGCCGAAGTCCTCGACCACGCCGTTGCAGCGTACGAGGAGGTTTTGGAAGAATCCGCCGTTCTGCGTGCCGGCAGACGGCTCGATCGGATACGCGCCGTAGCCGAGCACGCGCGTCTTCGCGAGGCCGCCGCCATCGACGCGGCCTGCCTTGACGTAGGCCGAGCCGATGGCGAGCACATCGGGAATGTAGAAGTTGTTTGCAAGCGTGCGGCCGAGATTGATCGCACGGTCCACGATGTCGAGGCGCGCCGTGTTCACCGGCGCGTTGCCGTCCTGCATCGAAACGGAGCAGGGCATGCCGCCGACGACGTAGTGCGGGTGCGGGTTCTTGCCGCCGAATATGACGTGCGGCGTGACGAGCTCGCGCTGCTTGTCAAGCATTTCGAGGTAATGTCCGACCGCCATGAGATGCACCTCAGGCGGAAGCAGCTTATAGTCGGGGTGATCCCA
Organism: Mitsuokella sp. oral taxon 131 str. W9106; assembly: GCF_000469545.1. GTDB lineage: Bacteria > Bacillota > Negativicutes > Selenomonadales > Selenomonadaceae > AWVT01. Next base: position 31,696 of record NZ_KI273061.1, on the reverse strand, counting down.
CCAGTTCGCCGAGAAAATGCCGAGCTGCCCGCTCTCGACGATCGCCTTGAGCTTGTCCTTGAGCTCTGCGTAGTACTGCGGCGAAGCCTTCGGGAAATCGTGATCATAGGCTTCCGTATTCGACGTGCCCGGCGCGTGCAGCGGCAGGCGATATGCGCCGAGAACCGTGTTCTGGAGGTTCGCCGCAGCGACGGGGTCAGCCGCAAGCGCCTCGACGGGGCTGACCCAGTCGAGCGCATGAAGATGGTAGAAATGGACGACGTGATCGTGCACCGTCAGTGTCGCGGCCATGATGTTTCGGATGTAGTGCGCGTTCTTCGGGATCGTGATGCCGAGGGCGTCCTCGACGGCACGAAGCGAGCAAAGCGCGTGCGCCGACGTGCAGACGCCGCAGATGCGCTGGATGTACGCCCACGCATCGCGCGGGTCGCGGTCCTGCATGACGAGCTCGAGCCCGCGCCAGGCCGTGCCGGAAGAAATGGCGTCCGTCACCTTGCCCGTCGCTTCATCGACTTGTATTTCCGTGCGCAGATGGCCTTCGATTCTCGTGATTGGATCAATTACTACGTGTTTCATTTACTTCGTCACCTGCTCCCCGTTTTCTTTCGCCTTCTCCGCGCGATGCTTGTTGCGCTGCACGACGCTTGCCGCTGCGTGCGCTGCAACGCCGACCGCCGTCACGCCTGCGATCGCCGCGCCGATCTTGTCGACATCGCCGATCGGGTAAGCGAACTTCGGCAGGCGCTCGCTCATCGCGCCATCGTCCCAGAAATGCGCGTTCGAGCAGCCGATGCACGGCGCCCCCGACTGGATCGGATAGCTCATGCCCTGATACCAGCGCAGGTTGCCGCACGAATTGTACGTCTCAGGGCCGCGGCAGCCGAGCTTGTAGAGGCACCAGCCCGCCTTCGAGCCCGCGTCGTCATAGCTCTCCGCGAACATGCCCGCGTCGAAGAACGGACGGCGGTAGCACGTATCGTGGATGCGGTTGCCGTAGAACTGCTTCGGCTGTCCCGAGCCGTCGACCGGCGGGATCGTGCCGAAGAGCGCGACGTGCATGACAACGCCCGTCATGACCTCCGGGATCGGCGGGCAGCCCGGCACGTTCACCAGCGGCGTCTTGCCGACGAACTGCGCGATGCCAGAAGACCCCGTCGGGTTCGGATTTGCCGCCTGAATGCCGCCCGAAACAGCGCACGTGCCATACGCGATGACCGCCGCCGCATTCGCTGCCGCACGGCGAAGCGTCTCCGTGAACGTATGCCCGCCCGACATGCAGTAGACGCCACTATCCTTCGTGCAGGCGGCGCCCTCGACTGCGAGGATGTACTTCCCCTTGTACGTTTCGATGGTCTTTTCGAGATGCGCCTCAAACGGCTCGCCGCAGGCAGCGGCAAGCAGATGGTCGTACTCGAGTGCGATCTGCGTCAGGATGAGGTCCGACGCGAGCGGGGCGCCCGAACGGATGAACGACTCATCGCAGCCCGTGCACTCATGCCCATGGATCCAAATGACGACCGGCAGCGGCTTCGATTCCGCCGCCTCCACGACCTTCGGCAGCATGTCCGTCGACAGCCCCATCAGGGATGTCAATGCGACGCAGCCCTTTACGAAGCTGCGACGGCTCATGCCGCGCCTGAGATATACATCCCACATGCTCTCCCGTTTTTCCACGTCTTTTCCTCCTCTTTTCTCCTTGCGCATGAACCGTGTGCCTGCTCTTTGGCGCACGGCAAAACCATCATGCGGCGCAGTGAGGCCCCCTGCGGGTTTCCTCCCACACAGACGATTTTCAGATTTTCATACACCAACGATTTCTTTTTCGACAGGCAGATTCCAATCTCCTGCTAAAGTCGCGCATCTCTCATTCCTTTTTCGAAATCCACCTCGCTTTCGAAATCCATCCCGCCTGCAAGGCGCGCGGGCATTTCCTCGCGTCACACGGGAAACGATGGCGCGTATGCCTTGACTTCTTTTTTCTTTATGGTAGAATTATTTATGTAAACGTTTTCTTTTTTATGATTATGATAAGGGGGGCCGACCATGGGGATTCAGTACGACGCCAAGCACCAAGTATTCCACCTCTGCAACGACCGCATCAGCTACCTGCTCGCCGTCCTTCGGAACGGACAGCTCGGACAGCTCTACTTCGGGAGCCGCCTGCCTGCTGCGGGCGAGATGCCGAAGGGACATGACTACACCTACCTCTTCGAGGGCGTGAAGCGCGCGACTTCGTCGTACGTCTACGAGGGCGACTTCACCTTCTCGCTCGAACACGTACGGCAGGAGTATCCCGCTTACGGCACGACGGACTACCGCATGCCGGCGTTCGAGATCCGGCAGGAGGACGGCAGCCGCATTACGGACTTCGTCTACGCCTCGCATGAAATCATGGATGGAAAGCCAAAGCTCCAAGGCCTCCCCGCGACTTACGCCGAGCGCGCGGACGAGGCGCAGACGCTTGCCATCACGCTGCGCGACGAAAAAATCGACGCGGAACTCGTCCTTTCCTATACGATTTTCCGCGATTTTGATGCGATTGCCCGCCATGCATGCTTCCAAAACAACGGAAGTGCTGGCCTAGACATCACGCGCGCGATGAGCCTCTCCATCGACCTCCCGGACGCGGACTACGAAATGCTGCAGCTCTCTGGATGGTGGGCGCGCGAGCGTCACCTCGTCACGCGTCCGCTCGCGCCCGGCATTCAGTCCGTCGGCAGCCTGCGCGGCCATTCGGGGCACGTCCACAATCCGCTGCTCATCCTAAAGCGCCCGCACACAGATGAAAGCCAAGGCGAGGCGATTGGTTTCTCCCTCGTTTACAGCGGCAACTTTCTTGCGCAGGCGGAAGTCGACACGATGGACGTCACGCGCGTTTCCATGGGCATCCATCCGCACGCATTCGATTGGTGCCTTGCGCGCGGCGAGCACTTCCAGACGCCGGAAGCCGTCATGGTCTATGCGGCAGGCGGGCTCAACGCGATGAGCCAGACCTTCCACGCGCTCTACCGCACGCGCCTTGCACGCGGCACATGGCGCGACAAGGTGCGTCCGATCCTCATCAACAACTGGGAAGCGACGTACTTCGACTTTGACGAGGACAAGCTCCTGAAGATCGCCAGGACGGCGCATGACGTCGGCGTCGAACTCTTCGTGCTCGACGACGGCTGGTTCGGCGCGCGCTGCTCCGATACGAGCGGGCTCGGCGACTGGCAGCCGAACACGGATCGCCTGCCGAACGGCATCAAGGGGCTTTCCGAAAAGATACACGCGCTCGGCATGAAATTCGGTCTTTGGGTCGAGCTTGAGATGGCGAACAAGGACAGCGACCTCTACCGCGCCCATCCCGACTGGATCCTCCACGTCGACGGGCGCCGCGAGTCGCACGGGCGCAATCAGTACGTCCTCGACTTTTCGCGCAAGGAAGTCGTCGACTGCATCCACGATTCCATCGCGAAAGTCCTGCGCGCCTCCTCCGTCGACTACATCAAGTGGGACATGAACCGCAGCATTACGGAATGCGGCTCGAAAGGATTCCCCGCAAAAAGGCAGGGCGAGATCTTCCACCGCTACATTCTCGGCGTCTACGACCTCTACGAGCGCCTGCGCACCGAGTTCCCGCACATCCTCTTCGAGTCGTGCGCTTCGGGCGGCGGGCGCTTCGATCCCGGCATGCTCTACTACGCGCCGCAGGCATGGACGAGCGACGACACGGACGCCGTCGAGCGCCTTTCCATCCAATACGGCACGTCGTACGCCTACCCGATCGTCTCGATGGGCTCGCACGTCTCCGCCGTGCCGAACCATCAGGTTTTCCGCGAGACCTCGCTCAAGATGCGCGGCGACGTCGCCTACTTCGGCACATTCGGGTACGAGCTCGACCTCGGCACGCTGTCCGCGGAAGAACTCGCGGAAGTGCGCGGGCAGATCGCCTTCATGAAAGAGCACCGCGAGCTCATCCAGCATGGCACGTTCTACCGCCTCAAAAGCCCGTTTGCGGGCAATGTCACCGCGTGGATGGTCGTCTCCGCAGACAAGAAAAAAGCCCTCGTCGGCTGCTACAAGGTCTTGAACTCCACCTGCAGCCCCTTCCAGCGCCTCCGCCTCCAGGGACTCGACGCCAGGGCGGACTACGCCGTCAAGATCGACGGGCGCACGGACTTCGGCGACTACACGGGCGCAGAGCTCATGCGCGCCGGTCTCGTCACGAGCGATTTCTCCGCAGGCGAAGCGCCGCGCGAGGCGGGCAAGCACTGCACCGACTACTGGTCGCGCCTCTACGTGCTCAAAGCGAAGGGCTGACGCCCGCCTGCGAACCGCGAAAGCAGCGGAGCCGATTCTGTGAGGTTGCCGCGAGAAGGTTTGACGGAACGATAGGCGTATAGTATACTACGACAGCAAATACAAATTAGCAGGTTCGGTGCCCCTCGGGGCGTAACAGGGAAATCGGTGCAATGCCGATGCGGTCCCGCCGCCGTAATGCTGAGGATGCCCGAATATGTCACTGGGAGACTGGGAAGGCAGGGCAACGATGAAGCAGAGCCGGAAGACCTACCGAATCTTGTACGTCGGAGTGCGGTGCCGTTGGCGCGCCCCCTACTGCATCCTGCGATGGACAGGACGGCAGATTCTTTCGTGTGGAAAAGCCGTCCTATTGGGGCGGCTTTTTTGTGGGCATATTGGCACATCCTGTGCAGGGCGAAAAGACGAAGGATCTAGGGGGACATGGAAATGACAAAACGAAATTTGGCTTTCGTGGCCGCGCTGGTGACGCTCGGCGCGGCGTGGACGTACCCGGCCGCAGCGCAGGAGAGCGATGCCGCCGTCCCGGCCGCAGCAGGGGAACCTGCGGCGGCAGAAACGCCGGCGGCGCAGGAGGACCAGCCAGCAGAAAAAGCCGCGGACAGCAACGCCCACGAACTTCAAGAGACGGTCGTGACAGCGCGCCGCACGGAACATGACGGCTTTGTCACACGGCACGGGACGTTCGGCTTCCTCGGTGAGAAGGACGCCATGGATGTCCCGTTTACGACGACGAACATGACGCAGAAGGCGATCCAAGCCTTCGGCGACCCAACGCAACCACTCGACAGTGTGCTCCGCATCTCACCGTCGATTCGTGCAACGGGCAGCATCCTGCACAACGATTTCCAGCATCGGGGCTTTCGCGCGAATGGAACCAGCCTGTATGTCAATGGCGTGCCGGGGATGTTCACGCAGTTCAACGCGCCGATGTATGTCATCGGGAAGGCGGACGTGGTTTCGGGACCGAACAGCGGCCTATCGGGCACTGGGACGCAGTACGAGTCCTCGGCGGCGGGCGGTCTTGTGAACCTTACGACGAAGCGCGCGGGCTATCGTGACCTAACACGTTTCACGCTCACCCACGGCGGGCAGAGCATGGGCGGCGCCTATCTCGACCTCTCCCGCCGCTTTGGCAGGGACAAGGATTGGGGCGCACGGCTCATGGCAGAGAAGGTGGACGGCGAGACCGCAGTCGATGGGCAGAAGGTAAAGGCGTCGAGCATCTATATCAACCTCGACCACAGCGATGCAAAAAGCAAGACAAACTTCTTTACGGGCTATCGTCAGAACGAGGTCGTCGGCGGCGTGCGCTGGTTCAAGCTCGGCACTGGGGTGACCCGCTTCCCGTCTGTGCCAAAGGCATCGCGCAGCTACGCGTTTGACGGCATGGACAAGGAATCCTATGGCTGGATGATGATCCTCAACCACGAGCAGAAATTCTCGAAGGATTGGAACTGGTTTGTCAACGCAGGCTATCTCAAGAACAAGCTGAACAAGAATGTCATGCCTGAGTACAGCGCCGTGACGATCCTAAACGACGCAGGGGATTTCGCGCTGAAATCCCAGACGACGGGAACACCGCAGCGTGCGAGTTACCTGCAGGCGGGCGTGAGCGGCAAGGCAAGGACGGGCAGGGCAGAGCATACGCTGACGCTTGCGGCAGACCGCGCATGGCGGAATCTCGGCGGTGTGTTCGGCTTTTCCACCACGAGCCTTGGGACGGGGAATATCTACACGGGGATCCTTCATCAGGCGCAGATGCCGCCGACGGACTACGTGGCGGGGACGAAGAGCAAGACGACGATCAAGGGCATTTCCTTTGTTGATTCGGTTGATTTGGACAAGTGGAATCTGATGGTCGGGGTGCATCACCACACTGCCGACGTGGACAGCTACAATCGGGCGGGGCATATAACCTCGAGCGTTTCGTCCAGTGCGACGACCCCGACGCTTGCGCTGGCCTATCATCCGACAAAGGATACAGCGGTCTATGTCAGCCATGCAGAGTACTTTAATGTCGGTTCGGTGGTTGGCAGTTCGTATGTGAATAGCGGCGAGATCCTGCCGCCTGCGAAGACGAAACAAAACGAGATCGGCGTCAAGTATGCGAACAAGGGCGTTCTCTACTCGCTCGCACTCTTTGACATCACACAGGCAAATAACATAGCCGTGAACAACTACCTGCGGCAGGATGGGAAGGACCGTCACCGTGGGGCAGAATTCGGCATGGCGGGGAAGATCGCGTCGAAATGGACACTTGCGGCGGGGCTGACCTATATGAATGCAACAAATGAAAAGACGAAGGGCGGCGTACTCGACGGTGTGGCAAAGGATGGCCAGCCGCGCTGGCATGGCTCCTTGACGGCACAGTATGCAGCGGATGATCGGTTCAGTGCCTTCGGTCGCATTTCCTATGCGGGCAGTGCCTATATACTGAACGAAAGGTTCAAAGCTCCTTCGTTTACGGTGCTCGATCTCGGTATGACGTATAAGACGAAGCTGGGCACTGTGCCAACAACGTTCGGCTTAACCCTGTACAACGCACTAAACAAGGACTACTGGATGGTCTCGCGCGACAACAACAATCTCATTCTCTCGACGCCGCGCACGCTCGCGCTCACGATGTCAATGGATCTCTAAAGGAAGAAAAGCAGGGAGGGCAGACGTTTTTCCTGCCCTTTTTGTCGCTCCAAAAGGGGGATGGATGTCCTATGCGATTTTTGCGTGCCCTGTTCCTGCTCATACTCCTGACCGCCGTCGCAGGCTGCGGGCAAAGGGCAGAGCAGGGGGAATCCGAGCATGCTGCGACAGACGGGGATACCATCGTGCTCGCCGCCTACCGCCAGCTTGCGCCAGGCGAAAATGACGGCTACTACTGCAGCAGGATCCTCGATGTCTGGGAACCGCTCATCACGGCGGACGAGGAGACGGGCGAGCCCGCGCCATGCCTCGCGACCTCATGGGAGATGCTGGAGGGAGGACGCGTCTGGGTGTTTCACCTGCGCGCGGGAGTCCGCTTCCACGACGGCACGCCCCTTACGGCGCAGGCTGTCGTCACGAATTTGGACTGGATGGCAAAAGAGCCGCGCAGTACGGCATTCTATGCGCGCAGCCGCAAGACTTACTATCCAAATCTCGTGCACGTGGAGGCACTCGATGAGCTGACGGTGCGCATGACGTTCTCCCAACCGAACATCAACCAACTCTATAATATGATGAATTTCGGCAGCCCGGTCTATGCCCCCTCCTGTCTTGCGGATGACGGCAATTTCTCAGGCGTTGCGGTCGGGACGGGTCCATTTCGCATCGTGGAGAACGTGAAGGACCGCTATGTCCTCCTCGAACGCAATGAAAACTACTACGGCGAGAAGGCGCGCGCGCGCCGCATCATGGTGCGCAGCATCCCGAGTCCAGAGGTACGCTTCGCTGCGCTCAAGGCGGAGGAGATCATGGGCGTCTTGGATCTCAATGCGATGCCGCCCGTGCTCGCCGACGAGCTGGCGCAGGATGAACGGTTCGCCGTCTCGACGAGCCGCTCCATCATGGTGCGTTATCTCGCGATGAATGGGACGCGCCATCCATTTGACGATGTGCGGATGCGCCGCGCGGTGAGTCTCCTGATCAACCGCCGCCTGCTCGTGGACGCGCTCTATCTCGGCTACGCGACACCGACAATGAACCTCTTGAGCATAGCAAGCCCTTTTTACAAGGCGTTTCCTATAGAACAGGATGCCACGGAAGCAAAGCGGCTCGCGCACGAAGTGCTCGGCGATAGGCGGCAAAAGGTCGTCTACTGCGTGAACGGCGCGGATCCGATCGCCAAGGGCGAGGCGGAGCTGATCGCCTACTGGCTCGCGGATCTCGGACTCGATGTGCGCATTGAGGCACTTGAGTCGCCCATGATGACGGCGGTAATGCGGCGCGGGGACTATGATATGGCGCGCTCGCAGCAGGGACTGCCGAGCGGCGATCCCCTATACGTGTTCAACGGTTTTTTCTCGCCAAACGGAACGCGTAACAAGGCTCTATCCCTCGGCTATGACAACCCCGAGATCGATACTCTGCTGGCAGCGTTGAACACCGAGCCCGATGAGGGAAAGCGACGCGCGATGTTTGATCGGATCCAAGCGATCAGCGTGGCAGAGCAGCCGCTGGTTCCGCTCTACTACGATGAAACCATTGCAGTCTATAACAAGGCGCGCCTGACGGGCTATCGTGCCCTGCGCTATGGCGTGTCCCTGCGGGAGGTAAATTGGCGATGAATGCATGGCAGCGATACATTGCATGGCGGCTTCTCGGTGCGCTGCCCGTGCTCTTCGGCATCAGCCTGCTCGCCTTTATCCTTGCCCAGCTCTCGCCGGGCGATCCAGCGGAGATCCTGCTCGAGGGCGCAGGGACGGGGATGCCGTCCGATGCGGAGGTCGCCGCGCTGCGCAGCTATCTCGGACTCGATGCACCGCCCTACGTGCAGTATGGGCTTTGGCTTTGGCGTCTCCTGCATGGTGACGGCGGAATGTCCTACCATTTGGGAATTCCGGTCTTTACCGCTCTTTTGGATCGCCTGCCCGTGACGGCGGCCCTTGCGGGAGCGGCGCTCCTTTGGGCGATGGCTGGCGGCATCGGTCTCGGTCTCTTGATGGTGCGGCTTCGCGGGACGGCAGCGATGCTGCTTCGCGGGATGGCACAGGTCATGCTCGCAGTGCCGTCCTTCCTGACGGCGATCCTTCTCATCCTCGTCTTTGGCGTCTGGCTGCATGTCCTGCCGACCAACGGGGTGGAGTCAGCGGCGGGCTATCTCCTGCCCTCACTCGCGCTCGCCCTTGTGACACTCGCGATGACAGCACAGCTCCTCGATGCGCATCTGCGCGAGGCGCTTTCCTCGCTCTATGCCCAGACGGCACGCCTGCGCGGGCTTTCCGAAACGCGCGTGCTCCTCTCCTATGCGCTGCCCAACGCGCTCGTGCCCGTGACGGCCATGCTCGGCAATTTCGCAGCGGCAGTGCTCGGCGGAGCGATCATTGTAGAAACGGTCTTTGCCCTTCCGGGAATCGGATCGCTTGCGCTCGAGGCGATTCACTATCGGGACTATCCGCTGCTGCAGGGTTACGTGCTCTTCTTGGGCGGCATCTACGTTTTGGTGACGCTCGCAGTGGATCTCGTGCTGGCACGCATGGATCCGCGCATTGCCCTAGGAGGTGAGCGCTGATGGATCGAATGACGGGCTATGCCGCTCTCCTCGTGCTGGCGGGAATCGTGCTGTCGGGGATCTTCGCCCCGCAGCTCGCCCCGATGAATCCGTTCGAACCAAATATGGCGATCCGTCTGCAGCCCCCCTCCATGGCGCACCTCCTCGGAACGGACGCACTCGGACGCGACCTGCTCAGCCGCATGCTCTACGGCGGGCGCAGTGCGCTCCTTCTCTCCCTCGTCTCGACGCTGCTCGCGCTCGGCATTGGTACGCTCGTAGGGATGCTTGCAGGCTATTTCGGCGGCCGGACGGATGCCGCACTCACAACGCTGACCAATATCTTTCAAGGAATTCCGGGCATCAGTTTCATGGTAGCAGTGGCGGGATTCGTCGGTCCCGGCGTCACGGGGCTCCTGCTCGCACTCGTGGCGGGTTCGTGGGCAGGTTTTTCGCGCATCGTGCGCGCAGAGGTGATGCAGCGCGCAGCAGAGCCGTACGTCGAGCAGCTTCGCGTCCTCGGCTGCAGTGATGGGCGCATCATCCTCTTCCATCTTCTGCCCGCACTCGGCGGAACCCTCCTCGTGCTCGGCACGCTGCGGCTCGGACGCGGCGTGCTTGCAGTCGCAGGACTCAGCTTCCTCGGACTCGGCGTCCAGCCGCCGACGCCAGACTGGAGCACGATGATCAGCGATGCCATGCTCTACTATCGGCAGGCGCCGCATCTCATCATCGTCCCAGGAGCGGCGATCATCCTGCTCGTGAGCTCGCTCAACTTAGTCGGACAGATGCTGCATCGGCGTCTCGACGTTCGGCAGGAGGTACGCGGATGACGGCACAGGAAAACGGATTTGCCGTGCACGATCTCACGGTCTGCTACCCGAACGGAGTGCGGGCGCTCAACGGCGTGAGCGCGACCTTTCCCGCGGGCGAAGTCACGGCGATCATCGGGGAGAGCGGCAGCGGGAAGTCAACGCTCGGACAGGCACTCTACGGCGCACTGCCTGCAGGCGCACAGGCGAGCGGCAGCATCCGATTTGCGGGCATGGATGTGCTTGCCTGCCCGCAAGCGATCCTGCGTACGCAGTACTGGGGCAAACAGTGGGGCATCGTGCCGCAGTTGCCGCGCGCCGCACTCAGCCCCGTGCATCGGATCGGGCGGCAATTAGCGGACGTGCGGCGCGGTGCAGGGCGCCCGCCATGGGATGCGGCAGCATATATATCCCTTCTCGAACGGTTCGGGTTCGACGATCCGCAGCGCATCCTGCACGCCTATCCCCACGAACTGTCTGGTGGCATGCTGCAGCGCGTGCTCTGTGCGATGGCGGATGCGGGCGAACCGTCATGGATCCTTGCCGATGAACCGACGAAAGGGCTCGATCCAGCCGTATGGCAGATGGTCGCAGAGGAGCTGTCCTGCCTCGCCGCACGCGCAGGCGGCTCCTTTCTCCTCATCACGCACGACCTCCCGCTTGCGCGGCGTTTGGCGGACCGCGTCGTCGTCCTGCAGGCGGGGCAGATCGTCACACAAGGGCGGGCAGATGAAGCGGTGAATGCCCAAGTGGAAGAATCCGCCCACACCGCCAAGCGGGAGGTACGCCGAGTGGATCCCGTGCCGCCAAAAGATCACGCTGTCCTTGCAGCAGAGGGCGTGACAAAATACATGCGCGACCGTAGGAGCGGCGCGCAGATGCGCGTGCTCACGGACTGCAGCCTGACGGTCGACACAGGACGTGCGGTTGGGCTCGAAGGGCAAAGCGGCGCAGGAAAGAGCACGCTCGTACGGATCCTGCTCGGACTCCTGCCCACCGATGACGGCACCGTGCGCTGGAATGGCCGTGATATCGCCGCGCTTCCGCGTGCCGATGCCCCCGCCTTTCACAGAGACGTGCAGCTTGTCGCACAGAACCCGGAACAGGCGTTTGATCCGCGCCGCAGCATCGGGATGAGCCTTGCCGAGGTCTTTGCCGTCCATCCCATTTTACTGCGCGCGGGGCGAACGAAAAGGGAGCAGGTCATAGACGCGCTTTCGGCAGCAGAGCTGACGGAGCACATCCTCGCGCGCTATCCGCACGAGCTCTCAGGAGGAGAGCTTCAGCGCGCGGCAATTGCGCGGGCACTCCTCACAAAGCCGCGCATCCTGCTCCTAGACGAGCCGACGACCATGCTCGACATTTCCCTGCAGGCGCAGATCCTGGATCTATTCCTGCGCCTGCGCACCGAGCGAGGACTTGGCATGCTCCTCATCTCACATGAGCACGCATTGCTCCGTGACTTTGCCGACACGATTCATTTGCTGGAGGCAGGACGCGTGCTATGAGCACGCACGCCTGCAAGGGAAATCAAGGAAGGAAATGGCACCCATGGGGAAAAGCAGTTGACCGCAGCGATCATCACCGCCCTCACGGCACTCAGTGCCTCAGCGTATGCTGCACTATGGGATGGACGGCCTAGCCCGCAGCCAAGGCATCGAGTGGAACATCTTCGGCCGCGTTGCGCCACGGCTCAATAGCACGGGCGGATTTATGATCCTCGACACAGGTATGACAGAAAAGCTCCCGCAAAACGCGAGAGCTTTTCCTTTATTTGTTTTTGCGCACTCCGCGCCCATCGAAGACGGGGACGAATTTCGCGTCGGCGGTGCGGCCTTCCTGCACATAGCAGCGCGTGATGCCGAGATCCTGCGCATGGCGGACGACGCTCTCGTACTCGAAGGTCGTGAGGCGGCGGTTGATTTCCTTATGCGCGCCTGCCTTGTAGAGCGGGGTGTACTGGTTCATGAGGGCAATTTGAACCGCATCGCCGAACGTGTGATAGAGCCAATCGAGGAGCTTCATGCTCTCGTGGCGGTGTCCGGGCAGCACGAGGTGACGCACGAGGACGCCGCGCAGGAGCTGTCCGTCCGCAGAGAATGCGACGGCGCCGACCTGCTCGACCATGCGGCAAATCGCGCGGCTTGCCACCTTGAAGTAGTCCGCCGCCCGCGAGTAGGCGCGGGCGCTTTTTTCATCCCCGTACTTGAGGTCAGGAAGGTATATAGCGACGTGCCCAGCGAGCGCTTCGAGAGTCTCCGTGCGCTCGTATCCGCTCGTATTGTAGACGACGGGCAGAGAAAATCCCATTGCCTTTGCGATGGCGAGCGCATGGAGGATCTGCACGGCGTAGTGCGTGGGCGTCACGAGGTCGAGCGTGGCCGCGCCGCGCTCCTGCTGCTCCAAGAAAATTTCGGCAAGGCGTTCGTCCGTGACGGTCTCGCCCTTGCCGCCGTGCGAGATCTCGTGGTTCTGGCAGTAGCAGCAGCGCAGGTTGCAGTGCGAGAAAAAGACCGTGCCCGCGCCTTTCCCGTCCGCGCCGATGAGGCAAGGCTCTTCCCACTTGTGGAGCGAGACGAGTGCGACGCGCGCCCGCTCTCCTGCGCCGCAGCAGCCGCGCGCAGCACGCCGGTCAATGCCGCAGAGGCGCGGGCACAGGTTGCACGCCGTAAGGCTCAGCATGTCAGCGCCCCTTTTCTTCTAAGATTCGGTCGTCCAGGATATTCCCGTACTTCGCCCGCCACCACGAGATGCTCCGCACGGCATCCATGTAGTCCTGCAGCGCGGCATCGTCGATAGCAGGCGGCTCACCGCCTGTAAGGCTTTCGGGCACGAGCGGCGCGGTGTCCGCCTTGCCGATCGCATGGCGCGTGATCCAAAAGCCGTAGTTGACCCCCTGCGTGTTTTGGGTAAGGCTCGTGCCGATCGCGCTATAGGCGAAGCCCTTCGGCGCGATGAGTTCGAAAAGCGTCGGCAGGATGTCGATCTGGCTGCCCGCGCTTTCAGCAGAGAGCACGCCTTTTCGAATGCCCGCGCCCGTCACGATGAACGGGATGCCGTAGCGCTCGTACAGGAGCGGCGTCTTGTCGATGTTGTAGCGGTCGCCGTGGTCGCCGACGATGACGAGGAGCGCCGTCGGATCTTTTTCGCGCACGGCATGAACGAATTTCGTAAGCTCGCGGTCGGCGTACCAGTAGTGGCCGAGCTCTTTCACGAGCCAGTCGTCTTTCTGCGCCTCAGCGGGAAGCGCGGCGCGCACGGCCGCTGCGTCAAATCCCTTTGCCTGAAGGTCGAGGTCATAGGGCGAATGGTTCGAGGCATTCAGGACAACGTTGAAGCTCGGCTCGTCCGTCAGCCCCGCGAGCACCTTTTCGTAGAGCACTTCGTCCTCGCAGCCCCAAACGCTTCCCGGCACGTCGCCGAAGTCGCCGCGGCTGTAGAAGTGCGCAAAGCCCTGTGCCTGCGTGAATGCGCCGATGCGCTCCCACGTCGCCGGTCCTGCATACCAAAAATTGGTCTCGTAGCCGAGCCGCTCCATCTGCGGCGCAGAAGCCGTCGGATACGGCGCGGCAAACGCCTCGGGCATCGTCGTGAGGTAGAGATTCGCATCGGCGAAGCCCGTCACGACGCCTGTGACAGCGGATACGGTGCTCGCGCCATTCGGCAGGAAGGTCGGGCAGTAGTCGGTGTCCTCTTCCGCGATGAGCGAGCGAAGGCCGCTCGCTATCGGAATGTTTTTGTACTTGTCGAGCAGCGGCCAGTTCGCAAGGCTCTCCGAGAGCACGACGATGACGTGGCGCGGTTTTTCGAGCCGTGCGCCCTCCGCCGTACGCATGAGATAGTCGTCGAGATCGTCGCTCGTCGGCTCTCGGTGCGCGAGCCGTGCAGCGAGCAGCCGGATGTCGTCCGCCGTAAAATCGAGCCCATTGCAGGCAAGCATGCGGCGGTTGAGTTCACGGGCACGGTAAATCGCCTGCGCGTTGTCAAGAATGGCCTCATTGAGGAACGCGTCGCGCGTCACGCCCGCGTTTTCCCAATTTACCGCAGTTTCCCAGCCGAGGCTTCCGCCGAATACGGCGAGGAGCCCCGCGAGGCAGAGCAGCACGAGAAACGCCATCCGGCCAAGAAAGCGGACAGGTGCCGAAAAGCTGCGCGCCGAAAAGACGCACTCGAAGAAGTTCCAATCAAAGAGTGCGCGCAGAACGCGCCACAGCATGCAGGCGAGCAAGAGCGCGCCCGCGAGCCGCACGGGCAGCGCGTGCTCGGACACCATCGTCCAAAAGAGCGCACCGATATCGTCATGCGCGCCCGTGAAGAGCATCTGATTGAAATTCGCGTGGAACTGGCGGTAGAACGGAAAGCTCGCGACGTAGAGCACGGAAAGCACGGCGAGCAGCACGCCGTTTATCGCGAGAAAGACGCGCCGCGCCATCTGCGCGTGCGCCGCGAGCACGAGGTACGGCAGGAAGGAACAGACGGCGAGCGCGCCTGCCGTCTGCATGCTGAGTCTCGTGCCACGAAGGAGCGCCGCGATGACGTCCGCAGTGCCCGTGCCGGGCGCCATGTACGCATGCAGCCACGCGATAAAGAAGAGGCGGAAAAGGGAAAGGACTGCGAGGTAAAAGACGCATACCTTCAGTCCCTTTAGAAATGCCCTATAGAAATGTCCCCAATTCGCCCATGAAAGGCGGTGGATCATGGGACAAGGATCTCCACGCCGTAGGAGTCCGCCGCCGCGCGGATGTCCGCCGGAGGCTCAGAGTCCGTGATGAGGCCGGAGAGCGTGTCAAGCGTCGTATAGTTGTAGTTGCCGTCCGAGCTGAGCTTGCGCGCCTCGGCAACGACGTACGCCTTTTTGCTGTGGCGGATG
Organism: Mitsuokella sp. oral taxon 131 str. W9106; assembly: GCF_000469545.1. Lineage (GTDB taxonomy): Bacteria > Bacillota > Negativicutes > Selenomonadales > Selenomonadaceae > AWVT01. The sequence continues at coordinate 16,524 of NZ_KI273061.1, read as the reverse complement.
ATCGCCGCCTTGTTGATGCCGTCGTCGATGTCGTACGTCGAGACGCTGTTCTCCTTGACGTCGACCCCGACCGCGCCGACGAATGCGATGTCGGGCTTGAGCTTCGAGATGAAGTCGAGCGTCATGCCGCCCCAGAAGCCGTCGCGGCTCTTGTTGATCTTGCCGCCCGCAAAGACGACGTGGATCTTCGGGTTGCGCGAGAGCACGACGAGGATATCGATCATGTTCGTGACGACCGTGACGTCGAAATCCATGGTCACGAGCAGCTCCGCAATCGCAAGGTTGCTCGTCGAGATGTCGAGAAATACCATGTCTTTCTCGTGGATGAGCTTGGTCGCCGCACGCGCGATGTGCTGCTTCGCCTCGATGTCCGTATGGCGATGCTTGCTGACCTCGACCATGTGGCGGTTCTCGCGCAGGCGAACCGCGCCGCCGTAGGTGCGCTTGAGCTTGCCCTTCTTTTCCAGTGCGCCGAGATCCTTGCGAATGCAGTCTTCCGTTACCTTGAACTTCTCGCTGAGCTCGCGTACTTTGACCTTGCCGTCGCGCGCGAGCATGGACAGGATGATGTCCTGCCGTTCTTCCAAAAACATTTCCGTCCTCCTAATCAAACGAGACTTATGGGATACAACACGGAAACGGATCAATCGTTTCCTATTGTTGTATAATTATTGTACTAAATGAATGAATTTTTTTCAAGGTGTAACAAAAGAAAATATTTCATGATCCGCACCAAAATCATCCGCACCAAAATCGTATCCAAAGAAATCCGAAACAGCATAAAAAAAGGGGCTGTGGACAAAATGCGAAAGCATTTTGCCGCAGCCCCGAATGGTTTGATTCCTTACTCCGCCGTAAAGGGCAGGAGTGCGATATTGCGGGCGCGCTTGATTGCGAGCGTCACCTGACGCTGATGCTTGGCGCAGTTGCCCGAAATACGGCGCGGCAGGATCTTGCCGCGCTCCGTAATGAAGCGGCGCAGCTTTGCCACGTCCTTGTAGTCGATCGCTTCGACCTTGTCCACGCAGAACGAGCAGACCTTTCTGCGCGGTCTTCTGCTTCTGTCACGTCTCATCAAGATAGTTCCCTCCTTGCTTAGAACGGGATTTCCTCATCCGCGATGGTTGGTCCAAAACCGCCGCCCGCAGGCTTTGCTGCAGGTGCGGCTCCGCCCGAACTCGACGGAGCGGGAGCGGTATAGCCGCCCTCATGCGCGGCGTTCTTCGAGTCGAGGAACTCGATGTCGTCGGCGATGACTTCCGTCACATAGCGCTTCGAGCCGTCCTGTGCGTCATAGGAACGCACCTGCATGCTGCCCTCGACGCCGATGCGGCGGCCTTTGACCAAATTGTTGCCACAGATCTCTGCCAGCTTGCGCCATGCGACGATGGGGATGAAATCCGCCGTCGGGCGTCCGTCATTCGCATCGCGCTTTGCAAAGCGGCGGTCGACGGCAAGCGTAAACGTGGCGACAGCCGTCCCGGACTGGGTATAGCGTACCTCTGGGTCGCGCGTCAGGCGCCCCACCAAGATGACCTTGTTCATGGCATCCTCCCTGACACCCTAAGGGTGTGCTTCTCGTTCCTTTCATTTTCGGTTTTAGGGAATGGCTTCCCTCACGTTTCGTCTTCGCGGACGATCATGTGCTTCAAGAGCTCGTCCGTGATCTTCATGACGCGGTCGCACTCGGCAACGCATGCCGGCTCGCACGTCACGTTGAACAGGCAGTAATAGCCCTCCGTGCAGTCCTTGATCTCATAGGCAAGACGCTTCTTGCCCCAGCGGTCTTCCTTGTCGATCGTGCCGCCGTTTGCCGCAATCAGCTTCGAGAACTTCTCAATGACGGCGTTCGTGGCCTCTTCCTCAAGCGGCTTCACGATAAATATGACTTCGTACTTCCTCACGAAATCACCTCCCTCTTTGGTCTTTGGCCCTTCCCGCAGAAAGGGCAGAGTCAATCCTTCGCCATAAGGCGACTACGTCAGTATACCACGAAAAAAAGCGGCATGCAAGAAAATCGAAGCACGGTCAAAACAGGAGTTTGTAGGGTTACAATACATGTGTGACAAAATAATCATGAAAAGATACACCCCTGCACGCCGCGGCACAACGGCAAGCTCCCGTACGCGCCTACCGCTCGCACCGAAAGGACAACGAGGCGTTTGATGCGAGCCACAAGTTCGATTCCTTTGCGGAATTCAGGAAGCGGCTGGCTCGGCGCAATCGAATCTGCAATGCATTCCCGATGCGTCCACTGGGCTGGGATTCACCAAACGAATGTTTGAAAAAGCATTTGGCTCAGTGCAACATAGGATTGACAAACCTACAGACCATACGGGAAACTACAGCAAAGAGAGCAGCCCTCCACCCTCCAACACGGATGGGCTGCTCTCTTTGCGAAAATTCCCGTCAATGGCTGCGGAAAAATGCGATGTATTTCTTGACCGTCTCCTTGACAAAATCGACTTGATGGAGCGACAGCACTGAAAAATGCGGTTTCTCCTTTGCGAGCAGCGCAGCGCTCCGCGCAACCGCGTCGCTTGAGATTTCCGTATTGACGTTGATTTTCGCAATGCCGTTTGCAATGCACTGCAGGATATCCTCCTTAGGCGTCCCCGAGCCGCCATGCAAGACGAGCGGAATGCCGAGTGCCTGATCGATTTCCTTCAGAATATCGACGCGGATATTGGGCTTTCCCTTATAAAGCCCGTGCACGGTCCCAATAGAAACGGCGAGCGCATCGACGTCCGTTGCGCTGACGAACTTCTTTGCCGCCTTCGGATCGGTATACTTCTCTACGTCAGTTGCCTCACCCTCATGCGACTCCCTGCCTGCCGCGAGACTTCCGAGTTCCGCCTCTACCGACACGCCGCAGGCGTGCGCAACGCGGCAGACCGCACGCGTATTGGCAAGATTTTCCTCGAAGGGGAGTGCCGAGCCATCGTACATGACCGAGCCAAATCCCGCTTGAATTGCGCGGAAGATGACCTCCATATCTTTACTATGATCCAGATGGAGGCATATCGGAATGTCCAGCGGCTCAGCGAGCGAATGGACGAGCGCACTGGCCGTCTCCAAGGACATATTCGCCAAATATTTCGCACCAAAGGCAGCAATGATTGGCGTTCCCGTCTCCACCCCAGCCTCAATACTTCCCCGGAACGTCTCATAATTGTACGAGTTAAACGAGCCGACCGCATACTTTTTCTCGTAAGCGGGTATGAGTATCGTCTTCAGATTCGTCATCATGTTCGGTCACGACCCTTCCTTATATCACTGCCTGTCACTGCCTGGGAACATCTTTCAAACATGCAGCAAAATCCTCAAGCCCGTAGATTGCATTTCCTCCTGATTCCCCCTGATTGCCAGTGCCGCAGCATTTCATTTTACAAATTTCGGATAAACTTCCGCCTTATCGAGCGTGTCATAAAGATACTCGCGTCGCTCCTGAATCCGCCGATACGCAATATGATTTTCTGCGTTTGGCTTGCAGACGGAACCCTCCTCCCCGACAAGCTTGCGAAATGCCTCTGTATAGCTGTCAAAGATACCAAGCGTCACGCCAGCCGACATCGCCGCCCCGAGCGAAGTTGCCTCGCTGTTTCGGTACTGCACGACAGGCTTGTAGCAGACGTCCGACTGAATCTGATTAAAGAGCTTCGCCCGCGTCATCCCGCCCGCCACGCTGATCTCTTCAATCTCGCCCGAGATCGACTCAATGAGCGCGATATTCTCTGCAATCTCAAGCGCGATTCCCTCGAAGATGGAGCGCGCCATATCGCCGCGCGTCGTGCCAAGCGAGAGGTTGAAGAACATCCCTTTGGCACGCGGATTCCAGAACGGAGCGGCACTGCCCTCGAAGTGCGGCATCAGGAGGACACCATTCGCTCCGACCGCCGAGTTTGCCGCCTCCTCGTTAAGCTTCTCATACGTCGCCTGCTTGCCTTGGTAGAACTGTTCCTTGTACCAGCGATAGATCGCACCCGTATTGAATATCCCCGCCTCGACAATCCACTTGCCGGGCATCGCCGACGCGCTGCAGAGCACACGGCACTTGCGGTCGAAGACGGGCTTTCCCGAAAAGGCAATGACGAACGAGCCCGTCCCCGTATTCGCCTCCGCGTAGCCCGGCTTCAGAATATGGAGCGCAAGCGCCGCATTCTGCTGGTCGCCGCCCGCCATGATGACGGGGATATTCTCCGGCATCCCCGTCCTCGACGCAACATCCGCGTGGAGACTTCCTGCGATCGAGCCAGGCGGCTGCAGTTCGGGAAGCAGGTCCCCGTCGATCTTCGAGCCTGCGAGCATATCCGTGCTCCATTTGAACGTCTTGATATTCATGAGCATCGTGCGCGCGGCCTGCGACCAATCCGTCTTGAACTCGCCCGTCAGGAGGTAAATGACGTAGTCCTGAACGCCGAGGAACTTATACGTTTTGGCATACACATCCGGCATCTCGCTTTTCACCCACATCATTTTGGGCAGGGAGAAATACGGATTCGCTCGGAGTCCCGTCTTGCGATAGATGACCTGCATGGACATATCCTCCGCAAGATCATTGCTGATGAGCTCGCTTCGCTTGTCCTGCCATGTGATCGCACGGTAAAGCGGATTGCCCGCGCGGTCAACGGGAATGACCGACGCGCGCTGCGAGGTCACAGAAATGGCCGCTGGATGAATCCCTTTTTCCTTTAGAAACGCCCCCATTTCCTGCAAGGTGTGCAGGAGTCCCTTCTGCCAATCCTCCGTCTCCTGTTCCACATAGCCACGCGGCAGATAGGTTGCATGGTACTCATACGTCGAGATGAACAGCGATTTCCCCTCCATGTCGTAGAGAATCGCTCGCATGCTCATTGTCCCAATATCAATCGTAACGATAGGTTCCATTTTCTTCTCTCCTGCTTTGCTTACAGCAGCCCAGGCAGGCTGTTCGTGAACATACTGAGGATCAAAATGACGACGAGCGCCGTCACGCCGGAAATCGTTCCACCGACCGTCCAGACGCGCATCGTACCCGGCACGTCAAACTTGCCAAAACGGTTGATCACCCAGAACCCCGAATCATTCGGCAGCGAAAGCCCAATGCCGCCTGCGCAGATGGCAAGCGAGGCGAGGATCGCCGACACACCGGACAGGCTCGCGAGCACAGGAGCAAATATCGCAGAGGTCGTAACGAGTGCAACCGTTGTAGAGCCCTGTGCGGCACGGAGCACCTGACTGATAACAAAACAGGCAATCAAAATCGCGACGCCCGTGCCATCCGTCAGTCCCGTCATGCCCTCGACAAGCTGCTTGCCGATCCCCGTCTCATTAATGATCTTGCCAAAGGCGCCGCCCGCGCCCGTGATCGCAAGGATAATCCCCGACTGCGTGCAGGCTTCGTTGACTAAGTCATGGAAGGGCTGCCTGCAGATAGGGGCGCAGGCAGAAGAATGCCATGAAAAGGCCCAAAAGAAGCGCGATGTTCTTGTCGCCGATGAAGTTGAAGAAAATATATGCGGCCGTTCCCTTCTCAAAAACCATGCCCGCGACCGTGCCGAGCAAGATAATGAAAATCGGGAAGAAGATGAGGAATATGCCGAGGCTTCCAGAAGGCAGATTCCTTGCCTCCACCGTAGCACCAACCGGTGCTTCGCCCCCTTCCATCTCCTCTTCAAATGCGTTTGCGAAATCCTCCCGGTACGCATCCTGCGTCCCAAGATACTTCCCATAGAGCACGCCGCCGACCATGACGGCGGGCAAGCTCACGATAATCGCGTAGAGCAGGAACCAGCCAATATTGACCCCCATCGTCGCCGCGACGGCGATCGGTCCCGGCGTCGGGATGACCATCGCGTGTGTCGTGATAAGGCCGACCGCGAGCGCCGTCACCAGCGTCGCAAACGGGATCCTGCCCTGCCGCGAGAGCGTCTTGACGAGATTGACTAAAATGACAAAAGCCGCGTCAAAGAACACGGGAATCGAAACAATATAGCCCGTCAGTGCAATTGCCGTCGGTGCGTTCTGCGTCCCCGTCGCACGCAGCAAAAGCGCCGCAATCTGGCTCGTGCAGCCCGATACGTGAAGCAGCGTGCCGAGCGCGACCCCGAGAATAATGATGATGCCGATCCCCTGCATCGTACCGCCAAAGCCCGCCGCCATCATCGCCGCCGTCTTATTGAGCGGCATTCCTGCGAGGATGCCCATGAGGAGGCCGCCAACCAAAAGCGCAAGAAACGGGTGCAGCTTGAACCGAATGATAGAAACGAGAACAAACAAAAGAGCGACCATGAATATCGCAAGCAAGATACCCAGGCTCATGGCAATTCCCTCCTTGCCTTTTCCTCTATGTCACATAACCCATAATGCAGAATACATCTGTAAAAATCATTCTCCTTTCCCTTTTCCAATGCATCTCCTTTGACTTTTGCCGATTCCATATATTCCGCATGCGTTTCCATTGTTATCCTCTTGCCTTCTCCAGCCATGCCTTGAACGCAGGCTGCTCGATAACTTCGGGGTTGACGATAAAGCGCGCCTTGCCGCCATGGAGGAACGTCGCGACATCCTGCGCCAAAAGATACGGCGAGTTGTGGAGCGCGTCTGCCGTCGTGCCGGCAATATGCGTCGTAAGGGTCACGTTGTCAAGCTTCAGATACTCGCTCGTTTCTTCGATTGGCTCCGTCGTGAACACGTCGAGCGCCGCACCCATGATTTTCTTGTCACGGAGTGCCGCAATGAGCGCATCTTGGTCAATGAGTCCCGCGCGCCCCGTGTTGATGAAGTACGCCGTCGGCTTCATAAGCCCAATCTCGTGTGCGCCAATCATCTTCCGATTTGCCTCGGTCAGGCGAGCATGTATCGTGACGAAGTCACTCGTCTTCATCAGCGCATCGAGCTCCACCTTGCGGCAGCCGTTCTTCTCGATTTCCTCGGCAGGCGTGTACGGATCATAGACCTGCACATCCACCTCGAAGCCAAAGAGCTTCTTTGCGACCAAGTGTCCGATGAATCCATAGCCCACGATGCCAATCATCTTGCCGCCGAGCTCCGGGACGTAGTCGCTGTTGACGAACGTCTTGCGCCACGTTCCCGTCTTGATGGCGTGAAACGCGCGTGCGATATTGCGGCACTCCGCGAGCATCATGCCGATGGCAAAGTCCGAAACAGCGTGCGCGTTGCGCCCCTTGACATGAAATACTAAAATGCCACGCTTCGTCGCTTCCTCGACATTGACATTCTCCAGACCAGCGCGCGACACCCCGACGATGCGAAGGTTCGGCATCGCGTCCATGACCTTGCTCGACACGGGGACGAAAAGCCCCATGAGCACGTCCGCATCCTTGCCTTCCTTTTGGATGAGCTCGTCGACCGTCTCAATCTCGGGACCGCGCTTTTCGACTTCCAACCGCCGATACTGCAGCTTGTCCCAGTCACTTTCCCACTCGCCCACGCAGATGTCTGAGCCGTACCTTGCCATGTGCTTCTTCCATGCGCCCTCAAACCCCTTGCCGTGGATCATCGCGTCGCCCAGTAAGATCGCCTTCATGATGTCATCCTCCTTATATAGTTGCAATTAAACTACTATGCTATATTATATAACAGTAATTTTGCTACTGTTATATAGTATAGCAACCTTTACAAAAATGTCAATTGAAATCTTTTGCGCATAGGAAAACGCCCCGCATGGCAGTCCGTGCAGGGCGTTTCCTCGTTTTTCAGGTTTTGTTCTTGGCCACGGCCATTCGCGTTTTATATATCTGGGGGAAGATGGATTTCCCGAGCCGCGTAACAATCGAGACGTAGAGAATGTCCACGATAACGAGTTGGATGATGCGCGAGGTCATCGCGTCAGATCGATAGCGCGTTTCAAGCGACGAGCTGCAGAGCACATAGTCGGACGCATGGGAAAGCGTCGATTTCGAGTAGCTGGTAATCGCCCCGACCGCACAGTGGTTCTCCCGCGCGAGGTGCGTGCCGTCGAGCACCTCGCGGCTCTCGCCCGAATGCGACACCACAATGAGAAAATCCTTTTCGGTCAGATTCGAGGCCAGGATGTTGATGAGGTGCGGGTCATTTTCCTGCACCGCAGAAACGCCGAGCTTGATGAGCTTATGGAAAAGGTCCAAGGCAACCGCCGCCGATGCCCCGACACCGATGATGAGGACGCGCTGTGCGCCCAGGATGCGATCCACGAAGCCGTGCAGGCTGTCCGCATCAATGACGGCGAGACTGTCCTTCAGGGAGGCCATCGTAGCCGTGATGATCTTCTGCATGATCTGCCCTTCCGTATCACCCGCCTTGACATCCTCGGAAATCGTATGGTTATGCTCCTTGGAAAGATCGCGCGTCAGGCTGATGCGAAACAGTTGGTACGACTTGAAATGGATCTTGTGCAGGAAACGCAGGACCGTCGTCTCGCTCACATGGCAGGCCTCAGCAATCTCGCTCAGCGTGTGCATCATCACGTCCTCTGCATGGTTCAGGACATAGTCTGCAACCTCCTTCTGCGAAGAGGAAAACGTATTGTATTTCACGCGAATCAAGGATAGTACACGATCCTCCACGGCAATCCCTACTTTCCTGCGCCCTAAGTGGGTGCGATATAGCATCATTCCCTATATCGCTATTTTCTCACATTCGGCAGAAAATGCAAGGGGCGCGAAACCATGGTATAATGAAAGAATCAACCTGGACAGGAGGATCGCTTCATGCCTACCATGCTCAAACGCATCATCATCACATTCGGTTTTCTCTGCATCCTCATCGGCATTTTCGGCATATCGTACACATGGCGCGTCGATCACCGCACGGCGGACAGCCTCTCCGCCTACGCGCGCATCGACTTCCAAAGCTCCTACACGAGCGCCGGAAAACTGGAAGGAGCCGTCCTCTCCCTCTGGGACTACCGCTTTGACGGCGCGAAAATGGAGCCGCAGGCCGTGCTCTACACAGACGGCGACGCATGGGAAATGAAAGCAGCCACGCGCCAATCGCCGCCGCCCGGCGATGCTCCAGGCAACCGGTACAAGAACGAGAACAAGCTCTTCGTCGAGCTTCCGCGATCGAGCCTGCCCGCCATCAAAAAAGCGGAAACCGTCCGGTTCCGCTTCTACTACGATAATGGGCAGACCATCGACCTGCCGCTCAATGAAGCCGATCTCGCCTACTGGCAGCGCGAGCTCAGCAAGGGGCGCAGCTGAAGCTCTGCGTCAGCCGATGTAGCTGCGCGGCACGCGCGGCGAGACGAGGCACGTCACCTCGTAGTTGATCGTACCGAGCCACGATGCCGCCTCGTCTGCCGAGATGCCCGCACCGCCGAAGAGGACGGCCGTGCTTTCCTCCTTTACCTCTGGGAGATCGGTCACATCGACCATCACCTGATCCATGCAGATGCGGCCCGTGATCGGCGCGCGCTTCCCATCGAACGATACGGCGCCCGCTCTGCCGTAGGCGCGGATATAGCCGTCGGCGTAGCCGATGGGAAGTGTCGCAATGCGGCTCCTGCGCTTCGCTTTGAACGCGCGTCCGTAGCCGATGCTCTCGCCCGCTTCAACCGTCTTGACGAAGACGACCTTCGCACAAAGCTTCATGACGGGACGAAGGTCGACCGGATGCGTGACCTCCCCGCTCGGCCAAAGCCCGTACTGGATGATGCCCGCGCGCACCATATCGAAATGCGCTTCGGGCATTTCGAGGATCGCCGCCGACTCCGCGATATGGCGGATGGCAGGATGGACGCCTGCCGCTTCGACGGCATCGAGCGCGGCGCAAAAGCGGGCGAGCTGCTCCTTCGCAAATGTCTTGTCCTTCGCGTCCGCCGTCGCGAAATGCGAGAACACGCCCTCGATCTCGACATTCGGCAGCTTCGCGATGGCAGCGGCGAGTGCGCCTGCCTCCTCCGGGCGGACGCCGATGCGCCCCATGCCCGTCTCGACGCCCAGATGCACCTTCACCGTCCTGCCCTGCCGCACCGCTTCGCGCGACAACGCCTCGGCAAGCGGCAGCTCGCAGACGACCTGCGTGACCGCCATATCGACGATGTCCCGCGCGCTCTCTTGCAGCACGAGTCCCAAGAGAAGGATCGGCACGGTAAATCCCGCACGGCGCAGCTCTGCCGCCTCGCCGAGCGTCGCGACGGCGAGATACGAGGCGCCTGCCGCAACGGCGACGCGTGCCGCAGGGATTGCCCCGTGCCCGTAGGCATCTGCCTTGACGACGGCGCAGAGCCGCGTCCCGCCCTTGATATGTGCCCGGATTGCTTCGTAATTATGGCGCAGGGCGCCGAGGTCGATCTCCGCCCAAGCCGCGCGATTTGGCATAAGAAACGCTCCCCCTAGAGAATCACCGATTTATTCTGCTACGATTCTACTATTTTACTCCGCTCCTCCCATCTTCGCAAGGAAAACTGCGCGACCATGAAGACAACCATGAACACCACCATGAAGACCATGAAATGGAAGCGAAACGATGGCTTCCTCATCGCTATCTTGCTCCTCCTCTCCTTTACGCCGCTCCTCTTCCTAGGCAAGGCGCCCGCAAGCACCTACGCCGTCGTCACCGTCGCCGGGAAAGAAGTGCGCCGCATTCCACTCGCCGGGCATCACGGCGTGGAAGAAATCCCCATTGAGACGCCAGACGGCACGAACACCATCCGCGTCGAGGACGAGACGATCTCCGTCACGGAGGCGGACTGCCCCGATAAAATCTGCGTCAAGACCGGCAAGGCACGAAACGCGGGCGACGTCATCGCCTGCGTCCCGCACAAGCTCCTCATCGAGGTCAAAGCACCATGAACACCATCGGCAAAAACCGCATGCAAAGGGAAAGCGCGACGCGGCGGCTCGTACGCGCTGCACTTCTCGTCGCACTCTCCCTCTCTCTCTTCCTGCTCGAGGGGCTGATCCCGCTCCCGTTTCTCGCACCGGGGGCAAAGCTCGGCATCGCAAACCTCGTGACGCTCATCGCCATCCTGACGATGCCAGCGCGAACGGCTGCGCTCATCGTCCTCACGCGCATTGCGCTCGCCTCCTTCTTCGGCGGCGGGCCGACCGTCTTCCTCTACAGCCTCGCAGGCGGCACCGTGAGCCTCCTCGGCATGCTTGCGCTCAAAAAAACACGTGCCTTTTCCCTCTTCGCCATCAGCGCGGCGGGCGGCTTCCTCCACAACGCCGCCCAGCTCGCCGTCGGCGCAGCCGCCGCAAGCACGCCAGCCCTCTTTTCCTACCTCCCCATCTTGGGACCATGCGGCATTTTGACCGGGCTTCTCCTCGCCGTCTGCGCCTCGCGCATCTTGGCTCGCCTGCCACATGCCCTCTTGCCCATGGGAGCAGGGGATCGGGCAAAGCAAAAGGGCATCGCATAAATGCGATGCCCCTCCTTATGAAGGTCTGCTTAGCTCAGAAGAAGAACTGCACGCGACCGAACACTTCGGATGCGTTGCTGCTATCTTGAAGCGCCTTGCCCTTGAAATACTTGAGATTCAAAACGGTGTTCTTCGCGACCGTGTAATTCGTGCCGAATTCCCAGCCCCTTGCGCCGGAGAGATCGCCGTTCATATAGGTCGGTGCGATCGCCGCATAATCCCCGAGGTAACGGTAAGCAGCGTATGCGCCCCACGTGCCGCGGTTTGCAGGCTCCGCGCCTTTATAATCGAGCTCAACGGTGCCCGCTTTGTCGTAGTGATCCGCTGCCGTATTGCGCGCGTAGCTTCCGCCGAGCGCGACGTTCTTGTCAAAGCGATACTTCATATTGCCCGTCCAAATGGTCGCCTTGCTCTCTGTTTCACCGTTCGTATTGTAGTCCCTTGCCACCTTGAACGCATCGCTTGAGAGATAGTGATAGCCTGCTCCCATGGAGAACTTGTCCTTCGTGTACTGAAGCCCAGCTGCGAACGCGTCCGCCTTATGGTCGGTGTTGCTCGCCTCGTTGACGAGATCATTCGTCAAGTTGTTCCTGCCGAGGTTCATGCGCCCGCCCTCGACCGTGAACTTGAGATCGTTGCCGACTGCGATTGCACCGCCCGAAAGCTGCGTATCAAAGAGATTGCCGTCGATCTGCTCAGGGAGCTTGCCGAGCTTGATGTTCCAGTTGCTATAGTCACCGTCCGCGTAGAGGCGCTTCAGCGAGACGTTCGACTCGCCGTCTTCCGACGCATTGGTCGTCGCATCGAGACGCGACCTGACGTGCCAATGGCTGTTGACCTCTGCGGACGGCTCAAGGCGGAACTTGAACTCATTGCTCGTGTTGTCCTGGCCGTCTGCCTTCTGCTTCGCATAGGTGTAGCGCATCTCGCCGTTCCACTTGACCATGTCGGCATTGCGTTCGAGGTTCGAAACGCGCACGCCGAGATTATTGAGCTCGTCGGCATACTCGGCAGCGAGCTTGTCGATCAGTGCCTTGTCAGCCGCCGATGCGCTGCTTTCCTTCGCCATCGCCTTTGCGACCATCTGCGCCATCTCGTAACGCGTGATCGTCTTATCGCCTTGGTATGTGCCGTCGCCGTAGCCCTCGATGACGCCGTCTGCCGCGAGCTGGGATACCGCATCGTATGCCCAGTGTCCCTGCGGCACATCCGAGAACGGGTTCGACGCCGCAAACGCCGTGGACGCTGCTCCTACTGCAAGTGCTGCCGTGAGTGCGGATACAAGAGTCTTTTTCATGGTAAATCTCCTCCATTCAAAACCAAAATGTTTTTGATTCCCTCGAATGGGAGCCGCCGTGGCGAGTATCCATGTTTCCTCTGCCTTTTCTTGGCTCCTTTCCCTCAGGACACCTTTAGTATAACAGTTGACTAGGTCAATTACAATTACAGGGATGTTATCTTTGCATGATGTTTTGCTTAAATAGTTTGCACTGGCAATTAATTAAGTGCAAAGTTTTTTTTGAGTCCCCCCCAAGAATGATCCACGCAAAAAAGGAGGGGCAGCGCCCCTCTCCTTATGCTATACTATTCTTGTCCATCCGCTCGCCGCACGACAGCGCGCACCATCTTCTCGAACTTCGGACGCGGCAGCATCACGAGATGCCCGCAGCCGAGGCATTTCAAGCGAAAATCCATGCCCGTGCGCAGGAGTTCCCACTCGTTCGCTCCGCATGGGTGCGGCTTTTTCATGCGGACGACGTCTCCGATCCTGTACGGAATCTTTTCCATGCCATTCCTCCTTCCTGCACAATATAATGAGGTGATCCTATGCGCGTTTCCCTGCTGCAAATGAACGTGGGCCTCGCGCGCGAAGCGGAAAATACCGCGACGCTCCTGCGCCTCGCCGAAGATGCCATGCGCAATAAAAGCGAGCATCCCGACGTGCTCGTGCTGCCCGAACTTTGGACGACGGGCTTCTACCCGCGCCCGATCAAAGCGCATGCCGACCCTAGCGGAGCGCGTGCCAGGCGCGTGCTTGCCGCGCTCTCCAGCCGCTTCGGCGTGAACGTCGTCGGCGGCTCAGTCGCTCGCCTAGAAGGCGGCAAGGCCTACAATACCTGCTATATCGCAGACCGAAGCGGCGCGATCATCGCATCCTACGACAAGTGCCACCTCTTCACGCCGAGCGGCGAAGACCACGATTTTACGGCAGGCGATCGGCTCGTGACGTTCGCGCTCGACGGCGTGTCATGCGCCGTCGCCATCTGCTACGATCTGCGCTTCCCCGCCCTCTTCTCCGCGCTTGCGCGCGCAGGAGCCGAAGTCCTCTTCCTTCCCGCCGCATGGCCGAAGGTGCGCCTCCCGCACTGGCGCGTGCTCCTGCGCGCCCGCGCGATCGAAAATCAGATTTTCGTCTGCGCCTGCAATGCGGCAAGCAAAGACAGGACGCTCGGCGGGCACTCCGTGCTCCTGGATCCGTGGGGCGAATCGCTCGGCGAGGCGGCAGGCACGGAAGCGATCGTCACGGCCGATCTGCCGCTCGCGCGCCGCCGCAGCGTCAAGGAAAAGCTCGACATCTTCGACGACTGGCGCGAAGCGCTCTACCAAAAGCCGCCGGTATCCTGCACGCCTTTGCGCAAGGAATCGTAAAATCCGCGCCTATCGTTCATTTTACCGAAAAACAGGCCTGACGGCAAATCCGCCAGGCCTGTGGTTCCATCGAAACGGTTCCGGTTAAATGCAATGCTTCCAGGCAAGCCCTGGTGAAGCAAACGGTAAAGCGCACGGCACGCCCCGCGCTTTACCTGAGGCGATGGCTGCCGCCCTCGCCCTGCGCCGCTGCAAGCGCCGCCTTGCGGTCGCGTGGGCGAACGTAGATCAGGTAGTACAGCACGCCGCAGAGAAGCGCCGCGATTCCCGTGCTGAAGTAGATGCCGGTGAATCCGAAGCTCGGCTTTGCGAAGCCGAGCAGATACGGGCCGACGCCGAGTCCGAGGTCGAGTGCGACGAAGTACGTCGAGACGGCGACGCCGATGCGGTGCGGCGGCGTGAGCTTGACGCAGATCGCCTGCCCATTGGACATGAATGTCCCGTAGCCAAGACCGACGAATACGCCTGCAAGCAGGAGCTGCCAGCTCTGCGTCGTGACGGAGAGGATCAAAAGACCGATCGCAAGGCAGACGAACGTCGGATACGTGACGAAATCCTCGCCGCGGCGATCAAAGAGAACGCCTGCGACCGGACGTGCGAGCGTGACGACGCCCGCGTAGACGGCGAAGAAGAGCGTGCCTGCCGCAAGGAGGTTGAGCTCCTGGCTGTACGTTGCGAGGAAGCCGAGGACGCCCGAGTAACAGACCCCAACGAAGAACGCGACGAGCGAAATGCCATAGACGCGCGGCTCGATGAAGTTGTCGATGGTGAACTTCTTGATTTCTGCGAGATGTTCCGCCGTGAGCTGAACTTCCTCGACGTGGAGAATGACGGAAGAGACACAGCAGATGATGAGTACCGCGACATTGAAGCCTATGATATAATGGAATGAAACGACCTGCTGCATCGCCATGCCGATGAGCGGGCCGATCGCAGCGGCAAGGCTCATGCTCAGCGCGTAGTAGTTGATGCCCTCGCCCTTGCGCGAAAGCGGGATGCAGCCCGCGATGATCGTGCTCGTCGCCGTCGAGGTGACGCCGTAGCCGATGCCGTTCAAAAAGCGGACAACGTACATGACGGAGAGGCTATTCACGAAAAGATAGAGGACCGTCGTAACGAGGTAAAAAACGAGCCCTGCATAGAGCATCTTCTTGCGGCCGAAAAGCTCGATCGAGCGGCCTGCCGTGAGACGCGCGAGCAGCGTGCCGAGGATAAAGATGCCGGCGGCAAGGCCCGCTTCGCTTAGCGATGCGTTCAGGCTGTGAATGGCCTCCGACGCAATGATGACGACGAGCATGTAGTAAACGATGTAGATGAGAAAATTGACCAGTGTGTCCAGGATAAAGTCCCGTGTCCATAACGGTTCTTTCGTTGCCATAAAATGATGATACCTTCCCTTTTCCATAAATAAATCTAATATTCCAGTTGTAACGACAGGCAAGATTATAACCATTTCCATCTACTTTGTATAATGGATAATTATAATATGACTTATCGCTTTTTTCGATAACAGAAAGGATTCGCATGGAACTGCCAAGCATCCAGCAGCTCACGTATCTCGTCGCGTATGCACGCACGGGGAATTTCACGCAGGCGGCACAGACGGCGAACATCGCGCAGTCGACACTCAGCGCGCAGATCCAGAAACTCGAAGAGACGGTCGGCGCGCGCCTCATCGAGCGCACGCGAAAGAGCAGCCACCTGACGCCCGCAGGCGTTCTCTTCGCCGAGCGGGCAGCGGAGATCCTAGGGCATCTCGCGGAAACTGTGGCGCTCGTGCAGGAACAAGCCGCTGCGCCCGTCGACCTGCACATCGGCGTGCTGCGCACGCTCGGCGATGTGCTCATGAACCGCCACGTCGCGCACTTTTCCGAAAAAAATCACGGACTGACCCTCTGCATCTACGACATGGAGGAAGAAGAGCTTCTCGCCAGCCTAAAGAACGAACACATCGACCTCGCCTCCGCCTACCTCCTGCGCCGCGAGGAGTTCGCGGGCTATGAGGTCGTGCCGTTCGCGCGGGACGAACTCATCTGCTACGCCCCGAACCTCCGCGCGGCGGACGCAGGAGCCGTATCGCGCGCCGAGCTCGCCAAGCTGCCGCTCATCGCCTATCCATCCAAATACTTCATCCAGGACACCGTCGCCGGCTACTTCTGCGCGGGTGGCGTGACGCCCACCGTCTGCGCCCGTCTCTCGACGCCGTACGCGATGATCCGCTATGCGGCGGCAGAGCGTGCCTGCGCGCTCCTGCCGCACCGCCTGCTCGCGGAGCTGGGCCGCACGGAATGCGCGTTCCCGCTCGACCCGCCGCTCTCGATCACGGCCGTGCTCATCTACAAGAAAAACGCGCCGAAGCGGCGCGCGATCCACACGTTCGTCGACTATATCTGCGGCTACTGGGCAGCGCAAGTCGAAGAGCAGCAATAGCCGCATAGAAAAAGCGCAGCAGCATGACAGCTGCTACGCGCAAGGCCGAACCAACTTTTTGGGTTCCCGGCGGGCGCAGTGACGCAAGGCGTCGCTGCGCC
>NZ_KI273060.1 GCF_000469545.1 Mitsuokella sp. oral taxon 131 str. W9106 | reverse complement strand
ACCCTAGGCGAATCCCCCTGTCAATACCTTTTGCAAAAAAAGTTTCGATTTTTCTTCCTGTCGGACGAAGCAGGTCCTGCCGCGCAAAATGTCGAAGAAACACGGCAGAAAAGCAGGGTCGATGGACGGCATCGACATCGAGCCCACAAGGCGGGTATGATTACGACTGCGCGATGTGCTGCTTGATCCTGAGCAGCGTCCAAATCTTTGCTTTCAGCAGGCGCGCCTTGAATTCCAAAATGCCCAAGCGCGGATGCGGCACGTTGACGCGCTGCATGAGGTAGGGGTTTGTCGCCATCGTATTGAGTCCCGCATCGCCCGTGACAGCTGTCAGATACGCATTCTTTTCGAGCATGGCAGGAAGCGACGCATCGTATGCGCCATTTGGATAGGAAAAGGAAAAGACGGTATGGATTCCGTTCCATTCGAGCAGCAGTTTGGAGAGGCGCAGCTCATCGTCCTGTTTCTTCGGGTCAAAGGTCGTGAGCGGCTGATGGTTCGCCGTGTGGCTGCCGATCTCCATGCCGCGCGCCTGCATGTCGCGGAGCTGGTTCCACGTGAGGTACCCCTCGCGTCCGATGCGGTTCGTGATCATGTAGACGGTGCCTTTCATGCCGTATTCCTCAAGAATCGGCAGGAGCGTCGTATAGTTGTTTTCATAACCGTCGTCGAAGGTGAGAACGACGGGCTTTTGGGGGAGCATGAGCTTCCCTTTTTTTGCCTTTGCGTAGTCGAGCATGGAGATCGTCTCGTAGCCCTCTGCACGCAGATAGGCAAGCTGTTCGCGAAAATCCTCCGGCGGCACATTGTATGCCCACTCGTCGCTCGGCACGCTGTCCGCAACCTCATGATACTCGAGGACGAGGACGCCCTTCGGCGTCGGCGCGAGCACGGCAGCGAGTGCCAGCATGGCAAGCAGCAGCGCGATGCCTGCCATTACGCGTTTCACGATTTTCATCATCGATACTCCTTTCGGGCAAAAGATTTCCCCATTTGCTTCCCTCGCAGTTTTGCCGCCATGGCGCACAGCTTCCGCATGCGGTGGCTGAGCCCGGACTTCGTCAGATGGATCGCGTCTGCGAGTTCCGCAAGGCTCGCCGCCGGCTGTGCAAGCCGCGCGTCTGCGACTTCGCGCAAGGCTTCCGGAAGCCCGTCGAGCACGCCTGCCGCCGCGAGGTGCTGGATATCTGCAAGCTGCCTGCCCGCGGCATCGACCGCCTTTTGGAGGTTCGCCGTCTCACAGTTGACAAGGCGATTGACCTGTTCGCGCACTTCCTTGATGTTGCGTGCGACCTCCATTGCGGAGACCGCCTTTTCCGCGCCCATCATCGCGAGGAAGTCGAGGATCGCATCCCCCTCCTTGAGGTAGACGACGTAGCTCTCTTTCCGATCGGTAAAGCCGACAGGAAATTCCATGCGCCGCAATAGATTATGAAGCAATTTGCCAAGGCCGTAGCTTCCCGTCACGAGTTCGAGGTGGCTCTGCGCATCGGGTCGGCTCACGCTTCCGCCGCCGAGAAATGCGCCGCGCAGGTACGCCGCACGGCAGCACGACTTCCGGAGGAGCCTGGCGTCTGAATCCATGTTGAGCCGCTCTTCCTGCAAAAAGCCGAGCGTCTCCAAAAGTGCGGAGACGTTGGGCGCAGGCGGAACCGAAACGGTGTACCGGTTGTTCTTTTTGAGCCGTCGGTTTCGGCTGACCGTGACCTCGGTCTTGACGCCGCCGCCCTCGCTCTTCAGGAGTTGCAGCGCCTTGCGCGCAACGGCGGCATTTTCCGTCTTGAAGTTCAGCCCGAAGGTATGGCGCGCACCGAGCGCAATCGTCGCGCCCATGCGAAGGAGCGCCGCAAGTTCCGCCGTGCGGCAGCAGGGCGATTCGTACGAAAGGCGCGCCGCCTCATTCTTTACTTCCGTCGCAAACGATGGCATAGCGTCCTCCCGCGATCAAATCCCATGCCGGCCGCGCATGAAGTATTTGCCGTTCCCGCTCGGACGCAGGCCGTCGACCATCTTCATGACATTCTTGCAAAGCTTGTCCGGATCGTGGCGAATGACTTCCTTTTGGTTGATGATGTCCGCCTTGACGAAGCCGATGCCGAGCGCATTGATCGCCGTCTCGTCGACGACGACGGGCGCAGCTCCTTCCTTCGCATAATACGCCTTCATCTCCTTTGAGATCGGCGCGCTATTGACGAGCATGAAGTCGATGATCCCCTTTCCACCGTGGTCGATGATCGCCTTTGCGTGCATGGACGCCGTGTAGCCGTCCGTTTCGCCGGGCTGCGTCATGACATTGCAGATATAGATCTTGAGTGCCTTGCTCCGCCGGATCGCGTCCGCAACGCCGTCGACGAGAAGGTTCGGCATGATGCTCGTGTAGAGGCTGCCCGGGCCGAGCACAATGGCATCCGCATTTTCGAGCGCGTCGAGCGCCGCCTGAACGGGCTTTACATGCGGGGGAAAAAGGCGCACGCGGCGAATCCGCTTTTTGACCTCGGGGATGTGCGACTCGCCCTCGACGACCGTACCGTCCGCCATGATCGCATCGAGGCGCACGTACTCCTTCGAAGCGGGAAGCACCTCCCCCCTGACCGCGAGGACTTTGGACGACTCGCGAAGCGCTCGCTCCACGTCGCCCGTGACCTCTGCCATCGCAGCGATGAAGAGGTTGCCGAACGAATGGCCCGCAAGCTCGCTCTCGCCCTTGAACCGATACTGAAAGAGTTTTTCCATGAGCGGCTCGGTGTCGGCGAGCGCGACGAGGCAGTTGCGCAGGTCGCCCGGCGGGATCATGCCGAAGTCCTCGCGCAGGCGCCCAGACGAGCCGCCGTCATCGGCGACTGTCACGACGGCGCTGACGTTGCTCGTCGCCCTCTTGATGCCGCGCAAAAGGACGGAGAGCCCATGCCCGCCGCCGACCACGACGATCGACGGTCCCTTGCCGAGACGGCGCTTCTCGTAGATGAGATCGACGAGGCGTCCGCTTCCCTCCGGCAGCAGCACCATGATGACCGAACGGATGATATAGCGCGTCGCGATGAGCATGAGCACGATGCCGAACGCAAAGACGGCGACGCCTGCGAGCGTCGTAAACGTGTAGTTGTAGCTGCCCTGCCAAAGGTAGATGAAGCGGAACAGCTCTTCTTCAATGAAATCGATGACCTTGTAGTTGAATATGAGCGCAACGCCAAGGCTCAGCAGCATGACGCCGATCGAAAAAAGCAGCATCCACCGCTTGAATTTCATGCCGGGATACAGCCATTTCAAAAGATGCATTCAGCATTCCTCCCGCACGTGCTCATGCACGTCGTTCTTCATGAGGTCGCGGTGCTCGATGCGTACAGGATATCCCTGCCCGGCAAGGCGATCGTAAATATGTTTTGCGGTAAAGACGCTGCGGTGCAGTCCGCCCGTGCAGCCGACGGCAATGACGAGCTGGCTCTTTCCCTCCTTGACGTACTGCGGCACGAGAAAATCCATCATGTTGTCGAGGCGCGAGAGGAACTCCTGCGTCACGGGCCACTTTGCGATGTACGCCGCGACCTCCGGCACCGCGCCGCTCTTGTGGCGCATCTCCTCCACATAGAATGGGTTCGGCAAGAAGCGCACGTCGAGCACGAGGTCGGCGTCGAGCGGCATGCCGAACTTAAAGCCGAACGAAAGCACGTTGATATTCATCTGATCGCCGCCGCCCAGCCCGAAGAGGCGGTGGATCTTGTCGCGCAGCGTCGCCTTCGCGAGATCGGACGTGTCGATGACGTACGTCGCCTTTGCGCGCACGAGCGCAAGCCGCTCGCGCTCCTTTGCGACGCCTGCCGAAATGCGCGCCGATGGTGCCATCGGATGGCGGCGGCGCGTCTCCTTGTAACGCCTTATGATCGTCTCGTCCGACGCATCCATGAAGAGCATCTCATACGGCACGTCGTCGCGGTCAAGCACCTCAAGCGTGTGCACGAACACGTCAAAGAACTCGCGGCTGCGCACGTCGACGACGAGCACGACCTTGCCGACATGCCCGCCCGCATGCTTGCAGAGCTCAACGAATTTCGGAATGAATATGGGCGGCAGATTGTCGACACAAAAGTAGCCGAGATCCTCAAGATAGCGGCTCGCCTGTGTCTTGCCGCCGCCCGACATGCCGGTCACAATGACAAGGCGAAAGGGCTCGGCAGCGTCTGCCTGCTCCCCTGTCTCTGAATTCATTGGCGCATTCCTCCTTCAAGTACGTAGTCGTAAACTGCCTTTGCAAACCCGTTTTCGCTGCACTTTGCCGTCTCGTAGTCGCATGCTGCCTTGACCTCCGGCACGGCGTTCCCCATCGCAATGCTCCTGCCTGCCGCACGAAGCATCGGCAGATCGTTGTCCGCATCGCCGATCGCCATCGTCTCCGCGAGCGGAATGCCGAGGATCCCGGTGAGCCGCACGAGCGCTGACGCCTTGGAAACGCCCGGGCTTACGATCTCCGCATAGTTCGCATTGGAGCGCATCGCCTCGATACGCTCCCCGAAATGCGCGTTGAGCGCCGCAACGCGCGCATCGGTTTCCTCTCCGCCAGACGTGATGGAGAGCAGTTTGCAGACCTCCTCCGTGCACGAACGAAGCCCATCCCATCCGACGATCTCTCCCTGGATCTCCTGATTCTGCTCATACGCCCTTGCGTATGCGTCGTACTGGGCAAAAAGCACGCGATCCGCACAGTACGACTGCAAATGCCATCCGCGTTCCTGACCGAACGTCACGACCTCTCGGATCAAATCAGGCGGCAAGAACTTTGAGAAAAGCACCTCCCCGGACATGCGTTTGATGAGCGCACCATTGTATGCAATGATCGGAGCATCGACGCCGAGCTGCTCGGCAATCGGCAATGCCGCTCGGAACATACGCCCCGTCGCAAGCGTCACCACGACCCCTGCGGCAGTCGCAGCCTGCGCCGCCTTGATATTCCCCAACGAAACGGTTCGTCCCGAAGGCAATAACGTGCCATCAAGATCCGTTACCAATAATTTAACCACGCGGCTTCCTCACCTGCCTTATCCCCTCTATTGTCTCATATTTAGCGAGAAATGCAAGAGAGGCCATACGGGAAACTACAGCAAAAAGCAGCCCTCCCACACGGATGGGCTGCTCCCTTTGCGAAAATTCCCGTCAATGGCTGCGGACAGAATATCGACGCGGATATTGGGCTTTCTTCAAAGAATGGGCGATTTTGCGGGCGTTCCCGCCTTGCGCGGATACGGCTTCGGCGTCGGCATGGCTTTTTCGATGCAAAGGACGGCGCGCTTGTCGGAAAGCCCTGGCAGATGCACTTCACGGATGCCGATTCCCCTGCCGCCGAGCACTTTGACCGCATGTTTCGCCTCCGCTGCCTCTTCGGCAAATGCCTTTCCCTTCAGTGCGAGGAAGCGCCCGCCAAGGCGGACGAACGGCATCGCATACTCGGCGAGGACGGGAAGGCGTGCGACAGCGCGTGCGCAGACGATGTCGAACTGCTCGCGATACGCTTGGTCGCGCGCGGCTTCCTCGGCGCGTGCGTGGACGCAGGTCACGCCGTCGAGATGAAGCGCATCCGTGACGGCCTGCAGGAATCGGATGCGTTTGTTGAGCGAATCCATGAGCGTCAAGCGGATCGCGGGCGCGAATAGCTTGAGCGGCAGTCCCGGAAATCCCGCGCCCGTGCCGATGTCGAGGACCGTCGTGCCATCCGAAAAGGGCGCGGCGGCGCATGCCGAAATCGAGTCGATGACATGCTTTACCGCGACGCCCTCGGGATCGGTGATCGCCGTGAGGTTGACGTGCTCGTTCCACTCGACGAGCAGCTCGTAGTAGCGCGTGAACTGCGCGAGCTGCACGTCGCTCAGCGGCGTGCCATAGTCTTTCGCGGCACGCGCGAGGATTTCCTTAAACACGCGTTTCCCCTCCCCTTTCTCCCTGACGCATCCTCCGACGCTGTTCGAGGTAGACGAGCAGGACGGAGACGTCGGCTGGCGAGACGCCGCTGATGCGCGATGCCTGCCCGACAGAATGCGGACGGATGGCGGCGAGCTTTTCGCGCGCCTCATCGCGCAGGCTCGGCACGTCTGCATAGTCGATCGACTCGGGCAGGAGCTTCGCCTCCAGTCTTTCGACGTGCGCGACTTGGTCGAGCTGCTTTTGGATATAGCCCTCGTACCGTACCATGGTCTCGACTTCTTCGCAGACGTCTTTTTCGAGCGGCGCAAGGGAAAATACCTGTGCGAGATGCGCGTACGTCACGCCTTGGCGGCGCAGGAGATCGCCAACGGGCATCGCGGTCTTGATGGGAAGCAGCCCTGCCGCCTCCAACCGATCATTCGTTTCCTGGCTCGGACGGATGAGACGCTCTTTCAGTTCCTGCATCGCGCCCTTGATCGCCGCACGCTTCTGCTCGAATTTTGCCCAGCGCGCATTCGTTACGAGCCCGATGCGCCGCCCGTGCGGCGTGAGCCGAAGGTCGGCATTGTCCTGTCGGAGCAGCAGGCGGTACTCGGCGCGGCTCGTCATGATGCGGTACGGCTCGTTCGTTCCCTTCGTGACGAGATCGTCGATGAGCACGCCGATATAGGCTTCGGACCGCTTGAGCACAAGCGGTTTCTCGCCTTTTATGCGCATCGCCGCGTTGATGCCAGCGATGAGTCCCTGCGCCGCCGCTTCCTCATAGCCCGACGTGCCGTTTGCCTGTCCCGCCGAAAAAAATCCACGGATCGCCTTGAATTCGAGCGATGCCTTGAGCTGCAGCGGATCGATGCAGTCGTACTCGATGGCGTAGCCCGCGCGCATGACGCGCGCGTGGCGAAGCCCGGGTATCGTATGGAGAAAGGCGATCTGCACGTCCATCGGCATGCTCGTCGACATGCCCTGCACATAGATTTCATTCGTATGGAGCCCCTCCGGCTCCAAGAAGAGCTGATGGCGGTCTTTTCCCGGAAAGCGCAGGATTTTCGTCTCGATGGAAGGACAGTAGCGCGGTCCGATGCCCTCGATGATGCCGTTTGCCATGGGCGCGCGCCCCATGTTTTCGCGCAGGATCCGATGCGTCTCCTCGTTCGTATAGGTGAGATAGCACGGCACCTGCTCACGCGTGCGCTCCTCGGTCAAAAACGAGAAGTTCGGCGCGTCCTCGTGTCCCCGTTGGATCTCCATCTCCTCGAAATCGAGCGTGCGCGCGTCGACACGGGCCGGCGTGCCCGTCTTAAAGCGCATAAGGGCGACCCCTGCGCGCGCGAGCGAATCCGAAAAGGAGAACGCGGCCCGCTGTCCAGATGGACCGCCCGCATACTGCGTCTCGCCGATGATGATGCGCCCCTTGAGATACGTGCCCGTCGCCATGACGACAACCGGTGCAAGGTAGATCTCGCCCGTCTCCGCCCGCACGCCGCGCACGGCGTCTCGATCCTCCGTGAGCAGCAGCTCCGTGATGAGGAGCTGCTTGACGTCGAGATATTCCGTGTTTTCACACGTCTCTTTCATCTGGAGCTGATAGCGCTTTTTGTCCGCCTGTGCGCGAAGTGCGTGGACGGCAGGTCCCTTTCCCGTGTTGAGCAGGCGGAACTGGATGCACGTCTTGTCGGCATTGACGCCCATCTCGCCGCCGAGCGCGTCAAGCTCGCGCACGAGATGCCCCTTTCCGGGGCCGCCGACGGACGGATTGCAGGGCATGAGCGCAATGTTGTCCATCGAGAGCGTCGCCATAAGCGTGCGGCAGCCGAGACGCGCGGCGGCAAGCGATGCCTCGACGCCCGCGTGGCCTGCGCCGATCACGATGACGTCGTAATCGCCCGCAACGAATGAAAAATCTTGCATGTCCATCCTTCTTTATTTGCCAATGCAGAACTTGCTGAAAATCTCGTCCAAAATCGCATCGCCGACGGTCTCGCCTGTGAGCTCGCCGAGGGCTTCCACCGCTGAGCGCAGGTCAATGGAGACGAAATCGAGTCCCATTTCCTGTTCCATCGTAAGAATCGCGGCGCGCAAGTGCTCTTCGGCACGGCGCAGGGCATCTGCCTGACGCGCGTCTGCGACGAAATCCGCCTCGTCCCCTTCCGCAGCATCTTGGTAGGCGATACGGCAAACGGCGTCCGTGAGCACGTCAAAGCCGATCCTATCCACACCGCCCTTTGCCTGCGCCGCGATTTCGATGACCTGCGGCATGGAGCCGGATGCCGAGACGACGCCCATCGCTTTCACGCGCGCAAGCAGATCCTCACGCGTCGTCTTGGGCGGGAGATCGGCCTTCGTAAGCAGGAGAATCGCCTGCTTTTTCTTGAGCAAGGAGAGAATCGCCTCGTCCTCTTCGCCGAGCGGGCGCGACCGATCAAACAGCGCGAGCACGAGCGCAGCGCGCGCGGCGTAGTCCCGCGCCCGCTCGACGCCGATCCGCTCGACGGTGTCCTCCGTCGCGCGGATCCCCGCCGTGTCGATGATGCGCAGCGGCACGCCGCCGACATCGGCGTACTCCTCAATGGCATCGCGCGTCGTGCCGGGAATATCGGTGACGATCGCGCGCTCTTCGCGAAGAAGCGCATTCAGGAGGCTCGACTTACCGACGTTCGGCCTGCCGACAATAGCCGTCAAAAGCCCGTCGCGCAGGATGCGCCCCGCGTTCGCCGTCGACAGAATCCCGCGTATTTCCTCTGCAAGCCGCGTGATGTCACGCGTGAGGTCGACGTCCAGCACGTCGTCGACTTCGTTCTCCGGAAAGTCGATCGCCGCCTCGATATGGGCGACCATGCTGAGAATTTGATGGCGCATGGCACGGATGCGGTCTGAAAAATGACCAGCAAGATGACCCTGCGCCATCTTGAGGGCGCGGTCGCTCCGCGCCTCGACAACCGCCATGACGGCTTCCGCCTGCGCGAGGTCGATCCTGCCGTTCAAAAAGGCGCGTTTCGTGAACTCGCCGCGCTCTGCGGCTCGTGCGCCCGCCTCCCACGTGCGCGCGAGCACGCGGCGCATGACGCTCTGCCCGCCGTGGCACTGAAGCTCGACGACATCCTCGCAGGTGTAGGAATGCGGCGCACGCATGACGAGCGCCAGTCCCTCGTCAACCGGCGTCCCGTCACGCTCGACAACGCAGCCGTAGACGGCGCAGTGGCTCGCGGCTTCCGCGAGCGCCTTCTGGCTGCGCGCGCGAAATACCGCATCCGCCACAGAGAGCGCATGGCTGCCGCTGATGCGCACGATGCCGATGCCGCCCTCTCCCCTTGGCGTCGCAATCGCGCTGATCGTATCGCTCTTCATGCCATCCTCCTATTGCTACATCATGGATACATCGATACAGAAAAAGGCTCGCTCCCAAAAGGAGAAAGCCCTTTCACCGCTTTCTTTGCTGCTTCTTGCCAACGATCAATACGCGCCGCGCTCATAGTCGCTGTCTTCACGGCGACGGTGCCGCTTCGGCACGATGACGACGTAGCGGCGCGGCTCGACGCCTGCGCTGTAGGACGTCACGCGGCGGTTGCCTTGCAGCGCCATGTGGATGATCTTGCGCTCGTGACGCGTCATCGGCTCAAGGTGGATTTCCTGTCCGATGCTGCACGCTTTGTCCGCGAGGTGTCCCGCGAGCCGCATGAGCGTCGTCTCACGGCGCGCACGGTAGTCCTCGATATCGAGGATGAGGTGCAGGTGCTCGCCTTCGTGCGTGCGGTTCGCCACGAGATTCGCAAGGTACTGCAGGGAATCGAGCGTCTGCCCATGCTTGCCGATGAGAATGCCGAGATTGTCGCCTGAGAGGTTGAAGATAACCCCGTCCGATGAAGCACTGCGCGTGACGGCAACGTCCATCTGCATCGCTTCAAAGATTTCGTGCAGGAAGCGCTCTGCCTTGTCGGCGAGCGGCCCGTTGACTGCCCGCTCATTCGTCGCAAGAAGGCGCGCTTCGTAGCTCGTATGGCCTTCGCCCTCTTCCATTTCCATGCGTTCCATGCGCGCACGGAAGTCTCTGCTGCCCGTGTTTTCCGCGTGCACATCGCGCTCCGGATCCGCCAGCACGCGGGAGGAGCCGGAAGCAGGAGCCATCTTACCTGCATCGGCGGGAACTGGAACCTCTTGCGGCGCGGCCGCAGGGGCGGGCACACTCGCCTTCTCCTTTTCCGTGACGCGGACGCGGGCAGGCTTTGAAAAAAAGCCAAAGAAGCCGCCGGTTGCCTGCTGAAGGACGTCGATTTCGGCATCTTCCCGCGCGCATCCAAGCTCCGATAAAGCAGCCCGAATCGCTTCCTCAACGGTTGCTGCTTCTCGTTCTACTGCCTTGCCCATCAAGCTTTCTCCTTTTCCTTCTTGTCCTCTATTTTGTCATCCCTGCGGTACATCCACCACTGCTGCCCGATCTGCACGAGGTTCATCGTGACCCAATACAGGACGAGGCCGGACGGAAACGAAAGCGAGATGTAGCCGATGAAGAGCGGCATGACCGTCATCATGATCTTCATCTGACCGTTCATCTCGGTCGTCGTCTGCTTCTGCTGCAGGAATGTCGTCAGTGCGGATAGGACCGGCAGGATGTAGAGCGGATCCGGCTCGGACATCGTCGGCAGCCAAAGGAACTGCGCTGCCTCAGGCGACGGGTAGGTAAAGTTGTAGAGCGCGTAGTACATGCCCATGAGGATCGGCATCTGCACGAGGAGCGGCAGGCAGCCCGCGAGCGGGTTTACCCCCGACTCCTTGTAGAGCGCGCCGATCTTCTGCTGAAGCACCTTCGGGTTGTCCTTGTACTTCTCCTGTATCTTTTTCATCTTCGGCGACAGCTCCTGCATCGCCTTCATCGATCTGACCTGCTTGACGGTCAGCGGGTAGAGGATCATCTTGATGAGAATCGTCAAGAGGACGATCGCCGCGCCGTAGCTGTCGAGCCCGACTGCGCTTGTGATTGTGTAGAGCGCCTGCAAAACGAAGTGCAGGATATCCTCAATCGGCGAGAGGAGGGAACTGAAAAACTGCAAAGTCTCACGTCCTTAACTACTGATAGGGTTCATCGTGCAAAAATAGCGTTCAAAATCAAATCCACGTTTCCTCGAGAATACGGGAACGTTTCACGGCACGGGGTCATAGCCTCCCTTGTGAAACGGATGGCAGCGGCAGATTCGCTTGAGCGCGAGCCAGCCGCCGCGCCGTGCGCCGTAGCGCGTGATTGCCTCCAGCGCGTACGCCGAACACGTCGGCACGTAGCGGCATGACGGCGGAAACATCGGCGAGAGAAAGGCGCGGTAAAAGCGAATGGCCGCCAAGAAGATCGTCTTCATGAGAAGATGCCCATCTTCCTGCCGAGCGCCAAATAGGCGCGTTCGACCACATCGCGCTTCGCAGTCGTCATCGCCTTGCGGCCGACGAGCAGAATCGCAACGCCTTCCCGAAGCTCCTCCTGATGGAGGCGATAGCACTCGCGAAGAAGCCGCTTGACGCGGTTGCGGACGACGGCGCAGCCGAGCTTCTTACCTGCGGCAAAGCCGACTTTTCCCGCATGCTCCTCCGTTTCCATGACGTATAGGACGAAGTAGCGGCACGCCATAGATCGTCCCGCATGATAGACATGCTGAAAATCCGGCCGCTTTTTGATGATGCGTACTTTCGGTAATCTAAGCACCCGCTACACCCTTCTGATCCATCGCAAAATCAACGGCCACCTTCGCATAAAAACAGGAAAAGGCCACCGAAGTGACCTTGCTCGTCTTATGCCGAAAGCCTCTTTCTGCCGCGCTGGCGCCTTCTCCGCAGCACAAGGCGGCCGCCCTTCGTCTTCATGCGTGCACGGAAACCGTGCGTCTTCTTTCTCCAGTGATTGTTCGGTTGATACGTCTGCTTCATTCGATCCCACCTCCTTGTCGTCGTCTTCGCTATCCACGAATCTTGCAAAATTATAGCGTATTCGTCCTTTCCATGTCAAGGCATTTCCATGCGATTTTCCGCGTTTTCCCCAAAGAATCTGTGGACAACTCGCCCTTTTTTACACCTTCTTAATGTGAAATCTGTTGATAACTCGTCCCGATTTTGATACACTAGAATCAATTCTCTGCGGAATCGTTTTTTTGCCGTCGTGCGACGCCCTGCCTTCGGCTTTTTTCATGTTATCCACACGTGTGTATAGTTTTGTGGATAATTTTATTCACTTATGAAATCCAGTTTTCGCTTTCTGGGTTGGAAGGAAAGGAACATGTTCTATGGAGCAGACACAGCTTCAAGCTGCCTGGGAACAGATTTATACGGAAATCAAAAGGGAACTATCGGGTTCTGCCCTCATGT
Organism: Mitsuokella sp. oral taxon 131 str. W9106; assembly: GCF_000469545.1. Taxonomy (GTDB): domain Bacteria; phylum Bacillota; class Negativicutes; order Selenomonadales; family Selenomonadaceae; genus AWVT01. Next base: position 103,333 of record NZ_KI273060.1, on the reverse strand, counting down.
GGGTCCAGCCGATAAAGCCGCTCTCCTTTGAAAGCGGAACGCTCGTCCTCACGATCCCCAGCGACATGGGGCGCGACTGGGTGCTCACGAAGTACCGTCTGATTTTGGAAGCCGCTGCCAAAAAGACACTTAAGGGCTTCACTGGCTTTGAGATTCGCAGCACGCAGGAAGCGGATCCGGACGAAACCGCAGGTGCTAAGCCACAGCCCCCCGCGCAGACGACGCGCGCGAAAAAAGCCGATCCAGGGCAGGGCAGTCTCTTCGCCGACACGCCTTCTGGGAGAAGCGCAGGCACGAAGGAAATGCACCTCGTCGCACCGGGAGACCGTTCCTCGCTCAACCCAAAGTACACCTTCGATACATTCGTGACAGGCGGCTCCAACCGATTCGCCCATGCTGCCGCTATGGCCGTCGCGAAAGATCCAGGCAAGGCGTACAACCCTTTTTTTATGTACGGCGGCGTCGGGCTCGGCAAGACGCACCTCATGCACGCCATCGGCAATGCCGTGCTTGAAACGCACCCCGACATGCGCGTGCTCTACGTTTCGAGCGAACAGTTCACCAATGAGATCATCCGCGCCATCCAAGAAGGACGCCCGGAAATGTTCCGCCAGAAATACCGCACGATCGACGTGCTCATGGTCGACGATATCCAGTTCATTTCCGGGAAGGTCAGTACGCAGGAAGAGTTCTTCAACACGTTCAACGCGCTCCACGTCGCCGACAAACAGATCATCATTTCGTCCGACCGTCCGCCGCGCGAGGTGCAGAAGCTCGAAGACCGCCTGCGCTCCCGCTTCGAGGGCGGCCTCATCACCGACATCCAGGCGCCGGATCTCGAAACGCGCATCGCCATCCTCAAGAACAAGGCCATCCTCGATGGCGTCGACGTGCCGAACGACGTCATGGTCTTCATCGCGAGCCGCATCGATACCAACATCCGCGAGCTCGAAGGCGCACTCACGCGCGTCGTCGCCTACGCTTCGCTGACGCGGCAGGAAATCACGACGGAAGTCGTTTCCGAGGCTCTCAAAGACGTCTTTCCGAATCGCGCAGCAAAGGAAATCACGTTGGACGTCATCCAGGAAGTCGTCGCACAGTATTTCAAGATACGCATCGATGCGCTGCAATCAAAAAAGCGCACACGCGAGATCGCGCTCCCGCGTCAGATCGCGATGTACCTCTGCCGCGAGCTCACGGATACGTCCCTGCCGCAGATCGGAAAATTCTTCGGTGGCAGGGACCATACGACCGTGATCCACGCGTATGACAAAATCGCATCGGAAAAGGAAACCGACGCAAAGATCGGCAAGATCATCGCCGACCTCATCGAAGGGATACAGAAAATCTGAGGAGCGGACGATACTGCCATTCGCAGGGATCGGCGCAAATCCATGTCGATAAGATTGTGGACGGCCAACTGGAATTCCTGTCGATACGTTGTGGATAAACATCGCAGAAACTCTTCCCTGTGGATCGTGTGGATAACCTTCCCTCGTACTGCGAACCGCTTATCCACATGCGGCATGCAATCCAAGAGGCACCTTCTGCCACTTATCCACTTATCCCCAGCCCCTACTACTACAACGGCTATTTCTATTTTATTTATCGTCTCATCATAAAAACCCTGTCCAATAAGAAAGGATCATGCCATGAAAATCCAATGCCTCAAGAGCGAGCTCGCATCTGCCCTTCAGATCGTCTCGAAAGCCGTTGCCGTCAAGCCGCAGACGCCCATTCTCTCCGGGATTTACCTAAAGGCGAGCGAAGGTCTCTTAGAACTTCAGGCAACCAATTACGAAATCGGCATCATCGTCCGAATCGTCGCGGATGTCGAAGAAGCAGGCGAAATCGCCATTTCGGGACGTTACTTCGGCGAAGTAATCCGCAGGCTGCCCGGAGATAACGTCAAGCTCTCCTTCAATCGGGAGGAGAGCATCCTGCACATCCAGTCGAACCAATCCAACTTCACGCTCGTTTCGATGAACCCCGCAGAATTCCCGACGGTCAAAGAACTCGACGGCGATCTGAAATTCACAGTCAAGGACAACGTGCTCCGCTCGCTCATCAAGAAGACCGTATTCGCCTGCGCGACCGACGAAGGACGCCCCGTGTTCACCGGCTGTTCCCTCGATATTCAGGAGACGAAGCTCACGATGGCGGCGACGAACACGCATCGCCTCGCTGTCAAATACGAGATGTTCGAGCAGCGCATCGGCAAGATCAAGATCATCGTGCCTTCGCGTACGCTTTCGGAACTCCTGCACAACATGACGTCGGAGCTTCCGACCGATGTCACGGTCACGTGCTCCTACAACCGCATCAGCTTCCAGTTCGACCATTTCTTCATGACCTCGCGTCTCATCGAAGGGCAGTTCCCCGACTACAACCGCGTGATTCCGGCTTCGTTCGATACGCACGTCCGGCTTGATACCGCCGCATTTTCCGGTGCGGTAGACCGCGTTTCGCTCATCTCGCGCGCAGGCGAATACAATGTCATCAAGCTCGAATTTGCAAACAACTTGCTGCACATCACGTCCCATAATCCCGACATCGGCAAGGCAGAGGAGACGATCGTCGCCGAGATCGAAGGCCCAGATATCACGATCGCATTCAATGCGCAGTACATCATCGATGTGCTCAAGACGATCGAGACGAAATCGTGCCGCATCGATCTCGGCCAGCCGCTGACACCGATTGCCGTGCGCGAAGCGGAGGACGAGTCCTTCATCTACATCGTGACACCCGTTCGGACGCAGCATTGAATGAGGAGAAAGGCGCATGAAACATGAAAATCGAAACGATTGCCATTGAAACCGAAACGATCCAGCTCGATCACTTCCTGAAATGGGCAGGCATCCTGCCGTCCGGCGGCGCGGTAAAGCCACTCATCGAAGCGGGGCGCATCAGGCACAACGGCGAGGCTGAGACGGCGCGCAGAAGGAAGCTTTCCGATGGCGACATCATCGAGATCGAAGGCCTTGGCGCGTGGAAGGTCGCCTGCAGGAAAGACTGATGCTATGTTCGTTCGATCGCTTCAACTCAGAAATTATCGGAACTATCAGGAACTGGATCTTGCGCTCTCTCCCGAAATCAATGTCCTGCTCGGCGCGAATGCGCAGGGAAAGACGAATATCATCGAGGCGGCTTTCTATGCCTCTCTAGGCCACTCGCACCGCACGCAGCGCGATGCCGATCTCATCCGATGGGACGCGCCAGCAGGCGCGTTTCGGCTCGCTTTTACACGCCTCGATGCCGAAAATCAGATTGCGGTGCAGCTATCGCGTGAAACGAGACGGCGCATCCTGCTGAACGGGCAGGCGATCCGCACGAAGGAGCTCATCGGCACGTTCCATGCCGTCCTGTTTTCCCCTGAGGATCTCTTTCTCATCAAAGGAGCGCCGGCCGGCCGCCGGCGTTTTTTGGACGGCGAGCTTTCGCAGGCAAGTCCCTCTTACTATCGCGAGCTCGTGCGGTACGGCAAGATCGTCGTGCAGCGCAACGTGCTCCTGAAGCGCATCCGCGAGCGCCGCGAGAAGGCGGACATGCTCTCCTTTTGGGATGCGCAGCTCGCCGCAAGCGCGGAGGTGATCGTCACGAAGCGGCGCGAGGCGGTCAAGAAGCTCAATATGCTTGCCAAGCTCATGCAGCGGCGTATGACCGGGCAGGCGGAAAGCCTCGCCGTCCACTACGAAGTGAAAGGCATGGAGGAAGATCACGTGACAAATGGGCTTGCTGCGTGGTATAATAAAATGCTCAAGTCCATGCGCGAAGCCGACGTGCAGCGCGGCGCGACGGGCGTCGGCCCGCATCATGACGATCTCGTGCTGTCCGTCAACGGCGTCAACCTGCGCACATTCGGCTCGCAGGGACAGCAGCGCACAGGCGTGCTCGCGCTGAAGCTCGCCGAGCTCGACTTCCTGCGCTCCGAGACGGGCGAGTACCCCGTGCTCCTCCTCGACGACGTCATGAGCGAGCTTGACGAGCAGCGCCGCCATGCACTGCTCGCATTTCTGCGCCGCGAGCGCATCCAGACGATCATCACGGCGACCGATGCGGCTTATTTTCCCAAGGAGCGCATCGGCACCTATTACGAAGTCCATGACGGCAGGATAAGGGAGCCGTAAAGGGGAGCTTATGGCAAAACGCACGCCGGGACTGGAGATGGCAAAATCCATCCTCCCAAAAGCAATCCACGCGCTCGGCAGAAAACAGGAAACGGAATACTATGCGCACTGGGTCATGTGGCATTGGCAGGAAATCGTCGGCGAGGCGGTCGCGCGCCACGTGCGGCCGCTGTCCATCCGCAATCGGGTCTTGCGCCTCTACACGCCAGACTCCGTTTGGGCAAACGAGATGCGCATGATGATGCCGCAGGTCATCGGCGAGGTCAATCGCTTTGCGGGCGGCGAGATGGTCAAAGAGATTCAGTTTTCGCGGTCGTTTCAGGCGCAGGAAGAACGAGCTGAATGCTCCGCGCGCGAAGCGAAAGAACGCGACATCGGACGCGCCCGCGCCCACATCAGCCTTTCCGCGGAGACGATGGAAGCGGTGCGCAGCTCCTGCCGCGTCGTGGAAGATGAAGATTTGCAGGCGGCGGTCCGGTGCCTCTACAGGAAGCACAAACAGATGGAGGCATTGCGGCAGGAGGACGGGTGGCATGACTGTCCTTCCTGCGGCGCGCGCATCGAGTCCGAAGAATGCCTTTGCTTTGCGTGCCGCAGGAAGAAACGGGCAGCGATTCGCGCCGCCGTCCGCAGTGTCCTGCGCGACATGCCGTGGGCGCGCTGCAAAGACGTGCGGGCATTCGTGCCGGAATGCACGCCAAAGCTCGTCAATGAGGCGCGTGCGCTTCTCGTCCAGCAGCTCGCGGCAGAAGTCAAGCTCGAAGACGATACGAGCCTTTCAGCAAAGACGCTCGTCATGCTCTATGCGTGCCTGCCGCCCGACGAGCTGACCGAGGATGCCGTGCGGCGCACGCTGTACAGGCTGCGCTTCGACCTTCACCGGCCGAAAGATTACAAGGCGCCGAAGCGATATGCGATCATTCCGCTCGGCAGGAAGCGAAACGGGTGATACGATGTTTCTCCATTTGGGAAGCGGCGTTTCCGTCCGCACGAAGGACGTCATCGCCATACACGACTACACGCTTTTTGCCGCGGGAGACGGAATCGATTATTTCGGCCGGCTCAAGGAAAAAAAGAAGATCGTCGATGTGACGGGCGGGGAGGATGAGCCGAAATCGCTCGTCCTGACAGCAGATCTTGCATATCTTTCGATTCTCTCCGCGACGACGCTTGCGAACCGCACGCGGCTTGCGTGGGACAAGGGATAGAAAGGATGCGCCTTTTGCGCACTTCATGGATGGCAAGACGGAACAGAATGGGAGCAAGGAGATTTATGGCAAACGACAACGAGAAGAAGTCCATTGACCTTACCGAACAGGACGTGCAAAAAGAGCCGCAGGAAGACCTCACGGACGCCGACCTTGACCTCGCGGGCGTCGAGATCAACCGTGACGAGTCTGCGGCGGAGGTCACGGCTGTCGAGGCGGACTACGGCGCGGAGCAGATTCAGATTCTCGAAGGGCTCGAAGCCGTACGCAAGCGTCCCGGCATGTATATCGGCAGCACGTCCGAGCGCGGCCTGCACCACCTCGTCTACGAGGTCGTCGACAACAGCATCGACGAGGCGCTCGCGGGATACTGCGACCATATCGAAGTCACGATCGAAGCGGACGACAGCATTACCGTCGTCGATAACGGGCGCGGCATTCCCGTCGATATGCACGAGAGCGGCAAGCCTGCCGTCGAGGTCGTGCTCACTGTCCTGCACGCAGGCGGAAAGTTCGGTGGCGACGGCTACAAGGTGTCGGGCGGCCTGCACGGCGTTGGCGTCTCCGTCGTCAATGCGCTTTCGACCTCCATGGACGTCGAAGTGCGGCGCGACGGCAAGATCTATGAAATCTCTTTTGCGCGCGGCATGACGAAGAAGCCGCTGACCATCGTCGGCGACTCGGAGGCGACGGGCACGCGTGTCCACTTCGTGCCCGATCCTTCGATTTTCACCGTCACGAAGTACAGCTATGACACGCTTCGCCACCGCCTGCGCGAGCTCGCGTTCCTCAACCACGGCATCACGATCATGCTCTCAGACGCGCGGGAGGGCGGCAAGAGCGAGACGTTTCACTTCGAGGGCGGCATCAGCTCGTTCGTCGAGCACCTCAACCGCAAGAAAGAAAAACTCAATCCCAAGCCGATTTACTTCAACGGCGTCAAAGGCGATACCGTCGTCGAGATCGCCCTGCAGTACAATGACAGCTATCAGGAGAACATTTACGCCTTCGTCAACAACATCCATACCGAGGAAGGCGGCACGCACCTAGCGGGCTTCAAGCTCGCACTCACGCGCGCGGCAAACGATTTTGCGCGCAGGCAGGGCATCCTGAAGGAAAAGGACGGAAATCTCTCTGGAGACGATGTGCGCGAGGGGCTCACTTGCGTCATCAGCCTCAAGATCCGCGAGCCGCAGTTCGAAGGGCAGACGAAGACGAAGCTCGGAAACTCCGAAGTGCGCGGCATCGTCGACTCCATCGTGACGGAGGGGCTATCCGAGTACTTCGAGGAAAACCCCGTCATCACGAAGCGCATCATCGAAAAGGCGATCATGGCACAGCGCGCGAGAGAGGCGGCGCGCAAGGCGCGCGAGCTCACGCGCCGCAAGAACGCGCTGGAGGTGTCGAGCCTTCCCGGAAAGCTCGCCGACTGCTCCATCAAGGATCCCGAGCAGGCCGAGATCTACCTTGTCGAGGGCGACAGCGCAGGCGGATCGGCAAAGCAGGGACGCGACCGCCGCTTTCAGGCGATCCTCCCGCTGCGCGGCAAGATCCTGAACGTCGAAAAGGCGCGTCTCGACAGGATCTTCGCCAATGCCGAGATCCGCACGATGATCACGGCGTTCGGCACGGGCATCAGCGACGATTTCGACCTCGCAAAACGCCGTTACGGCAAGATCATCATCATGACCGATGCCGATGTAGACGGCGCGCATATCCGCACGCTTCTCCTCACGTTCCTCTACCGCTATATGAAGCCGCTCATCGAGCACGGCCACGTATTCATCGCGCAGCCGCCGCTCTATCAGATCCGCAAGGGAAAGAAGCACTGGTACACCTACAGCGACGATGAGCTCGCGAAGAAGCTCGAAGAAGTCGGCCGCGACAGCATCACCGTCCAGCGCTACAAAGGGCTTGGCGAGATGAACCCTGAGCAGCTTTGGGAGACGACGATGGATCCAGAAGGGCGCACGATGCTTCGCGTCGATATGGAAGACGCCGAAGAAGCTGACGAGCTCTTTACCATTTTAATGGGCGACAAGGTCGAGCCGCGCCGCCAGTTCATTGAGGAAAACGCGAAACTCGTCCGCAATCTCGATATCTGATGAAAAAAACTTGCCAAATATCCATTTCCATGGTATCCTGTCTCTATAGCAAGACTTCCGACAGGGGGAGTAGCTGAACGACCAATTCCCGTCAATACGGCATCGTCCCGGTTTGGTCGGCGCTGAGCAAGCAAGACCCTGCTCGATTCGTTCCTTTTGCGTGCGAATTGAGCAGGGCTTTTTCTGTACCCGTCGGGAATTTCGAATGCAAGTTCATTGGTTAGGAGAGTGAAAATGGATCCTTTTTTGGCTGGCATGTTTTCGCCCGAATGGTTTGCTGCGTTTACTGGAATCGTGATTCTCGACCTCCTGCTTTCAGGAGACAACGCGATCCTGATTGCGCTCGCGTGCAAGAATCTGCCACACGGGAGCCGCAAGAAGGCGATTCTCATCGGCGGGCTCGGTGCGGTCGGCATACGCATCGCCTGCACGCTCTTTGCGACGGGCGTCCTGTCCCTGCCGTACATCGAGTTCATCGGTGGCTTGGCGCTTCTATGCATCGCAGTCAAGCTCGTCACCGATCACAGGGACCACGCTGGGGAGAGGGGAAAGCATGCGCCGACATCGCTCGGTGCGGCGGTCCGCACGATTCTCATTGCGGACTTCATCATGAGCATCGACAATATCCTCTCGCTTGCGGGTGTCGCGAACACCGTTCCAGACGGCAAGTGGAGCCTTATCGTATGCGGGCTGCTCATCTCGGTTCCCATCGTGCTTTTCGGTGCGCAGTTTTTCCTCATGCTCATCTTGAAAATGCCCGCGCTGATCTATGGCGGCGCCGCGATCCTCGGCTGGACGGCAGCGTCTCTCATGGCTGCGGACAAAGGAATCGGCGCGCATATCGCGGCGTACGCGATCCATCTGAAGGTATTGTTCGTCTTGCTCGTGCTCGGCGTAGGATACGTTATCCATCATCATAAAAAATCTTAAGGAGGGTTTTTCATGAACAATCTAAAGACACTCATGCTCATGGTGCTGCTTGCGGCAATCATGATGTTCTTCGGTGCGATGCTCGGCGGCAGGACGGGGCTCATGGCGATGCTCGTCCTATCGCTCGGCATGAATTTCTTCACCTATTGGTTCAGCGACTCGATCGTGCTCCGGACGTCGGGCGCGCGTGAGATCACGCGCGAGGAGGCGCCGCAGCTCTATCAGCTCGTCGAGAATCTCGCGGTGCGCGCGAACCTCCCCATGCCGAAAGTCTGCATCATCGACGAGGACGTGCCGAATGCGTTTGCAACAGGACGCAATCCGTCGAATGCCGCCGTCGCCGTCACGACGGGCATCATGCGCGTGCTCGACTACAACGAGCTGTCGGGCGTGCTCGCGCATGAGCTTTCCCATGTCAAGAACCGCGACATCCTGACATCGACGATCGCGGCGATGATGGCAAGCGTCATCACCTACGCGGCGCAGTTCTTCGCATTCTTCGGCGGAAACCGCGATGAGAATGGAGAGGGCAGCAATCCGATTGCGGGGCTTCTCATGGTCATCCTCGCACCGATTGCGGCGATGCTCATCCAGATGGCGATCTCGCGCTCGCGCGAGTACGAGGCGGACAAGGACGGCGGCACGATCTGCGGCAATCCCAACTACCTCGCGGACGCGCTGGAAAAGATCGAGTACTACGCAAGGAATGCCGCGCCGATGCCGGAGGCAAGGCCTGCGACAGCGCACATGTACATCATCAATCCGTTCTCTGGTGCGGGGCAGACGATCGCGAATCTTTTCAGCACGCATCCTGAGACGGAAAAACGCATCGCACGCCTTCGCGAGCAGGCGAGCCTTATGCACGTTCGCTGAATGCATAGAGAGAGGCACGGAGGATCGAATCCGAATAGCCGCCTGTTTTCAGGCGGCTATTCGTGCTGGAATCTGCTTGTCCGTTCCTTATGCATCTTTTGGCGATTCGATGGATAAACGTATGGGTTCATTGCCTGATGGGTTTCATCATACTGTAAAACGCATCGATTTTCAAGCACGTCCCAGCATGCTTGTAGATCAAAAGGATATACGGATTTCGTATTCAGTTCGCATTTTGATTGAAGTTCCTGTGTTATTGAAACAGGAAAAAAGCCTCTTTTCGACGAATAAATACAAATAAAGAAGAACGGTATCGTTTTGTTCCGTATGGAATCGATCCTTTTATTTCACGAATGGAATTTTTTTTCGTAAATCATGTTGCCAAAGGAGGATTTCCCATGTATTTTTATTGTGAAACATGCAAGAAGCAATATCCGCTCAACAGCCATTCCTATCGCTGCAAATGTGGTGGCATGTTTCATCTTCATAAGGACGCTGCGGATGAAATCGCAAAGGAGATCACGCTGGGCGAGCGCGAGACACCGCTTCTTCCGATCCGGATCGATGGGCTCGATCTCCTGCTGAAACTGGAAAACCTGCAGCCGACGGGGTCGTTCAAGGATCGTGGAGCCTATACGCTCATCAATGAGCTCGCGCATCTCGGCATCCAAAAGATCGCGCTTGACTCGTCGGGCAACGCAGGCGCGTCTGTCGCGGCGTATGCGGCAGCAGCGGGGATGGACTGCACGGTCTACGTGCCGGACGATGCCTCGTCTGAAGTCGTTGCGCAGATCGAAGCGTATGGTGCGAAAATCGTCAAGGTCATGAATGGACGCATGCATGTATGCGCTGCTGTCAAGGCGAATCTCGGCGATGCCTACTATGCGTCGCACGTCTACAATCCGCTTTTTTTCGAAGGCATCAAGTCCATGGCGCACGAGATGTGCCATCAGCTTGATGGGCATATCCCCGACTACGTCATCATGCCCGTTGGAAACGGCACCATGCTTATCGGACTCTTCCTCGGCTTTATGGAAATCGGCCGCCTGCCGCGCCTCATTGCCGTGCAGTCCTCGAAATGTGCGCCGCTCTACGAGGCATTTTACGGTCTTCCGGCAGGCCCGCGAAAGACGACGATTGCCGAGGCGATCCGCATTGAAGCGCCGAAGCGGCTCGATGATATGGTCCGCGCGCTCAAATCGTCGGGCGGCGATGTCATCACCGTCGAGGACAAGGATATCCTGACGGCAAAAAAGGAGCTTGGGCGGCGTGGCGTCTACGTCGAGATGACGTCTGCCGCCGCGCTTGCCGGCGCGCGCAGGATATTTGCCGATGGGAAGCCCGACAACTATCGCGTCGTTCTCCCCATGACGGGAAGCGGGCTCAAACGGTGAGGACATACGATGCTCTACGCTTTGATTGACATTGGTTCGAACACCGTACGCATGGCCATTTACCGCATAGAGGGCGGCCGCGCCGAAATGCTCATGAAAAAAAAGCACGCCGTCGGGCTCGCCGCCCATCTCAAGGACGGCATCATGCAGCAGAGCGGCATCGACCGCACCGTCGAAATCGTCAATGGGTTTCGCGCTTTCCTGCTGCCGTTCGGCATCGAGAACGTCGTCGCCTTTACGACGGCGGCGCTTCGGAATGCCAGGAACAGCGCGGAAGCCGTCGGCGAGATCGAGCGGCGCACGGGCCTATCCATCCGCATCATCACGGGCGACGAAGAGGCGGAGTACGATTTCATCGGCGCCGTGCATGGATTGAAAGAGGATTCGGGAGTCATCATCGACATCGGCGGTGCGAGCACGGAGCTTGTCGCATTCAAGAACCGTGCGATCTTGACGAAGACCAGCCTGCCGATCGGCTCGCTTGCGCTCTATGCGAATCATGTAAAGGCACTCCTGCCGACGGCAAAAGAGATCGCTGTCATGCGGGAAGAGGTGGAGCGGATCATTCGGTCGGAGGAGGCGTTCGTTTCGATCCGTGAGACGTCTCTCGTCGGCATCGGCGGCACGTTCAAGGGAGCGTCCGCGCTCTGCAGCGCGATGTTCCATCAGGAGGCGGCGAGCACGCACCTGGCCGTCGAAACGATCGAAGAGATGATCCGCTATTTCTCCTTTGCGGGCGTTCTCACGATGGACATGACCGTCCTCCTCATGAAAAACGTGCCGGAGCGCATGCACACCGTCATGCCAGGGCTCGTCATTGCCGACGTGCTGGCAGGATGGTTCCATGCAAAGGAAATTACTTACAGCGATTCCGGCGTGCGCGAAGGATACATCTATGCGGAAATTTTGAAATGAAAAGCTCCCGCCTGCGTGCGGGAGCTTTTTCGGATGGCGTCTAATACCGCTTTCCCTGAATGGTCGGCAGGTAGATGTGCCAGCAGAAAAAGACGGTGATGGCGGCAATCGCCGCGCCGATGTAGCCGATATGGGCGAGGTGCCCATGGCCTGCGGCGAGCGAGCCGATCCACGTGCCGCTGCCGATGCCGATGTTGAAAATGCCGGAGTAGATGGACATGGCAACGGTAGATCCTGGGCCCATGACGAGTCCGAGGAGCTCCGCTTGGAACAGAATGTTGTAGAGTGTCGCGACCATGCCGACAAACATGCAGAGCAGGAGCATCGTGAACATGGAAATCGAAGCAGCCTGAAAGAGAAGAAGCGCCGCAAAGACGCAGGGAAGGACAAAACGCAGGAGCAAAAAGCGATGCCTGCCGTAGCCATGTGTGAACAGGAGGCTCGCGAGGATGCCGCACGCGCCGATTGCCATGAGCGCGACCGTGATCAGGGTCGGCGAGAACGAAGCAATCTCGTGCAGGAATGGCTCGATGTAGCTGTACGCGGTGAAATACGCCGTCGCGAAGAGCGCCGTCATGACGTAGATGCAGGAAAGGGCAGGATTCCGCAAAAGCTGCGGCAGGTCATGGGCGGAAAAAGGCTTATCCTGTTTGCGCTGCGGAAGCATATAGGCGAGATAGAGGAGGGCGGCAAGGGCTATGCCCGCAATGATGAGGAACGTCATGCGCCAGCCGGCGTACAGTCCGATCATGCGTCCGATCGGCAGCCCGAAAATCATGGCGACCGAGCTGCCCGTGACGATCATGCCGAGCGCCATCGGCCGGTGCTCGTGCGTCACGAGCTGCGCGGCGAGCGGGGCGGCAATCGACCAGAAGATGGCGTGCGCGCAGGCGACCACGATGCGCGCCGCAAGCAGCATGGGGTAGCTCGTGGCAATCCCGGAGAGAAGCTGCCCGACGCTGAACACGGCGACGACGAGCAGCATGAGCCGCTTCAGCTCCATGCGGCAGGTCAGCAGCATGAGCGGGAGCGAGAGCACCGCGACGACCCAGGCATAAATCGTGATCATGCCGCCCGTCTCGGCTGTCGTCATGGAAAACGATCCCGCAATGTCCGTGAGCAGTGCGATCGGCATGAACTCCGACGTATTGAACACAAATGCCGCCGTCGTGATGCCCAGCAGCGAGAGATAATGGCGAAGGGGGATTTTCAAGGGAACTCTCCTTTCGTTGAAAATCGTATTTTGCTCTTATTCGTCCTTATTATAGAGGAAAATGACGCGATTGCAAGACCAATCAGGAGAAAGGGGATACCCTATTTTTAAGTGTGCAGGACGAAGAACAAAACCGGGAAGAAGAGAACGAGGTAGAGCGCCGTCGTCGCGAGGAAGGACGCGACGGGAAGGTCGATGTTGAGCTTGTAGAGACGTGCGGCGATGACCGCGTTGATGGCGGTCGGACACGAGGCGAAGATCAGCATGGAATTTTGGATGGTGGCACTGTCAAAGGCGAAATAGGCGAGCAGGCACGTCGCGGCAGGCGTGACGACGAAGCGGATGAAGTAGAGGCTCTTCGTCGCGAGAATGTAGGGGCGCGCGTGACGGAAATCGATGAGGTAGCCGACGGGAAGCATCGCAAACCACGCGCTGACGTGGACGAGCCAAACGAACGCAGGCGTGAGAAAATCCGGGCGTTCGATGCCGTGCAGGTTGAGATAGATGCCTGCTGCCATGCCCAAGAGGCAGATCTGATTCCAACTGAAAAAAAGGTTGCAGAAATCGCGAAGGGGCGAGCTTTTCCGCGTGCTGCCGGTGGCTTTCAAATAAAAATACTGCGAGAGCGGGAAGATGAGCAGCACGAGCGCGACGTTCTGGCACGTCCCGATGATCTGCGAGTACGCGAACCCCTGCTCGCTGTATAGGATGAAGGCGCAGACGCCGCCGAGCGTGCCGATGTTTGCGAGCATGGCGCTCACGAGGTATGCGCCGCGGTCGAGGGGATTCGGATAATGACGCGCAAAGAAGATCTGTCCGACTGCGCCGGGAAAGAGAATGAGGAAAAAGCCGAAAAGCGGCACGAGCGCGAGTTCCCAGTCGATCTTGAGCACCCAAAAGCTCAGCAGCGACAACAGCGTGTAAATGACGATGATATTGAAGCGGATGACGCGGTTCATCATCGCATCGGAAATCCATTTGCGCTGATGGATGAAATAGCCGGCGACGAGCGGTGCGATGAGGTCGGTGAGTACGTAAAGAATGCGCATTTCAGAATCAGACAAAAGAATGTTTCCTCGCTTCCTGTGTCAAGCCGCTTGCTGATATCACGATTCGTTTCGGATGCAATAGGCGGCGGAAAAGAGCAGGATGAGGCTTGCGGCAAGCCCCGCCATGTCGCCGGCGCCGCCGTATAGGGGCGGCACGAGCATGAGAAACGTCCATGCCGTGAACCAGATGATCTCGCGCCAAGGCGAGGTCTTTCTTGCCGCAGCGCGAGCTGCAAGGGCACGCTGCGGGCGAACTTGGTTCTGCCAGCGGCGCCAGCGCGTGGCGTATAGCCATGCGCCCGTCGCCGTCATGGCGGCTGTTCCCAAAATCAGCAGCGCCCAGACGAGCTTTTCGGCGAAGAGGTCATGGCTATGGATATGCAGGTTCAGGAAAAAGGGCGCGAAGTGCATCCAGAAAGGCGCTGGGACGAACACGGGAACAGCGTTTTTCGTTTGGGGCAGGAAAGCCATTTCGCCTAGCATGAAGTTCGTCGCCTTGGCAGGGGGATCGGCCAGGTAAAATACGTAGGGGGCAGATTCGTCCTTGGGAAGCTCCATCGAGATCACCGTCTTTCCTGGAAAGTTCCCGCGGATGATGGAAAGGGATTCCGCCGGCGTGCATTGGGCGTGCGCTCCCTCCGCGATAGCGGCCTGCTTCGCAAGTGCACTGGCGGCAACACGGGGCGCATCGCGATGATACTGGGCGTTTCCCATCGCGTAGCAGACGATGAGGATGCCGCTCAGTGTCAGCAGGAATGCCCATGCGCATGTGATCACGGAAACAATCTTATGCCAGTCGGAGACTAAAAGACGCGTGGAATTGCTTCGCCGCCTGCCGAAGGGCAGTGTTTTCATCATCGGGGCATAGAGCCAAAGCCCGGTGAGGATGGAAACGAGGGTGAGCACGCACATCGCGGCGAGAAAGTCGCGCCCAGCACTGCCCATCTTCATCTGCACGTGCAGGAGGTGCGCTTCGTGCAGGAGCGTCTGAAGCATGGGAATCCGATACGTTCGCTTCGTTCGGTTGAATGTCGTTTTGCTTCGCACGTCGTACAGGATCTGCTCGCCGCCCATGCGCATGTGGGCGCGTTCCTTTTTCCCGCCCGAAAGATTTTCCACGCGGAAGTAGAGCGTGCCGTCGGACGGATCTGGTGTCACGGCTCGGATCCGTTTGCCTGGCGCTGACGCAGCGACGGCATCCATCCCCGCAGGGAGTGCGCTCCATATGGCATCCATTTCCATCGGCCCGCTGCGTGCCGGGAGGTTCGTGGTATTCCATGCGTTGATTTCATGGCGGAAGAGAAGCAAAAGCCCCGTCAGGACGAGCAAAAGGAAAAAGAGCGCACAGATGAGACTGACATAACGATGTACCTTGTAAATTACGGCCATAGTGTGCCTCCTTAGCAGTCTGTGATGATGTCGTCAAGTCGTTTATCGATCATGAATCGCATAGATATTATAGCACAAAATGAAAATCCCAATCGATGGGTTCAATCATTTTGTTGGAAATTATTACGAACATTTGTTTTATAATGCTCTATCCGTATGGACTTTTCCGATTACAACGTGGTATAATAGGGCATTGCATCAATCGGTATCGAATATTTTGAGGTGAGATTGTGGATTTTGGTCAGGGAAAAGTCGTGCCGGTCAATCTCGAGCACGAGATGCGCAATTCGTATATTGACTATGCGATGAGCGTCATTGTTGCGCGTGCGCTTCCCGATGTGCGCGACGGACTAAAGCCCGTACATCGACGCATCCTTTACGCGATGCAGGAAGCGGGAATGGGCTCGACGAAGCCCTATAAGAAGTCGGCGCGTATCGTCGGCGAAGTCTTGGGAAAATACCACCCGCACGGCGACAGCTCCGTCTACGACGCCATCGTCCGCATGGCGCAGGACTTCTCCATGCGCTACATGCTCGCGGACGGGCACGGCAACTTTGGCTCGGTCGACGGCGACCCCGCCGCTGCAATGCGCTACACCGAGGTCCGCATGTCGAAAGTCGCGGAGCTCATGCTCCAGGATATCGACAAGGACACGGTCGAATTCGCGCCAAACTACGATGAGTCCCTGAAGGAGCCGACGGTGCTCCCGGCGAAGTTCCCGCAGCTCCTCGTCAACGGCACGGCGGGCATCGCCGTCGGCATGGCGACGAACATCCCGCCGCACAATATGTGCGAGGTCATCGACGGGACGCTCATGCTCATCGACAATCCCGCAGCGACGGTCGAGGATCTCATGGGCATCATCAAGGGACCGGACTTCCCGACGGCAGGCCTTATCCTCGGCAGCGAGGGCATCCGGCAGGCGTATACGACGGGGCGCGGCGTCATCAAGATGCGCGCGAACGCCCATATCGAGACGCTTTCAAACGGAAAGCCGCGCATCATCGTCACGGAGCTTCCGTATCAGGTCAACAAGGCGCGTCTCGTCGAGAAGATCGCCGATCTCGTACGCGACAAGCAGATCGAGGGCATCACGGCGCTCAACGACGAGTCCGACCGCGGCGGCATGCGCATCGTCATCGACCTGCGGCGCGACGCAAATGCAAGCGTCATTTTGAACCAGCTGTACAAGCACACGCAGCTCCAGGACAGCTTCGGCGTCATCATGCTCGCGCTCGTCGACGGCAAGCCGCAGGTGCTCAACCTGAAGCAGGTCCTTCACTACTACATCCGCCATCAGGAAGATGTCATCACGCGGCGCACGCGCTACGAGCTCGCAAAAGCCGAGGCGCGCGCGCATATCTTGGAAGGCCTCACCATTGCGCTCGACCATCTCGACGCCGTCATCACGACGATCCGCGAGAGCCGCACGGCAGATATCGCGCGCGAAGCGCTCATGGCGGGATTCAAGCTTTCCGAGAAGCAGGCACAGGCCATTCTCGACCTCCGTCTCCAGCGCCTCACGGGTCTCGAGCGCGAGAAGATTGAGAAGGAGTACCAAGAGGTTCTAACGGCAATCGAGGAGTACAAGGCAATCCTCGCCGACGAGTCGCGCATTCTCGGCATCATCAAGGAAGAGCTGGCCGCGGTCAAGGAAAAATATGGCGATGCGCGCCGCACGCGTCTGACGGTCGATACGTCGGAGATCGACGTCGAAGACCTCATCGCCGAGGAAGACGTCGTCGTCACGATGACGCACAATAACTACATCAAGCGCATCCCGCTCGATACGTACCGCAGGCAGAACCGTGGCGGCAAGGGCGTCAAGGGCATGGGCACGAAGGAAACCGACTTCGTCGAAAACATGCTCATCACGACGACACACCACACGATCCTATTCTTCACGAATCGCGGACGCGTCTACCACCTCAAGGCGTATGAGATCGCCGAGGCGAGCCGTGCGGCGAAGGGGACGGCGATCATCAACCTCCTCCCGCTTCAAGCGGATGAGAGCATCACGGCCATCATTCAGGTCAAAGGCTTCCAGCCCGATAACTACCTCTTCATGGCGACGAAGAAGGGCGTCGTGAAGAAGACGAGCCTCATCGAGTTCAAGAACCTCCACAAGGGCGGGCTCAACGCCATCCATCTCGATGACGACGACGAACTCATCGGCGTTCGCTTCACGAACGGCAATCACGATGTCATCCTGGGCACGAAGTGGGGCATGGCGATCCTCTTCCCCGAGGACGACGTGCGCGCGATCGGCCGTCAGGGACGCGGCGTGAGAGGCATCCGTCTGAGCGACGGCGACGAAGTCATCGCGATGGACACGCTCATGCCGAATGCCGATGTGCTGACCGTCACGGCAGAAGGCTACGGCAAGCGCACGCAGCGGGATGAGTACCGCACGCAGACGCGCGGCGGCAAGGGCATCATCAACCTCAAGGTCACGGATAAGACCGGCGACGTAGTCGGCCTGCGTGTCGTACGGCCGGATCAGGAACTCATGCTCATCACGACGGAGGGCATCGTCATCCGTACGAATATCGGCGACATCTCGCGCATCAGCCGCAACACGCAGGGCGTCAAGCTCATGACGACGGCAAAAGGCGATACCGTCGCGTCGATGGCGGTCATGGATCAGAAGAGCGAGTAATGGGAAGAAATGGAACAGGCTGCCTGCCGCAAGGGAAGGCAGTCTTTTTTCATCGGGAATCAAAACGGAGCGAACCCATGCTGGAGGACAAACCCAACCTTGCAGATGCCGTGGCGCTTGCGCGGGAGGAAGAACGCATTGCGAAACGGGGGCACGCACGGACCAAATGGAGGAGGGCATCTATATGAAGGGCGTTGACGTCAGCTACGCCTACGAGGACCGTACGGCATTTCGCACGGAGGGCGTATGATGCGCGGGCGTTTTGCGCCGAGCCCGACGGGGTACATGCACCTCGGCAATGTCTGGACGGCTTTTCTCGCTTGGCTCTTGGTGCGTCAAATGGGAGGGCAGCTCGTGCTGCGCATCGAGGACATCGATGAGGCGCGAAGCCATGCGGAGTACAAGCGTGCGATTTGCCGCGATCTCAGGTGGCTCGGCCTCACATGGGACGAGGGACCGGAGGTTGGCGGCGCCTATGCGCCGTATACGCAGCAGGAGCGCTACGCGCACTACCAAGATGCGGTCGAGCGGCTCGCAGGGAAAGGACTCCTATACCCCTGCTTTTGCACGCGCGCGCGGCTCATGGGCGTCGGCGCGCCGCACGCAGGCGAGACGGCAGTCTACGACGGGCATTGCTATCGGATGCACGAGAAGGAGCGGGCGGCGGCAAGCGCGGTGCGCACGCCATCATGGCGCGTTCACGTGCCAGCGGAAAAAATCGCCTTTGCCGATATGGTCTGCGGCACGCAGGAAGTCGATCTCGCCCGCGCGGTCGGCGACTTTCGCGTGCGCCGCGCCGATGGGCTGTACGCCTATCCGCTCGCCGTTTCCGTCGACGATATGGAGATGGGCATCACGCACGTCGTGCGCGGCCGCGACCTCCTCGCGCAGACGCCTGCGCAGATTTGGCTGATCCAGACGCTCGGCGGCACGCCGCCCGCGTATGCACACATCCCCATGCTCGTCGATGCCGATGGAAACCGCCTTTCCAAGCGCCAAAAAGGGCTGACCGTGCGCGAACTGCGCGCGGCGGGAAAAAAGCCTGAAGCGATACTTTCCGCGCTTGCGGTTGCGGGCGGGCTGATTCCAGAGCGGGGTGGGCGAAGCCTGGAAGAGCTCGTCCGCTCTTGTGACTGGTATGGGCTTCGGCCGACCGATATTTCGATTTCATCCATTTTGTCCCATCTTTAAGGAAATGTTCTAGAGTTAAGTCAAAACTATATTTTGCCATACCAATACCCCCGAAAGCCAAAACGCTTTGCGTCTGGCTTTCGGGGGTATTGGTACGAATGCATTCGATAGGGAATGCATTTTTCCTTTCTTCCAAGGGCAGCGCTTCCTATGCTTTCCTCCTATCCCTCGATTGCAACGTGATTCAAAAGAATTCATCTTATTTCTCTTGAAAAATAATTATTTTCGCGCTATACTAAAAACAAATTATTTATTTGGTTAGCAAAAATATTTTTAGGTATAGGAGGATATCGATATGGACGGGCGTTTTGTATGGGCACGGAATCGGATGCCCAAGACCGAGGATGCGTTTCTGTCGCTGCTCTCCCTCGATGAGGTGCGGCACGCACGGACGTTCCACGAAAGTTTCCCTCAGTATGGGCCAACACCTCTGACGAGGCTCCCAAAGATGGCGGCGTATCTCGGGCTCAGCGATGTCTTCGTCAAGGATGAGTCCTATCGCTTCGGACTCAACGCATTCAAGGTGCTCGGCGGGTCCTATGCAATGGCGCAGTACATCGCGCAGGAAACGGGCCGGGATATCGCGGATCTGCCTTACCATGTGCTCACCTCAAAGAAGCTGCGCGAGGCGTTCGGCACAGCGACGTTCTTCACGGCGACGGACGGCAACCACGGCCGAGGCGTCGCATGGGCGGCGCGGGAGCTCGGACAAAACGCCGTTGTCCACATGCCGAAGGGGACGACGCAGACGCGCCTCGAGAACATCCAAAAGCTCGGGGCAAAGGTCGATATTCTGGATCTCAATTACGATGACTGCGTTCGGCAGGCCGCAAAGGAGGCTGCTGCGACGCCGCGTGGCGTCATTGTGCAGGACACGTCTTGGGACGGCTACGAGGACATCCCCGGCTGGATCATGCAGGGGTACGGAACAATGGCGCTGGAGGCCGCAGAGCAGCTCAAGGCGCAGGGTGCCGGGCGGCCGACGCATGTCTTTGTACAGGCCGGTGTCGGCTCGCTTGCAGGCGCAGTGATCGGCTTCTACGCGAATCTTTGGAGTGACAATCCGCCGACGTTCGTTGTCGTAGAGGCAAAGGCGGCGGATTGCCTCTACGAGGGTGCGCTCGCAGGAGACGGGAAAATACGCACGGTTGGCGGTGCCATGGAGACCATCATGGCAGGTCTTGCCTGCGGCGAGCCAAACACCATCTCATGGGACATCCTAAAGAACCATGTGAAACTCTTCGTTGCCATCTCCGACGATGTGGCGGCAGACGGGATGCGGATGCTCGCCGCACCGATCAAGGGAGATCCCCCCATCACCTCGGGTGAATCAGGCGCGGCCTCATTCGCCGCACTCATGGCTCTGATGACGGATGACATCTGCGAGGAGCCGCGCGCATTGCTCGGTCTTGACAGAGATTCGCGTGTGCTCGTCTTCTCAACGGAGGGCGATACCGATCCCGCGCGTTACCGCGAAATCGTTTGGAAGGGACAGTTTTAATGCATGCGGCTTTAGAGCTTTATCATTTTTGAAAGGGCGTAGGATAACATGGCTTTGAACTATGAACGCATCAAGGAAGCGGCACAGGGGTACGAGGCGCAGATGACGAAGTTTCTGCGGGACATCGTGCGTTCTCCCGGTGAGAGCAGCGGGGAGAAGGCGCACGCCGACCGGATCGCGCAGGAGATGCGCGCGCTTGACTTCGACAAGGTGGAGATCGATCCGATGGGGAACGTGCTCGGCTACATGGGGCACGGCACGACACAGATCGCCTTCGACGGGCACATCGACACCGTCGGCATCGGCAATCGCGCGAACTGGGAGTTCGATCCCTACGATGGCTTCGAATCGGCGACGGAGATCGGCGGGCGGGGTACGTCCGATCAGCTGGGCGGGGTCGTCTCGGCGGTCTACGGCGCGCGCATCATGAAGGATCTCGGACTGCTCTCGGACAAGTATACCGTGCTCGTCACGGGGACGGTGCAGGAGGAGGACTGTGACGGCCTCTGCTGGCAGTACATCATCCAAGAGGATAAGGTACGCCCCGCCTTTGTCGTGTCGACGGAGCCGACGGACGGCGGCATCTACCGCGGTCAGCGGGGCCGTATGGAGATCCGCGTCGAGGCACAGGGCGTCTCCTGCCACGGCAGTGCACCCGAGCGCGGCGACAATGCCATCTACAAGATGGCCGACATCCTCCGGGACATCCGCGCACTGAACGAAAATCCCGCCGACGACCCAGAAATCCAAGGGCTCTCCAAAATGCTGCACAAAGAGCACAACCCCGAATATGAGGAGGCAAATTTTCTCGGACGCGGCACAATTACCTGCTCGGAGATCTTCTTCACATCGCCAAGCCGCTGTGCGGTCGCGGATTCCTGTGCAGTCTCGCTCGACCGCCGGATGACGGCAGGCGAGACATGGGAGGGATGCCTCGAGGAGATACGCGCCCTGCCACATGTCAAGAAGTACGGCAAGGACATCAAGGTCAGCATGTACGAATATGCACGCCCAAGCTATACGGGGCTCACGTACCCCATCGAGTGCTATTTCCCGACCTGGGTCATACCGAAGGATCATAAGGTCACGCGATCCATCGAAACGGCATACCAAAATCTCTTTGGCGAGAAACGCATCGGTTCCCCTGAGACCATCGCCTCACGCGAGGGGCGGCCTCTCATCGACAAGTGGACGTTCTCGACGAACGGCGTCACCATCATGGGGCGCAACGGCATTCCCGTCATCGGATTCGGACCGGGAGCAGAGGCGCAGGCACATGCACCAAACGAGCGGAATTGGAAGCAGGATCTCGTCACCTGCGCCGCCGTTTACGCGACGCTGCCGAGCATCTACGTTGCGGATTGATTGCGGACATCGGATTGGAAAGGAGCATTCATCATGAAAGCAGATTTTGAGACGAGCCTCCGGCAGTTGGAAGGGCTCAGGACACAGGCTATGTTCGGGCAGGATTTCCTGCTGACGTGGGACAAGACGGATGATGAACTGAAGGCTGTCTGGGCGGCAGCGGACGCACTCCGCGCCCTGCGCGAGGAAAACATCTCAGCGCGGCTCTTCGGCAGCGGTCTTGGGATCTCCATCTTCCGCGACAATTCCACCCGCACGCGCTTCTCCTTTGCCTCGGCGTGCAACTTCCTCGGGCTTTCCGTGCAGGATCTCGACGAGAAGAAGAGCCAGATTGCACACGGCGAAACGGTGCGTGAGACGGCGAACATGGTCTCGTTCATGGCAGACGTGATCGGCATCCGCGACGATATGTACATCGGCAAGGGGCATACCTATCAGCTCGAAGTCGCACAAGCGATTGAGCAAGGGCACAATGACGGCATTCTCGAACAGCGTCCGACCATTGTGAACCTGCAGTGTGACATCGACCACCCGACGCAGGCCATGGCGGACGCAGCGCACATCATCCACACATTCGGCGGCATGGAGCAGCTGCGCGGCAAGAAGATTGCCATGACGTGGGCCTACTCGCCCTCCTACGGCAAGCCGCTCTCGGTGCCGCAGGGCGTAATCGGGCTGTTCACGCGGCTCGGCATGGATGTCGTGCTCGCACATCCGGATGGCTATGAAGTCATGCCCGATGTGCTGCATGTGGCGAAGGAAAACGTGCAGAAAGGCGGCGGTTCGTTCCGTGTGACGCACGATATGGACGACGCTTTTGCGGATGCCGCCATCGTCTACCCGAAGAGCTGGGCGCCATTCGCCGCGATGGAAACGCGCACGAAGCTCTATGCGGACGGCGACGAGGCGGGTATCATTGCGCTTGAAAAGGAACTCCTTGCACAGAATGCACAGCACAAGGATTGGTGCTGCACCGAGGAGAGAATGCGGCGTACGGAGGGGGGGAAGGCACTTTATCTGCACTGCCTGCCGGCTGACATCAATGAAGTCAGCTGCACACAGGGCGAAGTCGAGGCGTCCGTATTCGACCGCTATCGCGATCCTCTCTATAAGGAAGCGAGTTACAAGCCTTATGTCATCGCCGCCATGATCCTGCTCGCGAAGGCAAAAGATCCCGCGGCGGCGCTCCGCGCGATGAAGTCCCGTGCCCTGCCTCGCAAGATCTACTGAGGGCAGTAGCATGGAGCAGCAAGAAAAAAGCGGGAAGAAGAAACGGCGCGTTGTCCTTGCACTCGGCGGCAATGCGCTTGGCAAAAGCCTGCCGGAGCAGATACAGGCCGTCAAGATCACGTCGAAGGCGATCGTGGATCTCATTGAAGAGGGCTGCGAGGTCGTCGTTACGCACGGCAACGGCCCGCAGGTCGGCATGATCAACAATGCCATGGCGGCGCTCTCGCGCGAAAATCCTGCGCAGCCGAACACGCCGCTCTCAGTCTGCGTTGCCATGAGTCAGGCGTACATCGGCTATGATCTGCAGAACGCCCTGCGCGAGGAGCTTTTGAATCGCGGTATCACGAACATCTCCGTCGCGACCATCATCACGCAGTCACGCGTCGATGCGGACGATCCAGCATTCGATGATCCGACGAAGCCGATCGGGCATTTCATGACGAAAGAGCAGGCCGCATTCGCCGAAACACATTACGGCTATATCATGAAGGAAGACGCGGGGCGCGGCTACCGCCGCGTCGTCGCATCCCCAATGCCGCGCGAGATCATCGAGATCGGTGCCATTCGCGCCCTTGTCGAAGCGGGACAGATCGTCGTTGCCTGCGGCGGTGGCGGCATCCCCGTCATGCGAAACGGCAATCACTTGAAGGGCGCGAGCGCCGTCATTGACAAGGATTTCGGCAGTGAGCTCATTGCGGAAAATTTGGAAGCCGACTACCTGATTATCCTTACGGCGGTCGAGAAAGTTGCGATCCACTATCGGAAACCGGACGAGAAGTGGCTGGATGAGCTGACGCCAAAGGAGGCGCGCCGCTATATCGCCGAGGGGCAGTTTGCCCCCGGCTCCATGCTGCCGAAGGTCGAGGCGTCCATCCGCTTTGCCGAGTCCGCACCGGGGCGCACAGCCCTCATCACACTGCTCGAAAAAGCCAGAGACAGCGTGCTCGGCAAGACCGGCACAAAGATCCACGCATGAACACGGATTGGTCATCATTTCCTATCGTTAGGAGGGATCCCCATGCAAGTATCCTGGATTGTCATTGCGGTCGTTCTAGGTTACATGGCCATCATGCTCTTCATTGGCTGGTACGCAAAGAACCGCATCGAAAGCAACAGCGATTTCATGGTTGCGGGGCGCAGGCTCGGTCCTATCCTGATGGCCGGCACTCTCGCCGCGACGGAGATCGGCGGCGGCAGTTCACTGGGCGTCGTCCAACAGGGCATGGGCAACCACGGGCTTAGTTCGGCTTGGTACGTCATTGCAATGGGCTTCGCTTTCGTCATCCTCACCTTCATCGCGCCACGCTTCCGCGCCACGATGGTCAAGACGGTACCCGAATATTTTCGCCGTCGCTACGGCAAGATTCCCGGGTTCATCACGGCCATCATCATATTCCTGCCACTCGTCGGTCTGACCGCCGGGCAAATGATCGCCTCTTCCGTCATTCTTTCGACGATGCTTGGCATCAGTTTCGACGCAGCGGTTATCGCAATTTGCTGCATCGTTACAATTTATTCAGTCATGGGCGGCCTTTGGAGTGTCACATTGACGGATTTTGTTCAGGTCTTCTTCATTGTCTTCGGTATGGCTGTCGCCATTCCCTATGCATTTGATCTGGCGGGCGGCTGGACCAATATCAAAGCGCATGTGCCGGCAGAGTCGCTCAGCCTTTTCTCCGGCTACAGCGTTTTGGATGTCCTCGCGTTGACCATCATGTATATTGCGACCTTTACCGTTGGACAGGAAGCCGTCTCGCGCTACTATGCGGCACGTGACGGCAAGGCCGCACAACAGGGTTCCATCCTCGCGGCCATCATCAATTTTGTCTACGGGTTCATCCCCGCCATCCTCGGTGTCACCGTCCTTGCGCTCATTCACATGGGCATATTCGACCCTGCCCAGTTCGCGGATGTCGGCTCACGTTATGCACTGCCTGTTCTCGCTGTTCATGCCATGCCGCCACTCATCTGCGGTGTGCTCTTTGCCGGAGTCATCTCGGCGACGATGAGCAGCGCGAGCTCGGATCTTTTGGGAGCGGGCTCCATCTTTGCCAACGATATTTACCGTGAGTACATCAATAGGAACGCAAGTGATATCACGGTTATGCGCGTTGCACGCATCGTTATGGTACTCTCCGGGCTTCTCTCCCTTCTCATTGCCCTCTTCAACACGTCGAGTATCATCACGATCCTCATGTTTTCGTTCACGCTGCGTGCTGCTGGCTCGTTCTTCCCCTATGTCATCGGACTTTACTGGAAGGGCGCATCTGAGGCCGGGACACTCGCCTCGCTCGTCGTCGGCACCTTCGTCGTCGTCTACATCGAACACATCTCGCACGGCACGATCTTCGGGCTCCATGTTGGGCAGCCTATCCTGCCCGGTCTGCTTGCAGCGCTCATCGCGTTCCTTGCCTTCTCGAAGCTCATACCGCCCAAAGAGTATACGACCGAGCTTACGCCGGACACGCACGAATCGTGAAACGTAAGGTAAAACTTTGGTCTTCAGCAGGAAAAATTCTTTTATCGAAAAAATGGAGGGGAAGTCGCCGCCTCCATACTGTATAGGGGCTTCCCACTCCCCTTGTTAGGAGGGATAACGATGCAGAAGCAGTCAGCGTATCAAGTGGAGAAGGATGGCATGGTCAGTCTGACCGAGGCGGGCGTAAAGGCCATTGGGAATCACAAGAATTTCTATAGTCCGGCGACTCGGCCCATACCGCGCGAGAAACGCGACTGGCACACAAAGGACATGGCGAACCTGTGGATCGGCATCATGGTGTCGATCGCGGTTTACCAGGTCGCGAGTGGGCTATTGGTCGCAGGCATGACATGGTACCAAGCGCTCATCACGATTGTCATCGGGCACACGTTGGTCATGGCAGTCGCGATGATCATCGGGCACTACGGTGTGAAGTACGGCATGAACTACGCCATGTTGGGCAAGATCATCTTCGGGGAGAAAGGGCTTTTCATCCCTGCACTGATCCGCGGCATCCTTGGCGTCTTCTGGTTTGGTGTGCAGGCTTGGATCGGCGGACAGGCGGTGAACATCATCATCCAGACGATCTTTCCGGGCTGGGAGGAGCTCGGATTCACGGGCTTCTTCATCTCCTTTTTGATCTTTTGGGCGATCAATGTCTACATCGCGGCCTATGGCAACAAGGCGGTCAAGATCCTCGAAGGCGTTTCCGCACCTGCGCTGATCCTGATGAGTCTCATCGTCATCATTTGGGGGTTCAGCACCGCAGGATGGAGCCTTGACGCGCTCCTCAGCGCGCAGGTTCTCCAACCGCAGGAAGGCATAGACTTCTGGACGCTCTTTTGGCCGGCGCTCTCCGCAATGATCGCGTTTGACGGCGGCATTGCGCTCTCCATGCCGGACTTCACGCGCAGCTGCGTCAACCAACGGGCACAGATCCTCGGCCAGATCATCAGCGCGCCGCTCATGACGGGCTATATCGCCTTCGTCGGCATCTGCGGCACAGCCGGTGCATGGCTCGCATTCGGCAAGGAGATTTGGGAGCCTGCCGTGCTCATCGGCAATTTCGACAGCATGGCGATCCGCCTTATTTTCTCTGTCTTCATCATCATGGCCATACTGACGACGAACGTCGCGGGCAACTTGATCCCGCCTGTAAACATCGTGGCATCCTACCTCAAGGGGCGCCTCAGCTATCGTCAGGTGGCGATCCTCGTTGCATTTCTCGCGCTCTTTGCGCAGCCATGGAACTCTCTTTCCAGCGCCTACCATCTGATCTTTGACGTGACGCAGTTTCTCGGCGCTCTGATCGGTCCGATCTCCGGCATCTACATCGCAGCCTACCTTGTGGAGTACCATACGGAGATCCACATCGTGGACGCCTACATCGAGGGGCAAGGGAAATATTTCTACACACGGGGCTGGAATGTACGGGCGCTTCTCATCGTAGCCATCTTCACCGCGCTCATCTTCATGGGGCGTTTCGTCCCTGCGCTTGCGTCTCTCTTCAACAATGCCTATGTCTTCGGCACGCTTGGAGCAGGTCTGACCTATGCGCTCATGGCAAAGCTGAGGGGGGCTTCCAAATGAGGACAGTCATCAAAGGCGGGCTCGTCTGTCTGCCGAGTGATCCCATGCATCTCGACCTTGCCGTTGAGAATGGCGTTATCACGGAAATCGCCGAAAAGCTGGATGTCGGGGACGATTTTTCCATCGATGCCTGCGGCATGGTTGTCGTGCCGGGCGGCATTGACCCGCACACCCACATGGATCTCCAGCAATCCCCCCATCACAGGGCATGCGATACCTTCCTCACGGGCGGCATCGCGGCGGCCTGCGGCGGCACGACGACCATCATCGACCACATCGCGTTCGGTCCGCCCGGCTGCACGCTCCGCCAACCTATCGATGCCTATTGGGATCTCGCGAAGGATTGCCCGATTGACTACAGCTTCCACGGCGTGCTGCAGCATGTGGACATGGACATCCTCGACGAGCTCGGAGGATTGATCGACGCGGGATTCCCCAGCTTCAAGGCGTACACGACCTACGGCTTCCCCCTGACGGAGGCGTGGCTCATGCCTGTCCTGCGCGTGATGCGAGAGCGCGCAGGACTCCTCGCCGTCCATTGTGAGAATGACGTCATCACGAACACGCTTCGCAAGGAACTCGGCTCAGGCGAACGGGCTCCCATCGAACATGCGCGGACACGCCCCAACATTGCCGAGGCGATGAGCGTCAATATGCTGCTCTCTGTCGCACGGGCGGCAGGCGATGCACCTGCCTACATCGTCCATCTGTCGGCACATGAGAGCCTCGATCAGCTTCGCCTTGCGCGGCAGGAGGGACAACGCAACGCCTACGCTGAGACTTGCACCCAGTACCTCACACTCACGGAGGACAAATTACGAGGAAATGCCGATGACGCCATCCAGTACATCATGGCGCCGCCGCTCCGCAAGGCGGGGGATTGCGCGGCACTTTGGCAGGGGCTGCATAGCGGCGATATCCAAGTCGTCGCGACCGACCACTGCCCCTTTATGCCCGATGAAAAGCGTGCCCATGCCAAGGACTTCCGCGACTGTCCGGGTGGCACGCCTGGCGTTGAGGAGCGTATGCCGCTTCTCTTCAGCGATGGAGTGCTCGCAGGACGCATCTCCCTTCCCGATTTCGTCCGCGTGACCAGCACGAATGCGGCAAAGATCTTCGGTCTTTATCCTAGGAAAGGGACGCTCCTTCCGGGAAGCGATGCGGATATCGTCCTGATCGACCCACAGCGGGAGCATACGCTCACTGCGCGTGCTCTTCACAGTGCCTGTGGGTGGAGTCCGTACGAGGGCATGTCCGTACGCGCGTCAATCGCCCTCACCATGCTGCGCGGCGAGGTCATCGCACGGGAGGGCACATTCTGCGGAGCGCGCGGATATGGGCAGTTCCTCCAACGCAAGCGCACGGTTCCGTACGAGGAGATTGTCCGATTCCGATCTTGATTTCCTTTTGGGAAAGATGCTATGATAAGGGAAGCTGCTTCCATTTTATAGGGAGGCGGCTTCCCTTTCTTTTTGGAATGAAGAAGGAGGTTTGACAGCATGATGAACGGGCCACTCCTCGCCTGCCTGAAACGAATCGCCTGCGGTATCGCCCAGCAATTCGGGCCGAACTGTGAGGTTGTCATACACGATCTTTCCGATGTGGATCACTCCATTGTTGCCATCGAGAACGGTCACGTCTCTGGACGCAAGGTCGGCGATGGACCGTCGATGGCCGTGCTCGACGCCCTCAGCGGACAGCCCGGAAAGATGCACACAGAGGGCAGTTACCTCACGAAGGGCAAGAACGGCCGCATTCTCAAATCGACGACCATCTACCTGCGTGATGAAAACGAAACGATCATCGCGCTCTTCTGCCTGAACTTCGACATCACAGAGCTTTCTCTCGCCAGCAGTGCGCTTGCGCCTCTCATCTCCGTCATGTCTCAGAAGAGCGAGGATCGAAGCATACCGCAAAACGTCACGGAGCTCCTCGACGACTTGCTCGAAGATTCCGTACGTCTCGTCGGCAAGCCCGTTCCGCTGATGACACGCGAAGATAAAATTCGTGCCATTCACTTCCTAAATGAGCGCGGTGCCCTGCTTATCACAAAGTCCGGGGACAAGATCTCCCAATTTTTTGGGATCTCGAAGTACACGCTTTACAGCTACATTGGGGGAACCTCGGACGAGTCGTCCAGGTCATGAGTGGCATCCTAATTGCATCCAAAAACACCATGACGGCAGCGCAATCATTCACGCGGTGCTCCATGGCGTCCACCATACTGGAGAAGGCAGAGAAAGAAAAAGACCACACAGGGAGGGTTCATCCATGTGCGGTCTTTTGGTTGGATACGATCATGCTTTGTGGATTTCTTCGATTAACTTGCGCGTGTGTTCGGCGACTTCTTCCGGCGTGACGTTCTTGACGCGGGCGACACCCGTATCGCGTGCAGCCTTCGCGACGGCGGCGGCGACGTCGGGTGCGACGCGCGGGTCGAACGGGCTTGCGATGACGTGCTCTTCGTCACGCTCTGCATCGCGGATAAGCGCTGCGATCGCTTTTGCCGCCGCGATCTTCATCGCCTCGTTGATTTCCTTCGCGCGGACGTCGAGCGCGCCGCGGAAGATGCCGGGGAATGCGAGGAGGTTGTTGACTTGGTTCGGGAAGTCGGATCGTCCCGTGCAGACGACGCGCGCGCCGGCCGCCTTCGCCTCGTCTGGCAGGATCTCCGGGACGGGGTTCGCCATGGCCATGACAATCGGATCCTTTGCCATCGCGCGCACCATGTCCTTTGATACGCAGCCTGCGGCGGAGACGCCGATGAAGACGTCCGCGCCTTTGATGACGTCGGCGAGATGGCCTTTTTCATGGGATGGATTCGTGACCTTCGCGATGTCGTCCTTGTAGGGGTTCATGCCATTGGGGCGGCCTGCGTAAATGGCGCCCTTCGAGTCGCAGAGGATGATGCTGTGCCCGCCCATGCTGCAGATGAGGCGCGTGATTGCCTGCCCTGCCGCACCCGCGCCATTGATGACGAACTTCGAGCCCGCAAAGGTCTTGCCCGTGATCTTGAATGCGTTGATGAGCGCGGAGACGACGACGATGGCCGTGCCGTGCTGGTCGTCGTGGAATACGGGGATGTCGAGCGACTGTTTCAGTCTGGTTTCGATGTCGAAGCACTGCGGTGCCTTGATGTCTTCGAGGTTGATGCCGCCGAATGTCGGCGCCATGAGCTCGACGGCGCGGACGATCTCATCGACCGACTGCGTGTCGAGGCAGATGGGGACAGAGTCGACGCCTGCAAATCCCTTGAAGAGGATCGACTTGCCTTCCATGACGGGCAGCCCTGCGCCTGCGCCGATGTTGCCGAGGCCGAGGACGGCGGAGCCGTTCGTCACGACGGCGACGGTATTGCCCTTCGAAGTGTATTCATAGATCTTGTCGTAGTCGTCTTTGATCGCAAGGCAGGGTGCCGCGACGCCCGGCGTATAGGCGAGCGTGAGGTCTTCGCCCTTTTCGAGGGGAACCGTGCTCATCATGGCAATCTTGCCGTGATGGCTCTTGTGGAGTTCGAGTGCTTTTTCGTTTACCGTGCTCATCTGAGATCTTCCTTTCGCTGACTAAAGGCAAAATGCTTTCGTAATGTCATGGTTTTTATTATAGTATGTTATTCCAAAAAGACAAGTATAAATTTATGATGGACGCACGGTGCGTGTAGGCTGTACGGCTCCCGAACGTTCGACTTAAAGCGTTTTTGCTTTGGGGGATTGGACGACGCAAGAAGGAACGAATTGCATTCTGGCGCCTTGCGGAAAGAGGCATGCCGCAACGTATAAAGATAGAAAGGCATAAAAGAAAAGGAAAAGCATGGCACACATGACGCACGGCAGGCATTGGGACAAGACGGAAAATGGCTGTGCGAAACACGAAAGGGAGCGAGCAAGGGATGGACTTGGACGTCATGACGCAGATCCTGCTGACGCTTGTATCTGTGAGCACATCGACGATATGCGCCTACCTGCTCTACCGCTTGCAGGAGCAGGACAAGCGGCGCATGGAAGAAGCACGGGAGCGGGAACGCGAGCGGCAGGATGCGCTGGCAAGGCAGGCGCGTGAGTACGACGCGCTCCGAAAGGGCGTGCTCGCGGTGCTAAGGGACCGCATCGTGCAGTCCGCGATCCACTTCCACGTGCAGGGCTGCGCCAATGCGGCGCAGAAGGACAACATCAGCAAGATGTACGAGGCCTATCACGACCTCGGCGGGAACGGCACGGCGACGCACGCACTGAAAGAGGTGCTCGACCTGCCGTTTGAAAAGGAAGGAAGGCGAGCGGATTGCAAGGCGTGCTGAACGCCGAGACCATCGTGAGCATCGGGCTGGTCATTGCCCTCCTGCTTGCGATCCACAACGGCACGAACGAACTTAGCATGAGCATCGCGTCCGGGCTGATCGGCTACATCGGGCGCGGGAAGCTCGCAGAGACAAGAAAGGAAGGATCGAAATGAACGTATTCCTGAACCCCGGCCATGCGCCGGACGGGAACCCCGACCCCGGCGCGGTGAACGCCGAAACGGGGCTGCGGGAGTGCGACGTGGCAAAGGCCGTCGCAGACCTTGCAGAAGGCTATCTAAAGGAGGCAGGCGTCACGGTCGTCGGCAACTTGCAGGACGACAGCCTTGCCGCCATCACAGACGCGGCGAACGAGAGCGGCGCGGACGTGTTTGTCAGCATCCATTGCAACGCCGCAAGCCCCGCCGCGCAGGGGACAGAAGTCTGCATCTACCCCGGATCGGCGGAGGGTGAAAAGCTCGGTGGCTGCATCCTCGCACAGATCACCGACGCACTCGGCACGGCAAACCGCGGGCTAAAGGTGCGGACGCCCGGCGTGAACGGGCTCTACGTGCTGAGCCATACGGACATGCCCGCCGTCCTCGTCGAGCTTGCCTTTATCAGCAACGAGGAGGATGCGGAGCTGCTGAGCAGCAGGCAGGACGACTTCGCCCGTGCCATCGCGCGCGGCGTGACGGACTATGAGCAGATGCAAGGCAAGAAAACGAAAGGATGATGGAAAGGAGCAAGTGGGCAGCATTTGTTCCGGCATCCTATTCTGTTATTGTAAGAAAAAAGCAGCCTCCCGAAGGGGAAGGCTGCTCGTTTGTTTTACCGCGATTTTCCACCTGCGCTGTCGCGCGTCGGAACAGGACCCGTGCTTGCCGGTGTGCCGGATGTATCATCGGAGGCGTTCGAAGCGTCATTCTCATGGCGCATATCACGCGTTTTCTCAGGTGCGTCGGAGGAGGAATTGGAGCCTTTCGCATCCTTGCTGTCCTTTCCCCCTTTTTTCGTATTCGTGTCCTTTGCGTCCCTGTCGCGGCCTTTTGCATTTCTGTCCTGCTTCAAGTGGCTCGTCGTATGTGCCTTGCCGATCGAGGTGTCGCTTGCGGGCACTTCCTTTGCATTCGCCGGGATGGACTTCTTGTACTCGGATTCCTGCTGGTCCATGCGCGAACGGTCGGACGCACTCAGCGTGATGCCAAGCGTATCGGCGAGCGCCGTGCGGAGTTCCTTGAGATCCGGGATCCAATAGCTGATGCCGTCGATGTAGAGCGGGCGCCCCGGAACCATCTCGGTCTTGAGCCCGTTCTTCTGCGATTCCTTGAGCGATCCTGCGAACTCAAGGAGCTGGCGGACGTTGAGATCGGTCTTGACGGAGTCCATGATCTCGCTGATGACGGTCGGCAGCTTCAGGATGATGGACGGGGAAACGAGCTTGTCCATGCACGCTTTCATGAACTTCTGCTGGCGGCGTATGCGCCCGATGTCGCCTTCCTCATCGCGGAAGCGCACGTAAGTGACGGCTGTCTTGCCGTCCATGTGCTGCATGCCGGGCTTCAGGTCGATGAGGAGCCCTCCGTCGTCATCCCATGGGTCTTCGTAGTACATGCGCTTCTCGACGTCGATGTCGATGCCGCCGATTGCGTCGATGATCTTTTGGAACGACTTCGGATTGATGATGATGTAGTGATCCATGTTGACGCCGAGGAAGTCCTCGACGGTGCGCTGCGTGAGTTTCTCGCCGCCGTAGGCGTATGCGGCATTGATCTTGTCCCAGCCATTGCCCTTGATCTTGACGCGCGTATCGCGCGGGATGGAGAGCAGCGCCGCCTGATTTTTCTTCGGGTCGATCGTGGCGACCATGAGCGTATCGCTGCGCCCGACGTCGTCGTCGCGTTCGTCGACGCCCATGATCATGATCGTCGTCTTGTCGCGCGCCGTGAGAAGCCCATCCTCGACGACGTCATCTTTCGGCTTGTCGAGGAGCCCTGAGGATGCAAAGAGAGCACCCGCGGCCGCCGCGATGAGAAATGCGAGGACGGCGAGCACCCACGGCCATATACGCCGTTTCTTTTTTTTCGGGCGCGGCGGGATCGGTTGGTTCTGCAAGTTCATACCTTCTTTTCATCGAATATAAAGTCGTGAACGCCCGTCTCAAAAAGAGAAACAGAGCACATATTATCCCTGAAACTATACCACTCTACCGCGCATTTCTGAAAATCGGCAGGAGAACGTTGCGCGTGCTTTTGCCGCATGGTATGGTAGGGAAAAAAGACAAGGAGGATATCGACATGGCAGTGGAGATCGAGCGCAAATTTCTCGTCCGGGAAAATTGGAAGCCGAAAGGCGCAGGCGTGCGCATCGCGCAGGGCTATCTGTCGCGTGAGCCGATGCGGACGGTGCGCGTGCGCGTGAAGGGAAAGAAGGGGTACCTGACCGTAAAGGGGAAAAATGAAGGGATCCGCCGTGCGGAGTTCGAGTACGAGGTGCCGCTTGCGGATGCGGAGGCGATGCTCGCACTCTGTGCGCCTCCGATCATCGAGAAGCGGCGCTACATCGAGCGGATCGAAGGATTTCGGTGGGAGATCGACGTGTTCGCTGGCGAGAATGAAGGGCTTTGCGTCGCGGAGATCGAGCTGTCTGACGAGAATGTGGATTTCCCTTTGCCACCGTGGGCAGGAGAGGAGGTTTCGGGGGATGCGCGGTACTACAATTCACAGCTCGCACGCGTTCCTTATCGGACATGGAGCCAATCGCAGCCGCGTTATCCACAATCGCATGGGTTCGCTTTTGAAAGAAAGGCACAAGATGTGGAAAAAAGATGAAATGTTCGACTAGCGCATGGGGTTATCCACTTTTTTATCCACATGATCCACAGAAATGGGAATATTTCTTTCCCACAGTATACACAAAATCGAGATTCGGCAAAAAAACAGGAAAGAAGATACCGCATCGTCCGATTTCCCCAATCGTTATCCACATCTGTGGATTATTATGTGGATAAAGCGAAAATCTGTACGGTGCACTGCATGGGATCCGCGGTTCCTTACGAGACCTTAAGAGAAAAGAGTTTGCACGAGAAGCATATAGAGAAGCGTTCCGCCGCCAATTGAGAGCAGCATCTGGCGCCGCACGCGATGGAGGAGGATCGTTGCCGCAACGGCGATCCATTCGGGGAGCCCGTGCGAGCCTGAGGCAATATCGACGTGGCGCAGGCAGTAGACGACGAGGAGCGAAAAGACGGATGCGGGAAGCATGCGTCCGAGGTAGCGGATATAGGGCGGCGTCTTCCTGTCTCGCGGCTGGCGTATCCAGCCGCTTCCGAAACAGGGTGAAAGCAGCGAGGATGGCAGCCATGGCGGGAATGAGGAACGACTCTGCCCCAAAGATGCGAAGTGCGAGGAAGGAAAGCGCGAGACCGATGAGTGCGCTTCGGTGGTCGTCCGAGACGAGCCAGTTCTCTGTGAATATCGTGACAAACATCGCCGTCAGCACGAATCCGAGCCCCTTCGTATCAAACGAGAGCAGCGAGCCGAAGAGGGCGCCGACTGTCGCGCCGCCGAACCAGTAGAGGTGATTGAGCAGCGTGACCCAGAAGAAGAACTAGCCGCGGTTGACGCCCTCTGGCACTTTTGCCGTGTAGTTGATCGAAAAACTCTCGTCGCACATGCCGTAGATGAGGTATGGGGTCTTCGCGCCGTGCCCGCGGTACCGATCGAGCATGGAAATGGCGTAGAAGAGATGGCGCGCGTTGACGATGAAGGCGAGCGCGAATGCGTGCAGCGGCGAAAACGGCGCGAGCAGCAGCGGCACGGTCAAAAACTCGACCGAGCCCGCGAAGATCAGCAGGCTCATGAGCATCGGATAGATGGGGGAAAATCCCTCTGCTCCCATGTAGATGCCGTACGCCATGCCGAGAAAGGAAAAGCCAGCAAAGATCGGGATCGTGTAGGGGAAGGCGGCGAGGAGTGCGTCGCGCGCCGCAGCAGTCGTCTGAGACATGGAGAAACCTCCTTTTGAACGGATTTCTGCGACAGAAGAATGGTATCATAAAAAGTCTTTCGCGTGCTATTTCGCGTGCTATACGTGCTATAATGGAGAAAGAAATCGGTACGAATGGATCTAGGAAGAAAGGGAGCCATTTGGATATGGAGCGATACGAGGAGGAAATGAGCTGGGAAGAGCGGGCAGCGCGCGTGCACAGGGAGCGTGACCCCGTCTACCAGGTTTCGACGTTGCAGGCACTTGTCATGGGCAATTTTTACGGAAGCGCGGCGATTGAGCACGTGCTGGAGCACGGCGATACGGGGCTCGGCACATTCCACGCCGTCGCCGGCGAGCTCGTCGTCATCGACGGGCACGCGTACCGCATCCTAGGCGACGGACGCGCCGTGGAGGCAAAGCCACACGACACGACGCCGTTTGCGAGCGTCGCGTACCTCACGGACCGCGCTTATCGGATCAAGCTCGGCCGCGTGCCGAGCCTCGACGTCCTGCGCGATGTCCTCGACGAACGCGTCGAGCTGCTCGGTGTCAACAACATGTACCTCGTGCGCATCGACGGCTACTTTCGCCGTGTCGCGGCGCGGACGGAACTAAGCCAGCAGGAGCCGTTCCTGCCGTTTGCCGAGGTGTTGAAGACGGATGAGCGCCGCTTTGCGTTCGAGGAGGTCGCTGGCTCGCTCGTCTGCTTCTACTTCCCGCCGTACTTGGATGGCGTCAATACGCCTGGATGGCACTTCCACTTCATTGACGCGGTGAGACAGCACGGCGGCCACGTGTTTGGACTCTGCATGGAGCACGGCATCGTCCGCATGCAAAAGAGCGATCGCTTCATCATGGACTTGCCGCATAACGATGCGTTTCAGGACGCGCGGCTCGAAAACGCATCGAAGGACGATATCCGGCAGATCGAGCAGGGCGAGTAGCGCTGTTCCAATGGTTTACGACAGGAGGGCCTGCCATGCAGTTTCAGCCGTATTTTCGAAACGGACTGCTTGAGCGGTATGAGGTATATAATTATGGTCATGCGCTAGAAATACTTCATGATGCGTTTTCTGTGGAGTGGCAGGAGATTCAGTCTTGTTTATGTGGATTGACGCTTACTATGGCAGATCTAAAAAAAGCAGGAGGAAATGGATCGCCAATTCCCCAAAAATTTGATGATCTTTTATATCCGTATGGATGGAGAGAAATTCGCATCAGCGGCGACTTGATCGTGAAAAAGTATCCGAGACAGTCTGCACAAAGACGCGGACGTTTTTCTGATCAGCCTTATGAAATCGATACGATTCAAGGCTATATTGATGGACATAATATCGATTTCCTAAAGAATCGAGTGGCTTTTGATTTAGAATGGAATAGCAAAGATCAAACTTTTGATCGGGATCTGCTGGCGATGAGAACGTACTTTGATTGTGGCTTGATCGATGTTGGAGTCATTGTAACGCGTGCCGAAGACCTAAATGATATTTTTCGGACGACAACGGATGATAAAGGTATGCTCTTGATCAAAAAATACGGGGCAAGCACGACGTGGATGGGAAAGCTGCTTTATCGGTTGAATTCTCGAAGAAATGGCGGATGTCCAATTTTAGCTGTTGGAATACGAAAGGAATGTGTGCAAGACGATGCCTGACCTAAATCAGACCATACAAAATCTGCGTGTGTTTACGAATGGGAAAAAATACAATACCATTTATGCGGATCCGCCATGGCGGTTTCAGAACCGCACGGGAAAGATGGCACCTGAGCATAAGCGGCTGACGCGGTATGAAACGATGAAATTAAGTGAAATCAAAGCACTGCCCATTGCTCAGATTGCGGGAGAAAAAGCGCACCTCTACCTGTGGGTTCCCAATGCTTTGCTGCCAGATGGGCTAGCTGTCATGGATGCGTGGGGCTTTGACTACAAGGGCAATATTGTTTGGGAAAAGATTCGGAAAGACGGCGGACCGGATGGACGCGGAGTAGGGTTTTACTTTCGGAATGTCACCGAATTGGTTTTATTCGGGATTCGAAAGAACAGTTCACCAAACCGAACGCTTGCCCCTGCGCGCTCGCAGGTCAATATCATTCGTTCGATGAAGCGCGAACATAGCCGAAAGCCGGATGAAATCATTCCGATCTTGGAAGCGTGCAGCATGGCGCCTCGCATTGAACTGTTTGCACGAGGCGTGCGAAACGGCTGGGATATGTGGGGAAATCAGGCAGATGCTGCATATGAACCGACTTGGGAAACGTATGCCAATCATACGCGAGCCTTGTCATGATTTCCGGGATGCAAAAGCTTTGCGTCTGCGTCAAAGGCTATGGGCACGTGCCGTGCGAAATGACGCCTTGCATAATATGAAAGCGCCCCTCCCGCCGCTGCCAACCAGGCGAGAGGGGCGCTTTGCATGGCTACGACAATTCGCGTCAGTCTTTCAGCGGCTTTTTGAGCACGGAGAGGATCGCGCAGCCGACGACGGCGCCGACGAATATGCTCACGAGGTACATGAGTGGGTTGCCGATGGTCGGCACGA
Source organism: Mitsuokella sp. oral taxon 131 str. W9106 (assembly GCF_000469545.1). GTDB lineage: Bacteria > Bacillota > Negativicutes > Selenomonadales > Selenomonadaceae > AWVT01. Next base: position 65,311 of record NZ_KI273060.1, on the reverse strand, counting down.
CGAAGATGCCGCCGTGCGGCGCGCGCAGCGTGCAGTCGAAGAACATCGTCAATGCGCCTGCGATGGCAGAGCCAACAATCATCGACGGGATGACACGGACGGGATCGCCCGCGGCGAACGGAATCGCGCCTTCGGTGATGAAGGCGAGTCCCATGACGTAGTTCGTGATGCCCGCCTTGTGCTCGTTTTCCGTGAAGCGGTTCTTGAAGAACGTCGTGCAGAGCGCGATGGCGAGCGGCGGGACCATGCCGCCTGCCATGACAGCCGCCATGACGTGATACTCGCCCGACGCGAGAAGTCCCGTGCCCGTGACGTAAGCCGCCTTGTTTACCGGGCCGCCCATGTCGACGGCCATCATGCCGCCGACGATCATGCCCATGAGAATGCGCGCGGAGGGATCCATGTTCTTCAGTGTCTCGATCATCCAGGAGTTGATCGCCGAAACGGGCGGCGCGATGAGGAAGAGGCTGATCGCGCCCATGAGGAGGATGCCGAGGACGGGGTAGATGAGCATGGGCTTCATGCCCTCGAGCGAGTCTGGGAGGACGCGCGCCGCCTTCTTGAGCGCATTGACGAGGTAGCCCGCGACGAAGCCTGCGATGAGTGCGCCGAGAAAGCCGGAGCCTGTCGTGCCGGCGAGCGCGCCGCCGACGAAGCCGACGGCAAGGCCCGGGCGGTCGGCGATCGACATCGCGATAAATCCCGCGAGTACGGGCAGCATGAAGCCGAACGACGCGCCGCCAATATCCTTGAAGAACTTTGCGACCGGTGTATTCGAGCCGAAGTTCGCGGGGTCGATGCTGTAGTCATCGAGCAGGAAGGCGAGTGCGATCAGGATGCCGCCGCCGACGACGAACGGGAGCATGTGGCTGACGCCGTTCATGAGATGCTTGTAGATCTGACGGCCGAGGCTGTCGCCTGCGGTGTTTGCCGCCGACTCCTCCTCCGTGCCGCCCGCCCCTTCATAGACGGGGGCGCTCCCTGAGAGGGCGCGGTCGAGAAGCGCATCCGCCTTGTTGATGCCGTCGGCGACCTTCGTGATGACGACCCTCTTGCCTGCAAAGCGCGCCATCGCGACGTTCTTGTCCGCCGCGACGATGATGCCGTCCGCTGCGGCGATTTCGTCCGGCGTCAGCACGTTTTTGGCGCCGCCCGATCCGTTTGTCTCGACCTTGATGGAGATGCCGCGCTTTTTTGCGTGCTGCTCAAGGCTTTCCGCTGCCATAAACGTATGCGCAATGCCCGTTGGGCAGGCGGTGACGGCGAGGACTTGGATATGGTCGGAGACGGGCGCCGCCTCTTCTTTTCCTTTGTCCTCTGCCTTCGGCGCCTCGAATTTGCCGTCCTCCTTGCGGTCGATGAGATGCAGGAACTCGTCTTTCGTCTTGGCGGCGATGAGCGCTTCCTTGAAGTCGGGATCCATGATCATCGTCGCGAGACTCGATAGGATCGTGAGGTGCTCGTCATTCGCCGAGTCCGGCGCGGCGATCATGAAGAAAAGACGGGCGGGCTTGCCGTCCATCGACTCGAAATCCATGCCGTCCGGCACGGTCATTGCGGCGAGACCTGCCGACTTGACGCCCGCGCTCTTTGCGTGCGGCGTCGCGATGCCGTCGCCGAGACCCGTCGTGCCCGATGCTTCGCGCGTGAATACGTCCTTCGTGTACTGCTCCTTATCGGAGAGGTTGCCGCCCTTGTCCATGAGGTCGGCGAGCTCGCGGATCGCGGCCGCCTTGTCGGCCGGTTTCGTGCCGAGCGCGATGCTTTCCCTCTTCAGCAAATCGGTAATGCGCATGATACACTCCTTTTCTACTGGAAACTGAGAATTGAAATCAGGGTCATAGAATCGTCTTCAAGAGTGCTTCGACTTCGGGACGCGTCGCGAGATCCTCGCTGAACGCCGAAGCGCTGCCCGTCGCAACGCCTTGGAAGAAAGCGCGGCGATAGTCGCCGCCGCTCTCCTCAAAGCCCGTCAGAAAACCTGCGACCATTGAGTCGCCGGCGCCGACGGAGTTTACGAGCCTGCCTTTCGGCGCAGGGCTCTTGTACGTCGTGCCGTCTTCGCCGAGGAAGAGGGCGCCATCTCCCGCCATCGAGATGAGCACGTTGCGCGCGCCCTTTTTCTGAAGCTTCTTCGCGTGGGCGAGGAGTTCTTCGTCCGACTTCAGGACGACGCCGAACATATCGCCGAGCTCGTGGTTGTTCGGCTTGATGAGGAACGGATGGTACGTGAGGACGTTTAGGAGGAGCTTTTTCTCCGCGTCGACGACGATGCGGATGCCACGTCCGTCGACGCGTTCCATGATGCGCTCGTAGATGTCGTCGGGCAGGGTCTTTGGGATCGAGCCTGCGAGCACGAGCGTGTCGTTCTCCTTCAGGCGGTCGAGCTTCTTGAAAAGCTCGTCCCGCTTCGCGGCAGGGATATCCGGACCTTGCCCGTTGATTTCCGTTTCCCGGTTTGCCTTGATCTTGACGTTGATGCGCGAGAAACCGCTTTCGAGGTGGACGAAGTCATGTGCGACGCCGAAGCCTTCGAGCTGACGCTTGATTTCCTCGCCCGTAAAGCCTGCGAGGAAGCCGAGCGCCGTGCTTTTGATGCCCATGTTTCCGAGCACGATGGATACGTTTATCCCCTTGCCGCCGCCTAATACCTGCTCGTAGTTCACGCGGTTGATCGCACCTGCCGTGAATGCGTCGAGGCGCACGATGTAGTCGAGTGCAGGGTTGAATGTCACCGTATAAATCATGTTTTGCAATCCCTCCATTCTAAGAATTATTCTATCATAGCGGGAGAGGATTGCAAGGCATCGCGATGTGCCAAAGCAAATATTTCAGCCAATTTTCATGGCGAAATGATGGAATTTCTTCTATAATATTCTATAATACAAATACAAGATATAGATTCGAAAAGGAGCAGACCACATGACCGAAACACAGCCCGTCCATCCGTCGCTTGCTGCATCCGAGCAGCCAAAGCCGCCGGCGCGGAAGGGCACGCAGAAACGTCCCGCTTCGTTTTACATCAAAAGGTACGTGACCATTCTCATCGGAGCAGTCATCGCGGCAGTCGGACTCGAACTTTTCCTCATTCCGAACAACGTCATCGACGGCGGCGTCGTCGGCATTTCCATCATGATGAGCGCGGTCACGGGTTGGAAGGTCGGCGTATTCCTCATCGTTCTCAACATCCCGTTTTTATATCTCGGCTACAAGCAGATCGGCAGGAACTTCGCGATCGCAACGGTCATCGCGATCTGCATTCTTTCCTTTTGGACAACGGTATTCGAGCCGGTTCCGCCCGTCACGGCCGATCCGTTCCTCGCGGCGGTTTTCGGCGGCATCATCGACGGTCTCGGCGTGGGGCTCATCATGCGCGCGGGCGGCTCGCTCGACGGAACGGAAATCGTCGCGATCATCATGGACCGCAAGTCGATGTTTTCCGTCGGCGAAGTCGTCATGTTCATCAACCTGTTCATCCTGTCGAGCGCGGGACTGCTCTTCGGCTGGGACAAGGCGATGTACTCGCTCGTCGCGTACTTCATCATTGCCAAGATGATCGACGTCGTCATCAAGGGACTCGACGAGAGCTATGCCGTCATGATCGTCACGAGCGAGCATGACGAAGTGACCGATGCGCTGAACGACCGCCTGGGGCGCGGCGTCACGCTGCTGCACGGCGCAGGCGGCTACACGGGCGAGCCGAAGGAAGTCCTATACTGCGTCGTCACGCGCCTGGAAGTCGACAAGCTCAAGGAAATCGTCCTCGAAAAGGACGAGAGCGCCTTCGTCACGATCAATGCCGTCCACGACATCGTCGGCGGCAGGTTCAAGAAGAAGGCGATCCACTGAGGGAGGCTGTCTGTCGCCGCTTCGAGCCAAGCGTCCGCCATGGGAAATGGAAATGGAAAGAGGAGGGAAGTGCCATGAGAAAACGCCTTGGCATGGTTCTATGCGTGCTGTTCGTGCTGCTGCTGCCGGCTGCGGCGTCGGCGGCAGAGCGCACGCCGCTTCGCGTCGCACGCGTCCCGCTCCAGATCGGCACGTATCACGCGCCTTCTGAAAGCGTCGTACGCGGTATGGAGGAGAAGGTGAGCCGTGCGCCCCACCTTCCGCTCAACGAGACGATGCACTATGCCGACTTCCTGCCGAAAGACGCCGTGGCTTTGGCACTTGCCGAGAGCCAGAGCCGCGATCCCAAGGAAATCGTGCGGGAGATCGCGCGCCGCATGGACGCCGGCCTCGTCGTGCTTCCCCTCTTGACGGGTTACGAGAGCTACACGCGCAGCAGTTGGGACTTCATGCGCGGCAGGATCCTCCATAGCTACGCCGCCGTGCGCGTCATCGTCTATGACCGCCGAGGTGACCGCGTCATCGATAAAGGCGCGTCCGACACCTACGACGACGAGGCCACACCACGCGGCGAGGTCGGCAATATGGCGATCGAATGCATGGACACCGCCCTTCGCCGCACGGGCCTTCACGCACTCCTATGGGCGCGAAAAGGGCAAGGGCATAGCGCGATTCAGGAAAAGGATAGGTAGGCACATTGGCTGAGGTTTGGACGATTGGGCGTCTGCTGAAATGGACCGAGCAATTTTTTTCGGCGAAGGGCATCGAAAACCCGCGCCTTGACGCGGAGGTGCTGCTCGTCCATCTGCTCAAGAAGGAGCGCATTTACCTCTACGTCCACTTCGACGAGCCGCTGGAGATGCGCGAGCTCGCCGCTTTTCGCGCGCTCGTCCGAAAGCGGGCAGCGCATATCCCCGTCGCGCTCATCCTCGGCGAGAAGGAGTTCATGGGGCTTCGGCTCTCGGTCACAGAGGCGACGCTCGTGCCGCGTCCCGATACGGAAATCCTCGTGCAGGCGGCGATCGACCGCCTAAAGGCGCGGCAGGAGGAAAAGGGAGCGCCTGCGCACTTCGCCGACATCGGCACGGGCACGGGCGCCGTTGCGCTCGCCGTGCTCCACTACCTCGCAAAGAGCACGGCGGAGACGGTGGACATATCGAGCGCGGCATGCGAGGTCGCGCAGCGAAACGCTGCCGCGCTCGCGCTCACGGATCGGATCACGTTCCATACGGGCGACCTCCTCGCGCCGCTCGCAGGAAAGACGTTCGACGCGATCCTATCGAATCCGCCCTACATTCCAGACGCCGATATCGCATCGCTTGCGCCCGAGGTGCAGCGGTTCGAGCCGCATGCGGCTCTTTCGGGCGGCGCGGACGGGCTCGACTTTTACCGCCGGCTCACAAAAGACGCGCCTGCCATGCTCGAAGCGGGCGGATTCATGGCGCTGGAGGTCGGCATTCATCAGGCAAAAGCGGTCGTCGCACTCATGAAGGCGAATCCCCGCATTGGGCGGACGGAAATTTTGCGTGACTACGCCGGCATAGAACGCGTCGTCGTGGGATGGCGGGGGTAGCGGCGCCTGCTTTTCTGGCACTGTCGTGCGCGCTGGCGAATGCATATTTGGGGTGCGGCATTTTAAAGGAGGAGGTGCGCTTTGCAGGCAAGGATTTTGGTCATCGCGCCATTTCCTGCGCTCGCGGACGAGGTGCGCCGGGTACTCGACGAGCGCATGGGGAAGCGGCGCGGTCTGTTCCGCGTCGTCGTCGCCGACCTCGCGGCGGCAAAGGATATCGTGCAGCGGGAGATGCAGGACAGCATCAAGGTCATCGTGAGCCGTGGCGGCACGGCAGGCCTCATCGAGGAGACGACGCATGTTCCCGTCGTGCGCATCCAGGTCTCGCTCGTCGATATCATGCGCGCCGTGCTCGCCTCCGGCGCGGGGAGCAAGGCGAAAAAGGTGGGCGTGTCGGGCTTTGAGAATATGGTCTATGGCTGCGATGATCTCGGCGCGCTCCTGCGCATGAAGCTCGTCGAAATCAAGATCAAGGGCGAGGCGGAGGCCAAAGAGAAGATCGCGCATGCGATGGAGGACGGCGTCGATCTCCTCATCGGCGATGCCGTTTCGGTGCGCGTCGCGCGTGCGCAGGGACTTGCGGCGAAGACAATCGATTCGGGTCGGCAGGCGATTTTTCAGGCGCTCACGGAGGCACTCCTCATCGCGCGCGTCGTGCAGCAGGACGAAGCCAAGTCGGAAATGCTGTGCGCGGTCGTCCATCAGTCCCAGGACGCGATCATCGCGACGGATCACGAGGGGCGCATTACGATTTTCAACCCGGAGGCGGAGCGCCTTGTGCGCCGCGTGCGCTGCGAAGTGATCGGAAAGCCGCTCGCACGCATCTGCCCTGCGCTTCTCGCCAAGCCTTCTGAGGAAGACTTCCTTGATCTTTACGGGACAAAGGCGCTCGTGAAAACGTCGGATCTGCCTGACGGCATGACGATTTACCGCGTGCAGCGCATATCGGAGGTGCAGCGGACCGAGCAGCGCATCCGCCAAAAGCTTGCGGCGAAGGGACTGACGGCGAAGTACCACATGGAAGATATCATCGGCTCGTCTGCGCCCTGCGAGGCGATGAAGAGAAAGGCGATGCGGTATGCGCTGACCGATTCGACGATTCTCATAACGGGCGCGTCGGGTACGGGCAAGGAAATGCTCGTACAGGGCATCCACAATCGGAGCAGCCGCAGGAGCGGCCCGTTTGTCGCGGTCAACTGCGCGGCGCTGCCCGAAAATCTCTTGGAAAGCGAGCTGTTCGGCTATGTGGACGGCGCATTCACGGGGGCACGGCGCGGCGGCAGGCAAGGCCTCTTCGAGCTCGCGCACGGCGGGACGATTTTTCTCGACGAGATCGGCGAGGTGCCGACCTCGCTCCAGTCGCGTCTCCTGCGCGTCTTGCAGGAGCACGAGGTCATGAAGCTCGGCGGCGAGAGCGTCATCCCCGTCGACGTGCGCATCGTGGCGGCGACGAACCAGGACCTCGCCCGCATGGTGGAGGAAGGGACATTCCGCGCCGATCTCTACTATCGGCTCAACATCCTGCGCATCCACATGCCGACGCTTGCCGAGCGGCGGGCAGACATCCCGCTGCTCGCGCGCGCCATGATCGTCAAGATGAAAAAGCTCAATCCCGCGATTGCGGGAATCGCGGAAGATGCGGAAAGCGCGCTTGCCGCGCATGCATGGCCGGGCAATATCCGCCAGCTCGCCAATGTGATGGAGCGGCTCATGCTCCTCTCGGACGGGGCGGAAATCACGCGCGATGCCGTCCTTGCCGCATGGGCGGACGATGGGGAAGAGAACCGGGGAAACGTGCCGGGCTCCCCGCGGGAAGGAGATGGCGCGCTGCATGGCGAGCTCCGCGATGTGGAGGAGGAAACCGTGCGGCGCATCCTTGCGGAGGAAGGCGGCAGCTGCAGCCGCGCGGCAAAGCGCCTAGGCATTCACCGCACGACGCTTTGGCGGAAAATCAAGAGAAAGGAAAATCGAGACAATCCATAACGTATGACGAAAAAGCTGTTGCAGGCTTGTTGCAGAAAGATACAATATGTTTCTTCTTGCAACAAGCCTGCTTTTTTTGTGTGCAGAAAATACGCAAGAATCGCATCTTTCAAGTTGGCACGATTCTTGCGTGAGTATAGGAGTGAGAGAACGGGAAGAAAGGTGATGGCATGTTGCGCTTAGCCGTGATTGCAGATGATTTGACCGGGGCGAATGACACAGCGTTGCAGTTTGCGAGGCAAGGCATGCACGCGTTCGTCCAGCTCGGCATAGAGGATGGGTTCCCTGGAGACGGGGAGGTCGTCGTCGTCGATACGGACAGCCGGGAACTCGCGTGCGGGGAGGCGTATCGGCGGATGCACGCGATATGCCGTTCCCTGCGCGAAAGCAAGCCGTCCTGCATCTACAAGAAGATCGATTCGACGCTGCGCGGCAACTGGGGGGCAGAGGTCGCGGCGGCCGACGATGCGCTTGCCCCTTCGCTCGTCGTGATTGCGCCTGCCTATCCCGCACAGGGGCGCACGACAGTGGACGGGGTACACCTGCTGCACGGCGTCCCCATCGAGCGGACGGAAATCGGCCATGCGCCGAAGACGCCTGTCCATGAGTCCGACCTTCCTGCCATGCTTGCGCAGCAAGCGCCGGGCAAGTCCGTCACGGTGCTTCCGCTCCAAACGCTCCGTGCGGGCGAAGAAGAAGCGAGAAGACGAATGGCGGAGGCACTCGCAGAAGGGCGTCGATGGATTGTGTCCGACATCGCCGAGGATGCGGACTTCGCGCGGCTGCTCGCAGCGCTCCGCGGCAAGGGCAATATCCTCTGGGTTGGCTCGGCAGGGCTTGCGGGCTCGCTTGCCTCCTTTTATGGATGGAAGGGAAGCGAGCCGAAGCCCATGCCGGTTCGGGATGGTTCGGTGCTCGTCTTTGCGGGGAGCGTCAGCCATACGACGCAGCGGCAGATCCGCACGCTGAACGAAATGTGCGGCGTGCGGACGCTGCGCCTTTCGGCTCGGCACATTTTGGAAGACGAAGGTGCGGCAGCGGCGGATGCGAAGGCAATCGAATCGCTGGTTGCAGCAGGCGAGGATGTGCTTCTCGCCTCTGCCGAAAGCGATGCGGACGTGGCGGAGGCGGTGCGCATCGGCCGCACGCATGGCCTATCGGGGCGGGCGGTCAGCGAGCGCGTCGCAGCGCACATCGCAGCGATCGCAAAGCGGCTCGATTTCGCGGACGTAGCCGGAATCGTCGCGACGGGCGGCGATACGGCGGTGCATATCTGCCGCGCCATGGGCGTGCAGCAGATCGAAGTGCTCCGGGAAGTCGAGCCGGGCGTTCCGCTCGGACGCATCGAGGGCGCACGGGAGCCGCTCTGCATCGTGACGAAAGCGGGCGCGTTCGGAAGCCCCCGCGCATTCGTCCATGCGCTTGCCGCAATCCGTGGAACGCATGTGGGCGAAAAGGGCGAAAGGAAGGAAACGACAGCATGAAAAAACCAATTCTCGGGATCACGATGGGCGATGCGGCAGGCATCGGCCCTGAGATCATCGCAAAGGCGCTCGCAAAGAAGGAGATGTACGGGCTCGCACGCCCTGTCGTGTTCGGCGATCTCGGCATGATGGAGCGGGCCGTCTCCATCACAGGCGTGCCGCTGAAATGCCGCGCCGTGGATGCGCCGGCAGAGGGCGGCGGGGACAGCGGCATGATCGACGTCATCGACCTGCACAATCTGCCGCAAGACCTTCCGTTTGCAAAGGTAGACGGCAGGGCAGGGCGCGCGGCGTACGCGTACATCGAAAGCGCCTGCAGGCATGCGATGGCTCATGCGGTGCACGCCGTCGTCACGGCGCCGCTCAATAAGGAGGCGCTCAATCTGGGCGGCGTTCACTTTCCCGGTCACACGGAAATCCTCGCCCATCTGACGGGGACGAAGGATTTCTCGATGATGCTGACGAGCCCAAAGCTGCGCGTTATCCATGTGACGACGCACATTGCCTTTCGCGATGTGCCGGATGCAGTCAAAAAGGAGCGCGTCGCAAAGGTCATCGGCCTTGCACAAGAGACGCTCACGCTCATGGGCATCCAAAAACCACGCATTGCCGTCGCAGGACTCAATCCGCACTGCGGCGAGGGCGGGCTCTTCGGCGACGAGGACGAGCGGGAAATCGCACCCGCCGTGCGCGAAGTGCAGGAGAAGGGCTGGAACGTGCAGGGCCCGATTCCGCCCGACAGCGTGTTTCACCGTGCGGCAAACCTCGATGCATTTGATATCGTCGTTGTCATGTACCACGATCAAGGGCATATTCCCATCAAGGTGCTCGGCTTCGACTGCGGCGTGAACGTCACGGTCGGACTGCCGATCATCCGTACCTCGGTTGACCACGGCACGGCATTCGCCGTTGCCGGCACGGGAAAGGCAAGCCCTGACAGCATGGTCGAGGCGCTGAAGCTCGGCGCACAGATGGCAAAGGTTCGCTTTGCTGCTGACCTGAAGGATTAAAAGATATATTCTTCAAGCAGTTCGCCATACCAATATGATTCAATAGAGAGAAAAAAAGGAGCGTGCAAGATGTTTGAAGCAAAAGGATTGATTACCCCTGTCGTCACGGCACTGACGGAAGAGGAAACCTTCGATGCAGGGATGTACCGGGAATTTATCCAACATCTCATCGAGGCGGGGGTAGACGGCATTTTTCCGATGGGAACGAATGGCGAGTTCTACGCATTCGATTCGGAGGAGAAGCTTGCCGTCATCAAGACGGCGGTCGAGGCGGTAGGCGGGCGCGTCCCGGTCTATGCGGGCACGGGCTGCATCACGACCAAGGAGACGGTGGAATTCACCAAGCGCGTGGAAGCGCTCGGCGTCGATTGCCTCTCCGTCATCTCCCCGTACTTCGTCGCCGTTACGCAGGACGATCTATTGGAGCATTTTTCCGCTGTCGCCGCGTCGACGAAGCTCCCGATGCTCCTCTACAACATCCCCGCGCGCACAGGCAACAATATCGCCTTTACGACGGTCAGGAAGCTCATGGAATCCCATGAAAATATCATCGGGATCAAGGACTCGAGCGGCAGCTTCGACAACACGCTCAAGTACATCGAGAATACGAAGGCCGGCATCAACGTCCTCGCAGGCAGCGACTCCCTCATCCTCTGGACGCTCATGGCGGGCGGCACGGGCGCGATCTCGGGCTGCTCCAACGTCTTCCCCGAGCTCATGGTCAGCATCTACCAATACTGGAAAGAGGGAAATATCGAAAAGGCAAATGAAGCGCAGAAGAAGATCCGCCCCTTCCGCAACGTCATGCAGATGGGCAATCCGAACTCCGTCGTCAAGCTCGCCGTCAACATGCGCGGCTGGAAAGTCGGTCCTGCGCGCCGTCCGTCGAACTGCACGAATCCTGCGATAAAAGACGCGCTGACGGAAGTGTTCAGGCAGTACTGAGGAGGAAGAAATGGCAGCACCCAAAATCGTAATTTCCCATCGCCTGCACGATGCCGGCATGGCCGTCCTCGAAACGGCAGGCGCAGACGTCGCCATCATCGGCTCAGGAAAGCCGGAGGACATGCTCCCCGCGCTTAAGGATGCGGACGGCGTCATCATCCGCATCGGCTCGATTGACAAGGGGACGATGCTGCAGTGCAAAAACCTAAAGGCGATCGGCCGCCCCGGCGTCGGCGTCGACGACGTGGACGTCGCGGCCGCGACGGAGCTCGGCATCCCTGTCGTCATCGCACCGGGCGCGAATACGCGCTCCGTTGCCGAACACGCGATGGCGATGATTTTCGCCTGCGCGAAGAACATGCTCGTATGCGACCATGAAATGCGCAAGGGGAATTTCGGCATACGAAGCGAGTACAAGGCGTACGAGCTGTACGGCAAGACACTCGGTCTCATCGGCTGCGGGCATATTGGCAAGATCCTCGCCGAGCTGGCGACGGGCGTCGGCATGAAAGTCCTCGTCTACGACCCCTTCCTCAAGGCGGAGACCGTTGCGGACTGGGGCTACGGATACCGTGCCGAGATGGAGGACATCCTGAAGGAAGCCGATGCCGTCTCCGTCCATACGCCGCTTACGGACGCGACGCGCGGCATGATCGGCGCGCGTGAGCTTCAGCTCATGAAGAAGACGGCGATCCTCGTCAACTGCGCGCGCGGCGGTATCATCGATGAAGCGGCGCTCGTACGCGCACTTCATGAAGGCTGGATCCAAGCTGCTGCGACTGACGTCGTCGTGCAGGAGCCGATCCGGACGGACGATCCGCTCTTTTCCTGCGACAACCTCATCGTCACGCCGCATATGGCAGGACAGACGAAGGAGGCGGCATCGGGCGTCGCGACCCTTGCAGCGGAAGGGGTCCTCGCCGTCATCCGCGGGGAGAAATGGGACAAGGTCTGCAATCCGGACGCCTATCGGCATGGCAGATGGGAAAAATAAAGAAGGTTGTCTTATATCGATAGTTCATTAAGAAAATTAAATAAAGGAGTGACAAGCAGTGGAACAACCGTCTTTAGAAATGACCAAACGATCAAACGCACGATGGAGAATTTTTTTCATGCTAGCGATCATATGCACAATCAATTACATTGACCGTGCGGTAATTTCCGTCTGTATGCCGCAAATCAAAGAGGAACTTCAATTCTCTCCTGAGATAGTTGGCGCGATTTTATCGGCGTTTTTCTGGGGATACGCTATCATGCAGATTCCTTGCGGTTGGCTTTGTGATCGCTTCAAACCCGGTAAGATTCTCCTTATTGGAGGTCTTTGTTGGGGCGTGTTTCAAGTCATTACAGGGCTTATTAGCAGTAGCAAGGCGTTTATGTTCATTCGCGTTTTGCTTGGTGTTTCAGAAGCGCCTATTTATCCTGCGGGAGCGAAGCTTCAATCTATTTGGTTGCCCGTCACAGAGCGTTCACGCGGCAGTGCGCTCGTCGATGTAGGCTCGTCACTTGGCAATCTTGTTCTTCCAAAAGTGGTCGGGCTGTTTGTATTGGACTGTCCCTGCTGCACTCGCACAACGTGAAAGCATCGGCACGGTCGGTGGTTGCATGAACTGCGTCGGCAATGTTGGCGGTGCTATTATTCCACTCGTTATCGGTGCAATCGTAGGATCGACTGGTTCATACTTCCTTGCACTTGTGCTCTTTGCTTGTTTTGGCGTTGGCATTGGGCTGTTCTCATTGCTCATTAACTTCACAAAAAAGATTGGGGTGGAAGATTGAGATCGTTTCGGAAGGAGAAATTGAATTATGGCGCAGCTTGATCTCGTGATTGAGAATGGACGTATCATCGATCCAGAAGCGAAAACAATTGAACAAAGGACACTTGGTATTTCTAAGGGAAAACTTATTCGTGTTTCGACAGATGAACCAATTGAAGCGAGAGAACGAATTGACGCAACGGGGTGCTATATCAGTCCTGGTTGGATCGATTCTCATGTCCACGTGTTCAAGGATGGAACAGAGCCTGGCTTTGCAGCGGATCTGGCACTGATTCCGATGGGCGTTACAGCCGCCATAGATGGTGGTAGTTCTGGTACCGGAAACTGGGCTAGTTTCAAGCGAGAAATCGTGGATCGCAGTATAATCCCTATTTTCTATTCCGTTAATGTATCACGATCTGGGCAGATTACCGAATTTTATCCTGAAAATGTTGATCCTGCCGCGTATGACGTGGAGGCATTGCGTACAATCTTTATGGAGGATGCAGAACATGCGCGAGGATTGAAGCTTCGATATGGGGCAGAGGTCGTAGCAGGATTTTCGGATAACGTACTTGATAAAGCACTTGCTCTCGCAGATGAGCTCGGCTGTTCCATTACAGTTCACGTTACAAATCCACCTTGTCCTATGGAGGAGATTGTGGAGAAAATGCGTCCTGGGGATTTATTATGTCATATCTACCAAGGCAAAGGAAGTACGATAATAGATGACGATGGACAGGTAAAACGCGCCGTTTTCGAGGCGAGAGAACGCGGGGTTTATTTCGACTCGGCAGATGCGCGAATCAATCATTGTTATCATGTCATTCGACCTGCTATTAAAGGCGGGTTCTTGCCGGACATCATTTCAACGGATATGACAAAAAATGGACTGTTTCATAATATGTGCTGGGGGCTGCCTGTTGTTCTGTCGAAATGGTTGAATCTAGGGGTCTCACTTCTAGACGTAATTGCTGCTTGCACCGTGAATCCTGCTGCTATCCATCGCCTGTCAGATGGGATTGGAACGTGGAAAGAACAGGCACGGGCAAACTTGACTATTTTTCGCGTTGAAAAACATCCATTCCATTTGCAAAATCGCATGGGAGAATCCTTCGATGGCACGCAGATGATTTTGCCGCAAGTTACGATTATCAATGGTATTGTTCGATGGAAAAGTTTATCTTTTCCATTTTGAGCAAATATACCAAAAACACAAATCATTTTATTTTTTATGTTATGTTAGGAGCGATTCGAATGAAGAACGGTCAAATCACCATCCCGTCCGTGCTGTTTGCAGGACAGGGGAGCAGCGAGAAGCTCGCGGAGATTCTCGCAAAGGAAAACGTGAAAAACGTTTTGATTTTCACGGACAGGGGGATTCGCGGCGCGGGGCTCACAAAGGGCGTCGAAGCGCTCTGCGGGGAGGCGGCTTCGGTCACGGTCGTGGACGATCTCACGGCAGAGCCGGCCGTCGCCGATATCGAGCGCGTCCTTGGCGAAGTCCGGGAAAAGCCGGAGCTCATCGTCGGCGTGGGCGGCGGCAGCGTCATGGACGCAGCGAAGCTCGCGAGCCTCATCGTCGGCGCGCCCTACACGCTTAGGGATCTCCTCGCGGACAGCGCTATCGCGAAGAAGCAGACGAAGACGGTCATGCTCCCGACGACATGCGGAACGGGGTCTGAAGCGACCTGCAACGCGATCGTCGCCATTCCCGAAAAGGAATCGAAGCAGGGCATCGTAAACGACTGCATGATTCCCGATTACGTTATTCTCGATGTGCAGATGATTGCGAAATTGCCGCCGAAGATCATCGCGGCGACGGGCATCGACGCGCTTGCGCACTGCGTCGAGTGCTTCACCTCGAACAAGGCGACGGCATTGAGCGATGCCTACGCGGGCGAGGGTGCAAAGAAAATCTTCCACAACATCCGCCGGGCTTGGGCGGATGCCGGCGATCTCGAAGCGAAGATGAACATGATGCTCGGCGCATTCTACGGCGGCGTTGCCATCACGGGCTCTGGAACGACGGCCGTCCATGCGCTCTCGTACCCGCTCGGCGGCAAGTACCATATCGCGCACGGCGTATCGAATGCGATTCTCTTCGCACACGTCATGGCGTTCAACGAGGATGCCTGCACGGATCGCCTCGCGATGCTCTCGGATATCGTCTATCCGGAGCTTGCGGAAAGGGCGCAGGGGGAAAAGGCGGACCATATCATCGAGGAGATTGCCTCCATCGTCCGCGATACGAAGATTCCGACGAGCCTCAAGGAGTTCGGCGTTGCGGCAGGCGACATCGACTTCCTCGTCGATGCGGGCAGCCAGCAGCAGCGCCTGCTCGTTAACAACTGCAAGAAGCTTTCGCTCGACGATATCCGTTCCATTTACGCGAAAGTCATGTGAGAGATGGAGAGCCAAAAGAAAGCGAATGCCCATAGGAAACGGAGCGGATAACGATGAAAAGCGATTTGATGACCGGCATTGCCGGTGCGGTGTTTTCCGGGTTTTACCTCGTTCAGGCGACGACGGTCAAGGTTTTCGGCGGGGCAGCGACGGCAGGTGTCAACGCGCAGACCGTGCCGAAGATTTGGGGCGGATGCCTGCTCGCACTCTCTCTCGTCCTCATCGTCCGCGCGCTCCTCGCGATGCGCAAAGAGAAGGAGACGAAGGGCTTGCGGGAGATCTTGGAGGCGATTCGGCATCGGCGCGAGGTCGTCTGCACCTTCGTCCTGCTGATCCTTTACGCCGCACTCATGCGACCCGTCGGCTTTATTTTGACGAGCATTGCCTACATCCTCTTGCAGATTTGGGTGCTGACGCCGCTGGAGAAGCACTCGCGGCGCGTGCTTGGCATTGCAGCGGGGCTTGCCGTATTTTTTTCCATCAGCCTGTACTTCGTCTTTACGAAATACCTGATGGTCATGCTGCCGCCCGGCATTTTGAAGTAGGAGAAGTAGGAAATGAGGTGAGAAAATGGATCCTTCGATTATGCTTCAAGGCGCGTTGTCCGTCGTGACCGATCCGCTGACACTCGGCTTTATCGTGCTCGGCGTCTTCATCGGCATCATCTTCGGCGCTGTGCCGGGACTCACGGCGACACTCGCGCTCATCATGTTCCTGCCCGTCACCTATACGATGACGCCCGTGCAGGGGCTCTCGACCTTGATCGCACTCTATGTCGGCGGCATATCCGGCGGTCTCGTCGCCGCGATCCTGCTGAATATCCCCGGCACGCCGTCCTCGATCGCAACGACATTTGACGGAGCGCCGCTCGCGGCAAAGGGCGAGGCCGGAAAGGCGCTCGGCGTCGGCGTTGTCTTTTCTTTTGTCGGCACAATTTTCGGGCTTCTCATGCTCGTGACAATCTCGCCGGCGCTTGCGAGCGTCGCGATCCAGTTCGGCGCGTTTGAGTATTGCGCCGTTGCGGCCTGTGCTCTCGCGCTCGTCATCAGCCTTGCGGGGCGCGACCTCGTCAAAGGGCTCATGGGGGCATTCCTCGGACTCATGATTGCGACAGTCGGACTTTCCCCTGTCGATTCGATGAAGCGATTCACGTTCGGCATGAGTGAGCTCACGAGCGGCTTTGCGCTTCTCACAATCCTCATTGGGCTGTTTGCCATCACGGAGATCGCGAAAGCGGCGGAAGAAGTGCGCGAGAAACGGGATATGCGCATCGAGACGAACGTCCATATCAAAGGTTTTGGCTTCACGCTGCACGAGTTCTTCGGACAGAAGTTCAACGCGCTGCGCTCGTCTGTCATCGGCTGTATCATCGGCATCCTGCCGGGGATCGGCGGTGCGATTTCGGGCATGCTCTCATACACGGCGGCGAAGAACCAGTCCAAGACACCGGAGAAGTACGGAACGGGCATCATCGACGGCGTCGTCGCATCCGAGACGGCGAACAATGCGGGGATCGGCGGCGCGATGATCCCGCTCTTGACGCTCGGTATCCCCGGCGATGCGGTCACGGCAATCCTGCTCGGCGGTCTCATGGTGCACAACATCGCGCCCGGACCGCTCATCTTTGAGAAGAGCGGAGCCGTCATCTACGGGCTCTTCACGGCGCTCTTCCTTTCGGCGATTGCCATGCTCTTCATCGAGCTTTTCGGCATACGCGTCTTCATTCGCGTGCTGACCGTGCCAAAATACTTCCTCCTGCCGATTATCATGGTGCTCTGCGCGATTGGCGCGTTCGGAAACAGCAACCGTATCTTCGATGTCTACAGCATCATGGCATTCGGCGTCCTGGGCTATGCCATGGTCAAGACGCACATCCCGTCCGTCCCCGTGATCATGGGCGTCATCCTGGGACCTATCTTTGAGATGAACTTCCGCCGTGTCATGCAGCTCACGGGGACGGGCGAAGGGCTGCTCGATCACCCCATTGCAGCCGTGCTTACGGCGATCGCCGTGGCGGCGCTCATATTCTCTTTCGTCATGAACCGCCGCGAGGCGAAAAAGCTCGCGGCGGCGGAGCAGGAATCAAAAGGGAATGCATAGGAAAAGGAATCATAGGAATGGAAAGAAAGAGGCGATTGATATGAAATGGACAGCAAAGGCAAAAAGAATGTTCGGGACCATTGTGATCGGCGCGTGCCTCCTGGCAGCAGCGGGCTGCGGAGGCGGCAGCGAGCGCGCGGGCGGGGATGTGGGCAATTATCCCAACAAGCCGATCAATCTCATCGTCACGCACGGAGCAGGCGGCGATACGGATTACAATGCAAGGCTTCTCGCCCGCTTGCTCGAAAAGGAACTCGGGCAGAGCGTTGTGCCGAACAATGTGACGGGCGCAAATGGGTCGATCGCACTTGAGCAATACAAAGACGGCGACAAGGACGGCTATACGATTATCGCAACGAATTCGGCGGCGCTCATCGGCAACAAGGCGACGGGGCTTTCCGATTTCAGTTATGAGTCGTTCGAGCCGATTGCCGTATACGGCAAGTCGGCAGGCGAGAACGTCGTCGTACGCGCCGATTCGCCGTACAATTCCATCGCGGATCTCGTCGAGGCGTCGAAGCAGAATCCGAATATCATCAAGTACGGTGTTTCGATGGGCGGCGGAGTCTACATTGCTTCGGTCATCATGGATAAGTCCATCGGAGCGAAGTTCAACGTCGTCGATACGGGCGATGCTTCAAATCGGCTGACGGCGCTGCTCGGCGGTCATGTCGATGCGACCTCCATCCCATATAGCGGCGCGAAGGAATACATTGAGAGCGGACAGTTGAAGTCACTCGGAACACTCCTCTCAGCACGCTCGGAAATGCTTCCGAATACGCCTGCCGTCGATGAGACGTACCCGGAACTTTCCGTTGACACATATTATGTCGTGCTTGCGCCGAAGGGGACGGATCCTGCCATCGTCGAAAAGCTCAACAAAGCCATCACGAAGATCGTCAAGGAAAACGCCGAATACAAGGCAGAAGTCGAGAAGATGAACTTCCAGGCGCCGTGGGTCTTAAGCGTGGAAGAGTCGAAGGCAGAGCTTCAGAAACAGCTCGACCACTTTATGAAGTTTGAGCAGTACTTGAAATAAGAGGAGGCCTTTCCATGAAAGAAAGCACCGTCATTGCCATAAGCCGCGAATACGGTTCGGGCGGGCGCGAGCTCAGCCAGATCCTTGCAAAGAAGCTCGGCTGGCGTCTCTACGACCGCCAGATTGTGAGCCAGGCGGCAGAAAAGCTTGGTGTCGGCGACATGGGTTTTGAGAAACTGAAGAAGTTTGAGGAGGAAGTCCCGCCGCTGCCGCTTTCCTTTACGCCGTTCTACCTGTTCGGCGTGAAGGAAAGCCCGCATTCGCTCAACGATAAGATGTTTGAGACGGAGAGCGAGGTCATTCGCCGCCTCGCAGAGGACGCGCCGTGCATCCTTCTCGGACGCTGTGCCGACTACGTGCTGCGCGACCGTCCCGATACGTATTCCTTCTATATCTGCGCTGACGATGCGTTTCGTGCGAAACGCGGAAAAGAAACGTACGAGGGTCGTACGCTGAGCGATCTCAATGCGGAGGATTTGAAGCGCGGCGGCTACTACAGCCACTACACGAACCGCAAGTGGGGCGACCCCAAATACTACAATCTTTCCATCAATACAGGAACCTGTTCGCTCGAACAGGCGGCTGGCCTCATCGTGCACTACATCGAATCGGTGCAGGCATAAGGACGGCAAAGAAAGAATCAAGGCAGTGGGAAATGCCTTGGTTCTTTTTTGTTCGTTCCGTCGCGGCAGCTTGCATCGGAATGGTCGGATAGACGTGCCCATGCAGGCGGCATTCCTTGTGCTTGTCCATCGTTTCCGCTATAATGAATCTAAATCGTATGAATGGAGGTGCCTGCATGCAGGACGATATGCGGCGTAGGGATGCGATGCGCCGTGTTCAGACGAGCATTGACCTGCTTGAAAAGCGAATGCAGGTGGATTCGGGCGACATGGAATACGAGTCGCACCTGCGGCAGAAGAAACAGCTTCAGCGCGTGCTCGACCGCATGAAGGCGCGGGAGAAGCCACAAGCACGATGAAATATACGGCAAATCCGGTGCCTTTCAGACAATCTTCATGCTCGATCCGTATACTATAAACATCAAAAGGTCAAAATGTAGAAAGGAACATATTATGTCACAGCGCATGACGATGGATGAAGTGCTCAAGGAGTACGGCGTGCCGCAAATCAAGCTCGATGTGCACGCGACGCGCTCCGAGCTTCTGAAGCTGCGCGAGAAGCTCATCGCGATCCGCGATCTCTCGAACGCGCGCGAGCAGGGCTATCTCGATGTCGACTGCAAGCTCTATATCGACGTCGACGACATCGACCGCTACCTTTCGGGCGAGCTCGACACGGTCGGGGAGATCTACGCATTCCCCGATGATATCAAATCATACAGGGAAGAATGAGCAGCAAATCCAACATAAACAGATCCAACAGAAAAGGAGAATCTTATCCCATGAATCGAAAGAAAATACTTGCCGCGGCACTGGCAGGCGCCATGGTGCTCACGGCTTCGCCCGTCCTGCCTGCGTCCGTGGATCTCACTTCGACGGCGTATGCCGCAAAGGGCGGCGCGAAATTTGCACCAAAGGCTGCGCCGAGGGTGGCGCCTGTCGCACCGAAAGCGAGCACGGGGAATGCGGGCAAGTCCGTATCGGGCAACGGCTCAGGGTACGCGCCGTCGAAGGACGCCAAGAGTCTCGACAAGAATGCGCCTGCGCCGAATGCGGCAACCCGATCGAATGCGGCAGGCGCGCAGGCGAACCAGAGTTCCAGCCGTCTCGGCAGCATCATGCGCGGCATCGGTCTTTTCGCGGGCGGCATGTTCCTCGGCTCGATGCTCTCGCACCTCTTTGGCATGGGGGGCATGATGGGCGGCATGATGGGGGATATCATGGGCTTGCTCATGAATGTCGTCCTGCTCGTCGCCGCGATCTTCGTCATCCGCTGGCTTTGGAATAAGTTCCGCGGCCGTCGGGAGGAGGAGCCTTCGCCGTATCGTCAGAACTTCTCTGCGCCTGCACCGCGCGAGACGATTGACGTGACGCCGCGCCAGAAGGTCCAGGATATCCAGCCGCCGGCGGACGCGGGCTACAATGCGCGCCAGACGGCAGACCGCTACCGCAATCGCTGATTGCATCGCGTGCCAAATGCACGTGCGGCATCCACGTCGTCTAGGCGCGCCATGGAAACGAATCCCTTGACAATGAATCCCATAGAAAGAAGCGTGCCCATGGTAAAGGAATCCACACTCGCCGCTGTTCCTGCGCTCATCGCGCACTATGCGCCGCTCGCTGCCTGCGAGAAAGATTTGCGCGAAGCGGTCATCGCGTTATGTGAAAGCTACCGCGCCGGGCATAAGCTCATCGTCTGCGGAAACGGCGGCAGTGCATCCGACTCGGAGCACATCGTCGGCGAGCTCATGAAGGGATTCCTTCTCCCGCGCAGGCTCGACGGAAGGATTGCGGAAAAGATCCGTGCGGTTTGCCCGGAGGAAGCGGACTACTTCCTCGAAAATTTGCAGGGAACGCTTCCCGCGCTCTCGCTCGTGAACCAGGTCGCGCTGAATACGGCGTTTGCGAACGACCAGGCGCCGGACCTGTCATTCGCCCAGCAGATCCTCGGCATGGGAGAGCCAGGGGACGTGCTGCTCGCGATCTCGACGTCGGGCAACTCGAAGAATGTCCTCTACGCGATTCAGATGGCGCACGTCCGCAGCATGAAGGTCATCGCGCTCACGGGCAGGACGGGCGGCAGGATTGCCGAGCGGAATCTTGCCGATATCGCGATCCGCGTCCCCTCGGATGAGACGTACCGCATCCAGGAGTACCATCTGCCCGTCTACCACATGTTGTGCATTGCGGCAGAAAACGAGTTTTTCGGGGCATGAGGGCATGGCTTGCCAACCGTTCGTACGTCGTAGTATAATGCACGCAAGGGATTTTTCTGTAAGGGAAAAACCGTCTGCCGTTAGGAGGACGGTTTTCTTTTCGTTGAAAAGGGTGACCCACAAGGGAGGTTCTTATGGAGTTTTACACGCTCGCTGCCCTAGAGGAGCAGGCGCATGGAAATTCGCTGCTGCAGTGGGGGGCGACGGCCGTCCTCCTGTTTGCCATGCTCGTCCTCGCATGGCAGTTCAGCCGGCATCGGTTTGACACGAAGTATCGCGAGCTTGGCATCATCCTGTTCCTCTGCGTGCTCTTTCTGATCGGCAGCAAGCTCGACGACTACACGCAGGCCATCGATTCGCTCGATGCCTCCTCGCACATGGTCGGCTTCGTGCAGAAGGTCAGCGAAAAGGAAGGGTTCGACCCCGATTCCGTGCTCGTGAACGCCAGACGGCTTCGGCCGGGGATGCTCATGAAGTACAGGGACACGATGTACGAGGTGCAGTTTGACAAGGACTTTGCTGCGTACCAGCTCCTGCCCGTCAAGTTCCTGCCGGATGACGTGAAGGTCGTGGACAAGAAAGAGGCACGCTGATGCTGGTTCTTACGGGGTACGCCCTGATCGCTGTGAAGTTTGCCGTCGGCATCCTGACGCTCATCGTGCAGATCAATATCATGGGCAAGGGCAATCTCGCACCGAGCTCTGCCTTTGACCAGGTGCAGAACTACGTGCTCGGCGCGATCATCGGCGGCGTCGTCTACAATGATGCCATCGGCCTCATCAAGTTCACGCTCGTCCTCTTGATTTGGACGATTCTCGTGCTCATCGTGCGCTTCGGCACGACGCATTACGCCTTCATCAAGCGCAATATCGACGGCTCGCCCGTCGTCCTGATTGAAAAGGGAGACATTCTCATCGAGGAATGCCTGCGCCACGGGATCGGCGCGAACGACCTGCACCTCAAGCTTCGCATGAACAACGTCAGCGAGATTCGGCAGGTGCGCCGCGCCATCTTGGAGCAGAACGGCCAGCTCACCGTCATTCCCTACGGCACGCAGACTGTGCGCTACCCGCTCATCGTCGACGGCCGCATCGATACGGGCATCCTCGAAATCATGGATCGGAGCGAGGAGTGGCTGCGGGAAACCGTCCGCGACTACGGCTATGACGTGAGCGAGCTGTTCATGGCGGAGTGGGTGCATGATCGGCTCGAGGTCTATCCGTACCCGAAATGATGGGAACCAGCGGCTTGTCTGGCTGCGCGGGACAACCGCCTACCCCAGTGGTGGCGGTTTTATTTTGATCGGAATGCCCGCGCGGCACAAGAGGAGGAAAGTCGAATTGGAAACAGAGGTCCTGCGTGTACTGGCATCGGATTCGGAGAACTGCGCGGCGGTTCGCCGCGCGGGAGCACTGATCCGCGCAGGCCGGCTCGTCGCCTTTCCGACGGAGACGGTCTACGGGCTCGGCGCAAACGGATTCGATAGAGTGGCGTGTGCGCGCATCTACGAGGCGAAGGGGCGGCCATCCGACAACCCGCTCATTTTGCACGTCGCGGGGCGCGCGATGGTGGAAGAGGCTGCGGCGGGGATTCCGCCGATGGCGGAGAAACTCATGGCGGCGTTCATGCCGGGCCCTTTGACGCTCATCCTTCCGCGGAAGCCCCTCGTGCCGGATCGCATCACGGGTGGTCTTGACACCGTCGGCATCCGTGCCCCCGAGCATCCTGTCGCACGTGCGCTCATCCGCGCGGCAGGCGTGCCGATTGCCGCGCCGTCGGCGAATCGCTCGGGCAGGCCGAGCCCCACGACGGCATCCTCCGTCCTGCGCGACATGGAGGGGCGCATCCCGCTCATCCTCGACGGCGGCACGTGCCGCGTTGGCATCGAATCGACAATCGTCGACTGCACGGGCGCCGTCGCGACGATCCTGCGTCCCGGCGCGATCACGCGCGAAATGCTGACGGAAGTCCTCGGCGGCTGCAATCTAGACCCTGCGCTCGTTGGGGCAAAGACCGTGCCGCGTGCGCCGGGCATGAAGTACCGCCACTACGCGCCAAAGGCGGACATGACGCTCTACTGCGGCGCACCGGCCAAAATGGCGGCAGCGTTTCGACGCGAAGTGCGCCGCCTGCTGAAAGAGGGCAGGAAGCCGGGGGTGCTCGCCAGCCATGAGACGTGCAGCGGTGTCGCTGGGCTCTTGCCTGAGAGCCGCGTGCGGGATTACGGGGCGCAGGGCGATCTCTCCGCGATAGCCTCGCATATCTACGAGGGGCTTATCGCCTTTGATGC
The DNA here is from genome assembly GCF_000469545.1 of Mitsuokella sp. oral taxon 131 str. W9106. GTDB lineage: Bacteria > Bacillota > Negativicutes > Selenomonadales > Selenomonadaceae > AWVT01. The sequence continues at coordinate 42,036 of NZ_KI273060.1, read as the reverse complement.
GACCGATGCGGACGTGCTGCTCGCCGAGGGCGTCGCGGAGGGCGGGCTCGGGCTCGCCATCATGAACCGTCTCAGAAAAGCGAGCGGTGGGCGCGTACGGGAGCTTGCCTAGATTATCGCGCAAGCTGGGTTCTTGCGAGTGAATCGGAAAAGCCCGCTGCTATTTGCAGCGGGCTTCTTGTTTCACGTGGAACAAAATGCATGTCAATGATGGAAGAGGCGGATATGCGTCATTGCCATGGCGATTCCGTACTTGTCGCAGGCCGCGATGACGTTATCATCGCGGATCGAGCCGCCAGACTGCGCGATGAAGCTGACGCCGCTCTTATGGGCACGCTCGATGTTGTCGCCGAAAGGGAAGAAGGCATCCGATCCGAGCGCGACGCCGTGCGCTTTTGCGATCCAAGCCTTCTTTTCCGCGCGCGTAAAGACAGGTGGCTTTTCGGTGAAGACGCGCTTCCAGTCGTCCGTTTCGAGCAGGTCTTCCCACTCTTCGCCGATGTAGACGTCGATGGCGTTGTCGCGGTCGGGACGGCGCACGTCATCTCTGAATGGGAGCGCGAGCACCTGCGGCGCGTGGCGCAAATGCCAGTTGTCCGCCTTCTGCCCCGCAAGGCGCGTGCAGTGGACGCGGCTCTGCTGCCCTGCGCCGATGCCGATCGCCTGCCCGTCCTTCGCGTAACATACGGAGTTGCTTTGCGTGTACTTCAGCGTGATGAGTGCGATGAGGAGGTCGCGCTTTGCGGCTTCGGGAATATCCTTGTTCTTCGTCGGGCGGTCAGCGAGACAATCTCTCGTGATGGCGATCGTGTTGCGCTGCTGCTCGAATGTGACGCCGAAGACCTGCCTGCGCTCCAGCGTGCCCGGCGCGTATGCCTCGTCCATCTGGAGCACGAGGTACGTTCCCTTGCGCTTCTTCTTGAGAATGTCGAGCGCTTCGGCGGAGTAGGAGGGCGCGATGATGCCGTCGGAGACCTCGCGTGCGAGGAACGATGCCGTTTGGGCGTCGCACGCATCGGAGAGCGAGACGAAGTCGCCGTAGGAGCTCATGCGGTCAGCGCCGCGCGCGCGCGTGTATGCCGTCGCGACGGGCGACAGCTCGATACTCTCGACGAAGTAGACTTTCTTGAGCGTCTCATCGAGCGGCACGGCGACGGCTGCGCCTGCCGGACTGACGTGCTTGAACGATGCTGCCGCAGGAAGCCCTGTTGCTGCCTTGAGCTCGCGCACGAGCTGCCAGCCGTTGAGCGCATCTAAGAGGTTGATGTAGCCGGGCTTGCCGTTCCGCACCGTAAAGGGGAGGCCGCCATGCTCCATCAATACGCGTGCGGGTTTTTGGTTGGGATTGCAGCCGTACTTGAGTTCGAGTTCCTTCATGATGTGCTCCTTTTCTTGCGCAGAAAACGACGACAAAAAGCCGACAAAATCCAGACGATGCCCAGACGGTCGGCTCTCTTCCCTGTGCTCCCCGTGGTGCTCCACTTCCGTCAGTCGCACAGCTTACGGTCTCAATCTATCATTTCCGTTCCATCTTGTCAAATAAAAACCTGTTTTCTTTCCCTGTTTTATGGTATGATTAGGGAGACGATTCCTTTGTGGAACAACAGGAAGCTGCAGGTAAAGATCCGAGTCAAGGCAAGGGGGATATATCCATGTTGAAAAGCATTGCAGTCATGACGAGCGGCGGCGACAGCCCCGGAATGAACGCGGCAGCGCGTGCCGTCGTGCGTACTGCTTTATATGAGGGCGTGACGGTCTGGGGCATCCACGACGGCTATCACGGCCTGCTGGAAGAGAATATGGTCAAGATGGAGTCGAAGGATGTCGGCGATATTATTCAGCGTGGCGGTACGTTCCTCGGTACGGCTCGCTGTGCGCGTTGGAAGACACCCGAGGGGCGTCAGCTCGGCTACAAGCACCTCATTGACCGCGATATCGAGGGACTCTGTGTCATCGGCGGTGACGGCTCCCTGCGCGGTGCGTCGCTCCTCTCGAAGGAGACGGGCATTCCCATCGTCGGGCTTCCCGGCACGATCGACAACGACGTCTGGGGCTCGGACTACACGATCGGCTGTGACACGGCGGCGAATACGATCATCGATGCGATCAACAAGCTGCGCGATACGGCATCGGCACATCGCCGTGTCATCGTCCTTGAGGTCATGGGCAGGAACAGCGGCTGGCTGGCGCTCATTTCCGGCATTTCGGGCGGCGCGGAGTACATTCTCGTGCCGGAGGCGCCGTACGATCTCGAAGCGATTTGCGAGGATATGAAGAAGGCGTATGAGAAGGGCAAGCGCTACATCCTCGTCGTCGTCGCAGAGGGAGCGGGCAGCGCGAAGGAAGTCGGCGACTTCATCGCGGAGCGCACGCAGCTTGAGACGCGCATTTCCGTGCTCGGCCATATCCAGCGTGGGGGATCGCCTACGGTCATCGATCGCGTACGCGCGAGCCAGCTCGGCGAGCAGGCGGCGCTCGCCCTCATTTCGGGGCTGTCGAATATCGTCTTCGGCTTCAGCAAGGGGCATGTCGTGTCCATCGACCTCCATGACTCGGTCAACAATAAGAAGAAGCTCGACCCCGACTATCTGCACCTTTCCAAGGTCTTGTTCTGATACAGAAGCTTAGCGCGAAATAGGCAAGCCCGTTCCTTTCTTTTCGGTTTTTGCCCGGTGATCTGCGGCAATCCGACGAAAGATGGTGAGCGGGCTTACGTGTTTCACGGGAAACATATAGGCAAAAGGCTGTAAATGCAAGCATGCAGGCATCCAGCGCAGACCCAAAAGAGGCACGCCTTTGGCAAAGGCGTGCCTCTTCTGGGGCTGCCAAATGTCACGGGTTTGCTTGGAAGCGATCATTCTTTCGCAACGTTTAGGCTAAAAGCCCGTTCTTGCAGGTGTGCATGCGGTTTTATCTTGCGCCGACGATTTCTTTCGCGAGTTTGACGGCCTTGACGCCGTCGGCGGCATAGCAGTCGGCGCCGCAGCTTGCAGCGTAGTCCCGTGTGACGGCGGCGCCGCCGACCATGACCTTGGCGGCGCAGTTTGCTGCCTTCAGCTTTTCGATGGTTCGGTCGATCTGCGGCATGGTCGTCGTCATGAGGGCGGCGAGCCCGACGATGTCCGCCTTGTGCTCGATGGCGGCGGCGACGACGGTATCGGAGTCGACATCCTTGCCGAGGTCGATGAGCTTGAAGCCGGAGTTCGCGAGGAGTGCGCCCGTGATGTTCTTGCCGAGGTCGTGGACGTCGCCCTTGACGGTCGCGATGACGACCGTGCCTTTGTCGGCTGTCGCGCTCGCGGGGATGCGTTCCTTGAGCTTATCGAAGGCGGCGCGCATCGTTTCGGCGGAGAGCAGCACCTGCGGCAGGAACATGCGTCCCGAGCCGAAGTCCTCGCCGATCTCTGTCATGGCGGCGGTGAGGCCGTATTCTGTGATTTCGTTTCCCGTCTTGCCTTCCTTGAGCGCCTGCTCGACGAATGGAACGATAGCATCCTTTTCCCCTTCGATGACGGCCTGCTTGATGGCGTCCAAAATGGGGAGGTCGGTCGTCTTCATGACGGCCGCCTTTTTCGGCACGGCGAGGTTCGCTTCGTCCTGGCTGAAGGCGATGCCGTTCGGATCGTGCCCGAGGAGCGCGGCGCTTGCCTTGAGCGCACGCTGCATCTTGTCGTCGTAGGGATTCATGATGGGCGCATCGAGTCCCGCCGCGAGGCACATGGAGAAGAATGTGCTGTTGATGAGCGGGCGGTTCGGCAGGCCGAACGAGATGTTCGAGAGTCCCATGGTAGATGGATAGCCGAAGTCCGCGCGGTATCCCTGAAGGGTATTCAGCACCTCGCGGCAGGCGTTCTTGTCGGCAGACACGGTCATGACGAGCGCGTCGAGCAGGAAGTCGCCGTCTGTGAGCCCCGCTTCCTTCGCCTTGCCGATGATGTAGTGCATGGCAGCGAGACGGCCTTTTGCCGTCTTCGGCACGCCGTCCTCTTCGGTGACGGGCAGGCAGAGGATCGCCGCACCGTACTTCTTGGCGAGCGGCAGGAAGTCCCTTATGCGGTCGTCCTCGCCCGTGACGGAGTTGATGAGCGCACGGCCGGGGTAGGCGCGAAGCCCTGCCTCAAGCGCGGCGGGATCGCTCGTATCGATAGAGAGCGGCGCGTCGGTGAGCTGGGCGATCTCCGTGACCGCCTGCTTCATCGCCGGTGCTTGGGCGATGCCCGCGACGCCCATGTTGACATCCAATAGGCTCGCCCCTGCCTTGACCTGATTGACGGCTTCTTTCTTGACGGAGAGAAGCGATCCTTCCTTGATCTCAGCGGCGAGCGTCTTGCGCCCCGTCGGGTTGATGCGCTCGCCGATGAGCACGGTCGGGAGGTCTTTGTCGATGCAGACGGAGCGGCTGCGGCTCGCGAGCCAGAGGCGCTTTTCGCGCGGTGCGCGGACGGGTTCTTTTACGCCATGGAGCGCGGCGGCAAGCGCGCGGATGTGGTCGGGAGTCGTGCCGCAGCAGCCGCCGAGGTACGTCGCGCCCGCCGCTACGAGCTTCGGCGCCCACGAGCCGAATTCTTCTGCCCCCATGGGGAAGCGGGTCACGCCGTCCACGAGCGTCGGCATGCCTGCATTCGGCTGCACGCTGATGGGGAGGTCGGTATTTTCCGCAAGTGTCTTGACAATCGGCACGAGCTGCTCCGGTCCGAGCGAACAGTTGACGCCGATGATGGAGGCGCCCATCGCCGACAGGATGATCGCGGCGCTCTGCGGATCGGTGCCCGTGACAGTGCGCCCGTCGTCGCTGTAGGTGAGCTGGCAGATGACGGGGACGCCGGGGGCGGCCGCCTTTGCAGCGAGCAGTGCGGCGCGCATTTCCTGGATATCGATGCACGTTTCGATGATGAGGTAGTCGACGCCTGCATCTGCAAGCGCTTTCGCCTGCTCGTGAAACGTTTCGTAGGCGTTCTCGAAGTCCAGATCGCCGAGCGGCGTGACGAAGCGCCCTGTCGGCCCCATCGAGCCTGCGATTTTGACGGTCCTGCCCGATGCGGCGATCGCCGCTTTGGCGATTTCCACGGCAGCGGTGTTGATCTCTGTGACGCGGTCCTCAAGCCCGTAGTGGTCGAGTTTTAGGCGGCTCGCGCCGAAGGTGTTCGTCTCGATGATGCTTGCGCCTGCCGCGATATACTTCTCGTGGATCATCCGCATGACTTCGGGGCGCTCGACATTCATGAGTTCGGGGCAGCCGCCCGGCGTCAGACCGTTTGCCTGCAGCATCGTGCCGCACGCGCCGTCAAAAATGTGAAACATGGAGAAAGTCCTTTCTTGCATGGCGTATTAAGAGGAAGACAAAAGCAGCCGATCCGCAGGAGAGGCTGCCTTTGTTTCACGTGAAACATTCGTTTTTGGTGTCATGCCCAAACTTCGTCGGCAATTTCCTTGATGAGACGAAGCTTTGCCCATTGCTCGTCCTCGGTCAGGAGGTTGCCCTCTTCGGTCGAAGAGAAGCCGCATTGCGGGCTCAGTGCAAGCTTTTTGAGGGGAACGTACCGGCTCGCTTCCTCAATGCGGCGGCGAATCGCGTCCTTGGATTCGAGCTCTGGCGATTTTGAGGTGATGAGGCCGAGGACGACCATCTGATCTTGGATGTAGCGCAGCGGCTCGAACCCGCCGGCACGGTCGGAATCGTATTCGAGGAAAAAGCCGTCGACTGCGCAGCCGCCGAAGAGGACTTCGGCAATCGGGTCGTAGCCGCCCGAGGAGAACCAAGTCGAGCGGAAGTTGCCGCGGCAGATGTGCATCGTGACCGTCATGTCTGCAGGCTTTGCCGCAAGAACCTTGTTCAGCATGCGCACGTATTCGCGCGCGACGTGGTCGAGGTCGATGCCGCGTGCCGCATACGCTTTGCGCTTCGCCACATCGCAGAACTCGCCCCACGACGTGTCGTCGAACTGGAGGTAGCGGCAGCCCGCGTCGTAAAACGCGCGGACGGCTTCCCGATACGTGCGCGCAATCGCGTCGAAGAGGGTGCGCTCGTCCGCATACATCGCGATCGGCTCATAGCCTTCGGCACGGACGCATGGGATGAGGTGAAGCATGCTCGGCGATGGGATCGTGAATTTCACGAGCGTGTCGCCGGCGATCGACTTCATGAAGCGGAAATGTTCGAGAAATGGATGGTCGCCAAAGCCGAGACGACCCGTAATCTGAATGGTTGCGGCCTTCGGCTGATGCCCTTTGAAGTGGACCGACCAGTGCTTGGCCTTGACTTCCGTGACACCTTCGAGGGCGGCGAGGAAGTCGAGGTGCCAGTAGCGGCGGCGGAATTCGCCGTCGGTGACGGCCAGGAGGCCGACGGCTTTCTCCTTGGCGACGAGGTCACGGATCGCTTCGTCCTCGCAGGTCTTTAGGGCGGTGGCATCCACCTTGCCGGCCGCAAAATCGGCGCGTGCCTTCTGCAGTTTGGGTGGGCGCAGGAAGCTGCCGACGATATCGTATCGGAAGGGGGGTGTCGTTCTTTTTTCCATGGGATGCCTCCTAGGTAGATCCGTGTGTTCGTGTCTGTGCGTCTCGGACATGTTATCTACGATTGTACCATAAATGCGCGTACGATAAAAATACGTTTAACTTTGGCTATGCCATAGTCTGAATCTATGATATAGTGGTAGCGGGAGGGGATCCTTTGACTTTGAACCAACTGCGCTACGTCGTCGAGACGGCAGAAGCGCATTCCATCACGGAGGCAGCGGCGCGCCTTTTTATCACGCAGCCATCCCTCACGAGTGCCATCCATGCATTGGAGGAGGAGCTCGGCATTCGGATTTTCACACGTACGAACAAGGGGATCCGCGTCACGGCAGACGGCGAGGAATTTCTCGCCTACGCGCGGCAGATGCTTTGGCAGGAACGGCTGATGCACCAACGCTACGGCAAGCGGCAGGATGGCAAGCCGCGCTTTTCGGTTTCGGCGCAGCACTATTCCTTTGCCATCGAGGCGTTCGTAGACCTCCTGCGCGAGGTGGGCGAAACGCGCTATGAGTTCCATATGCGCGAGACGGAGACGTATCGCATTCTGGAGGATGTGGGAACGCTTCGCAGCGAGGTCGGCGTGCTATATCGAAGCCCCTATAATGCGACGGTCATCATGCGTGCCATAGCCGCACATGGGCTTCGCTTCACGCCGCTCTTTCGGGCGAGGCCGCACGTTTTCATCAGCAAGCGCAATCCGCTCGCCGCCAAGGAAGAGGTGACGCTCGCCGACTTGCGTGACTTTCCGCGTCTCTCCTACGAGCAGGGCGACCACAATGCATTCTATTTCGCCGAGGAGCTCCAGAGCACGCTTCCCGCAGACAAGGAACTCATCGTGACCGACCGTGCGACGCTGTTCAATCTTCTTATCGGGCTGGGTGGCTACACGATTTCGAGTGGCGTCATCAATGCGGAGCTGAATGGCGCGGATATCATCGCGCGCCCGCTGCGTGTCACGGACTATATGGAGGTCGGCGTGGTGCAGCATGGACGGGTGCGGGCAAGCAATTATGCGCGCCGCTACATTGCATGCCTGAAGCGGCGTCTGCCGTCTGAGGCGGAAGATGCGGCAGATTCGATATGAAGCGGCTATGCTTTTCTAGAGGGGCAGTCCTTTTGGGCACAGGCGGCGCAGTCTTTTTTCTCGTGCGCCGGGACGTCCGCCGCGCCCTCCTTATATAGGCCGATGATGGCGGTGATGCTCTTTCTTGGCACGAGCATCTTCGACTCGGAGAGCGAGACGCCGATCTCCTCTGCATGCGTCGTGCGGATGAGTTCGGGCTGCTGGTCGAGTGGCCAGTCGCCGTAGCCGGGGGAGAAGCGCCAGCGCATGCTGTAGCCCTGCGCTGCCATCTGTGGCTTTATCGCCTTTTCCATGCCGTCGGCGATCTGCTCGACGGCTGTCGTCGCGGCGGCGTCCAAGAGGACGCTTGTCGCGTATTCGCCGCTTTGGAACCGCTTCGTGACCTCCTCCTCGATGTCGTCGCCGACCGTCGCAGAGAGCAGGATGACTTTGTCGCACGCTTCGAGATGCTTGCCGATCTTCTTGCCCTCGATGAGGAACGGCGGGTCGGCCTTGACTTCCTGCGTTTTTGCGTCGTAGTCGTAGAGCTGCCATATCCCGCGCGGCGCGGCGAGCAGGCGCGCGTCCTGGCATGCCTCCAAGATGAGGCCCTCGTCGAAATCCTTTGCGCGCATAAGCCCCGCATAGCGGCGCGTCTCTTTCGGATCGATGGCTAGGAGCGGTGCATGATAAACGGGCATCGAATCACTTCCTCGGAATAGAAAGAAAAAATAAAATGTTTCACGTGAAACAATGGAAAAAATCCGCGTTTCATATTATGATAAGAGAGTGAACAATTTCATTATACCCGCCACGGCACAGGCATACAATGATAAAATGGACAGGGCGGATGAAAGGGTGACAGAATTGGCTAGGATTATTGCGGTGGCCAATCAGAAGGGCGGCGTCGGCAAGACGACGACGGCAGTCAATTTGGCGGCATGCCTCGCAGCGAAACGCCAAAGGGTGCTGCTCGTCGACTGCGATCCGCAGGGCAATGCGTCGAGCGGATTCGGCATTGACAAATCCGCGCTCACGATGACGGTATACCAAGTCCTGCTCGGCACGGCGAAGATTCGCGAGGCGATCAGGAAGACGGCGTTCAAGGCCGACATCCTGCCCGCCAATATTGAACTCGCGGGCGCAGAGATCGAACTCGTCTCAGCGATGTCGCGCGAGGCGCGCATGAAAAAGGCGCTTGCCGAGGTGAAGGACGAGTACGACTACATCCTCATCGACTGCCCGCCTTCGCTCGGACTGCTGACGCTCAACTCGCTTGCGGCAGCCGATACGGTGCTCATGCCGATACAGTGCGAGTTTTACGCGCTCGAAGGCGTCTCGCAGCTCATGAATACGATCGACCTCGTGCGCTCGAACCTCAATGCCGGCCTCGCTGTCGAGGGCGTGCTCATGACGATGTACGACACGCGCACGCGCCTTGCGGAGCAGGTCGTTGCAGAGGTCAAGGAGGCATTTGGCGAGCTCGTCTACAAGGTGCGCATCCCGCGCACGGTGCGCCTGTCGGAAGCACCGTCGTACGGGCAGCCGATCCTGTACTACGACAAGGGAAGCAAGGGCGCAGAGGTATACCAGCGCCTGGCGAAAGAGGTGATGGCACATGGCAAATAGGCATGGAGGGCTCGGCAAGGGACTCGGTGCGTTCGGCCTTACGCCTGTGAAGGCGGGTGCTGGGCGAAATGGCGTGCAGGAAATCAAAGAAGCGGAAATCCGGGCGAACCGCTATCAGCCACGCACGGATTTTGACGAAGCGGCGCTGGAGGAGCTATGCACCTCGGTCAAGCAGTACGGCGTCTTGCAGCCGCTGCTCGTGCGGCGCCTGCCAGAGGGCGGCTACGAGGTTATCGCAGGCGAGCGCCGCCTGCGCGCGGCACGCCTTGCAGGGCTTGCCACCGTCCCCGCGATCGTGCGTGAGTACAGCGATACGCAGGTCAGTGAAGTCGCGCTCATCGAGAACGTACAGCGTGAAAACCTGAACGCGATGGAGGAAGCGCGTGCCTACGACCATCTCATGAAGGACTTCGGCATGACGCAGGAGGAAATGGCGAAAAAGATCGGACGCAGCCGCTCGCATATCGCGAACTTCCTCCGCTTGTTGAAGCTCACGGCACAGGTGCAGGCGTACGTTGCCAACGGCAGCCTCACGATGGGGCAGGCGCGCCCGCTTATCACGATCGAGGATCCGAAATTGCAGCGCGATGCGGCGGAGTATATCCAGTCCGAGGAACTTTCCGCGCGGCAGGCCGAGGCGCTCGTCAAGAAACTCGCACAGAATCCGAAGCATTTGGAGCGCGAGGAGAAGGCGGCTGCGCCGGAAGAAAAGATGGATGTCTTCGTCCGCGATGCCGTGGAGCGCCTTACGGAAGCCTTTGGCACGCAGGTACGCATCCAATCGGGCAAGAAGAAGAGCCGCATTGAGATCGAATTCTACGGGCCGGAGGATCTTGAGCGCATCATGGGCATGATGCTTGCGCGCAGGAATCAAACGAATCAGGAAAAGATCGAAGCCCTGCGCAAGGTGTCGCTCGCACAGAACTTTACGGTATGACAGGGAAGTGGGGGAGGAACTGTTTCACGTGAAACATTCCTCCCAACAGGACAGAAGGAGCAGTTATAGATCATGGAAGTTCAGACAGTCAGCAAGTTTGTACTAAATAATGTACTCTATCTCATCGGCGGGCTAGGCGTCCTCGTTATCGTCATGTATGCCATTATCATTCACCTTTGGATGAGCCTGAGCTATATGAAAAAGCAGCACAAAAAGATCATGACGGGGGCGACGGGCGACAATCTCGAAACGATGCTCGTCGGCCATATCGAGAAGGTCAAAGCCGTCGAAGAGGAGAATGCGCGGATCGATCATGAGAACAAGCGCATCGACACACTCCTGCAGCAGGCCATCACGCGCGTCGGCGTCGTCCGGTTCTGCGCATTTGAGAACATGGGCAGCGACCTCAGCTATGCCGTCGCGCTGCTCGATGCGCACGATAACGGCGTCATCCTGTCGAGTCTGTTCGGCCGTGAGGATTCGCGCAGCTACGTCAAGCCGATCGAAAACGGCCATTCGAGCTACACGCTGACGAAGGAAGAGGAAGAGGCGCTCCACAAGGCGATCGCATCCGCATCGGCCGACTGATCGGCTCGTGTGATGATGGGAGCGCATTCAGGCCAATTCCATGCAGATTCCATAAAAATTTAACGATAGGAACAAAGACCTTGTGCTATAATGATGGCACAAGGTCTTTTGAGTGGAAGGAGATTGTTGAGCTTGAAGGAGATGGCCGGTTATACCATCAAATTGATTCCAGGCGACGGCGGGGCGACAAAGAGCATCTGCCTGTCGGCACGCAGGGTCAAATACGGTGTGGCGACGCTTGCGGCAGGTGCGCTTCTCTTCGTCGGCGCGACGGGCTATGCCGTATACGGAGCGCTCACGAATGCGAATCGCGCGAATGAGATCGAGGAGCTTCAGCGCGTGGGTGGAATCCAGCAGGAACAGCTCCTTCAACTGTCCAAAAAGGCGAACGCACTGCAGGATCAGCTCGACCAGCTCACGCAGATGGAAACGGAACTGCGCCGCATATCGGGCAGCTCTGTGCAGGAAGACGGTCCGGCTGGCGCTGCGGATGGACAGGAGGCAGACGGCACGCATGGCGGGCAGGGCGGCCCGCACGTCTCACCGGACTTCCAAAATGTCGATGCGACGCTCGCAAATCTCGAAAAGGGCATTGCGAGACGGCGCGAATCGCTCCTCGCGCTGAAGCAGGAGCTGGAAGCGCAGCGCGAGGAGCTCAGCACCGTCGAGCCCCTTGCGCTCGGCGCACCGGCCACGACGCCGAGCATTTGGCCGGCAAGGGGGACGGTCAGCTCGCCGTACGGCCTTCGCTGGAATGGCACGGACTTCCATCCCGGCATCGATATCGCGAATGACATGGGAACGCCGATCTGCGCGACGGCGGACGGAACCGTGACAGCCGCAGGCTGGAACGCGGGCGGCTACGGCAACATGGTCGATATCGACCACGGCAATGGCATCATGACGCGCTATGGGCATGCGATGCAGGTCGTCGTGACAGCAGGCGAGCACGTCCGCCGCGGGCAGATCATCGCCTACATGGGCAGCACGGGCTTTTCGACAGGCCCGCACGTGCACTATGAGGTGCGCGTCAATGGCACGCCGGTCAATCCCGTCGGCTACTTGTAAAATCGCATAGGGGAAACCGCAGCTTTATGTTTGTACATGAGCTGCGGTTTTTTGTTCTCCTGCCAAATACGAGACTCTGATAGAGGGATGTTTTTATCGTATTCATGTATACATCGCTATCATGCGTTGACAGACTATCTATGCTTTTTTATAATAGGAATTACACTGATTTATATACATGAGGAAACATCTGTGTATTGTACAAAGGGGAGAGCACTATGTGCCGTATCGGGTCAATCAAGAGCAAGGTTCCCATCCAGCCGTCGAAGGCGCTTCATCTGATGCTGCCGCAGCAGGAAGGGCATGACAATTCGGGCTTCGCGATGGTCATGCAGGATCTCTATGGGATCTTTTCCAACTACAAGGACAAGCCGCTTCTCTCGCTGGCCTGCACGCAGCAGGGCGCGCAGATCGTCGAGCGCTACATGGATGCGCACAACTTCGTCCAGCTCGCGGAGTGGCTTCCCGTTCCGGACAAGCAGGAAGGGCTCGACATCAAGGCGATGCCGTACTACATCTTCCGCAACTACGACTATCCTGAGGATGCAGCACACATGACAAAGGCGGAGAAGGAGAATCTCCTGCTCGATACCCGCCTCGCGCTTCGCGCGCTCTTGGAGAAGGAAGAGGCAGGCTATGTCTACTCCTTCTGGCCGGACGTGCTGACGCTCAAGGAGATCGGCGACCCGCGCGACATCGCGACATACTTCCATCTCTGGGATGACAATGGCTGCCTCGTGGCGAAGAGCATCGTCGCGCAGTGCCGCCAGAATACGAACTACGACATCGTGCGCTATGCGGCGCACCCGTTCTTCCTGCAGGGATACACGCTCTGCGCGAACGGCGAAAACACATTCTACACGAAGAACAAGGAGTTCCAGCGCACGCTGCACCGCGGCTACATCGGCTTTGAGTCCGATTCGCAGTGCTTCCTGAACACGCTCCACTACATCCATCACGAGCTCAAGTGGCCGCTCACGTACTACAAGCACGTCATCACGCCGCTGCCGTTCGAAGAGATCGAGGAGCGCGAGGACAAGGACGTCCTGACGGCGATCCGCCAAAGCCTTGCAAACCTCGAAATCAACGGGCCGAACACGATCATCGGCGTGCTCCCCGACCGCAGCATGATTACGTGCTGCGACTCGAAGAAACTGCGCCCTGTCGTCGTCGGCCAGACAGACGACATGGTCGCGATTTCGTCGGAAGTCTGCGGCCTCAATGCGATCCTGCCGGAGCGCGACGAGACGCGGGATATTTACCCGAATGAGCGCGAGATCGTCGTCATCGGCAATGACTTGGAGGTACAGAGATGGAAGCAGTAAGGTCGCAGGACGTTGCCATCAACGACTTGCCGTGGATCATCGATTACAAGCCAGAACGCTGCACGATGTGCGGGAGCTGTGTCGCCACGTGCTCCTTCAAGGCAATCCACGTCGAGATGCGCCGTCAGTCGCTGACGGTGTCCGAGGAGGCGCAGCCCGTGCCGAAGCATACGCACGCCGCGCGTCCCGTCATTCGCCAAACCCGCAGTCTCACGGATTTCTGCCGTGGCTGTGGATTCTGCGAGAAAGTCTGCCCGAATGACGCGATCCGTCCCGTGCGAAACGCCGATACGAGAAAGACGCTGCTCTCGAAGGATCATGGCCCCATCAAGCGCGGCGGCCGCACAAACCTCAACGCGCAGCGCACGCTCGACGCCATCGTCGTCGGGCGCATCTCGCAGATGACCGACCCGTCGCTCGACGCGGCGCGCCATACGTTCGATATCCGCGCGCCGTTCGGCCGTGTACTCGCGGCGAAGGAGCTGCCGTTTTCCATCGAAGGCGGCAGGCTCAAGCAGACGAAGCACACGCCGCCGGTCCACTGGATCTATCCGCTCATCTTCTCCGATATGTCGATCGGCGCGCTCTCAACGCGCGCGTGGGAAGCCGTCGCGCTCGCGGTCGGCTATCTCAATGAGAAGTGCGGCCTGCCCGTGCGCATGAGCTCGGGCGAGGGCGGCATGCCGGTAAGGCTCCTTGAGTCGGACTATCTGAAGTACTTCATCATCCAGATCGCATCGGGGCATTTCGGCTGGAACCGCATCGTGAAGGCGCTGCCGAAGATGGTCACGGACCCTGCTGGCGTCCTCATCAAGATCGGGCAGGGCGCGAAGCCTGGCGACGGCGGGCTTTTGATGGAGGCCAAGGTCGCCGAGCACGTGCAGGCGATCCGCGGCGTGCCGAAGGCGACGCTCGCCTCGCCGCCGAATCATCAGGGCCTTTACTCCATCGAGGAAAGCGTGCAGAAGATGCACCTCTCGATGAATGCGGCATTCGGCTTCCGCGTGCCGGTCGCGATCAAGTGCGCGGCGTCCTCTACGTCCGTTTCCGTCTACAACAACCTGCTGCGCGATCCGTACAAGATCTGCGGCGGCTTCTTCATCGACGGCATCCAGGGCGGCACGGGCGCAGCGAACGAAGTCTCGCTTGACCACACGGGGCATCCCGTCGTCTCGAAGATCCGCGACTGCTACCTCGCGGCGGTGAAGCAGGGGCTTCAGGGGCAGATCCCGCTCTACGGCGGCGGCGGCATCGGCATGACGGGCAACGCGGCGGCAGACGCCTTCAAGATGATGTGTCTCGGCGCGAACGGCGTCTTCGTCGGCAAGGTGCTCATCCAGCTTTTAGGCTGCATCGGCAACGAGCAGGGACGCTGCAACTCGTGCAACACGGGAAAGTGCCCGACGGGCATCTGCACGCAGGACCCGCGTCTCGTCAAGCGCCTCGATGTCGACCGCGGCGCACAGAAGATCGTCGACTACGTGCTCGCATTTGACGCCGAGCTCAAGAAGCTCATGGCGCCGATCGGCAACTCGTCGCTTCCGATCGGCCGAAGCGACGCGCTCGTCTCGACCGATCGCGCCATCGCCGACAAGCTCGGCATCCAGTACGTCTGCTAAGGGGGGACTTGCCAATGCTCAAGATCAACACGATGAAAGGACATGAACGCATGTCCACCCAAGACCTGCTTCTCGCGATTGAGGAGGCGGTGCGCAGCGGGGAAACGGATTTCGACATCGAGGCGTCCGGCCAGCACGACATCGGCGGCCCGCTCTGGCACCCGGAGGGCAAGCCGCTCCGTTTTCATGTCAAAAATGCCGGTCAGCGCGTCGGCTCGATGGCGCTTCCCGGCACGGAGATCGTCGTCGAGGAGTCGGCGTCGGCAGACGTCGGCTGGCTGAATGCAGGCGGCATCATCACCGTAAAGGGCGATGCAGGCGACACGGCGGGGCACTGTTCCTCGGGCGGCAAGATATTTATCGGCGGGCGCGGCGGCACGCGCACGGGCTCGCTGATGAAGCACGACCCGCTTTACGAGGCGCCGGAGCTTTGGATCCTCAAGAATGTCGGCTCCTTCTCCTTTGAGTTCATGGGCGGCGGGCGCGCCGTCGTCTGCGGCTATGACAGCGCGGCGTACGAGTCTGTCCTCGGCGCGCGCTCCTGTGTCGGCATGGTCGGCGGCTGCGTCTACGTGCGCGGTCCCATTGGCACGCACCCGGCGGACATCCTTGCGGAGGAACTCACGCAGGCGGATATCGACTTCCTCGCGGCTGGCATGGAGGACTTCCTCGCACATATCGAGCGCGAGGAACTCATGGAAGGGCTCACGAAGTGGAGCGAGTGGAAGAAGCTGCGCCCGCTTTCGCCCGAAGAGAAAAAGGCAAAGGCGAAAAACGGTTCGGACATGCACGCCTTCCGCGTAAGCGAATGGGTCAAGGGCGGCATTTTCGCCGACGTCGCACACGACGACTTCGCCGTGCACACGACGGTTTCGACGGGGCTTTACCGCCTGCGCGTTCCGCATTGGGACAATGCGAAATTCGCCGCACCGTGCGAGGCGAACTGCCCGACGGGCATCCCGACGCAGCTTCGCTACGATCTCATCCGCATGGGGCGCGAGGAAGAGGCCATCCAGCTCGAACTCGACTACACGCCGTTCCCCGGCTCGGTCTGCGGCTCGGTCTGCCCGAACCCCTGCATGGACGCCTGCACGCGCGGCACGATTGACGAGCCGATCCAGATCGGTCCCTTGGGCTACAGCGCGGCATTTGCGAAGGTTGCGCCGCCGAAGGAACATACGGGCAAGAAAATCGCGGTCATCGGCGGTGGCGTAGCCGGTCTTTCGGCGGCATGGCAGCTTGCGCGCAAAGGGCATGGCGTCACCGTTTACGATGATGCGGAGCACATCGGCGGCAAGCTCGAACAAGTCATTCCGCGCGGCCGCCTGAGCCACGAGCTCCTAGAATCGGAGCTCAGGCGCATCGAAAGCGTCGGCGTGCAATTCGTTTCCTCCTGCAAGGTCGACGGCGAGAAGTTCGCCGCGATCCGAAGGGAAAACGATGCCGTCGTCGTCGCGACGGGCGGCACGAAATCGCGCTTCTTCCCGTGGGAAGGCACAGGACACCTCACGATGGGGCTTTCCTATCTCAAAGCCGTCAATCGCGGCGAGAAGCCGCACACGGGCAGGCACGTCGTCGTCATCGGCGCGGGCAACAGCGGCATGGACACCTGCCGTGGCGCGTACGGGATGGGCGCCGAAAGCGTCGTTGCTGTAGACGTGCAAAGGCCTGCGGCATTCGCACACGAGATCGCACACTTCGAAAGCCTCGGCGGAAAGATCGTCTGGCCGTTTTTCACCGCGAAAATCACGTCCGAGGGCGTCTATGCAAAGGACGGAACGTTTATCCCTGCTGACCAGGTCATCGTCTCCATCGGCGAAGAACCTGAGATGGACTTCTTGCCCGAGGACGAGGGCATCGCGTTCTTCCGCAAGAGCTGGGTTGTGCCGAAGGCAGACCAGTCCATCGCGAAAGGCGTCTTCACGGCAGGCGATACGATAAAGCCCGGCCGCCTGACCGACGCGATCGGCAGCGGCAGAAAGGCGGCTTGGTTCGTCCATCAATACGTCATGGGCGAGGAGGTGCAGCCCTTTCCCGAACGCCCGCAGATCCCTGCGGAGCGCCTTTCGAAAGCGTACTTCGACAAGTGGCACCACTGCGCCATCGGCGACCCCGTGAGCGACCATGCGCGCTGCGTGAGCTGCGGCACGTGCCGCGACTGCAAGATGTGCCTTGAGTCATGCCCCGAAAAGGCAATCACGCGCGAGGAATACGAGGATGGCTCGTGGGCGTATACGAGCGATCCCGACCGCTGCATCGGCTGCGGCATCTGCGCGGGCGTCTGCCCTTGCGGCGTTTGGAGCATCGAGGATAACCCGGAGAAGATTCTCATGTACTCGACCGGCTCAAAAGTATGACGCTCGATGGTTCCCTTCTGTCCATACATGATTTCAGCAGGGCGGGCAGAAAAAACGCCCTCGTCTGAAATTATGGATAGACTTTTCTGCAAGAATAAGATAGAATGGTGGCGTGATACAATGAAAAAGGAGGGCTTTTTATGGCTGTGACGAAGGATTTCAAGACGCGATGCTTCAAGCTTGCGGACGTGGTGCAGTTTGGTGACAAGGCGGTAAAGACGGTGTTCTACAAGACGGATGCGACGAGCGGGTCGGTCTGGGGGATTCGTCCGGGGCAGGAGGTTGCGGCGCACGAGCACCCAGAAGGCGACGATTTTTGGGTCTGCGTGCAGGGCGAGGGCGTGTTTTTCCCCGCGCCCGGCGAGGAGGTGCCGGTCGCTAAGGGGGATCTCATCATCTCGGCAAAGGGCATGTGCCATGGGCTGAGGAACACGGGGACGGAGGATTTCATTTTTGTCAGTGTGGTTGCGCCAGTGCCGCCGGGGTACAAGGCGCTCTGACGGCGCAAATCGTTTGGACTTTATCGGACGCCGCAGCGTTTTGCTGCGGCGTCTTTTCATGCCGTTTGGGTTTGCGCCGATGCGGATTCTGATGCGGGTTCTTTGGTACAAAAGTTGAAACACAGGGTTTCGGCGGAACGGTGTCGTCTAGGCGAAAACATGGTATAATGACAAAGGTGAGCGGCATGGATGCCGCGCGATATTATCGATTTAGTGCAAAAGGGAGTGACTTTATTGAAAGACGAAATTTTTAGTGTCTTGCAGCGCGTCGGACGCAGTTTCATGCTGCCTGTGGCCGTGCTGCCGATCGCCGGCCTGTTGCTCGGGCTCGGCGCGTCCTTCACGAATCCCACGACCATCGAGACATACGGACTGGAAGGGATCCTGGGCAGCGGCACGGTGCTCCACACCTTGCTGTCGGTCATGAGCGCGGCAGGTGGGACGATCTTTGGCAATCTGCCGATCATTTTTGCCGTGGGCGTTGCCGTCGGCATGGCGAAGGCGGAAAAGGAAGTGGCAGGCCTTGCTGCCATGATCGCGTTCTTCGTCATGCACGTTTCCTGTAATTCCATGCTGAAAGCCACGGGGAAGATCCTGGCGGACGGCTCGATATCCCCCGACGTGCTGGAAGGAACCATCGCCTCTAGCTGCGGTATCATGTCCCTGCAGATGGGCGTGTTCGGCGGCATCATCGTCGGCATCGGCGTGGCGTGGCTGCACAATCGCTATCATAAGATCGTATTGCCGGACGCGCTTTCTTTCTTCGGCGGTTCGCGTTTCATCCCCATCGTTTCAACGGTTGTCTTCCTCTTTGTCGGCATCGCCATGACCTTCATTTGGCCGGTGGTGCAGCAGGGCATATTCGCCCTCGGCAGCCTTGTGACGGGAACGGGCTATGTCGGCACGCTCATTTTCGGTATCATTAAACGCGCCCTGATCCCATTCGGGCTTCACCATGTGTTCTACTTGCCGTTTTGGCAGACGGGTGTCGGCGGTTCCATGATGGTGGACGGGCAACTGATCCAAGGCGGTCAGAATATCTTCTTCGCGCAGCTCGCTTCGCCGAACGTTACGCATTTCAGTGCCGATGCGACGCGGTATTTCTCCGGCGAGTTCATCTTCATGATCTTCGGCCTTCCGGGCGCGGCGCTCGCCATGTATCACTGTGCGCGCCCCGAAAAGAAGAAGGTCGCGGGCGGTCTCTTGTTGTCGGCGGCGCTGACGTCCATGCTCACCGGCATTACCGAGCCGATTGAGTTCAGCTTCCTCTTCGTTGCGCCGGTGCTTTTCGGCGTGCAGGTGATCCTAGCCGGTGCGGCCTACATGATCGCGCATATGCTGGGCGTGGCGGTAGGACTGACGTTCTCGGGCGGCTTGCTCGATCTCTTTATCTTCGGCATCCTGCAGGGCAACGACAAGACGAGCTGGATGCTGCTCATTCCGGTCGGCATTGTCTACTTCTTCCTTTACTATGCGGCATTCCGCTTTCTTATCCAGAAGTTCGACTTCAAGACGCCGGGCCGTGAGGACGACGATGAGGAGACGAAGCTCTACACGAAAGCCGATGTCAATGCCCGCAAGGCGGCGCAGCATGAATCCACCGGAGCGATCGGCGGCGACGAGGTGAGCCGGTGCATTGCAAAGGCGCTCGGCAGCAAACACAATATCACATCGGTGGATTGCTGCGCAACGCGGCTCCGCTGCTCCGTGGCGGATTCCTCCTTGGTTGACCAAACGCTCTTAAAGGCTACGGGCGCGGCAGGCGTCATCGTCAAGGGCACGGGCGTGCAGGTCATCTACGGCCCGAAGGTCGCGGTCATCAAGTCCAATCTGGAGGAGTATCTCGAGACCGCGCCGGAGGTCGAGCCGGACGATGCGAAAAAGGCGCCCGGACCGCTTGCAGAAGCAGAGCCGGAAGCGCCTGCGGCGGAAGCGAATCCTACGACGGAAGGCAAGCCGTTTGCCTCGCCTGCAAACGGCACGGTGCATCCCATCACGGAGGCGCCAGACGATGGCTTCGCCGGCAAGATGATGGGGGACGGATTCTTCGTCGCACCTGCCGATGGCGCCGTCGTCGCGCCGACGGACGGGGAAGTGATGTTCGTCTTTGACACGAAGCACGCTATCGGCATGAAGGCGGCGGACGGCACGGAGTATCTCATTCATTACGGCGTGGATACGGTCAAGCTCGGCGGGCAGGGCTTCGAGGTCTTCGTCCAAAACGGGCAGAAGGTCAAGAAAGGCGACAAGCTCATGCAGGTGGATCTCGATTACATCCGCGCACATGCACCGAGCGATGTATGTCTCGTGGTCTTCACCGGCGGGCAGTCCGTGCAGGTGAAGAAGAGCTATCACGTCCATGCACTGGATGACGTGGCCGTTTACCACTAAGATTTCCCGCTGAGGAATCGTTTGGCAAAGGGCGGTCGCGCCGCGCGCAGCCGTCCCTTGCTGAACCGGAATGCGGCGCTTCCCTGCGTACGGGATGCGCCGCATTTTTGTGCAATATGGTCTTTTGATGCGGAAATAAATTTCGATTATGCGGGAAAGCTTCATGGTATAATGGGAATAGGACGGGCAATTCGCCGGATGGGAGGGAACGCGATGGAAATGAGCGCACGCGCAGTCGGTATCGTGGCGGAGTACAATCCGTTCCACAATGGCCATGCATGGCAGATTCGCGCCGTGCGCGAACGATGCCCGCATGCGGCCATCGTCGCCGTCATGAGCGGCAGCTTCACGCAGCGCGGCGAGGCGGCTCTCTTGGATAAGTGGCAGCGGGCAGGGCTTGCCGTGCGCGGCGGCGTCGATCTCGTGCTGGAACTGCCGTTCGTATTCGCCTGCCGCAGCGCGCAGGATTTCGCGCGCGGCGCACTGCGGCTTTTCGGGGCACTCGGCATCGTCGATGCGTTCGCGTTCGGCGCGGAATGTGACGATCTCCCCCTGCTCAAACGGGCGTCGGAGGCGGTTTCTTCACCGCAGGTACAGGCGATATTGCACGCGCACATGCAGGATGGAAACGCGTACGCCCGGGCGCTCGCAGAGGCGCTTGAGGAAGCGGCACGGATTCCGCGCGCATTGCTCCGTGCACCGAATAATATCCTCGCAGTCGAGTACCTGCGCGCGTGCGCCGCGTTCTCTTTGCCGCTCGCGCCGATCCTCATCGCCCGGCACGGCGCACCCCACGGCACCATCGCGATCCGAAATGCCGCAGACGGGAGCGCGGGCGCGATGGCGAGCGGCAGCGCGATACGCCATGCCGTGCGCGCCGCGCAGCCGGACTGGGCGGCCGTGCAGGCAGCCGTTCCCGCGCCCGTCTATACGGTGCTGCGCGAATCCACGCCGAACTGTATCGCGGACGAGGAGCGGCTCTTTTGCCCGCTGCTCGCGTCCCTCATCCCAGCGCGCGCAAAGAGCCTGCGCGCCGTGCTCGGCATGGGCGAGGGGCTTGAGAATCGCCTGCTCAAGGTGGCGCGAAAAGCAGACTCGCTCGATGGGCTCGTGTCCCAGACCGTGACGAGCCGTTACCCCGCGAGCCGCATCCGACGGCTTATCCCGCATCTCCTGCTCGGCGTGCAGGCACGGCAGGCGGCGGAGATGGATGCCATAGGACCGCGCTACGCGCGCGTGCTCGCCTTCAGCGAGGCGGGGCGCGCGCTTCTGCACCGCGCGAAGAGGAGGTCGGCTATCCCGCTCATCACGAAGACGAGCGCGGCGCTTACGACGAAGACGCGGCGTGGCGGCAGGCTTTCCGCCTTGCAGGAAATGCTGGCGCTCGATACAGAGGCGACGGAATTGCGCGCACTCTGCGTGCGCGACGCGCGTGCGCGTCAGGAAGAAAATGATTTTTTGCGCGCCCCGCGATTCGTTGTGCGCAGCGAATGTGCGGGGCGCATGAAAGGATGATACCATGACGTATGGAAAGGACTTATCGTCGCTCACCGTTTGCCGCAGCCTCCTCGATACACCGGTTTTTCGTATGCTGAAGCGCGTGTTGGAAGGGGACGAGACGGCTGTCGGGGCGTGCGCCGCTGCCCTCATGAGGGAGGCGGAACGGCTCGGCATGGCAGGGAGTCTCGTGCGCGGCGCCGTCATTCACGGGCTTGTGCAGGAAGCGAATCTCGTCTCGGAAACGATTGAGGCGAAAAAAGGAGCGCTCGGCGAGAGCCTGCGGGCTGCTTTCGTCCGCGATATCGAGGTGCTCCTGCCGCTCATCACGGAGCCTGCGCACATGTGGCTCGGCATCCCGTTCTTCGACGATTACAAGCCGACCCATGGGATGGGGACGGAGGCGGCGAAATCGCTCACGGAATCGCTTGCAGGCGTTCAGACGGCGGAGGAGGCCGCAGCGGCATTTCTCGCCTACTATCGGCGCTACGGCTACGGCGATATCGCCTCCTGTGCGGCATTGGAGTGGGAGGATGCGGCGCATCGTCTGCGCGGTATCCCGTCGTTTGCGGCAATGGATCTCGCGGACATCATCGGCTACGCGCATCAGAAGGAGCAGATCCTCGGAAACACGGAGGCATTCGTCGCGGGACGAACGGCGAACAACGTGCTGCTCGTCGGCGCGCGCGGCACGGGCAAGTCCTCCATCGTCAAGGCGCTTGCAAAGGTGTATTACGGGCAGGGGCTGCGTCTTGTGCAGCTAAAAAAATCACAGCTTTCCGACCTGCCCGCGGTCATGGAAGCGCTGCGAATCCATGCGGGCAAGCGCTTCATCGTGTTCCTCGACGATCTTTCGTTCGAGGAACACGACCCCGCGTACAAGCGCCTGAAGTCGGCGATCGAGGGCGGCGTCGCCGCGCGCCCCGAAAATGTGCTGCTCTATGCGACGTCGAACCGACGCCACCTCATCCATGAGAGCTGGCGCGACCGCGACGGTGCGCAGGATGAGCTGTACCGTGAGGACAGCATGAACGAGACGATTTCGCTCAGCGACCGCTTCGGGCTCATCATCCATTACTACGCGCCCGACCAAAAGGAGTACCTTTCGATCATCGACCACATGCTGCGCAAAGAGGGCATCGCGCTCACGCCGGAAGAACTTCGCATCGCGGGCGTGCGCTGGGAGATGACGCACAGCGGCAGGAGCGGACGGACGGCGCAGCAGTTCGTCATGCATTACTTGGGACAGAACACATTATATTGACTCAGTCAACCACATTTTTGACGGGATTGGACAAAATGCCTGCGACCCACTATAATAAGATTTGTTCCAACCCGTCTATTTCAGAAAGAAAACAGGAGATGATTTTTTTGAACAATCCAATGCTATCCAGACTCGAAAACGGCATATCGCGCAGCGCGCTCAGCGAGACGGCGTCCTACGGCGGCGTCGCCGGAAAGAGCATCGGGCTCGTCGTGCTCGTCGCGCTCTCTGCCATCACGACGTGGCACTTCGGCTATGCGACGCCCGTCACGACCGGCGTCACGGCAATCATGGCGTTCATTGTCGCATGCATCGTCTCGTTCCGCCCGCAGACGGCGGGATTCCTCGCACCGCTCTACGCGATCCTGGAGGGCATGTGCCTCGCCTGCCTCTCCTTTATGCTGGAGCGGATGATCCCCGGCATCGCCGTGAGCGCCGTCATGGCGACGTTCGGCGTTGCGATCGCGGCGGGCATCGTCTACTCGCGCGGCATCGTGACGGTCAATGCGAAATTCATGCGCATCACGATGATTGCGCTCCTTGGCATCCTCATCCTGTACGCGGCGCAGATCGTCCTCGGGCTCTTCGGCGTCATGCTCCCCATTCATAACGGCGGCGCGATCGGCATCGGCATCAGTCTCATCGTCATCGGCGTCGCGACACTGTCGCTCTTCATCGACTACGAGATGATAAGCGAGGCCGTCCGCGAAGGCATGCCGAAGGAGTACGAGTGGTACTGCGCGTTCTCGCTTCTCGTGACGCTCGTCTGGCTCTACGTCGAGATCCTCAGCCTCCTGCGCCAGATTCAGGGCAGCGACGATTGAAGGCTTGATTTCCGTATCGCATTTCGATGGAACTTCCGCTTACATGACATACAAAAACCGGATCTTATCATATTATGAGATTCGGCTTTTTTTTTGCATACGTTTCGATATATTGCCAAAAAGCTTGTACTGTACCATGTGCATGTCTTATTTTTTTGCGCGCGATGACGATGGTTTTATGAAATGGTTCTGTAAGCGGACGTACAATGATTCCCTCTTTTGTCGGATGGTTCATTAAGCCGCTAGCGGAAATCAAAGAAATTCCAAAACCAGCTTGGACGAGATTGATTCGATGTCTAGGGCGGTTGCAATAGCTTATGATTTTAGGCTGAAAACCATGTTTTTTACAATCCGATAGGATGGAATCATGGGATACATTTTCAGGAGACGGAAAGATAAAATTTTCGTTTTTGGCCGAAGCAATATCAAAAAGTTCGTTTTTTGCGAGCGGATGCTTCTCCGGAAAGATTGCGAAAAAAGGCTCCTTTTGCAATGGAATAACATCGAAGTCATACGACTGAATGTTAGCTGGCATTGCGAATATTGCAACGTCTAGCAATTCTTCGTCTAGCAGATAGCATAGCTTTTTGCTAAGGTGGTTGACGAGAGAAAGCTTTACGCTGCGGTGATGCGTATTGAAATCCGATAGAATCTCCGTAAGCGGAAGATTGGATAGGCCTGCAATAATGCCAATTCGAAGCGAGGAAGAGTCGGTATCGCGCCATTGTTCCATTTGCTCTTCCAGTGTTTTCAGGTCAGCTAAAATGATGCTTGCCTGTTTTGCAAAGACTCTGCCGGCAGGCGTTAGCTCGATGGGGTGTGAATCGCGATTGATTAAAGTGATGCCAAGGTCATTTTCGAGCTTTGTAATTTGCTGCGAAAGGGCGGATTGTGATACAAATAATCGTTCACTGGCTTTCGTAAAGTGGCGACATTCTGCCACAGACATAAAATACTGTAACTGTTTGAATAGCATAGGCACACATCCTTTATCGATAAATTCACTCTATTTTATAGCCTAGCATTTTCATAGATTCAGAGTCAATTCGAATATCTAATAACATTAGAAGAAACACGAATTATACAGAACCATTTACAACCTTTATAATAAGCATAAAGGCAGGAGTCCATTCGATTGGGATATGTATCGGAAGGAAGAAAGAAGAAAAAAGAAGAAAGGAAGAAAGAATGCTTATGGAAATCGTGGATATAAAACGCTACCTGAGACAACTGGAATATTTAGTAAATATTGACAGCGTTTCAT
This sequence comes from Mitsuokella sp. oral taxon 131 str. W9106, assembly GCF_000469545.1. Lineage (GTDB taxonomy): Bacteria > Bacillota > Negativicutes > Selenomonadales > Selenomonadaceae > AWVT01. The sequence goes on along the minus strand of NZ_KI273060.1, from coordinate 17,191 downwards.
CAGAGCCAGATGGGGCTGGAAAAATTGCCGCTTTTATGCGTGAGCGTTACGAGGATTTGGGATGGAAGATCACGGAGAAAAAGTTTTTCGATTCGATCGGGCCCTGCCTGCATATCGTCAATCATCCTGCAGAGCGATACGATGTGCTAATTTTGGCACATATGGATACAGTGTTCCCGCTTGGAACGGCGAAGAAATGCCCGTTTTCAAAGCGAGATGGCCGCGCAATGGGACCTGGGGTGATTGATTGCAAAGCAGGCTTATTAAGCGGTTTGTATGTATTATCTGCATTGCAATCTGAGCAGTTGCTTAACAATGCAAATATTTGTGTGTTTCTAAACAGCGATCATGAAGGCATCAGTTCGCGGTACTCAAAAGCATATTCGGTATCGCTTGCCAAGAAAAGCCGATGTGTTCTTGTTCTCGAAGCGGGTCGAGCAAATGGGGATTTAGTCAATCAGCGAAAAGGAATTGCCCGTTACCATATCGCGATCAAAGGGAAGAGCGCCCATGCCGGCATTGATTACACGAGTGGCAGAAGTGCTATCGAAGAGATTGCGAGATGGATATTGGCACTGCAGGAAGCAACGGATCTGACGAGAGAAACGACTGTCAATGTAGGAACTGTATCGGGCGGAACATCGATTAGTGCCGTTCCTGGTGAGGCTCATGCGGCGGTTGATGTTCGGTATTATGAACATGAGGAAGTGGCAAGGATTGAAGCAGTTATGCGGAAACTGCAGGAAATGCCTCGTGTAGAGGGAACGACAGCAAAGGTAGAAGGCGGCATAACACGTCCACCGATGATTCCCAGCGCAGAAACGAAAAAGCTTTGCCGAACGATTGATCAAATCGGTCGAGAAATTGGCGTTTCCTTTGGGTGGATGGCGAGTGGCGGTGGATCAGATGGCAGTTTTTCCGCTGCCGCAGGCATTCCGACCATCGATGCATTGGGACCGGTTGGAGGAGGCGCGCACAGCGAGGCAGAATATTTAGAGCTCGCATCGATTGAGCCACGTTGCCAACTGCTTCATGAGGTGATTCGACATATCGTACAGCATTAAGCATGTGTATGCTTAGGAGGATATAGCTATGCTTAAAATTCTATTGGCACTGCTTGTGACGCTTGTCACGGCATGGTTCATCTTAAAGAAATTCAAGGCTCAAACGGTTTTGTTCATTGGTGGATTGATTCTTATGTCAGCCACGATTTTGTTTGGTTATCCGATTTTAGATGGAAAAATGACAACGGGATTTGCTTGGTTTGATATGTTCAAATTTATAGAAGATACATTTAGCACGCGTGTAGCAGGTATCGGGCTTTTGATTATGACAGTAGGCGGATTTGCGAAGTACATGGAGCATATTGGCGCGAGCCGCATACTGGTTCATATTACAGCTCACCCGTTGTCACTTATCAAATCTCCCTATATTTTGCTGGCCGTTTGTTATATAATCGGGCAAATGCTCAATATCGTGATTCCAAGTGCAGCAGGACTTTGTGTCCTGCTTATGGCGACGATGTACCCTATTCTGATCAGTTTGGGCATCAGCCGGCTTTCTGCAGCAGGCGTCATTGCGACTACGCCATGCCTTGATCTAGGCCCCGCTTCGGGAACAGCCGCCTTTGCTGCCAAAACCGCCGGATTGGACGTGACCGATTATTTCGTCAGTGAACAAATACCGATTGCCATCGTTACGATGATCGCAATTGCTGTATCGCACTTTTTTGTGCAGCGTTGGTTTGATCGCCGCGACGGAACGGAGCAGGTCGAAATGAGGTTTGACAGCAAAGTGAAGTCCAATGCATTGCCGCCACGGTATTATGCGATCCTGCCAATTATTCCGATTGCACTCGTATTGGTATTCAGCAAACTTGTCATCTCCTCGATCAAGATGCCTGTTGTGACGGCTATGCTGATTAGTATTGTTGTCGCGATGCTATTTGAGATTGTCCACACGCGTAATTTGAAGATGGTGCTAGGAAGCATACAGGTCGTCTTTGATGGCATGGGAAAGCTGTTTGCGACGGTGGTCACGCTTATCGTTGCCGGTGAAACGTTTGCCTATGGTTTAACGAAGATCGGTGCGATTGACGCACTGATTGGCGGGGCAGAAAATTTAGGTGTAGGGGCTGTTGGCATTACGCTTGTTATGACAATTATTGTTGCTGCAGCTGCTGTTATCATGGGTTCCGGAAATGCGCCGTTTTATTCATTCGGTGCACTGGTGCCGGATATAGCAGTTAAGATGAGCATTCTGCCGGTAGCGATGATCACGCCTATGCAGATGGCAGCAAGTATTGCCCGTAGTGCATCGCCGATTACAGCGGCCGTTGTCGCTGTAGCAGGCGTGGCAGAGGTATCGCCAGTTGACTTGGTAAAGCGCACTGCGATTCCTATGGCAATCGCACTTCTTGTCTCCTTCGTGATGGCGACGTTTTTCTAATTAGGGATCTGCATGCAAAGCAGCTAAACGCTGCGACTGGGTCTAGCCGTTTTTTATAATGGACAAGAAGAATCCTTTTTCTTTTCGGTGAATTTCTCCCAAATCAGGCGTTTCGCGATCTTGCCCGTCGACGTGCGCGGCAGGGCGTCCATCTCGTGGAACTCACGCGGGATCTTGAAGAGTGCGAGGTTTGCCTGGAGAAACTTCTTGAGCTCGCGGATGTTGATGGAGGCGCCCTCGTGCAGGCTGTAGAAGCACGCGCCCGCCTGTCCGCGCAGCTTGTCTTCGACGCCGATGACGGCGGCCTCGTAGATGCCAGGGAACTGGTAGATGAGCTCCTCCACTTCGCGCGGGTAGATGTTCTCGCCCATGCTGATGATCATGTCCTTGAGGCGATCGATGATGTAGAGGTAGCCGTTTTCGTCCGCGCGCGCGACGTCGCCCGTATGGAGCCAGCCGCCGCGCAGCGTATCCTGCGTCGCTTCCGGCATATTCCAGTAGCCGAGCATGACGTTGTCGCCGCGCACGATGAGCTCGCCGCACGCGCCTTTCGGCACTTCGTGTCCCGTGGCGTCGACGAGCTTCCACTCGATGCCGGGGACGACGGGACCGATGGAGCCGACGACGGCCTTTCCGGCCGGATTCATCGCGACGACGGGAGAGGCTTCCGAGAGGCCGTAGCCTTCGCATATATCGACGCCGAATTTCTCGATGAAATCCTGCTCGATCTTGAGCGGCAGCGTCGTGCCGCCGCTGACGACGAGGCGGAGGTTCTTCATGTCCTCCGGCGTCGCGAGCTTCGTGAGGAGGCTGCAAATGGACGGAACCACATAGAGATCGTTGACTTCTTCCTCGCGGATGACGCGGATCGTCTCTTTTGGCGTGAAGCTGTCGAGGATGACGACCTCTGCGCCGCAGTAGAGCGGGAAGAGCACGGAGCACGTCCAGCCGAAGCAGTGGTACATCGGCAAAACGGCGAGGACATGGTGTTTCGGCTCGCATCCCATGATGCGCATCTGCTTGGCGTTCGTGATGAGGTTCTTGTGCGAGAGCACGGCGCCTTTCGGCGAGCCCGTCGTGCCCGACGTGTAGATGAGGGCGCAGGGCGCGTTCTCGTCAAAATCGGCGGGGAGTGCAGGCGCTTCGGGAAGGTCTTTCTTCGGATTTCCCATTGTCTTGATGTCGTGCTGCGCGACCTTGAGGTCGCAGCGCAGCGCAGCGAGCGGATCGACGAGATTCAATGGCTCGTACGTCAGGAAATGCTTGATGACCGCGTCTTTGATGATGTAGGCGATCTCGCGGCTCGCGAGCTGGAAGTTGATCGGAACGGCGATCGCGCCGAGCGAAGCGATGCCGAAGTAGGCGAAGATGAACTCCGCGCTGTTGCGTGAGAAGATGGCGACGCGGTCGCCCTGCCGCACGCCAGCCGCGTAGAGACGGTTGCGGCAGTTCCTCGTCGCCGCCGCGAGCTCGCTGTAGGCAAAGCGTCGCTTGTGGTCGACGAGGGCGATGGCGTCGGGCGCGCCTTGGCGCACGAGATCGTGTACGTACATATTTATTCTTCCTTTCTTTTTGCGCGGGGTTCTTCTTTTTGGTGGCCGAGAATGCTGTGCTGGTAGCTGTAGCCGAAGTAGACGAGGCAGCCGAAGACGCACCAGACGATGAAGCGGATCCACGTTTCCATCGGCAGGTGGAGCATGAGGTAGACGCACGCCAGGACTGCGAGCGGAGCGATGATCCAGACGGCGGGGCAGCGGAATGCGCGCGGCAGGCCAGGCTTCGTCACGCGCAGTACCATGACGCCGAGCGCGGCGACGGTGAAGGCGGAGAGCGTGCCGATGTTCGCCATCTCGGCGATGAGGCCGATCGGCGCAAAGCCGGCGATGACGGAGACGAAGATCGCGCCCGCGACTGTCACGATGTAAGGCGTGTGGTAGCGCTTGTGGATCTTGCAGACGTTCGCCGGCACCATGCCGTCGCGGCTCATCGCGAAGAAGATGCGCGCCTGCGCGTAGAGCAGGACGAGGAGCACCGTCGTGATGCCCGCGATCGCGCCGACGCCGACGAGCGCCGAGCCGAGATTGTAGCCGATGTAGCGAAGCGCGAAGGCGACGGGCTCCGGGTTGTTCAGATCCGTGTAGGGCACGACGCCTGTGAGCACGGCGGCGACGACGACGTAGAGCGCCGTGCAGACGAGAAGGGAGCCGATGATGCCGATGGGCACGTCGCGTGAGGGGCGCTTGCACTCCTCGGCGCTTGTTGCGACGGCGTCGAAGCCGATGTAGGCGAAGAAGACGATCGCCGCACCCGCCGCGATGCCCTGCGCGCCGAACGGCATGTAGGGCGACCAGTTCGCCGTGTCGACGTGCGGGCCCGCGAGGAGAAGGAAGATGAAGACGGCGGCGAGCTTGATCAAGACGAGGATGCGGTTGAGCTTCGAACTTTCCTGCGTGCCTCGGATGAGAAAGAAGGTCAGCAGGAGCGTGATGAAGATCGCGGGCAGGTTGATGATGCCGCCGTCTGCTGGAACGTGTGTGAGCGCGTGGCTCACGTCAAGCCCGGCTGAGAGCAGAAGCCCCGTGACGTAGCCGGACCATCCGGAGGCGACGGCGCTTGCCGTGACGGTGTATTCGAGAATGAGGTTCCAGCCGACGATGAAGGCGATGAATTCGCCGAGCGACGCGTACGTATAGGTGTAGGCGCTGCCGGACGCCGGCACGATCGAGGCGAATTCTGCGTAGGCGAGGCCGGCGAGCGCGCAGGCGAGGCCCGACAGGATGAACGAGAACGTGACGGCGGGCCCTGCGTATTTCGCGGCGGCGACGCCCGTGAGGACGAAGATGCCCGTGCCGATGACGCAGCCGATGCCTAAGAGGACGAGATCGAGTGCGCCGAGCGTCTTTGCCATGCCGGAATTGGCCGCCGCCTCGCGCATTTGGGCGATGCTCTTCGTGCGGAAGAGATCCATGTTGATGGGTGGTTTTCCCATGGAGCAGCTCCTCTCTTGTGGGGGATACGGGAAAGAAATCCCCGTACTTTACAAATGACGAAAAAAAATATATCATGAATGATTATAAGAAATGGATATACAGATGTCAATTCCGTACGAAAGGATCGTGCAGGATATGGATATTGGAATTGAGACGATTGTTGCGATTGGTTTTGGTGCGAGTGTGGGGGCGCTCGTCTGGGCCGTCCGTGCGCTGAGGCGTGAGCGCGCCCTGACGAAGCGGCTGAAGGAGCTGCTCCTGCAGGATCGCCATACGGGGCTGCCGGGACGCGCCATGCTGGAGCAGCGCATCGCCGATCTCATGAGCGAAAAAGGGGCAAAAGGGTCTGAGCCGTTTGCGGTGGCCGTCTTTTTCCTGCCGACGTACGACGCGCTCGTGAGCACGTACGGGCGCAAGACGGTGCAGAAGATACTCGAGCACCTATGGCACGAGCTCGATGAACGTGCGGACTGGTCGATTTCGGCCTGCGTGCGCAGCGGCGCGGCGCAGGTCGCTGCGCTCGTCCGTATGGAAGACCGGGACACGCTGAAACAAAATGTCACGAATCTGTTGCGCCACTGCGAGTTTTTGGAGTTTGGCGGCACGACGGTGCACGTCACGATACAGGCGGGCATCTACGGGCTCGGCCTGTCGAGCGCGACGCCTGAAAAGGCGCTCACGCACGCGGGACTCGCGGCGCAGCACGGTGCGCCCGTGCAGTTCTACAGCACGGGCATCCGCGATACGGCGGCGTTCGAGAATCGCATCGAGAGCTGCATGAGAGACGGTCTGCGCCGGCAGGAGTTCAAGATATACTACCAGCCGAAGTACGATATCCGCACGAGGAAATGTATCGGTGCGGAGTCCCTCGTGCGCTGGGACAGCCGGGATCTCGGCTTTCTGATGCCGGGCGCGTTTATCGATACGTTCGAGCGCACGGGCTTCCAGCTCCAGCTCGATTACTACATCATCGGCCAGGTCTATCGGTTCCAGCAGAATCGCCGTCTCGCAAAGCTGCCCCTCGTGCCGATCTCGGTCAATCAGAGCCGCATGCACGTCGGCGAGCGCGCTTACATCGAGCACATGCAGAAGATGATCGAGTACTTCGGCACGTCGGACGGCATCGAGATTGAGCTCACGGAAACGGCGTTCGATTTTTCGGGAAAAGAGCAGAAAAAATGCGCCATCGAAGTCGTGAAGGCGCTGAAGGAAATGGGCTATTCGATTTCCATGGATGACTTCGGCACGGGCTACTCGGATTTCGCGCTGCTCAGCCTCCTGCCGCTCGACGTCATGAAGATCGACCGCTCGCTGCTGCTCGCGGCGGAGAGCTCGGACCGCATGCACGTGCTTCTCAAGAAGGCCATCGAGCTCGGACATGGGCTCGGCATGAAAGTGATATGCGAGGGCATCGAGACGGTGGCGCAGGAGCATCTCCTGCTCGCGAGCGGCTGCCTGTTCGGGCAGGGATTCCTCTACGGAAAGCCGATGCCGGAAGAGGAATTTGAGGCGTTCCTCGCAGCGCATATCTAAGGCTAAGGGCTGCCCGCGCCGGTTGCTTTCGCGTCATGCGCCGATCCACGCCTTGAAGGCGTCCGGAGACGAATTGATTACGAGTTCCTGCGGGAATTCGTATTTTTTTATCATTTCCTGCGCATAGACGTGGTTGCCGACGTCGAATTCGATGTGCGCATCGCTGTCTAGGATGACCTTGGCCGCGTGGCGCTTGCAGGCGGCGAGCATCTCGCCGACGATTTCGCGCGATCCCTTGCGGCTGCCGTTCGGCGCGTAGGAGCTGTTGTTGACCTCCAGGAGGACGTGGCGCTCTTTTGCCGCGCATGCGAGCGCCTCGTAGTCGACGGGAAAGACGGGGTTGTCGGGATGCCCGATGATCTTGACCTGTGGATTTTGCATCGCGCCGATGAGAGCGGCGGTGTTCTCTTCGCGCGTGCCGGGACGGATGCAGTTGTCGTGCAGGCTCGCGATCGCGTAGTCAAGACGGCGCGTGAGGTGCCCAGGAAGGTCGGTGCTGCCGCAGAAGTCCATCACGTTGAGCTCGGCGCCCATAAAGACCGCGATGCCGCCCCAGTCTCGCGGGATGACCTTGAAATTGCAGAAGTACATGGGGGAGAAGCAGCCAGGCATCGCGGGCGCATGGTCGGATATGCCGACGATCTGGAGTCCTTTTCCCTTTGCCGCCATGACCATTTCACGGATCGTGCTGTAGGCGTGAACGCTCGCGACCGTGTGCATGTGGACGTCGAGCAAATCGGGTATCTGCATGGAATCTTCCTCCTGTCCGGTTCGTGTTTCTATGTTTTTAATTATTATATAGCAATTATATAGCAGGTTGGGGCAAAGGGCAATTAACCGGGCAATTTGCGAAAGGCATTTGGGACAGGATCTATTGAAATGGTTTTTTGTATGTAGTAGAATGAGAGCGTATATTTGAGAGTCCATGGATCCCTGTTGGTTTTGGCTTGGATGAAAGGATGTGATGCCGTTGGAATATGCGCTGCGGTCACTGGAGGATGCGGAGATCTTCAATCTCCTAAGCGAAATGGTATACATCGCGTACGTGGATACGTGCGAGGTGATTTTCCTCAATGACGCACTGCGCCAGCGGATCGCATCGGCAGGCCAGACGGAAGGGAAGCGCTACTGCTACGAGCTCATGCATGGGCGCACCCAACGCTGCGAGCATTGCAAGTTCAAGGCGCTTTCTGCCGGCATGCTCACGGCGGCGCGTGCCTATAACAGCATGGCGAAATGTGACGTCTACATCAAGAGCCGGGTCATCGATCTGAACGGACGCCTTGCCCGCCTCGTCATTGGGTTCGACGTTTCGCGCGTGGAGCGGGAAAAAGGGCGCCTTTCGAATGCCCTGATGGTGCAGGAGATGATCAGCGAATCGCTGCATATCCTGAATGAGATGCCTGATCCCAGCAAGGCCTATGCACTCATCCTGCAGAACTTTGGCGAGACGCTGCGCGCGAGTCGGGCGTATCTCTGCATTCTCCGCCGCGGGCTGTTTTACACGACGGCCGAGTGGTGTGCGGAAGGCGCGGCATCGCAAAAGGAGGAGGAGCAGGGAATGAGCCCGCAGCTTTTCGCGCGGTGGATGGATCGTTTCCGCGGGAATCACTGCGTGTGCGTCGAGGACGTGGAGGAAGTGCGCGGCGTCGACCGCATCGAATATCGCATCATGGCGAGCAGGGGGGCGCGCAGCTACATCGTGGCGCCGATCCGCATGCACGGTCATGTCATTGGGCTTTTGGGCATCGAGAATGCGCCGCAGGATCTTGCGCAGGACATCGAGCCGCTTCTTGCATCCGTCGCGTATTACATTGCCGTGCGCATCCGCATGAATGAGCATACGGCACTGCTCGAAACGATGAGCTTCCACGATGCGATGACGGGCTGCGGCAACCGTAACGCCTACATGCGGCGCAAGGACCAACTCGAACGAAGCGCGAGCCGCCACACTGTCGGTGTCATTTTTTTTGATCTCAACAAGCTCAAGGAGACGAATGACACGCTCGGACATGAGTATGGGGACAAGCTGATCCAAAAAGCGGCGCGGATCATGTGCAGCGTGATGCCGCAGGAGTTGGTCTACCGCACGGGCGGCGACGAGTTCGTCGCGCTCCTCGTCGATAAGGGAGAGCAGGAAGTTTCCGCTCTCGTCGACGCCATCAAGGCGGCCGTTCGGAACGATGCGACGCTTTCCGTCTCCGTCGGCATGGCATGGGAGGATGCTCCGCACGATATGCAGGCGCTCGTGGATCGTGCCGATGAAGCGATGTACGAAGAAAAGGTGCGATATCATAGGAAGCAGGAGGGGAGCCGCTGATGGATCTGAATGCACTTTCCTTGGCGGATGTCGCAGCGTTCGACCTCCTCGACGAAATGGTACATATTACGGATGCGAAGACACAGCGCATCCTGTTTGTGAACCGGGCGGAGCGGGAACGCACGGGCGTTTCATCCCTTGCTGCGGAGTCCCTCACGTGCCATAAGATGCTCGCGGGCATTCACGTGCCTTGCGTGAATTGCTGCACCATGCCGCTCGCGATCGGCGAGGTGAGGGAGTCGCAGGGATACAATCCCGCGACGAAGCGCCATGTTTACATCAAGATGCGCGGCATTCGTTTGGAAGGGCGGCTCGCCCATCTCGTTCTCTCCATCGACGTGTCCGAGATCGAGCAGGAAAAGCGCGCGCTGCAGAACGCGCTCGAGGCACAGGACATGCTCGGGCATACCCTCCATATCCTCGCGGAGTGCGATAGCCTGGAAAAGGCGTACAATCTCATCCTGCAGAATCTTGGGGAGACGCTTCGGGCGAAGCGCGCGTTTGTCTTTGAACTGCGGCATGGACTGCTCTACAACACGCACGAGTGGTGCATGCAGGGCGTCCCTTCCTATATGCCGGAGCGGCAGGGGATTGATGTGTCCCGCTTCAAGCATTGGCTGCCGATCATGGAGGAAAATCGCTGCATCCTGATCCCCGATGTCGAAGACATCCGGGATTCGTGGCGGGAGGAATACGAAATGATTGTCGCGCGCGGCATACACAGCTATATCGTCGCGCCGATCCGCGTGCGCAGCAAGCTTGTCGGCTATATCGGGCTCGACAATCCGCCGCTCGAAAAGATGCAGAACATCGAGCCGCTGCTGCTCTCCATTGCGTACTACGTCTCGACGCGCATCCTCATGCAGGCGTATACGTCGCTGCTGGAAAAGATGAGCTTTTACGACGCGATGACGGGCTGCGGCAACCGCAATGCCTTCATGCGCGAAAAGACGCGGCTCGAAAACAGCCGCATCGACTGCTCGCTCGGTGTCGCGTATTTCGACCTCAACAATCTCAAGGAAACGAACGACACGCTCGGACATGAGTACGGGGACAGGATGATCGCTCAAGCGGGCGAACTGTTCCATCGCATTTTCCCGGCAAAGGAAATCTACCGTGTCGGCGGCGACGAGTTCGTCGTGCTCAGCGTCGGGGAGCGCGAGGAGGCGCTCCTTGGGAAAATCGGCGCGATGCGGAAATGCCTCGCAAAGGACGATTCGCTCTCCATCTCCATCGGCGTCGCATGGGAAGCGCACCCAAAACGCGTGCAGGACGTCATTGACCGCGCCGATCAGGCGATGTATGCGGAGAAGGAACGCTACCACCGCGAAAAGGCGGCGCGCGAAGGAAGACCGAACAAATAGGTTATGCCAGATATGGAAGAACCGCGTCTCGCTGTGGAGATGCGGTTCGTTTCTGTCTTTCCTTTTCCGTATCCTGGTCAGCTAAGCAGCAGGCTGTCGTTTGCGAGCTCGCTTCCGGCGGCTTTTTCGAACATGGCGAGCAGGTCTTTTACGGTCAGGTGCTTTTTTTCCTCGCCGCCGACGTCGAAGAGGATGCGGCCGCCGAACATCATGATGAGGCGGTTGCCGAGGCGCAGGGCATCGCGCATGTTGTGCGTGATCATGAGTGTGGTGAGCCGGCTTTCGGTGACGATTTTCTCCGTGAGCGCGAGGACTTTTCCCGCCGTCTTCGGATCGAGCGCCGCCGTGTGCTCGTCGAGCAGCAGGAGCTTTGGGCTCTCCAGGGTCGCCATGAGGAGCGTGAGCGCCTGCCGCTGACCGCCGGAGAGCAGGCCGACTTTCGATTCGAGGCGGTCTTCAAGGCCGAGGCCGAGCCCGGCGAGCAGCTCGCGGTAGTGCGCCTGCTCTTTTTGGGAGCTGCTCCAGCGGAGCGTCGGCGTACGGCCGCGCCGCGCGGCGATCGCGAGGTTCTCCTCGATCATCATGTTCGCCGCCGTGCCCATCATCGGGTCCTGGAAGACGCGTCCGATGAATTTCGCGCGCTTGTGCTCCGGCCATTTCGTGATGTCCGTGCCCGCGATCAAGATGCTGCCCGCATCGACGGGAAACGAGCCTGCGATGGAGTTCATGAGCGTGCTCTTGCCCGCGCCGTTGCCGCCGATGACGGTGACGAAGTCGCCGGGCGCGAGGTGAAGGCTCACGCCTTCGAGCGCGCGCTTTTCGGTCATCGTGCCGGGGTTGAATGTCTTGGAGATGTTCTCGATCCGGAGCATCACCTCACCGCCTTTCGCATGGAGGCGAAGCGCGCCTTGATGAGCGGCATCGAGAGCGCGATCGCGACGAGGATCGCCGTGAAGAGCTTGAGGTCATTCGGCGGCATGCCCATTTGCAGGACGATCGCGATGACGGCGCGGTATACGATCGAGCCTAAAATGACGGAAATGAGGCAGTTGAAGAAACTGCGCGTGCCGAACAGCACCTCGCCGATGATGACGGAGGCGAGACCGATGACGATCGTGCCGACGCCCATGCCGACGTCCGCGAATCCGTTGCTCTCGGCGACGAGCGCGCCCGAGATGGCGACGAGCCCGTTCGACATCAAAAGGCCGAGCACGACCATTGCGTCGGTGTTGATGCCGTTCGCGCGGATCATGTGCGGGTTGTCGCCCGTCGCGCGGACGGCAGCGCCGATTTCCGTACCGAAGAACCAGTAGTTCGCCGCAGCGACGATGAGGACGATGACGGCGCCGATGACGAGCGTCGCCGTCATCTTGTCCATGCCAAAGTGCCAGATCGTGAAAATCGTGTCCTGCTGCAAAAGCGGCAGGTTCGCCTTGCCCATGATGCGCAGGTTGACGGAGTAGAGGGCGATCATCGTGAGGATGCCCGCGAGCAGCGCGGGGATCTTGAGCTTTGTGCAGAGAAAGCCCGTCACGACACCCGCGATCATGCCCGCGATGCAGGCGGCGAGGATCGCGGCGATGGGATGGAAGCCCGCCGTGAGCAGCGTCGCCGCCGTCGCCGCGCCGAGGGGAAAGCTTCCCTCGACGGTGAGGTCGGCGATATCGAGCACGCGGAACGTCAGGTAGACGCCGATCGCGAGCAGCGCCCAGAGGAAGCCTTGTGAGATGGTAGAGATTACGAGATCCATGCGCTTACTCCACGATATCCGCGTCCTTCAGGACGTCGGCGGGAATGGTGATGCCGAGCGCTTCCGCATCCTTCTTGTTGATGCAGATCCTGAGCGTTTTCGCCGTCTCGATCGGCATGTCGGCAGGCTTCTTCTTGCCCGCCAGGATATCGGCTGCCATATGCCCCGTCTGCACGCCGAGCTGGTAGTAGTCGATGCCGTAGGTCGCGAGCGCGCCGGATTTGACCTGATACGGCTCGCCGCCGATGACGGGGACCTTCGCCGCATCCGTGATGGCGACGAGCGTCGGTATGGCGGACGCGATGACGTTGTCCGTCGGCTCGTAGAATGCGTCGACCGAGCCGACGAGGCTCTGCGCCGCCTGCTGGATGTCATTGACCGTCGAGATCGTCGCGACCTTTACGGTCAGCCCCTTGCTCTCGGCGTACGCCTTCATCGCCTTGACCTGCACTTCGGAGTTGACTTCGCTCGATGTGTAGATCGTGCCGATGACCTTTGCGTCCGGCTTTAGTTTCAAGAGGAGGTCGATCTGCTCTTGGATCGGGTTCATGTCGCTCGTGCCCGTCACATTTGCGCCCGGCTTGTCGTTGCTGGCGGCGAGCTTCGCGCCGACGTAGTCCGTGATCGCCGTGCCGACGATGGGGATATCCTTCGTCGCATTGGCGATCGTCTGCGCCGCAGGCGTCGCGATCGCGCAGACGAGATCCATCTTTCCCGAGACGAAGCGCTGTGCGATGTTTTGGAGGTTCGATTGGTCTGCCTGTGCATTCTGGCGGTCAATCGTGAGGTTCTTGCCCTCTTCGAAGCCGCGCTCCTTGAGCCCGTCGACGAATCCCTTGTTCGCCGAATCGAGCGCGTTGTGCTCGACGAGCTGGACGATGCCGACCTTGTACTGCTTGCCGTTTTCGGAGGACGAGCCTGCTCCCTCTGAGCCGCACCCTGCCGCAAGCGCCGTCATCGAAAGCGCGCAGACGGCAAGGGCGAGACCCTGTTTCAGTCTGGATAAGTTCATAGCAAATCCCACCTTTTCCTTATTTCTTGCGATGAAATACGCTACCATTATACAATGCGGACGCGTAAAAATCTACGCCTCGATTCGCAAGGCGCAGGAATTGGGAGGGCGCAGCCATCCGCGAATCTGATGCGAGCGGTATTTTTTTTTCGGGTTCTATGCTAGAATAGAAGGGAGGTTTGAGAAAGGCGGGGACAGAATGAAAATCACGATTGGCAGCGATCACGGCGCGGTGGCGCTCAAGGACGAGGTTAAGATGGTGCTGAAAGAGTACGACAACATGACCGTCAAGGACGTCGGCACGTTCGGTGCGGATTCCGTGGACTACCCAGACATTGCGGAGGCGGTCTGCGCGGATGTCGCGCGCGGCAAGTCGGACTTCGGCATCGTGCTGTGCGGCACGGGCATCGGCATCTCGATCGCGGCAAACAAGGTCGCGGGCATCCGCTGCGCGCTCTGCCATGACGTCTACTCGGCGAAGAAAGCGCGCGCGCACAATGATGCAAATGTCCTCGCGATGGGCGGGCGCGTGATCGGGTTCGGTCCTGCGGGGGAAATCGTCCGTGCCTTCCTCGAGACGAAGTTCGCGGGCGGCCGCCACGCGCGCCGCGTTGGCAAGATCATGGACATCGAAAAAAAACGCGCGAACGTGCAGGAGGAGATCCTGGGCGAGTGAGAAAGGGGCCTTTTATGAATGGGATGGATACGCTGAAGCAGGCCGATCCGAAGGTCGCGGCAGCAGTCGACGGCGAGCTTCGGCGTCAGCGCACGAAGCTCGAGCTCATCGCGTCGGAGAATATCGTCTCCAAGGCGGTCATGGAGGCGCAGGGCAGCGTGCTGACGAACAAGTACGCAGAGGGGTACCCCGGCAAGCGTTACTACGGCGGCTGCGAGTGCGTGGACGTCGTCGAGTCGCTCGCAATCGAGCGCGCGAAGAAGCTCTTCGGCGCGGCGTACGCGAACGTGCAGCCGCATTCGGGGGCGCAGGCGAACATGGCGGTGTTCTTCGCGCTCCTTCAGCCCGGCGACACCGTCATGGGCATGAAGCTCACGGACGGCGGCCACCTCACGCACGGCAGCCCCGTCAACATGAGCGGCAAGTATTTTCGGATCGTGCCTTACGGCGTCGCGCGCGAGACGGAGCAGATCGATTACGATGCGCTTGAAGCGAAGGCGCTCGAAGTGAAGCCGAAGCTCATCGTGGCGGGCGCGTCGGCCTACGCGCGCACGCTCGATTTCCCGCGCCTCTCGGAGATCGCGAAGAAAGCGGGCGCGTATCTCATGGCCGACATCGCGCACATTGCCGGGCTCGTCGCGGCAGGCGAGCATCCGAGTCCCATGCCGTATGCCGACGTCGTGACGACGACGACACACAAGACGCTGCGCGGGCCGCGCGGCGGCATGATCCTCTGCCGCGATGCGGCATTCGGCAAGCAGTTCGACAAGGCGGTATTTCCTGGCGTCCAGGGCGGTCCCTTGATGCACGTCATCGCGGCAAAGGCCGTGGCGCTCGGCGAGGCGCTCGACCCGTCGTTCAAGGCATACGCCAGCGCGATCAAAAAGAATGCGGCGGCGCTCGCAGCAGAGCTGCAGGCGGATGGCTTCCGCATCGTCTCGGGCGGCACGGACACGCACCTCATGCTCGTCGACCTCACGAGCAAGGGCATCACGGGCAAGGAAGCGCAGACGGCACTCGATGCGGCCAACATCACGGCGAACCGCAACACGATCCCGTTTGAACCGCTCTCTCCATTTGTGACGAGCGGCATCCGACTCGGCTCGCCCGCGCTTACGACGCGCGGCTTCAAGGAAGCCGATATGAGGGAAGTCGCCGACATCATCGCGCTCGTGCTGCATGCACCGCATGATGCAGGGAAGAGGGAAGAGGCGAGGGAGCGCGTTGCCGCGCTCTGCCGGAAGTATCCGCTTTACGAATAAAGGAGGCTCATCCATGTCAGAGGAACTGCACGTTCACGTCGTCGATCATCCGCTCGTCCAGCATAAGCTCACGCTCATGCGCCAAAAGGAGACGGGCACGAAGGATTTCCGCGATCTGCTCGAAGAGATCGCCATGCTCATGGCGTACGAAATCACGCGTGATTTCCCGCTGCGCGAGATTGCGATCGAGACGCCTGTCGCGAAGTGCAAGGCGAAGGTGCTCGCGGGCAAGAAGGTCGGGCTCGTGCCGATCCTGCGCGCGGGGCTCGGCATGGTCGAAGGCGTCCTGAACCTCATTCCGGCAGCGCGCGTCGGGCACATCGGCCTCTACCGGGACCCGGCGACGCTGAAGCCCGTCGAGTATTACTGCAAGCTGCCGGGCGATGTCGCGGAGCGTACGCTCATCGTCGTCGATCCGATGCTCGCGACGGGCGGCAGCGCCTCGGCGGCGCTCACGATGCTCAAGGAAAAAGGGGCGAAGGGCATGATCCTCATGTGCCTCGTGTCGGCGCCTGAGGGCATTCGCTGCATCAATCAGAAGCATCCCGACGTGCCCGTCTACGTCGCCGCGATTGACGAAAGGCTCAATGACAGGGGCTATATCGTGCCCGGCCTCGGCGATGCGGGCGACCGCATTTTTGGGACGCTGTAAGTATCGGTTCACTGGGATTCACTGGGAGAGGGTAAGCAAGTTGAGTAATTTAGAAGTCGGCATCGTCGGCCTGCCGAATGTCGGCAAGAGCACGCTTTTCAATGCGATCACAAAGGCAGGCGCGGAGGCGGCGAATTTCCCGTTCTGCACGATTGAGCCGAACGTCGGCGTCGTCGCCGTGCCAGACCCGCGCCTCGGCGTCCTGCACGAGCTGTACCAATCGAAGAAGACGACGCCCGCGTCCGTCCGCTTCGTCGACATCGCGGGCCTCGTCAAGGGCGCGTCGAAGGGCGAGGGACTCGGCAACAAGTTCTTGGAGCACATCCGGCAGGTCGATGCCGTCGCGCACGTCGTCCGCTGCTTTGAAGACGCGGACATCACGCACGTCGAGGGCGGCATCGATCCCCTGCGCGACATCGGCATCATCCAGACGGAGCTGTGCCTTGCCGATCTCGAAGTCATCGAAAAGCGCATCATGCGCCTCGCGAAGATCGCAAAGTCGGGCAATAAGGAAGCGAAGGTCGAGGACGGGATCCTGCGCCGCATCAAGGCATCGCTCGATGCGGGATGCCCTGCGCGGCAAGTCGCTCTGACGGATGACGAGCGCGCGATGATCCGCGAGATGAATCTTCTGACGCTGAAGCCGACGCTCTACGTCGCCAACGTCGCCGAGGACGAAGTCGCGACGGCGTTCGACGAAAATCCCTTCGTGCAGAAGGTCAGGGAGTACGCGGCGAAAGAGGGCGCGCAGGTCGTCGCGATCGCGGCGAAGGTCGAGTCGGAGATCGCCGAGCTCGATCCCGAGGAGGCGAAGGCCTTCCTCGAAGATCTCGGCGAGGAGCAGAGCGGGCTCGACCGCCTCATCCATGCGGCGTTCGATCTTCTCGGACTTCAGACGTTCCTCACGGCGGGACCCGACGAGTGCCGCGCGTGGACGATCGTAAAGGGAACGACGGCGCCGAAGGCGGCGGGCAAGATCCATACCGACTTCGAGCGCGGCTTTATCCGTGCGGAGATCGTCGGTTACGAGGATCTCATCGCGGCGGGCAGCGTCGCGGCGGCGCGCGAAAAGGGGCAGGTGCGCGTCGAGGGCAAGGACTATGTCATGCAGGACGGGGATGTCGTCCATTTCCGCTTTAACGTTTGATGTGGGAGCGGGCGCAGCGACGCCTTGCGTCACTGCG
>NZ_KI273059.1 GCF_000469545.1 Mitsuokella sp. oral taxon 131 str. W9106 | reverse complement strand
TGGATCAGATCCGTATGGGCAGGGACAGCAACAATGCGTTTTTGAAGGATGATGAAGGAAATAAAACCGAAGCTGCAAGAAAGGATACAGTTACCAACAAGAAAAGCAGCACAAAATAAAGGAAGGGCAGGCTGACCTGTCCTTCCTTATTAGAACATCGCGAGACGTTGTGTCTGTGATAGTTTTCGTTCGGATGGAAGCCTCTCGGAGTGTGATTCCAACCGTTCGATGCGAGACATCATTTCTTGATTTTGTTTGAGCAGTTCCTTATTTTGTTCGAGTAGCATCTTTATGTCGTCAAACATAACACCAATCATATCGTTGTTTGCATGGGCATTGTCATAAACGGCATTCAAAACTTCGGAGGGGGAATAATACACCGTCTCTTTCTTCTTTTCGCTATTGCTGCTGGACAGTCCCATCGCAAATCCCTCCATTTCGTCGTCTTTGTTCGCTTTCCATGACTTTATGGTAGCATATCTCGTGCCTTGCTGCAAGACTTTTCCCACACGATTTTATTTTTTCCGAAGGAGGCCGCTTCATGCCACGAATACGAAACCTGCTCGCGCTTGCCCTGTTCCTCGTCGGGCTTCTAGCAGGGCTGCCGCATCACGCGCT
>NZ_KI273058.1:181101-420753 GCF_000469545.1 Mitsuokella sp. oral taxon 131 str. W9106 | reverse complement strand
AGACCTTGCGACAATTAAACTTACAATTTGCCAGCCCGCACATCGTATGCACAGGCTGTTATACGCATGGGAAAGGCGGTTTCTCTCCCATTTCCTTTCTAAAAGCCGAGCCTTCCAAGCACGAAGCGAACAAACCAAAGACCGAAAACGACGGACCCAAGGCTCAAAAACGTATTGATGAGAATATTGGCCACGGCGAGGAATGTGCTTCCGCCCCGATAAAGCATGAGCGTCTCAAAGCTCATCGACGAAAACGCCGTGAGCCCGCCCAAAAAGCCGACCGTCAGCATGAGGCGGTACGGATTGTGTGCGAGGTGCTTCTGATCCGTCAGGATGAGCAGCGCGCCCATGATGATGCCCATGAACAGCCCGCCGAGGAAATTGACGGCGAGCGTGCCGAACGGGAAATTGCCGAAGCGTGCGCCGATCGCCGTCGTGATAAAAAAGCGGCAGACCGAGCCAATTCCGCCGCCTACGAAGACGAGCAGCACGGATTGAACGAGATCCAACGAAAAGACTTCCTTACTAAATCTTACGATACCAAACGGCCATATACGCCGCGTCCATTATCGCACGAAATGCGGCTTCAGCGCAAGCGTCACGAAAAAGAGCACGGCGAGCGCCACGACGATTGTCGCACCTGCCGCCATATTGAAGCAGTAGGCGATAATCAGCCCTGCCACGCCTGCCGACATCGCACAGAGCACGGAAACGGCGTGGTACGATTTGACGGAATTCGTGACATTTCGCGCAGCTGCGGCGGGCAGCACGAGCAGCGCATTGATGATGAGAATGCCGACCCATTGGATGCTGATGGAGACGAGCACGGCAAGCATCGCCGCGAATGCACTCTCCGTCCAAAACGCCGAGATGCCGCGGCTTCGCGCAAAGGACGCATTGAGCGAGAGCACGAGCAATCGGTTAAAGAGGATGCCCCAAACGGCAGCGACGAGCACAAAGACACAGGCGAGCGCCCTGATATCGTCCTCTGATACACTCAGAATATCACCGATGAGATACGCAGAGAACTTATTGAACCCTCCGCCTCGGCTCATGAGCATGAGACCGAGCGCGATGGCCGTCGAAGAGAAGACGCCGATGATCGTATCCGCTGATGCCGCGCTCTTGCCCTTGATCCACGTGACGAGCAGCGCAAAGAGGATCGAAAAGACGACGAGCGAGAGGAGCGGCGACACCGAGCCGAAAAGGACGCCGAGCGCGATGCCCGTAAACGCCCCGTGCCCCAAGGAGTCCGAAAAGAACGCCATGCGGTTCGAAACGACCATCGTGCTCAAGAGGCCGAAGAGCGGCGTCACGAGCAAGACGGCGAGAAAAGCCGACTGCATGAAATGGCTGCCCACCCAGTCAAAGGGGAGCGCGCCGATGAGCGCGTAAAGAACTTCCATCAGCGAACCTCCTCTTCTGCCGTGCCATCTGCCTTCGCTCCCGCAAGCATGCCGAATAGGCGCCTCGTCCGCGCGTCGGCAAAGACTTCCTCCGGCGTGCCGCTCATCACGACGCCCCGATTCATGAGGACGACTTGATCGGCGTGTTTTGCGACCATGTTGAGATCGTGTGAAATGAGGATAATGGAAATATCCTCCTGTGCGCGAAGCTCCGATACGATGTCGTAGAAAAGCGTGAGCCCGTTTTGGTCGACGCCGGAGACCGGCTCATCGAGCAGCAGCAGGTCGGGCATCGGCTCCAAGGCGAGCGCGAGCAGGACGCGCTGCAGCTCACCGCCTGAGAGCGCGCCGAGCCGACGGTCGATGAGATGGTCGGCGCGCACGCGCGCGAGGCTTCTTTGCACGCGCGGCCGCAGGGATTTCGCCGGGAATAACCAAACGGGACGACGCGACAGGCACGCCATGAAAATATCGAGCACCGTCGTCGGCGCACTGAGATCAAATCGAAGATACTGTGGCACATAGCCAATGACGGGATGCCCTGTATGCTTGCCCTTCGCATCGACGTAGTGCAGATTTCCTTCATGGCGCACCTCGCCGAGAATCGCCTTCAAAAGCGTGCTTTTGCCCGCGCCATTCGGTCCGATGAGCGCCGTGAGCTGGCCGCAATGAACGTGCAGATTGACGTGCTCAAAGATCGTGAGCGAGCCGATTCTGACGGTGAAGCCCTCGAGCTTCGTACAGCAGAGTTTCGCGCAGTCGTCGGCAGACGCGGCGCGATGGTGAAGAATATTGCGAAACAAAGTATTTCCTTTCCGAATGGTTCCAAATACGAGAAAGACGACTCGCGCTCTCCCCCATCACTTCGTCAGGCGGCGAAATGCCCGGCTGCTCCATAGGTAGCCGCCCAGCGCGTAGAGCGCGAGCACGGCGAGCGATGCGAGCGGTGCCTCGCCTCCGCTCCCAATCGTGCGAAGCAACAGGCTCGTGTGCGTGAGCGGCAGGCACTCGATCGCATAGCGCACGGGATCGGGCAGCGCATGCGTCGAAAAAAACGTGCCGCATAAAAACGACATCGGCAGCAATATGTACGTATTGACCTGCCCCATCTCCTCAAACGTCGAAATCTTCATGGCGGCGAGAAAGCCAATCTCGGCGAAAACGACGCAGTTCAAGACGAGCACGAGCAAGAAAAGCGGCGTCATCGCAAAATGCGCGCCGAACGCGAGCGCGAGCAGGACGATAATCGACGACGAGATGAGCCCGCGCAGGACGGCGGCGGCAACCTTCCCGATCACGAATGCGTCGGGCCAGATCGGCGCGATAAGGTACTCCTCAAGACTCTTATGATAGACGCGCTCAGCATGGACGGGCGTGATGCTGTTGAAGCTGATATTCATGGAATTGAGCGCGAGGATCCCCGGCACGATGAAGTCGAGATAGGTGCCGCCCTGCACCTCGATGCTGCGCCCGAGGCCCCAGCCGAACGCGACAAGGTAGAGCATCGGTGCGACCATGCGCGAGAGAATGAACTTCGTGAGGCGCTTCCTGAGCACGATCCAATCGCGCCAAAAGACCGTCCAGACGTCGTAGAAGTTTTGATTGCGCATCACGACAGTCCTTCCTGCTTCCCCGTCATCGCAAGGAATACCTCTTCGAGATTCGGCAGGTTTGTCTTTTCGCGCAAGCGCTTCGGCGAATCGAGATCGACAAGCCGCCCGTGGCTAAGTATCGCGACACGGTCACAGAGCGTCTCCGCCTCCTCGATGTAGTGTGTCGTCAGAAACACCGTGACGCCGCCCCATGCCATCTGCCGCACGAGCTGCCATATCCTGCGGCGCACCTGCGGGTCGAGTGCGACCGTCGGCTCGTCGAGAAAGAGAATGCGCGGACGGTGCAGGAGCGCGCGCACAATGAGCAGGCGCCGCTTCATGCCACCAGAAAGCCTGCGCACGCCGTCGTTCACGACATCCGTAAGCGCAACGTAGCGAAGCAGCTCCTCGATGCGCGCCTTTCGCGCAGCCGCTCCCATATGGTGCAGGCGCGCATGCAGGTCGAGATTCTCGCCGACCGTGAGATCCTGGTCGAAATTGATGTGCTGCGGCACGACACCGATGAGCGACTTGATTTCCCGCGCGTGCGTACGCGTATCGAGCCCATCATAACACACGGATCCCTCCGTCGGCTGCGTCTGCATCGTCATCATGCGGATCGTCGTCGTCTTGCCCGCGCCGTTCGGTCCCAAAAGACCGAATATCTCACCATTTGCGACGGAAAGCGAAAGCCCTGCAACTGCCGTCTTCTCCGCCTGCTTTCCCGCTTTGTCGCGGTGCGGGAATCGCTTGACAAGGTTCTCTGTCTCTATCATCTGCCATTCCTTTCCATCCTTCATGTTGCTCTCTATTGTCTCACAAATCACAACAGAATAAAAGCCGCTTCACAAAACTTTATGCGCAAACTGAAAACAGCCCATCATCTGCGTCCTTCGGGCTTGATAAAAAGCAATGCGACCAAGCTAGGGGGTAGCTGCTTGATCGCATTGCTTTTCGTTGCTATTCCATATCGTTTTTACTTGCGTGCGACGGCCTTTCGGGCTGCCGCCACGATATGCGCGGCATCCAGTCCATATGCCTGCATCAATTCATCCGGCGTGCCGGACTCGCCAAATGTATCTTTAATGGCGACCATTTCCATTGGCACGGGCTCATGATGCACCACGCATTCCGCCACTGCGCTTCCCATCCCGCAATACATCTGATGTTCCTCGGCCGTAACAAGACATCCCGTCTTCCGTATGGATTCCAAAAGCGCAGGCACATCGATCGGCTTTACCGTATGCATGTCGATGACCTCAGCAGAAAGCCCTTCTTTTTCGAGCTCGCTTGCTGCTCCCAGCGCCTCGTGCACCATCGCGCCATTCGCCACGATGGTAACGTCCTCGCCCGCCCTGCAAAGCCGCGCCTTCCCTAACACAAAGGGGGTATCCTCGCCGGTCACGACAGGCACTGCCTCACGGCCAAAACGGATGAAGCACGGTCCTTTTGCCTTTGCAATCGCATGTGTCGCCTTTCGCGTCTCCTCCGCATCGCATGGGACGACGACGGTCATATGCGGCAGCACGCGCATGATCGCCACATCCTCCAAGGCCTGATGCGTCGCACCGTCCGATCCTACGGATATGCCAGCGTGCGCACCTGCCAGCTTGACATTCAGCTCGTTGTAGCAGACGGTCGTGCGAATCTGATCCCACGCCCTGCCTGCGAGAAAGACGCCATACGTCGAAACGAATGGAAGCATCCCGCCAAGCACGAGCCCTGCCGCCGTGCCGACCATGTCCTGCTCCGAAATGCCCATATCAATGAAATGCGTGGGGAATTTGTCCTTTACCCAACTCGTGCGCGTCGATTTTGCCACATCGGCATCAAGCACCATGATGTTGGGATTCGTGGGTATCATTTCGAGCAGGGCCTTTCCGTAGCCGTCCCGCATCGGTATTTCCTTATCCATCTCACGCACCTCGAATCTCTGACAAAGCGGCTTGCAGCTCCCCATCATTGGGCGCCGCGCCATGCCACGCACAGTCATTTTCCATAAAGGAAACGCCTTTGCCCTTGATCGTATGCGCGACGATGACCGCAGGCGCGCCTTTTGCTTCCTTTGCTTCATGGAATGCGTCCATCACGGCTGCCATATCATGTCCATCCGCTTCTATGACATTCCAGCCAAAGGCCTTCCACTTTTCCGCAATATCGCCGAGGCTCTTGATGTCTTCGACCCTTCCATCGAGCTGCACGCCATTGTCATCCACAATCGCGCAAAGGTTATCCAGCTTATGCTGGCTGGCATAGAGCGCGGCCTCCCAGATCTGCCCCTCCTGAAGCTCGCCGTCCCCCATCAGGCAGTAGACGCGCTGCGGCGTCTTTCTATGCTTGAACGCTGTGGCAAGCCCGTTTGCGATCGAGAGCCCTTGCCCAAGCGAGCCCGATGAGCAATCCAACCCTGGCGTATGCGCCTTGTGCGGATGGCCCTGAAGCCTGCTGCCAAAACGTCGGAGCGTGGAAAGCTCCTCGACGGGGAAAAAGCCGCGCTCCGCTAGGACGCTGTACAGGACAGGCGCCACATGCCCCTTGGAAAGAATGAAGCGATCGCGCCCCTCCCACTCCGGCTCTTCGGGACGCACATCCATAATGCCACCAAAGTAAAGAGCCGTCATGATCTCTGCGGCAGACAATGAGCCGCCTGGATGCCCCGAGCCAGCCTGATGGATCATCGTGACAATGTCTTCACGGATCTTTTTGCAGATGGCCTTGAGCTCTTGTATGTCCTTGCTCAAAACAAGCACTCCTCTCAAAAAATCCCGTATCGCCAGCAGCCGCGCCAAAGGATTCCCATATGCGCGGCCCCGCCTTGGCGATACGACGGCAGGATGATAGGTCAGGCCTGCGCCTTGCTGTCTGCAATAGGCTCATCAATCGACAGGAAGAGCAGGAAGCCCAAAACGGATATGATTCCGAAGAAGGCAAAGACATAGTCGTAACTGCCCCACCAGTCAAGAAGCAGTCCGACAAAGAACGGGCTGAACGCACCGCCTAAGTTTCCGCCGGAGTTGACAACGGCAATCGCGATCGGATAAGTTTGCTTGTCCGTGATCCCCATGGGATATGCCGTAAAGGCAGGCCAGCCAAGATTCAGGCAGAAGCCCGTCGCAAAGAGCGCCATGCCCATAGCCGTATCGCTGTTCGGCAGGTTCATCATGACGAACATCATAAAGAACGTAAAGAGCGCGGTGAAGAGCATCGTCGGCTTGCGTCGCTTGCCAAGCACCTTGTCCGAGATATAGCCACCAAGAAGCGAGCCAATCAGACCGCCGATAAACGGAGCTGCTGCCATGAAGCCCATCTTCGTGAAGGTATACCCCTTCGCATCGACGAGGTACGACGGGATCCACGTCATGATCCCATAGACAACAGAAACCATGAAGAAATAACCAAGCGTGTTGCCGATGATGTTCCAATTCGTAAAGACCTTTGCCTTCGACGTCACGGGCTCTACATGCTTCAAGCGGATGATCTTGTCGAGAAGCCCAAAGCTCTTGAACGTCTCTTTCTTTTCTTCACCGGCATCGCTTCCCGATTCGATATAGTCCACCTCAGCCTGATTGACATGGCCATGGTCGCGCGGGGACGTGCGAATGACGAGATACCAGATGACCGCCATGAAGAAGCCGGGGATTGCAAAGAAGATGAAGATATTTCTCCAGCCATAGTTCAGGGCAATCCAAACGACGATGGATGGCACGATGATCGGGGCAACGAGCGTAGACGCGATGTAGACGCCGACAGCCGTCGCTTTTTCCTTCGCAGGGAACCAGTTGTTGATCGTGGAGGTCAGCCCGACCGGCGTAGGCCCTTCGCCAAGGCCAAGCCCTAAGCGCGTGAGGACGAGCTGCCCGGCATTCTGCACATGGCCCATAAGGAAGGTGAAGAGCGAAAAGGCGATGATGGAAAGCGAGACGGTGCCGCGGATTCCCAGCTTTGAAAGAATGAACCCTGCGGGAATCTGGCTGATCGCGTATCCCAGGAAAAACATGGATGCGATCCCACCCATCTCGGTGTTCGTCATGTGGAACTCGTCCTTGATGAAAGGAAGCGCAACGCCGATGTTGGAGCGATCCGCATAATTGATGAGGTATGTGGTGAATATGACCGCCAATATCACCCAACGAAAATTTGTTTTTTTCATGGCTGGCCCTCCTAGTTATTGACTACATTTTCTGGCTTGCCCACGATATACGAAGCAATATTCTGCTCCACGATGCGCAGGATGCGCGCCCTTGCGGGCTTTGCCGCCCATGAGATATGCGGCGTGATCAGGCAATTTTTCGCATCGAGCAACGGATTATCGGGGCGAACCGGCTCAGTAGAAACGACATCGAGCCCTGCTGCATAAACCTTGCCTTGGTTCAACGCTTCTGCAAGATCGATCTCATCAACGAGCTGTCCACGGCTATTGTTGATCAGAATGACCCCGTCCTTCATCTTCTCAATATTCGCCTTGCAAATAATCCGCTCCGTCCCGGGAAAGAGCGGGCAATGCAAGAAAATGACATCCGACTGCCTGAAAAGCGTATCGAGATCGACGTACTTTGCGAGCGCGCGCCCCGCATCGCTCTCGTATTTGTCGAAGGCGAGCACGCGCATATTGAGCGCCTTCAAGATCTTTGCCGTTGCTTGCCCGATACGGCCAAGGCCAATAATGCCTGCCGTCTGCCCATTCAGTTCAAGCATGGGATAATCCCAGTAGCACCAGTCCGGGCAGCTTGCCCATTTGCCATCCTTTACGGTCTGCGCGTGATGCCCGTAATGCGAGCAGATTTCAAGCAGCAGCCCAACGGCATATTGCCCGACAATCTCCGTGCCATAGCTCGGCACGTTTTGGACGATGATCCCCTTCTCCTTCGCATACGCGCAGTCAATCACGTTGTAGCCCGTAGCCAGAACGGCAATGCATTTCAGATTGGGGCAGGCGTCCATCGTCTCCTTTGAGATTGGCGTCTTGTTCACAACGGCGACCTCCGCATCCCCGATGCGCTCGCGAATAAGCGGCGATTCCTCGTATGCCGTGCGATCATAGACCGTCACATCCCCCAAGTCCTCCAGCACATCCCAGCTCAGATCGCCCGGATTTTCCGTGTAGCCGTCCAGTATAACGATTTTCATAGTGCCGCCTCCCTCTTTTTTATGGAAGAACTATAGGCATAGTCGTAGGAATCGTGCATATTTTCCTTGAGCGCCGGATAGAGCGCGTCGTAAATCTTCTTATAGCGCATATAGAACATCGCGTCATATGGATCTGGCTCGATATATTGGTCGTAGTTTTCGACTACAGGGAAATCCCATATATCCTTGTATGCCCCGGATGCGAAGCCGCCTAGGATCGCAGCGCCAAAGGCTGCAGCATTCGACACATTGACCGTATGGATAGGAATATTCTGGATATTTGCCCTTAGCTGGAGAGACAGCTTGCTCTTTGTCGCGCCGCCAATGCAGATGACGTAAGGCGGATCGACATCCCAGCGATCCTTTCCGATCTGATAGATCTGATTCATCGCAAGCGCGACGCCCTCGTAAACGGCCCGCGCAAGGTCTGCCTTCGTCGTATTCGCCGTTATGCCGAAGAAGAGCCCCAGCGCCTTTGCGTCAAAGATTGGGCTGCGCTCGCCGCACAGGTACGGCACGTACATGACCCCATTTGCCCCGCGCGGCGATTGTTCCGCGAGCGCCTCCATCTCCACCTCGTTTTTCAGATCCGGCGCAATGTTCGTCAAGAACCAGCGGATGCTTCCACCTGCCATGCTCATGGCCCCATTTGAGAGCCATAGCCCCGGTATGACATGGCCGCGGTTCATAAAGGCCGGGCTGAAGTTCGGGTTGTTCAGGCAAAATACGATAACCTCCGACGTGCCCATGCTCTGGAATACGTCACCATGACGGCGCACGCCCATTGCAATGCTCGATGCCGCCGTGTCCGCCGCACCGAGAGAAACTGGCGTCCCCTCGGCAAGCCCCAATGCGCGCGCAACGTCCGCCTTCAGCCCGCCGAGCTTGTCCATGCAGGAGATGAGCGGCGGCAGGAGATCGTCAGACAGATCGTAAAGCTCCGTGAAACGGTGTTCCCACGCATACGGCTTCTTGATGCGCAGCAAGCCGCTGTAGGAGGCTGTCGTCGGCTCGCAGGCAAGGACGCCCGTCATCTTTGCGCCGAGGTAGCTATTCAGAAAGCCAACCTTGTCAACCTCCGCCCAGACTTCCGGCTCATGCGTCCGCACCCATTGGATCGTGGCCGCGACGCAGGTGGAGGGGCTCGGATTGTTGCCGACGCGCCCAAAGTACATATTGGCGCCGCCGAAGCGCTCCACGAAATCCGCGACTTCCTTCACGCTTCGGTTGTCGAAATATGCAATGCCGGGGCGCACGGCTTCCATGTCCTTGTCAAAGAACACGACGGTCGGATTCGCCACGCTGAAGCCAAGCCCCGCAACGCGATCCGCAACGCCGTCCACAATGGCACGGATCTCCTTTGTCAGATTGCCAAAGAAATCCTCCAGATCAAGCTCCGCCTCATTGCGCTCGGGGCGCGAGATCACGACTTGAAAGGAAGTCTCCCGAAGGAGCTCCCCCTCTGTCGTGAAGAGGCTCAGCTTCGTGCCCGTGCTCCCTGCGTCAATGCCCAATAAAAGGTCTTTGTCCTTCATAAGAAGCACCCCTTATTTCAGTTTACAATGCAGATTTTCAGACCTGCACCGCTCTTGGCAAGCTCGTACGCCTCTTGGAATTCCTCGATCTTGAAGCGATGTGTGATGATGCCGGACAGATCGATGCGCTTGCTCTTTACGAGATTCGCCGCCTCGCGGTAGTCCTGCCTCGTGTAAGCGGTCGAGCCCGTCACATGGATCTCGCTGTAGTGGATCAAGTTCGGCACAATATCGCTCGTGCTCTTTTCGGGGAAGCCGGCAAAGAGCATGACCGTTCCGTTGCGTCGGCAAAGCTGGAATGCCTGATTGACAATAGCGGGGACACCGATGCAGAGAATGACGACATCTGCGCCCAATCCATCCGTTTCACGCTTCACGACATCCTCGAGCTTTTCCTTCATCGGGTCGAGGACGACTTCCGCGCCGAGCTCCTTCGCTTTCGTGCGGCGGTACTCGTTGGGCTCACTGACGATGACCTTGCGCGCGCCGGCTATCTTCGCGAGGAGCAGATGGATGAGCCCAATGGGGCCTGCCCCCTCGATGAGGACGACATCATCCATGCGGACGCCCGCATTCTTCTGCCCATGCAGGCAGCATGCCAGCGGCTCAATCAGAGAGCCTTCCTCAAACGGGATTGACTCTGGCAGCTTGATGACATTCTGGCTCTCGATGCATACCTTCGGAATGCGAAGATACTCTTCAAATCCGCCGTCAAACTCGTAGCCGATTGCCTGCCGCTCCATGCACGCATTTTCATGTCCTGTGAGACACATCGCACAATGATGGCAGGGGATGACGTTTGCCACTGCGACATGCTCGCCGACCTCGTAGCCCAACACATTCGCGCCGACCTTTTCGATGATGCCGCAGATCTCATGGCCAATCGTCGATGGATAGCGCACGCCCCGCGTCTTTTGCCCCGTCAGAATGCGCATATCCGTTCCACAGATTGCCGTGCTCTTCATCTTGAGAAGGATTTCATCCTCATGGATTTCGGGAACTGGAATATCTTGCACAGGAAACTCATTTGCTTTTAGAAGTCTTACTGCTTTCATACGAATCCCCCTATTTCAAATCTTCCATCTCGCATTATGCCCATGCGGCACAGATCCCCATGCCGCATGGGCGGAGCCTTCTCCAGCCCCTTATTTCTTCTTGTTGTCGCTTTCGAGGTCACGGAGCATTTCCATCGCCTGCTGCGGCGTTGCCTTGTCATGGATGATGCTGCCGAGCGCCTTGACGAGGGACGTGACGTCCGAATAGCTCCAGACGAAGCGGCCAAAGACCACGCCGCCCACGTTCGCCTTGTTGATGGCGTCATACGTCATATTCATGTAGTCCTCAATCGTCTTGCAAGCATCGCCACCCTGGATCGCGACGCGCGCAGGGCATGCCTCGACGACCTTTGCCATCGTCTTGGGATCGCCCGTATACGTCGTCTTGATGATGTCAACGCCAAGCTCTGCGCCAGCGCGCACGCCATATGCAATATTCTCCCACTTCGTGCGATCCTCGGGCGCGACCGTCTCGCCTTTCGGATAGATATGCCCGACGAGAGGGATCCCATAGGACATGCAGTCTTTTGCGAGCTTGCCGATCTCCGCAAACTGCTGGTCTTGGTAGTTGCCGAGGACCATTGCGCCGACCGAAACACCATCCGCGCCCATGCGAATGCCTTCCTCGACATCGCCGAACACCGTGTCGCAAGTCGGTGCAACAGGAGAGTAGCTGGAGCACTTCAGGAGCAGGGAAACCTTGCCCGCGTGCTGATGGAAGCACTGCTCTGCAATCCCCTTCGTCATGGTAATCGCGTTCGGGGCGCCCGCAACGATCTTGTCAATCGTGTCCTGGATATGGATGAGCCCCGTCATGATGCCCCTCGAGATCGAATGATCGACCGTGATCGCCATCATCTTGTCGCTCTTCGGGTTGACAAGCCTGCTCATGCGTACTGCTTTTCCTAACATTGCCATTTGGTTTTCTCCTCTCAACATTTCCTGCGCAAACGTCCACTTTGGGGACATCGTGCGCACGCTCTTGCATGAAAACAAGATTGACCTTGCAAGTTCTTCCTATCGGTACCGTAACTATACTATACCACTTATGTAGTAAAACTTCAATATATTATTTTATTATTTTGGAGTTTTGCTACATATTTTTATCTTGCTACCATGTCTGAAGCAAAATAAACAAAAGAAAAAGGCTCATATAAGAGCCTTTCCTTTTGACGCAGATGCCATGCCTGTCAAAACTTGTTTTTTGCCGTTGCCAGCCTCGATTTATTCAACAAGTCACTGTAATCATCCAAATGGTTTTTCGCCACGACTGCCATGATGGAATCGATGACCGCCATCTCCGCCATTCGTGCACTCGTCGATTCAGAGTGAAACATGGTCTCCTTTCCGCAGACGGAGATGACGAGATCCGCAAGCTGCGCAATCGGCGCCTTCATCTGCGTCGAAATCAAAATCAGATACGCATGGTTTTTCTTTGCCATGCGCAATAGCTCATAGAGATTCTTCGTGCTGCCCGTATGCGAAATGCAGATCACGACGTCGCGCTCCGTCAGAGAAGATACGCTCATCAGCTGCAAGTCGTAATCCTTGTCGAGGCTGCAGCGTATGCCAATCTTGAGCATCTTGATGCGCAGATCCTCTCCGACGACCAGGCTGTTGCCCGAACAGGCTATGACGATCCGTTCCGCTTCATAGAGCCTCTGCGCGGCGAGCAGGAGGCTTTCCCCATTCAGCATCTGCTGCGTCTCCTGCAAGGCAGATATGCTTGCAGAAAATACTTTGTGGCAGATCGTGTCAACCGTATCCCCCTCTTCCAGATTCGGATTGTACTGCTTGTACGTCGGGACGACTTCCCGCGCCAATCGCATTTTGAAATCCTGATAGCCCTTGCATCCAAAGGTGCGGCAAAAGCGTATGATCGACGCATCGGAGGTCTGCGTGTATTCCGATAGCTCCGCGATGTTATAATCCACCACACGCATGTAATTCTCCAATACGTAATCGGCAATTTTCTTTTCGGACTTCGTCAGATTGTCAAACCGTTCTCGGATAACCTGCAAAAAAAGTGTATTGGGCATACTGTTTCCTCGATTCCTGTTGCCACATAAGAAAACAAAACGATTCGCAGATTATCATACCATATTTTCCTGCCCTTGCATAATCGCAATGAGAAAAATACTCATCGTTCCAGTTGCATGATTTCCCCTGGCGGAAAATAGAGGCAGATCGCGTCCGCCGCAATCGCGTGCCATGTTTCCTTTGGCAGTTCCCATCGAATCAGTGCACCGTCCGTCCCCGCACGGCGCACCATGATGAGGTAGGAAAACGTGTCCTCTATGATGCGCACGACATCCATGCAGAAAATATTCTCGGCAGGATGTTCCGCGCCCGTCCGATATTCGAGGAAGTGCGCACGAAGACCGACGTAGTGGATTTTCTCCTGCACCTCGCCCACACATAAGTCAATCTGCCAGTCCTTTGCACGGACGTGCGACGCGTCGATACGCTCTGCGTGAGAGACATTCTTGCACCCCGTCAAAAGCGTCGCCGTCAGCGTCGTCGGATTGTGGAAAAGCTCGCGCCGCGTATGCACCGACTCCATCTGCCCACGGTTGATGATGGCGATGCGGCTCGCGAGGCGGTAGACCTCGCCGCGGTCATGCGAGACGAAAAGCGCCGCCCCGCCGTAATCGGCCAACACTTCCATCAGTTCGAGCTCAAGCTGCCATTTTAGGTAGCTGTCGAGCGCAGAGAACGGCTCATCGAGCAGCAAAAGCTCGGCGTCCGTCGCGAGGATGCGCGCAAGCGCAGCACGCTGCTGCTGCCCGCCTGAGAGTTCCGCCGGGTATGCGTGTTCCTGCTCCAGGAGCGAGAAGCGCACGAGATTCTCATGAACGATCCGCTCCTTCTCCTCCTTCGTGCCCCGTGCGACAAATCGGATGTTGTCGGCAATCGTCATGTTCGGGAAGAGCGCGAAGTTCTGGAACAGATAGCCAATGCGCCGTTTCTGCGGCGAAAGGTCAATGCCGCGCGCGCTGTCGTAGAGCACGCGTCCATTTAGGACGATGCGCCCCGCGTCCGGCTGCGCAAGCCCCGCGATGCACTTGAGCGTCATGCTCTTGCCGCAGCCTGAGGCGCCGAGCAGTGCAAAGACCTCATCCTGCGTCTCAAACGATGCGTCCAACGTAAAATTGCGGAGCCGCTTTCGGATCCGAACCTCAAGCTTCATGCGCCTTCACCTGCCTTTTCCGCCGTCCTGTGCCTGCCGGAATACGCAATGGCCCAGTTCATCAGCACGACAAAGAACAGCGAGAATCCGACCACCGCCATGGCCCAACGGAACGCGAGGTCGTAGTCATTTGCCTGCACGGCGGCGTAGATCGCCGTTGACATCGTCTGCGTGACGCCGGGGATATTGCCCGCAAACATGATGGTCGCGCCGAACTCGCCGACGGCACGCGTGAAAGAGAGCACAAGCCCTGCCAAAATGCCCGCTTTGGCATTGGGCACAAGCACGTGCCAAAAGATGCGCCACTCGGAAACGCCGAGCGTCCGTGCCGCTGCAAGGATATTCGCGTCCATCTGCTCAAATGCGCCGCGCGCCGTGCGGTACATCAGCGGCAGCGACACGATGATTGCCGCCATGACCGTTGCCTTCCAAGTAAAGACAAGCGTGATGTCAAACTGGAGCAAAAGCTTTCCAATGGCGCTTCGCTTGCCAAAGGCGAGCAGCAGGAAAAATCCGACGACCGTCGGCGGCAGGACCATCGGGAGCGTAATAATGGCATCGGCAATCCCTTGAAACCGCCGCATGCGTACGACGGCAAGAGCGAGGCCGATGCCCGCAAAAAACGTTGCCACGGTCGCTGCCGCCGCTGTCTCAAGCGTGATAAGAAGCGGCATGAGATCCATTCACTTTACCTCAAACCCATACTGCTCGAAGCGCTTCTTGTTCGCGTCATTCGTCGCGAATGCGAGGAAGTCCTTCGCTGCATCCATCTGCTTTGTCTCCTTCAAGATAGCGACGGGGTACACGATAGGCTTATGCGAATCTGCAGGTGCTTGTGCCGTGACCTTCACTTTTTCGGAAATGGCAGCGTCCGTCGCATAGACGAGTCCTGCATCCACATCGCCGCCCTCAACCCACGTAAGCACCTGGCGCACGTCCGATCCGTAGACGGCCTTTGCCTTGACGGCATCTAGGATGCCGAGCTTCGTCAAAATCTCCTCGGAATACTGACCGACGGGCACGCCCTTCGGTTCACCGAGCGCGACGCGCTGCACGTCCGCCCTCGCGAGCTGGTCAAACGACGGAATATCCTTGCCGCCGTCTTTCGGTACGATGAGCACAACCTCATTGACAAGGAGATCCTTGCGCGTTCCATCCGCGAGAAGACCGGCCTTTTCGAGCGCATTCATCTGTTTCTGTGCAGCAGAGAAGAAGAGATCCGCCCCGCCGCCACTTTCAATCGCCTGCTGCAGTGCGCCTGAGCTGCCGTAGTTGAATACGACCTTGACATTCGGATGCTCTTTCTCGTAATCCGCACCGATTTCATTCATCACGTCCGTCAGGCTCGCCGCAGCCGATACGTGCAATTCGACCTTCTCGCCCGATGCAGACGACGCGGCAGACGGCTTGCCATCGTTTCCGCCGCCGCATCCCGCCGTGATGGCAAGAACGGCCACCAACAAGACTGTCCATAGTTTCTTCATGCAGGTTCCCTGTCCTTTCTTCCTGGAAGCAACAAAAAAGGCCGTTGCTTCGCACGAAAGGCGCACGAAACAACGGCCCAAAGGACAGCCTTTTCCGGTACGTTGCCTGTGCTCCTTTTCAACACGGAAGGCGGCAGGGTTTCCCCTGCCGCCCTGTGAGCCGCATGGGGCGGCTCAGGCGCAGTGCCATGGGGCGCGTTGCCCGTTAGACACTTTTGCTCGGAGTACTCGCTTAGTATACCATAAGAAAAGACAAAGGGAAATGATCTTTCTTACTTTTCCAGGGCATCCCACGCATCGTTTGCGCGACGGACGTAGAGACCTTGGATGGCCTTGTTCTCGCCGATGCCGTGGATGTAGGCGTCCACCTTGTATCCTGCGGCTTCCAGGATCGACTTGTGCGAACCGGGATCCGCGCCTGCCATATCATTGTTCGCATGGTCGCCTGCGACCATCATGATCGGCATGAGCGTGACGTGCTTGATGCCGTTTTTCTTGAGCTTCGGCATCACCGTCTCCAGGCTTGGCCAGCCCTCGACCGTGTAGACGAATACGTTCTTGTAGCCCATCTCATCGATCTTCGCCTGAATGACAGAGTAGTAAGCATTCGAGACCTGCGGCGTGCCGTGCGCCATGATGAGGAGGGCATCCTCCTTGCCAAGCTCGGGGAACTGTGTGGAAAGCGCTTTTAGCGTCTCCGTCACGTCATCCGCCTGATTTTCCTGCCCCTGCCAGTACATCAGCGACGTGCCGAGTGTCATCTTCTTGAAATTCTTCTTGTAGTTCTCGAATACGCCCTTGTCGTACTGGTATTCCATGCCGGGGATGACATCGAGCGACGCGAGTGCGACACGCGTGTAGCCATCTGCCTTGAGCTGGTCGAGCGCCTCCTCAGGCGTCGGGTACGTGATGCCCTCCTTCGCCTTGACGCGGTCGATGATGATGTGGCTCGTGTACGCCGTGACGACCTTCACGCCGGGATGCGCCGCCTTTATAGCGTCCACCGTCGCATCGATCGTCTTCGCGCGCGTGTCCTTGAACGTCGTGCCGAACGTCATGACGACGATCGCGTCCTTGTCCGGCAGATTTTGCATCTCTTGGTTCTCGTACTTCAGGACGCCGATCTCAGATGCGGACTTTAATGCCATCGTCGCGTCCTTGACCTCTGGATTGAGCTGGTATGCCGCCTCGCTCTGCGCCGAAACGCCAAACAGCGTGGCACACGCGATAGCAGCGGCGAGCATCCTCTTCTTGTTCATCCGAATTCCTCCCAATCATAAAAACAGCCTTTCCTGTACGCGAAGGAAAGGCCGGGCTCTTCTCCAGCAGTCCCCTCCCCATCGCTCGCAGGTGTAACGGTGACTTTCGAACAGGCAGTTCTCCTGGCTCGGTTCATCGCTCGCCTGCGCCTTCCCAGAGTGCTCCAGTGACGTCTTGCAGGTTCGCTCCCCTCACAGTGGCGGGACCGCGCCGGCTTCTTACCGGCTTCTCTTTTCAACCATCGTCCATGGCGACAGTACCTGTTCCAAAACCTGAAATTTATCTGAAGATAAATTTCGATTATATTCTATGCCAAACACCTCCTTTTGTCAAGCCCTCCCCCGCAAGGCAAACCCATCCCATACGGGCCTATTCCCTGCGGCCGAAACTGTACCTGCGCCGAACGATCAGGTAGACAAAGACCGGCGCACCGATCAGAGAGATGATGAGCCCGACGGGGATTTCCGTGCGCGGGATCAGGCTGCGTGCGAGCGCGTCCGCACCGACCATGAGAATCGCGCCCGTGACACTCGCAAGCGGCAGGAGCGCACGATGCCCCGCGCCCGTGAAGAAGCGCACGGCATGCGGCACGATGAGCCCGACGAAGCCAATCATGCCCGCCGCATAGACGAGAAAGCCGATGATAAGCGAGCCCAGCACCAAATAAAGCGCGCGGTACCGCTTGAGATCCCGGCCAAGCGTCACGGCCTCGGCATCGCCTAAAAGCATGAGATCGAGCACTGTGCCCTGCGTCCAAAAGAACAGGATGCCGAGCAGCGTCACGAGGGTGATCGCCGCCATCATATCCCAGCGCGCGCCCGCAAAACTGCCCATGAGCCAAAAGACGATGGACTGCACGCCGCTCCTGTCGTTCGCGAAATAGATGAGGAAGCTCGAAACCGCTGAACATGCGGCGGAGAGCGCCATGCCCGCGAGCAGCAGCCGAACGGGATCTGCCGCACCGCGGAGATTCGCCACGAGGAGCACGAGCAGCGAGACGCCAAGCGCACCGCAAAACGCCGCCATGCCGACGAAATTCGTGCCGAGCCACGCGCCGACACCTAAGAGGATCGCAGCCGCCGCACCAAGGGACGCGCCCGAGGATACGCCTAGGATATAGGGATCTGCCAAAGGATTCCGGACGATGGCCTGCATGACGACGCCGACGGCCGCAAGCCCCGCCCCCGTGCACGCCGCGAGCAAAAGGCGCGGCATGCGCAGCATCCAAACGATGTCGTGCACGGGGCCCTGCCTGGGCGCGGTCACGGAAACCGGGCTGAAAATCCCTTCCCGCACAGCCGCGTATATGGCATCGTAGCCAAGATGCGCCGAGCCGATGCCGAGGCAGAGAAACAGCTCCGCGATAAGCACAGCGAGCAAAAGCAAAAAGAGCATCCGCCGCCTTCCATCTGCACTCATCTTCGCGCCCCCTCGTAAAGATCCGGGTAAAGCCCCTGCGCCATGGCGCGGATTCCATCATAGGTGCGCGTCGCACTCGCATAGACTAGGTAGAGCGGCAGGACATAGACCCTGCCTTCCTGCACGGCCCGCACATCCTGAAACGCGGGGTCTTCCAAAAAATCCTGCCGGATTGCCTCCGCCTCCTTGTAGCGGTTCTCGCTCACGATGAGAAAAACGACATTCGGGTTCGCCTCGACGACCTGCTCAAAGCCAATGTAGCGATCGTAGGAGAGAGGCTCGCCGTTCACATGGCGCAGGATGTCCGCAGCGAGCGTGTCCGCCCCGTAGCTCATGAACTGGTTTCCCATGCGCTCGATGATGAGCGTGCGCGGACGTGCCCTCCCCTGCGTGCGGGCCTGCACGTAGCGAATCTCCTCCCGCATCTTTTGGACGAGTTCCTCCGCGCGCGCCTCCTTGCCTAGGATGCATCCGAGGTCGAGGATATAACGGCATTCGCCCGCAATGGTATGTTTGCCCTTTCTGCCCATGGAGGAGGCGGGCATATAGGTATGGATGCCGCGCGCCTGCCAAAAGTCTGTCGATTTCGCCACGCGGTCGGAGAAGGTGGAATACCAGCCCAGGATGAGGTCTGGCCTCAGCATCAGAAGCTCCTCCACGCTTGGCATTTCCATCTGACGCAGGGGAATCCGTGCATACGCGTCTCGGTATTCGGGCAGCAGGCATTCCGTGTACGGCACGCCGACTGCCGCGACAAGAGCTCCTCCCGCGCCTAAGGCGAGCACGGTCTCCACATCGTTCTGCCAAATGGCGACGACGCGCTGCGGCGGATGCGCAAACACCTCCTGCCGTTCCTTGCCTGCCGAATCGTACGTCATGACCGAGATGCCTCCTACTTCGGGAGGAGAAGGCATCTCGCCGCCGAAGAGACAGCCGGAGGAGGCGAGGCAGACGAGCATGATCATGCCAAAAGAAGCGCATCTTCCCATCAACCACCGCCCCATCAGAATGTGTATTTCGCGCCGAGCATGAAGCTGCGTCCTGCTTCCGGCAGGGCGCCAGGCCCATAGGCCGCCAAGCCTCTCGTTTCGTACGCCGTGTTCAAGAGATTGTATCCATTCAGGTAAATCTGCCAATCCTTGCCCGCTTGATAGTTCAGCGAGAGGTCGAGCAGGTCGAAGTGCGAGTCGGAAAAGAATCGCGTATCATTGCCGGAATAAATCGTGTAGGAAAGATCCGCAAACCATCGATTGCGGTCGTACGTCAGATGCGTGCGGTAAATGTTGCGCGGGCGGTAGGCATTGATGAAATCATCGGGATTCGTTCCGTCCGGATTGCGGCGCACGCGCTTTGTCGAGAAGGTCTCATGGACCCAACTGTAGGATGTGCCAAGCGACCATGCCTTGCCAAAATGATGCGTATACGCGAGATTCAAGGCTTGCTTTCTGCGCTTGGCATTGACCGAATACCGTCTCCACTGCATGCCGTCATGGATGCTGTAGCGGCCAATGGCATTGTCCATATCGGTCACGCCGTAGTTGATTTCAGCGCTGTCGCGCGGCGTGAACTTACGGCTTGCCCCAACCGTATAGCTCCAGCCCGTCTCGTCCTGCAGGACGTCTCCCGCAAACTGCCGCGAACGATCCAGTCCCGTCACCGGCTTGAAAATCTGTACGGCGGAGAAGTATGCATTGGAATTTCGGTCGAAATCGTAGCTGCCGTAAAGCGAGCCGGTCAGCTTCCCTGCGGAAGCAAAATGCGTGCCCTCATAACGCCCGCTGCCGTAATGCGTGTATACGAGACCAGGCGTCAAAACGAACTTATCGCCGAGGCGCATCTTGTCCTGCAGGTACAGATCAAGCATCGTACGGCTCGTATCGCTCGTCCCATCCGGCGAATGCCCCTCGTACTCGCTCTTGCGGAAATGGACGCCGCCCGTCAGGCTATGCCTGCCGATACGCCTGGCAAGCTGGACGGACGCGCCCGTCGTCTGCTCGATGTCCTCATGCTGGCCCGGATATGCCTTTGCGTGATCCCAAAACGCACCGATATACGGATACGGCACGTTCCATATTCCCGCATAGTCCGTCATATTGTAGCGCGTGTAATTGCGGAATAGGTGCACGAAGCTCTCCGCTCCCTCATCCGTCTTGCCAAAGACATACCGAAGCGACGCATTGTTCGTCCGCGTCTCGTCATGCGAGCCGAGCCACGCATCGTAGAGAAAGATATTGCGATAGCCCGGTATCCTGCTGCTTAGCCCGACATAGCGATGCGTCGCCGCGTTCACGGGCGCCATCGTGCCGCTATAAAAGGATCCCATCGTGCGGTAGTCCGGCGCCGTGATGGGGTAATGCGCCGTCTCGTCGGCATGGTAGTAACGAAGCAACAGGCTGTGCTGTGCGTCGAAATCCTTGCTCACGCCAAAAGAAAGGTTGTTGCTCTGGTAATGCGTATTGTCAAACCGCTGCGACGTCCCCGTATACGCATCCTGATACGCCGTATCCCCGCTCATCTCACGGCTCATGGAAAGGGCGTAGCGAAGCGTGCCGCTCGCATCCGCCCCCGTATGCGTGAGCGAAGCGCGATGATGTCCCCAAGACCCAGTCGAGAGGTTCAGCGCCGTGCGCGGCTCCTTCGTGCCGCGGCGCGTCGTGATGGAGATGACGCCGCCTGCGGCATCCGCGCCGTAGATCGCTGCGCCGCTTCCCTTGATGACCTCGATCTGCTCAACGTCGTCGATGCCAGGCAGCGTGGCGAGATTAACGCGCGACTTGTTGCCGGCAAAGGCATTCGCATCGTTATCGACGCGGCTGCCGTCCACGAGGACGACAATGCTCCCCTCGCCGTTGATCGTGAACTCCGTGTTGAACGACTCAAAGCCGTACTCCCCGCCGCGGTACCCCGGCGTCGAGATGCGCACGCCGGGAATCCGCTGCAAGGCATCCTGCACGGTCGAATCATTGTGCTTCTCGATGTCGCGGCGCGTGATGACGTTGACATCGCCGCCCGTCGTATAGGGATTCCGTATCTTATGGCGATCCGCCGATATCACCGTGCTGCCGAGATCGTATGCATCGCTTCCCTGCGCTTGTGCCGGATCCTTCGGCACTTCCATGTCCGCTTCCATCTTTTGCGCGCGCTCTTCTGCGCCCTGCGCTGCAAATGCCTGCGTCATGCCGCCTATGCCAAAGGCCATGCACGAAACGGCAACAGCCAGAACTGCCTTCTTATCCCTCTGAATCCTCTTGTGCATCTTCAATTTGAATCCTTTCCCTTTTCCATTATCCTGCCATCAGATTGCAACGACTTTTACGATCTTCGCGCCGAACGCTTCCTTCAGTGCAGGCATGCAGGCTTTTATGAGCAGGGTTCGCTCCCTAGCGGTGCGTACCGTGACGAGGAGCGTCGTACCGTCCTTTGCGAGGCCCTGCAAGGGCGCAAGGTGCGTTTGGTAGCACGACTCGCCTAGAAGTTCCCGCGCGCGCAGGAGTCCCTCCAGCACCTCCTTCTTCCCGCTTGGAATACGCTCCTCGATGGGGCGCATCCGATCCGCTGAAAGATGCGGATTTCCCACCAGCCATTCCTTTTCCATCATGATGGATTCCTCCCTTAAAGACGATACGAAATCACGACCGTGCCATCGCCTAGCTCCACGATGCGCGCATGGACGCCGTAAAGCTCGTAGAGGAACGCTTCCGTCAAGAGATCCTTCGGCGTGCCCTCGCGGATGATACGCCCATGCTGCATGGCAATCAGCCGGTCGCAGTAGGCGGCGGCAATATTCAGGTCATGGATGGCGGCGATTACCGTCAGATGCATCTGCCGCACGTTTTCCATGACCTGAAGCTGGCAGCGGATGTCCAAATGGTTCGTCGGCTCATCCAAAATAAGGCACGGCGTCGCCTGCGTGAGCGCACGCGCGAGCATCACGCGCTGCTGCTCGCCGCCCGAAAGCGTCGCAAACGAGCTTTTGGCAAACCGCTCCATGCCCGTAAACGCGAGGTACTTGCGCGCGAGCGCAAAGTCCTCCTCATTGTACCGTTCCAATAGGCCCTTGTAGGGGCTTCTGCCCATGAGCACGACCTCCAGTACGGTAAAGTCAAAGCCCGTGCTATGGTGCTGCGCGAGCACGGCCTGCCGCTGTGCCGACTCGCGCACCGAGAGTTCCTTCAGTTCCTCGCTGCCTAAGAATACCTTTCCCTTCTCCGGTTCGAGCACGCGGTAGATGCACTTCAGGAGCGTGCTCTTGCCGCTGCCGTTCGGGCCGATGATGCCGACGGTTTCCCTGTCCCTTGCCGCGAGATGGATATGCTCGATGATCTTCCTGCCGTCGAGCGACTTCTCCAAATCCTCTACGCGAATGTCCATGGCCTCACCCTTTCCCGCAGGAACACGCCCCTCTTCCACGGCACAGCCCTTTCCCGCTCAAAAGACGTAGTTGCAGCTCAGCATCCAGCTCGTCGGTGCGACGCGGTAGTTCGCGCCCGTGTGCGAAGTCACGTCCGCGCGGTCGAGCACATTGTCCACGGTCAAACGGATCTCGCTCCTCGCGTCGGGATGGTACGCTGTGCTCCAGCTCGTCAAGAGGTACGGCCTGCATGGGTAAGTGGGATCGTGCAGCGGTGACTGCACGCGGCTCGCGAGATAGGAAGCATTTAGCGCGGAGCTCCATTTTCCCTTCTTGTAGAGAACGCCGCCCGTGAGCTGCAGCTTGCCAAAGGTGCGTTCCCAGTCCGCGCCCTTTGCCCGCGTCTCGGGGTTCTGCCACGTGAGCCCCCAGTTCCACGAAAAGCCGTGTCTCCCCTGCGTCTCGCACGAAAGCTCCAGTCCCGTATTGCGGAAATCCTCGTTCGTGTATTGGTACTCCGCTCGCGCCCCCACCCAGTGCGGCGTGATATTGTCCTTCACGCGCATGTGAAAGAGCGCCGCCTTCCACGTATGCCCCGCATGCCTTGCCTTCCAGCCGAGCTCGTAGGTGACGCCCGTCTGTGGCCTTAGATCCGGAGCGGGTGCATGGCGGCTGCTCTCCCCGTACATCTGCGCGAATGTCGGCATGATGAAGGACTGGCTGGCGGAAAGATAGAGGCTGTTTTCGCGGTCGAGCTTGTGCAGCCACTGCCCGGAAGCGCTGAAGTTATGGTAATTCTCATCACGTGCTGCAGCCGTCGTCCACGTCTCCCGCACGCCGATGATCCCCGTGTCGCGCGCGGTGAACTTCTGCTCCCACTGGCCGAATGCGCCCCAGTTGTTTCGCATGTAGCGCGCCGCGTTTGCCGTCGAGGGGGCAAGAAGCGATGCGTATGTCTCA
Source organism: Mitsuokella sp. oral taxon 131 str. W9106 (assembly GCF_000469545.1). Taxonomy (GTDB): domain Bacteria; phylum Bacillota; class Negativicutes; order Selenomonadales; family Selenomonadaceae; genus AWVT01. The sequence continues at coordinate 397,374 of NZ_KI273058.1, read as the reverse complement.
TGCTCCATGTCCAGGCCGAGCACGGCGGTCGATTTGGGGGATAGTTTCCACGTGCGCTGCAGTTTCGCGCCGTACGTTTGATTGCGCTCGCGCGTCTCGTACCAACCGCCGGGCGTCTTCTGGCCCGTCTTGGAGTTGATGTCCGTCCGCCCTTTCGCCCCCACGGTTCCCGTATTGAAGTAGAGGCTGCCCTTCCACTTGCGGTCATGGTAATTGAGTTGGGTAATATACTGCTGTGTCGTATAGTGGCGCACATGGTATGGATCACCGGCGTGAACGCCGTACGCCGTTTGATCCACGCGGTCGATGAAACGCAGATAGGTCGCCTCCGTCTCATAGTAGCCAAAAAGAAAATCGAGATGGGAGTTGAACCGATACGTAAGGCCTGCACTCGTCTTTTCTGCATCGCGCAGGTCGGTGCGCATGGAACCCTTTAATCCGCTCGCCCGGACATCCGACTCGGCAACGTCATTCTGATGCCCCCACTTGTCGCTGTTATAGTAGGCGCTGAAACGTTTGTCTCCGATGCGCACGCCATACTCCCGCTGCCCGAAATTGCCGAAGCCGGCATGCACCGTGTTCTCTGCACCCTTCTTCGTGATGATGTTCACGATGCCGCTCATCGCATCGCTGCCGTAGAGAACGGAGCCCGCCCCCTTGACGACCTCGATGCGCTCGATGGAATCCGCCGGGATCTGGTCGAGGTTGTACTTGCCGCGCCACGAAATCGGGTTGCCGTTTAGGAGCACGAGCGTGCCGCTCTTGAAGCCGCGCACGCTGAGCTCATTGACCATCGTCCCCATCGAAGCGCCGTTTGCGCCAAACGATTTATAGGTGAATCCATTGACCTTTGCGAGTGCCTCCGCTGCATCCGACGCGCCGCTTTCACGGATGGCCTCCCCCGTGATGATCATGGTCGCGGCCGGAACGTCGAGATCGCGCTTCATGCGCCGCGTCGCCGTCACGACAGTATCGCCCAAATGATGGTCATGGGATGCTGCCGCCGCGTCGGCAGCATGCTGCTCCTTTTCCGCAGGCGCGGCAGCGGGCGTCCGCTCTGCCGTGTCTGCGACGGCCTGCTGCCCCGCGGGCTTGTCCGCCTGCATGGACTGCGCCCATGCAGGTGCGGCGGATGCCGTCCACACGGTGGCGGCGGCAAGCGCCAATAGCTTTCGTTTCTGCATCATAAAACCTTCTCTCCTAGAATTTCATTCTGCCAATCCCGTCCCACATGATTGCGCTTTCGGCTTCATTCCAAATGGAAATAGAACGTCTTCGTCCACGTGCCGCGCGCGCCGCCGTCCCCCGGGTTGAAGGTGAAGCGGTAGCCCGCCGCGACAGCCGCATTGTCCATGGCAGCGTAGCCGGAGGACGAAATGACCCGAACGTCTTCGACCGTGCCGTCCGCTGCGACGAAGATCTTGATCGTGACACTTCCTTCCACATCCTCGTCGATGAGCTCCGGCGGGTACTCGGGTCGTGCCTCCGCGCGAAGGCTCGCTTGGATGCGTTCCTTAGGCGGCGCAGGCGGTGACGGCGGCTCTGGTGCAGGCGGCGGTGGCGGCGGTGGCGGGGGCGGCGGTTCGGTCTTTTGGATGCCGCCTCCGTTTCCGCCCGTGCCCGGTCCCTTGGCGTTTCCCGTTCCCGTGTCTTCGCCGCCTCCCTCGCCACCGCGCCCAAAGGGGCTTCCCTTTTGCGCCTCATGCGCCTGGCTCGCCTTCTCATCTTGCGCAGGCGTATCTTCCGTTGGCGGAAGGGTCTTATCCGGGATCACAACCGGATCTGTGGCTGGTGTCGCCGGTGTCTCAGGCGGCGAACCGCCTCCCTCGCTTCCCTCGTCCGGCGTCTCATCCAATACGGCGACCTCGACGTCGTCCTGCGCCTGCTGCGTCTTTGCCACGGGGAAAACGCCAAACGCCGCCGCAAGGAGGAAAAGGAGGAGATGCACGCCGAGCGCCGCAAGCAGCGCCTTGTATTTATCCCATGAGCGTTCCATGCGTCACTTGCCCCCCGCACTTTCGCCCGCCAGTCCCACGCGCGTGATGCCGGCGCCCTTGCAGCGGTCGAGCAGCGCGTAGACCTTGCCGTAGTCGAGTCCCGAATCGGCCCGCAGGACGAGCGCAAACTTCGCGTTTCGCGCATTTTCCGCCTTGGCACGCGCAAGCAAGGTCGCCTCCGCGATGGGCTGATCCTCCAGGTAGAGACTTCCGTCCTTCTTCATCGTGACCACGTACGTCACACGCATCTGCGTCTCCACATTCGCCGCCTTCGGCATATGGACATCAACCGTCTTGATGTTCACCATGTAGAGCGTGCTGAGCATGAAGAACACGAGCAGGAAGAACATGATGTCGATCATCGGGATGATGATGATCTCCGGGCGCGTGAATCCCTTTCGGTCCCTGAGCCTCATCGCGCTGCCCCCTCAGGAGAGGCGAGCTCCCCCTTCGCGCTCTCGACGAGCGAGAAGCACTGCTCCATGTCCGTCACAATGTTCTCGATACGCTGCACGAAATATGCGTGCACGGCAAGCGCGATGATGGCGACGCAAAGCCCCATAGCCGTCGCAATCAGAGCCTCGCCGACACCGCCCGTTATCGCGGATGCCTGCCCGGAGTCGAGGTTGAAGATGGAAAATGCCGAAATCATGCCGCTGATCGTGCCGAGAAGCCCCAGGAGCGGTGCCATTGTCACGATGACGCTGAGGTAGTAGAGCCGCTTCCGAAGCTTCGAGAGGACGATGCCGGACTGGATCTCCATGTAGGAAGAGACCTGATCCGCATCCTTTCGCGCGAGCTTCATCGCCGTAAACAGGATATTGGCAAGCGCGCCGCGGTGGTCTTCGGCGAGCTTCTGCGCTCCCGCAATGTCGTGATTTGCCATACACTTGTAAAATGCCCTTGCAAAGGCGCGCCCCGTATCCGTGCGCGAGAAATACATCGCACGTTCAATGCCAATCGTCATGACAAAGACCGAGCAGATAAGAAGCACGTACATGATAAAGCCGCCCTTGTGGAAAAACGCGATGCCCGTCGATATTGCTTCCATAGAAAATCCTCCTACTTATTATTGGATCGGTCGCCTAAATCGATCCACGCCACAAAAAAAAGCCTCTCCCCCACAAAAGAGAAAAGCCCTTCCTGCTCATGGCATCAAGATGCACGCACAAAAAGCAAATCCCCTTCCCCATCGTTCGTAGGTCAAACGGTGATTGTCAAACAGGCAGTTCTCCTGGCTCGGTTCATCGCTCGCCTGCGCCTTCCCAGAGTGCTCCAGTGACGTCTTGCAGGTTCGCTCCCCTCACAGTGGCGGGACCGCGCCGGCTCTTACCGGCTTCTCTTTTCAACCATGCCCGTAGGCGATGGTACCTGTTCCTCCATATAAATTTTCCTAAAATAAATTTTGGCTCTATTCTAAGACAAACGAGCGCACCTGTCAAGCGCATGTCCGCAACGAGCTACGATATCTGCTTGCGCCGAATTACGCCTTCGATGCATCTGCTTCCGCCTTTTCGTCCTGGTTGGCAGGCGGGACCTGCTGTTCGCCCTCGTCTTTTTGATCCCGCACGCAACGGTGTTTCGGCCCGATACACGAAAAGGCCTCCCAAATGGCGTTGGGAGGCCTTTTCCGCTTAATGCTTCATGCCGTCGTCATCCACGACGCCGCGCAGGCGGCGATTGATGGAGGACAGTCCGCGGTATATCGTCGAGAGGTCGAGGTCGTCCGTGCGGTTTTCCATGTATTTTTCGAGCTTGCGCTTGACGCGCTGAAGCGCGTTGTCAATCGACTTCACATGGCGGTCGAGGTTCTCGGCAATCTCTTGGTACGACTTGCCATCGAGATAGCTCATGAGCACTTTCCATTCGAGGTCGGAGAGAATCTCTTCCATCTTTCTCTCAATATCGAGAAACTCCTCTTGGCTGATGACGAGTTCCTCCGGATCGGCGACCTTGATGCCCGAGATGACATCGAGGAGCGTGCGGTCGGAGTCCTCGTCGTAAATCGGCTTGTTGAGCGATACATACGTGTTGAGCGGGATATGTTTCTGCCGCGTCGCCGTCTTGATCGCCGTGATGATCTGACGCGTCACGCACAGCTCTGCAAACGCGCGGAAAGAGGACAGCTTGTCCTTGCGGAAATCGCGGATCGCCTTGTAAAAGCCAATCATGCCTTCTTGAATGATGTCCTCGCGATCCGCGCCGATCAGAAAGTACGACCGCGCCTTTGCGCGGACAAACGTCCGATACTTTCCGATGAGGTAATCGAGCGCCAGCCTGTCATTCGTTTCGCGGATAATCAGCAGAATTTCCTCATCCGTAAGATTTTCATAGGCACGGTACAAATCGTCCATCGTGCCTACATTCGGATCTGCTTCCATTGCTGCCCCCTCTGCTGAGTCCCTTGGTCCCTGCATTACTTCAAGCATTATACTCTTCTTAAAAAGTCACGTCAAGACAGCACCACTTTAGTCCTTCTCCTTGCGGAGCGCATCGAGCCTTGCTGCCGTCGCGGCGTCGAGTCGCTCCGATACGTCAAGGCGCGCGACCGTCGGCGTCGCAGCCGTCTTTCCGACGAATTCGCGCCGCAGCTGCTCCTGCGTCCGGCGGACGGTCTTCCGAAATGCAGGCGCGGGAATCCGATACGCACCCGCACCGAGGATGACGCTCTGTTCCGCCCCGTCCGACGTGACGACGTGCACCTCGCGCCCCGCCCGCACGAGGTCGTAGGCGAGCCGCTCGATGCGGCTGTCCGCCGTCTCGCCCGCCCTCGTGTAAATCACATGCGTATGCGCATTGACCATCTCCTCGTGTCCCTCGTCTTCCGTGAACATCGCATCGAATACGATCATCATGTCAAAGGACTCAAACGCACCGTACTCCGCCATCTCATGCACGAGTGCAAGGCGTGCTTCCGCAAGGTTCCCGCTCCGCTTCCTGAGTTCCGGCCATGCGTGGATGATGTTATATCCATCGAGAATGTAGCATTCCCTCTTTTTCTTCGCCATGCTATGCCTTCTTCGCAAGACGCTGCCGCATGGACTCGTAGAGGAGAATCGAGCCTGCGACCGAGGCGTTGAGCGAGTTGATCCTGCCGACCATCGGCATGCGCACGACAAAGTCGCAGAGCTCCCGCGTGAGGCGGCTCATGCCATGCCCCTCACTGCCGACGACGAGGACGAGCGCACCCGTGAGGTCGGCTTCCCAGCACGTCGCTGGACCGTCCATATCCGCCCCCGCGACCCAAAAGCCCTTTTCCTTTAGCATTTTGAGGGTTTGCGCGATGTTGCCGACGCGCGCGACAGGCACGTACTCGACCGCGCCGGCCGACGTCTTCGCGACCGTCGCCGTGAGCGGCACGCTTCGCCGCTTTGGAATGAGCACGCCGTGCACGCCCGTCGCATCCGCCGTGCGCAGGAGCGCGCCGAGATTATGCGGATCCTCGAGCTCGTCGAGGAGCAGGAGAAACGGCGGCTCGCCCTTTTCCTCCGCCGCTGCGAGGATATCGTCAAGCTCCGCGTAAGCGACGGGCGCGACGTAGGCGAGTACGCCTTGATGGCGAAGGCCACCCGCAATCGCCTCGATTTTCGCACGCTCGACCGTTTGGCAGATGGCGCCGCGCTCCTTTGCGAGCGCGCGAATCTCCGCAACCGATCCATCCCTGTCGCCGCCCGCAAGGAGCAGGCGATTGATGGAGCGCCCTGCTTTCAATGCTTCCGCAACGGCATTTCGCCCGATGAGCACATCGTCGGGAAGCGCATTTTGTTCTCCGCGCGTCGGTTTCGCGCGCCGCTTTCTCGCATCCATCCTGATTCGTCAATCCTTCTCGCGCAGCTTCATCATCTCGGCAAACTTTCCGCACGTCATATCGCCCTCGGGACAGCGTCCCGTGTTGACGCAGCTCGCGCCCGCATTGCGAAAGAGCGTCGGCGCGACCCGCTTGACCTCGGCGAGCATCCTGTATGCCATATCACGAATCTCCCACTGAGCGCGGTTGCAGCAGCGAAGGTTGAAGAAATGCAGCAGGGACCGTGCGTTCATCGTCACGAGGATCTTCGTCTCGGCGGCATTGGCGAGGACGTAGCGCGCATCCTCCTTCGGCACGCCAAGCTCTGTAAGCGCATCGTAGGCGCGGCGAATCTCCTCCATGAGCGCCGTGAACTTTTCGCTCGCGGCGGGATTCCCTGCGATAGTCGGCGGCGTGATGTACTGGAACCCATGCGACGCAACGTATCGCTGCGACTGCTGATCGTACGAGGCGATGCGGTGGCGTACGAGCTGATGCGTGAGCACGCGGCTCACGCCTTCGATGCCGAATGTAAACGAAACGTGCTCGATCGTTGAGGCATGACCAAGCTTCACCATCTTGCGCACCATCTCGCGCACTTTTTCCTCACTGAGCCGCTCTGCGAGTTCCTCCGCCCCAATCGCCGAGTAGCAGAGACGCGCCGCCATCGCAACGACGCGCTCCGGCTCCGGCGTGTACTCCAGCAGCTTGACCTTCATGCTCAAAATAAATGCTCCTCCGAAAAACTGGCTTCAGGCAATCGCCGCAGCAAACGCTTTCCCGACACCCGCCTTGACCGTAGCGTAATCGTGTCCGGGCTGCGCTTCGTAAATCTTCTCGCCGCCCACAAAGAGGCTCGGCACGTAATAATACTGTCCAGCAAACGGCTTCGTCTTTTCCGGCGTCCCATTCTCGTCGATGTGCTCGATCTCGACCGCGGCGTACTGCGCGTTCTCGCCGCGCAGCGCCTCGATTGCGCGAAGCGCATTCCTGCAGTAAGGGCAGCCTTCCATTTGAATCATCGTAATTTTCTTCATGTCGCCTTTTCTTTCCTTTCCCAGTCCATCCATTGTCCAGCGTTTTATTCCTTGACCTTGCGGCCGAGCCACGCCTGTAGGACGAGCGCGTGATTTTCCTGCTCATTCTTCGCGCCGTAGAGCAATGTGACGTTCCGATCAGCGAGCCAGCCCCTGCACTTTTTCACGAATGCCGCTGCACCGTCGCTCGCGTCGAGCTCCTCGATGTACGCCTCCGAGAACCCTTCGTACGGCATCTCGCCGTGATGCCAAAGCTTGCGGATCTCTGGCGACGGCGTGATTTCTTTCGCCCAAACGTCGTACTTCAGGGCGTCCTTCTTGACGCCGCGCGGCCAAAGACGGTCGCAAAGGACGCGCACGCCGTCCGACTCTTCGGGGGCTGCATAGACGCGCTTGATTTGAATTTTGTTCATGTTCATCCCTTCCCATTCTTTAGGATACGCGCTTGCGCCTGCGTTTTCTGTGACTAAAATACAATCGCATGCAAAACGTTCTATGTCTCGTGTGCCCGCTTAAAGCAAAAATGCCGCAAAGACGAGATTGCCGTATTTCATGCCACGAGGTGTAAGCGTGACGTGCGTCTTGCTTTCGTGCAGCAATCCTTTTTTTTTCATCGCATGGATCGCTTCGGCGTAGACTGCGTCGAGCGTCGCGCCGAATTTCTTTTGGAAGCGCTCCTTTTCGATGCCTTGCGACGTGCGCAGGGCGAGAAAGGCGAACTCTTCCATCTGGATCTCGCGCGTCGCAGGCTCTTCCTCCCGGCGTGCCGAGCCGTCCGCCGCGCCGTCGAGGTAGGCTTCGATCTGCTCCGCATTGCCGTAGCGCTGCCCATCGAGGTACGAATGCGCCGCTGCGCCCAGTCCGAGATAGGGAACGTCCTGCCAATACGAGAGGTTATGGCGGCTCTCGCAGCCCGCTTTTGCGAAGTTCGAGATCTCGTATCGCTCGTACCCTTTCGCAGGCAGGCGCGAGGCCATGAGGTCGTACATCGCCTCGCACTCCGCTTCATCCGGCAGCAGGAGCTTTCCCCCCTCCTGCCACCGCGCAAAAACGGTGCCGCTTTCGACTTGCAGGCCGTAAACGGAAATATGCGCGGGCACGAGCGCGAGCATCTGCTCCATGTCCCGCCGAAAGCCCGCAAGCGTCTGCGTCGGAAGGCCGTAGATGAGATCCATGCTGATATTCCGAAAGCCTGCCGCCCGCGCCCATTCGATGCCCTGCCGCGCATCGCGCGCCGTATGGATGCGCCCGATAGATTCCAGGAGGGCATCATCAAACGTCTGCACGCCAAAGGAAAGGCGATTGACGCCGCCTTGCCGCATAAGGCGAAATCCCGCTTCGCTCACCGTGCCAGGATTGCACTCGATGGTAAACTCGACGGCCTCCATCGCGGATGGGTCGCCCATAAAAAGAACTTCCCGCAAATTTACGAGAAGCTCTTCCATCAAGTGGAGCGGCAGGACGCTCGGCGTGCCGCCGCCGATGTAAACGGTCGCGGGTGCCCCCCACCGACTGCGATAAAGCGCGCCCTCACGCCGAAGCTCACCGCACAGTGCGCGGATATACGGCGCTTCATCGCGCTCGCGCCCTGCGAATGACGCGAAATCGCAGTAAAAGCATTTCTGACGGCAAAACGGGATGTGGACGTAGACGCCCCATCGCTTTGGGATTGCGCCTCCCCCTTTCGACGGGCTCGCCATCAGTCGATTTTGAGGATGGCCATGAACGCCTCCTGCGGAATCTCGACGCTGCCGACCGCCTTCATGCGCTTTTTGCCTTCCTTCTGCTTTTCGAGCAGCTTGCGCTTGCGCGAAATATCGCCGCCGTAGCACTTCGCGAGGACGTCCTTGCGACGCGCGCGGACATTCTCGCGCGCGATGACCTTGCTGCCGATCGCCGCCTGAATGGGAATCTCGAACATCTGCTGCGGGATGAGCTCCTTGAGCTTCGCTGCGAGCTGGCGCCCGCGTGCCTGTGCGCGGTCGCTGTGCACGATCGTCGAGAGTGCGTCGACGGGTTCCCCGTTCAGGAGGATATCGACCTTGACGAGGCGCGAAGTCTGATAGCTTGCGAGTTCGTAGTCGAGCGAAGCGTACCCGCGCGTCGCGCTCTTCAGGCGGTCGAAATAGTCGAATATGATCTCGTTGAGCGGAATATGATACGTGAGCAGCACGCGGTTCGTGTCGATGTAGTCCATGCCCTTGAATTCGCCGCGCTTCTCCTGCGAAATCTCCATGACGGCGCCGACGAAATCGCTCGGCACGATGACCGTCGCCTTGACGTACGGCTCTTCGATGTGATCGATCCTCGTCTTGGGCGGAAGCTCCGCCGGGTTGCTGACCTCGACCATCGTACCGTCCGTCTTGTAGACGTGGTATATGACGGACGGCGCCGTCGTGATGAGCTTCAAGTTGTACTCGCGCTCAAGGCGTTCCTGGATGACGTCCATGTGCAGGAGTCCAAGGAATCCGCAGCGGAATCCGAAGCCGAGCGCAACAGACGTCTCCGGTTCGAAAACGAGCGCCGCATCGTTGACCTGCATTTTCTCAAGCGCGTCTTTCAGGTTGTCGTAATCCGCGCTCTCGACGGGGTAAAGCCCGCAGTAGACCATTGGATTGACGCCGCGATAGCCAGGGAGCGCTTCGGCAGCAGGATTTTCTGCCAAGGTGATCGTATCGCCGACGCGCACGTCGCGCACGTCTTTCAGCGAACCTGCGACGAAGCCGACTTCGCCGACACCGAGATGGCCGATGTCCTTAGGCTGCGGCTTGAAGCATCCGACATCCGTGACCTCGAAGACCTTGCCCGTCGCCATCATCTTGAGCTTCATGCCTGTTTCAATATATCCGTCAACGATGCGGACATGTGCGATGACGCCCTTGTAGGAATCAAAGAACGAATCAAAAATAAGTGCTTTGAGCGGCGCATGCTCGTCCCCCTCAGGCGCAGGGATGTAGTCGACGATCGAATCGAGTATCGCTTCGATGCCGATGCCCGTCTTCGCCGACGCGAGGACGGCAATCGATGTGTCGAGCCCGATCGTCTCCTCGATCTCATGCTTGACGCGTTCGGGATCCGCACTCGGCAGGTCGATCTTGTTGATGACGGGCACGATTTCGAGGTTGTGCTCCATCGCCATGTAGACATTCGCAAGCGTCTGCGCCTCGACGCCCTGCGCTGCGTCGACGACGAGCAATGCGCCTTCGCATGCGGCGAGGCTGCGCGAGACCTCATAGGTAAAGTCGACGTGCCCCGGCGTGTCGATGAGGTTGAGCTCGTACATCTGCCCGTCCTTGCCCTTGTAATCGAGGCGCACGGTCTGTGCCTTGATCGTGATGCCGCGCTCGCGCTCCAACTCCATGTTGTCTAGGACTTGCGCCTCCATCTCACGCTCGCTGAGCGTTCCCGTGTATTCAATGAGACGATCCGCAATCGTCGATTTGCCATGGTCGATATGGGCAATGATGGAGAAATTGCGAATGTTCTTCTTCGCCATAGTTTCGTTCCTTTCCGTAGTATAATGCGATAAACGCATTATACCATTCCTGCCCGCATTCCCGCAAGAAATACCTTCGGATGATGCGCTTGACTGCTGCAATCGCCTTATAGTAGACTTTAGCAGTAGACTTTAATCGAAAGGATCTCCCGATTTCATGCGAAAAAAACTACGCTTTTTTATCGAACCATTTCAGACGTTCCTGCGCTGGGAATCGAGCAGCGGCATCCTGCTGCTCCTCTGCACGGTGCTTGCGATCCTCCTCGCAAATTCACCGCTCGCGGCTTCCTATGAGCACATCCTGCATACGCCGATCGCCGTGCGTGTCGGCGACTTCCGCCTTGAGCTTGGGCTGCTGCACTGGATCAACGACGGCCTCATGGGCGTTTTCTTCTTCGCGATCGGACTTGAGATCAAGCGCGAATTCTTATACGGCGAGCTGCGCACGAAAAGCGCTGCGCTGCTTCCCGTCACGGCAGCGCTCGGCGGCATCATCGTGCCTGCGCTCCTATACACCGCGATCAACTGCGGCACGCCATCGGCTGTCGGCTGGGGCATCCCGATGGCGACGGATATTGCCTTTGCGCTAGGCGTCATGACGATGGCGGCGCGTTCCGCGCCTTTGGGTCTCGTCGTCTTTCTGACGGCGCTCGCCATCGTCGACGATCTCGGCGCGATCATCGTCATCGCGCTCTTTTACACATCAGCATTGAGCTTCTCTTGGCTCTTCATCGGCATTCTCGCACTCGCCGCCGCATTCGTTCTCGGACGCTACGACGTACGCTCGATGGGTGCCTACCTGCTCGCAGGCGGCACTGCATGGCTCGCATTCTTCCATGCGGGCATCCATCCGACGATCGCTGGCGTGCTCCTAGGAATCGCGATTCCGATTGCCGAGGATCCCGATGACTCCCTGCTCCATCAGCTTGAGCATCAGCTCGAGCCGTGGTCGGCATACTTCATCATGCCGGTCTTCGCGCTCGCCAATGCGGGCGTCGCAATTTCCTTCGCCTCGTTCGACCTCGCCTCGCCGATCTTTCTCGGCATCTTCATCGGTCTCTGTCTCGGCAAGCCCATCGGCATCGCAGGCTCCGTCTTCGTTTTGAACAAGCTCTTTGGCGCCGCTCTCCCCGGCAGCGCGCCAAAGGCCCAAATCGTCTCAACCGGCATGCTTGGCGGCATCGGCTTCACCATGTCGATCTTCATCGCCTCTCTCGCCTTTGACAACGCAGCCATGCTCGCCCAAGCGAAGATCAGCATCCTCTTTGCATCCATCGTCTCCGGCATCTTGGGCACCGCTGCATTTCGGATCGCGCGCAAGCATGCGCCGGCAAAAGAATCTTGACGCCGGTTGCAGGCTATAGTATACTTTCCCTATGCGCTCGTAGTCCAGTGGATAGGACGTTGGCCTCCGGAGCCGAAAGCGGCAGTTCGACTCTGCCCGAGCGCACCAACAAGACGCAATGCAGCTCACGCAGGAACGTCCGCGTGAACGCGTCGTATAGAAAGAGCCACTCAAAAAGAAGCGCCGTGCTTGCTTTTGAGTGGCTTTCGTTTATCCTATGGCATGACTGCGCATGGTCAGCCGTGTATTTTTCGCGCATGCATGCGCCGCACGTAGGCGGGATCGTCATGGAACGATATCTCGCTGTGTCCGATATCCAGCTGTGAAATCGCCGCCATCTCGACATCCGTCAACTGGAAGTCCCAAATGGCAAGGTTTTGCGCCATGCGCTCCTCGTTTGCGGACTTCGGAATGATGGAGACCCCGCGCTGCACATTCCAGCGCAGTGCGACCTGTGCTGCGGTCTTGCCGTAGCGCGCTCCGATCTTCGTCAGGACGGGATGCACGAAGATGCCGCGCTTGCCGCGCGCAAGCGGCGCCCAAGCCTGCGGTGCAACGCCGTAATATTGCATCGTCGCAAGTGCCGCTTCCTGACAGAAGAACGGATGCAGCTCGACTTGATTGACCATGGGCTTGACGGCAACCGTCTCACAGAAATTGGCGAGCTGTGCGGGAAAAAAGTTTGATACGCCGATGGCGCGCACCTTTCCCTCATGGTAAAGTTCTTCAAGCCGCCGCCATGCACTGAAGAAATCGCCGAACGGCTGATGGATGAGGTAGAGGTCGATGGAATCGAGCCCAAGCTTTTCGCGCGATGTCTCGAACGCCTTGCCCGCATTTTCGTAGCTCATATCCTGAACCCAGAGCTTCGTCGTGACAAACAGTTCCTCACGCGGTACCCCCGCCGTGCGAATCGCCGCGCCGACCGATTCTTCGTTGCCGTAAAACGCCGCCGTATCGATGAGGCGATACCCGCAGCGAATCGCCGCTTCCGTCATCTGCGCGCACTCTGCCGGATCCGCGATCTGATACACGCCGAACCCTTCCATCGGCATCCGCACGCCATTGCTGAGTGTCACTGTCACTTGTCCTGCTTTCATCATCGAAGCCCTCCTTTGCCGTTTCTGTTGGCGTTTCTGTCCAACCATTTGCGCGCTGCAATATATTTTTTATTATACCGCATTATACCGCAAGAACGGTCTTTTGCGTACTCTCTCTTAGAACATTTTATCCCTATCGAATGCGGTTGACTGCGATATCTGGCATTGCCTGCTGCTTCTACGGAACGGTGGCGCCAATATACGTTTTCACTTGGACGCCCTTTCCGTCCGTCGTGAGAATGACCGCACCCTGCTCATCCGTGCGCAGGACGGAAGCGCCCTGCGCTTCCAGCCGCGCGAGCACAGCGGGGGCAGGATGCCCATACGTGTTGTCCGCGCCGACCGAGATGACGGCAAGCTTCGGCGCGACAGCGCGAAGGAATGCCCCGCTCGTCGAGGTCGCCGCACCGTGATGGCCGACCTTCAGGACGGTACTCGCCGGATCGATTCCATGCGCGAGCAGATCGTGCTCTTCCGGCTCTTCCATATCGCCCGTAAATAGGATCGAAACATCCCCGTAGCTTACGCGAAGCACATCACACGCTTCATTCCCGCTTCCGTTCATCTGTGCCGCAGCGGGTGCAAAGAGCACGTCTACCGTCACGCCATCAATCGCAAAGCGTTCCCCTGTGCAAAGCGGCGTCAGCGTATCCAAAAGCGGATCTGCGATAGACATCCCCATGCTTTTCGCATACACATTTCTTCCTTCTGATGCAGTATAAACATGATATACTGGCAATTCACGCAGGATACCGCCCGCACCTGCCGCATGATCTTCATGCGCGTGCGAGAGAAAGATCGCATCGAGCGAACGAATGCCATTCCGGCGAAGATACGGCACGTCGATCTGCTTGCCCACGTCGTATGCTCCATCGCGCGTGCCGCCCGTATCGATAAAAAAGGCATGTCCATGCGGCGTCTTGATGAGGCATGCGTCGCCTTGATGGACATCGAGGAAATGCACCTCCATCGTTTTCGGCGCAAGGACAGCATGCAATAAGAGCAGGAGCAGCGATACGGATGCAATAGCGCATACTTCCCGTCTATGGAAAAGACTCGCATATTCTCGAAGTCTATTCCTCAGGCAATCGGGAAAGAGCAGGAAAGACAACGCGAGGTAATAGCACGCCGTCTTTCCTGCTCCCATCGCGGATACGCCGACCATCGCAAGCGGCATTCCAGAAAGCTTCCGTGCCAATTCGTAGACGAACCCAAGCAAAAGACCGAGCAGGGCGAACACGAGCTGCCCAAGGATCGGCAGGGCGAGCGCCGCCATGCCGCCGAAGAGCGCGATGACGATGAGCAGCTCCACGGGCGGCACGAGGATAAGATTGGCGAGGAACGCAACGAGCGACACGCGCCCAAAGTAATAGGCGAGCAGCGGCAGTGTCGCAAGCTGGGCGGCGAGCGTGATCGAGAGACCTGCCGCAGCGAAGTTCGGCAGGCCGTGCGCCTTCATCCATGTGCGGAAAACGGGCGCGAGGAAAAGGAGTCCCGCCGTCGCTGCAAAGGATAGCTGAAAGCTGATATGAAAGAGCAACAACGGCGATGCGGCAAGCATAAGCATGCCCGTCAAAAGCATGATGTACTGTCCCTCATGCTCTCGATCAATGGCAAGAGCAATAAAGGCGAGCCCGCCCATGACTCCCGACCGAACGGCAGGCGGCACGCAGCCGGCAAGGATAACGTAGAAGGCGACGGCGAGCAGCACGAGTCCTGCCGTAAGCGGGCGCGGCAGGCGAAGCAGGAGTCCAAGCCATGCAATCGTCGCTGCGAGCAGGCTGACGTGCGAGCCTGAAACGGAAAGGATATGGACGAGTCCCGTCGTCACAAAGGAATCGACGAGCGACTCTTTGATCCCATCGTAGCCGCCGAAAAGCATGGCAAACAGCGCTGCTGCATCGGGACGTGCCATGCTTTTTTGCATCGTCTCGAAGTAATGCGCCCGAAGGCGTGTGCCGATGCGAAGCACGGCATCGCGCCACCCTGCATCGCGCGATTCGATTTTCACCTGCGACGCCTTTGCCATGAGCGATGCCGTGATGCCGTCTGCGCGAAGCAGCAGCACCGTATCGATCTGCCCTTCATTGCGATAGCTGTGCGGCAGGCGCAGATTTCCCGACGCTGTGACCCTGTCGCCGATCTGCGCCTCCTTTGCTGCGCCCTGTGCATAGATCCGCAGTCCGCCCGATGCCGTCTTCCAATCCTCGTCGCGCGGCCGCTTCACCTCCGTGACCTCGATGCGATAGCGCGACCGCGCCTCACCTCGCCCGTTCATGCTCTCCTGCGGTGCTTCCCGCAGGATGCCGCGCACCTTTACATCGCTTCCTGGAATGTGCGAAATATCATTTGCGGGCAGCGAGAACCCCATCGCGCCGCGCACGATGCCGAGCACAAAAAAGAGCAGCAGGAAGGACAGAAAGGTCCACCTGCTGCTGCGCCACGCAAGGAACGCGCTCAAAAGAAAGAGAATGCCCAGGACGATGCAAAGCGGCATCACAGGAAAAAATGCGGCGTGCGCCGCGTAAATGCCGAGTGCGAGCACCAGGAGAAGCCCTGCGGCAAAGCATTTGGGATGCTGTCCCTGCTCCATTTCGCGCGCCTCCCCTCCTCCAGACGAGTTCGATCCGCGCTCCCTAGAGCGAAATCCGCGCTGCTGCACGAAGCGTCTCGCGCGCCTCGTTTACAATCCCTTCTACGATCGCTTTCACCGGCTCGATTCTCGTAAGCGGCATCAGGCTCTGTCCCGCCTGTATCATGCCGTTTTCCGTGTCGCCGTCGACGGCGGCGAGCTTGTTCGTGCCCGTCGCTTTTTCGAGAAGCTCTTCCTTCGTCGCCTTGCCCGAGTACTCAAGCGCGACGAATTCCTCGGCGAACTTGTTGCGCAGGCCGCGCACTGCCCCACCGATCGTCGCGCCTGTCACAATGCTGTCCGTATCGACCGCCTCGATGAGTTTCTGCTTGACGTTCGGATGGACGGGACACTCCTCGGCGACCAGGAACCGCGTGCCCATCTGCACGCCCGCGGCACCCATCGTAAGCGCAGCGGCAAGCCCTCTGCCGTCGGCAAACCCACCCGCCATGACGACGGGAATCGAGACCTCCGGAATGACCTGCGTCATCAGCGGCATCGTGCAGATCGAGCCGATATGGCCGCCCGCCTCCATGCCCTCCACGACGATCGCATCTGCCCCCTTTGCCTCGACGCGCTTCGCGAGCTTGACATTCGGCACGACGGGAATGACTTTGATGCCCGCCGCATGGAGCGTCTCAAAATACGGAACGGGATTGCCCGCACCGAGCGTGACAAACGCCGGCTTCTCCTCACAGATAACGGCAACGATCTCGTCCTTATTTGGCGCCATCAGCATGACATTGACGCCGAACGGCTTCTCGGTGAGCGTGCGGCAGCGGCGAATCTCATCACGCGTGTACGCCGTCGTGCGCCCGCCCGTCGAGACGATGCCCGCGCCGCCTGCATTCGATACCGCCGATGCGAGCGCCGCATCCGAGATCCAAGCCATGCCGCCCTGCAGGATCGGATATTCGATCCCGAGAAGCTCCGTCAGTTTCGTGCTCATACAAATCCTCCTCACAAATGGAATCCATCTTCATCACGCCAATACCGCATAAATTCATGGAATGCATCCTGCTATCCTGCTATCCTGCTTGGATGCAGGCGAAAGGCGCTGCGTAAATGGTCAAAATTTCCCGATGATCGCTTCAATGTTATCGTGTTTTCCAAGAATCAAGACGGTGTCCCCCTCCTGCAGCTTGGTTTTCGGCGTAATGTCAACCGTCAAGTGCCCACCGAGGCGTACGCCAAGGACGTTGACATGGTAGTTGCGGCGGATGTCGAGCTCACCGACGGTATGCCCTGCCCAATTGGTCGGCATCGTTACCTCATAGACACCGTAGCGGCTGCTCAGGGCAAAGTAGTCGAGCAGATGATCGCTCCCATAGCGCATTGCCGTCCACAGAGCAAGTTGTTTTTCCGGGTAGACAACCTCATCGGCACCGCTCTTGAAAAGAATTTTTTCATGGATGCTGCTGGCAGCCCTTGCGACAATTTGGCGCGCACCGAGTTCCTTTAATTGGAGCGTCGTTTCGAGCGAGCTCTGAAAGTCGTCGCCAATGGCTACGATGGCCACATCAAAGTTACGAACGCCTAGGGAGGCGAGAAAGTTTTGATCGGTACTGTCGGCGATGAGCGCGTTTGTCACAAAGGAAAGAACTTGGTTGACGAGTTCTTCATTCTTGTCGACCGCCAAGACTTCGTTTCCCTGTTCGCAAAGTTTACGGGCGACGTGGCGTCCATAGCGTCCCAGTCCGATGAGAAGAACGGATTTCATAAGAGACCTCTCTGCCGTATGCAAATCATAGTGTCCGGTCAGCCGATGGTAAGCTTTCCTTCCGGCATTCGCCTTGCCAAATGCGATTTTTTGCTGTGCAAGGCATAGACGAGTGTCAGCGCACCGACGCGGCCAAAGTACATGAGAAACATCAAAAGGCACTTCGACGGAGCGGAAAGCCGTTCCGTCAGCCCTATGGAGAGCCCGACCGTACCCAATGCTGAAGACGTTTCAACAAGACTGTCGAGCATCCCTGCACCGTCAAAGTACGAGAAGAAGATGCTGCTGGAAAAGAGCAGCATGGCGTACAGGAGAAAGATGGCAACGGCTTCTTGCAGCGTCTCGAGCGAGATGCGCCGCGAAAAGCATTCGATATCCAGTCGATAGCGGAGTATGGATAGCGCCGTGACCAAGAGTGTGAATGCCGTAGTCGTCTTGATGCCGCCCGCCGTCGACCCCGGTGCGCCGCCCGTGAACATGAGGAGCACCATCATGCACTTGCCGGCTTCCGTCATATCTTCAATATGGATCGTATTGAAGCCCGCCGTGCGTGCCGTGACGGCTTGAAAAACTGCGGCAAGCCCGCGCCCGTCCGCAAGGAATCCCATGTCGCCGAAATAGAAGATAATGGCAGGGAAAAGGATGAGGAAAGCGGTCATCGACAAGATGGCTTTTGTCTGGAATCGCCATCGGCGAATACGGAGCCCGTTTTGGTGCAGGTCTGCCCAGGTCAGGAAGCCAAGTCCGCCGCTAACGATAAGCGCCATGATGACGACATTCACCCAAGGATTGGCGACGTATGCCATGAGGGATCCGCCGCCTTTGGTTCCCATGAGGTCAAAGCCTGCATTGCAGAAAGCGGAGACGGCGTGGAAAAGCGCCATCCAAAGCCCGTCAAGAGCGCCGAAGTCTTGAAAAAAGACAGGGAAAAGCAGGAGCGTGCCGCATAGCTCGATGCCTGCTGCAAACGTGAGCACAAAACGCAGCAGGCGTACGATTCCGCCGAGCTGGTGCAGGGAAAGGGCGTCCTGCATCGTACTTCGCTGCATGAGTCCAACCTTCTGTCCCGAAGCGACTGTGATGGCAACGGCCATGGTGATGACACCGAGCCCACCGATCTGGATAAGCAAGAGGATAACGGCCTGTCCGAAAAGCGACCAATGGCTCGCTGTATCCACCACGACAAGCCCTGTCACGCAGGAGGCAGAGACCGCGGTAAAGAGCGCAGAAAGAACATCTGTGGAAATACGCGCCTGCGTCGCAATGGGAAGCATGAGAAGTCCCGTCCCGCATCCGATAAGGACAATAAAGCTGAGCGTGATAATTTGAAACGAGGAAAGATGGCGGAGAAATGGGATCAAAAAATCATCTCCAAAAAAGCATCTCCAAGGGTTGCATTCTACGGTTTGCTGATTCGCGTATATAAACGTATTCGCGCTTTTGCCGAAAAACCCTTCCCAGCAGAAAAATTACACGGCCTTGCCTTCTCGTACATCACATGATACAATATTGGCGAACATATATTCTGAAAGGAGCCCGGATTGCGATGATCCCACGTGCCTATCTCGCCATTGACCTAAAGTCATTTTACGCCTCTGTCGAGTGCCACGAGCGCGGGCTCGACCCGCTCGGCACGAATCTCGTCGTCGCCGACAAAAGCCGCTCGGAAAAGACGATCTGCCTTGCCGTATCGCCCGCACTCAAGGAATGCGGCGTGCCCGGACGCCCGCGCCTCTTTGAAGTCATCCAGCGCATACGCGAGGTCAATCGCGGACGGGCACTTCGTGCGCCGCACCGCAGGCTCGTCGGGGAATCCACGGACAAGGCGGAACTCACCCAAAATCCCAGCCTCGCCGCAAGCTATATCATCGCCGTGCCGCGCATGGCGCTCTACATCGACTACAGCGCGCGCATTTATGCGGTCTACCTGCGCTACGTCGCACCCGAGGACATCCACGTCTACTCCATCGACGAGGTATTCATCGACGTGACAGACTACCTCCTCATGTACCATGCAACGCCGCATGCGCTCGCACTCCGCATGATACGCGCGATCCTGCGCGAGACGGGCATCACGGCGACAGCCGGAATCGGAACGAATCCCTACCTCGCCAAGATCGCAATGGACATCGTGGCAAAGCACATGGCGCCCGACCGCGATGGCGTCCGCATCGCCGAACTCGATGAAAGACGCTATCGGGAGCAGCTTTGGGCGCATCGTCCGCTCACCGATTTTTGGCGCGTCGGTCGAGGATATGCCAAAAAACTCATTGCGCATGGGCTCTTTACGATGGGCGACATCGCGCGCTGCTCGCTCGGCACGGCAAGGGACTACCATAACGAAGACCTGCTCTACCGTCTCTTCGGCGTCAATGCCGAGCTTCTCATCGACCATGCGTGGGGATATGAACCCTGCACGATGGCGGACATCAAGGCATACGAGCCAAAAGCGCACAGCATGGGTGCCGGGCAAGTGCTCCAGTCCCCCTACTCCTTTGACAAGGCACGCATCGTCGTGCGCGAAATGGCAGAGCAGCTCGCGCTCGACCTCGTCGAAAAACGGCTCGTCACCGATCAAATCACGCTCACCATCGGCTACAGCAGGGAAAGCTTGGCAAACGGCGGCTACGACGGCGCGACGCATACCGACCATTACGGGCGCATCGTTCCCAAGGCGGCGCACGGCAGTGAGTCCTTCACGCGCTGCACCGCCTCATCGCGCGAAATCACCGCACGCACCATGGCGCTTTTCATCCGCATCGCGAATCCCGGACTGCTCGTCCACCGCATCACCGTCACGGCAAGCCACGTCCAAAGGGAACGTTCGGCATGCGAAAAAGGCGACCCATACGCGACCAATCTCTTCGCAGGGCTCATGGACGAGACGAGGGCAGACGCCAAAAACGAATCGGACGAGCGCCGCGAAAAATCCATGCAGGAAGCAATCCTATCCGTGAAACAAAAATACGGAAAGAACGCGCTCCTGCGCGCAGCCAGCCTACAGGAAGGCGCGACTGCCATCGCGCGAAACAATCAGATCGGAGGGCATCGCGCATGAAAGAAGCCGAGGTTCAAAGCCGCTACGGCGATATCCTGCACATGCCGCGTCCCATTTCCAAGGCGCATCCCCCCATGCCGCGCGAAAAGCGCGCGGCACAGTTCGCCCCGTTTGCCGCATTGACAGGGCATGCGGAAGCTTTGGCGGAGACGGCACACAAGACCGAGCGGCAGCATTCCTGAGAGCTGCGCCATGCTGCGGCTTAAATGCAGATTTTGTCCTTCATCTTCTCAAATTTCGCTTTGCCGATTCCCTTCACATTTTGTAGATCCTCGATGCTCTGAAATGCGCCCTGCGTCTCGCGGTACTCGATGATGCGCTTCGCCATCGCGGGACCTATGCCCGGCAGGCTGTCCAGTGCCTTTTCATCCGCCGTATTGATATTGACGCGGTCCCTTTGCCCTGCCGCGCTTCCCGCCGTTTTCCCATCCGTACCGCTCTTTCCCGCGGGCAGCGCAGGCATCGACTGCTTTTCGGGCACGCGAATCTGTGCGCCGTCCTTCACGGGCTGCGCCATATTGATTTTCTCTGCGTCCGCCGTCGGCAAGAGGCCGCCGCAGGCGTTCACGGCATCGGCGATGCGTGCGCCCTCCACGAGTGATACGACGCCGGGCTTATTGACGGCACCCGTCACGTAGACAGCAAGGCGCGCCGGCTCTCCCTGCTCCGCCGTTCCCGCAGCCAAAGGCTCTACGGCATCTTTCGTCTCGAAGCCGTATACCATGCCGCCTATCACAGCAAGCACGAGCACGAGCAGGACAAGCATGGACTTTCGGTACATCGGCATAGCAGTCCCTCCTTGCGAATGTACGGATGAATTCACTCTATATTCGGTAAGTTTCGCGCATGACGAAAAAACTCCTGCCGCGAAAGCAGGCAGGAGCAAAAATTGGATTTCCTTATCGCATGAAACGGAATACGGCGATGTTGCGGCACACCGAAAGGGGCTCTGCCCAAATGCCGATGCCGAGCACGAACAGGACGGCGATGAGCCCCGCCATGCGCGCGGGGAAGACAACCAATCGCAAGCCAAATGGAACGGGAAAAGGCACACGAAGTATAAGCTAAATATATTTTATGATTATATACGTTAAGAATAAACTTTATGCCCCATTTGGCGCAGGCACGGCGCTTGCCGTTTATGCTATAATGGGAACAGATTGAATTGCCCGACAGACCAATAGAAAGAGGTGAGCCCATTGGATCTGGAAACGAGCCTGTTTGCCGGGGAAGTCCCCGCGCCGATCGCGGAGCGGCTGCGCCCGCAGACGCTTGCGGAATACGTCGGGCAGGAGCATCTCCTCGGCAAGGGAAAGATCTTGCGCCGCCTCATTGAGAGCGACCAAATCTCCTCCATGATCTTCTGGGGCCCGCCCGGCACGGGCAAGACGACGCTCGCGCGCATCATCGCGGGGCGCACGAAGGCGAGCTTCCTGACGTTTTCCGCTGTCACGAGCGGCGTCAAGGAGATTCGTTCCGTCATGCAGCAGGCGGAGAAAAACCGTTCCTACGGCGAGCGCACCATCGTGTTCGTCGACGAGATCCATCGCTTCAACAAGGCGCAGCAAGATGCCTTCCTGCCCTTCGTCGAACACGGCAGCATCATTCTCATCGGCGCGACGACGGAGAATCCTTCGTTTGAGCTGAACAGCGCCCTGCTCTCGCGCTGCAAGGTATTCGTGCTGCACGCGCTCACGGAAGGCGACCTCACGCATCTGCTCGAAAACGCGCTCAAAAACCCGCGCGCCTTCGGCGGGCAGGACATCGCCATCGAGCCGGATCTCCTCGCGCGTATTGCAAATTTCGCAAACGGCGATGCGCGCATGGCACTCGGCGTGCTCGAAATGGCAATCCTAAACGGCGATACGGCGGATGGAAAGACGACCGTTACCGCCGAAACCATCGAACAGTGCACCTCGAAAAAATCGCTTCTCTATGACAAGAAGGGGGAAGAGCACTACAACCTCATCTCCGCCCTGCACAAATCGATGCGGAACTCCGACCCCGACGCCGCCGTCTACTGGCTCGCGCGCATGCTTGAGGCAGGCGAGGATCCCATGTACATCGCGCGGCGCGTCACGCGCTTTGCGAGCGAGGACGTCGGGCTCGCCGACCCGCGCGCGCTCGAAATTGCCGTCGCTGCCTTTCAGGCGTGCCACCTCATCGGCTATCCCGAATGCAATGTACACCTTACAGAGGCCGTTGTTTACCTCTCGCTCGCGCCGAAGTCCAACGCGATGGAAGTCGCCTACAACGAAGCAAAGACCGACGCGCTAAGGGAGCTATCTGAACCCGTCCCCATGAATATCCGCAACGCGCCGACGCGCCTCATGAAGGAAGTCGGCTACGGAAAGGGCTACATCTACGCACACAACACCAAGGAAAAAATGGCACGCATGCAGTGCCTGCCCGATTCCCTCGTCGGACGCAGCTACTACCGCCCCACAGAAGAAGGCGTCGAAGGGCGATTCAAAGACCGCCTTGCGGCTATCAAGGCGTGGAAGAATCCATAAAAAAGGCTCTTGCGAGAATCCTATCTCCTGCAAGGGCCTTTTCCTTCCCTTACCAAATCCGTCTGGAATGGCACGTGTACCCTCTTCCTTTCTTCCGATCTTAAGATCATCACGGTTTCGTATTTGGCAAAGAAAAATGCCCATGCAGACAAACTGCATGGGCAGCGCATCCAAGGCTCAGATTGCATAGAAGTTGACAAGCTTCGCCCCGAAGATGCCATCGATTGCCTTGACTTTTTCGAGCATATCCCCGGGAATATCATGGTCAATGGTCAGCACCATGATGTTTGTGCCTTCGATTTCCGTACGGCCGACCTGCATGCCTGAGATGTTGATATTCGCACGGCCGAGCAATGTGCCGACCGCACCAATGATGCCGGGTCGGTTGGTATGCGGGCAGACGAGGAGGCGTGCGTGCGGGTCGACATCGACGCGGAACTTATTGATGCGGACGATGCGCCCTTCCGTACCGAAGAGCGTCCCCGCGACGGTGAGTTCCTTGCCGCCTGCTTTGATGCGGACGGAGATGAGGCTCTCATAGTGCTTCGACTCTTTCTGCTTGCGCTCGGTGACGGTGATGCCGCGGTCTTTCGCGAGGCTCGGCGCGTTGACGTAGTTGACCGTGTCCTCCAAGATGGGGTTCAGCATCCCCTTGACAACAGCCGTCGTCAAAAGCCCCGTGCTGACTTCCATGATTTCGCCCTTGTAGGTGACCTCGACTTCCTCAATCGCACCGTCCGCCATGCCGACGACCATGCCGCCGAGGCGCTCGGCGAGGGTAAGGTACGGCGCAATCACGCGCATGACCTCGCGCGATACAGGCGCCATGTTGACTGCCGTCGCGACCGGCTCGCCATGGAGCGCCGCATGGACGCCTTCAGCGACGTCGATGGATACGCCGATCTGTGCCTCGACCGTCGACGCGCCGAGATGCGGCGTCAGGATGATGCCCGGAACGCCGACGAGCGGATGACCCAGACCGACCGGCTCGCTCGTGAACACGTCGATTGCCGCGCCCGCGACAAGGCCGCTTTTTACGGCCTCGGCGAGGTCTTCCTCGACGATGATGCCGCCGCGCGCGCAGTTGATGAGGCGGACGCCTTTTTTCATGCGCTTCATCTCGGCAAGCGAAATCATGCCTTTCGTTTCCTTCGTTAGTGGCATGTGCACCGTGATGAAGTCCGCCTTCCCGATGACATCATCGAGCGTTCCAATCGTCACGCCGAGCGACTTTGCACGCTCCTCATTGATGTACGGGTCGTAGGCGATGACATCCATATCGAATGCCATCGCGCGTTTTGCGACGCCCGCGCCGATGCGCCCCATGCCGATGACGCCGAGCGTCTTGCCGCGCAGCTCGACGCCGACGTACTTCTTGCGGTTCCACTCGCCCTTCTGCATCGTCTCATTCGCGATGGGGATGTTGCGCGAGAGCGCGAGCATCATGGCCATCGTGTGCTCCGTCGCCGCAATCGTGTTGCCGCCCGGCGAGTTTATTACGATGATTCCCTTCGCCGTCGCGGCAGGGATGTCGATGTTGTCGACGCCGACGCCTGCGCGCCCGATAATCTTGAGCTTCGCGGCGCGGCCGATGACCTCTGCCGTGACCTTCGATGCCGAGCGCACGAGCAATGCGTCGTATTCGGGAATGATGGAAAGAAGCTCCTCTGCCGAGATCTTGTCGCGCACGTCCACCTCAAATTCCTCCTGCAAAAGCGCAATGCCCTTCGGTGAAATGCCGTCTGCTGCCAGTACCTTCATGTTGCTCTCCCTTTCCTTTGCTTCCGCCCGCGAACGAATCGCCGAGCCGGAAATAAAAAAGCGCCGCGTCCCGATTTGGGACGAAGCGCTTGCTCCGCGGTGCCACCCAAGTGGTACGCAAAACGTACCTCTCCTGGCGCTGTATCGGGCGCACCCGTCTGGCTCATCGTCAGCCGCTCCAAGGCGGAACGTCGGATCTTCCTGCCTGCTCGCACCTGCCGCAGGCTCTCTTTCAGGAACGTATCCTTCGCTTCCTCTTCCTCGCGTTCACTTTACAAGGCGTATTATAGCGCATCCATTTTACGCCGTCAAGTGCGCCTCTGATGCAAAAATGTATATTCTGCTTGCATTTCAAAATCTTTCACGCTAGAATATACGTATTCGTCCGCGAATACGGGCTTTCGCTTACACGCATTAGGAGGTCTTTCCATGGAAGCAGATCGCGTCTATAACTTCAACCCTGGTCCCGGCACGCTCCCTTTGGACGTGCTCAAGGAGGCGCAGGCAGAGTTTCTGAACTTCAACCACAGCGGCATGTCAATCCTTGAGATCAGCCACCGCTCGCCGCAGTACGAAGCCGTGCACCAACAGGCAAAGAAGGACATCAAAGAGCTCATGGAGCTCGGCGATGACTACGAGGTGCTCTTCTGCCAAGGCGGTGCGAGCCAACAGTTCGCGATGATCCCGATGAACTTCGCATCAGGGCCGCATAAGGGTGCCTACGTCCTCTCGGGCAGCTTCGCAGAAAAGGCGTACAAAGAGGCGGAGCACTTGGGCGTCGGCACGATTGCTGCATCGAGCAAAGAGGGCAGCTACAAGCACATCCCGCAGCAGGAAGAGCTCCAGATCCCTTCGGACGCCGCCTACCTCCACATCTGCTGCAACAACACGATTTACGGCACGGAGTACCACTACGTGCCTGAGACGAACGGCATCCCGCTCTTTGCCGATATGTCGTCCGACATGCTCTCACGCCCTGTCGACTTCAAGAAGTTCGACTTCATTTACGCGGGCGTGCAGAAGAACCTCGGTCCTGCCGGCGTCGTCCTCGTCGTCGCAAAGAAATCGCTGCTCGAAAGGAATGCGGACAAGCTGCCAACGATGCTGCGCTACGCGACGTTCTACAAGAAGGACTCGCTCTACAACACGCCGCCTGTCTTCTGCATCTACATGGTCGGCAAGGTCGCTGCATGGATCAAGGCGCAGGGCGGCCTCACGGAAATGGCGCGCCGCAATGAGAAGAAAGCAAAAATCCTCTATGAGGCAATCGATCGCTCCAACGGCTTCTACCGCGGCCATGCAGAGCCTGGAAGCCGCTCGTTCATGAATGCAACATTCCGCCTGCCAAGCGAAGACCTCGAAAAGAAATTCGTCACCGAGGCGCTCACGCACGGTCTTTCCGGCATCAAAGGACATCGCAGCGTCGGCGGCATGCGCGCCTCCATCTACAACGCCATGCCGTACGAAGGCGTCGCGGCGCTCGTCGACTTCATGGAAAAATTCCGCAAGGAAAACGCGTAACAGCAGCACGTGTGCGATGCTATCATCACGGAAAAAGAAGGCGGCACGAGAGGATTCTCCTCGTCGTGCCGCTTTTTTCCCGTGTCCATTATGCATCCCAAAGGATCTTCAGAAATTCGCCGTAGTGATATTCCAGTTCCCTTGCCATCACACGCGCCACCATGACCACCGTGAATACAAGCTCGGACGAAAAATGACGCTATGATCCTCGTCGCCAATTTCCTTCATCTCAAAATCCCGAATCTTTTTCATCACCAGGAACGAGGAAAAGAGTTTTGCCGCGCCTGTCATCGTTTTCCCCTCTCCATGCCGATCTATTTGTCGTAATGCGTGACGTTGAACTTCGGCTCAGCCGCTTTCTCAGGGATGGAGACCTTTTCCTCCTCCGATGCCTCCTCTGCGGCTTGTTCCTCGCTCTCCTCCGATGCTGCCAGCGGCGTCACGGCAGGATCGCCATCCTTCGGCTCGTCATCACGGTCGTCATGATCTTCGTCCTTTTCACGGATCTTGCCCGTCGTCATGAGCTCTTCCAGCTCGGACGCCGTCAGCGTCTCGCGTTCGATGAGTTCCTGTGCGATGAGGTCGAGTTTGTCGCGGTTCTCTATGATGATCTTGCGGCATGCCTCGTACGCCTCTTCGATATAGCGGCGCACTTCCTTATCGATCTCGCTCGCAACTTCCTCAGAGTAGTTGCGCTGATGATTGATGTCACGTCCGAGGAACACCTGATGCTCTGCCCCTTCTCCATAGGAGACGGGTCCCAAGACTTCGCTCATGCCGTATTGCATGACCATGCTTCGCACAATGCGCGACGCCTGCTGGATGTCCTGTGACGCCCCCGTCGAGATCTCCTTCAATACGACCTCTTCGGCGACACGGCCGCCCATCGCGACCTTGAGCCGGTCGAGCAGTTCGGAGCGCGTCGCGTAATTGCGGTCTTCCTTCGGGAGCATGAGCGTATAGCCGCCTGCGCGTCCACGCGGAATGATCGTGACTTTATGGACGGGATCGGCGTGTTCCAGCATCATGCCGACGAGTGTATGGCCGCCTTCGTGATATGCCGTAAGTTTCTTTTCCTCATCGCTCATGACATGGCTGCGGCGCTCCGGTCCGGCTATGACCCGCTCGATTGCTTCCTCGAGCTCGCCCATGAAGATTTGCTTCTTGTTTCGGCGTGCGGCAAGAAGCGCCGCCTCGTTGACGAGGTTGCTGAGATCCGCGCCCGTGAATCCAGGCGTGCGGCGCGAGAGGATATCGAGGTCGACATCCCCTGCGATTGGCTTGCCCTTCGTATGGACTTTGAGAATCGCGAGCCTGCCGCGCACGTCCGGCTTGTCGACGACGATCTGACGATCGAATCGGCCGGGGCGCAGAAGTGCGGGATCGAGAATATCGGGACGGTTCGTCGCCGCGATGATGATGATGCCTTCATTGGCGGCAAAGCCGTCCATCTCGACGAGAAGCTGGTTGAGCGTCTGCTCACGCTCGTCATGGCCGCCGCCGACGCCGGCGCCGCGCTGGCGGCCGACCGCATCGATCTCGTCAATGAAGACGATGCACGGCGCGCTCTTTTTCGCTTGCTCGAAGAGGTCGCGCACACGCGACGCACCGACGCCGACGAACATCTCGACGAAGTCCGAGCCCGAAATCGAAAAGAACGGAACGCCCGCTTCACCTGCAACAGCACGTGCGAGCAGCGTCTTGCCCGTGCCCGGAGGGCCGTAAAGAAGGACGCCCTTCGGGATGCGTGCGCCAAGATCGTTGAACTTCTTCGGCTGCTTGAGGAACTCGACGACTTCTTCGAGCTCCTGCTTCGCCTCGTCCGCGCCCGCGACATCCTGGAACGTGACCTTGATCTTGTCCGCACCGCTCATGCGGGCACGGCTCTTGCCGAAACTCATCACGCGTCCGCCGCCGCCCTGCGTCTGCTGCATCATGAAGAACCAGAGGCCGACGAGGAGCAGGATCGGCAGGACGGACGAGAGCATCTGCGACCACCATGGAGGTTCGGGCGGATTCGCCGCCGCGATATCGACGCCCTTGTCCGTCAGTTTCTTGTAGAGATCCGGGTCGCTGTAGGGCTCATCTGGCGATATCGTCGTGAACTCCGTTCCATCGGCAAGCGTGCCGTGGATCGTGTTCTGGATGAGCACGACTTTCTGCACCTCGCCGCTGTCGACCTTTGCGAGGAACTGGGTGTACTCCACTTCCTGCTTTTGGGTGCTCTTCGCGGAAAAGTAATCGATCACGGAGATCGCGACGAGGATTATCAAGAGATAATAGCCCACGTTGCGCAAAAACTTATTCAAGCCTTTTCCTCCTTTTGGAATTTTTATTGATAGATTTCAGGCTTCAGTACGCCGATATACGGCAGATTGCGGTACTCGCCTGCATAGTCGAGCCCGTAGCCGACGAGGAACTCGTCCGGCACTTCAAAGCCGCAGTAGTCGATAGCGACCTCTGCCGTACGGCGCGAGGGCTTCGAGAGCAGGGCACAGAGGCGCACGCTCTTCGGCTTGCGCGCGCGGAAGATCCGCATGAGATAATGCATTGTCGTGCCCGAATCTATAATATCTTCGATAACGATGAGGTGTTTTCCTTCTATATCGAAGTCGAGATCCTTTAGAATTTTGACTGAGCCGCTCGTGCTCGTCGCGTTGCCGTAGCTCGATGCGATCATAAAGTCAAAGTGTATGGGAATCGTGATGCTGCGCACGAGGTCGGTATAGAACACGACGGCTCCTTTCAGGATACCCACACAGTAGACCGTCTCCTCTGCGTCCTTGTAGTCTTCCGAAATGCGCTTGCCGAGTTCGGCAACCTTCGCTTTGAGCGCTGCTTCTGTAAAGCAAATTCGCGCAATGTCTTCATCCATCATGTTCATTTTGCTCCCTACTGGTAACCCTGCAATATACGATTGGGACATTCCCTGCCAGTTGATACGCCGCGCTTCGACGATGCCCTGCGATCCAAAGCACTTCCCTCCCAACGGCAAGAAGCGGGATCCTGGATCGCTCTTCGCGCGGAATTTTGTCGTCGATCCATACTTCCTTCAATTTTTTCCGCCCTGATGCAAGGCGCATGAAATCACCTGCCATGCGGCCGCGCAGGCAAAGCCCTTCGGGTGGTGGTGCGGCAAGGCAAAATGCGTCGCTTCCGATCCTTTCGGGCGGTGCTGCGAGCAGGCTTGCCATGAGCTTCCACTTGCCCCAAATCGTCACGCCCGGCACGCGCACCGATGCGGGTGCCGGCGCTTTCTCTGCCGCCAAACGGCGCGGCAGGATCAAAAGCCTGCCATAGGATACCTCCGCTCGTCTGCCATGCGGAAGGTCGAGGCCGCTTCCCGTCTTGCCCGTGAGGAAAAGCATGCGAAGCGCTTCGACGTGGGCAAAGGCGAGATCCTGCTCCTCTCCTGCCGTACGCCAAAGGCGGCGCAGGGCACGACGCTGCAGGGCAAGGGGCAGGGCGCAGAACGGCGTATGCCAAAGGTATTTTTTTGCTGGTCCATCCGCCTGTCCGTCCCGCGTCTTCAGAAGTCCCGGCCACGCCTGATCCAGCATGGCGTCCAGGCAGTCGTTTTCTGCCTCTGCGATTTCCGCGAGCTGGCAAAGTGCGTGGGAGACGGCAGGATTGGCATGTGCCCGAAGGTATGGCAGGACATCGAGGCGGAGCGCATTTCGCATGCAGTCTGCACTGTCGTTCGTCGCATCGTGGCGCGGTGCAAGCCCCCGCTCCCTGCAGTACGCTTCGATTTCGGCACGCGTCACGGCGAGCAGCGGGCGTATATGCCGCCCGTTTCTCGGCCGCATCGCCGCAAGCCCGTCTATCCCCGTGCCGCGCAGGATGCGCATAAGCACCGTCTCGGCTTGGTCGTCGGCATGGTGCGCCGTCGCGAGTGCATCCGCCCCACTCCCCTCTACGACCTGCCAAAGGAACGCATAGCGGCACTCCCGCGCAGCAAGCTCCAGCGACATCTGCTTCCGCTTCGCATACGCCGGCACGTCTTCTGAGCCGAGCTGAAACGAAGCGCCCCGCGCGCGTGCGAACGCTTCGACAAACGCAGCGTCCGCACGGCTCTCCCCGCCGCGTATTCCGTGTTCGAAATGCGCGACGGTAACGGTGAGCGAGAGCTTTTTCCGTAAGGCGAGCAGGATGTCAAGGAGGGCGAGCGAGTCCGCTCCTCCCGAACACGCAGCGACGACGTGCGATCCAGCCTGCAGAAGCCCATGCGACCGCATGAACTGCGCAACGCGCTCGACCATCTCTTTCTCCTATGAAGTAAAACAAGGACTGCCATGCAGGCAGTCCCCTATTTGCCTTATGCTCTGCGCGAGCCGCGCCCGCCGCGTTTGGAGTCCGTCTTGCGCCGAAGATCCGCCATGCGCTCATCACTGTCCTTCATGAACTTCGAGAGCTTGTCCTCAAACGAACCGCGATCACCGAAGCGCCCGCCGCCTCTTTTGGAATCACGCGATCCGCGATCCATGCGCGGCGCGTGAAAAAGACGCGGGGCAGGACCGGCAGCCTCCGGCTTTCTCTCCTGGGCCTGCTTGATGGAAAGCCCTATCTTGCCGCGCGCATCCACATGCAGCACCTTGACTTTGACCTTGTCCCGTTCCGAGAGGAAATCGTGGACATCCTTGACATACTCATCCGCCACCTCGGAAATGTGGACAAGCCCCGTCTTGCCCTCCGGCAGCTCGATGAACGCGCCGAAGTTCGTAATGCCCGTAACGACGCCCTCGACGACGCTGCCTACTTCAATCGACAAATTCGTTCTTCCTCCTCTAAAATGTACGTGACTCTAAAATGTACGTGAAAGGATATACCCCTTACATGAAAATACCTATTGTATTATACGCTTGCACGCGCTCGAGTGTCAACTGGAAAACGAGCGAAGCACACGCCCCAAAACCCAAAAATGACCTGCCACACTCCTGCTGCGGATATGCCAGGCCAGCCTGCGTTTCGCGCCCGCTTTACGGATGCCTGTGTCCTATGCTGTAGGGCATCTCCCCGCTGCGCGTCATGCCGAGATCCTCACGTGCGATTTTCTCGATATAATCCAGGCTTTGGAGGTCTTCCTTCTCCTTGACGAGACGTTCGTGCTCCTCCCGTGCAGCAGCAAGGCGGGCCTCTGCTGCCATCCGGTCATCCCGCACCTGCCCCAAATACGTCTGCTGGAAAATGAGGAGGACGGAGAAATAGCCGATCACGACGCAAAGTATCAGCGTGAACCAACTGAATCCACGCCGCTTGTGCTGTCCTTTCCGCTGCAATCCCAATCCCTCCTGTCAATCTTGTTCCGCCCCTATATTGTAACGGGAACGCCCTGTATCTGCAATAGGAAATCCCGCTGCTGCCGCTACTTTTCCGACCACTGGAAGTAATCCGTGCTTGCGATGCGGCGGAAGACGGAGTGGCAATGCGGGCAGCGGAAGTGATCTTTGACGTTTTCCATGTCGGGCTTGCCGTCGATGATGCGGACGGGCTGGCCCTCGACGAAGTCCATGCGATCCCCGCAGCGCGGGCAATCGCACTTGCCTTCTGCATCGCGTTTCAGCTTCATCGGTGGGATATCGCCCGTGCGCAGGAGTTTCTTTTCCCGTTTCGGAATCGGGAATGATTCAAAATACTTGGAACCCAAAAGCTCGCGATAGGCAACGCCGCACGTCTCACACTCATAACGCGGCTTCGTGCTGTCCATGTCGATCTTTCCATCCACAATCTCCACTGCCTTGCCTTCGACGAACTGAAGCGCTCCGCCGCATGTCGGGCAACGGTACGATAACTGAACCAATGACATCTTTCTTCCTCCATGCCAAGGCGCATTCCCTCACTTGAAACCATGACGTCCGCAATTCCAAATGAATCCAGACGAGCCGCACATTTAAACTATTCCATTTGTGTATAGGGAAAACCTTTTAAAAACAGGTTAAAAAGCATATAGAATTCATTCGTGCGGGAAGAGCGTCCGCACGATGGCGGAGGCCGCACCGGCACGCCCGCAGCGTTGCGCGGCATTCGCCATGGCAGGCAGGCTGCCGCCTGCAAGGAGGCTGCGCACCGCTGCCGCAAGATCCTCTCCCGGATGGAGCCAAATGGCAGCTCTGTGGCGTGTCGCGTAGACGGCGTTTTCCGTCTCAGGTCCAGGGATCGGATCGTGCAGGAGCATCGGGAGCCCGAGCACGAACGCCTCGCTCATCGTGAGCGCGCCGGGCTTCGTGATGAGGAGGTCTGCTGCCCGCATGAGCACGGGGACGCGATCCGTATAGCCCCAGACGAACACCTGATGATGCGATCGGTCAGCGAAGTCCTGTACGCGCTCCTTGAGGGCTTCATTGCGTCCGGCGACGACGAGCAAGGCGAGACGCTCGGGAATGGATTCGAGCGCCTCCACCGTCTCTTCTATGCCGCCGAGCCCGAGCCCGCCGCCCATGAGGAGAATCGCGCGCTGCCCCTGCTCGATCGCCATGGCGTGACGAACGCTCGCATAGTCCGGCACGACGGCGAGAGCCTGCGCAACGGGGATCCCTGTGACGTGGAGCGACGCTTCGGCAAATCCGCGCGCGCGCATTTCTTCGCGCATCGCCTCTGTCGCCATAAAGTAATGATCGACGTGTGGACAGAGCCAAATCGAATGGAGCGAATAGTCCGTCATGACCGTCGCGAGCGTGAATGACGGATCCTCGCGCTTGACGAGCGCCGCTGCGCCCTCTGGAAATGGGTGCGTGCAGAGCACGAGATTGGGCGCATAGCGGCGCAGCAGGCGTCGCATCGCCGGTGCCATGACGCGTGCAAAGGCGCCCTGCGTCGCCTTGCCTCCTGCCTTGCCGCCCGACAGCTTGTAAAACACATCGTAGAGATTCGGCACGAAATCGAGCATGACGAGGTAAGCTTTTTTCATGAGCGCATGAAGGAACGAGATGCGGCGCGCCATGAAATCCACCGTCGTGATCTCCGCTCCTGGAAGCGCACGGCGAAGCTCCGTCGCAATCGCCTCTGCTGCCTTGGTATGGCCGGATCCGATCGACGCGGTCAAAATGAGAATCCGCTTCGCCGCCTTCGTTTTCTGCTCCATATCCGCTCCTTTCGCGCTCATGCCGTAAGCCCGCCGTCCAAAGGACAAATCGTTCCCGTCATAAAGGCGGCGCGGGCCGACGCGAGGTAGACGATAAGCGCGGCCGCCTCATCCGCCGTCGCGATTCGCCCGAGCGGGTAGACGCCTGCCATCTCGCGGAGCGCCTGCACGGGATCGGGGGCAGCGTCGAGCTGCGCCTGCGTCATCGGCGTCATGACATCGCCGGGCGCAATCGCATTGACGCGAACGCCGGCAGACGCCACCTCAAGGGCGAGCGCACGCGTGAAGAGCACGACCGCCCCCTTGCTCGCACAGTACGCTGCTGCAAAGTAATTGCCGTGCAGCCCGGCATCCGAAGCAACGTTGACGATATTGCCGCGCACCTCTTTGATCCGCGGAAGCGCCGCCTGCGAGAGGAGCATCGTTCCCTTGACATTCGTCGCGAGGACAGCGTCGAGCTCCTCCTCATGAAGCGCCTCAAGCGCCCCCTCCGCGTAAATGCCTGCCGCGTTGACGAGCACGTCGATATGCCCGAAGTAGGATTGCACCTCCTGCACGACGCGTGCGCAGTCGTCCTTTTGCGCAACGTTTCCCGCACAAAAGACGACATCCTCCGGTGCTCCGTGCGCGGCGCGCAGCCCGCGCACGGCATCCTCGCCGTGCCCCGTATCGCGTGCCATCAAGGCGACACAGGCGCCCTCCGCAAGAAACGCCGCTGCCGACGCAAGCCCGATCCCCGACGTGCCGCCTGAGATGAGCGCCACTTTGCCCGCCAGTTCCAAGTCCATGCGGTTCCCCTTCCTCGAAACGGAAAAGCCTTCCCGCGAAGAGAAGGCTTTTGGTTAGCGCTTACGCATATCGTCCCTTTCGGGATTCACCGCATCCTTCAGCGCCTTTCCTGCCTTGAACACAGGGCAGCGCGCCGCCGCGATCTCGATCGGCTCATTCGTGCGCGGATTGCGCCCTTTGCGCGCCGCGCGATTCTTCGTCTCAAACGTGCCGAAGCCGATGAGCTGTACCTTGTCGCCCTCGACGAGCGCCTGCTGCACGCACTCCATGAACGCATGAATTGCTTTCTCTGCATCCTTCTTCGTCAAGTTTGACTTTTCCGCTACATTTTGGACGAGTTCCGTTCGATTCATCGTGATGCCTCCCAATCGAATTCCATCCTAAGGAATCACGGATAAAATGAAGTCCGTCAGATTGGCGTAGATTTTCCGCCGAAGTTCGGACAAAAAAGATGCGTCAGGATGGCGTGGCTGAATGGATCCGTGCTTCCCTAAAGCTACGGTTCAAACTTTAACAGAAATGGGAAAAGAACGCAAGTTTTTTCATGGCGGCGCATCGTTCTTGTTTCCTGAAGAGTCCATTCCCCATCCTATTCCTGTGCGGGCACGAACACGCTCGTGAGGTGATCGATATCCTTCTGCCGATCCAGCTCGTAGAGCGGGATACGGCGGATGGATTCGTCGGGAAGTGCGAGGTTGTGGAGGAATACGATCCCGCAGTCGTCCGGATAGTGCGCCATGAGCGCGAGCTTCGCGTCAGAGGCGATGACGGGATCGTAGGCCTGTGTGACGACGAGCGCCTGGCGGGGCGAGATCGCCATGTCCCCAATCGCCTCGGCATCGAGAATCGTAAGCCCCGCGATCGGATCGATCGCAAGGCGCGTGCAGAGGACTTCGAGGAAGCTCATGCCGGGAAGAATGGCAAGCTTCGTGCCCATGCGCTCCGCCGCTGT
This sequence comes from Mitsuokella sp. oral taxon 131 str. W9106, assembly GCF_000469545.1. Classification (GTDB taxonomy): domain Bacteria; phylum Bacillota; class Negativicutes; order Selenomonadales; family Selenomonadaceae; genus AWVT01. The sequence goes on along the minus strand of NZ_KI273058.1, from coordinate 362,585 downwards.
GCGAAGGAGCACGACGGTGCGCTCGGCGACGAGCGGACTGCCGGGCACGGCATAGACGACGGCTTCCTCTTTCCCCCGCTTCGCGAGGTCATCCGCGATGCCCGCGTACAGCGTCTCGAAATTCGTCGCCTTCTCGTATCGTGCGTCATACGTCTCATAGCCGATGCCCGCCGCATCCAGTGCGGTGACAGTCGGATGGATGCGCGTGCGCAGGATGAGATGCCCGGCTTCTTCCATCGCCTGCCACGCCTCGCGTGTGATGAGTCCCGCTCGCCCCGGGCCGAGTCCGACGACGGTGACGCCGTTGCCTTTTTCCATTTCCCTCATACGGCACTTCCCTTTCCCTTCACATTCGGCTGGCTGCCGTGCTCCTCGCCCGTCGCGATCCGCAGGACGCGCAGTGCGAATCCCGCGATATCCGCCTTGCCTCGCGTATCGAGCGCAAAGCGGAAGCCGTCCGGATCGCTGCGCTTTCGCATGCGCCTGCCGAAGGCATGGTCGAGCGCGAAAACGGCGCGCGCGGGCAGCTGCTTGCCATCCAGCAGGCATATATCGAGTGCGAGCGGCTGCTGCTTGACCATGCGGACGGACAGCGCACGCGCCATGTTCTTGATGCGTGCGACATCGAGAAGGCGCAGGACCGGCTTCGTCGGCTCGCCAAAGCGATCCATGAGTTCGTCGAGCAGCGAGGATATTTCTTCCTCCGTTCGGATGGCAGCGATGCGCTGATAGATCTCGATCTTGTGCATGGCATCGGCGATGAAGTCCCCGTCGATGTACGCCTCGACCGTGAGATCGATGAGCGGCTCCGGCACGGGCTCTTCGATCGCCTTGCCGTCTTTTAGCGTCGCGACGGCCTCTTCCAGCAATTTGCAGTACATCTCGAAGCCGATGCTCGCGATATGCCCGTGCTGCTGTGCGCCGAGGAGGTTGCCCGCACCGCGAATCTGAAGATCGCGCATGGCGATCTTGAAGCCCGCGCCGAGCTCGGCGAACTCCTTCATCGCCTGCAGGCGCTTTTCCGCCGTCTCGGTCAGGATCTTGTCCGCCTGATAGACGAAGTAAGCGAATGCCATGTGATGCGAGCGTCCGACGCGCCCACGCATCTGATAGAGCTGCGAAAGGCCGAAATAGTCGGCGTTGTAGACGATGATCGTATTCGCATTTGCGATGTCGAGCCCATTCTCGACGATGCTCGTCGCGAGCAAAATGTCGTAATCGCCCTCGTAAAAGTCCATCATGACGCGCTCCAGCATCCCCTCCGGCATCTGCCCATGTGCCGTCTGGATCCGCGCATCGGGCACAAGCGAGCGCAGTCGGTCGCGCATCTTGTCGATGGTATCGACGCGGTTGTAGACGAAGTAGATCTGTCCGCCGCGCCGTATCTCGCGCTTGATTGCATTCGCGATGACCGTATCGTTGTTCTCGACGACATACGTCTGCACGGGAAAGCGGTCAGCGGGCGGCGTCTCGATGATGCTCATATCGCGCGCGCCGACGAGCGACATGTGGAGCGTGCGCGGGATCGGCGTCGCCGAGAGCGTCAGCACGTCAATGCCTGCCGCGAGGCTCTTGATCCTGTCCTTCTGCTTGACGCCAAAGCGCTGCTCCTCATCGACGATGAGAAGGCCGAGATCCTTCCATACGACCTTTTTCGGGTTCAGGATGGCATGCGTGCCGATGAGGATGTCGATCTGCCCCTTCCGCACTTTCTCGATCGTCTCCGCCTGCTGCTTCGCCGTACGGAAGCGGCATATGACGTCAATGCGCGGCGCAAAGTCCTGGAAGCGCGCCGTAAACGTCTGAAAGTGCTGCTGTGCGAGCACCGTCGTCGGCACGAGCACGGCGACCTGCTTGCCGTCCATCGCCGCCTTGTAAGCCGCGCGGATCGCGACCTCTGTCTTGCCGAAGCCGACATCGCCGCAGAGCAGCCGCTCCATGGGCTTCTTCTGCTCCATGTCCGCCTTGATCTCGGCGATCGCCTTGAGCTGATCGTCCGTCTCTTGATACGGGAACGCTTCCTCGAACTCGCGCTGGCTGGAGTCGTCGGGCGGGAACGCATGCCCCTCCGCCTTGCGCCGCTTCGCGTAGATCTCGATGAGATGCTTGGCGATATCTTCGACCGACTTCTTCGCGCGCGCCTTCGCGCGCACCCACTCCGTGCCCCCCATGCGCGAGAGGCGCGGCACTTCCCCCTCTGCGCCGATGTATTTTTGCAGGAGTCCAACTTGATCGGTCGGCACGAACAGCTTGTCGTCACCGCCGTACTTGATATGAAGGTAGTCGCGGTGGATGCCCGCAACGACGAGCGTCTCGACGCCGACGTACTTGCCGATGCCGTGGCTTTCATGGACGACGTAGTCGCCGGGCTTGATATCGCGGAAGTGCGCAATGCGCGCGCCGCCCGTCTGACGCTGCGCGGCGCCCTTGCGTTTCGTATGGCCGAAGATGTCCTGTTCCGTCACGACGACGAGGTGCGCAGCCGCCATTTCAAAGCCCGTGAGCAGGGTGCCGACGCGAACGTTCACGGCATCCTCGCGAAGCGTCTCCTCCTCGCCGCCGACGAGCGACGGCACGCGCCGTTTCGCAAAGAACTCACGCAGGCGGTTCGCTTTTTCCTTGTTGCCAAGGAGCACGAGGACGCGCTGCTTCTGCGCGACCCAGCGGTTCGCCTCGCTTTCGAACAAGTCCACCTGGCGCTGGAACGGCGTCATGCTCGTCACGGTCATGCTGACCATATGGGCGGGATCTGCCCCCGGAATCTGCTGCAGCATGAGCGCCGAGTAGGCGATGCGGTTGCCCTTCGCCGCCGTGAGGAGCTCCTCCCACGAGAATACGGCGTCCTTCATGTCTGGATTCTCATGCACCATCGACCGAATCTGCTCGCGGATGCGGGCAGGCTCGTCAAATACGACGAGGCCGCGCCCCGAAAGGTAGGAAAGAAAGAGTTCCGGGCGCTGCGCGGCATCCATTCGCATGAGTGGCAGGACGCGCACCTGCTCGATATGATGCAGGGAACGCTTCGTGCCGAGATCGTACTCCCGCAAGGAATCGACGGTATCGCCGAAGAGTTCGATGCGCACGGGCTGCCGTGCATTGATGGGGAATACATCAAGAATGCCGCCGCGCGCAGCGAACTGTCCGACGTGCTCGACCTCGTCTGCATGCTCGTAGCCGAGCTGTACGAAACGCGCGAGCAAATCGCCGCGCTCCATCTCATCGCCGATATGCAGCACGAGGCTCAAGCGCTCGAACTCGCCACGGCTCATGTCCTTCTGAACGGCGGCTGCCGCGTGTGCGATAACGATCGAGGGTGCCGTGCGCATGAGCAGCCCGAGCGTCTCCATGCGCCGTGCCGCACGCTCCATGCCCTTTGCCGTAGCCTGCACCTGCACGGCATCGAGCTCGGGCAGCGCCGCGACGTGCGCATGGGGAAGAAGCGCTGCAAGATCCTCGCACCAGTCCGCTGCCGCCTCCTGTGAATGCACGATGACGACCATCGTCTGCGGATGCGCTGCGTAGCACGCAGCAAAGGCGGCGTGCTTCTGCGTGCCGCCAAGCCCATAGGCAAGCGTCTCGCCCGCCTCGCCCTCTATGTATTCCTGCAAGCGCTGCATCGCAGGATCCTGCTGCATCGCCGCAAACAAAGCCTTCATCTTGTTCTCCCAGTCTCCGTACGTACCTTCGTGCGTACTTTTCGTACTTCTTCCGGCCTGCACGAAAAGCGGGGACTCCTGCTCATGCAGCAGTCCCGTCGCTTTCCTTCGTATGTTGGGTTTTATTCGCCCGCTGTGCGTTTGTCCACCTTCGCTTCCCCAAGGCTCATGCGCACAAAGTCGCGGAAAAGCGGATGCGGGTTGTTCGGGCGGGACTTTAGCTCCGGATGCGCCTGGGTTGCGACGAACCAAGGATGATCCTGGATCTCGATCATCTCGACGAGACTGTCATCCGGAAGCGTGCCTGCGATGACGAGCCCTTTCTCCGTAAGCGCTTCCCGATAGTCATTGTTGAACTCGAAGCGATGGCGGTGACGCTCCTCAATATCTGCCGTGCCGTACGCCGCAATCGCATGCGTGCCCTCGCGAAGCTTGCAGGCATAAGATCCAAGGCGCATCGTGCCGCCTTTCTTCTCGACGCCCTGCTGCGACTCCATGAGCGAAATGACGGGGTGCTGCGTCTCGTGGCTAAACTCCGTCGAGTGTGCATCCGTCATGCCGCAAACATGACGTGCGAATTCGATGACGGCACACTGCATGCCGAGGCATATGCCGAGGAACGGGATCTTCTTCTCGCGCGCGTACTGCACGGCACGGATCTTTCCCTCGATGCCGCGGTCGCCAAATCCGCCGGGGATGAGGATGCCTTTGCAGCCAACGAAGACTTCATCGAGATCCACATCGGGATCTTCGATTTTCTCGGCGTTGACCCATGCGATCTTAACGGTGGCATCGTTTGCGATTCCGCCGTGATGGAGCGCCTCCGTGATGGAGATGTACGCATCGGGCAGCTCGACGTACTTGCCGACGACAGCGACCTTGACCTTCTTCTTCAAATGGTTGATCTTGTAGACCATGCGCTCCCAATCCGACATATCGGCGGGACCGTAGTCCATCCTAAGCCGCGTCAGGGCAATCTTGTCAAGCCCTTCCTTCTGCATCATGAGCGGCACTTCGTAGATCGTCGCCGCCGTGCGGTTCTCGATGACGGCCTCAGGCGGCACATCGCAGAACATCGCGATCTTGTCCTTCATTTCCTGCGGAATCGTCTTTTCCGTGCGGCAGACGAGGATGTCGGGCTGGATGCCGATCGCGCGCAGTTCCTTGACGCTGTGCTGTGTTGGCTTCGTCTTGAGCTCGCCCGCAGCGGAAATGTACGGCAGAAGCGTCACGTGGATGTAGAGCGTATCATTCGGGCCGACTTCCTTCTTGACCTGACGGATCGCTTCGAGAAACGGCTGGCTCTCGATGTCGCCGACCGTGCCGCCGATCTCCGTGATGACGACATCAGCGCCGTCCGCCTTCGCGACATCGTAGACGCGCTGCTTGATCTCATTCGTGATGTGTGGGATGACTTGCACCGTCGAGCCGAGGTACTCGCCCTTGCGCTCCTTGCTCAAAACCGACCAGTAAACCTTGCCCGTCGTGATATTGGAGTTCTTCGTGAGGCTGATATCGATGAAGCGCTCGTAATGGCCGAGGTCGAGATCCGTCTCCGCCCCGTCATCCGTCACGAACACCTCGCCGTGCTGATACGGGCTCATCGTGCCGGGATCGATGTTGATGTACGGGTCGAACTTCTGAATCGTGACCTTGATGCCGCGGCTCTTGAACAGACGTCCGAGCGATGCTGCCGTAATGCCCTTTCCGAGAGAAGAAACGACGCCGCCCGTCACGAAAATGTACTTTGCCATGAAGTGCCTCCTGTCGCTTTCTTATTCCTGGATGCTCTCAAGCTTCTTCTTGCGGTTCGTGCTTGCCTTTGCTGCTGTCTTTGACGCGCTTCCAGAACGCGACGAGGAGCGGGAATGGGAGCGCTTGGCCTCAGGCGGGTTCCACTCCGTGAGTCCCCACCGGCCTTCCCCTTCGTATTGAAAGCGGCTGTCCATATTGATGAGCGTGTACACTTCTGATATCGCCGCCGAAAGCGACTGGACTGGCTTGCGCTTCTTCTCGATGACTTCCGTCACGAGATCCTTGTAGTACATCGTCTCGCCTGCCTTCGTGAGAATATGGTAGGCGACGTCGGTCTCCGACTTGTTCAGGCAATCAAATTCCATGAATGGTTCTCCCTTCCAACTGGCTGCCTTCCGGCAGTCACATCTGTTCCGGCGCCGATACGCCGAGAATCCCAAGACTGTGGCGAATGACATGTGCCGTAATCGTCACGAGTGCGAGGCGCGCTTCGGCGAGCGGCTGCCCTACGCCCATGATACGGCACTTGTTGTAGAAGCTATGAAAAAGCGCCGCGAGGTCGTAGCTGTAGCGCGCAATGCGCTGCGGCGCGCAGTCATCTGCTGCGCGGCCGACTTCCTCTGGGTACTCCATGATCTTCTTGATGAGCGCCTGCTCCGATTCATCCGTGAGGAGTTCCAGCTTCGGCGCGGCGCCAAGCACGAGATGCGTCTCCTTCGCCTGACGGAAAATACTCGATATGCGCGCGTGCGCGTACTGGATATAGTAGACGGGATTGTCGTTCGACTTCTTCTTGGCAAGGTCGAGGTCGAAATCGAGCTGGCTGTCGAGGGAGCGCATGAGGAAGAAATAGCGCGCCGCATCCGTGCCGACCTCTTCGATGAGCTCTTCCAGCGTGACGCTCTGCCCCGTGCGCTTGCTCATCTTGACAAGCTCGCCGCCACGGTAGAGGCTGACCATCTGCAAAAGAAGCACATGAAGCTGCTTCGGATCGTGCCCAAGTGCCTCCATTGCCGCCTTGACGCGGCAGACGTAGCCGTGATGGTCGGCGCCCCATATATTGATGAGCGTGCCGAAACCGCGCTCGTACTTATTGTGATGGTAGGCGATATCGGCAGCAAGGTAGGTCGGCACGCCGTTATCGCGGATGACGACGCGGTCCTTGTCGTCGCCGTAGTCCGTCGAGCGCAGCCAAAGCGCGCCGTCCTTTTCATAGATCGTACCGTTCTTCCGGAGAATCGCGATGACTTCTTGGATCGCGTCAGGATGGAGCGTGCGCTCGCTGAACCACTTGTCGTACGTGACGTGAAACGCAGCGAGATCGTCCTTCAGCACGGCGAGCTTCTCTTTGTAGGCGAGCTCTTTGAGCACGGCGAGACGCTCCTTTTCGGGGAGTGCGAGGTACTTCGCGCCGTCCTTTTCGATGATGCGGCGCGCCGTTTCCGTGATGTCCGCACCGTGGTAACCGTCCTCTGGGAACTCGCATGCTGTTCCAAGGAGCTCCAAGTAGCGCGCATTGACCGAACGCGCGAGGTTATCCATCTGATTGCCCGCATCGTTGATGTAATACTCGCTCTCGACGGGATAGCCTGCAGCGCGCAGAAGGTTCACCAGCGCCGATCCTGCTGCCGCGCCGCGTCCGTGCCCGACGTGCAGAAGCCCCGTCGGATTGGCGCTGACGTACTCAACCTGCGTCTTCGGCACGTCTTTTGCAGGCAGATTCCCGTACGACTCGCCTGCCGCAAGGATGGAGCGAAGCGCATCGTAGAGGACGGTGCCCTTCAGGTAGAAATTCAGAAAGCCCGGTCCAGCGATCTCCGCATGGTCGAGGAAATCGCCCGCTATGCGCGATCGGATCTCCTCGGCAATCTGGCGCGGGCTCTTGTGGAAGACGCGCGCCGACTGCATCGCGAAATTCGTCGCGAAGTCACCGAGATCCTTTGACGGCGGCACTTCGAGCGTCACCTGCGGCAGCTCTGCAGCAGGCAGTGCGCCCGCTGCGATCGCTTCTTTCACGGCCGCTTCGATGGCGCCCGCCAGCATATCCTTGATTTCCAAAAAAATCCTCCTATCCATTCTCTCCATTTTCGCCCGCACGCCTCTTCGTCACCTCGATGCGCAGGATGTGATGGCTCTGCCATTCCCCCGCTGCGTAAAGGTCATACGAGAGGGAAAGCACCGTGCATGCCGCCTCTTCGCATACGGAAAGCGCCTGTGTCCGCACACCGATCGCGACCTCCCCATACGGCGTACGATAGGTACCGCGCGTCTCGCGTCCCATGATAAAGCGCTGCTCGTGCTCAATCGCGCCGCGCCTAAAAAGCCACGCCTCATCCTGCCCGAGCTTTAGCGTCGTATGGACGAGCGCGCCCTGCACAATCGAATCGTCCGCATATCGCACATAGTGCTTTCCCCTGCGCACAGCATGGCGGCCGTCCGTCTCCATCACGGTGCGCTGCGTCTCGCCTCGCGCGTCTTCTTGCATGGCGCTTACGCGCACGTGGACCGCATCTTCCTGCATCGCGCCGCCTTCCTTTCACGCCTAGAGGGAGCTGGCATTCGTACCATTATAGCGTAAGGCGAGACAATTGCCAACATCAAAAAGTGCCATATCGGCTGATACGGCAATTTTCCTCGTACGTTCTGCATGTTCTTATTCGCGCAGCTCCACGGCAATATCGAGTTCGACGATATGTCCGGCGAACTCCATATCGATCGTGAGAAACTTCCCCTCGCTGATCTTGAGCACGAATCCCTCGCCGATCGTCAGCGACGGCGTCGAAATATCAACCTCCAGCTTCATGCCCGTAAGATTCGTCGCCGTGTTCGCCGTCAGCATATTGCTGAGCTCCGAGATCGCGCTCTGTGCCATCGCATCGAACTCCGCGACAGGCATGCCCATCATCATCGTCGAAGCGATGAACTTCGCCGTGTCCTCTTTCATATTGTAGACGACGTTGCCGCGGATCTGTTTCGTGAAGCCGAGAATGACCGAAACGCCTCGCCCGATGGAGTTCTTCTCTCGAACGGAAAGCTTCGTGCGCTTCGGTTCGGGGAAGCCAAGCTGCGGCATCACCGACGTGAAAGCATCCACGAATGGATTGATTAACTTCGCATCCATTTTGATTATTCTCCTTCTGCAAACCCAACGTTCAAATGAATTTCCCCGATCCTCGTCCGCGCCGTGATGCGAAACGTCGTGATCTTCGGGCTTGCAATGCGAATATTCGTGCCGCAGATCGCCCCCGGCGGCGTAATGCGGATTTCCTTATCCTTAAACACATCATTGATATTCGATACGCCGCGCCCGACGATGATATTTGCCGCCTCCTCGACGGAGTCGCTTGCCTCATCATCGGTGAGTTCGTCGCCGTCTTCGGCGCCGAGCATGAGCCGCGCAAACGCGCGCATGACATCCGTATCCATCGAGACGATGGCGCGGCCGACCGGTTCCCCCGTCAGACCGATGATGACCGCAATGCCGCTCACATCAATAAAGCGGCGCTCATCCGCCGAGAGATCCACCTCACCATCGAGTCCCGTGATATCCAAAATACCTTCATGGAACGCACGCGCAAACGGCTTTGCGTACGACTCGCGCAGGATCGCCTGCTTGCCGACCTGCTGCTGGCAAAGCGTCATGAGCGTATCGATGAGCTGATTCGTGCTGACCGGCTTTTGCAGGAACGCGCTGATGCCTGCTTCGCGTCCGTGCGCAACGAGGCTCGCGTCCTTCATCGCGCTGATCATGACGATCTTCGCCTTGGAATCGATCATACGAATACGGCGGCTGCACTCGATGCCGTCTGCATCCGGAAGGTTCATATCCATCGTCACGACGTCAGGCTGGTGCTCCGCGTAGAGCGCAACGGCCTCTTCTGCGTCCGCCGCCATGGCACATACCTCAAAATTTGTTTTCTTCAGGCTCGTCTTCAGCATCATTCTGCTTATCTTCGAATCGTCAACAATCAGTACCTTGACTTTTTCCACAATGCTCACCTGTTTCATTCTCTTAGTTTCGACTGGCAAAAACCGTACAGCTTATCTTTATATCTTTTCGCGCCGCATCCTAAAAAAACCTTCCCAAAGGGCAAAATTATCTCTGTTTTTTGCTCAAACGGGACAGAATCGTCCGCGCCGCGTAGACACCGCTGGCTCCCGCCTGCGAAAGGCCGCGCGTCACACCTGCGCCGTCACCGGCCGCAAAGACATTCGGCAGCGTCGTTTCCAGTTCTTTGGTGAGCTGCGGACGCGAACTGTAGAACTTCACCTCGACGCCGTAGAGCAGCGTGTCTTCGTTCTTCATGCCGGGAGCAACGGCGTCAAGCGCACCGATCATCTCAATGATGTTGTCGAGATGGCGCTTCGGCAGGACGAGCGAAAGATCGCCCGGCGTTGCCGCGAGCGTCGGCCGCGTAAAGCTCTTGGCGAGACGGTGCGCATCCGTACGCCGTCCGCGGACGAGATCGCCGTAGCGCTGCACGATGATGCCGCCGCCGAGCATGTTGGAAAAGGAAGCGATGCGCTTGCCGTACTGATGCGGCGACTTGAACGGCTCGGTGAAGTGATTCGAAACGAGCAGTGCAAAATTCGTATTATGGCTTTGGAGCTTCGGGTCGCTGTACGAATGTCCGTTGACCGTCACGATGCCGTCCGTGTTTTCCATGACGACATGGCCATGCGGGTTCATGCAGAACGTCCGCACGAGATCCCCATACCGATGCGTGCGGTAGACGAGCTTCGCCTCGTAGACCTCGCGCGTGACCGCATCCCAAATCGCGTCCGGCACTTCGACGCGCACGCCGACATCAACGCGATTGTTCTCCCGTACGATCCCGAGGCGGTCGCACTCGTCCGAGAACCACTCCGCACCAGCTCGGCCGGGCGCGACGATGAGGTATTCCGCCTCGATGCGCTCGCCGCTCTCCAGTTCGAGTGATCGATCCGCCCTCTCGATATGGCGGACGGGCGACAGAAAGCGAAACGCGACCTTTTCCTTTAGGTGCTCATACATCGCCTCGAGCATGCGCAGGTTGTTCTCTGTGCCGAGATGGCGCACGCGCGCCGCGAGCAGGTGCAGGTCATGCTTGAGCGCCTCGCGCGCAATCGCGGAATGCTCCGTCGAAAAGACCTTGGACGGCGCGCCGTGCTCACAGTTGATCGCATCGACGTAATCGATGAGTTCCATGACCTTCTCATCGGGCAAGTATTCGTTCAGCCAACCGCCGAATGCCGTCGTAAAATTGTACTTGCCGTCCGAAAACGCCCCTGCCCCGCCGAAGCCGCGCATGATGCTGCACGGTTTGCAGCCGATGCACGTCGGCGTCCTGCCGGCCGCAATCGGACAAACGCGATGATAGATGTCCCTGCCGCTCTCCACAATGAGGACGCGTAGCTGCGGCGCTTCCTTCGTCAGCTCGTACGCCGCGAAGATGCCCGCAGGTCCCGCGCCCACAATCGCCACATCGTATTTCACCCGATCACCTCCAAACAAAACGCGCAGCATAACGAACCTGCTGCGCCCCCTTTTGTATTATACGGGTTCCGGCCAAAAATAGCAACGCACTTTGCCCGAAAATCTACCCTGTATTGCCAACCGTCCCCAACTCCCGTATAATAATGGCATGCTGGCAGACAAAGCTGTCAGCTGGCCGGACAAGGAGGAGATTTTTTGACACACGACCTTGCAATCATCAACACCTTCGTTCTCTACATCGGCGTCATGATGGCGATCGGCGTCTACTACTACCGCCGCACGCGCAACATGAGCGACTACTTCCTCGGCAACCGCAAGCTCGGCGCATGGGTCACATCGCTCTCCGCCGAAGCATCGGACATGAGCGGCTGGATGCTCATGGGCGTGCCGGGATTCGCCTACCTTGCAGGACTCAACGCGGGCTGGATCGCCATCGGCATCGCGCTCGGCACTTGGGCAAACTGGCGCTTCGTCGCCGCGCGCCTCCGAAAGTACACGGAGCTCGCCGACAACGCGCTCACCCTTCCGGAGTTCCTGCAAAACCGCTACCGCGACACGAGCAACCTCCTGCGCATCGTGCCCGCTGTCTTCATCCTCATCTTCTTCGTCATCTATACCGCATCGGGATTCGTCTCGGCAGGCAGGCTCTTTGAGACGGTCTTCGGCATGAATTACGCGGCGGCCGTCTGCATCGGTGCCGGCTCGGTCGTGTTCTACACGCTCGTCGGCGGCTTTCTCGCCGTCTCGCGCACCGACTTCATCCAAGGCGTCATGATGTTCTTCGCGATCCTCGTCGTGCCGATCACCGCTGCGATGATGTTCGGCGGATTTTCGGCAACGCTCTCCGCAATCGGGAGCCTTCACGGCTCCATGCTCGCCCCGCTCACCAAGCCAGACGGCTCATCCATGGGATGCATCGAGCTCATATCCCTCCTCGCATGGGGCATCGGCTACTTCGGCCAGCCGCACATTCTCGTGCGCTTCATGGCGATCCGCACATCAGGCGAGATTCGCCGGGCGACGCACATCGCGATGACGTGGGTCGTCCTATCGCTCGCCGCCGCCGTCGCCGTCGGCATGGTCGGACGCGTCTACCTCAAGGCACCGCTTGAAGGCACGGCATCCGAGACCGTTTTCCTCGTACTTACGAACGACCTCTTCCCGCCGATCGTCGCGGGACTCATCCTCTCCGCCGTCCTCGCCGCCATCATGAGCACCGCGTCCTCGCAGCTCCTCGTCGCGGCGTCCGCGTTTGCGCAGGACTTTTACCGTACGCTGCTGCGCGAGAGCGCCGATCAGCGCGAGCTCGTATGGATTAGCCGCGCGAGCGTCCTCGTCATCGCGAGCCTCGCCGTATTCCTCGCACTTAGCCCAAACAGCTTTATTCTCGACATGGTCGCCTATGCGTGGGCAGGCTTCGGCGCGGCATTCGGTCCCGCGCTCCTCATGAGCCTCTTCTGGCGGCGTACAACAAAGGCCGGCGTCCTAGCGGGCATCGTAGTCGGCGGCGTCACCGTCCTCGTTTGGAAACCGTTCGCGTTTTTCGGACTCTACGAGATCGTGCCGGGCTTTTTCTTCTCCCTCGCCGCTATATGGAGCGTGAGCCTTGCAGGAAAAGAACCGCCGAAGGAAATCACCGATACGTTCGATGCGGTCGGGAAGAGCAAGATCTAACCCCAACGTAACAGCGTCCTGCATCTGCCGATCGACAGACGCAGGGCGCTTTTCCCATCGTTTTCTGATTGCGTGCCCGCGCCCAAAAAAACGACCTTCAAAAATGCCTGCGCAGAACCGTCTTTCGTCACGGCTTTGCCTCACCGAGCCCAAGCGCCCTCACCTGCTCAAGCAAATCGCAAATCATTCGATCCACATCCGCACGGGCGATTTTTCCTTCGGCTTTTCCCTGTGCGGCATGATTGACCCCATTGCGGATACGCGCAATCGCCCAATACGCCCCGGCAATTTTTACGACCTTCTCTTTCGGATATGCAGTATGCGCGATCTGCACATCCTGTAGGACCGCCGCAAACTCACGCTCGCGCGCTTCGCGTGTCGAAGCCTTGCTGTCACCCATTTTTGCCTTTTTCATTTGGTAAAAATGAGGACGCTTCTCCTTCTTTATCCTTGCGATCCCTTCAAACAGATCCTTGCGATCCAGCTTGTTCCGAAGCATATCGGAAAGATTCCCGTTTGGAAATGCGAATTGCTGCACGCGCCGAATCCATTCGTTTAATTGCTTCTTGTTTTTCAGCATCGCGATGCGCTGCGATTCCTGTGATTCTGCTTGAATTTCCTCTAGATACGATCCCTGTTCCAGCAAAAAGCGGAACATCGCTTTTGCCTCCTGTGGAACAGCCGGGTCGTTTGCATCAAGGGCCTGCTCGTCGCCCTGTGCAATCCGCTGCGCAAGCTCAGATGCCTTTGCGAGCCGATGCTGCTGAAAATCTGCATGATATTGGGATACGGTGCATTCCCGCAGGAAATTCTTTCGCCAATCCGGCTTGATCGCTGTGACCTGCGTCTCACAAAACGCCCTGTTTTGGACTTCGCAGAATCCTTTATCCATAAGATACGCCGGCATCCATTCCACGCAAAGCGTCATCGCCTGTTGCGTAAACCCTTTCGTTTCGCACCAGTCAATCATCTGGTAGTAAAGCGTCGCGTCGTCCCCTTCCGCGTATTTCAGGATCGCTTCATATTCACGCCGGACCGTATCGAGCACCAAGCCAAATGCCCTTTCCTTGACAGGCGCATTTCCCGAATGGACATAGGCAGAGCATGCTTCAATCGCATGTTTTAATCCAAGAAGCACATTTTGAATCTCGCTGACCTGGCAAATCTGCATGACATCCGAATACTGATGCATGACAAAAAGAAGCTTTCGGAGCGGCACGGAAAGATGCTCATTTCCGCTTTCATCCGCATGATGCACATACCCAAAATAGCGTTCCAGCATCAACGAGCTTCCATAGCGCACGAATGCATCCGCGCCTGCGATGAGCCTTGACAGATGGACGAGCGAATCGATGCCGTACAGGCAGTTTCGCTTCCCGTAATCCGCATAGATCATCTTTTCCAGTTGCATCCCGTCATGCATCAAAAGCTGCATGACATGCGACAGGACCATGTCTGCCGCGCGAGGGCCTCCGGTCAGGTCGATGTAGAGGCTGCAGTCTGCCCAATCATGACCGTCCGCCTTCATGTCCTGCTTGATCCGCATCGCCGCTTCCACCGCACGCCGATTGCACTCCTCGTCCAGCGTTTCGGTCGGATAATCGAAGTCCAGGAAGCGGAACTCTGTCTTAGCCAAATCCGCACACGTCTCGCGCATGGCTTCCCGGAAAAAAGCCCGTTGGTCAGCAAAGGGTACCGGCTCCTCGTTTGCCCGCATGGCAATTCGGACATTTGTCCTGCGCTCATCTGTTGTGGCAAAGCCGTACAAGTAGTCAATCGACCCGCCTTGCTCCCTCAGCATCTTCGCCACAGCATAAACGGGCGCTTCCTGCGTGAAGCGCCCGTTCACGTACTGCGCGCGGAACCTATCATCGAGGCGGCAGTCGTAGGCTGCGGGCGGTTTTACCGTCAGCTCCTTCGTATCCCTGTCGGGCTGAATCGCCGAATAGAACACGATCATGATGTTGATCTTTTTCATAACGATCCTCCGAATCTCAAGCATCCACGGAACTCGATCCCCTCCATCTGCCTTTCGTCCAACGCGCTGCAAATGCAGGCATTTTCTTCCCTTTCACGCAGGAAACACGCTCTTTCCGGTTCGCTTTCCTTGGCGCGCCCCTAGGCGCAGTGGGCATCCCTTTCGTTTTAGTACCCGCGAAACTGCACGAAGCAGAACTGCGATTCGCGGATGATATTTCCTGCCTCGTCCTCACGCTCCCTGACGCGGCGTTCGCTGCAGGCGGCGAGCACGGGGATCCCTGCCGCCTTGAGCCGCGTGACGAGCGAAAACACATAGCAAGACTCCCCTTGACAGAGCACCGCCGCCGGCTCCCTGTCCAGGATGCGCGCGGCGTACGCTGCGGCGAGCGCATCGACCTGCTCAGTCGTCCAGCCAGGCAAGACGGCAGGAAACGGCAAGTCCTCCACAACGCCGTACGAGCTTGCAGCGCGCATCTGCTCCTTTCCCCAGCGGTCGGATGGATGATTCGTATGATTGAGAAAACACCGCTCCATGGTTCCCTCCTTTTCAGCTCGTTGGCTTTTGCCGCCTTCGATCCTGCCATTCGCCGTTCCCGGTGAAAAAGAGCAGCGATCCAATCGGTTTTCCGGCAAAGGCGCCTGCAAGCAAAGGCATGTCCCGAAAAATAAACGAAAAATCGAACGTATCGGAAAAGACATCCCACGCGAAACCGTTTGGGGACGCCTGTCTGGATTCGTGTTTCTTCGAAAGCCGCAAGCCGCATGACCGTGCATCATGCCTTGGCTGGCCTGTGGGCATGACGAATCCCTCCTATTGCCGTTTTTATTCTGCAACAGGAGGGATCCATGCTTGCCCGTTTTCCGGGGGGACATTCCGCGTTCTTTTATGCTTCCTTACTGACGGTGCTTGCGTGCGTAGTGGTTGTAGTCATCCTTGATCTTCTGCACGGCCTTGTCGTGGCGCTTCTGCTCTTCGCGCAGATCGCGGTCGTACTTGGCACGGTCGCCGTCACGGCGGTACTCGTAGCGCAGGCTGCGGACGATCTGCTCATGCGTCAGATCTTCCTGATGCATGCGCGCACTGAAGTCATTCGAGTCGGCGAGCCCGCTCAGCTCGTAGCCAGCGTGCACCGCAGCAGGCGCCGCCTGCACGGACGATGTGCCGGTCATGATGCCGAAGCAAAGCGCTCCGGCGAAGAAAGTTGCTGCTATTTTTTTCTTGCCCAACATAATACTGCTCCTTATGAATGATTCTGTGCGATATTGGAACGGGTTGCCAAACCGACATAGCCCGGTGCCAGCACGTCGATCTCACGCAGGATCTCGCCGACGCGCAGCGCGGCGTAGAGATTGATACGCATATCTGCCGAAATGTTCTTGCCGTCGATAAGCTGCGAGATGCGCTCATAGCGGTAGCGCACGGTATTCGTGTGGACGAAAAGACGCTCTGCCGTGAGCTTGAAGTTGAAATTCGTCTCGAGAAGCACGCGAAGCGTCGTGCGCAGATCCGAATCCGTCTCATGGTCGGCGATGCGCCCGAGCGTGTCGCGGTAAAAGGCGATCGCTTCGTCCATGCCCTGTGCGAAAATCGCGCGGATAACGCCGAGGTTGCGGCTCCATCGGATGAAGCCCCGCTCTCCCTTCGTCATGCCGTAGGCAAGTGCGATGCGCGCCTCCTCATAACTGCGGAAAAGCTCCGCGAGCGGATGCACCTCACCGATGCCGATCGAGACGGTCAGCTTGCGGCTCGCGGAAAACTCCTGCCGCCAGCCACGAATGAGATCCGTCCATGCGGGCTGATCTTCCTCGCGGTAGCTGCCCGTGCGCGGCACGATGCCCGAAAGGATCGCAAGGTAACGGTCACGCCATATCAGCGGGTAGAAATCGGCGCCCTCCGCCTTGCGGTCAAGCCACATGAGGCTCGCGCGAAAGTCGACGGTCGTGCTCTCCGTAGGATCCTGTCCGAGATCGACGAGCATGACGCTGTACTTGCGGTCCGCATCAAGATGAAGGCCGCTTTTCTCGCACGCTTCGACAAATTGCCGGCTGCTTCCGCCGAAGGCATTGGTGAGGACGGCGTCTGTCCTCTCCTCGACGCCGCGCGCAACCTCGATGCGGTTGCGCAGGATGTAGGCAAGCGCCGTACGTGCAGGCTCAACTGCCCCCATGACCGATCGGATTTCCTTTGCATTCACATCGGAGATACAGACGTAAAGCTGTCTTCCTTCATCGCGCAGGCTGACCTTCAGGACGAGCGTCCGGCTTCGATCCGAGAAAAAATATTGTTCGTCCGTAAAACTTGGCATCTTCTGCAAAAGCAATCGCATCGCGGACGCGGCGGGGATGCCTCGTTCCGGATAATCCTCGATTCCATCGCTTTCGATCAGGTGAATTTTTTTGCCAACTTGCTCACGAAAATATTCGCCCAGTGCATCGACTCCTTGTTGGATGGTTGCTTGCAAAAGATCGTAATCCTTTTGCTTCAACTACGTTCCTCCTCTTTTCTTCCGACATGGGATTATTATAGCATATTTCGGAAAATGGATAAAGATTGAAGCTTGCACTTTTCGAAAAATCATACCGAGCCACACAAAAAAGTGCATCGATCCGATCGATGCACGCTATGCCTATGGTGGCGGCACAGAGATTTGAACTCCGGACACTGCGGGTATGAACCGCATGCTCTAGCCAACTGAGCTATGCCGCCGTATGGTGGGCAGGGATGGATTCGAACCATCGTAATCCGAAGATGACAGATTTACAGTCTGTTCCCTTTAACCACTCGGGCACCTACCCATAGTCCCACCGAAACGCGGCGAGAACAGGACTAATTATATCGGTTCCAAAACAGCCTGTCAAGAAAATTATTTCTTGCGCATCCACTCCGGAATGTCGATGAACGTCTCCCTGCCTGCAGGCGCCGCCGGCTGCTGTGCATCCTGCGGCGCACCGCCCTGCGAAGCATTGTCCTTTTGGAACGTGCTGTCCTGCGCAGGCACGGGAGAAGTGTGTGCCATAAAGCCCGGCATCTGGAACCCGGACAGGCCAGACGATTCCGCATGTGGAACGCCGATCTGCTCGTCGCCGTCACCAAATCCCGTCGCAATGACCGTAACGCGCACCTTGTCGCCCATCGTATTGTCGATGGAAGCGCCCCATATGATGTTTGCCTGCGGATCGGCTTCCTGCTCGATTGCCTCGGATGCCTCTGTGACCTCAAGCATGCTGAGGTTCTCCTCCGCACCTGTGACGTTGAGCAGGATGCCGCGTGCGCCGTTGATGCTCGTCTCGAGCAGCGGCGACGCGACGGCAGCCTTCGCCGCCTCGACTGCCGCATTGTCGCCCGATGCCTCGCCGATCCCCATGAGAGCAGAGCCCGCGTCGCTCATGATGCTTTTGACATCGGCGAAGTCGAGGTTGATGAGGCCGGGCAGCGCGATGAGATCCGAGATCCCCTTGACGCCCTGGCGCAGCACGTCGTCCGCGACGTGGAATGCCTGCGTGATCGGGGTCTTCTTGTCGACGACCTGACGCAGGCGGTCGTTCGGGATCGTGATGATCGTATCGACGTGCTTCTTGAGATTCTCGATGCCCGATTCCGCATTGCGGCGGCGCTTCAATCCCTCGAATGAGAACGGCTTCGTCACGACGCCGACGGTCAGCGCGCCGATCTCACGTGCGCACTCCGCCACGATGGGCGCCGCCCCCGTTCCCGTTCCGCCGCCCATGCCTGCCGTGACAAAGACCATATCCGCACCGCGAAGCGCCTCGAGGATGTCATCGCGGCTCTCCTCCGCCGCCTTCTGCCCAATCTCTGGGCGCGCGCCCGCACCGAGGCCACGCGTGAGCTTTTCACCGATCTGCATGCGCCGCGGCGCGAGCGACTTCAACAGCGCCTGTGCATCCGTATTGACGGCGATGAACTCGACGCCCTGCAGCCCGAGATTGATCATCTGGTTGACGGCATTGCTTCCGCCCCCGCCAACGCCGATCACCTTGATTTTGGCCAGTTGATCCAGCCCGTTGTCATCCAATTCAAACACGATGTTACCCCCATGAAGATTTTGTTTATTGGTCGGCCCTGCCACTTTCCCCATGGCGATACGGCCGCAAGAAATGCCTGTAACCAATCGCATACCAATCCAATTTTACCATTATTTCATCGAAAATTCCATAGCACGCAGAAAAAAAACATGAGGAAATGCGATTTTATTCAACTTTTTGCGAGTCGCTGCGAAGGAAATAACGGCGCAGTCCGGCAAGATTCTTGAAGATGCGAAATCCGAATGTGAGCAGGGCAACGTAGTAAAGATCGATGCCGAGGCGGTCGCCGATGAACACGAGGAATGCAGCGAGCAGCGCATTCGAGAAGAATCCCGTAATGAAGACGGCATTCGTGAAGCGGTCCGCCGCTGCCGCGCGAAGGCCGCCGAAGACGGAGTCAAGCGAGGCGAGCAATGCGACGGAAAAGAGCTTCGCGTACGCGACGGGAATGACGACGGGGAAAAACATGCCGAGCAAAATGCCCAAAACGAGTCCCAAAACCGGTAGGATCATGATTTTGCCTCCTTCTCGTCTTTGTCCTCGGTCGGCTTCGCGAATTCGTGCTTGTAGCTCCCCTTGTAGGCAGGCACGTAAACGGAGTCGCGAACGGAGATGTCGAGCTGTATGCCCCAGACTTTGAGTGTCTCTGCGACGCCACCGCGCATACGAAGCGCGTTCTCAAGCGTCGTCTTGTCGCCGATCGCATGAATCTCATAAGGCGCGGCGGAGCGAACGTTGTTTACCGAAAGCGTCGGTCCTGCGCAGCGGATCTCCGACGTGCCGATGAGGCGCTGCCCGTTGACGGATATCGCCTCTGCGCCTGCTGCGCGGAGCTCGTTGATGACGCGCAGCAGGTCGTCGTCGTGAATGACGTAAAGGTTGGGGTTCTCGCCCGCCTTCGACGTCATCGCGCTGTCGTCGAGACGCACGATGACGCCGGGACCCTCGACGGGCGCAAGCCCTGCGCGCAGTTTGAGTTCCGCGTCGCTCGTGTCCGTCTCTTCTCCCTTTTGCATGCGATTGAGTTCTTCTTTTAGTTTATCGCGTTCCTTCTCCGTCTGGAGCAGGCGCTCGGATATCTCTTCGATGCGCTGGTACGACACGTTCGACTTCAAGTCCTGCGTCGTGCGGAACTGGACGGCAAGCATGAAGCCGAGCACGAGGCAGACACAGGCAATCGACCAGCTTCCCTTATGGATGTGTTTCATTCGTATCTCTTCTTCCCCTCCGTATCCTCTCGCACGGGACTCGCGTCGGAAAGGCCACGGAACCGTATGAACGGCGCTTCGTAACTGAAATCGACGTACTCGACAGCGTGCGGATTCGTCTTCAGGTCAGCGAGAAAATCCTGCATGAGCTTTGCCTTCACATCGAGGCGATCAAGCGTTCCGAGACGAATCGGCACGGCGCTCGTCGTGTAGGCGACGACCGCCTTCGGATGTGCGACGTTGATCTCCGAAATCTGACTGAGCGAGTCACCGTCGAGACGCTGCAGGAGATCGAGCACTTGCGCGATCGTCTCGTCCGTATTGTCATCCCCAATGTAGAGATCGTGAACGGCAACGCCCGAGATGAGCGGGATAGTCGCCGTGCTCTTCATCGTCTGGCAGCCTGTCAGCGCCTTTCCCGTGCGGTCAAAATCGAGGTAGCCGTAGTCACAGGCAACAGTCGCAATAGGACGGCGCTCCTCAATATCGATTTCGAGCGTGTCCGGCAGGCGGCGTCTTACGACAGCGCTCTCGATGCGCAGATCCTGCATTAAGTTCTGCGCAACCGTGAGCGTCTCGATCCGAAAGA
Organism: Mitsuokella sp. oral taxon 131 str. W9106; assembly: GCF_000469545.1. Taxonomy (GTDB): domain Bacteria; phylum Bacillota; class Negativicutes; order Selenomonadales; family Selenomonadaceae; genus AWVT01. The sequence continues at coordinate 342,203 of NZ_KI273058.1, read as the reverse complement.
GTGGCTCTCCGATATGGATGCGCCCAATTTGCTCGATCCTCTCAGGCGTCAGCGTCACCGCGCCATTCAGCTGCACGCGCTGAAGGGTAAAGATCGGCGTATAGATGACAACGGCAAGCAAGATGGAGCAGGCCAGCAGGAAAAGAAGGCCTTTCAAGAGACGGCGCGGGCTCCGATGCAGCGCCGTCCCTTCCGTCTTTTCTTCCATGCCGACCCCTCTTTTCCGCTCTCCTTATCGTTTGAATCCGGCAAGTGCCAAGATGCGCTCACAAAGCTCCGGGAATTCGATTCCCATCGCGCGCGCCGCGTCCGGCACGAGGGAAAGCTCTGTCATGCCGGGAACGGAATTGACCTCGATGACGTACGGCGTCCCGTCCTCGGCAAACATCATATCGACGCGTGCAACGCCACGGCATCCGCACGCCGCAAATGTCCTTTTTGCCAGCGCCTGGATCTTCTTCGTCGCCGCATCGCCTACAGGCGCCGGTATGATGTGCGTCGATGCGCCCTTCGTATACTTGCTCTCGTAGTCGTAGCGCCCCGAAGCGGTCGTGATCTCGATGATCGGGAACGCCTCCTGTATTTCCGCATCCCCCCATACGGCAACCGTGAGCTCGCGGCCGCGGATGAACTGCTCGACGAGCACCGCATCGCCGTAGGCGAATGCCGCTTTGAGTGCATCCGCCAGCGCTTCTTTCGTTTCGACGATGTAGACGCCGATGCTCGAACCCTGCGATGCCGCCTTGACGACGACGGGGATGCCGAAGTCCTTCTCAATCTCGCCTTCGAGCCCGCGCTCCTTCATTTCATAGCGGCAGTACGTACGTGAGCGCGGCGTCGAGATCCCTTCCGCGATGAAGACGCGCTTCGATGCTGCCTTGTCCATCGTAACGGCAGCGGCGAGCACGCCCGACCCCGTGTAAGGAATGCCAAGCATTTCAAGGGTCCCCTGCAGAAGCCCGTCTTCGCCGAACTTGCCGTGAAGCGCATTGAAAACGATGGCGCAGCCGCTCTTTTGGACATCCGCGGCGAATGTCTGCGGCACGAGTTCCATCGGTACGGCATCGTAGCCTTTCTCCTGCAGTGCTTTCGTGATTGCCGTACCCGTCTTGCGGGAAATTCCTGCCTCAGAAGACGTTCCGCCCATGACGACGACGATTTTATTTGAACTCATGATCCCAGCCCTTTCAGCATACGGACGAGCGCCTCGCCCGCCTTGTAGATATCGCCCGCTCCCATCGTGATGACGAGGTCGCCGTCCTGCACGAGAGAGGCGAGCTCTGCTGCCACGTCTTCGCAATGCTCGACGTAGTGGATCTCCTGCCCGCTCTGCCGGCGCACTTCCGCTTCGATCGTATGCCCGCTCACGCCCGGAATCGGCGCCTCGCCTGCCGCGTAAACATCCGTGAGGACGAGGAGATCCGCCGAGGCGAACGCCTTGCCGAATTCGTCGGCGAGAAGCTGCGTGCGCGAGTAGCGGTGCGGCTGGAATGCGCAGATGAGACGCTGGGGCTTCGTCTCCTTTGCCGCCTTGAGCGTCGCTGCGATTTCCGTCGGGTGATGTGCGTAGTCATCGACGACCCAGACGCCGCGTACACGCCCCTTCGTCTCAAAGCGGCGCTTCGCGCCGTGGAATACGGAAAGCCCTGCCGCGAGCTTTTCAAACGGGACGCCGATCGAAAGTCCCGTGACGATGCACGCGAGCGCATCGAGCACGTTATGGCGTCCGGGGATGTTGAGCGTGACGTGGCCGAGCCGCTCCTTTTGATGCACGACGTCAAACGAGATGCCCGTGCCGTTCGTCACGACATGCGTCGCACGGTAGTCTGCCTCGTGATCGATCGCGTAGGTGATGTACTTGCGATCAATCCGCTCTGCGATATGGCGCAGGTTCGCGTTGTCGGAACAGAGAACCGCCCACCCCGTCCCCTTATCGACGTTTTCGATGAACTTCATAAACGCCTTGATGATATTTTCCATCGTGCCGTAGTGGTCCATATGATCGTCTTCCACATTCGTGACAACGGCGATATGCGGGCGAAGCTTTAAAAAGGATCCGTCGCTCTCATCTGCCTCCGACACGAGGTACTCGCCTGTTCCGAGCCGTGCATTCGTGCCGAGATCCGGCACCTCGCCGCCGACGACGACGGTCGGCGATACGCCCGCCTCCGAGAGCACGACGCCGAGCATGGAGGTCGTCGTCGTCTTGCCGTGCGCGCCTGCAACGGCGATGCCCTTATATGCATTGACGAGTGCGGCATTGATGTCGGAACGGTGCAGTTTCGGGATGCCGAGGTCGCGCGCCGCGAGCACCTCAGGGTTGTCGTAGGGGATCGCCGTCGAGACGACGATCGCATCCGCGCCGCGCACGTTTCCTGCCTTCTGCCCGCCGAGCGAGACTTTGGCGCCGAGGCGCACGAGATTCTCGATGATCGACGAGTTTTCGCGGTCTGAGCCCGTGACTTCATAGCCGAGTTCCAGCATGATCTTGGCGAGCGGGCTCATGCCGGCACCGCCGATTCCGACGAAATGCAGCTTCTTGATATGGTTTAACTCTTTTAGGTGTTTCAACATCAAGCCTCCCTGCGGTTTGCGAGATCGATTGCGAGATCGGCGATTTCCTCTGCCGCCCGCGGCCTGCCGAGCGAGCGGCTCGCCTCAGCCATGTCCTCGAGCTTATGGTGTTCCGAAAGGAGCTCCGCGAGCAGCGCGGAGAGCGTCTCCGCCGAAAGATCGCGGTCGAGTATGACGCGCGCTGCACCGGCGCGCTCAAGCGCGCGTGCATTGTACTCCTGATGGTTTTCCGCCGCGAACGGATACGGCACGAGAATCGCGGGGATGCCGCGCGCCGTGAGTTCGGCAAGTCCCGTCGCCCCTGCGCGGAAGACCGCGAGATCCGCCATCGCCATCGCCTGCGGCATATTGTAGAGATACGGCTCGACCTTGATATGCGGCACATCTGCGAGATGGACGCCCGCCGCCGCAAGGCGCGCAAGGACGTCTTCGTACTCGCCCTTTCCCGTCACGTGAAGGAACTGCACCATTTGATAGGGCACCGCATTGGCAAGCACGCCGATCATCGCACGGTTGATCGCACGTGCGCCGCGGCTTCCGCCCGAGACGAGCACGGTCAGCTTCTCGGGATCCAGCCCGAATTCCCTGGCGCCGAGCCCGCGCCGTGCGGTCATGACCTCGCTGCGGATCGGATTGCCCGTAAATACAGTCTTTTCCTTTGGGAACCGGCGCATCGCCTCTGCCGCACCGACGGCGATCTTCGTGACGACCTTCGACAAGATACGGTTCGTGATGCCCGGCACGACGTTCTGCTCCTGAATGAGCGTCGGGATGTGCATGAGGCTCGCCGCGAGCAGGATCGGACCGCATACGTAGCCGCCGGTGCCGATCACGATGTCAGGCCGAAAATCCTTGACGATCTTCATCGCGCGAACCGTGCCTGCCATCGCCTTTCCCGCGCGCAGGAGGTTCATCGGTGTCAGATGCCGTTCAAACCCGCGAATGTCAACCGTCGCAAACGGCAGTCCCTCCTTCGGGATAATGTCCGCTTCGAGCCCGCGGCGCGTGCCGACGTAAAGGAACTTCGCGCCCTTCACCTTGCACTCAATCGCACGGATGATGGTAATAGCGGGATAAATGTGGCCGCCTGTGCCGCCGCCTGAAACGATGATATTCAATCTGGATTCTCCCTTATTCCTTATTTTCGTACCGGTGGACGAGCTTCTTGAAGTGCCTGCCGCGCTGCGCCATGCCATCGTACATGTCAAAGCTTGCGCACGCGGGGGAAAGCAGCACGACTTCCGACGGCTTCGCGAGCTCATGTGCGAGCGCAACCGCCTTTTCCATCGAGTAGCCCGCCTCGTGGATATGCGCCTCTTCGATGCCCGCCGCAATCGCCGCCTCGCAAAAGCGCTTCGCCGCCGCACCGATCAGAATGAGCTCGCGGACGCGCGCGCGCACGAGTGCCATAAAATCCGTGAGATCGGTCATCTTGTCATCGCCGCCCGCGATGAGCACGATGCCTTCGTCAAAGGTCTCGAGTGCCTTGATCGCCGAGTCCGTATTCGTCGCCTTCGAATCGTTATAGTAGGCGACGCCCGCAATCTCCGTGACGTATTCGATGCGATGCTCAACGCCGCGGAACGATTTCAGCACGGGGACCATCCTCGCGGGATCCGCACCTGCAAGGAACGCGCACGAAACCGCCGCGAGCGCATTTTCGACGTTGTGCGCGCCCTTGATGCCGAGTTCCTTTACGTGGCATAGCGCGCACTCGGCTCCATCCCAGCGGATCGTGAGCACGTCATTGCGCAGGAACGCACCCGCTTCGAGCGCTTCTTTCCGGCTGAAATAGCAGACGCGCGACTTCGCGCGATCCTTCATGCCGCGCGTCCTTTCATCGTCGTAGTTGAGCACGAGGAAGTCGTCCGCCGTCTGCTCGGCAAAGAGGCGCTCCTTCATCTTTTGATAGACTTCCATTGAGCCGTGGCGCACGATGTGGTCAGGCGTCACGTTCAGCTCCGCCGCGACGTGCGGATGGAAGTGCTCCGTCGCCTCCATTTGGTAGCTTGAAATCTCCGCTGCGATCACACCGCCCGCACCGACCGCAAGCGCGGCTTCCGAGAGCGGAATGCCGATGTTGCCGCCGAGTCCCGCGTTTTTGTAACGCGTCTTTAGGAGGAGATGCGTGAGCGTCGTCGTCGTCGTCTTTCCGTTCGTTCCCGTTATCGCGACGAATGGCGACTGTGCGAGATCGTATGCGAGCTCGACTTCGGAAATGACGCGGATCCCCTTCTGGTACGCTGCCTGGATGAGCGGGATGCGGACGGGGACGGCCGGCGAGACGATGACGAGTGCGACGCCGTCCAAAAGGCGTTCGCCCTGCGGTCCGAACACGAGCGCAACGCCTGCCTCTCGAAGCGGCGCAACGTCTTCCTTGATCTCCCCTTCCCGCTTCGCGTCGCTGAGCGTGACTGCGGCGCCGAGGTGCCTTGCGATCCTTGCCGCTGCAAATCCGCTGATTCCGGCGCCTACGACGAGTACCTTTTTATCGTGCAAATCCATACCCATTCCTCCGCAAGATCAGAGCATCGAAAGCGCGATGACGCTCGCGATGAGCCCTGCGCACCAAAAGACGAGAACGACCTTTGTCTCCTTCCATCCGCCGAGCTCGAAATGATGATGAATCGGACTCATGCGAAAGACGCGCTTTCCCGTCGTCTTGAACGAAATGACCTGAATGATGACCGATAGCGCCTCGCAGACGAATACGAATCCAACGATGGCGAGCAGCACTTCCGTATGCGTCAGGATGCCCGCCGCCGCGACGGCGCCGCCGAGTGCGAGCGAGCCTGTGTCGCCCATGAATACCTTGGCAGGGTGCAGGTTGAAGCGCAAAAATGCGATGCAGGCAGAGACCGTAGCAGCACAGAAGAGTGCGAGGCCATCATGCCCCGTTCGCACGCAGATGACGGCGTAGGAGCTCATCGCGATCGCAACCGCGCCCGACGCGAGGCCATCGAGCCCATCCGTCAGGTTGACCGCGTTCGACGTGCCGACGAGCACGAAGAGCACGAGTGCGAAATAGCCCCAGCCAATATTGATCGCCGTATCGAGGACCGGCACCCATACCGTCGTATCGATGCCGAGGCACTTCGTGCCGATCGCCATCGTGACGATGGCGATGGCGGTCTGTCCGAGGAGCTTCTGCCGCGCCTTCAGCCCAAGATTGCGCTTTTTGACTACCTTGATGTAGTCGTCAAGAAAGCCGAGCGCAAAGTGTCCGAGCATGATGAACAGCGCGAGCAGCACCTCTGCCGAATGCGGTGCTGCCACGAGCGTTGCCACGGTGATCGCGGGAATGATCATGAGCCCGCCCATCGTCGGCGTGCCGCTCTTTGCCTGATGGCTCTTCGGTCCCTCCTCGCGAATGCTCTGGCCGAATTTCAGCTTGTGGAGCGCGGGGATCAAAAACGGGCCTGCGATGAGGACGAGTCCTGCCGCAACCGCTGCCGCCGTAATCAACTGATTCAATGTATTGTCTCCAAATTATAGCAAGATTATAGCAAGTGAATGATTTTCTCCATGGCCATGCCGCGCGAGCCCTTGAACAGGATCGTGTCGCCCGGCTGCAGGATTGCGTGCAGGCGATCCGCCGCCTCTTCGTGCGACGCGCAGCGGTAGACCTGCCGGATGCCCCCCGCTTCTGCACCATCCGCGATGAACGCCCCCATTGCGCCGCGCGTCACGACGGCATCGAAGCCGTAGAGCGCCAGCTCCTGCCCGACCTTGCGGTGGGCGCTCTCAGAGATACTCCCGAGTTCGAGCATATCGCCCATGACGGCGATCTTGCGGCCAGGCACGATGCCTGCAAGCGTCTGTATCGCCGCCTGCATCGACATGGGGCTTGCATTGTACGCATCGTTCACGATGTGCCAGTCGCCGAGATCTTCCGTCTCAAAGCGCATCTTCGTCGCTTCAAAATGACGCAGCCCGTCCGACGCCGCCTCTGGATCGACGCCGAGCGCGTGGCTTGCCGCAATCGCGGCAAGCGCATTGTAGACGTTGTGATGGCCGAGCATCGGCATCAAAAAGGCATGGGCGCCGCCTGCGTAGTCCACGGTAAAGCGCGTCGCGCTCATCGCGCGCGTCACGATGTCGCGTGCGCGTATATCGGCATCGTGCGTGATGCCGAACGTCAGCACGCGCACGCCTTCGCGCGCCTTATCGCGCATGGCAGCAACGTATTCGTTGTCTGCATTGAGTATGACGGTGCCCCCCGAAGGAATCGCTTCGACGAGCTCCGCTTTCGCGCGCGCGATGTTTTCGATCGAGCCGAGGAGTTCCATGTGCGTCTCACCAACGTTCGTCACGATCCCGACCGACGGTGCGGCAATCGGCGCCATCGCCTCGATCTGATGCAGCCCGCGCATGCCGATCTCGACGACAGCCGCCTTGTGCTTCTCGCGTATGCCCAAAAGCGTCAACGGAAGACCGACCTCGTTGTTGAAATTCGCCTGCGTCTTGAGTATGGGGCCGAGCGGCGAAAGCGTCGCTGCTGCAAGATCTTTCGTCGTCGTCTTGCCGTTCGAGCCAGTGATCGCGACGACGGGCAGCGTGAAGCGCATGCGCCACGCGTGCGCGAGCCCTTGATACGCCACGAGCGTGTCGGGCACGCACAGCAGCGTTGCGCGGATCCCGGCAAGCTTGTCAGCAGGGCACGTGCTCGATACGATGATGCCGGCCGCTCCCTTTTTTGCTGCCTCATGCGCAAAATCCTCGCCATTGAAGCGATCCCCTTTGAGGCCGAGGAAGAGCGCGCCTTCCGTGACCTTTCGCGTGTCGGTCACAACGCCTGCAAACGAATCGGCATTCGCCTGCAGGATCTTTGCGCCCGTCGCATCCAGCACATCCTGTAACGAGAACATCGCCATCATGCGCCCTCCTTGCCAAGGCGCGCCGCGATTGCCTCGCGCGCCGCTTCCTTATCGTCGAAATGGATCGTCCGATCCTTTAGGATCTGATAGTTCTCATGCCCCTTGCCGAGAATGACGACGACATCGCCCGGCTCAGCGAGCTCGATCGCGCGGAAAATCGCATGCTTGCGGTCGACGATCTTTTCATACGGCTTCTTCCCGATCGACGCAAGAACGCCCGCCTCTACCTCGCGAAGGATCGCCTCTGGGTCTTCCGTGCGCGGATTGTCGCTCGTCGCGAGCACGACGTCGGCAAGCTTTGCCGCGAGGCGTCCCATGATGGGCCGCTTCGTTCGGTCGCGGTCGCCGCCGCAGCCGAATACGGCAATGATCCGCTTCTTCGTGATCTTGCGCGCCGTGTGCAAGACGTTTTCGACGCCGTCCGGCGTATGCGCATAGTCGACAATGACGGGAAATTTCTGCCCCGCCCGCACGAGTTCAAAACGTCCGGGCACGCCGCGGAATGCTTCGAGCGCGGCATGGATCGTCTTCGGCGCGACGTGTTCCGCGAGCGCCGCGCACGTCGCCGCCATGACGTTGTAGACATTGAAAAGTCCCGTGACGTGCATCGAGAGCGTCATCGTGCCGAGGTCTTTGTGCACCAGCGTGAATTCCGAGCCATCCTCGTGTACGTGTATATTCTTTGCGATGAGATCGCCATCCTCCTCGACCGCATACGTCAGATGCGGACAGTCGGCGTGCGCGAGCATGACGCGCGAGGACGGATCGTCGAGATTGGCGATTGCCGTCTTGCCGTCTTTTCTGCCTTTCCTCGCGACGAGATCAAATAGTCTCGCCTTCGCAAGCCGATAGTTTTCAAACGTTTTATGATAGTCGAGGTGATCCTGCGTGAGGTTCGTGAATACCGCCGTATCAAACTCGATGCCTGCGACGCGGTTCTCGGCAAGCGCATGGGAAGAGACCTCCATGACGACGTAGTCCATGCCGCGGTCGCGCATCTCGGCAATCGTCGACTGGAGCTCGACGACATCGGGCGTCGTGTTGTGTATCTCGTGCTTTTCCTCTTCGATGAGAATCTGAATCGTGCCGATAAGGCCGACCTTATAGCCCGCCTTGCGCAGGATCGCGCGCGTGATGTAGCTCGTCGTCGTCTTTCCGTTCGTTCCCGTGATGCCGATGACGCGCATCGAGCGCGCAGGGTAGTCGTAGAAAGCGGGTGCGAGGATCTGGAGCGCCGCATCGAGCTTCGGCACGCGCAGCACCGAAATGCCGTCTGGGACTGCCACATCGCTTCGCGTCGTCAGGATCGCGCGTGCGCCGGAGGCAACTGCCTGCGGAATGAAAGAGTGTCCGTCGACATGCACGCCGGGAATGCAGATGAAGAGCGTTCCCTCCTGTACTTTGCGCGAATCGTGCGCAAGAGCCGTAATCGCCTCGTCCGCGTTTCCCAAAATCTCCGCCCCCGAAACGAGCGATGCAAGCTGCTTCAATGTCTTCACTGCGATCTCCTCCTAAGCCCGCTTCTGAAAAAGACATACTCCCCCTGGCGGAAGGGGGAGCCTGGTCATTTTTCTTCATGCGAAAAATACGTCTTTTTCGGCACGCTCATGCCGAGTTCTGTTTCCGCAATCGATTTGATCCGCTGCGGGTTCTTGAGCTTCGCGATCTCGATCGCGAGCCGTTCGTTTTCCTGTTCGATGCGATCCGCCTCACGCTGCACCTCGATGAGCGCATAGCCGCGGCTCGCGCTGATGCCGCTGCAGACGGTGACGAGCATCGCGAGCGCCGCGACGACGAGGAAGAGCGTCTGGCAGTGTGACCGCAGGGGCCGATTGAGCACCGTCGTAAAGAGCGGCTCCTTCGGCGTCTCGCGCAGGAGCTCCCGCTCCTCTTCAGCGGTCAGGGTTCCCGTATGGTTGATGCCATCTGCCTGTGCTTCGTCATGATCTGCGTATGCTTCCTGTCTTGCCAGCATCAAACCGTTCCCCTTCCATATCCATTATAACTTCTATGGCAGCTTTTCTGCAATCCGCAGTTTCGCGCTGCGCGCGCGCGGATTCCGTCCGCATTCCTCCGCGCTTGCCGCTTTCGCCTTGCCGATGAGCCGAATCTCCGGCGCATGGTGGCAGGTGCAGACGGGAATCTCCGGCGGGCAGATGCAGCCGCGCGCGAGTTCTTTCAAGGTCTGTTTTGCAATGCGGTCCTCAAGCGAATGGAATGTGATGATCGCGATGCGCCCGCCCGGCTTCAAATGATGCACCGCCGTCTGAAACGCCTCGGCGAGGATGCCGAGCTCGTTGTTGACCTCGATGCGGATTGCCTGAAAGATGCGCTTCGCCGGATGCCCGCCCGACTGCCTGGCCGCTTTCGGCACGGCTTTGCAGATGATGTCAACGAGCTCGCCCGTACGCTCGATCGGTTTCTCCGCGCGCGCTTTCACGATGAACTTCGCGATGCGCCTTCCCCAGCGCTCTTCGCCGTAATCGTGGAAGATGCGATCCAGTTCCTCCTCGCGGTACGTGTTGACGACCGCATAGGCCGAGAAGCTCTTTCCCGTATCCATGCGCATGTCGAGCGGTGCGTCGTGCATGTAGGAGAAACCGCGCCCTGCCGTATCGATCTGATGCGATGAAACCCCTAGATCAAAGACGACACCGTCAACGAGCGGCGCGTCCTCCCGCTCCAGCACCGACGCAAGATGGCTGAAATTGCTGTGCACCACATCGACGCGGCAGCGCGCGTCTTTCAGCCGCTCTTTTGCGGCGGCAATCGCCTCCGCATCCTGATCGATTCCGATAATGCGCCCGCACTCCGTGAGCATCTCGGCAATCCGATGGGAATGTCCGCCGCCGCCGAGCGTGCAATCAACGTAAATCCCATCGGGATCCCGCACGAGTCCTGCGACCGTTTCTTCCAGCAGGACGCTGACGTGATGAAATTCCGTCCTCGCCGTCTCCGTCATATCCCAAGCTCCGACAGCGATGCCGCAATCGCCGTGACGTCCGGCTCGACCTCCGAACTGTACGCGCTCCAACGCGCGCGGCTCCAAACCTCGATACGGCTGTCCGCGCCCGTCAAAACGACGTCTTCGCGAAGCTGGATTCCCGCGTACGTGCGGAGATTGGCGGGCACGAGGAACCTTCCCTGCTTGTCGCATTCAAGCGTGCGCGCGCCCGAAAAGAAAAACCGTACGATCGCACGCGCTTCCGGCCTGGCGAGTGGGAGCGCGCGGAGCTTCGCCGCGAGTTCCTCCCATGCCTGCTGGCCGTAAAGGAAGAGGCAGCTATCGAGGCCTTTCGTGATGACAAAGCTCACGCCAAGCTCCTGTCGAAAGTCCGCCGGCAGGATGATGCGTCCTTTCGCATCAATGCTATGGGCGTACTCTCCCATGAACATCCTGCCTCACCCCTTTCTGCCCGCATGTGCCACTTTTCGCCACTTTTCACCACTTCCTCTATATTTATAGCAGAAAATCCGAATTTTTGCAAGGAAGGAGAACGGCTTTGGGGAAATCTGTCCAAAGAAAAAACGCGCCTCAAAAAGAGGCGCGTTTGCTCGTCATATTATCCGGTTAACTATGTTAACTTTTTTTCCAACCGAAACGCTCAAAAAGCGGCGTATACGTAATGCGCTCGATGAAATCGCGGTTCGTATTTGCCGTATGGAACACGGGCACGCGCTCGATCGCGTAAACATTGCTCTCTGGATCCGCGTTGCCGTAGCGGATCGTGAACGCCGCCTTGTAGCCCGCCTCCTTGACGAGCTGCGCGATGTGGAGGTTGCACGCGCCCGTCGGATACGCCATGTACTCGACGGGATGGCCGAGCTCATCTTCCGCCTGTTTCTTCGAGTCGACGATCTCACTGCGGATCTCATCGTCCGTGAGGTCGGTCATCGATCGGTGATCGACGGTGTGCGCCTGAATCGAAATGCCGTTTTTTTCCATCTCACGGCATTGATCCCATGTCAGATAGCCTTTTCGTTTGCCCATGAACCCCGTGACGACGAAGATCGTCGCCTTGAAATTGTGTTTCTTTAATATCGGGTAGGCATTTTTGTAATTGTCCGCGTAGCCGTCATCAAACGTGATCAAAACGGGCTTTTCCGGCAAGTCCCCTCTTCCTTCGAGGCTGTCGTAAAGTTCGTCGGGCGTGATCGGATGAAAGCCGTGATCCTCCAAGTACTGCATCTGCCACGCAAAATCCGAAGGAAGCACGGAAAGCGATATGTGCATCGAGTCCACTTTGTGGTAATTGAGCACCGTCACGCTCACGGGTTCCCTGCCTGCCTTCGCGAGGGCAGGCATAGGATCGTTTCCCCCTCCAAATGCAAAAACAGTTGCCGCTGCAACGAGCATGGCAAGGGCCGCAGCAGCGAGCAAGTTGCGAAAACGCATAGAACACCTCTCGTCAATCATTTTCCTGTTGCATCTCGTCGCATCTCATAGTATACCATGCCTCACACGGGAAATCCAAGAATTTAAGGTTGATTTTTCTCCCCTCCCGTGCTATCATACAAAAGTGACTATGGAATCAAGGGGGTGAACTACGTGCCAAATATCAAAGCATCTATCCTGAGTGTGAAATCCGACGCCAAGCGCCACGCCAAGAACGCGGCAGAGAAATCCCGCGTGCGCACGGCTTCCCGCCGCGTTCTCGATGCGGTCGAGGCTGGAAATGTCGACGAGGCGAAGACCCTCCTTTCAACTGCATGCAAGAGGATCGATCAGGCTGCTGCGAACCACGTCTACCACAAGAACGCTGCGGCTCGCAAGAAGTCCCGTTTGGCCCGCAAGGTCAACGCACTGGCAACGGAATCTTAACAATGAAGATACAGGAAAGCCCCCGCCCATCGGACGGGGGCTTTCCTGTACGCAGATCCCATTCGGCCGCGGTCACGATGAAACGCTGTCCTGCGCTACGTCTTCAGCGATAAGGCTCTCCAACAGCGCGGCCGTCAAATCCTGTTCCGCGTAGCAGCGGACTCCGTTCTTCATAAGGAGCGCCGCCGTGACGCCCATTCCGCGCGTCTTCCTGCCCGCGAACGTGCCGTCGTATACCGTATGGACGCCGCAGGAAGGGCTGCTCTCCTTCAGGATGGCGACCTTCACGTGGTATGCCTGCGCCATCTGCAGCACGCGGCTTGCCCCCTCGATGAAGTATGCCGTCGTGTCCTTTCCGTTGGCGTCGCAGACCTTCGCCCCGCCCGAAAGCACCTGCTTCCCCGTCGCTGCCTGTATCTCCATGGGTGGACGCGGAACGGGAAGCCTTGCAAGACATTCGGGACAGACGGCAAGAAACCTGCCGCGCGCATTGTATTCCACTAAGAGGCCATGGGTATTCTCCTTGCCGTTATATTTGACTTTATGCCCAAGCAAGCATGCGCTCACGAGAATCATTCGGGTCATCTTCTTTCCCTGCAGCCAAGAGCTTCACGCAAATGAAACGATTCGCACGCCGACGCGCCGTGCAAAGGCACGGAACGTCTCTCCCTCCTCATCCTCCGAGGCACGAAGCGGGATCGCCGCACACGCCTTCGCGTCTTCGAGCGCGTCGTGGTGGCGGAACTTCAGGTGGAGATGGTCCGCGACTGTATGGAGTTTGTGGTTTGGCAGCTCTGGCCAAACGCGCCGCGCGATGGCAACCGTATCGCAGTAGGCAAACGACGGCCAGTCCAAGGCGTAGCGTACGAGGCACGCACGCAGGACGCCCATATCAAAGTACGCGTTATGCGCGATGACGAGCTTCCCTTCGAGGCGTCTTTCGAGTTCAGCCCATACACCTGAGAAGTCCGGCGCGTCTTCCGTCTCCTCTTCGGTGATGCCGTGAATCCCGATGTTGAACGCATTGTAGCAGTTCTCCGGCGGACGGATCAGCGTATAGTAGGAATCCGCGATCCTCCCGGCACGCACTTCGACGAGAGCAACGCTGCACGCCGAATCGCGTGCGCCCGTCGCCGTCTCAAAATCAATCGCAACGAAATCCATCGAATCGCCTCCCATGCCTGCTCAGGCAAATACGCCGCTCAAATACGCTTCGAGATTCGTCTTGATCGGCATGAGGTAGACGCTCGCCCCATGCGTTTCGGCAAACGCCATTGCCTCGCGCGAAAAGCCGATGCTCCAATCGAGTGTCGGGCGAAAGGCATGCGGGAATACGACTTTGTTCTTGCGCTCCCAATAGCTCTCAGACCGCGCGCTCATGACAGGCGAGACGCCCCAGTAGACTTCGTAGCCGCCCAGCATGTCGGCATAGAGCGCGAGGTAGCGCAGATCGAAGAACGGCTGCGTAAAGAATCCCGCCGCTCCCGCCTGCGCCTTGCGGCGCACGCGGTAAAGCTCCTCCGCCATCGAGCCGCGGTACTGGTCGACGCCGGCGTACACCTTGACCTCCGGCATCTCCGCGCGGAATTTCCGAATGACGTCGACACTCATCGTCGGATAGACTTCGCGCGTCATGTCCTGCGGCGGATCTCCCTCGATGACGAGCACTTCCTCGATATGGTGCGCACGCAAGTACGCTTTCATCGGCAATCCTGCATCGAGATCGATGTCCATCGCGCGGATGTGCGGCATGGCGGAAGGGAACGACTCCTGCGCGATTGCCGCCCCTTCCCAGCTCCGGAGCGGGAGGCGCAGGAGATCCGGCACATTGATCACGCCGATCCGCGAACGGTATTTCCCTACTGCGGCGAGTTCAGCGCGCAGCGCCTCCTCATCGCGCGGTACAAGCTCAACCGATATGCGCTTCATAAAGGCCTCCTGTTCCTTCCGTGATACGATGTCCCTGCCCATCAGAACAGCCCCGTGATGCGCCCATCCCTGTCGATATCCATATGTTCCGCTGCCGGATGCTTCGGCAGCCCCGGCATGGTGAGGATGTTGCCCGTGAGCGCGACGATGAAGCCCGCGCCCGCGCTGATGCGAAGCTCGCGCACGGTGATCCGAAAGCCCGTCGGCCTGCCGATCTTCGTCGGGTCATCCGAGAGCGAGTTCTGCGTCTTCGCCATACAGACGGGCATCTTGCCGAAGCCGAGTTTCTCGATCCCGACGAGCTGCTTTTTCGCCTCTGCCGTGAAGTCCACGCCGTCCGCGCCGTAGATCTCGCGCGCAATCGTTTCGATCTTCTCGGAAATACATGCCTCTGCATCGTAGAGGAAATGAAAGTCGTTCGGTTTCCCCGCTGCCTGCTCGACTTTTTCGGCGAGCGCGAGACCGCCTTCACCGCCCTTTGCCCAGACTTCGGAAATGGCGGCTTCCGCGCCGAGTTCCCTGCACTTTTCCTCGACGAAATCGAGCTCTTCCTTCGTGTCCGTCGGAAACGCGTTGATCGCGACGACGGCGGGAAGCCCGAACTTCTGAATGTTCTCGATGTGCTTTGCGAGGTTTGCAAGCCCTGCTTCGAGTGCCTTCCTATCGACCTTTATAAGCTCCGTCTTTTGAAGCCCGCCATGCATCTTGAGCGCGCGTACCGTCGCGACGATGACGACGGCATCAGGCCTTAGCCCTGCAAAGCGGCACTTGATGTCAAGGAACTTCTCCGCCCCGAGATCCGCGCCGAAACCTGCCTCCGTCACGACGTAGTCGGCGAACTTCAGCGCGAATTTCGTCGCCATGACGCTGTTGCAGCCATGCGCGATATTCGCAAATGGCCCGCCGTGGATAAAAGCGGGCGTCCCTTCGAGCGTCTGCACGAGATTCGGCTTGATCGCGTCCTTGAAGAGCAGCGTGAGTGCGCCCGTGACGCCGAGCTCCTCAGCGCGGACGGCACGCCCGTCGTACGTATAGGCAACGAGGATCCTGCCGATGCGCTTTTTCATGTCCGCAAGATCCGTCGCAAGGCAGAGGATCGCCATCATTTCCGAGGCGACGGTGATGTCAAAGCCCGATTCACGCGGCACGCCGTGCGCCTTGCCGCCGAGCCCGACGACCACGTGGCGGAGCGCGCGATCATTGAGGTCGAGGACGCGTTTCCAGACGATGCGGCGCACGTCGATGCCGAGTGCGTTGCCCTGATGAATGTGGTTGTCGAGACAAGCGGCCAGCAAGTTGTGCGCCGTCGTGATCGCGTGGAAGTCGCCCGTGAAGTGCAGGTTGATGTCTTCCATCGGCACGACCTGCGCGTAGCCGCCGCCTGCCGCGCCGCCTTTTAGCCCAAAGCACGGGCCGAGCGACGGCTCGCGAAGTGCTGCTGCCGTCCTGTGCCCGCGTCGCGTGAGGGCGTCCACAAGACCGACGCTCGTCGTCGTCTTGCCCTCGCCTGCCGGCGTCGGGTTGATCGCCGTCACGAGAATGAGCTTGCCGTTCTTTTCCTCCTTGACGCGTTGCCATGCCGCAAGCGAAATCTTCGCCTTGTACTTGCCGTAAAGCTCAAGCTCATCGGGCTCGATGGCGATCTTTTCCGCGATCGTTTCGATCGGCTGCATTTTCGCTTCCTGTGCAATTTCCACATCGGTCTTCATGGGCATTCCCTCCTCTGCTCTCCTATCTCCTTATTTTATGAGCTGGCGCTCTGCTGCCTGCACGACGTTCTCCATGAGCATCGCGACCGTGAGCAGCCCGACGCCGCCCGGCACGGGCGTAATGGCTCCCGCGACTTCCTTCACGTGCGCAAAGTCGACATCGCCGACGAGCTTCTTCGGCGCGATGCGATTGATGCCGACGTCGATTACGGTCGCCCCCTTCTTCACCATATCGGCTGTGACGAAATGCGGCCTTCCGATCGCCGCGACGAGGATATCCGCCTCGCGCGTCACGGCGGCGAGATCCTTCGTATGGCTGTGGCAGATCGTGACCGTCGCATGCCTTGCGAGCAGCAAGTGGAGCATGGGCTTGCCGACGATGTTGCTGCGCCCAATGATGACGGCGCGCTTGCCGTCCATCTCGATGCCTGCGAGTTCGAGCATGCGCAGGCATCCATGCGGCGTGCACGGAACGAGCGCCTCTTCCCCCGTCACGAGGCGCCCCACATTGACCGGATGGAACCCGTCGACGTCCTTCGCAGGCGAAATGCGGTTCACGATCTCGTGCCCGTCCTTCGCGATCGCTGCAGGAAGCGGGAGCTGGACCAAGATGCCGTGAATCTTTTTGCTGGCATTCAGCGCGTCGATCTGCGCGAGCAGCGCCTCCTTCGTCGTGTTCCCCGGCATCTCGATGACCTCAGAGTAGATGCCGAGCTCCGCGCACGCCTTATTCTTGTTGCGTACGTAGACCTTCGATGCGGGATCCGCGCCGACGATGATGACGGCGAGTCCCGGCGTGACGCCTGTCTTTTCCCTGAGCGCTGCGGCGCGCTCCTTTGCGTCCGCGCGGAACCGCGCCGCAAACTCCCTGCCCTCTAAAATACGTGCCGCCATACAAGTCCCCCTTCCCTGTGATCAGATATAGAAGCTAAGCCATGTGCAGACGAAAATGGCAATGGACACAATGCCGTTTCGCATGAAGTAGCGCTGTGTCACGCGCGAAAAATCCGTGGGGCTCACGATGCGGTGCTGATAGACGAGCGTGCCCGCCGCAATTCCGACGCCGATGAAGTAAAGCGCGGAAAGACGCATCAGGACGCCGACGCCGAAGAAGCACGCGATACAGACGATGTGGAGCGCCGCTGAAATGCGGAACGCGCCATCCGCGCCGTAGCTCACCGCGAGCGAGTGAAGCCCTTGGCTGCGATCGAATTCCTCGTCCTGCGCGCCGTACATCGCGTCAAATGCGCCGATCCAAAGTGCGACAGCAATGCAGAGCAGCACCATCGGCGCGGCGATGCGCCCGCTCACGGCGACCCAGCCGCCCGCCGGCGCCATGGCGATCGCCAGTCCCAAGAAGAGATGCACCCATCCCGTCACGCGCTTCATAAACGGGTAGATGACAAACGGGATCGCGGCAAGCGGCAGCAGGCGGAGGCAGACCGGTTGGAGCTGAAGGACCGCTACGATCATGAGCACGAGACAGATCGCGATAAAGATCCTCGCCTCGCGCTTCGATATGCGCCCCGCCACCATCGCGCGGTACGCCATGCGCGGCTGCTTCCTGTCGTACCGGAGATCGGCGAGATTGTCGATCGCCATCGCTGCCGCGCGCGCCGTCGTCATCGCCATCGCGATCCAAAAGAGATCGTAAAGGGACGGGTGCCCGCCTGCAGCGAGGACCGCCCCCATGAAGGCGAACGGCAAGTCAAAGACCGTATGGTGGAGCGCGACGTTGTTGAGATGCGCCTTGATCGAAATCAATCGATACCCAGCTCCTTCCACTTCGCGTCGACGCGCTCCTTGATCGCGTCCGTCATGCGGATCTCATCGGGCCACGCGCGCGCATGGCCTTCCTCCGGCCACGTCTTCGTCGCGTCGACGCCGAGCTTCGCCCCCCACTTCGCCATCGGCGAGGAGTGGTCGAGCACGTCCAAGGGACCCTCGACGATCTCAAGATCGTGCTTCGCGTCGATATTGTTGAAGACGCGCCAAGCGACTTCGCTGACGTCCTGCACGTCCACGTGGTCATCGACGACGATGATCATCTTGACGTTCATCATCTGCCCCATGCCCCAAAGCGCGTGCATGACCTTCCTGGCCTGCATCGGGTACTGCTTTTGGATCGAAACGATGCAGCAGTCGTGAAAAACGCCCTCCAGCGGCATGTTGATATCGCGGATCTCCGGCTGCATCTGCTGCAGGAGCGGCAGGAAAATGCGCTCTGTCGCCTTCGCGAGGTAGCAGTCCTCCATCGGCGGCTTGCCGACGACCGTCGAGAAGTAAATCGGATCGTTTCGGTGCGTGATTGCCGTGATGTGGAACACGGGGTAGTCGTCGGCGAGCGAGTAGTAGCCCGTGTGATCGCCGAACGGTCCCTCGCGGCGCATCTCGCTTGTCAGCACGTAGCCTTCAAGGATGATTTCCGCCGTCGCCGGCACCTCGATGTCGACCGTCTTGCACTTGACCATCTCAACCGACTTATGACGCAGGAATCCTGCAAAGACCATCTCGTCGATATCGCGCGGCAGCGGCGCCGTCGCTGCATAGGTAAGGACGGGATCGGTGCCGATCGCGACGGCCGCCTCGATGCGTCCCTCGCCTGCCGCGCGCGCGTCACGGAAATTCTCCGCACCGTTCTTGTGGATGTGCCAGTGCATGCCCGTCGTGCGGCTGTCGTATTTCTGCAGGCGGTACATGCCGACGTTGCGCTTGCCCGTTTTCGGATTCTTCGTGAACGTGAGCGGAAGCGTCACGAACGGGCCGCCGTCCTCGGGCCAGCACGTTAGGATGGGGATTTCATCGAGGTTCGGATGCTCCGTCTCGACGACCTCCTGGCACGGCGCATGCTTGACATACTTCGGGAAATTCACGGCGCGCTTGATCATCGGGATCATCGTGACGACGCTCATCTTGTTTTGCAGCGATACGTACGGGAGCTTCATCATCTCGCGCAGCTCGTCCGCGACATCGTCGAGTTTTTGGACGCCGAGCGCCATGGCCATGCGCTCGTAGCTGCCAAATGCATTCATGAGAACAGGCATCTTGGAGCCCTTGACGTTCTCAAAGAGGAGCGCGACGTTCTTCCCGCCTTTCATCTTCGAGACGCGGTCGGTGATTTCCGTGATTTCCAGTTCGGGATCGACCTCCGTCCGAATGCGGCGCAAGAGCCCCTTCCCCTCAAGATCTGCCATAAACTCGCGCAAATCCTTGTATGCCATTTTTCATGCCTCACTTTCTTAGTACGCAGCGCACGATAAGATAGCCGACCTCGTAGAGCACGAAGATCGGCAGGGCGATCATCGACTGCGTAAACACATCCGGCGTCGGCGTAATGATCGCGCCGAGCACGAACGAGAGAAAGAACACAATGCGCTGATACCGTCCCAAGAACTTCGAGGTCAGAATCCCCATCTTGCCGAGGATCGTCATGATGAGCGGCAGTTCAAAGATGAAGCCAAACGGCAGGATGAACATGATGACGAACTCAAAATACTTATTGACCGAAAACAGCGCCTGCAGCTCCTCGTTGCCGAATCCCATGAAAAAGCGCAGGCCTGCGGGCAGAACGAGAAAGAACGAAAAGGCAAGCCCGGAGAAAAAGAGCACGACGGACGTCGGCACGACGATTGCGACGACGGCTCTCTCCCTGCTCGTAAGCGCAGGCAGGAAGAATCGCCAAACTTGATAGGAAACGACGGGCAGCGCAATCAGGAAACCTGCGACGATGGAGACTTTCAGATACGTGAAAAACGCCTCCGACGGCTGCATGTAGTAGAGCTTTCCCGCTGGCAGCGTCAGGTAATGCATGATTTCGTCGATGAAGCAGTAGCCGACGCAGCTTCCGAGCGCGACTGCCACGAGACTCTTGATGAGCCGGCTGCGAAGCTCTGTGAGATGTGCGATGAGCGACATGCTTCCGTCATCATTCGAGAGCGGCTGTATCGTCCCTTCAGGCGTCGTCGCAGGCGCGATAGCGGGACGCTTCTCCCCAGAAGGGTCCTCTTGTTTGATCGTATCTTCTGCCATGGGTTACTTGTTCTCGTCCTTTTTCCCCGCAAGCTCTTTCGGCGTGGGCGTCACGTTGGCCATCGCGTCGTTCGGCTTATCCGCTTCCTTGTTCGCCTGCTTGAATTCACGGATGCTCTTGCCGAGCGCCTTGCCGACGTCTGGCAGCTTTCCGGGTCCAAAGATGACAAGCCCAATGACAAGAATAATCAAAAGTTCGGGTACACCCAGTCCAAACATAGATAAGTCCTCCTAATCGTATCACGTGCCCTATTCGGGCGCGTCCTGCTTCTTCTCTGCGGTTTTCTGCTCGGCAAGCTGCGTGCGGACGCTCTCCTGCGTCGGCGGCACGTAGGCTTGGCTTTCTGCCATCTTAGCCGCTCCATTTGCATCCGCCGCTGCAGCAGCCGAAGCTTCCGTTGCGGTAGCCGACGCAGCCGTCCCCGCCTGCGTCTTTTCCGTCGCCTGTGCAGGCTGTGCCTGCTGTGGCGGCGCCGGCGGCGGTTCCGGTGCATTCATCGCCTGCGTCAATGCATTCGATGCCTTGCGAAACTCGCGCAGGCCCTTGCCGAGCGTGCGTCCCATTTCAGGCAGCTTGCCGGGTCCAAACACGATGAGGCCGACGACCAAGATCAAAATGAGCTCCGGCGCTCCAATTCCAAACATAGCATTTCCTCCCCCTGTCTTTCCTACTGTCAAAAATCGCGGTCGCCGATGAAATCCGCCACCATTTCGTACGCCTCGCGAACTTCTTTGGGAAGGGACGCAGGCAGGATTTCCTTCGCATGCGCGAGATAGTCGTCCGCACGCTTCATCGCAAAGTCCACGCCGTCCGTCTCGCGGACAATCGCAAGCGCGCGGCGGACGTCTTCATCGGTCATCTTGCGGTTCGTCACGATGGTTTCGAGTTCTTTTGCATCGGAACTGACAGAGAGTGCGCGGATGACGGGCAGCGTCACGATGCCCTGCCGTATATCATTGCCGGCGGGCTTTCCGATCTGCTCTTCCGTTTGCAGGATGTCCAGGATGTCGTCCGTGATCTGAAACGCCATGCCGATCGCGTGCCCGTACCGGGCGAGCGCTTTCGCGTCCGCTGGATCGAGGCCACCGACGACAGCGCCGAGCTCACAGCAGATTTCGAGAAAGTCTGCCGTTTTCTTTTGGATGCGCTCATAGTAGGCATCCAAATCGCGCGACGCCTTATAAATCATTTCATTCTGAATGATTTCACCGATGCTCAGATTGCAGACGAGCTCCGACAGGCGCTTCAGGATGTAGCCTCCGTAGCCCTCCGTCGCGATGAGCGCGAAAGCACGCGCAAAAATATAATCGCCCGAAAGTATCGCGATCTGGCTTCCCCAACGGGCATTTGCCGTCTCCGCGCCGCGCCGTGTTCCCGCACCGTCAATGACGTCGTCATGGACGAGCGACGCCGTATGGATGAGTTCGAGTGTCTCTGCGAGCGGCAGGATGCGTTCCAGCGAGAAATTCTTTCCACTGCGCGCCGCGAGAATGCAGAGCCCGGGACGGATCCGTTTTCCGCCCGCATGGACAAGATGCGTGCCGATCTCGGTCACGAGGCCGTATGGCGAGCCAACTGCATCGAGCAGCCCCTCTTCGAGCGCCTCGAGATCCGCCCTCACCACATCAAACATCGGGTTTGACAAAATTCATCACCTACAAAATCCGATTCCGTAGCGTTGCTACGATTAATTGTACCTAGGGTATTGTATAATCTTACTACAAATCTTTCTTTTTGTCATGGGCAAAAATCATATAGATGCTATGGGCAAAAGCAAAAGAGACTGCCACAAGCGTGACAGTCTCTTTTATGCAGGCCAAAAGGGAATCGCTCCATGCCGTAATCACATGTAATCCGCCGACGTCTTCTTGCGGCTCTGCTTCATGAGGCCGAGCTTCGAGGCAATCCATTCGATTGCGACGAAGAAGACCGGGATCAGGAAGATGCCGAGCGAGGTCGCGAAGAGCATGCCGCCGACGACGGCGACGCCCATGCCGTTGCGCGCCGCCGCGCCCGCGCCGGATGCGACGGCGAGCGGCAGGCAGCCGATGATGAACGCAAAGCTCGTCATGAGGATCGGGCGAAGGCGAAGCCCCGCCGCCTCGATTGCTGCCTTGACCGGCTCCATGCCGCGATCCACACGCACCTTTGCAAATTCGACGATGAGGATGGCGTTCTTTGCCGCAAGGCCGATGATCATGATGACGCCGATCTGCATGTAGACGCTGTTCTGAAGGCCGGGGTTCGGATGCCCCGTCACTGCCTCGAGAATGGAAAGCCCATACTCGGAAACGAGTGCGCCGAAGATCCCCGTCGGCACCGTCAGCAGGACGGCGAACGGAACGCTCCAGCTCTCGTAGAGAGCGGCGAGCGCAAGGAATACGAAGATGAGCGCGAGCGCGAGCACGCGGCCCGTCGAGCTCGACGCCTTCTTCTCCTCGCGGCTCTGCCCCGACCACTCGATGTTGAAGCCTGAGGGCGCGTTCGCGCGGACGATTTCCTCAATGGCGCCCATCGCCTGACCCGAAGAATAGCCCTGCCTTGCATTTCCCTGAATCTGGACGGCACGCGTGCCGTTGAAGCGCGAAATCTGGGTCGGGCCCGTGCTGAGCTTCGGTCGAAGCAGCGTGTCGAGGGGAACCATCGTGCCGGAGGCGCTTCGGACGAAGACGAATTTCGCCGCCTCCGCCTCATTGCGATAGCGGAGGTCAGACTGCAGCATGACCTTGTAGGTGCGCCCAAACTGGTTGAAGTCGTTGACCTGCGCACCGCCGAAATTGACCTGCATCGCCGTGAAAACATCCGTGAGCTTCACGCCGAGGTTCTTGACCTTCTCGCGGTCAATCTCGTACTCATACGTCGGCGAGTTAATGGAAAACGTCGTGCGCACGCCCTGCAGCTCCGGCCGCTGGTTCGCCTCCGCGATGATCTTCTGCACGATGTCATTCAGCTCCGTGTCCGAGTGGCCCGTCATATCCTGAAGCTGCATCGTCCAGCCGCCGACCGCTCCGAGTCCTGGAAGGGCAGGCGGGTTGACCGCCATCGTGAACGCTTCCGGCGCAAGCTTGGCGCCAATGCCGAACATCTTTCTGACGGTGGATGCGACGGAAACGCTTTGATCCTCCCGCTGCGACCAGTCTTTCATGCCGAGGACGACGAGTCCGCCGCTCGGCTTTGCGCCGCTGGAGAGAATGTCAAATCCCGTAATCGACATGACGTGATCGACGCCATCCTGCTCCTTTGCCGCAGATGCGAGCTTGTCCATCGTCTTCTGCGTCTGATTTGCCGACGTGCCTTCCGGGAGGTTGACTGCCGTGAAGAGGTAGCCTTGATCCTCCTCGGGGACGAACGTCGAGGGAAGCTTTGTGTAGACGAGCCCCGTGAGGCCGCAGACGATGAGCAGGAACACGACCGCAAGGCGCGCGTGGCGGACGAAGCGTGCAACGACGCCCATATAGCCGCGCCGCGTCATATCAAACACGCGGTTGAACCAGGAAAAGAACCGCCCTAGGATCCCCTCCTTTTCTTCCTTGCCATGCGGCCTCAGGAGCATGGCGCAGAGCGCAGGCGTCAGCGTCAGTGCGACGAATGCGGAGAGCGCCATCGAAATGGCAATCGTGAGTGCGAACTGCTTGTAGAGCACGCCCATCATGCCGCCAAGAAAGGCGACCGGGACGAACACCGCTGCAAGGACGCAGGCGATTGCGACGACCGGTCCCTGCACCTCGTGCATCGCGCGCTCCGTCGCGTCCATGGGCGAGAGCCCCTCCCCCATGTGGTGCTCGACGTTCTCGATGACGACAATCGCGTCGTCGACGACGAGGCCGATGGCAAGGACCATCGCAAAGAGCGTCAGCGTATTGATGGAGAAATTGAGCACGATGAACGCGCCGAACGTGCCGATGAGCGACACCGGGACGGCGAGCAGCGGGATAAGCGTCGCGCGCCAGTTCTGAAGGAAGATGAAGATGACGAGGACGACGAGCAGCAGCGCCTCGATGAACGTCTCCGTGACCTCACGGATGGAGGCATTGATGTAGTTCGTGCTGTCAAAAATCTGTGCCATCTTGAGTCCGGGCGGGAGATTCGGCCTCGCTTCTTCCAAAATCTTCTTGACGCCCGCAACGGTTTTCTTCGCATTCGCGTCGCTCGTGAGATTGATGCCGAACGCAACGGAGGGGTAGCCGTCAAACTTCGCGATGATATTCGACGCCTGCTGCCCCGTCTCAATGCGCGCAACGTCTTTCAGACGGACGAACTGCCCGCTGCCGTCGGCGCGCAGGATGATGTTGCCGAATTCCTCCGGCGTCACGAGACGGCCGGCGATCTTGCCCGTGTACTGCTTCTCCTGCCCGTTGGAAGCCGGCATGGCGCCGACGGTGCCGGCCGGTGCCTGTACGTTCTGCTCCTGGATCGCCGCACTGACGTCGGCAATCGTGAGGCCGAGCTCCGCGAGCTTGTCTGGGTTCAGCCAAACGCGCATCGCGTAATTCGAGCCGAAAATCTGGACATCGCCTACGCCCGGAACGCGCTTGATCTGGTCGAGCAGGTAAATATCGGCGTAGTTCTTCATGAACGCGCGGTCGTACGTCCCGTCCGGTGAGAATATGGCAAGCATGTACGCCATGTCGCTCGACGCCTTGCGCGTCGTGACGCCGACCGTCTTGACATCGTTCGGCAGGTTTGCATTCGCCGCCGCGACATTGTTCTGCACCTTGACCGAGTCCATGTCGCCGTCCGTGCCGACCTCGAACGTCACGGAAAGCCCGTAACGCCCCGTGTCGTCCGAGTTCGAGCTCATGTAGCTCATGCCCTGTGTGCCGTTGACCTGCTGCTCGATGATCTGTGCGACCGTCTCATTGACGACCGCAGCATTCGCGCCCGTGTACGACGTGCCGACGGAGACCGTCGGCGGTGAGATCTGCGGGTACTGCGCAATCGGGAGCTGTACGGCGGCGATGATGCCGACGATGACAATGATGAGCGAGATGACAATCGCGAAAATCGGACGGTGGATAAAGAATTTTGACAAAATACCGCCCCCTTACTCCGGCTTCGCATTGACCGCATTATCATCATACGGCGTCACGTCCGAACGGAGGGAGAAGCCCATGTCATCCGCCGTCACCTGCGTGACCGCGAGATCCACACCTTCCCGCAAATTGGTAAGCCCCTCGACAATGACATTGTCACTCGCCGAAATGCCGTCCTTGATGATGTAGTAGCTGCCGACCTTCTGTCCGAGCGTGACGGTGCGCGCTTCGCTCTTGCCGTCTTCGCCGACGACCATGACGAACGATTTGCCGAGCATCTGCTGCACGGCGCGCTGCGGCACGAGGAGTGCGTTCGGCACCGTCTCACCCGATAGCCTGACGCGCGCGAACATGCCGGGGAGCAGCAGCCCATTCGGGTTCTCAAAGAGTGCCTTGAGCTTCAGCGTGCCCGTCTTCTGCGCAAGCGACCGATCCGTCTCCACGATCTGCCCGTCGAGCGGGTAGACCGAGCCATCCGAAAGCGTCAGCGAGACAGTGAGCGGCTGTCCCTGCACGCCCGCCTGTGCCTGACGGATATTCATGAACTTCAGGTACTCCGTCTCAGAGATGCTGAACTCTGCATAGACGGGGTTCGAGGAGCCGATCGTCACGAGGTTCGTATTGCCTGCCGAGGCAAACGTGCCGACCGCGACATCGTCGACGGCAAGCTGTCCCGAGAGCGGCGCGTAGATGACCGTGTCATCAAGGTCCTGCCGCGCCTTCTGCAAAAGCGCCGCATTGGCGGATGCCGCTGCCGCGTAGGCATTGACGTTCGCCTGCTGCGTCGTCACCGCCTGCTCCGAGATCGCATCTGCCGCGAGGAGTTCCTGATCGCGGTAGAGGTCGGTCTGCGCGTTGCCGAGCGTCGCCTCCGCCTGTGCGAGCGTCGCCTGCGCTGAGAGCACGGCCGACTCGTACTGGCGCGAGTCGATGCGGTAAAGCGGCTGCCCCGCCGACACGTGCTGACCGCCCTTGACGTACTTCTCGACGATATTGCCGGAGACCTTCGACTGGACCTTGACCTCGTCCTTGCCCGTGATCTGCCCCGCGTACTCGCTCGTGATCGGCGTGTCCTGCTGAATGACCGCCATCGCTTTGACCTGCGTCGCACGCGCCTGCTGCGCCTGCTGGTCGCTGCCGCAGCCTGCCATATAAACGGGGGCGGAGGCGATGAGCCCTGCGAGAACCAAGGCGTTCAGTTTCCTGTTTCGCTTAAAAAACAAGCAGATAACCTCCCAACTGATTTGAATGCCATACTTTTGAATGCCATACATCGTTTCCAAAACGAAAACTTGCAACCTATATGCAAGACAAATAGTAAATAAATATTTACTATCGGCGAAACCTATAGTATATTATATTCAAGGAAAAGTCAATAAAAAGGAGATGCCTATGCCTGCGGATGCAAAAGAAACAGATCTTTCAAGCCAATTTATCGAAATGCTCATGACGATACATAATAATTTCTATCGGCAGACACAGATTCCGCTGCCGCTCAACCAGTTCGCCGTGCTCGTTGCCGTGCGCAGTGAAGCAAAAGCGTCCATCACGCAGATTGCCGAAAACCTCCGCGTATCCAAGCAGCAGATGACGGCGATCATGGACAAGCTCCTCGCGGCAGGCATCGTCGCCAAAGAAAAAGACCCTTCCGACCGCCGTTGCTGCCTTGTCAGCCTAACGCCAAAGGGTGAGGCTGTCCTTGCCGAGCAGGACGAAAAGGTCAAAACGCGGCTCAACGAACGCCTTGCCGCACTGTCCTCCGATCAGCTTGAAACGTTCCGCCAGAGTCTGACGACCGTGACCCAAACCATCGATTCGATGTTCCCTGCTTAAAGTGTGATGACATCGAGGTCGTCGGGCACGTAGACCGTTCCGTGGAAGTATTCCCTTGCCTCCGCGCTGTAGTCCGCTTTGCGCGTCGCAAGTGTCTTATCCTCCGTATGGTAGAGGACGAGATTCTTGACGCCGAGATCTTCTGCGAGCTCGCTCGCTTCCTTGACGGTCGAATGATGCTTCTCGTACGGATGGAACCGATCACGGTCACCGTACTTGCAGAACGCCTCCGCCATCAAATAGTCCGCCCCCTTTGCATAGCGCCCTGCATGCTCCTGATACGGCTCGTCGCCGAGGCAGACGAGCCGTATTCCGTCTGCAAACCGGAGCTCATATCCGAACTGTTTTGCCTTCGTCGAGAGGATATCGAATGCCGTGAGCGCAATGCCTGCAAACGAAACCATCTGTCCGTCCGTCATCTCATGGAGAAAGATGCCGTCTCCGATACGCGCAAAATCCTTTTCCTTGAGCGTGAGCTCCGTCATTGTGAGCAGCATGCTGCGCACGACGTCATGGCAGTAGACGTGGAACTCGCCCTCATACCTGCCCTTGTTCATGAGGTCGGCTATCTTGCGCATGACCCATATAACGCCGAGAACGTGATCCGTATGGCCGTGCGTCACAAACATGTGATGGCATTTTCCGTAGTCGAACCCCGCGCGTTCAAACTGGCGCAGGATCGTGTTTCCGCCGCCTGCATCCGTTAAAAAAAGATTTCCGTCATCGAGCTCGATATAAAAGCAGGTATTGTAGCACTTCGTGACCATCGCATTGCCTGTACCGAGCATCGTAAGCTTTCGCATGCTCCCCACTCTCCTCTTCCTGCCGCTTCCTTATCTGGCTTCGAGCGTCTCAAGCGCCTGCTGCGCGGCGCGCTGCTCTGCTTCCTTCTTGCTGCGCCCCGTTCCCGTGCCGAGCACTTTGCCCGTCACGCGCACGCAAAACGTGAACGACTTTGCATGGTCGGGGCCATCTTCCGCGACGAGCTCGTAGCCGATGCGCTGATTCCCCTTTCGGAAGACGTATTCCTGCAGCATCGTCTTGTAGTCCCGAAACGCTTCGCCGCGCTTGGCGAGATGGAATGCCGGCGCAAGCTCGCGCATGACGTATTCCCGTGCCGCTTCCCAGCCTTGATCGAGGTAGATCGCGCCGATGACGGCCTCGAATACGTCTTCGAGATTCGTCTGCCGCGTGCGGCCGCCGCTCATCTCCTCGCCATGTCCGAGCAGCAGGTAGTCCCCGAGCCCGAGCCCGTCCGCGAGACGCGCGAGTGTCTCCGAACACACGACACTCGCGCGCGTGCGCGTGAGCTCGCCCTCCGGCATGTCCGGGAAATGCTCGTATAGATACGTGCTCGATGCGAGTTCGAGCACGGCATCGCCGAGGAATTCCAAGCGCTCATTGTGGGGGATCGTTCGCCTCTCCTCATTTGCGAAGGACGTATGCGTAAGCGCCTGATTCAAAAGCTCGAGGTTCGAAAATTGAACCTCGAGCTTCTCTGAAAGGCGGTGCAGCTCTTTTTCCCGCGCAGGAGAAAGTATCGCCTGTTCCATATCTTACTCCGCGTACTTCTTCATGACAATGCACGCATTGTGTCCGCCGAAGCCGAAGTTGTTGGAAATCGCAGCGCGAACCTTCTTCGCCTTCGCCTTGTTCGGCACGTAGTCGAGATCGAGTCCCTCGTCGGGCGTCTCGTAATTCATCGTCGGCGGGAGCATGTCCTTTTCGACTGCAAGCGCCGTCGCGACCGCTTCGATGCCGCCTGCCGCGCCTAGGAGGTGTCCCGTCATCGACTTGATCGAGGAGACCGAGACATCCTTTGCCGCCTCGCCCCAAATCTTCTTGATCGCGAGCGTCTCCCCTTCGTCGTTGAGATGCGTCGACGTGCCGTGTGCATTGACGTAGTCGACTTCCGCCGGCGCGAGTCCCGCATCGTCCAGCGCAAGCTTCATGCACTTCGCCTGATAGGCACCGCCCGGAGCCGGGCTCGTGACATGGTAGGCATCGGAGTTCATGCCGTAGCCCACGAGCTCCGCATAGATGTGCGCACTGCGTGCCTTCGCGTGTTCGAGACTCTCGAGCACGAGAAGGCCAGCGCCTTCGCCCATGACGAAGCCGCTGCGGTTCTTGTCGAACGGGCGCGATGCATGTGCGGGATCGTCGTTGTGATCCGAACAGAGCGCCTTCATCGCAGCGAAGCCCGCGACGGCTGCTTCGCTGACCGCTGCTTCCGTTCCGCCTGCCAGCATCACATCCGCCTCGCCCTGCTGGATGAGGCGGAATGCATCGCCGATGCTGTTCGTGCCCGATGCGCAAGCCGTGACGATACAGGAAGACGGGCCGTGCAGCTTGAACGTGATCGCGACCTGCCCTGCAGCGAGGTTCGCGATCATCATCGGAATGAAGAACGGCGAGATGCGCGACGGTCCCTTCTCAAAGAGCTTCTGATAGGAGACGTGCATCGTGCGGATGCCGCCGATGCCCGTACCGATGTACGTGCCGATGCGGTCGTGGTCTTCCGCATCGAGATCGAGCTTCGCGTCCTCGATGGCAAGCTTTGCCGCCGCGACAGCGAACTGCGCATAACGATCCATGCGCTTCGATTCCTTCTTGTCGATGTACGCCGTCGGATCGAAGTCCTTGACCTCGCCCGCAATCTGCGCCGTGTAGTCCGTGGGATCAAAATGCGTGATCCTGCCGATGCCGTTCCTGCCCTCCATCAGCGCATCCCAAAACGCACCCTTGCCCGTGCCAATCGGTGTGATGGCGCCAAGCCCTGTAATGACAACGCGATTTTTCAAAACAAAAGACTCCTCTCTATGATTTGTGTCGTAAGCCCGCCCTCAGTTCGCCTCGGCGACCTCTGCGAGCAGGTATGCAAAAATCTCGTGGACAGACAAGACCTTGTCGATGCGCGGCAGGTACTCGCCTGTAAAGACGAGTCCTGTCTCGACATCCCCCTGCTGTGCGCGAATGAGCGACCGGATGATGCAGAAGTTGTGCTTGCATGCCTTGAGGCATGAATCGCACTGCTTCGGAGGGACGGGACCTTCCATGATGCGTGCCGAGAACGGCGTGCGCACGGCACGTCCCGGAAGTCCGACCGGGCTGTGAATGATGACGACATCCTCCGGCTTCGACTTCAAGTAGTAATCCTTTAAGGCGGGCGCCGCGTTCGACTCTTCCGACACGGCGAAACGCGAGCCCATTTGGACGCCGCTCGCGCCCATCTTTATCATATCAACGATGTCTTGGCCATGCAGGACGCCGCCCGCCGCAATGACGGGAATCCGCACCGCTGCGCTCACGTCTGCGACAAGGTCGCGCACCGACGTGTCGGTGCCGAGGTGCCCGCCGGCCTCCTTGCCTTCGAGCACGATCGCGGACGCGCCAAGACGCTCTGAAATTTTCGCTAATTTAACCGAGGAAACAATCGGGACGATCGGCGTTCCGGATTCCCTGCCAAGCGCGAACATATCGCGCGAAAAGCCTGCGCCTGCAACGACGAGATCGATGCCTTCGTCGATGGCAGTCCTGACGACTTCAGCAAAGTCACTAGCTGCTACCATGATATTGATGCCGATGATACCAGACGTAAGGGAACGTGCGAGCCGGATTTCATAGCGCAGTTCGTCATGAGACATGCCAGATGCCGCAATGAGGCCGATGCCGCCCTCATTCGCAACTGCTGCTGCCAGTCTTGCCGTCGAGAGCCGGATCGCCATGCCGCCCTGTTGAATGGGGACGCGTGCGACCTTGCTCCCAATCTTCAGCTCGGGAAGTTTCACAGTTACTCCTCCAATCAGCCAACCTAGGGGAACCGCCTGTACAAGCGTTTCCTTTAGAAAATCCCGCGAAGTAAGCTTCACGGGATTTTCAAAAGGTAAGGCGTATCCTTATTTGTGCTGGTCAATGTAGTTGACTACATCCTGAACCGTCTTGATCTTTTCCGCAGCCTCGTCCGGAATTTCAATATTGAATTCCTCCTCGAAAGCCATGATAAGCTCAACAATGTCCAACGAGTCAGCGCCTAAGTCATCGATGAAAGTGGAATTGATTGTCACCTCGTCTGCCTCGACGCCGAGCTGTTCGACGACGATATCACGAACCTTGTCAAAAGTTGCCATGAAGTTTCACCTCCTTCAGTTGGTATCTTTTCGGTTATATCACATGACCATGCCGCCGTCCACATTGACAACCTGACCCGTAATATAAGCTGCTGCGTCGGATACGAGAAAGAGCACCGCATTTGCGACGTCCTCCGGCTCGCCCATGCGTCCGAGCGGAATCGCGCCAACAAGCTGCTCGCGAACCTTGTCGGAAAGGACGGCTGTCATGTCGGTCTCAATGAAGCCAGGCGCGACCATGTTGACCGTGATGCCGCGTGCGGCAAGCTCCTTTGCCGCCGACTTCGAGAAGCCGAGGATGCCGGCTTTCGCCGCCGCGTAGTTCGTCTGTCCCACATTGCCCATGAGCCCGACGACGGAGGTCATATTGACGATGCGGCCGCTACGCTTCTTCATCATGATCTTCGAGGCAGCTTTCGTGCAGAGGTATACTCCTCTGAGATTCGTCGCAAGAACCGCGTCGAAATCCTCGTCCTTCATGCGCATCAGAAGTCCGTCACGCGTAATGCCGGCGTTGT
Organism: Mitsuokella sp. oral taxon 131 str. W9106; assembly: GCF_000469545.1. Lineage (GTDB taxonomy): Bacteria > Bacillota > Negativicutes > Selenomonadales > Selenomonadaceae > AWVT01. Next base: position 310,751 of record NZ_KI273058.1, on the reverse strand, counting down.
TGACGAGAATGTCTACCGTGCCAAAGGCCTTGACCGCCGCATCGAACAGCGCAGCGACCTCGTCCGCATTGGCAACATCCGCACGGACGCATACAGCCTCGCTGCCGGCCGCCTCAACGGCTGCCTTCGTCTCTTCTGCCGCTTTCGCATTGCCCGCATAATTGACGACGACCTTTGCGCCTTCTTTCGCAAGGCGGAGCGCTACTGCGCGGCCGATCCCTCGGCTCGCGCCCGTTACCAGCGCTGCCTTTCCATCTAAAAGCATATTAGCGAACCTCCCCGAAATAGTCAAGCGTTTTTTGCAAGCTTTCGAGATTTTCAACATTCTGGCTCTTGAGTGCTTTGTCGATACGGCGGTTGAATCCGCAGAGCGTCTTGCCGGGACCAGCCTCGACAAACGTATCGGCGCCGAACGCCTTCATCGCCTCGACGCAGGCGATCCACTTGACGGGATGGTCGGCCTGCGCGATGAGGTTCGCCTTGATTTCCGATGCCTTCGTCTGGAGCTTGCCCGTGTAGTTCGCGACGACGGGGAACGACGCGTCGCGCATCTCGGTCTTATCGAGCTCTGCCGCAAGCTTTTCTGCCGCCGGTTTCATGAGCGTCGAATGGAACGGCGCCGATACGGGCAGGATGACTGCTTTCTTCGCGCCCGCTTCTTTCAGGAGCCCGACCGCCGCTTCGACGCCCTTCGTGCTGCCTGCGATGACCGTCTGCCCGGGGCAGTTGAAATTGACCGCTTCGACTGCTCCCTGTGCCGCTGCCTTTGCGCATGCGTCGAGAATGACATCATCGGAAAGGCCGATGATCGCCGCCATGCCGCCTTCGCCGACGGGAACGGCTTCCTGCATGAACTGTCCGCGCTTATGCACGAGAAGAACGGCATCCTGGAAATCCATGACGCCTGCCTCGACGAGCGCGGAATACTCGCCGAGGCTATGCCCGCCCGCTACGTCGGGGCGGATCCCATTTTCCTTCAGGATTTCGCCCGCAATGACGCTGACCGTCAAAATGGCAGGCTGCGTATTTGCCGTGAGCTTCAGATCCTCTGCGGGCCCGTCAAAGCACATATCCATGATGGAATAGCCAAGTGCCTCATCCGCCTCCCTGAATAGGCGTTTCGCCACGTCGTAACGATCAAAGAAATCCTTGCCCATGCCGACTGTCTGCGCTCCCTGTCCCGGAAACACGAATGCGAGTTTGCTCATGCGATCTACCTCCTAGCTTCGGGTGTCTTTTCGATCGGTTCGATATATTATGATAGCAATACGGTAAAATCTTATTTGCAGTCGGCCTGAATCGCCGCAATCGCATGCGGAAGCCCTGCGACGATCTCCTCGATGATCTCCTTGACGGGTTTGATGTCGTGGAGCATGCCGGAGATCTCGCCGATCATGACCGAGCCGTTATCGACGTCGCCCTCATGCGTCGCGCGATGGAGCGAACCGACGCCGAGCTGCTCGAGCTCATCCTTCGATGCGCCCGCCGCTTCCATCTCCTCGTACTTGCGCGAGAGCTTGTTCTGCAGCACGCGTGCCGGATGCCCGAGCGAACGTCCCGTGACGACCGTCGAGCGATCCTTCGCCTTCAAAACCATCTTCTTATAGTTCGGATGCGCGATGCACTCTTCGCTCACGACGAAGCGCGAACCCATCTGGACGGCCTTTGCGCCGAGCGCAAACGCCGCCGCCATGCCGCGCGAATCCGCGATGCCGCCCGCACCGATGACGGGGACGTCAACCGCATCGACGACCTGCGGCACGAGTGCCATCGTCGTGATCTCGCCGATGTGCCCGCCAGACTCCGTGCCCTCCGCGATGACGGCATCAACGCCGCCGCGCACGAGACGCTTCGCGAGTGCGACCGAAGCGACGACGGGGATGACCTTCGAGCCGATCGCCTTGAGCGCAGGAATGTACTCGCCTGGGTTGCCGGCGCCCGTCGTCACGACGCGGACGCGCTCCTCGACGACGACCTGCATGACTTCCTTTACGAACGGGCTCATGAGCATGACATTGACGCCGAACGGCTTATCCGTCCAGCCCTTGCACTTCTGGATCTCCGCACGAAGGACATCGGGCGGCATGTGCCCCGCGCCGATGATGCCGAGTCCTCCCGCATTCGATACGGCAGAGGCGAGTTCCGCCGTGCCGATCCATGCCATGCCGCCTTGGAAAATCGGATATTTGATGCCCAGTAGATTGCAGATAGGATTGTTTTCAAACATCAGAGTATGTCCTCCTTAGCCCATTTCATGATGCACGATGCCCAGGTCAGCCCCGCGCCAAAGCCGGCAAGTGCGATGGTATCGCCCTTTCGGAAGCGGTGTGCGTGCGCCGCCTCCGAAAGGGCAACGGGTATCGAGGCTGCCGACATATTGCCGTAGCGCTCGATGTTGACGACGACCTTTTCCCGCGGCAGACGAAGGCGCTTTTCCGCCGCTTCCAAGATGCGGATGTTCGCCTGGTGCGGCACGAGATGATCGATCTCTTCCTTCGTCATGCCGCAGCGCCCGAGCGACTTCTCGACCGTCTCCCCCAGAATCCTGACGGCGAAACGAAAGACTGCCTTTCCGTCCATGTGGACGAACTGATCGCCCGCATGCAGGCGCTGCTCCGTCATAGGATGCAGGCTCCCGCCCGCGGGAATCGCGAGCGCATCGCCGCCCGCTCCGTCACTTCCGAGATCGAAGGCGAGCACGCCGAGCCCATCCTCCACGGGGCCGTAGAGCGCCGCGCCCGCTCCGTCGCCGAAGAGGACGCATGTATTGCGGTCGGTCCAGTCGATGACCTTCGAGAGCGTTTCCGCGCCGATGACGAGCACGTGACGGTACACGCCGGTCTCAATGAACTGGCAGGCGGTCGCGGACGCGTAGACGAACCCAGAGCACGCTGCCGAAAGGTCAAACGCCGCCGCATGCTTCGCACCGAGCGCATCCTGCAGGCGGCATGCCGTCGAGGGGATGATCTGATCGCCCGTCAGCGTCGCGACGATGATGAGATCGACTGCTTCCGCCGCCATATTCGCGTCTTCGAGCGCCATGCGTGCCGCGCGCAGCGCGAGATCGGATACCGGCTGGTCGGCTGCTGCCTTCCGCCGCTCGCAGATCCCCGTGCGCGTGCGAATCCACGCGTCGCTCGTATCCACCATGTTTTCAAGATCGAAATTCGTCACCCTGCCTTCCGGCACGTACCACCCGGTTCCGAGGATGCCTGCATTCGTTTGCTTATTCATGATTGGTTGCGATCTCCTCCTTCGCCAGCGTGTCGCGGATATGCCCGAGGACATCGCTCCGCACATAGTCGTTCGCCACGCCGATCGCGCTGCAAATGGACTTCGCATTCGATGAGCCATGACTGATGATGCAGCAGCCATTGACGCCGAGAAGCGGTGCACCGCCGTACTCCGTCACGTCCAGCCGCTTTCCGAGCTTCTTGAGCGTCGGCATCAAGAGAAGTGCGCCGAGCCTGGCGAGAATGCCGCCATCCTTGATCGCTTCCTTAATGAGCTTCAAGATGGTCTTCGCCAGTCCCTCTGCAAATTTTAGCACAACATTGCCAACAAATCCATCACAAATTACGACGTCAAAGTTCCCCTTCGGCACATCACGCCCTTCGGCATTGCCGCAGAAGTTGATCGTGCGCATCGTTTTTAAGAGCGCGTACGTCTCCTTGGCCTGCTCATTGCCCTTCGTCTCCTCTTCGCCGATGTTGAGGAGTCCGACGCGCGGCGACCTGACGCCGAAGACGTACTCCGTGTAGAGGGATCCCATGATGGCGCCCTGCACGAGGTGTTCGGGCCTGCTGTCGACATTCGCGCCCGAATCCATGAGGAGCGTGACGCCCTTCGGCGTCGGCATCGGCGTCGCGATCGCAGGGCGGCCTATGCCCTTGATGCGGCGCAGGATGAGCTGCGCTGCCGTGACGGCTGCGCCCGTGCTGCCCGCCGAGAGCACCGCGTCACAGACGCCGTCTTTCACGAGGCGCGTCGCAACGACGACCGATGCGTCCTTCTTCGTGCGGACGGCATCTGCCGGATGCTCCCCCATCGCGATGACCTGCGACGCGTGATGGATGGATACGCCAAGCTTCTCCCATCCCGTCTCATGGGAAAGAACCTCTCGTATCCTTGCCTCGTCTCCGACGAGAATGATCTCACAATCGTACTTCTTCGCCGCACGCACCGCACCGAACACGATTTCCCGCGGAGCAAAGTCGCCGCCCATGGCATCGACTGCAATTTTCACGAACCAAGCCTCCTCATATTATCCACCCAAGCGGAAACACCGCGTCTCAACGCGCGCCCCACGAAGCCATGATGAACTTCGCACGGAAGACTTCCTGCGTATCATTTCGCGTCTTGACCCAAACGAAGTGCTTATTGCCGCGCACGCGGATGATCTCCGCCCGCGCGACGAGCTTTTCCCCAATGCGAACAGGCACCTCGTACTTGACATTCGCAACGCCCGTCACCGCCATCGGCGCATCGATGACGGCGAGCGCGAGCGAGCTCGCCTGCGAGAACATGTACGTTCCCTTTGCGATCTGCGTCTTCGCGAAGACCATGTCCTCCGTGATGCGCAGAAGCGATATGCCGAAGTGCCCGAGGTCGAGATCGAGGATCTCGCCGATGACCTCTTCGCGCCCGATCGACTTGACCTTGTCCTGCGCCTTTTCCGCCATGCGCCGGATGCGTCCGCGAAGCTCCGGGATGCCGAGCTCAAGGCGGTCGAGACGTATCGTCTGGATGCTGACCGACAGGTTCCGCGCGAGCTCTTCGTCCGTCAGGAACGGTTTCTCCCGAAGCTGCGCCAAGAGCTGTCCGTGACGTTCCTTCTTCCTTGTGCGCGCCATGCGACCCCCCCCCTCGCGGCAGGCCTCCAAAATTAGTACCTGTTTTTATGATCTCGTATAGTGCCTCATTATATGTGCTTTTCCGTAAAAAAGCAAGCACGAAATACGAATCAATCAATACCACTTACGAAAAAAGCAGGACGTACATCCTGCTCAAGTCTCCTTTATTCCTCTGCCGTGACGACCTCCCTGCCGTCATAGTAACCGCACTCTGGACAAACATGATGCGGCATTTTCGGCTCGTGGCACTGCGGGCACGAAACGAATCCCGGCGCCGTCAGCTTCCAATTCGCGCGGCGCCGGTCGCGGCGCGCCTTGGACGTCTTGCGCTTTGGTACTGCCATTTGCTACACCTCCTCGTCTCATCACTCGTCTCTCTGCTGCCATAGATCGCGAAGCGCGGCGAGACGCGGATCCAAAACACTTCGGTCACAGCCGCAGTCGCCCTCGTTGAGGTCGGCGCCGCAGACGGCGCAAAGCCCCTTGCAGTCCGGCTTGCAGAGCTTGCTGAGTGGCTGCGCGGCGAGGATCGTATCGCGGACAAGGCTGGAAAGATCGATCGCGTCGCCCGTGAAACCGTTCGCGTCCTCATCCGCATCTCCCACCGCTCCGTCATCTGTACGCTGAAAATCCTCCGAAAAGGGATGTTCCTGCGCCTCCATGCAAGGCTTCAGGCAGCGATCGCAGTCAAATGACTTCGTGCAGCGAATGATGCCTTCCGCACGATAGTGCCTTCCGGTATAGGATACGGTTCCCAAAACGGCAACCGTCCCTTCGATGCGGTAATCCGCTGCGCCGATGTCAAGGGATGCTGCATCGCGCTCGAACGAAAATGGAGCTTTCTTTCCCGCATTGGCTGCCAAATCAGCAATATTTACTTGCATCAACATCAACCTCGCTTCATTATAGCGGCGCACGTCTGCCTTGTCAAGGAATGGCGCTTCCCATCACTCGCCGAGACGCGTGCATATCTCCTTCATGGCCTCGCGTTGTACGATCTTGAGCGGTACGCCGTTCTCCTCCGCGAGACGGCGGCAGTCCTCATACTCCACGGAAACGTTCGAGATGTGCCCGTCCCACGCACAGACTTTGCAGCTCACTGCCCCGTAGCGCGTCTCGGCGACCGCCATGCGGCGCGATGCTTCAAGACGCGCTTCGAGCGGCAGGACGCGAATGCCTGCCGTCGTCGTCTCGGAAAAGACGATCCCCACGCACGTGTCCCTGTGCGCGTCGTCGCAAAGGACGGAAAGCTTCACGGCGGGACGGCTTTTCTTCATATATATAGAAGTCGTCCAGACGTCCTGTGCCCCCGCTTCGAGCAGGCGCTCGTAAAGATAGCCATAGATCTGCGGATTCATATCGTCGATATTCGTCTCAAGGACGCAGAACGCACGCTTCCGCTCCCCCTTGTATGTGCCGAGGAAGAGGCGTACGACATTGGGCACATCGAGATCCCATGTTCCTGCGCCGTACGCGATGCGCTCCGTCAGAAAACCCTTCGGAAGGCTCTCCTCCTGCTCGGCAAGCGTGCGGAGAATGGCTGCTCCCGTCGGCGTCGTGAGCTCGTGATCGCCCTTTTGGTATGTCTCCCACCCGATCAGCAGCTCTGCCGTTGCAGGCGCGGGCACGGGCATCGTGCCGTGCCCGCATGGGACAAACCCGGAGCCCGTATTGATCTTCGAGACGAAGATGCGCTCGATGTCGAGGTAGTCGAGGCAAATCGCCGCACCGACGATATCCACAAGCGAATCGACCGCGCCGATCTCATGGAAGGCAACCTCGTCCGCGCGCGTTCCATGCACCTTGCCTTCTGCCTTCGCGAGGTGCTCGAATACGGCAATCGATTTCTGCTTGACCGCCTCCGACAGCGTCGAATCCTCTATCCGTGTGCGAATCGACCGCATCGTGCGATGCGCGTGCCCATGCCCGCCTGCGGAGAGCCTGACATCGGCATAGCAGGCGTGGATGCCCGCCTTTTGCACCGTATCGACGTGCAGGACATACTCCCCTGCCATCGGAAGCTTATGGAGCTCGTCGCGCAGGTAGCTCTCCGGGACGCCTGCCTGCAAGAATGCGCCCAGCAGCATATTGCCGCTGACGCCGGAAAAACAGTCCAAATAGATGGCTTTCATACGCTATTCCCCTCATTGCCCTGCTGGTTGATCCGGCTCGCGAGCACACCTGCGCCGAAGCCGTTGTCGATGTTGACGACAGCGATCCCCGCCGCGCAGCTCGAGAGCATCGCGAGCAGTGCGGAAATCCCGTGGAACGAAGCCCCGTAGCCGACGCTCGTCGGTACCGCGATGACGGGGCAGTCCGCGAGCCCGCCGACAACGCTTGCAAGTGCCCCCTCCATGCCCGCCACAACGATGATGGCACGTGCCGTCCGAATGTCCTCCATGTGCGCGAAAAGGCGATGGATGCCTGCCACGCCGCAATCGTAATGCGTGATGACCTCGTTGCCCATGAGGTATGCCGTGAGACGTGCTTCCTCCGCGACGGGAATATCGCTCGTACCCGCCGAGAGGATCAAAATGCGATGCGCACGTGTCTTCCCCTCGCGTTCGCGCTCGATGTAGAGCATCCGCGAAACCGCATCATAGCGAACCTCCGGCAAGGCGGCACGAACGAACGCGTACTGCTCCGCGCTCGCGCGCGTCGCCAGGATGCTTTTTTTGCTCGTCTGCGCGAGGCGGCCCATGATCGCAAGCACCTGCTCTTTCGTCTTGCCCGCCGCATAGATGACTTCAGGAAAGCCTTGACGTGCCTCGCGGGAATGATCGACCTCCGCAAAGCCCATCTCTTCAAACGCACGTTGCTGAAGCCGCTTTACGGCATCTTCCTCTTCAATCGCGCCCGCCTTGTAGGCACGCAGCAGCTCCGCTGTCTCCCGCTCTGTCATAACGCCCTCCCTTCCGCTCGCGTAGCTTGGCCACTGCCTGATCCGGCAGGACGCCCGTCACTTTGCCGCAGGAGACTGTGCCTGCGACGAAACGGGCATCGGCTGCGAAACGCTGTGGCTTTGTCCGTTCATCTGTTCCTTTGCCTGCTGGAGTACCGCAAGTGCCTGCTGCAGGCCGGTCTCTGCCTGGCGTACGCCTTGGAATGTCCCATTCACGTGCGCAATGAGCTGATCGAACACCTGCTTTGCGTACGTATCGGCGTCGTTCTGGAGCTGCGTCGCATTCGCCTGCGTCCGTTCCATGATCTCTTTTTCCTGCTGCTGTGCCTGCTGAAGGATGGCGCGTGCCTTTTCCTTCGCCTGCACGACGATCTCATTCTCCTCCGTCATGCGCGTCGCGTACTCCTTCGCATCGTTGATGATGCGGTCGGCTTCCTTCTGCGCGTCTTCCACGATCTCTTTCTCGTGCCTTACGATCTCCTCGGCGCGCTTTACTTCCTTCGGAAGCTCCATGCGAAGTTCCTCGACGTAATGGACGAGATCATTATCGTTAATGAGGATTCGATCCGTAAATGGCAAGGTACGAGCTTCTGCCACCATGGCCTCAATTTTCTCCAACGTTTCGCGTGCTGCCATACTTTAACATCCTTTCCTGCTCTGTCTTCTCTCTTGAATTGCCCGCTCCACACAATCCGGCACGAGCCCGTGGACCGATCCGCCGAATGCGGCGAGCTCACGGATGCCAGACGAGCTGACAAAGGAGTACGACGGGCGCGTCAGCAGGAATACCGTGTCGATCTCCGGCTCCAAATGGCGAATCATATACGCCTCGTTCTGTTCGTACTCCAAATCCTTCACCGACCGCACGCCGCGGACGATGATCTGCGCGCCAGCTTTTTTCATGTACTCCGTAATAAGTCCCGAAAACGAATCGACGCGGACATTGGGAATGTGGCGCGTTGCCTTCCGAATCAAATCGCATCGATCATCGACGGGGAAAAAAGGCTTCTTGGCAACGTTTTCAAACACGCAGACAAGAAGCTCATCGGCAAGATGCGCCGCACGCTCGAAAATATCGATATGCCCATTCGTCACGGGATCGAAGCTCCCGGAGCAAACCGCTCTCCTCATGATACGCCGCCTTCTTTCCCGCATCGCTTCCAAAAACTGAGCTGCGTCGTCCTGCCGTAACTGCGCCGATCGATGCAGGCAAGCGAGGAAAGCGCCGGAAGCTCGTTTTCATCCGCCTCATGCTCACAGACGACAACGCCGTCCTTCGCGAGGAGCGCGCCCGCATCGATCGACGCGATGGCACGCGCCCAAAGGCCTAGACGATAAGGCGGATCGCAGAAGATGAAATCAAACACCCTCTCTTCGCGTGAAAAGCGCGCGAGTTCAGAAAAGGCATCGCCTGCACGAATTTCCGTCCGCTCTGCGAGGCGTGTATGCGCTGCATTTTCCCGCAGGACGGCAGGCGTCGCCTTGTCGACGAGGACGGCGTGCGCTGCCCCGCGCGAAAGCGCCTCCAACCCAAGCGCGCCCGTCCCCGCAAAGAGGTCAAGCACGCATGCATTTTGCACGCGTGCGCCGAGGATATCAAAGAGCGACTCCTTGACGCGATCCGCCGTAGGGCGCGTGTCCCAGCCCTTTGGGGCCCGAAGGCGTGTGCCTCGTGCCGTACCCGCGATGATTCGCATGAAAGCCTCCCGTCTTCATGATGAAACAGACTTATTTTATCATATTTTCTGCCATTCGTGAACTAGGCTATGCTATAATAACGAAAACCGTCGACTCCCCCCATTTATTTATTGCATCATTTATTGCATCGGCATCCCAACCGAAAAGGAAATGATACGGGGCACGTGCCCGCCCGGCCGTGTCCGCAGCCTAGGAGGAACCTCTATGCATACTGCCATTTCAAGCGGGTTCCGCGCCCTGCTCCTCATTGCGCTCTGCGCGGCTTTTCTCCTTCCGTCCGTGCCGTCTGCACCGAAAGGATCCGCCGCAGCAGGCCGCCCGCTCGAAAGCCGGCTCCTGCTCGTGCCGCTCGACGGGCGCCCGCCCTGCCGCCAGTTCGTCATCGACGCGGGAAGGATCGGCGGCACGGACGTCATGACGCCGCCCTCCGCCATCCAAGACTACTACTCGCAGCCGGGCGATACGGGCAGGATGCGCGCATGGCTCATGGAGCAGGCGGGCAGTGCCGACGCCATCATCGTGTCGATCGATCAGCTCTTGTACGGCGGCCTGCTCGCCGCCCGGGAACGCGAGGCGAAAAAGGAAGACATCGAGGAGCTTGCCGCCTTTCTCTGCGCGCTCCGCGCGGCGCATCCCGCGACGCCCATCTACGCCTTTTCGATCCTGCCTCGCCTCATGCCACAGGACACCATCGACGGCTACGAGGAACGCCGCGACCTCATCGCCTACTCGCGCCTTGTGGGGAAGAAAGCGGCGGGGCTTCCCATCGACGAAGCGGAGCTTGCGTGCCGAAAAAAAGCGATCCCGCCCGGCAGCCTCGCGCGCTACCTCGCGCATTTCTCAGAAAACGAAGCGATGAGCGAGCAGCTTATCGATCTTGCTGAAGAGGGCGTCCTCACGCGACTCGTGCTCGGGCAGGACGACGGCGAATCGTACGGCATCCCGAACATCGAAAAAAATGCGCTCGCCGACTACATCAAGGCGCATGGGCTGACCGAAAAGCAGGTTTTTCTGACGCATGGCGCAGATGAGATTGCGCTGACCCTTCTCGCCGCATGGAAAAACGAGCAAACCGGCTTTCACCCGCGCGTTTTCCTCCGCTGCAACGATCCGAGCACGGCGAAAAACACCATGCCCTACATGGCGGTCAGCACGGGCGAATGTGCTGCGGAAAAAATCCGCCTCATCGGTGGCACGCTTGCCGATGCGCCGAAAGATGCAGATCTTATTCTAGCCGTCTCGACGAACGACAGCGAACGCGACACGCTCGGAAGCCGTGCGGCGCTCGCCGACTACATCGCAAAGGCAGCTCCCGAAACCCCCATTGCACTCGTCGACCTCAGCCGCCACTTCACGGCAGAGGAAACCGTCCTGCCGCAGCTCCTCGCGCGCAGCTTCCCGCTCCACACGCTCGCTGCCTACGCAGGCTGGAATACGACAAGCAACGCGCTTGGCACAGCGCTCGCAGAAGGCTCTATCTATCTCGCAAGCCCTCCCGCATCGGATAAAGAAGCCCGTGCGCGCGCAGCAGAAAATGCACGCTTCCTCGACAACCGTATCTTCGAAGACTACTTCTACCTCAAAAACACGATTGACGCCATCAATCGCACGCTAAAAAAGGTCGGCTATGAAAACACGGCGGACCTCGATCTCACGAAAAATTACCGTTTTGCAAACGCCATGCTCCAACATGCGATGCGAAAGGATCTCGCCCATTACAAAAAAGTGCCCGCCTTCGCCGCTCCGTTTCCCGTCAGGAGAGGAAAATCCGCAGGGGAACTGCTGCGCCTTCACGATGCGGCGCTCGATACGAGCTTTCCGTGGCCGAGGACATTTGAAATCCATTTGGAAATCATTCCTTCATTCCGTTGATTTCAGTTGATTTTTCTCTCTGTTCTTCGCAGCCGCCCTCCCAGCGGCTTTATGAAGAGCAAGGCATATAGTAAATTTGTTCATTTTTTTATTTACATTTGTTCCATTTCATGTTATTATAATTGCGTCGAAAAAATACGAACCGATTGAAAGGACGATGAAAAATGGAACTTGCCAAGTACATTGATCACACGCTTTTGAAACCTGATGCACAGAAGACCGCCATCGACAGGCTCCTTGCCGAAGCCAAGGAATATCACTTTGCTTCCGTATGTGTCAGCCCGATTTGGGTCAAACACGCACATGCGGTTCTCGCAGGTACGGACATCCGCGTCGTCACGGTCATCGGCTTTCCCGCCGGTGCGACACCGACTTCCGTCAAAGTCTTTGAAACGAAGCAAGCCATTGCAGACGGCGCGGATGAAGTGGACATGGTCATCCCAATCGGATTCCTCAAGGATGGAGAATATGATTATGTCGAAAACGACATCCGTTCTGTCGTAGCGGCTGCCGATGGGAGAGTCACGAAAGTCATCATCGAAGCATGCCTGCTGACCGATGCGGAAAAGGTCAAAGCATGCGAACTTTCCAAGAAGGCCGGAGCAAGATTCGTCAAGACTTCGACGGGCTTCTCCAAATGGGGCGCCAAAGCAGCGGACGTGAAACTCATGCGCGAGACGGTCGGCAGCGACATGGGCGTCAAGGCAGCGGGCGGCATCGCAAGCAGAGCCGAAGCAGAGTCGATGATCGCTGCCGGCGCAACCCGCATCGGAACCAGTCATGGCATTGCCATCATAAAAGGATAAGAAAATTTCGACGAACAGACGAACAGACGAACAATGGAATAGGAGGAACGCGTACGATGAAATGGATCCAGTACGACAACGGTTATCTGAATCAAACACCAATTTTTCAGTTTATCCTGCTCTCCTGCCTGTTCCCCCTTTGGGGAGCAGCAGCAAGCTTGAACGACGTTTTGATCACACAGTTCAAGAGCGTGTTTGATTTGAGCGACTTTGCCAGCGCACTCGTGCAAAGCGCGTTCTACGGCGGGTATTTTCTGATTTCGATTCCAGCCTCCATGGTCATCAAAAAGACCACATACAAGGCTGCCATTCTATGTGGGTTGATTTTCTATATCGTAGGCTGCTCGCTATTCTTCCCCGCCTCTCATATGGCCACGTATACGATGTTCCTTGCGGCCGTATTTGCCATTGCCATCGGACTTGGTTTCCTGGAAACCGCATCGAACACGTACAGCACGATGCTCGGGCCGGAAAAGTATTCAACGCTTCGTCTGAACATCAGTCAGACCTTCTATCCGATCGGCGCAGCAGCAGGAATCCTGCTTGGCAAATATTTGATTTTTGAAGAAGGCGACAGCATGGCTGCGCAGCTTGCCGCAAAAACAGCAGCGGAAGCACACGCCTATCGCTTGGATATGCTCATGAACACCCTCGAACCCTATCGCGTGCTCATCATTGTCCTGCTATGCGTGCTTGCCCTGTTCGCTTTCACGAAATATCCGGCATGCAAGCCGGCCGCAAAAACGGAGCAAGCCAAAGAGCATGTTCCGGGCATCGGGGAAACGCTTCGCTATCTCGTCGGCAATCTGAAATTCAAGAAGGGTATTCTCGCAGAATTCCTCTACGTTGGCATGCAGGTCGCCGTATGGTCGTTCACGATCCGCCTTGCCCTGACGATGGACGCTTCCATCAACGAGCGTATGGCGGCGAACTTCATGGTCATCAGTTACGCCTGCTTCTTCGCTGGCAAATTCATCGCCAACTTCTTGCTTGCACGCTTTTCAACAAACAAGGTTCTCCTGGCGTATTCCGTCATCGGTGCTTTGATGGTGCTCTACATCGCATTCGTTCCAAGCTTCACGGCCGTCTATATGGCGGTCGCCCTCAGTGTCCTGATGGGACCGTGCTGGGCCACAATTTACGGCGAAACGCTGAAAACCGTCGAAAAGAAATACACCGAAACGGCCGGTGCGATCCTGGTCATGTCCATCATTGGCGGTGCGATCGTCCCCGCCGTCCAAGGCTATGTTTCGGATCTTACCGGTTCCATGCAATTCTCGTTCCTTGTCAATTTCTTCTGTTTTGCCTATGTCGGATATTATTTCTGCAAGAAAAACCAAGAAGAGAGCCATGCGGGACTCACGCCTGCACCAAAGCAGTGACCCGTTCAATCAGGAGGCGCATAAAAATGGGCACAAAAATCTTTCTGAACCATTCTTATTTTACCGAAAGTCCAAATCTTCTATTAGAAAACGATGACTTCAAGGCAACAGCCTTTCGATACCCTTCCGGCATTGAATCCATCAAAATCAGGAATGCAAAAGGATATGTCGAACTTCTCCCCTACATGGGACAGATCATTTGGGATGCAGCATTCAATGGCATCGATCTTCGTTTGAAGAACATCTTTGATCAGCCAAAGCCTGCGACCTGCATCATCGACACATATGGCTGTTTTGCCTTTCATTCGGGGTTGCTTGCCAATGGCTGTCCGGCGCCGGATGATACCCATCCCATGCACGGGGAATTCTCCTGTGCACCAATGGACGAGGCTTGGCTCGAAATGACAAATGACGCGATTGCTTTAATAAGCCAATACGAATATATGCAAGGGTTTGGCTATCACTATATCGCTCGGCCACGCGTTGCACTAGGAAAAAATGCCACGCGTTTTGAAATCCGCATGGAAGTCACCAACCTGACCTGCACCGAAATGCCGCTGCAGTACATGTGCCATATGAATTATGCGTACGTCGATCATGGGCGCATTTCTTCCAATCTTCCCGGTACGGCATTCAAACTGCGCGAATCCATTCCCTCGCATGTCCATCCGACCGAAAAATGGCTTGCCTACAACGAGGTGCTCAAGAAAATGCAGCAGGAAGGCCGCAGTCTTGAGATCCTCGATCAGCCGGATATGTACGATCCGGAGATCGTCTTCATGGCTGACCATATTGACCAATACGCGCAGGATGTGACGGTAGAAATCGATTCGCCAAAAGGCTACGGCTTCCGCACGAACTTCTCGACAAAGGATTTCACGAATGCGACACGCTGGATCATGAAAAATGAGGATCTGCAGGTTGCCGCCTTCGTCCTTCCCGCTACGTGTCGTCCGGAGGGATTCCTTGCTGCGAAAAAAGCGGGAACGCTGCTTCATCTCAAAACGAATGAGACGAAAACCTTCACCGTTACGACGGGGCTGAAATAATTTCTTACGGAAGGAGGATTTCCCATGAAAATAGCCGTTATTGGATCGAACATGGTCGATCTCACCTCGTATATTACGCGCATGCCGGTCTTAGGCGAGACGTTGGAAGCACCGGATTTTTCCATGGGTTGCGGCGGGAAAGGCGCCAATCAAGCAGTTGCCGCCGCAACATACGGAGCAGACGTGCTCATGGTGACGAAAGTCGGCGATGATCTCTTTGCCGAAAACACGATTGCCAATTTCCAAAAAGCCGGCATCGACACGAAGTATGTAACGAAAGTGCCGGGCGTATCGAGCGGTGTCGCACCAATCTTCGTTGATCCGAATGGCCAGAACAGCATCCTGATCATCAAGGGAGCGAACAACGCTCTAAAACCTGCCGACATCGATGCGGCGGAAAACGATCTCGAATCGTGCAAGCTCATCATCCTGCAGCTTGAGATTCCCCTTGAAACGGTCTATTATGCAATCGAGTTTGGCCAAATGCACCATATCCCCGTCTTGCTCAATCCCGCGCCGGCGACAAAGGAGCTCTCCATCGAAAAGGCCTGTGAATGCGACTTCTTCATGCCGAACGAAACGGAGCTCGCCATTCTGACCGATATGCCCGTTACAACGATAGAAGAGGCGGAAAAGGCAGCTGATTCACTCGTCGCGCGCGGCTTGAAAAACGTCATCGTCACGCTGGGTGGACAAGGCTCCCTGCTCGTCACCAGGACCGGAACGACATTCGTCAGACCGTTTCAGGTCAATGCGATTGACACATCCGGTGCAGGGGATGCCTTTATCGGCTGCTTTGCCTGCTGCTACGCCGAAACGGGCGATGTACCGGACGCAATGAAAACAGCGAGCGCATTCGCCGCACTGAGCGTTACGAAGCGCGGCACACAAAAATCGTATCCCCAAAAGGAAGAGGTTCTAACCTTTCTAAGAAATCGCCGATAACCGATAACATGAAGGCCTTCCGATTGACATGGATTTTCCGCTGAAGTGCGGGCAAAAAAAGATGCGTCAGGACGGAGGTGCTGCATGCATCCGTGCTTCTCTCATGCTTCATGAAAAAAATGGCGGCTGCCTGTTGCAGGAAGCTGTCTTTTTTCATTTTTTACTACGTAAAAATCCTATGTTTTGTTATAATAAGGCGTACAAAGCATAGGAGAGGATTGAGCGAATGAGCCACGATAAGAATCGTCTGAGCATCGATGCAGCAAAGTTATATTATGAATCCGACATGAGCCAGCAAAAGATCGCCGATGCGCTCGGCATATCGCGCCCATCCGTATCGAGACTGCTGCAGTATGCCAAAGAACAGGGTTTCGTGAAAATTCAGATCGTTGACCCTGTCGAGCTTCGCATTTCGCTCCGCGACACTTTGCGGAAAAAATATCATCTAAAGGAAGTCCGCATCGCGAACGCACCACTCAATAACGAAAAAGAACGCAAGAAAGCGATGGGGATGAAAGCGGCATCGTATTTGGAAGAAATCGTGCAGGATGGGGATATCATTGGCGTCGGTTGGGGTGCCTCGCTCTATCAGATGGCCATGCATCTAACGCCAAAACCCGTAAAAGGCGTCCAAGTCGTGCAGCTCAAAGGCGGCATCAGCTATTCCAAACGCAATACGTACGCCCATGAAATCGTGACGCTTGTCGCAAAGGCCTTCTCAACGTCAGGCTTTTTCCTGCCGATTCCCGTCATGTTCGACAACATGGAGGTGAAGCGCCTCGTCGAACACGACCGGTACGTCAAGCATATCCTCGACGTCGGCAGGAAAGCGAATATTGCAGTAGCGACGGTGGGACCCGCTTCCGATGAATCGATCCTCTTTCACCTCGGCTACTACATCGATGCCGATGACCGTGAGATCCTAAGCAAAAAAGCAGCCGGAGACCTTTGCTCCCGGTTCTACGGCGACGACGGAACGATTGTCGACGAAGAACTCGATGCAAGGACGATCGGCATCAGGCTCGACGAATTCAAACGGAAAGAAACGCGCATCCTGATTGCAGGCGGAAAAGAAAAACTGCGTGCCATGCATGCTGCGCTGAAAGCGGGCTATATGAACACGCTCATCACGGATCGTTACACGGCCCTTGCTTTGCAGGACATGGAATAGCCCACCGGATAAGCAGAATCAATTTCTCCTTGACAGAATCGACTCCTATCCCTATAATAGGAAAAGTCGGAAGGCACAGGGGTATCGCCAAGTTGGTAAGGCACGGGTCTCTGAATCCCGCATGCGTTGGTTCGAGTCCAGCTACCCCTGCCATATAAAAATATGAGGCTGTGAGATGACAGGCTTCGCGCATAAAAAAGCGGGTCACGGACGAAAAGAGTCGGTGGCCCGCTTTTTGTGGCAAATGCTGCGGCACGTCAAGCGGTCAGAGATAGCGGATCCAGACGTAAACGCTTGAGATCAGGATCGTCAGGATCATGATGGGAAACGCGACCTTCATGAAGCCGAGAAAGGAGATCTGCTTGCCGCGCTGCGCCGCCATCGAGGCGACGACGACGTTCGCGCTCGCGCCGATGAGCGTGCCGTTGCCGCCGAGGCAGGCGCCGAGCGCAAGGCTCCACCACATCGGGTCGAGGTTCGCGAGTCCCATCTCGCCCATGTCCTTGATGAGCGGGATGAGTGTCGCGACGAATGGGATGTTGTCGATAAATGCAGAGGCAAACGCGCTCATCCAGAGAATGAGCATTGCTGTCGCGTCCTCGTTTCCGCTCGTGACCTTGATGGCTTCCGCTGCGAGCATCTTGATGACGCCTGTCTCGACGAGCGCGCCGACGAGGACGAAGAGCCCGGCAAAGAAGAAGATCGCGAGCCACTCGACCTTTGAGAGCACCTTCGCGATCATGTGCTCGTTCTGCGTGTAGGTAATGAGCAGCAAAAGGCCTGCCCCTGTGAGGGCCGCCGTCGCCGTCTCAAGGCCGAGGCAGCCGTGCAGGACGAAGAGTCCGATTGTAAACGCGATGACGAGAAGGCATTTTTTCAGGAGCGCCCTGTCCGCAATCTGTCCCTTCGCATCGAGGCGCATGATCTTTTCCTGCAGTTCAGGCTGCGTCCGGAGCTCCTTGCCGTAAATCGCGATGAGCAGGAACTCGACGACGATGAAGATGAGGATCGTGATGCCCGTCAGATTGAACACGAAGTCCATGAAGTTCAGCCCGACGGCGCTGCCGATCATGATGTTCGGCGGGTCGCCGATAAGCGTCGCCGTGCCGCCGATGTTCGAGGCAAGGATCTGCGAGATGAGATACGGCTTGACATCGACCTTGAGCTGCGCTGTGATGCTGAACGTGATGGGAACGGTAAGGAGCACGGTTGTGACGTTATCAAGGAGTGCCGAGCAGACCATTGTGAGCGCAGAGAGCGCAACGAGCAGTGCGATCGGGCGTGCTTTGACCTTCTTTGCCGACCATATCGCAAGGAAATTGAAGAGACCCGTCTCGCTCGTGATGTTAACAATGATCATCATGCCGATCAGGAGCCCGAGCGTATTGAAATCGATATGATGGATCGCCGTCTCCTGATCGATGACGCCGAACAGGATCATGAGCATCGCACCGAAAATGCCGACGATCGTTCGATGCACTTTCTCGGAGATGATGAGCGCGTATGCCCCCACAAAGATGATGACGGCTATCGTGGTACTCGTGTCCATGCCTTACGTCTCTCCCTTATTTCCTGTACTTCGGCGTCAGCACAATACGCTCGCCCTGCCGTGTGATCTTGAACGTGTAGTTTTTCACGCCTTCACGGAACAGCTCCATTTTGAGCTGCATGAGCGCACGCCCCAAATCGTCCATGAGCACCGGCGTGAACCCGGCGCGTGCGAGATTGAGCGGCGGCTCGGCCGCCGCCTCCTCTTTCCTCTCTTTCTTCTCTTCCTTTTCGACGCGCGCAAAGTGGTCGGCGAGTGTCTCTTCCTCAACAAAGCCGCGCACCATATCCTTGTCGGATAAATTCTTCGGTATCCTTGGCATGACCTGTCTCCTTATTTCTTCGCCTTCGCCCAACTGTCGCGCAGGCCGACGACGCGATTGAATACGAGGTGATCGGGGCGCGTATCGGGATCGACGACGAAGTAGCCCATGCGCAGGAACTGATAGGATTTGCCTGCTGCCGTGAGCCTTACGCTCGGCTCAATCCATGCGTTTTCAATCGTCTCGAGCGAGTTCCTGTTGAGTGCAGCGAGAAAGTCGTCCGGCACGTTGCCGTTCTCATCCGTCTCAAACAAGCAGTCGTAGAGACGCACCTCAGCAGGCAGTGCGCGTTTCGCCGCGACCCAGTGAATCGTGCCCTTGATCTTGCGGCCTGCCGTCGCGCCGCCCGTCTTCGAGTCAAGATCCGCCGTGCAGCGAAGCTCCGCGACACGCCCAGCCGCATCTTTTACGACTTCCTCGCACTTGATGATGTAGGCGTGCTTTAGGCGTACCTCCCCGCCCGGCTTCAGGCGGAAATACTTTGCGGGCGGCTCTTCCATGAAGTCTTCCTGCTCGATGTAAAGCTCACGGGAGAACGGCAGGAAGCGGTGTCCGCCGCGCGTCGGGTTGTTGTCGGCGAGCAGCCATTCCTCTTTGTCTTCGGGATAGTTCGTGATGACGACCTTGACGGGGCGCAGGACTGCCATGACACGGTCGGCATTCTCATTGAGGTCGTCGCGTACACAGTGTTCGAGCATCGCGATGTCGACGAGGCTGTTCGCTTTTGCGACGCCGATCTCCTCGCAGAATCTCCGAATTGCAGCAGCCGTGTAGCCGCGGCGCCGAAGTCCCGAAATCGTCGGCATGCGCGGGTCGTCCCATCCGCTGACGTAGTGTTCTTCGACGAGTTGGCGCAGCTTGCGCTTGCTCGTGACCGTGTTCGTGAGGTTGAGGCGCGCAAACTCGATCTGATGCGGGCGCGTGTTCGCATCGAAGCCGAGCGATTCCAGGAGCCAATCGTAAAACGGACGGTGCTCCTCAAATTCGAGCGTGCAGATGCTGTGCGTAATGCCTTCAATGGCATCGGAGAGAGGATGCGCAAAGTCGTACATCGGATAGATGCACCACGCGCCGCCCGTGCGGTGATGATGCGTATGTGCGATGCGGTAAATGACGGTGTCGCGCATGACGAGGTTCGGGGACGCCATGTCGATCTTCGCGCGGAGCACTTTCTCGCCGTCGACGAACTCCCCCGCCTTCATCCGCGCGAAGAGGTCGAGATTCTCGGTGACGGAACGCGTGCGGTACGGGCTATCCTTGCCCGGCTCGGTAAGCGTGCCGCGGTGCGTCCGAATCTCTTCCGCCGAGAGGTCGTCGACGTAGGCAAGCCCTTTCGCAATGAGTGCCTGCGCATAGGCATAGAGCTTGTCGAAGTAATCCGACGCATAGAACATGTGCTTCTTCCAGCTAAAGCCAAGCCAACGGATATCCGCTTGGATCGAGTCGACGTACTCCGTATCCTCCTTCGTCGGGTTCGTGTCGTCGAACCGCAGATTGCACAGGCCGCCATTTCGCTCCGCCAGCCCGAAGTTTAGGCAAATCGACTTCGCGTGCCCGATATGGAGGTACCCATTCGGCTCAGGCGGAAAGCGCGTATGTATGCCATCGGGACAGCGGCCTGCCGCGCGGTCCTCGTCGATGATGTTCTGGATAAAGTTTCCCGTCGTATGCTCTTCCATCTCTTACTCTCCCATCCTATAAAACTCGCATAATCATGCGTCCCATTTGTCTTCTTCAGCGCATTTCTTTTCGATATAGGATTTCAGCCGTGCGATTCCCTCTTCGACGCCTTCCTGCTCCGGCAGGTAACGAACGATGCGGTCGACGTAGCCTCGCTTCACGATTTCGCGCAGCGTCCAACTGAAATAGATGTCGTAAACCCACAGCAGGCGCACGAGCTTCCGGTCACCGTACGTCTTGAGCTCCCGGTAGTCCGCCTGTCCGCCCGCGCGGAATATCTCGATAAAATGCGGACTGATGCGCTGGCTTGCCGTCGCCTGGATGAATTTTGGTGCCTTGCTTTCGCCAGCCGGGGTCAAAAACGGTGCGAGCACGCGGTATATATCAAGCTTGTCCGCATCGCGCAGGAGCTTCGCGAAGGCAAGCGCGCGCGCGCTCGGCGCCGCGCCGATCTCCTTTTTGTTGTGGCGTGCGATCGCAAAGCGCACGAGATCGGCATCTTCCTTTTCGAGCCTTCCCCAAAAAGGCAGCTCGGCAAGCACGCTCAGCCCAAGTTTCGCATGATCTTCCGATGCAGCATCATGGAATGTCCTGTAGATGCTGTACTGGCGAAACCGTCCGACGTCGTGAAAGAGTCCCAAGATCTCAGCGAGCGCGCAGTCGTGCGCTGAAAGCCCGAGGTGTTTGGCGAGCTGCACGCAAATCGCCGTCACGCGCCCCGTATGCTCTTCCTTGATGCGGATGCCCTCCATGACCTCTGCATCGTCCGTATGAAAAGACTTCATGTAGCCGTCCATCCATCTGTGCATCTCTCGAAGCAATTCCCGCAAATACCTTCCCCTCTTCCATTCGACGCCTTTCGTGAATCATTCCAATTCACCAATCTTTCGATAGACCAACGTTATTATACTACGAAGTCTGCCTGCGCGCAATTTCCCGCATGCCATTCCACGCGTTCTTTTTCCCGTTTTTTTCTAAACTGATTGCACAAATCAACTTTTGTAATTGAACCATTATGTTTTTCCCGCTGAAATGGGCTATAATACAAATGATCCCGATCTTTTCTATCTACCTACGACAAGGAGGTTTTCCCCATGAAACGATTTTGGCTTTCCCTGCTCGGCTGCACATTCCTGGCGCTCATGCTGCTCGTGCCGAGCGCGTTTGCTGCACCGGGCATCGACGTTCCTTCCCTGACGGAGCCTGCGACCTACGTTCCTGCGGATAAAGCGGTGCCGACCGACACAGCATCGGCGCCGAAGCGCGTAGAGCTTGTTCTCGTCCTCGACAAGAGCGGCTCGATGTCAGGTCTCGAATCCGACACGATCGGCGGGTTCAACTCGATGATCGAAAAGGAAAAGAAGCTCGATGCCGACATCCACGTCACGACGGTTCTGTTCAGCAATGACTGCAAGCTTCTCTATGACCGCCAGCGCATCCAGGCGATCCCGCCGATGACGGACAAGGAGTACGAAGTCGGCGGCTCGACGGCGCTGCTCGACGCGGTCGGAAGCACGATCCTAAAGGTCGACAAGTACGAAGACGTCGCGCAGAAAGACAAGGACACGAAGGTACTCTTCGTCATCATCACGGACGGCATGGAAAACGCGAGCAGCGAGTTCACGAAAGCCAAGGTCAAGGAAATGATTTCGGACCGTCAGGAAAAGCAGGGCTGGGAATTCGTCTACCTCGGCGCGAACATCGACGCCGCAAAGGAAGCGGGTTCCATCGGCATCAACAAGGAAAATGCCGTGAAGTACAAGAACACGGGACGCGGCGTCCTCGCGAACTTCGACGCGCTCAGCACGTTCGTATCGGAGCGCGCCAATGACACGCCTGCTGAGAAAAGCCACTGGAAAGAGCAAGTGGAACAGGATTCGTAACAAGGATTCCTTAAGGACAACTATGGCTTAAGGGCAACTATGGAATGAAGCAAGCAACGTTCTTTTTGATCTTGCTTGAGGGGGGTCTTCTATGACAAAACAGAAGCGAAGAAGGCAGGTGATGGCCGGTGTCCTGGCAAGTGCCATCGCACTCGGCGGAAGCTTTGCCATGCAGCCGGCGCCGACGGCAAATGCGGGCAGTCTCGGCAGCATCGTGGGAACGGTCATCGCCGGTGCCCGGGCACACGAGCAGGCGAGCCAAGCGATCCGAGAGCTCAACGATACCGAGGAAGGCCGTCAGGCGCTCTTTCAGAAATACAAGGAAGAATACGGCGTCGAATACAATTCGCCGTATCAGGGACTTTGCGAGAGCGTCATGACGCGCCTGACACAGGGCATCGCAGCATCCGATCCATCCGTTTGGGACAAGCCGTTCCTTTGGTTCATCAATCAGGACGACTCCTTCAATGCGTTCTGCTCGCTCGGTCACGTCATGTCAATCAACCGTGGCCTTTTCAACTACCTCCAAAACGAAGATGAAATCGCGGTCGTCATCGGCCACGAGATGGGGCACGGCATGAAAAACCACGTTGCAAAGGCAGCGCACAAGCGCATCAATACGGCGATTCTCGCAAACATCGCCGCCGACATGACGGATGCGAGCGCCATCCGCAACATCGCGCTCGACATGACCGTCAAGCACGTCAATCAGGTCGTCATCGGCAAGGCAGATGAATGGGAAGCCGACGGTCTCGCGCTCCAGTACATCACGGCTGCAGGCTACAACCCGGGCGCGGCGGCAGCCGTTTGGCAGCGCTTCATAGACCACTCTGGAGACAACAAGGAAAACCTCGCAAGCGAGATCCTCAATCCATCCGATCACCCGTCGAACAGTGCGCGCCGTGACAAGTATGCAAAGTCCGTCAAGGACTACAGCGGCGGTCACGTCGACGTGAAGGACGGCATCGTCCTCGTCAACGGAAAGAAGCTCGTCACGCCCGCTGCAGGAGGCGGCATGAGCTCCGCCGAGCGCGCTTACTTCGTGCAGGGCAACCTCGCAGCCGCCTACCACAACGGCCACAACAGGAGCGAGGCTACCGCAGACGGCAATACGGTCATGCTCGGCGCACAGCCCATCATGACCTCTATGGACGGCGATGAAGCGGCATCGGTGATTGCCGATCGCCTGAACCAAATCAAGTAAGCCATTTCATCCACGACAAAAAGCCCTCCCGTTTTCCTCGATTGAATGCCACATGCAAAATCCATGGCAGTCAGGCCATACTGTAGAAAACGGAAGGGCTTTTTGCGCTGCAAGACCAAGTGGAATCCTTATCGGACTCCTTCTGCAATGCCGCGAACGATATACATAATCGCCGTCGCACCGGGGTCTTGACGCCCGACTGACTTTTCCCGGTAGTAAGCCGCACGGCCATGAACGGACTGCATGGTTTTCGTCTTTTCCACGCCTTCCTTCGCCGCCTCAAACGCATCCTGCCACGCGTCTTTCATAGACTTTCCTGCCACGCTTGCCGCTTCGAGCGCATCGACAGCCGGTGCGAGCGCGTCGAGCATCGTCTTGTCGCCGACTTTTGTCTTGCCGCGCTCCATGACGCCTGCTATGGCTCCTTTTCCCATTGCGATGAAATCGGCAAGCTTGACTTCCGTCTTGCCCTTTGCCTTTGGCGCTGCCTTGACGAAGCACGTGGATACGAGCGTGCCCATGGTCGAGGGGACCGCCGCATTCATCTTCATGCCGAGTTTCAGCAAAAGCTTGCCGATGTCCGTCTCGTCCAGCTTCCGGATTTCTTCCGTGACCACCTGAAACCCACTGCACATCGTGAGTCCCAGATCGCCATCGCCCATCGCACCGTCGAGTTCGATAAGCTCTTCTTTTGCCGCCTCCATGGAGGCGAGCACCGCGTCAAAGATTTTCGTAAGCTCTTCTTTCCGAATCGTTTCCATCCAAAAGGCCTCCTCAATGCGTCTGCTCAAAGAACGGGGAACAGCATGGTGCATCCACCAGCTTCGTGAGCTCATCATCGAGATTCAGCAGCGAAATCGACATGCCGGCCATCTCGAGAGACCCCGCATACTCGCCGATATACCTGCGATGAATGGAGATCCCCTTCTTGCCGAGCACTTCATAGATGCGGCGATATGCGATGTAGAGCTCTTCGAGCGGCGTTGCCCCGAGCCCGTTCACGAGGACGGCTACTTTTCTGCCGAAATCCATATCGGAGAAGATCTTGCCGAGCATCACGTCTACGACTTCATCCATTGGTTTCAAATCCGTCCGTTCGATACCGGGCTCACCGTGAATGCCCATGCCGATTTCCATTTCCGCATCGCCAATGGAAAACGTCGCTTTTCCCGCCTCCGGCACGATGCACGGCGTCAAGGCAATGCCCATTGTACGCGTATTATCGCACGTCTTCTGCGCAATGCGCGTGACTTCCTGGAGCGGCATCATCTGCTCGGCGGCGGCGCCTGCCGTCTTGTACGCAAACAGCAGTCCCGCAACGCCGCGGCGCTTCGCTTCTTCGCCCTTTGGTGCGGACGCCACGTCATCCGTGCCGAGCACTTCGGTGACCTCGATGTCGTCCATCTCACAGAGGTCTTTCGCCATGCCGAAATTCATGACGTCACCACCGTAGTTGCCAAAGAGATGCAGAACGCCCGCGCCCGCATGGATCGCCTTGTCCACCTCATACATATCCTCCGCACTCGGCGAAGCGAATACATTGCCGACCGTGACGCCATCGGCAAGCCCCTTGCCGACGTAGCCAAGGAAGAGCGGGAGGTGCCCCGACCCGCCGCCCGTCGCAATGGCGACCTTGCCTGCCTGTTTCGCATCTGCGCGGACGACGCGGTGCCAGCTTCCATCGAGCACTTTCAGCTCATCCCCATGCGCCGCGAGAATTCCTTCAATCGTTTCGCGTGCAAAATCCGCCGGCTTATTGATCAGCTTTTTCATATCGCTTCCTCCTTACTTTGTCTCGCCCGGCAAGAGCTGGATTTCCTTCGGGTATGCCCACTTCTGCAGCTCTGCATTTTCAAGCGCATGCGGCTCCTTTCCGCCGAGCACCGTGAGCGTCCGATAGTAAACCTCCGCAAGCTCCTCGACGTAGCTCGCTTTGAGAAGCGCTTCCTTCAAGTCGGCATCGACCGCGATGACGCCGTGGCTTTCCATGAGTGCGACGTCTGAAATGGAAAGCGGTTCTACGATGCTCTCCGCGAGTGCCGGCGTTCCGGGACGCCCGTACGCTGCAACGGGAATGTATCCTTCCTTGCAGCCGAGATTCGCGATTTCGTAGACAATGGCGGGAATGGGCTTTTTCAAGATCGAAAATGACGTTGCAAATTTCGAGTGTGTATGGGCGACAGCGTGCACATCGGAACGCGCTTTGTACGCCATGAGATGCATGAGCGATTCGCTCGTCGGGCGATGTCCAGTCTCAGCCTCAACAACCTTTGCGTCCATATCCATGACGATGATGTCATGATACGTGAGCTCCTCACGATCCATGCCTGTCGGCGTGATGCAGACGAGTCCCGTCTCCTCGTCACGCACACTGAAATTGCCTGAACGATGCTTGCAAAGCCCTGACCGATCTGCCGTCAACGCGTATGTTACAACCTGCTGTTTGAGTTCTTCCAACATAAAACCATCCTCCTATATCATATAAAACGATCGCTCTCATATAGGATTTACTTCTTGTCCATCTCGTCGATCCCCCGATTCACGGCACGCATACGCTTGTAGTACCAAGCAAAGAGCACAAAGAATACGACGAGAATGCCGATACCGGCAATTTCTCCGTTAAATGCATGCGCGAGCGCCCAGCGGAATTCCGGTGCTTCGAGCTGTATCCATGTGATGAACTGGCCTGATCCAACCTGCAGCGTGCCGGTAGATGCCGCCATATCCGTTAGGATCGGCGCAAAGCTCGTTGCGACGACAAGGTAAATCGGCGTCACAAGAATACAGAGGATAATCATGCGGATGAGGTTGCCGCGCGTGACGACGAGTGCGGGGACCGTAACGACGATGTTGATGACGGACGCAAGCGGAATGACATTGTTCATGTCGAGCTTGCTGAGAACAATGGCGAGAATCAGCTCAAACGGTACGAGTATGATCGCGGCAACCCAGATTTCTGACGAACCTGCGAGAAACGGCCAGTCGAGCCCAATGTAGAATGCGCGCCCTTGGAAACGTTTCTTCATGAATGTACCCGCCGCATCTGCAATCGGTGCAAGCGCCTGCATGAAAAGTT
Organism: Mitsuokella sp. oral taxon 131 str. W9106; assembly: GCF_000469545.1. Taxonomy (GTDB): domain Bacteria; phylum Bacillota; class Negativicutes; order Selenomonadales; family Selenomonadaceae; genus AWVT01. The sequence continues at coordinate 284,359 of NZ_KI273058.1, read as the reverse complement.
TTGCAACCATGGGAAAGAGGACGAGTGCCGTCGATACTTGAATTGCCGTCGTTAGGATTCCCTTAAGATCATAGCCGCCCATAACGGCGATGAGTGCGCCGATGAGGAAGCCCATGACGCTGTTCTCACCGAAAATGCCAATCTTGTTTTTGAGTGCCTTGGCATCCATGTTGACAGAGCCAAGTCCCGGAACAAAATCGAGTGCGCGATTGACAAGCGCGAGCAACGGCCCCTGCAGCATCATCGGGTGAGTGCATGTGACCCCCGGAATCTTACAGATTTGGTAAAGCTGCTTTTGGATCAGGTCGCCGCTGATGAGCTCGAAAATGATCTGAATCGCTGCCGCGATCAGTCCCAAAATGAGACTTCCCGTCAATCCCATGACCATTGCCGCGACGAAAATCTTGCCCCATACGTTCCACAGATCGACGTTCAGGCAATTCGTCCACTTCAGGGCAAGCATGAGCAGATTGATGCCGATTTGCAGCGGGAAGAGCAGGAGCGCATACGGCCAGGCCCATGCGATCGCCGCAATCGGCGACCAACCGACGTCAACGGCAGTGAGCGCAAGCCCAGTGTTCTCCACGAGAGCCTTCGCGGCAGGACTGATCGCATCGAACATGAACCCCAAGACCACGTTCATGCCGGTAAAAGCGATGCCGAGCGTTACGCCCGCAAGGATTGCCTTCTTCAGCGACATGCCCATGCATAGGCCGAGGACAATCATGACGGCAGGCAGGAAAATCGCTGCGCCAAGACCTAAGATGTAATGGACTGCATCCAGCATTTGATACACCTCTCTCAATTCTGTTATTTTCTTTCATTTTCATTTTCATCCGAAACTATGGTATAATGCAGTTGGCTGCCGACGGTTTCAGCGAGGCTGCCAACGGTCATCTGACCAGCCCTCACACCCCAATGCGAGGGCCTTTTTGCGTTCATGCCTCGATGAACTCCTTCAGCTTCTCCCACTCTGTATCAAGCCCTACCCCCGTGAGGAACGGAATGCCGCTCACCGTCGGCTTGTCAAACGTATTCGCCTCATTCGATACGATGGAAACGTAGATATCGCACGCGTCGATGATGCTTTCGAGAGACTTGATATCGACTGCTTCGACCGATACGTCAAGCGACTCGTCCTCACACATGCTGCTGATCTTCGACGCAACGGTCTGCGACGTTGCAACGCCAGAGCCACATGCCACATAAATCTTCTTCATCCCAATCCTTCCTTTCTTATGCCAAAATCTTCTCAAGCTCTTCGCGAAGCGCTTGCTTATCTTCTATCGCGTAGAGCTCCTTGAGCTGGTTCTCCTGTGAGAAAATAGACATGAACTTGCTGAGCATCGCGAGATGGCCTTCCGGGTCACGCACCGCCAGCATGAACACGAATTTCGCCATTACATCCCTGCCGCTGTTTCCCATTTCCTTGAACTGGACTGGCTCGGTCAGCCGTGCGACGAGGATCGCAGGCTTGTTCACATGCTGGGCTTCTGCATGCGGCATAGCGAGTGGAACGCCTGGCGTATTCAGCCCTGTCGGGTACTTGCGCTCACGCGTCAAAAGGGCTTCCGAGTAGCTGTCCTTGACATATCCCCTATCCTTCAGAATGCCCGTCAGCTCTTTCAGCAGCACTTCCCGTTCCTTCGCCGGGTACTTCATAAAAATCAATTCATCATGCAACATGGATTCCATTCTCTTCCCTCCTTTGCACATAGTATAATGCAAGATGCATGCCAATTTTGTGCATAATCGCAAGGAATCATGTTGCCCCTTCGAATGAACACGATCAAACACGGTTTATTCAAGTATAATTCGCATGAAATAAATTGAAATTTGCTTCATGCATTCCCAATCTTTCTTTTTCAAAAATGAAAATCTATGCACTTTTTGGCATGTAAGCTAAAAAGTGCATAGATTTTATATAAAAATTTATCGTATTTATGCGATTTTTATGCAGTTCATGATATGATAAAGAAAAACAGCGAAATGAGGGATTTTCATGAAAAAAGCGGAGATCCTATTGCAGTTCATCCAAAGCCATATCGTGTACGATACCTTCTGGGACATGCTCCGCAACGACGTAGTTCCTGGCATTACGGCGGAAGAAATCGAGCGTGCGCTCGGCATTGTCCGAAACAATGCGAGCACGCTTTTAAACAAGCTCGTCCGCGATGGCTTTCTCGTCAAGATCCGTACGCGGCCAGTCAGATTCGTCCCACATAAGATTCTCGCGCAATTTGCGTGCGAATGCAATCTGCCGCTCGCTTCTTCCTACACGCTCGCCGATCTGCAGGACGCGAGCCGTCACAAAGAAGAGGATCCTTTCCTGCACCTGATCGGCAATGACGGAAGTCTGAAACATCAAGTCGGGCAAGCAAAAGCGGCCATCGTCTATCCGCCCAAAGGCCTGCACACGCTGCTGCTCGGCGAGAGCGGCGTCGGCAAGACGACGTTCGCTGCAACCATGCATGCATTCGGTGCGCATGTGCGTCAAAAGCAGGCACAGGATTATCCCTTTGTTTCGTTTAACTGTGCCGATTACTACACCAATCCACAGCTTTTGATTTCGCAGCTCTTCGGTCATGCAAAGAATGCATTCACGGGAGCAAATACGGAAAAGGCAGGCCTCGTTGAAAAAGCAAACGGAGGCATCCTTTTCCTGGATGAAGTTCACCGCCTGCCGCCCGAAGGGCAGGAAATGCTCTTCTACCTCATGGATCACGGCATTTTTGCACGACTGGGTGAAAGCGGAAAGCCGCGCAAGACGGAAGTCCTCATCGTCTGCGCTACGACAGAGGATCCCGAAAACAATCTGCTTGCAACATTCATGCGGCGCATCCCCGTCATCATCCAACTGCCAAATCTCGCCCAAAAATCGATCAGCGAACGCGTCGAACTTTTGGAATACTTCTTTCGCATCGAAGCAGTCAATCTGAAACAGCCGCTTCTCATTGCCCCCGAGACGATGAAGGCGCTTGCCGTCTATCCATTTGACAAGGGCAATGTCGGGCAGCTTCGCTCCGAGATCAAGCTGCTTTGCGCCAATGCTTTTCTTCAAAGCATTCAGGATGGACAGCCGCTTCACGTCGATTTCGCAAGCCTGACGAGCGATATCAAAGACCGTCTCTTTCACCTCGCTCACCTTGACAAGGAAACGAAACGCTATCTTTCGATGTTCACGGAAACCATCATCATCTCTCCAAATCAGACCTCTGCACTTCCGCTTTTCGATCCGCCTACGAATCTTTACAACAACTTGCAGGACAAATTACTGACCCTGCGCAGCCAGGGGCTTCGCGCCGACATCATACACGACACGCTCCAAAAAGATATTGAAGCGTACTTCCGCAGTCTGACGAAAAGCATCCGCGGGTCGGATGCGGATCTTCGCACGCTCTACAAGGTCATTCCTGCCGAAACCGTCGATATTTCCGTTTCTCTCATCGACTTTGCCCGTCACCATTTGAACGTACAGTTCCATGAAAAATTCATCTTCGGCTTCTGTTTCCACGTGCAGGCACTTTTGTCGCGAAGCAATCAGATGCCGGAACTGCCCATCCCCCCCATTGCCGAAATCAAGCAGAAATATTCCCGCGAATTTCAAATTGCGGAGGAAATGATCAAGCGTCTTCGTCAACGCTTCCATGTGGAGATCCGCGACTACGAATGCGGCTTTCTCGCCGTCCTGCTCGCCAATAACAAGGCGGAAAGCAAGGCGCAGGAGCGCATTGCCATCATGATATGCTGCCATGGCGAGACGACGGCGTCGAGCATGGCACAGGTAGCGAACACGCTGCTCGATACGACGTGGATGAAGGCAATCAATATGCCCCTTTCTGTCAGTGTCGACGAAACGTATCAAAAGTTTCGCAGCATGGCACTCTCACTGCATCAAGGGCAAGGCGTTCTCCTCCTCGTTGACATGGGCTCACTGACCGAATTCGGACGGCGCCTGCAGCGCGAATGCGGGATCGAGGCACGTGTTATACCGAATATATCCATGCCGCTTACGCTGGAACTTCTGCGAAAAGTTCTCTACAAAACAAACGATCTTGACGCCATTTACCAAACCGCCATACGCCTCGAAAGCCTTCCTTCCGAAAAGCGCCGCCCCGCCATCCTCGCGCTCTGTATGACAGGCAAAGGAGCAGCCCCTATGGTGCAAAAGCTGCTCCTCGGTCTCCTCGGAGAAGATCGGCAAGGCAAGATCGATATTCTCGTCGAGCATTACATCGAGATAAAACGCCGTTATGAAACGCTTTCCAAACGCTATCATTTTCTCGCCGTCATTGGCAACATGGATCCGCAACTCGATATTCCATATTATTCGATCAGAACGTTGCTGGATGAACAGTTCCAGCGTACCTTTTTGCAGCGTATCGACAGCAGCATCGACTTCATTCCTGCGCCATGCAAAGAAAGATCCTTGCCGCCTCCTACTGCTGAAGCACAGGCGCGCGCGCTTCTCGATCGCTACGTGACCTACGTCAATCCGAGAGTCGCGCTGAAGTATATCCAAGAGTTCGCCCAAAGCCTGCAGGTCAAATTCGCCGATACGGAAAAAGAAGTCAATTTCTACGTACACCTCGGCTGCATGCTTGACCGATGCCTGCATCAAGATGCCATCTATTTTGACGATATCCGCCATTTTATCCAGTGTCATCAGACACTGTTCGACTCTGCCCGCGCTGCAGGCGATATCTTGGCAAGCCACTTCGACACCTCCATCAACGATGATGAAATCTGTTATATCCTGCAGATTTTAATCCAGGAAGATACGCTGCTGTCCCATCCTGATGCACCTTGAGCGTCTGATGGAACCGTTTTATTTTCCTCCGCCCCATCGGCCTTGGCAGAGGGGAACAAACGAGAACACGAACGGCTTGCTGCGGGAATATTTTCCGAAAGGGCAGGATCTTATGGATCTTTCAGAGGAGCGCATCCAGGAGGTTTTTGATGAGCTAAGCAAGCGTCCGCGTAAATGCCTCGGCTATCGTACGCCCTATTATGGAAGTTTTCTATAAGAAAAAGTTGCACTTGACTTGACAATTCGCCATCGAAAATGACGTCGCAAATTTCGAGTGTGTATGGGCGATGGCGTACACATCGGAACGCGCTTTGTACGCCATGAAGTGCATGAGCGATTCCGTCTTACCCCTGATTTTGATACAATCTAACGATGCACCCCCTAGGTCGAGATTTTGCACACCCTAGCCAAAAAAACTGGACACGGAAATCTAAAAATTGGTCAATGAGGCCCAGATATCGGATAATTCCTATCAAAGAGCTGAACATCCGCTAATGGACTCCATAGACCATAAGTCTACATTTATCCTTTTCCTTCCCCATTTTGCTCTCTTGGAAAAGTCATTAAAACATGCTATCATGATTTTATTCATTTCGTGTTTTACATCATTTAAGGAGGCTCTTATCGCGTGAAAAAGAAGGAACTGGCAAGAAAGATCACGAGCTGGCTTACCTTGGGCGCATTCTCTTTACAGCCTGCGCTTGCTTTTGCGACGGAAATCCTCCCAGATAGCAATGCGCCGATCAAGGAACGCCCCCTTGTAACAGAGACGGCGAGCGGCAATCCCCTCGTTCAGATCACAACGCCCACGGCAGGCGGCGTGTCTGCCAACCGCTATGAATTCTTCAATGTTCCCGAACGCGGCGCCATTCTCAACAACAGCTACGGCCTTGCCTCCACCGAACTTGCGGGATACGTGCAGGGGAATCCGTATCTCGCCACAGGCACGGCGCGGATCATCGTCAACGAAGTCACAAGCGCCAACCCGTCTGAATTGCGCGGCTTTTTGGAGGTCGCAGGAAACAAGGCCGGCATCGTCATCGCCAATCCCAACGGGATTCTGGCAGACGGCGCCGGCTTTTTGAATACGGCGAGGGTGACGCTTGCGACCGGGCGCACCGAGATGGATGCATCGGGCAATCTCGCCTCCATTCGTGTGGAAGGAGGCAAGCTCTCCATCACAGGAAACGGTCTCAATGCCCAAAGCACAGATTCCGCTGAAATCTATGCCCGCGCCATTGAAATCAATGCCGGACTCTGGGCGAAAAACGCCAGACTTGCTGCCGGAGCCAACGAAATCCGCTATGCAGATGGAACGAGCACGCCCATAAAAGGCAGGGAAAACACGCTGGCGTACGCCCTCGATCTCGCCGCCATCGGCGGCATGTACGCGAACCGCATCGAGCTTGTCGGCACGGAAAAAGGCCTCGGCGTCAACCTCGCAGGACAGATCACAAGCACGGAAGCCACCTCCCTCGACGTCAACGGCAATCTCAAGACCTCGGGCAACCTCTACACGGACGGCTCGACCCACATTCATGCAGACGAGATAGAAAACAGCGGCGCTGTTTACAGCAAGGAAGACACGACCTTGACGGCTTCCTCCTTGCAAAACAGCGACAAGATCATCGGCGGAGCAGATACGGCAATCCATGCCTCAGCCATCGCCAATACCGGCACGCTCGCCGCCGCCATCGCTCCCTCGGGCAAAACAAACGATGCCGGCACGCTCACTGTTACGGCAAAAGAATTTGACAACAACAACGCCCAACTCCTCAGCGGCAAAGACATCGTCGTATCCGCTGAAAACATGCACACGCAAAACAGCCGCATCGCGAGCAACGGGGATATTTCCCTCGTTTCTCAAAATGTCCTGACCGTTGAAAACAGTGCCGTCCAAAGCGGTAGAGTCCTGTCCATCGAAGCGAACACCATGCCCCTTGCCGGCAATCTCTCTGCCAACCGGGATATGCGCCTCACGCTCCATACCGGTGGCCTTTCCAATGAAGCTGCTACTGAAAACTTCGGCAATCTCCATGCGGGAAGAAACCTCACGGCAAATCTCCGGGGAAACGTCTACAATCAGCGAAAGCTGGAAGCCGCCGGCATGCTTTCCCTTGCAACGACAGGAAACCTTACGCAAACGGCCACGGGAGAAATCTCCGGAAAAAGCCTCGCCATTCATACGGCAGATATGGAAAATCGTGGCCTCATGCAAGCCGACGAAGAAGCCGCTATCACCGCCTCGAATCTCAAGAACGACGCCACGGGCAGAATCTACGGCAATACGCTCCATGTGCAAGCTTCGCATATCCGAAACGAAAAGAACGCCAATCTTGAAGCGCGTCTGACCGAAGAGATGCACCTGCTCAAGGAAAAGGCCGAGCTCCTCGAAGCCGCGCATCGCGTCGACGTCACAAAGTTCACCTCCCAGGCGGACATTGCCGTCTACAACGCGAACTCCAAAGCGCCGAATCCGCCTACGACGCACAGCAAAAGGTTGTAGATGCCGTCAAAGCCGAGCTCGCCGCCCTTCCCTCAGGCGTCATCGCCGCACGGGAAGCTCTCGCTCTTCAAGCAAACTCCATCCAAAACAGCGGGAATGCCCTGCTCTACTCGGGCGGCGATCTGTCGCTTGCGGCAAAAGAAGAAGTCGCCAATCGCGGCGCACGCGTCGAGGCGCAGGGCAGCATTTCCATTGCCGCGCCTTTGACGAAGAACGAAAACGCCGCCTTCTCCGCCAAGCGCGTCATCACAGAGACGAAAGACAATCCCGTGAAGCTTCGCATTGATGAGGGCGGCCATATCGAACAAGGGCAGGCATTTCCCGCAGAAGAATTTCGCGAGATCAACAGCGGCTACGGCGCATACCACAGTTATGTCGCGCCAAAGGCGATTCTTGAACCTGCGGAGTACAAGCCCATCGAGCAAATCTCGGAGGAAGAACGTGCCGCAGGCGAGAAGCCCATTCCGGACAAACTGATCGGCACCCTTGCGCCGACATACGCTTACGACGATCCGATCTTCAAACAATTCGGCATCGCCTCCATGAGCACGGACCGCCCCGCTGCAGACGATCCTGCACGCCGTACATGGGACGAAGCATACAAAAAGATTCTTGCAAAACTCAACGAAAAGATTACGGCGTATAATGCAGAGGCAAAAGCGTACAATCAAAAGATCGGCACGGCGGCAGGGCAGAAGATCATCCACTTCACTGTCATTCGCAGTCATTCGCTCCTTTCGAAGGAGCATGTTACCTCCTCTCTCCCCGGCAGTATCCGTGCAGGCGCGAACATCCTTTTGAACAGCGCCGTTGAAAACGAGGACAGCAACATCGTTGCAGGAGGAACGCTCCATGCAACGGGGGCGGTCAAAGAAGACGCAAAAAAACAGCAGGAACTTGCCGTCACCTTCGGAACGACACAGGGCAGTTATACCGAAAGAAGGAACTGGCTCCATAGAGGAAAAGTACGGAAATATCATGGCGTCGTCTTTATGACGCCCGAAATCACCAAGAGCAATCCCTCCCCCATCGGCGTGCAGACCTACGAGGGCGGCAATGCTGCGTCCGTCGAAAAGGCGAACATCCAAGATGCACAGAGACAGCGCGCGCAAAACGCGCTTTCCCCTTTCGGACTCTCCCACACGAACGCATCCAAATCCGACGACAGTACGAAGATGGAATCCCTCTTCGTCAGTTCTCTCTACCACGTCCATCCGGAATCCACGGCGAAGTATCTCGTAGAAACGGATCCCGCCTTTACCAACAAGCGGAAATTCCTCTCCTCGGACTACATGTACCGCCAAATGCAATGGGATCAAGACAAGATTCCCAAGCGCATCGGCGACGGCTTCTACGAGCAGCAGCTTCTTGTCGATCAGATTCTAAGGCAGACGGGAAAACGCCATTTGGAAGGCTATACCGACGATGAAACCGCATTCAAAGCATTGATGGATGCGGGCATTTCCTATGCCAAAGAGATGAACCTCGCCCCGGGCGTCGCCCTCTCCAAGGAACAAGTCGCTTCCCTCACCTCGGATATGATCTGGCTCGAAGAGCGCGAGGTCGAGGTCAACGGTCAAAAAGAACGTGCCGTCTACCCCGTCCTCTATACCAAGAATACGAGCAGTCTCAAGCTCACCGACGGCGGCAGCCTCGTCTCGGCGAAGAACATCGTCGTCGAGACCAAGGAAGCCCTCAAGAATGCAGGCACGCTCTACGGGGAGAACATCATCGCCAAAACGGGAGATCTGGAAAGCTCAGGGCTTGTCTTCGGCAAAAACATCGCTTTCCAGTCAGACAAGGACATCCGCATCCAAGGCTCGGTTCTCGGCAAGAAGTCTGTCGTGTTGGAGGCCAAGGGAAATATTGCGGCAAAGAGCACGAGCGAGCATCTGGCGAACCAAGATGTACTGAACACGACGGCAGGCATTGCCGTCAAGGGTGCGGATGGCGTCCTCGTCGCCAGCGCAGGAAAGAACATCGAGCTTGTCGGCGCAACGCTCTCCGCGCTCGGCAAGAACGGCAGCGTCCTCCTCTCGGCGGGAGAAAACATCACGCTTGACACAAAGAAGCTCCAAAGCCAGAAAGATATGACGGAGGATGCGGAAAACTATCTGCGCACCAAGCGCGGCACGGAACTCGACGCGGAGATTCGCGCCGACGGCAATATCTCCATGACTGCCGGAAACGATCTGAAAGCAAGAGCCGCTGCCATCGCCAGCACGGAAGGCACGACGTCCCTCGCCGCCGGAAAGGACATCGCCCTCACCGCAGGACGCGAAACTGCCGAAGATCACTACGGTCATCGCCATACGGCAAGCGGCTTCCTGTCGAGCACTCGGACAACGATCCGCATCGACAATGCGGCGGACGAGGCACGCGGCACGCTGGTCATAGGAAAAGATGTAAACCTCGCCGCCAAACAGGACGTGACGCTGCAGGCGGCAAACGTCCTCGCGGACAATACCACGAATGTCGCCGCAGGAAGAAACTTCACTGCGGCATCGGAAGAGAACTACGCCCATACGGACAGCTTCAAGGAAGAAAAGACCTCCGGCATCTTCTCCTCCGGCGGTCTCGGCTTCACCATCGGCACGCAGCAGGTCAAGAGCGAGCGCGACAGCTCCGCGCTTACACAGATGGGAACGAACATCGCAGGCTTTGCAGGCGACGTCAAGATCGCTGCGGGGGATACCGCACACCTCACATCGGCCAGCATCCTCGCAAGAAAAAATGCGAGCATCACGGCAAAGGAGACGCAGATCGACGGCAGGGAAAACATCTACCGCGACGCCTTGACGCAGGAGAGCCGAACGACGGGACTGACCGTCAGCCTCGGACATGGACTCTTGAGCTTCGGACAGGAGATCGCCGCACCTTTGCAGCGCATGGGCGAAGTGCAGGACGACCGCCTGAAAGCCGTCTACGCATGGAAAGCCGGCCGCCTCATCCACGAAAACTTCGGCAAGAGACAAACCCCGCTGAAAGATAACGCAGGCTTCTCCTTGAACCTCAGCCTTGGCACGAGCAAATCCTACAGCCGCACCGAGAGCGTCACAAGGGAATATGCAGGCAGCAAAATCGCTGCAGGGGAAAAAGCAGACCTCACCGCAACAGAGCGCGATCTTGCCATGCAAGGATCCAAAGTCGAAGGAAAGAACGTCGCCCTTGCAGCAAAGCAAAACATAGAGCTTCTCGCTGGAGAAAACAGCAATCGCACGACGAGCGAGAACAAAGCAAGCTCCGCCGGCATCGGCGTCTCCTTCAGCCAGCAAGGACTCTCAGGCCTCAGCCTAAGTGCAAGCAAAGCACAGGGAAACAGCAAGGAAAATGCCTCGACCTACACCCCGACGGAGATCGCTGCCAAAAACGCCCTGCAGATCGAAAGCGGCAAGGATATGAACATCCTCGGCAGCACGGTGCAGGGCGACAAGGTCACGGCAAAGATCGGCGGCAATCTCAACATCGAGACCTTGCAGGAAAAAGAAACCTACGAGGAGAAAAACACATTGGCGGGCTTCGATCTCTCGTGGAATATTCGCGCGGGAAAATTCTCCAAGCCCACGTTCGGCCTTTCAGCGGACAGAGGAACGATCGACTCCCACTATAGAAGCGCCAGAGGCCAGTCCGGTATCTTCGCTGGAAAAGGCGGCTTCGACATCTACGTCAAAAAGAACACCGACCTCAAGGGCGCGGTCATGGCAAGCGAAGCGGATGCGGGAAAGAACCGCCTCTCGACAGGGACGTTCTCTTTCAGCGGTTTGGAGAACGGTGCGGACTACAGCTCGAAAAGCATAGGCGCCGAGTATCACCACTACGGCAGCTATGACAAGATGAACCGACAAGAGAAGAACAAGGTCTATAATACCATAGGCCTCTCCCCCAACCTTTCCATGCCTGCCAAGGGCGATGCGAACGGCAGGACAACTTCTGCCGTTGCACCGGAAACAATCGACATTCGCAAGAATCCCACGCAGGACATCTCTGCCCTCAATCGTGATACGAACAACGCTTTGAACGAGCTTGGGCACATCTTTGACAAGCAAAAAATCGAAGAGCAACAGGAACTGGCCAAAGCCTTCGGTGAAGAAGCCTTCCGCCTCGCCCATAACCTCCCCGACGACGGAAGCGGCCGAAAAGTCACCGTCCATGCCATCATCGGCGGCATCATGAGCCAGATCACAGGCGCGGGGTTTGCTTCTGGTGCCATTGGCGCAGGAGTCAATGAGGCGATCATCGGCGAGATCAAGAAGATCAAGGATCCCGGCACCGCGCAGATTGTCAGCGCGATTGTAGGGGCTGCGGCAGCTAAGGTGGTCGGTGGCAATGCAGCGGCTGGTGCGGCTTCGGCGGCGAGTGGGACGAAGTGGAACCATTTTGGAGAGAACCATCCAGATAGTTATCCTGTACAGGTTGGAATAGCGATAGAATCAGATGTGATTGGGCATGCTTCATTAGTTGTATTGTACTCTGATGGGCATTATGAAGAGGGAAATTATGGTCGATATGGCGATAATGTTGGACGTTTATTTCCAAGTTTAAGTGGACATGGCCCAGCAAATTATACTGGAGGAGGAGTGTATGTTATAGACAATAATTTCAATCCATATAACGCAGAGAAAACCATTTATATGCTTAATCCGACATATGTGAATGCAAACGATGTCGTATATTCGTATAACTATGCGATTGATCACTACTTCGGAGGATATGTTCGTACCGATAAAGAAATTAGGTTGTCAAAGGATAAGGTTGTTTCGTATTACTATCAAGCTCCTACAGGAGTGAACGACTACCACTTATGGGACAATAATTGTGTGACAACGACAATTGATGCAATCGGATTCGGGTTACAAAACCAGACTGATATTGCAAGAGAAAGTTGGTCTTGGTTAGTTGAATCTCATGAACCTAATATGACAGGGAACAAATTGGCTACCGACTATGAATTTTTTAATGGAATGGGATTGGTTAGTGAGATTATCCGATGAAAAGATCAATATGCATCGTATTGTGCACAGTCTTGCTGATTTTTACTTCGCGGTTTATTTACCATGAGATATGTGCGCGTGCAACTTACGACGGGGTGATTGTTGGTTCACTTTCTGTAGGAGGGGAGAAAAGCATTTGTTTTTTTAATCCGAATTATGTAGATGAATATACATGTATTTCTTTAGATAATATACGTTTATTCCAAAATTGTAGGCTCTTAAATGCCGCCATGGATCAAGAAGGAGCAGTTTTTCTACTGATAACAAATCAAAAAGAGATACGAATTGTGAAATTAAATACCGACGGGATTGTCATTCTTCCGATAACTTTGACAATGCAACTTGGTGTGTCCATGGTTGTTACCGAAGAAAATATTATTCTTGACACACAGCAAACCATCTTCTTTTATGATAAAAAGGGACAAGAGATGAATAGATATCACTATCCGCGACAATATTTTTTTATGAGTCCATATAAACATGGTATACTAATACAAACCAAGTCCAAAGAGGTATTATATTTAACGGACAATAGCGTAGAACACCTTTTTACATTGAAAAAGGATCAGTATTTAGAGGGGGTGATGTCAGATGACGAACTAATCTTAGCTGAAGAGAGGGGAGAATTAATCACATTAGATACTTTTGGGACAATGAGAATTTCTGATCATATATGGATATCAGATGGGTATTCAGGAAGAGGAGTTTTAGTGACTATGATCCCCAGAGGGAGTGGAGGTGTTCATTTCTGGGAAAATGATTCATCTATTATAGATCTGGTGCGAGAGGAAAGCCCTGAGTTTTATAGACCATTTATTTATGATAGGTATACAAAAAATATAAGGCATCTGCCGAAATTTGCAACGCAAGTTTCTTTGTCATGGTCAAAATTTCCCTATCGAAAGGCATACTTTAATGATTTAGAATTACTGCTTGATTCTATAGAGGAAGGTGTAGATGTTTTTACAGCACAACCTAATTTTCTCCTGCCTAAGAAAAAGTAGAAATACAAGAACATCAAATACAGGAGATTTCAGTATTAAGATGAGACACCGTACACAGCCTTAACGAACTGGAGAAAATCTTCGACAAGGAGAAAATAGAAGCGAGGCAAAAGCTGGCTGCCATCTTCGGTGAAGAAGCCTTCCGCCTCGCCCATAACCTCCCCGACGACGGAAGCGGCCGAAAAGTCACCGTCCATGCCATCATCGGCGGCATCATGAGCCAGATCACAGGCGCGGGGTTTGCTTCTGGTGCCATTGGCGCAGGAGTCAATGAGGCGATCATCGGCGAGATCAAGAAGATCAAGGATCCCGGCACCGCGCAGATCGTCAGCGCGATTGTAGGGGCTGCGGCAGTTAAGGCGGTCGGTGGGAATGCGGGGTCTGGTGCAAGTGCGGCGGCGAGCGGGACGAAGCGGAACTATCTCGCAGAAGGTCATAATCCCGTTCAGATTGGCATCAGTAAGGGTTATCAGGAGGTGCCAAGTTAATGTATGCGTTTTTGGTAAGATATAGACGATTATGTAAGTTTTTTATCACCCTAAGCTGTACATGTTTCTTCATTTGGATAGGAAGATCGTTATTTCAGCATGAAGCAACGCAAACAAGATTCTCTGGTAGCATCATCGGATGCTATAGGGATACGAACATGATTCCTCGCTTTGTTATCAAAGATCCCAATCGTTTGGAAAGTGAAACGATCTTTGACATTTCTGATGTAGTGCCAAAAGATTACTGGTTGTCCTTTGCCGCCCTCACGGAGGAAGGTCTGTATTTTCAGCTGATAGCAAAAGAGAAAAAAGAGGACAGTTCTTTACAAGTCCCCCAATCATGTGTTTGACTGAAGAAGATTTACGACAAATTCCTATTATATGGCCAAACACAGTATACGATCTGCTTCCTGCCAACCTATATGTGTATCCCGATAAATTTTATCTCATCTTCATCTCTATGGATTATAGCTGTCCGCATAAAGTATATTCCATCCCCAAAGAAGGCGGAGAGGCAAAAGAAATCTATGACGATATAAGCATGCGTTCTTTTGGGGACGATATCAGTCAAAAGGATGGCGCTCCCCTGCAATACAAGGATGGCCTCATCTGCATCCGACAAGATGATTCTGTTTTGGTATTCGTAAACGATGAAGGCGAGGAACCTTTGTTTCCTTTGCCAGTCGGAACAGCAAATCTCCTAAAAGGATGGTATGAAGAAGGTAAAAGCATCTTGCTGTGGAGCTGTGACCCGAATTACGCTGTTGTTGTCAATTTGCAGGGAGAAGTTTTGTTTGAACTGTATCGATCGTGGTTCTTGAGTTCAAGCTGTTGGGATGTTCACGGCAATGCGGCCAACGGAATCCTGTTCACAGAAGCATCCTTGGTGGATTATGCATATTTTCCTGGATTCTAGGCGCTGGATTTTTTCCGTAAAGAGCGGGTTCGGCATTTTGACTCTGGCATCTACGATACACGCACAGGCAATATGATTCCGCTTTATTGGAAAAACCAGATTGATCCCGTCTGTTGGTCCAAGGTAGATTATGATCCGGATTTCTTTGAACGACTGCTTGCATCGGCAAAAAGAAATCGTGCTGTCCCTCATGTAGTTGATAAGCAATAGAATTGACGCCTCTTGATCATGATCACTTAGTTTTAAAAGAATGTGGTGAATCCATTTGATAACACTCAAACTCCCATCCGCCCCCCTGCTCATAGCAGCCATCCTCCCCTTATCCGTCTCTCCCGCCCAAGCTGCTCCGCTCTCGCAGCAGGAGCAGCTTGACCAGTCGCGAGCACAGGAGGCGGCACGGCAGGAGCGGCTGCATCAAGAACGCACGGAGGTCGATACGCCCCCTCTCTCTTCCTCAACGCTCCCTGCCGATGAAACGGTTCGTTTCCCCATCGTCAAAGTTATGCTTGAAAATGAATCGGGGAAGTTCTATTTCCTGCGCCATATCGCCCATGACTACGAAGGACGCGAGCTTGCTCTCAAGGAGATCAATGAAGCCGTCGGCAAAATGAACCACGAGCTTATGCAGCGCGGTTTTTCAACAAGCCGCGTCGTCATCCCCGAGCAGAATCTCTCAGAAGGAACGCTCCGACTTGTTTTGCAGATCGGCCGCATTCATGCCGTGCGCTTTGCCGAGGGCAATGATACGCTCTATACCTACAACCTCTTCCCGTTTCGCGAAGGCGACGTCTTGAACGTGCGCGATATCGAGCAAGGGCTTGAGCAGGCGAAGCGCCTGCCTTCGCAGGATATTACCGTGAAACTCCTGCCGGCACAGGAGCCGCAAATGACGGACCTAGTGCTCACGGTGACACGCGGCAAGAATGTCTACGGCACGATCTCCCTCGATGATTCCGGTCTCAAGGATACGGGAAAGCTGCAGCTTTACGGCAATGTCGGCGTCGACCAGATATTTCAGCGGAACGATATCCTGCGCGTCGGCATGAATCTCGACGGCGCACAGGACGGCTATGCGAAAGGTACGCGCGGGCATAATATCAGCTATACGATTCCCTACGGGGCGCATACGTTTACGGTCTCTTACCAGCGCTCGAAATACCATCAGACGGTGGAGAGCCGTCCCTACGATTTCATCAGCGCGGGCGATACGAATATCTCGACGTTTTCCTGGGACTATGTGCTGCATCGTTCGTCGAGCATGAAGACGAGCATGGATATTCGTCTGAAGAAGCGCAATTCCCATAGCTTTGTCAACGATGTGGAGCTTCCCATCCAGGCGATGCACCAGACATCGTTGGAGGTCGGCTATGCGGAGCGGCTTTACATCGACCGGGACACGCTCTATTTCCGCATCGCGCACCGCTTCGGACTCGGATGGCTTGGCGCACAGGAGGAGAAAACGTATCCTGATGCACCAAAGACGCACTATCGCCTGTGGCTCTTTGATGTGGATTACATCCATCCGTTTACGTTCGGTCATCGCCCTGCGACCTTCACCACGTCTCTTCACGGGCAATGGACGATGAACGAGCAAAGGCTCTATGGCGTGGATATGATCAGCATGGGCGGACGCTATACGGTGCGCGGCTTCGACGGCGAGACCACGCTGATGGGAACGAACGGCTGGTATCTTAGAAATGAATTTGTGACGAAGTTCCCGAAGCAAAAGGCGGAACTTTATCTCGGCCTCGATGTCGGCGCCGTCTACGGCTACGGCGCCGATCTCTACAACGGGCATGTGCTCGCAGGTGCAGCGCTCGGCGTTCGCGGAACGGTCAACGATATTTCCTACGATATTTTTGCTGCCGCGCCCATAGAAAAACTCGAAGGTTTCCACACACCGGACGCAACCTGCGGCTTCTCCTTCGGGCTAAGATTCTAGGAGAATCCTCTACACGCTCACTTCCGTTCCATCCCGAAACATCACCGTCATGCCCTTACCCGCGGTCACGCTCTCTACCATGCTCGCCCAAAGCTGGCTGTCGAACTCTGCCACAGGCGCACTCTGTTCCTTGATGCACTTGATGAACAATGCCCCCATCGCTCCGACTGCGCTTCCTTGCAGAGATCGTGTCCGTCACCTCGTCAAACCGTGCTTTTGCGGCATCATATCTCGCCACAAGTCCCTCGCAGTGTTTCTGATACTCCTCTTGATTCTGTGCAATGCGGGCGTTCTCTCGAATGCACTTTTCTGTCAGTTCGTGTTCTCGTTTGTTCCCCTCTGCGCAAATATCATTGTATCAGATTCCCATGTGTCACGTTTTCTTTTTTGCTTCCTGTTGCACTTAGATTGTAAATTCAAGATCAAAAAAGCCATCCGTGTGAGCGGATGGCTCTTTTCTTTTCGTTTCGATCAGACGAGCTCGATGATGACCATCGGAGCAGCGTCGCCGCGGCGGACGCCGAGCTTCAAAATACGCGTGTAGCCGCCTTGGCGGTCTGCGTATTTCTTGCCGATTTCATCGAAGAGCTTCCTTACCACGTCCTCATCAGACAGCCTCGCGATCGCCATGCGACGTGCGGAAAGGTCGCCACGCTTTGCAAGCGTGATGAGCTTGTCGGCAAACTTGCGGAGCTCCTTTGCCTTCGCTTCCGTCGTCTCGATGCGGCCATATCTGAAGAAGGAAGTGAGAATGCTGGCGAACAGCGCCTTGCGTGCCGCTGCATTACGTCCTAACTTTCTGTGGCTCATGGATTTCCCTCTTTCCTATTCATTGTTCACTTCTTTGAGCGCAAGCCCGAGTTCTTCAAGCTTCTTTTTGACCTCTTCGAGGGACTTGCGTCCGAGATTGCGTACCTTCATCATGTCATCTTCCGATTTCTCGGCAAGATCTGCGACCGTGTTGATGTTCGCGCGCTTCAAACAGTTGAAGGAACGGACGGAGAGATCGAGATCCTCGATGGTCATTTCCATGACCTTCCCAGAATCGTCCTCTGCTTCTTCCGGGAAGGATGCCTCCACTTCCTCCGTCTCTTCCGGCAGCCCATCCATGTTCTGGAAAAGCTTCAGATGCATGACGAGGATTCCGGCAGCCTTGCTGACCGCTTCTTCCGGACGGAGAGAACCATCTGTCCATACTTCAAGTGTCAGGCGGTCATAGTCCGTGACATTGCCGACGCGCGTATCCTGCACGTTGTAGTTGACGCGCTGTACGGGCGAGAAGATCGAGTCGATGGGAATGGTTCCGATCGTATCGTCCGGCTTCTTGTTGCGATCCGACGGGACGTAGCCGCGCCCGCGTTCAACGGTCATCTCGATGACGAGCTTGCCGTCCTCGTTGAGCGTAGCGATGTGAAGATCCGGATTTAAGACCTCCACGTCCGAGCCGCAGATAATGTCAGCGCCCGTGACCTCTTTCTCCCCCTCCGCTTCAATGCGGATGACGCGCGGCTCGCTCCCCACCATCTTGAGGCAGAGCTGCTTGAGGTTCAGGACGATGTTCGTGACATCATCCCGCACGCCCGGTATCGTCGAGAACTCATGGAGCACGCCCTCAATCCGAACGGACGTGATTGCCGCGCCTTCGAGGGAGGAGAGGAGCATGCGGCGCAGGCTGTTGCCGAACGTCGTGCCGTAGCCGCGTTCGAGCGGCTCGCAGACGAACTTGCCGTAACGGCCATCTTCGCTGATCTCCACAATCTCAATCTTTGGTTTCTCGATGTCTATCATCTTGGAAGTACCCCCTCAATAACAAGATGTGCTGAGTAATCCATCTTCATTACTTGGAGTACAGCTCGACGATAGCCTGCTCGTTGACCGGGACATCAATCTCTTCGCGGTTCGGGAAACGCGTTACCGTCCCCGTGAGATTGGCCTGGTCCGCCTGGAGCCATGCCGGAGCGGAAAGAGCATTGCTGCTCTCCTTCAGCTCCTTGAAGAATGCACTGCCTTGGCTCTTCTCCGCGACCGTTATGACGTCGCCCTCTGAAACGAGCGCCGAGGGAATGTCGACGCGCTTGCCGTTGACCGCGAAATGGCCGTGACGGACGAGCTGACGTGCCTGGCGGCGCGTGTTGGCAAGGCCAAGGCGGAACACGACGTTGTCAAGGCGGCGCTCCAAGAGCCCGAGGAGGTTCTCACCCGTTACGCCCTGCATCTTCTTTGCTTTATTGTAGTATCCACGGAACTGCTTTTCGAGCACGCCGTAGATGAACTTTGCTTTCTGCTTCTCTTTGAGCTGCAAGCCGTACTCCGAAACCTTTCGGTTCGTGCGTACGATCTTGCGCTTCGATTCTTTGGAGCGGCCGATTACAGCCGGCTCGAGCCCGAGCGCACGGCAGCGCTTGAGGGCTGGTACTCTATCAATTGCCATATTCGAAATGCACCTCCTGTTAGACTCTTCTGCGCTTCGGCGGACGGCATCCATTGTGCGGGATTGGCGTAACGTCTTTGATCATGTTGACTTCAAGCCCCGTTGCCTGCAGGGAACGGATCGCTGCCTCACGACCAGCGCCCGGACCCTTGACGTAGACCTCGACCTGCTTGAGGCCATGCTCCATCGCTGCCTTTGCAGCCGTCTCCGCTGCCATCTGTGCAGCGAACGGCGTGCTCTTGCGCGAGCCACGGAAACCGAGTCCGCCTGCGCTAGCCCAGGAAAGTGCATTGCCGCTCTTATCGGTGAGCGTCACAATCGTGTTGTTGAACGTGGAGCTGATGTGCGCGACGCCAAATTCCACGTTCTTGCGAACTTTTTTCTTCGTGCGAACTGCTTTCTTAACTGCCACCAGTTAACCCTCCTTTATTTTTTCTTGCCTGCTACAGCCTTTTTCGGGCCTTTTCGCGTGCGAGCATTATTCTTCGTATTCTGTCCACGGACAGGAAGGCCAAGACGGTGACGACGTCCACGGTAGCAGCCGATATCAACGAGTCTTTTGATGTTCATCTGGCGCTCACGACGAAGATCACCTTCGACGAGGACGTTCTTATCGATGGCATCACGAAGCTTTACAACTTCGTCCTCCGTGAGGTCTCGCGTACGCGTATCGGGATTGATGCCAGTCTCCTTCAGCAGATCCTGCGAAGTCTTCAGGCCAATGCCATAAACGTACGTCAAAGCAATTTCAATTCTCTTGTCACGGGGCAAATCTACACCGGCAATACGTGCCATTAAAAAAGCACCTCCTTATTCTTTGTTATCCTTGTCTTTGCTTATGCTTGGGGTTTTCACAGATGACCATGACACGGCCTTTGCGCTTGATGATCTTGCACTTCTCACAAATCCGCTTTACGGACGGCTTTACCTTCATTCTCTTTCGCCTCCTTTGCGCGGAATCACAGACCGATTCCGTCATCCAGCTTCGGAGGAAGCGGGATGGCTTCACTGCGTCCGTGTTCCCTTGGCGGGGTTGCGCCCGAAGGCGCACTTCACCCCTGTACCAGTCTGTCATTTTTTTAGTATATCATTTTTTTTGTGCCCTGCCTAGAGGGAAACAAAAAACTTTTGGCGTGCAAGCGACAGATCTCGATGGGCCGCTTACTTGAAGCGGTAGGTGATGCGTCCGCGCGTGAGGTCATACGGCGTAAGCTCGATCGTGACCTTGTCGCCCGGCAGGATGCGGATGAAGTTCATGCGAATCTTCCCAGAGACGTGCGCGAGAACGACGTGTCCATTCTCGAGCTCCACTTGGAACATCGCATTCGGCAAGGCCTCAAGGACCTTGCCTTCTACTTCAATAACGTCTTGCTTCGACATGCTCTCTCTCCTCTTTATGGGATATGGGCGTCTGCCCGGAATCGGCTTCATTATGACAATAGGCGGCCGCTAGGCCGCCCACTATCTCAGGAATCGCTTCCTTGTCATTTGGCCTTCAGCGTCGCGATAAGATCCTTCGTGACCTTGTCGATCGCCTGCCTGCCGTCGACTGCCACATAAGCGCCGGCCTTTTCATAGTAGTCGATGAGCGGCTTCGTCGAAGCCTCGTAGACTGAGAGACGTTTTTCCATCGTCTCCGCCGTGTCGTCTGCACGCTGGAATAGTTCCCCGCCGCATTCGTCGCACTTGCCCTCCGTCTTCGGCGGGTTGAACTTCGTGTGGTACGTAGCGCCGCAGCTCTTGCAGATGCGGCGGCCGACGGCACGCGCAATGAGGTCGCCCTTCGGCACGTTGATATGGATTGCCTTCGCTGCAGGCAGGCCGAGATCCTTAAGGATCGTCCCCAGTGCGTCCGCCTGCTCTACCGTGCGCGGGAAGCCGTCAAGAATGAACCCGTTCTTGCAATCGTCTTTCGCGAGGCGTTCGCGGACGATGCCGATCGTGACTTCGTCTGGAACGAGCTTGCCCTCATCCATGCAGGCTTTCGCCTGTTTGCCGAGCGGCGTGCCTTCCTTGACGGCGGCACGGAACATGTCGCCTGTGGAGATATGCGGAATGCGGAACTCTTTCACGAGTTCTGCCGCCTGCGTCCCCTTGCCGGCCCCAGGAGGGCCCATCAGCAGGATATTCATACGATTTTCCTCTTTTCGACCATGGGAGCGCGCCCTCGGGGCGAGCTCCTTATCTCACTTCATAAAGCCTTCATAGTGGCGCATGACCACCATCGACTCGATCTGCTTCATCGTCTGGAGCGCGACGCCGACTACGATGAGCAGCGCCGTCCCGCCGAAGTAGACGCCTTCGATGCGCGTGCCCGCCGCGATCATGTTCGGCAGGACTGCGATGAACGCGAGGAACACCGAGCCTGCGAGCGTGATGCGCGTGAGGACATGATCGAGGTAGTCCGCCGTCGGCTGCCCTGGACGGACGCCGGGGATAAACCCGCCATACTTCTTCAGATTGTCCGCCATATCCGGTATTTTGACCGTGACGGCGGTATAGAAATAAGTGAAGAAGATGATCATGGCAACGTAGAGCGTCGTCTGCAGCGGCGTGCCCCACTGAAGGTGGCTCGCGATCATCTTGACGGTCTCGTTGTCGATGAACTGCGCGATCGTCGGCGGGAACATGAGCACCGAAGAGGCGAAAATGATCGGGATGACGCCGGCCTGATTCACCTTGAGGGGAATGTGGCTGGTGTGCCCGCCATACGCCTTCTGTCCGACGACGCGCTTCGTGTAGGAAATCGGCACCCGGCGGAACCCCGTCTCAATGAAAACGACGAACATGACCATCAAAATGGCGATGACCGCAAACAGAAAGACGGAGAAATAGCTGATCGTGCCTGCCTGTACGTAGTGGTAGATCGTGCCGATGTTCTTCGGCAGTGCTGCGACGATGCCGGCAAAAATGATCAGCGAGATGCCGTTGCCGACGCCTTGCGCGGTGATCTGCTCACCGAGCCACATGAGAAACACCGTGCCCGCCGTCAACGTGATCGCGATGATCAGGATATTGATGGGGTTCGGGTTCAATATGGCGCTCTTTAAGCCGATGGACATGCCGATCGCCTGCAGGAAAGCGAGGATTACCGTAAGATAGCGCGTGACCTGTGTCGTCTTCTTATATCCTTCCTGCCCCTCCTTCGACCACTGCTCAAGCGTAGGTATGACGACATTCAGAAGCTGGATGATGATCGCGGCATTGATGTACGGAGTGATCGACATCGCGAAGATGGAGAACTTGGAGAACGCGCCGCCAGAGAAGAGGTCGAGAAGACCGAATAGGCTACCGCTTGCGAAGAGCTGCGCGATAGCCTGCGGGTCAACTCCCGGCACAGGGATATGGGTTCCCATGCGGAAGACCGCGAACATAATGAGCGTGAAGATAATCTTTTGCCGAAGTTCTGGAATCCGAAAAATGTTTCCAAACGCTTCCAGCATATCAGAGTACCTCTAGTTCCGTCTTGCCGGTTTCCGGGTTGAATTTGATTCGCTTTGCCGTGCCACCAGCAGCCTTGATCTTCTCAACAGCCGACTTTGTGTAGCCATTTGCGATGATCTCGACCTTCTTGGTGAGCTCGCCGTCGCCGAGGATGCGGATGCCGTCCCTGACGTTCTTCAGGATGCCCGTTTCGATGAGCGCAACGGGATCGACTACGGCGCCGTCATCAAAACGGTTCAGCGAGGAAACATTGACCTCCGCATAGTGCTTTGCCCAAACATTCTTGAAGCCGCGCTTCGGGAGACGGCGGTAGATCGGCATCTGACCGCCTTCAAATCCCGTGCGTACGCCGCCGCCGCTGCGGGAATTCTGTCCCTTCATGCCGCGGCCTGCTGTCTTGCCGTTGCCGGAGCCGATCCCGCGGCCAACGCGTTTGCGGGCCTTGCGGCTGCCCTCAGCAGGCTTTAGTTCATGTAATTTCATTCTTACGCCTCCTGCTTATTCTGCAATCGTCTCAACTGCAATCAGATGCTCGACTTTGTGGAGCTGGCCGCGGATTGCAGGGTTGTCGGGAAGCTCAACGACGGAGTTGATCTTCCGAAGACCGAGCGAACGAACCGTTCTGCGCTGGGTCTCGGGCCGGCCGATGAGGCTTCTCTTCAGCGTGACTTTTACCTTTGCCATATTCGGAGCCTCCTATCAACCGTAAATCTCTGCGACCGTCTTGCCGCGGAGTTCTGCAACAGCCTCGGGACGCTTGAGCGCCTTGAGGCCTTCCATCGTCGCACGGACCATGTTGTTCGGGTTCGCAGAGCCGAGCGACTTCGTGAGGATGTCGCTGATGCCGGCGAGCTCAAGCACGGCACGTGCCGGACCGCCGGCGATGACGCCGGTGCCTTTTGCGGCAGGCTTGAGCATGACGCGGCCCGCGCCGAAGATGCCGACCATCTCATGCGGGATCGTGCGGCCGTCACGGAGTGCGACTTCGACGAGGTTCTTCTTCGCATCCTCGACGCCCTTGCGGATCGCCTCAGGAACTTCTGCCGCCTTGCCGAGGCCGACGCCGACCTTGCCCTTCTTGTTGCCAACGACCACGAGGGCACTGAACGAGAAACGACGGCCGCCCTTGACGACCTTCGCAACGCGGTTTATGTATACAACTTTCTCCTCGAACTCTGGAGTCTCGTTGTCCATATTTCTAGCCATTCATTTACCTCCTTTGGCGTAGTTCAGAACCTCAGCCCGGCTGCACGGGCTGCTTCGGCGAGTGCGGCGACACGTCCGTGGTAGATATAACCACCGCGGTCAAAGACGACTTCCTCGATGCCCTTTTCCTTCGCGCGCTTTGCGATTTCTGCACCGATGGCCTTGGCGGCCTCGATGTTGCCGCCGTAGTTTGCAAAGCCCTTGTCCTGCGTGCTTGCCGAAACGAGCGTCACGCCATTCGTATCATCGATGATCTGCGCGTAGATGTTCGCGAGGCTGCGGTATACGTTAAGGCGAGGGCGCGCCGCCGTGCCAGCAACGTGCTTGCGGACGCGCAGGTGGCGCTTCTGACGCGCCTTGTTCTTGTCTACTTTATGTAGCACAGGGATTCACTCCTTTCTCGGATCCGTATCTTATTTCTTGCCCTTTGCGCCGGCCTTGCCTTCCTTGCGGCGGATGTGCTCGCCCGCGTACTTGATGCCCTTGCCCTTATACGGCTCCGGCTTGCGGAATGCGCGGATCTCAGCAGCAATCTGGCCGACCTTTTCCTTGTCGATGCCCTTGACCGTAATGGCCGTCGCAGACGGAACGTCGAACTCAATGCCTGCGGGCGGCTCGACGATGACAGGATGGGAAAACCCGAGCGAGAGGTTAAGGTTCTTGCCTTGTTTCTGGGCACGGTAACCGACACCGTTGATTTCGAGATCCTTCGAGAATCCTTCCGTGACGCCGACGACCATGTTGTGGATCAGCGAGCGGGAAAGACCATGAAGCGCCCTATGGGGTTTATCGTCAGACGGACGCGCGACCGTAAGGACGGCGCCATCGACGGTTACTTTCATTTCCGGGTTGATGTGGCGGGAAAGCTCCCCTTTGGGACCCTTCACCTTCACCAAGTTATCCGCACCGACCGTGACCGTCACGCCGGCTGGGATATCAACTGGTGCATTTCCAATTCTTGACATCTGTACACCTCCTGACTACAGTTCCTCTTACCAAACGTACGCGACGACTTCGCCGCCGAGACCGGCCTTGCGTGCTGCCTTGTCGCTCATGATTCCCTTCGACGTGGAAATGATCGCGATGCCAAGACCGCCAAGGACGCGGGGAAGCCCGTCATGCTTCGCATACTGGCGAAGGCCAGGCTTCGAAATGCGCTTGATGCCGGTGATGACGTGCTCCCGTGCGGGACCGTACTTCAGGGAAATCGTGATGACACCTTGCCTGTTGTCTTCCTGGAACGTATAGTCTTTGATGAACCCTTCCTGCTTCAAAACTTCAGCGATGGCGGCCTTCATCTTCGAGCCCGGAATGGTTACCGTCTCGTGGAATACAGAGTTTGCATTGCGCAAACGGGTCAGCATATCTGCAATAGGATCAGTCATTGCCATGAATCGATATCCTCCTCTCAATCAATCAATCGGAATTACCAGCTTGCCTTCGTGACGCCGGGGATGGCGCCCTTGTAGCTCTGCTCACGAAAGCAGATACGGCACATATCGAACTTGCGCATATAGCCATGCGGACGGCCGCAGATCCTGCAGCGGTTGTACGCCCGCGTGGGGTACTTCGGTTCCTTGCTCCACTTTTCGATCATAGACTTCTTAGCCAAGGTTTCTTGCCTCCTTTATGCTTTGAACGGCATGCCCATGAGTTTCAGGAGCTCGCGCGCTTCTTCATCCTTCTCTGCCGTCGTGACGATTACGATGTTCATGCCGCGGATCTTGTCGATCTTGTCGTACTCGATCTCCGGGAAAATGAGCTGCTCCTTGAGACCGACCGCGTAGTTTCCGCGGCCATCAAACGCCTTGTCGGAGAGACCGCGGAAGTCACGGACGCGCGGGAGCGCGACATTCATGAACTTGTCGAGGAATTGGTACATGCGCGTGCCGCGCAGCGTGACCTTGCATCCGATCGGCATGCCCTCTCGAAGCTTCCAAGCGGCGATCGACTTCTTCGCACGCGTCAAAATGGGCTTCTGCCCTGCGATGATCGTAAGATCGCTGACCGCAGCATCGAGTGCCTTCGGATTCGCGACAGCTTCGCCGACGCCCATGTTGATGATGATCTTCTCGATCTTCGGAAGCTGCATGACGTTCTTATAGCCGAACTTCTCTGTCATGGCTTTCGTGACTTCATTCTGGTACTTTTCCTGTAATCTATCCACCTAGTTTCCTCCTTTCCTTTTATTTTGTTTGGTCGATGACCTCGCCGCACTTCTTGCAGGCGCGGACCGACTTGCCGTTTACTTTCTTATGTGCAACCCGCGTTGCCTTCTTGCAGGCAGGGCATACGAGCTGGACCTTGCAGACGTGCATCGGCATTTCCTTTACGAGGATGCCGCCCTGCGGTGCCTTCTGGTTCGGCTTCGTGTGGCGCTTTGCTTTGTTCACGCCCTCGACGACGACCTTGCCTTTCTTCGGCATGGCCGCGATGACCTTGCCCTCCTTGCCCTTGTCCTTGCCGGACAGGACGACGACCGTGTCGCCTTTCTTGACGTTCAGTTTAACGAGTGACAAAATAGCACCTCCTCTTAAAGCACTTCAGGAGCCAAGGAGACAATCTTCATGAAGTCCTTCTCGCGAAGCTCTCTTGCAACCGGTCCAAAGATGCGCGTGCCGCGCGGCGTCTTGTCGTCCTTGATGAGGACAGCTGCATTCTCGTCAAAGCGGATGTATGAGCCATCGCCGCGACGCAGTCCCTTGACCGTGCGGACGACGACTGCCTTGACAACGTCGCCCTTCTTGACCGTGCCGCCCGGTGCTGCCGACTTGACAGCAGCGACGATGATATCTCCGATGTTGGCGTACTTGCGATAGGAGCCGCCCATAACACGAATGCACATGATTTCCTTCGCGCCCGTGTTGTCCCCAACATTCAGGATGGTTTGCTGTTGGATCATTTCGTGACCTCCTTCTCCGATTGTTTTGGATTACTTCGCGCGCTCGATGACTTCGACCACGCGCCAGCGCTTCGTCTTTGAAAGCGGGCGCGTCTCCATCAGGGAAACCTTGTCGCCGACGTGGGCGTCATTCTTCTCATCATGTGCGTGGAACTTGACCGTGCGCTTCACGGGCTTCTTGTACAGCTTGTGCTGCTTGAGTTCCTCGATCGCAACGACGACCGTCTTATCCATTTTGTCCGAGATGACCTTGCCAATTCTTACTTTCCGTACGTTTCTTTCGCTCATCAGGGAGCCTCCTTCCTTCTGCCTGCCAAATCGTCAGTTTATGCGTTGCGCTCGTTCTCGCGCTGAATCGTCTTGATGCGAGCAATCGACTTCTTGACTTCCTTGATACGCATCGGATTTTCGAGCTGGCCTGTGGCGAGCTGGAAGCGGAGACCGAAGAGTTCCTCTTTGAGCGAAGCAACTTTCTGGTCAAGCTCCGCGCTGCTCATCTCGCGAATCTCATTCACCTTCATTTACTTCACCGCCCTCTGCCTTTTCTTCCTTCGTGACAAACTTCGTCTTGATCGGGAGCTTATGCCCCGCGAGACGCATTGCCTCGAATGCGATTTCCTTCGTGACGCCATCCATCTCGAAGAGGACGCGGCCCGGCTTGACGACGGCGACCCAGTACTCAGGCGAACCCTTGCCAGAACCCATGCGCGTCTCAGCCGGCTTTGCCGTTACCGGCTTGTCGGGGAAGATCTTGATCCATACCTGGCCGCCGCGCTTGATGTAGCGCGTCATCGCGATGCGTGCCGCCTCGATCTGGCGGTTCGTGATCCAGGCAGGCTCAAGTGCAATGAGGCCGTACTTCCCGTGGCTCACGGTATTGCCTCGATTCGCCTTGCCTTTCATGCGGCCACGGAACTGCTTGCGGTATTTGACTCTCTTTGGTAGTAACATTTAAGCCTCACTCCCTTCGGCTGCGGTCTTCGCCTGTTTTTTTTCTGGAAGGACTTCGCCCTTGAAGATCCAGACCTTGACGCCGATACGGCCATACGTCGTATGTGCTTCTGCCGTGCCGTAGTCGATGTCTGCGCGGAGCGTATGAAGCGGGATGCTTCCTTCTCGGTAGAACTCCTTGCGTGCGATCTCGGCGCCGCCAAGGCGGCCGCTGCAGGCAATCTTGATGCCCTTTGCGCCGAGGCGCATCGTGCGGGCGACTGCCTGCTTCATCGCACGGCGGAAGGCGATGCGGCGCTCCAGTTGCTGCGCGACGTTCTCCGCGACGAGCGTCGCGTCCATGTCCGGCTGCTTGACCTCCGCGATGTTGATGTCAACCTTCTTGTCCGTATACTTCTTGAGCCCTTCCTTGATCTGCTCGATGCCCGAACCGCCGCGGCCGATCACCATGCCTGGCTTAGCCGTGTGGATCGTGAGCTTGAGGCGCTTCTGGCTGCGCTCCGTCTCGATACGTGGCACGCCGGCCGTCATGAGGCTCTGCTTCAGGTAATCACGGATCTTGATATCTTCATGCAGGTTATCTGCAAAATCTTTGTCTGCGTACCACTTCGCATCCCAGTCCTTGACGATGCCAAGACGAATGCCATGCGGATTTACTTTCTGACCCAAACCGTTCCCCTCCTATTCTCAGTGCTTCTCGTCAACGATGACCGTGACATGGGACGTGCGCTTCAAAATCTTGAACGCCTGCCCACGGGAACGCGGGTGAATGCGCTTGAGCGTCGGGCCCTGATCGGTGTAAGCCGTCTTGACGTAGAGGTTGTCGACGTTCATGTCGAAGTTGTTCTCCGCATTGGCGACCGCCGAACGGAGCACCTTCTCGACTACTTCTGCGCCGGCCTTCGGCGTGAACTTCAGGATCGCGAACGCGTCTGCGATGTTCTTGCCACGGATAAGATCCATGACGATACGAACTTTGCGCGGAGCGATGCGAACGTATTTAGCAGTTGCTTTTGATTCCACAAGGATTCTCCTTTCGCAAAATTATCGCAGCGAAGTCTTGCGCTCTTCGCCGGAATGGCCTTTGAACGTACGCGTCGGCGCGAACTCGCCGAGCTTGTGTCCGACCATGTCCTCCGTCACGTAGACGGGGACGTGCTTGCGTCCGTCGTGCACCGCAATCGTATGACCGACAAAATCCGGGAAAATCGTGGAACTTCTCGACCAGGTCTTGATGACCTTCTTATCATTTGCTTCGTTGAGTGCCGTAATCTTCTTCATCAGGCTTTCCGCAACGAAAGGGCCCTTCTTAACAGATCTTGACAAAGTGTATCCTCCTTCCGTCAGGCTGCCCAGCGCAGCCTGCTTGCTTCATTATTTCGTACGTCTCTTGACGATGAGCTTGTCGGATGCCTTCTTGCGGCGGGTCTTGGCGCCCATGGCGCACTTGCCCCACTTCGTGACCGGATGCTTGCGGCCGACAGGGCTGCGGCCTTCGCCACCGCCATGCGGATGGTCGTTCGGGTTCATTGCGACGCCGCGGTTTTCCGGGCGAACGCCGAGCCAACGGTTGCGGCCGGCCTTGCCGATCGTGATGTTCTCGTGCTCGAGGTTTCCTACCGTGCCGATCGTGGCACGGCAGTTGATGTGCACCTTGCGGAGCTCGCCCGACGGCATGCGCAGGAGTGCGTAATCGCCTTCCTTTGCCATGAGCTGTGCGGATGCACCGGCGCTTCTTACGAGCTGTGCGCCCTTGCCGATCTTGAGCTCGACATTATGGATCGTCGTGCCGACGGGGATGTGCTTCAAGGGGAGCGCGTTGCCGACCTTGATGTCCGCCTCGGGGCCGGACTCGACCATGTCGCCAACCTTCAGTCCGTTCGGCGCAAGGATGTAGCGCTTCTCGCCGTCCACATAGTTCAGGAGGGCAATGCGTGCGCTGCGGTTCGGATCGTACTCGATTGTCGCGACGCGAGCGGGGATGCCGTCCTTCCTGCGCTTGAAATCGATGATGCGGTAGAGGCGCTTATGCCCGCCGCCCTGGTGGCGAACCGTCAGACGTCCCTGCTGATTGCGCCCGCCATGCTTCTTCAGTCTTTCCGTCAGCGACTTTTCCGGCTTATCGGCCGTAATTTCGTCAAACGACGCGACCGTCATGAAGCGACGCCCTGCAGAATATGGTTTGAAACTCTTTACTGCCACGTTTATATGCCTCCTTTTCCATTATGCTTCAAAGAACTCGATGCTCTCACCAGCCGCTAGCTTCACGATTGCTTTCTTGTAGTCGGGACGCTTGCCAGACGTGCGTCCCATGCGCTTCGTCTTGCCAAGCACGTTGACCGTGTTGACCTTATCGACTTTGACCTTGAAGACCTCGGCGACTGCCTTTGCGATCTCGATCTTGTTTGCTGCCTTTGCTACGACGAATACGTACTTCCCCTCAGCCATGAGCTGGGTCGTGCGCTCCGTGATGAGCGGGCGGATCAGAATATCACGTGCTTCCATTATGCGAATACCTCCTCGATACGAGCGACGGCATCCTTCGTGATGAAGAGCTTGCCATGGTTCAGGATGTCAAAGACATTGAGCCCGAGCGAATGGATTGCCTTGACGCCGGGGATGTTGCGCGCGGAGCGCTCGACATTCTCCATCTCCTCTGCGGTGATGAAAAGCGCCTTGCCAGAGACCGCGAAGTCGCCGAGAAGCTTTACGACCTGCTTCGTCTTCGGCGCTGCGAAGTCGAGGCTGTCGAGGACGATGAGATCGCCGCTCTTGACCTTGTCGGAAAGAGCGCACTTGAGGGCAAGACGGCGCTGCTTGCGCGGCATCGAAAAGCCGTGCTTCCTGGGATGCGGTCCAAAGACCGTGCCGCCGCCGACCCATAGCGGGCTGCGCGTCGAGCCTGCGCGCGCACGCCCCGTGCCTTTCTGCTTCCAAGGCTTACGGCCGCCGCCGCGGACAAGGCCGCGCGTCTTCGTCGCATGGGTGCCGAGGCGCTGGGATGCGAGCTGCATGACGACGGCCTGATGGACGAGGCCTTCATTCATCGCAACGCCAAAGACGCTGTCATTCAATTCGATATCGCCAACCTGGTTGTTCGCGATGTCATAAACTGCTACTTTTGCCATAATTCAGGTTGCCTCCTTCCAATCAGTTTTTGCCCGGCTTGACGGTGCTCTTGATCACAACAAAACTCTTCTTCGGACCCGGGATGGCGCCCTTGATGAGGATGAGGTTGCGATCCGCATCGACGCGGACGACGGAGAGGCGCTGTACCGTGACGCGCTCGCCGCCCATGCGCCCCGGCAGCTTCTTGCCCTTTAGGACACGTCCGCCAGGACCTGAAATCATCGCACCCGTCGAGCCCGGCTCGCGGTGCGATTTCGAGCCATGCCCCATGGGACCGCGCGCGAAATTATGGCGCTTGATTCCGCCGGCAAAGCCCTTGCCCTTGCTCGTGCCCGTCACATCGACGAGATCGCCGGCACCAAATATAGTAACGCCGATGGTATCACCGACTTTGTATTCAGAAGCATCCTGCAGGCGCATCTCACGGATGAACTTCACAGGCGTGACACCCGCCTTTGCGAAATGTCCCTTCAGGGGTTTTGTCACCCTGCGTTCCTTGACTTCACCAAAGCCGAGCTGTACCGCATTGTAGCCGTCCGTCTCCACGGTCTTGTTCTGGATGACGACGTTA
The DNA here is from genome assembly GCF_000469545.1 of Mitsuokella sp. oral taxon 131 str. W9106. Taxonomy (GTDB): domain Bacteria; phylum Bacillota; class Negativicutes; order Selenomonadales; family Selenomonadaceae; genus AWVT01. The sequence continues at coordinate 253,068 of NZ_KI273058.1, read as the reverse complement.
TTGCCAGACTCGACGACCGTCACGGGAACGACCTTGCCCTCTTCCGTGAAAATCTGGGTCATGCCAAGTTTTCTACCTAAAATCACTTTAGACATTCATTCCACCTCCTTGGATCAAAGCTTCATCTCGATGTCCACGCCTGCGGGCAGATCGAGCCGCAGCAGGGAATCGACCGTCTTCTGCGTTGGATGCAGGATGTCAATGAGGCGCTTGTGCGTGCGCATCTCAAACTGCTCACGGCTGTCCTTGTTGACGTGCGGGGAACGCAGGATCGTGTAGATGTTCTTTTCCGTCGGGAGAGGAATCGGCCCCGAGACCGTTGCGCCCGTCTTCTTTGCCGTATCGACAATCTTGACTGCGCTCTGGTCGAGGGACTTATGATCATAAGCCTTCAAACGGATTCTGATTTTCTGCTGTTTTGACAATTTGAATTTCCTCCTTATCGTCCGAACTCTTTGGCCCAAACATTTCTCCGTAGCAGTTCCCTCAGATGCCCCGAGCCATCTGCCACGTCATCGCATGGGGGGGGGGTACGCATCATCTCGCCCCGGTCTTAAGGGAAGCATGGATCTGTGCCGCTGCACCATGAAGCAGCGGCACAGATCCATGCTTCCCCCTAAAATAAGAGCGGCGCGAGCGCCACTCTTATTGTGTCGGGGATTATGAATTAACCTTCGATTTCCGTTACGCGTCCAGCGCCGACCGTGTGGCCGCCCTCGCGGATAGCAAAGCGAAGACCCTTCTCGATTGCGATCGGCGTGATGAGCTCGACTTCCATCTCGATGTTATCGCCGGGCATGACCATTTCCGTGCCTTCGGGAAGCTTGACGACGCCCGTGACGTCCGTCGTGCGGAAGTAGAACTGCGGGCGGTAATTCGTGAAGAACGGCGTATGACGGCCGCCTTCTTCCTTCGTCAGGACGTAAACCTGCGCCTTGAATTTCGTGTGCGGATTGATCGTGCCCGGCTTTGCGAGAACCTGGCCGCGCTCGATTTCCTTGCGGTCAATGCCGCGGAGGAGGGCGCCGATGTTATCGCCTGCGACTGCCTCATCGAGCATCTTGCGGAACATCTCAATGCCCGTGACGACCGTCTGTCGCGGCTTATCCTGGAGACCGACAATCTCGACCGTATCGTTGAGCTTGAGCTGGCCACGCTCGACACGGCCCGTAGCGACCGTGCCGCGACCCGTGATCGTGAAGACGTCCTCGACCGGCATGAGGAACGGCTTGTCCGTGTCGCGCTTCGGCGTCGGGATGTACTCGTCGACTGCCTCCATGAGCTTCAGAATGTTCTTCTGCTGCTCCGCATCGCCCTCCAGCGCCTTGAGTGCGGAACCCGTAATGACGGGGATGTCGTCGCCGGGGAAGTCGTAGCTCGAAAGGAGCTCGCGGACTTCCATCTCGACGAGCTCGAGGAGCTCAGGATCGTCGACCTGATCCACTTTGTTGAGAAAGACGACGATAGCCGGGACACCGACCTGGCGAGCAAGCAGGATGTGCTCACGCGTCTGCGGCATCGGGCCGTCGGCAGCCGAGACGACGAGGATCGCGCCGTCCATTTGGGCTGCACCGGTGATCATGTTCTTGACATAGTCCGCATGGCCCGGGCAGTCGACGTGTGCGTAGTGGCGCGAAGGCGTCTCGTACTCGACGTGAGCCGTGTTGATCGTGATGCCGCGCTCGCGCTCCTCCGGAGCCTTGTCGATGTCGGCGTAATCCTCGAACGAAGCCTTGCAGCCGTCCGTCTCGGACAGGACTTTCGTGATGGCAGCCGTGAGCGTCGTCTTGCCATGGTCAACGTGACCGATCGTTCCGATGTTGACATGCGGCTTGGTTCTCTCAAATTTTTCCTTAGCCATTGTAGTGATTTCCTCCCTTATTCACCTTTGTTCTTTGCGACAATCTTGTCAGCAATATTCTTAGGAACTTCATCATAGTAAGAGACTTCCATGCTGTAGTTCCCTCGGCCCTGAGTCTTGGAACGCAGATCCGTCGAGTAGCCGAACATCTCGGAGAGCGGCACGAAACCGTTGATGACCTGCGAGCCATTGCGCGGTTCCATGCCATCGATACGGCCGCGGCGAGAATTCAAATCGCCGATGACATCGCCCATGTAATCCTCCGGGACGATGACCTCCACCTTGACATACGGCTCAAGAAGAACCGGATCTGCCTTTTCTGCACCGTTCTTGAATGCCATCGAGCCGGCAATCTTGAACGCGGCCTCCGACGAGTCAACCTCGTGGAAGGAGCCATCGAAGACCGTCACTTTGACATCGACGACCGGATAGCCGGCGACCACGCCGCCTTCCATCGCCTGCTTGACGCCATCCTCGATCGGCTTGATGAACTCCTTCGGAATCGCGCCGCCGACGACCTTGTTCTCGAAGGCAAAGCCTTCGCCCGGCTCCTGCGGCTCAAGACGCAGCCAGCAGTGTCCGTACTGGCCATGTCCTCCGGACTGGCGGACGAACTTGCCCTCCGCCTCGACGGTCTTGCGGATCGTCTCGCGGTACGCGACCTGCGGCTCGCCGACCTTGCAGTCGACCTTGAACTCGCGAAGCATGCGGTCTACGATGATCTGCAGATGGAGCTCGCCCATGCCGCTGATGATCGTCTGCCCCGTTTCCTGGTCCGTATGGACGCGGAACGTCGGATCCTCTTCTGCGAGCTTCTGAAGTGCGATGCCCATCTTTTCCTGATCGTTCTTCGTCGACGGCTCGACCGCAACGGAGATGACCGGATCCGGGAAGACCATCGACTCAAGGATGATCGGATGTGCCTCGTCGCAGAGCGTATCGCCCGTCGTCGTGTCCTTGAGCCCTACGGCCGCTGCGATATCCCCGCTGTAAACCTTATCGATTTCCTTGCGGTTGTTTGCATGCATCTGAAGGATGCGCCCGATGCGCTCCTTCTTGCCTTTCGTCGAGTTGTAGACGTAAGAGCCGCCTTCGAGGATGCCGGAGTAGACGCGGAAGAACGCGAGCTTGCCGACGAACGGATCCGTCATGATCTTGAACGCGAGTGCCGAGAACGGCGCCTCGTCGCTCGAAGGACGGTGGTCTTCCTCCCCCGTTTCGGGATTGATGCCTGCGATCGGCGGAATATCCGTCGGTGCCGGCATGTAATCGACGATCGCATCGAGCAGGGGCTGGACGCCCTTGTTGCGGTACGACGTGCCGCAGGTGACCGGCGTGAGCTTGCACTCGACCGTGCCGCTCCTGATGACGCGCTTGATTTCCTCTTCGGAAATATCCTCGCCGCCTAGGTACTTCTCCATGAAGTCATCGTCGAGCTCGGAAAGCGCTTCCATGAGGATCTCGCGATACTCCTCCGCCTGATCCTTCATGTCATCGGGTATCGCGACCTCGTCCTCGACCTTGCCGAGATCGTCCTCGTAGACGATCGCTTCCATCTTGACGAGGTCGACGATGCCCTGGAACGTATCCTCTGCGCCGATCGGCAGTTGGATTGCGACTGCGTTCGCGTTCAGACGTTCCTTCATCATCGCGATGACATTGTAGAAATCTGCGCCCGTAATGTCCATCTTATTGACGTAAGCCATGCGCGGAACATTGTACTTTTCCGCCTGGCGCCAAACCGTCTCGGTCTGCGGCTCAACGCCGCCGCGCGCCGTCAGGACCGCAACCGATCCGTCGAGCACGCGCAGGGAGCGCTCAACTTCTACCGTGAAATCCACGTGACCCGGCGTATCAATGATGTTGATGCGATGATCCTTCCAATGGCAGGTCGTCGCGGCCGACGTGATCGTGATGCCGCGCTCCTGCTCCTGGACCATCCAGTCCATCGTCGCGGCGCCGTCATGCACCTCGCCGATCTTGTGGTTGACACCTGTGTAGAAGAGGATACGCTCCGTGGTCGTCGTCTTACCGGCATCGATGTGCGCCATGATGCCGATATTGCGCGTCTTTTCAAGGGAATACTCTCTTGCCACTTCTTTTATCGCTCCTTATAGCCTTAGAGGAGATTACCAACGATAATGCGCGAATGCCTTGTTGGCCTCGGCCATCTTGTGCGTATCTTCCTTCTTCTTGATTGCTGCGCCCGTATTGTTCGCAGCGTCCATGAGCTCGCCCGAAAGGCGCTCATCCATCGTCTTCTCCCCGCGAAGACGTGCGTAGCTGACGAGCCAGCGAATGCCGAGCGTCATGCGGCGGTCGGGGCGGACCTCGACCGGGACTTGATAGTTCGCACCGCCGACGCGGCGTGCGCGGACCTCAAGAACCGGCATGACATTCTTCAGAGCCGTCTCGAACACCTCGAGTGGATCCTTGCCCGTCTTAGCGCGGATCGTCTCGAATGCATCGTAGACGACGCGCTCAGCAACGCTCTTCTTGCCGGAGAGCATCACCTTATTGATGAATTTCGTAACCGTCTTGCTGTGGTACACCGGATCCGGCAGTACGTCACGCTTCGGTACGGAACCTTTTCTTGGCATTGTGTTACCTCCCTGTTCGATTTACGAAAAAGATCACTTCTTCTTCGCGCGCTTCGCACCATACTTCGACCGGCCCTGGCCACGATCCTGCACGCCGGCAGTATCGAGCGAGCCGCGGATGATGTGATAACGAACACCTGGCAGGTCCTTGACACGGCCGCCTCTGATGAGGACGACGCTGTGCTCCTGTAGATTATGGCCGATGCCCGGGATGTACGCGGTAACTTCTATGCTGTTCGTCAAACGAACGCGAGCGACCTTGCGCAGCGCCGAGTTCGGCTTCTTCGGCGTCGACGTGTAGACACGTGTGCAAACGCCGCGCTTCTGCGGGCAATTCTTGAGTGCTGGTGCTTTGGACTTCTCCTGCATGCTCTTTCTGCTCTTACGAACTAGCTGGTTGATAGTTGGCATACATGCACCTCCTTCCTTCCTATTGAGAATTTAGTATGGATGAAAACCGAGGCAAGGCCTCGCCTTTCTAACGAATGGGTTTTGTGAGCGCCGCTGCCGCTGCACCGACTTCGATGCCGCACGCGGCGCCAAGCTCTTTCAGCGCCGCCGTCTCATCGACGGGAACGCCGGCCTCGCTGCAGAGCGTCCGCAGAGGCTCCACGACGCGCGCATCGGCGTCGCTTGCGAGGAACACCTGCGTGGCCTCACCGCGCTTCACTGCCTTGCCGACCTGCTTCACGCCAATCACGCGATCCGCCGTTTTCAGTGCATCCAGTGTCATTGCTTTCACTCTCCTGTATCACGAAAATCTCGGAAAGCACGGATCCATTCAGCCACGCCTTCTTGCCGCATCTTTTCCCCCGCATTTCGGCGAAAAATCTACGCCAATCTGACGAACTTCATTAGAGCCGTGATTCCCTTGCCTTTGGGTCAGTCACCTATATAATATAGCATTCGCAAAAACGCCTGTCAACACTTATTCCATCGAGTTTTTTGTGTACACGTCTCCGCGCGTATCCTCTTTCCTCTTTCCATGCAAAAGATGCAATCAAACGAAAAACTCGCGTGTTTTTTGCCCAAAACACGCGAGTTTTCATGACAATCTTCCGTCCGCTTACCGCAATTGCCGCAAAACCGTCTTCATCACCTCGGCGACATGCTCCGCCGTGAAGCCGAACTTCTTGAAGAGCGTTGCCGCCGGTGCGGACGCGCCGAAGCTCTTCATGCAGACAGCCGCGCCGTCAAGCCCGACGTATTCGCCCCAGCCAAAGCCCGAAAGCGCTTCGACCGCGACGCGGGCGCGCACGGATCCCGGCAGGATGCGCTCCTTATAGTCGGGATCCTGCGCTTCGAAGAGTTCCATGCACGGCATCGAGACGACGCGCACGTCGACGCCGTCCTTTGCGAGCAGTTCCTGCGCCGCGACCGCAAGCGAGACTTCCGAGCCGCTCGCGATGAGGATGCCCTGCATCCGCATCGCATCCTTCGCCTCGGAGACGACGTAGGCACCCTTCAGTGCATCCTTCGACGAGCCGGCGAGCTGCGGGAGATTCTGCCGCGTGAGCACGAGCGCCGTCGGCGTCTTCCCGCTCGTCACGGCAAGGTACCAGCCTGCCGCCGTCTCCGTCGCGTCCGCGGGGCGGAACACGTTGATGTTCGGCGTTGCGCGCAACATCGCGAGCTGCTCGATCGGCTCGTGCGTCGGGCCGTCCTCGCCGACGCCGATGCTGTCGTGCGTAAAGACGTACGTCACGGGCAGTCCCATGAGCGCCGCGAGGCGAAGCATCGGCTTTGTGTAATCGCTGAAAACGAAGAACGTCGCAATGTACGGGCGAAGACCTCCGTAGAGCGCAAGGCCGTTCGCCATCGCCGCCATCGCGAGCTCGCGGACGCCGAAATGAAGGTTGCGCCCTGCGTAGTCCTGCTTGCTGAAGTTGCCTTCGTCCTTCATGAGCGTCTTGGTCGAAGGTGCGAGGTCGGCGCTGCCGCCGATGAGCTGCGGCACGAGATCCTTGAGACGATTGATGAGCGTGCCGGAAAGCGCGCGCGTCGCGGCCGCCTTATCGTCGTGCGCCCAGTAGGATTCATCCGCAAGCAGCTTCTTCGCATCGACAGGCGTGTGGCACGCATCCCAAAGCGCACGCTCCTTCGGGAACTTCGCGCTGTAGGCGGCGAAAAGCTTCTCCCACTCCGCCTCTGCCCTCGCCCCCTTTTCCGCGAGTGCCTTGTAGGCATCGTAGACGTCCTGCGGAACGCAGAACGACATATCCGGGTGTTCCCATCCGAGATTTTCCTTGAGTGCCTTGACATTCTCTGCGCCGAGCGGCTCGCCGTGCGCACTCGCCTTTCCCTGCTTCGCGGGACAGCCATAGCCGATCTGCGTCCTGACGGTGATGAAGGAAGGATGCGCCTTGTCCGCTTTTGCCTCCTCGATTGCCTTGCCGATTGCCGCGAGATCGTTTCCATCCTCGACCAAGAGCGTCTGGAAACCGAATGCGCGCATGCGCGCCTGTACGTTTTCCGTGAACGCGACATCCGTATCGCCCTCGATTGAAATCTGGTTCGAATCGTAGAGCACGATGAGCTTGGAGAGCCCTAGCGTCCCGGCAAGCGAGAACGCCTCGGAGGAAATGCCTTCCATGAGGCAGCCGTCGCCGCAAAGCGCGAACGTGTGGTGATTGACGATATCGTATCCGGGGCGGTTGAAGCGCGCCGCAAGATGCGCCTCCGCCATCGCCATGCCGACCGCCATGCCAAGTCCGGCGCCAAGTGGTCCCGTCGTCGCTTCAACGCCTGCCGTGTGGCGGTATTCGGGATGCCCCGGTGTCAGCGAGTCCTCCTGGCGGAACTGCTTCATATCCTCGATCGTCAGTCCGTAGCCGAAGAGATGGAGCAGCGAGTAGAGCATCGCGGAACCATGTCCCGCCGAAAGGATGAATCGATCGCGATTCACCCAGTTCGGATTTTTCGGATTGTGGTGCATGTGATTCGCCCAAAGCTCGTACGCCATAGCGGCGGAGCCGAGCGGCAGTCCGGGATGGCCGGAGTTTGCCTTTTGGATGGCGTCCGCCGAAAGGACCCGAATGGCATTTACGCATTTCGTATCGAGTGCGCTCAAAATACATCTCTCCTTTTTGAAGAACCGTGCAACATCCAGTTTATTTTATAAAAAATACGCCAAAATGTCCAGCTGTACGGGCATTTGCGCGTAAAAAGAAAGATCCCATCTAGTTTGGAATTATTTTAGGGGGCGCGATATCCGGGCGGAGTTCCTTCGCCTTCCCCATGTAGACGTGGCGGATTTCCGCCTGTGCCTTGTCCGTATCGGCAAGCACGAGCACGCGGATGCACTTTTCGAGGCTTCCTTCGACTGCACACTGCCGTGCGTCGAAGAGAGGCACGAGATCAAATCCCTCAATCTGGCGCACGCCTGCCGTCGGAAACGCCGCGCTAAGATCCTCCGTCATCGAAAAGATCACGGCGCCAATGGCTGCGGGGGCGAGCGCGTTGCGCTCCAAAACCGCCTCCATCATCGCGCGTGCCGCGTTCCATATCGCTTCACGCGTATCCTCTTGTACGGTAATCGCACCGCGTATCCCTCTCACGGCTATTCCTCCTTTTGGGAATGGAATCCTTATTGCGCGCCGCCCTCATTGTCAGCTTCCCCACTCGACCATACCTTCTGCGCATAGACCGCGTTGAAGAGCAGCGCGCCCTGCAGTGCGACCTGTGAAAGGTTCGCGCCAAGCGAGCCGATCGTATTGTCGCCCGTCACCGTTTGGATGGAAAGAATCGACCAGTAGACGAGATTTGCGATGTTGACAAATATCCAAAGCGACCAGTTTTCATTGTACTTCAAGACGTAAAGAATCTGCGCGATAAAGCTGATGACGAAGTTGATCGAATCGAAGTACGGGAGCTGCCCGCCGACACGTGCAAGCACGAACCAACCAATCCCCCATGCGATGAATGCGCCCGCAAAAATCTTGTTGCGCGTGCCGGGCTGGAAGGAGTGCGTCGCAGCCTGCCTGCCCCACATGAAAAAACCGATCGGCTGCGAGATGACGTAGACGATATCCATCGCAAACGACCCAAAGGCATGGCTGATCCACGCGATATATGTCATGGCAAGGCATTGAACGAGACCGAAAAGAAAGGAGATGCGTCGCCCCTTCATGCCGTAGACGAGGCAGAGGACGCCCGCGATGCCGGATACCATGCCGACGGCGCTGTCCGGCGCAAGCGCGTAGACGCCGACCTGCAGGAGGACGAGCACCGTCACATACGCCATTTCAAAGGGTTTCCAATTCGTAAAGAGCTGGCTGTATAGCCAACCATGTCCATTCATGTATTTCACTCCAATCCTGCATCGCTTAAAATCGAAAGTGCTGCCACGATTGAATCGCGCTCGCCTTGCTGCACGGCTCCCTCCTCGTTCACGAGATCGTTGACGCCCGCCGCGAGGTCGCCCTGATAGAGGACGACATTATTGAGGATCGAAAGCGTCTCCATCCTGCGCTGTCTGCCGATGACCATGAGAATGCCCGATTCCATATCGTCTGCCAAGATTCCCTTACTGTGCCAATACGCCTCGACCTTTGCATTGTCATCGGTGTAAAAGCCATCATGCGAGCGCACGATGCCGTAATGCGCCTTCGGCGCATAGCGATGTGCGAGATGCATGAGCGAATACGCGGGGACGGCAGGGTATGTCTCCGGCACGTACCTGCGCGAGAGACCATCGTCGCGTACTACGCCCTCCGCGATCACGAGCTCGCCGAATGCGATGTCGTGCTGCATCGCGCCTGCCGATCCGACGCGGATGACGTAACGAATGCCGACATTGTGCATCTCCTCCACGGCGATGCCTGCCGACGGCGCGCCGATGCCCGTCGACATCGCAAGAATGCGCTTGCCGCGGTACGTGCCGAGAACGGACTTATACTCGCGATTGAACGCCCACTCCCGCACGTTCTCCATGCATGCAGCGACCTTATCGACGCGGGCGGGATCACCCATGATGATCGCGCGATCCGTACGGATTGCGCGCGTCAGTTGGGTATGCGGTTCCATGGTTCGATGTCCTTCCATACGTACCTCCTAAAATCATCTAAGGAATCGCGGATCAACTGAAAGACTCCCGATTGGCATAGATCGTTCGTCCAAACGATGCGGAGCTCCGAATACAGCGTGGCACTCTGTGAGAGCTTTTCCGCCGAAGTGCGGGCAAAAGAGATACGGCAAGACGCTGAACGAATCCGCGCTTCCCTAAGGCTCAGTACCTTCTGCGTCGCGTCGACGAAGGATAACCGAGTTGTTCGCGGTACTTCATGACCGTGCGCCTCGAGACGGCAAATCCCTGCCCCGTGAGGAGCGTGCAGATCTTTTGGTCGGAAAGCGGATGGTGCGCATCCTCCGTCTCGATTGCCTGGCGTATGGCAGCCTTTGCCGCTGCCGCCGTATGCCCTTTTCCCATGTTCTCCGCATCCGTCGCTTTTCCCTCTTTTGCAGAGGCCGAAAGATTTGCCGAAAAGAGGCGGCGCAGCGGCATCGTGCCGTGTGGCAGCTCGATGTACTTGTTCGCAACGGCACGGCTCACCGTCGATTCGTGAAGCTCCGTCGCCTCCGCAATCTGCTTCATCGTCATCGGGCGGAGCGCCGCCTCGCCATGCGCGAGATAGTCCTGCTGCGCGCGCAGGATCGCCTCGACGACACGCCGAATCGTCGTGCGCCTCTGCTCAATGCTCGTGATGAGCCACGAAGCCGCACTGAGCCGCTTTTGGATGTAGCTGCGCGTCGCCTCGTCGAATCCATCCGTCTCACGGTACGCCTGCGCAATGCAAAGGTGCGGCACGCGCGCGTCCGTAAGCTCGACCACGTAGCCTGCGCCGCCATTCGTACGGCGCACGACGATATCGGGCACGATGCGCTCTGCCGTGCGCCCGCCGTAGGCGCGCCCAGGCTTCGGGTCAAGGCGCCGCACGATGTCGGCTGCCTGCTGCACCTCCTGCGGCGAACATCCTTCTGCCGCGGCGATCTCGCGGATCTTCGCGTCTGCAAGCGCCGCGAGGTGCGCATCGATGAGATGTGCGACGAGCCCTTCGTAAATCCCCTGCGCCTTCGCCTGTATGCGCAGGCACTCGGCGAGATCACGCGCACCGACGCCCGCAGGCTCAAAGGTCTGATAGACGCGGAGCACGCGCCGGACGTGTGCCGTGTCAGTCTGCGAAACGCGCGCCGCTTCCTCGACCGAAACGGTCAAATAGCCGTTTTCGTCCGTCGAGCCGACAAGGAATACGGCGATCGCGCGGTCACACTCGTCCGCAAAGGCGAAGCGGGCCTGCTCCAGCAGCTCCTCCTCCAGCGATCTTCCCGCTTCATCCGCGACATCCGGGCGCCTCTCCTCCAACCGCGAAAACCTCGGCGACAAGTCATCGTCGCCGAGGTAGTCCGCAAAGGCGCGCGCATTATCCGGCATTTCCTGCTGCTGCGCCTCGCCCACATCCGCATAATCCAGTTCAAGTGCAGGATTTTCCAAAAATTCCCTTTCAACGAGCGCGCTGAGCTCCGTCGAGGAAAGCTGAAGAATCTGCACGGCTTGCTGCATCTGCGCCGTCATGACGAGATGCTGCGAAAGCCCCATGCTGAGATTCTGCTGCATCGCCATGTCACTTCGTCGATATGGCGGCAGCAATCGCCGCGCCAAGGCCGCTGCCATCGTGCGCAAGGGTCGTGTCAATCTTCTCCGCATCCTCGCCGAGGAGCTCCGAAAGCGTCGCGGTGATGCACTCCTTCGCGCCGGGCATTTTCGCGTAGACGCTCCCGTCGATTGCGATATGCTGCTTTTGGATCCCGCCATCGCCAGCGAGCTGCCAGATGATGCCGACATAGCTCGCCGTCACAAGGCGCGCCGAACGCACGAGAATCGCGCGGGCGAGCCGCTTTGCAAGCGCGAGGTCGTCCGCTCCGAGCACATGGCCCGTCTTGCTCGCGACAATCTTTTTTGCCGTTTCAAGGGGTTCCGTATCGTCGACGAGAATCGCGCTCATGTCAATGCTCGTAAAGCCATAGTTCTTCGACTCGCCCAAAAGCTCTGCGAGCGCCATGCCGAAAAGCTCGCCCATGTAGCGTCCCGACGCCATTTTCTCCAAGCGCTGTTCGCCTGGCTTTTCCGACGCCGCATCCAGCGCGGCATCGAAACGGTTCGGCACGAGCTTCATGAATCCACCCGACTCGAGGTTCAGGATCATCGGCTTTTCCACCTTCCCCGCATAGGGTTCCAAATAGCACGTATTGTGCCCCGTCGCATAAATCGAGCCGATATACGTGTCCCCGTACTCGTAGGCGGCAGCGAGCAGCACTGCGACCGTATCGTTGATGACAGCCGTCGGCTCGACATTTTCGATGCCGCGGCGATGGAGCGCCGCCTTCAAAAGATCGTTGACGACCTCGCCCTCGACGCCCGCCGTCGCAAACTCCTTCGTCCAAACAATCAGCCTTGCATTGTAAAGATTGCTCTGCTCGGATGGGAAGGAGAACGTATGGCCGAGCAGGAATGTTTCCTGACGTTCCCCGTCGATCGCATCATCGACGAGCGAGGCGAGGAAATCAAACATCTGCGTTGCCGTCGATCCCTTTCCGATGTAGTCGTACGCGCCTTCCTTGCGCAGGGGCTTCGCTACCTTTTTGAGTACCTTAAACCGGCCTTCGCCGTCCAAGCGGATGCGCAGGACGCGGACATTCGTGCCGCCGAGGTCGAGTGCAAGGTATTCGCCCTGCTCATCACCCGTCGGAAGCCCAATATAGGACTTGAGCATGCGAAGGGACGACTGCGCCGGGTCTTTCAGTCCCTGCCGCAAGTCATAGCGGAAGTCTGCCGCAACCTCGCGCAGCCCTTCCTTCGTGACCGTAAACGCATCGATGATCTCTTCAAACTGTTTCTTGTCGAATGTCATGATACCGTCCCCTTTTCCCTTGCTCTCTTGTAAGGCGCTTTCCCGCACCCGTTCCTGCCCTTTATTATAGCGTTTTCTCACGCAAAAACCTAGTACAAGTCTTGAAACGCAGTCCAACCCCCCGGTCAAACGATATCGTCGTGCTCCTCCTGCAGGGGGCGTGCGAGATGAATGAGCACGCGCTTGATGCGCACGCCATCGACCTCCTCGACGTAGAAGAGGTTGCCCGCGTACGCCGCCATCTGCCCGACGCGCGGCGTAAGCCCGATGCGGTCGTAAAGCCAGCCGCCGACACTGTCGACGTCCTCGTCCTCGATGCAGATCTCAAGCGTGTCCTCGAGCTCTTCGAGCAGCATCTTCGCGTCGACGGAGTAGACGCGATCGCCGCGATACTCTGCCGCATTGCGCTCCTCGTCGAACTCATCCTGGATATCGCCGACGATCTCCTCGACGATGTCCTCGATCGTCACCATGCCGGACGTGCCGCCGTACTCGTCCACGACGATAGCCATCTGCGAACGGCTCTTCTGCATCGTCTTTAACAGCACGCTGACGTCCATGCTCTCCGGCACGACGAGCGCCTTGCGTGCGAGGCGTCTAAGACGCAGGCGGTCGCCCTTGGCGAGTGCCTGGATCATGTCTTTGACGTGCAGGAATCCGATGATGTGGTCCTTGTCCTCGCGGCAGATCGGATAGCGCGTCATCTGCTCGCTTAGGATCGTCTGCAGGCATTCCTCGGAACTGTCCTCAAGGTAGAGGCAGATCATATCGGTGCGCGGCGTCATGATCTCGCGAACATTCAGCTCCGTGAAGTCAAAGACATTGTCGACGAAGTCGACCTCCGTATCGTCGATGAGACCCTGCTTATGGCTCTCCTCCATCAAGAGCCGTATTTCTTCTTCGGTGTGCGCATCCTCGCCCTCGCCGCGCGACTCAAAGCCCATTTGGCGCGCCGTCCAGTTCGCGATGTGGTTGAGCAGCCAAACGAATGGGTACATGACCTTTTGGAACACGAGCATCGGCGGCGCGACGGCGAGCATGATCCGCTCGACGTCCTGAATCGCCATCGACTTCGGCGTAAGCTCGCCGAGCACGATGTGCATTGAAGTGATGAGCGTGAACGCGATGGCAAGCGCGATCGTGTGCGTGGCTGCCTCGCCGAGCGCGAGCGCCTCGACTCCCGGATGGATGAGCGTCGCGACGAACGGCTCGCCGACCCAGCCTAGTCCGAGCGAAGCGAGCGTGATGCCGAGCTGCGTCACCGACAGCGCCTCGTCGAGATGGTCGGTCAGGCTCTTGGCGTACGCCGCCCGCTTGCTCCCTTCATGGATCAGCGTCTCAAGACGCGACGAACGCATCTTCACGCAGCAAAATTCCGCCGCGACAAAAAACCCATTCATGAAGATGAGGAACGCGACCAAGATGAGCTGAAATACGATGGGCAATATGTCCACGCGATAGTTCCCCCTAAAGAAATCTACAGAAATCCGCGAATATCAAGGAATCGCCGGCTGCAAGGCGCCTAATTCAGGCGCGGTGTTCCATCCACGTCATCAAACGTCGCCGTGCAGCGCGGATAATTCGTGCAGCCCCAAAATGCGCCGTTGCGCCCCAAGACGCGCCGCAGGCGGCCGTCTGCACAGGCAGGGCACGGGATCGTGCCCGAAGGCGGTTCGTCAGGCGCGATGCCTGCCGCCTCCTCTGCCGCGAGCTTTTCGAGCGGGCTTGCCGAAGCCTTTGGCGCATCGTCCTGCCCTCTCTTTCGCATCGGTGCAAAGTCCGCGTAGCTCTCCGCCGCAGCGGCAAGCTCACGCTCGTAATCCGCCGCGCCGAACAGCGAGGCGAATTCCGCCTCATCCGCAGCCGACGGCGCCCCTTGTGCCGGATAGCAGACCGGCTCTTCTTCACTGCCGTACGGGCGTCGCGTCCCCGGCGTATGACGAGGTCCTCCCGCTGGCGCAGCTTCCATCCGCTGCGCGAGCGCACGCGCTGAGATCGTGCCTCCACTCGCCTGCGCGAGGCGGGCGCGCGCTGCCTCCATATCGGGTTCGCCGTTCCGGTCCCCCGTCGTCATGCGGCACTTCGGATAGTTCGAGCAGCCCCAAAAGACGCCGTTCTTTCCCTTGCGCTGCAGAAGGACGCCCTGCTCGCAGCGCGGGCAGACGTTCTTTCCCGTGACCAACATGCGCGCCGCGCCCGCCTTCGCGCAGAGCGCCCGCGTGAACGCGATCTGTCCCGCGAGGAAATCCGCAAGCGTGCCGTCGCCGTCGGCCATCGAGTGAAGCTTGTCCTCCCAAATCGCCGTCGCGTCCGGATACGTCATCTCGTCGGGCAGTGCGTCGACGAGAAGGTACGCCGCCGATGTCGGGACGAGCTGTTTCTTCTTGCCCTTTAGCGCGAGGAACTTGCGGCGGATGAGATCGTCGATGATGCCTGCGCGCGTCGCCTCCGTGCCGATGCCGTAGACGTCCTTGAGCTGCTTTTTCGCCTCAGGGCTCTTGACGTACTTGTGGATCTCCTTCATGCCGGCGAGAAGTGTCGCCGGCGTGAATCGGACGGGAGGCTTCGTCTCGCGCGCGGCGAGTGCGCCATCTGTCCATCCGACCATATCCAGCTTCTTCATCGCGGGCAGCATGCCCGCGTCCTCCGTCTCCTCACCGTCTTCTGCGTGCTCCGCCTTCCTGCGCGCAGGCTTGTACATGGCCTTCCAGCCGGGATCGCGCTCCGTGCGGCCGCTCGCAGCAAAGAGCTCGTCCTTGTAGGTGACCGCCACCTTCGTCTGGTCGTAGATGTGTACGGGGTAGAACTGCGCGAGGTAACCGCGCGCGATGAGCCGGTAGAGATTTCGCTCCTCCGCCGTCAGCTTGCAGACGTCGGCGCGCACCGTCGTCGGGATGATCGCATGGTGTGCTGAGACCTTCTTGTCATTCCACGCGCGGCTCTTCGCCGCCGGATTCGCCGCAGGAACCCATGCGGCGAGCTCCGCATCGCCTGACGCCGCGAGATTCGTGAGGATCTTCTTCGCATCGCCGTGCTGATTCACGGGCAGGTACTCGCAGTCCGAACGCGGGTACGTCGTGAGCTTGTGCTCGTAGAGTTTCTGCGCCGTATCGAGCACGAGCTGCGGCGCGTAGCCGAACCGCTTGCCCGCGAGCACCTGCAGCGATGAGAGCGAGAACGGAAGCGGTGCCGGCTCCTCTCGCTTCGTCTTTTGATACGCCGTGATCTTCGCCTCATGCGGCAACGCCTCGAATGCCTGGAGCCATTTTTCTGCAAGCGATTTGTCAACGAGACGGTTCTCGCTGTCAAGCCCCGCCATCGTATCCTTCGGCTTCCACTGTGCGAAGAACGAACCGCCCGCATGGGCGAACGTGCCCTTTATCGTGTAATAGTGCACGGGCTTAAAGCCTTCGATCTCGCGCTCGCGGCGCACGACGAGCGCGAGCGTCGGCGTCTTGACGCGTCCGATGGGAAGGACGATCTTATCGTGTCCTGCCCGCCGCGCCGCGAGCGTGTAGGCGCGCGAGAGATTCATGCCGATGAGCCAGTCCGCGCGCGCACGCGCGAGTGCCGACTGCCTAAGATGGAAGAACTCGCTGTTGTCACGCAGGCTCGCATTCGCCTTCTTGATGCTGCGCGCATCGAGCGCATTGAGGAGGATGCGGCGCACGGGCTTCTTCGTGCCGAGGTAGTCGAGCACCTCGTCGACGAGCAGTTGCCCTTCGCGGTCCGGGTCGCCGGCGTGGACGATCTCGTCCGCCTGCTCGATAAGCTCCTTCACGATGGCGAACTGCTTCGCCGCCTTTGCGTCGACGACGAGCTGCCATTTCCGGGGGATGATCGGCAGGTCTTCTGTACGCCAGTACTTCCAGCGCGCGTCGTACTCCTCCGGCTCCGCCTGCCGGAGCACATGGCCGAAGAGCCACGTCACCGTGCCCTCACCCGTCACGAGATAGCCGTCGTGTCGCACGACCGGTCCTTTCAGGCACTTCGCGATTTCACGTCCCATGCTCGGCTTCTCGGCGATATACAGCCGCAATCCCGGTTCCTCCTCAATGCCTCAATAGCCCAATACAGCCTTCGTGTACGAGTCACTCCAGCACGATGCTGTCCACGGACTTCTGCACGAGTGCGCGGACGAGCTCCGCCTTCGCCTTCGGGTACACGTAATCAAACGAAAGCACCGCCTTGTTGTGCTGGATGAAATAGCTGACGCTCTCGCTGTCCGTCCCGCCGTCGCCTTCGCTGCCGATATCAAACGAGACGCGCACGTACGGGACTTGGTTCTTCGTCATGCCGAAATCGACCTGCACATTCCGTGCCTGCGGGGCGGCGTCCTGCAGGTCCTTGCGCAAAAACGCTTCTGTCTCCGCCTTTCCTTCTTCGGTCAAATCGGACAGATCGGCCGGCAGCGCGTAGCCTGCCTTGCGACGTGCGGGGATCGCCACGCCTGCGAGCATATTTTCGTCCATCGCTAAAAACGCGTGTTCCTCGTCATGCTTCGCCTCGGGGAAGACGTAGCAACTGCTCGGCAGCGCATAGGATACGTGCTCGGACGCAACCGCATGACGCGTGAAAATAGGCTGCATCGAAAGGGAATCCATAAGTGCCTTCCGCTCCCTTTCCGTCAGCCCTTCTTTCGTCTTGGAATCCACGCGGAGCAAAAACATACGGCCGGGCATTGCCCAGCGGTAATCCTCGCGATAGACCTTCGGTCCCGGATCAAACCATTTCACGCGGAGCACCGGCATGCCCTGGATCTCCATCGGCTCTGCCCGAAGGACCTTGTAGCGCTTCTGCTTTTCCTTCTTGATTTTATCGGCATACACGCTTGGAACCATTCGATAGAAATGCGGCGGCAGCGTCCCCCGGCTGCGCCAGTCCTCCACATGTACGAGAATGCGCACGCCATCCCGTTCACGCTCGTAAATCGCGCCGGCCGGTTCCAACTTGACCAAACGGAACCCCGTCGGCAGCGCAAGCGAAATGCCGAGTTCCTCATTCTCGTAGCGCACGCTCGAATCCGCCTTTTCCGCTGCTGCAGCACAGGAAAACGGCAGGAAAAGCAAGATGAGCAACATGCCCGTCACGACAAAGCGCACACGCCCAGCCATATGATCCATCAAAAATCCCCCCAATGCTGCCAGACTTCCCGGCCTAAACAAGTACGCGGCACTGCATCGCTCACCCCGCAAGCAATCGGCAGATCCCCCATAGGAGCAGCGCCATCCAGCAGACGATAAACGCGCTCGCGAGGATGAGCACGGCCCTTGCGTGGCGCAGGACGTAATCCGCTTGGTATTCGCTCTCGGCACGGACGCCGTGCGGCAGGAGGTGCATGAGTCCGTAAACTGCCGCCGGCACGATGACCGCGTCGTCGACAAGCCCGAAAAACGGGATCGTGTCGGGCACGAGGTCAATGGGACTCACGAGATAGAGCGCCGCCAGTGCCATCAGGTACTTCACGCGCCGCGGCGTAGCGGGATTTTTCAGCGCGAGCAGCATGACGATGAGATCGCGCCGAAAGAGGCGAAGAAACATGAAGACACGAGCCATAAGCACTCCTTTTCATCCGTACGGATAACCTGTTCCGTGCTGTTAACTATTCCTTTCAATTATTGAAGAAATGCCTTCTTTTGTCAAGCACGCATTGCCCCTCCCTCGCCTAAAATAAAGATATTGACAATCAATATCATATTTTGTTACTATGAGAATGATTCTTGCTGAAATATGCAATATATTAAGGAGTGTTGTCCGAATGGAACATTTGACGCATCTGTTTGAAAGTGGCGGCTTCGTCATGTACCCGCTGCTCATCCTTTCCATCATCACGTTTGCGATCGCAGTGGAACGCTTCTTCTTCTATCACACAAACCGAAAGGGCTTTCGCTCGCTCTTCCTCCATTTGCGGGATGCGGCAGGAAGCGGGGACTGGGCGGAAGCCGAGCGAATCTGTGCCGCCTCAAAGACAGCGCCGAGCCGCATCATCGAAAACGGGCTTTCCCATGCAAAGAGCGAGCACGCGATGAAGAGCGCTTTCGAGGACCGCATGGCGATGGAATCGATCGCGTTCAACCGCTATCTCGACTACCTCAGCGCGATCGTGACGATCGCGCCGCTTTTGGGGCTGCTCGGAACGGTCACGGGCATGATCCAGACGTTCAGCGTCCTCGACGGAGGCGGCGGTGCGTCGGCGATCACGGGCGGCGTCGGCGAAGCACTCGTCGCAACGGCGACCGGTCTCTGCGTCGCGATTCTCGCATTCTGTTTCTACACGTATTTCAGCCATCAGCTCGACACGATGGTGACGGATACGGAAGGCCTTTGCCAAACCGTAATCAATGCAAAGAGAGAAAGCTGGGAAACCGCATGAATTTCACTAAATATCGCCCTAGGAAGAAACCGACTTTCATGATCATTCCCATGATCGACATCATCTTTTTCCTGCTCGTCTTCTTCATGATGAACAGCCTGCAGACGGTCGCGCAGAAAGCGCTCGCCGTCCAGCTGCCAGAGGCGCAGAGCGCCTCCCTTTCCGCCCAGCTCCCGATCATCATGACGATCGACGAGGCGGGACACATCACGGTCGACAACAAGCCCGTCAACCTCGACGAGGCAGGCGCGATCATGCGCGAGCACATGCACGAAAACGCAAATGCCGCCGTCGTCCTGCAGGCGGACAAGCGCACGGCGCACGGACAGGTCGTCGCGGTCATGGACATGCTCAAAGGCGCAGGCGTGAAGCGTCTCTCGATTGCCACCGAGCAGAGGACGTGACATGGAACAGCACCTTTCGTGGATCAAGGCGTACGGCACGTCCATTTTGTTCCATCTCGTCATGTTCGCCTTGCTTGCAGCTGGGCTCTCGCAAATCGTCGCGGAAAAGGAGGCGCAGACGTACGTCGTCGACCTCGCGAGCTCCGAGTTTCGGGAAGGAAGCGGCCACGAAGGCGGCGGCGCGGGTGCGGATTTTCCTGAGCCGCTGAAAGAAGCAGACGTCGAAAAGCGCATCGAAAGCGTCCAGCAGGAGCAGGCACTCGCAAAGACCGCAGCCACGATGCAGGCCATATCACCCGAGGCCCCGCTCTCCTTTGCAGCGAGCGCGCCTGCCGCGAATACAGCCGAGGCGGGTACGCCTGCCGCGGGGCAAAGCGCATCGGATGCAGGCAATGGCACAGGTGAAGCGGCGGGCGATGCGCATGGCTTCGGCGCAGGCGAAGGCACAGGTGCAGGCGATGCGGCGGGCGGCGGCGAAGGTGTCGGCGCAGGCAGCGAAAATGGCGCAGGCACGGGTACAGGGGAAACGGCAGGCACGGGAAGCAGCCCGTTTGACACCGCCGGATTCAGTGCCGCTGTCGACGCGAACAAGGAATATCCCTACCAAGCGATCACGCGCGGTCTTGAGGGCACGACCACGCTCACCTGCACGATCGAGCCGAGCGGGAGCATCACAGGCGTGTCCGTGGCAGGCTCTTCGGGCTACGGCGTCATCGACAAAGCATCCGTCTCGGCAGCGCGCGCTGTCGGCTCGTACCCGAATCCGACAGGGCGCACCGTTTCCGTCACGATTTCCGTTAAGTTCTACTTGAATTAAAGCGCCGCTGATAAAATGAATTCCTTCCGATCGGCGCAGATGTTCCGCCGAAGGGCGGGAAAAAGCTGCACTAGGGCAGTGGTTTTTATCCGTGCTTTCGCCCTTCACGCAGAAAAGGCGGCAGGACCATCACGTCCTGCCGCCTTTCTTTGTCCTGCCGATTGGCTCAAAATGTCATGCGCACGCCGCCGCGCCAGATACGCCCATCGTAGGCGAGCGCATCGCTCGTCTTGTCGAGGATATTGTCGATGCCGAGGTATGCGCTGAATCGGTCGCCGAACTTCTTGTTGACGACGAAGTTCAGCAGGCTGATCGAAGCGTCGCGCGGAACGCTCCTGCGCCCGACCGATTCTTCATAGCGATAGCCGCTCGTCCAGTCGTTCCAAAGCAGCGCGCTCAGACCGTGTTTCGGATCCTCGTAGCCGAGCTGCAGGCTCGCCGTATGGCGTGCACGCCCCGTGAGGCGCGCGCCCGTCGTGTCGTCCTTCGCATCGAGATAGGTATACGTGCCGCGCAAGGAGAATCCCGCTCCGAGCGCATGCTTGACTTCGGCCTCGACCCCTTGCATCGTCGCGCTGTCCACATTCTCATACGTGCCGTTTGCCAGCATATGGAAATGCGGCATGGGGACGGGCGTCATGACGGTATGGATATGGATCAGATCGTCAACCTTGTTGTGGAAGTACGTCACCTTGCCGGATGTCTTCCCCTTTTCCGCCTCGAAACCGAGGTCGAAGTTCACGGACTTTTCCGGCTTTAGATCAGGATTGCCGTTGATGTGGACTTCCATGATGGCGTTCGGCGTGTGCTGCCATGAGAAGAAGAGCTCGCTCGCCGTCGGTGCGCGGTACGCGGTTCCGATATTCGCCTTGAAGCGCGTGTTCTTGCTGAGCTTGTACGTCGTGCCGAGCTTGCCTGTCACCTCGCTGCCAAACGTATCGTTGTAGTCCCAGCGGATGGAGGGAATGAGCAGCCATTTCGGCGTGACCGTCCACTCGTCCTGCAAGTAGAGTGCCGCATATTTCATGGAGCTGTCGCCGAGATGGTCTGTGATGCCGTCGCGCGTCATCGTGCCCGAGCCCTTGATGCGCGTGCTCTCATAGTCTTCCTGACGATACTCGCCGCCGACCGTCAGCAGGTGATCATCGCCGAGTGCCAAGCTGCGCTTTCCGTCGAAGACGTAGGAATCAAGCCGCATCTTATCGAAGCTCGAAAGATTTCCGCCATGGCGGTAGCGTGTCTCCTGATCCTTATTAAAGTAGGTATAATAGAGCTGCATATCGTAGTTGCCGAGGTGATCGCGTCCGGAAAACTTCACGCCCGTCGAGAGTCGGTCATGATCGTAGTTCGTCGCCTGCACGAGCGAATCCTTCATGTCGAGATCTTCCTTCATGTAGTCGAAGAAGACGTCGAGCCACTTGTTCTTCGCGAGATCCATGCGTCCGTCGAGATCAAAGAAATACTTGTTGCCGTACATATTGCTCATCGCATCGGATCCGCGCTCACGGATATCCGTCGTCTTGAAGCTCGATGAGAATGCCCAGTTCCCCTTCTTCGCCGTCTCCAAACGAATGCCTCCGTCCTTTTGGCGGCTCGTCCAATCGGCGAGAACGCCAACCTTGTCCTCCTTTGGCACCTTCTTGATGATGTTGATGACGCCGCCCAAGGCATCCGCACCATAGAGCGAGCTCGCCGCGCCGCGCACGATTTCGATGCGGTCGACGTCGTCCATATTGACGCGCTGAAGCTCGTAGTAGTTCGCCGTTTCGCTCGTGTTCTCCGTGCGGATACGCCGCCCGTCGATGAGAATGAGCGTCTGATTCGTGTCCATGCCGCGGATGGCGGACTGGTTGCCAACCATTCCGTTCTCGTGGATGTCGATGCCGGCGGCGAGGCGAAGCGCCTGCACGAGGTTTTCCGCGCCCATCCTGTCAATGTCTGCGCGCGTGATGACCTCGACGGAGGACGGCGTTTCCTTGACCATCTGCTCCGTGCGCGAGGCGGTGACGACGACGTCATTCGCCTTGACCTTTACGGTATCCGCGTCCGCATTTGCGTTTGCTTCTGCTGCGTAAGCGGGCAGCGTGAGTGCACCGAGCACAGCGGCCGTCAAAAGTGCGGTTTTCTTCTTCGTAAGCTTGGCTATCATCTTGTTTCTTCCCTTCCCTAATCCCATGACGTATTAGCTAAGCGACGAGACGAGCGTGCGGAAATAGTCCCGCGCAGCCGAGAGATCCGCCTCGTCCGGGTGGCTATCCGCCTCCGCAATGCCCGCGAGACGCTCCGGCGTCATCGCATGCGGATGGCCTGCGGGGAACATCCCCTTCATCATCTCGACGAGTGCGGGGTCGACCTTCCCTTGGCAGATAAATCCGCCGACGACCATGGCGCCGCGCTCGCCGGCAAGTGCTTTTCCCGCCTCGAGGCACTTCGCTGCATGGTCGCTGTCCGCGCGTGCGCCGAGCGTCGCGAATACGGCGACGCGTCCGCCCGTGAGCGAACCGAGCCACTGCTTCATCTTCGCGTCAGGCGCGCCACGGTCGACCCAGTACCCCGCGATAACGAGGTCGTAGCCCGCCGGATCCGGCTGTCCGCGGACGTCGGTCGCCGTCGTCCTGAGTTCTTCGGCAATCGCTTCTGCCACGCGCTTCGTATTGCCCGTCTTGCTGGAGTATACGACTAAAATCTTCATGCGTCTTCATTCCCTCTTTCCTTGCGTCCTATGCCTAGTTCGGCGCATCCTCCGGATACATCGCATTGGCGAGTACCTGCAGCGCATCCGCCGCGCGGATGCCGGGATTCACGGCGAAAAGGTCGTACGGCAGGACGTAGACACGCCCGTTCTTCACGGCATCGACATCCGCCCATGCGGGATTTTCCTGCAAGTCGCGGCGCATCTTCGGTTCAAGTGTCTCCACGGGGCCGTGGACGATGATGAAGATGACCGAGGGATTCTCCCGCGCGACGAATTCCATGGAGAGCGGGATGTAGCCGCCGTAGCTGCCCTCGCTTCCTTCCTCCGCCTTGTCCGCGATGTTGCCGCCGCCCAGCATATGGATGAGCCCGCCCGTAAAGCATTTGCCCGTCCCCATGTTGAAGCTGTCCGGCGCACCGAAGACGAGCAGATTCTTCGGCGGCGTCCTGCCCTCTGCCTGTGCCTGCACGGCGTCCATCTTCTTTTGCAGGTCGTCTGCCACCGCCTGCGCCCGCGCCTCGTCGCCCGTAAGCTTGCCGTAAAGCGCGAGCGTCTCGAAGAGCGACGGCACGTCGTCGAGCGCGCGGATGTAGATCGGGATGCCCGCTTCGCCGAGCGTATCCTCCAAATCCGTATGGAACGGCACGTTCGTGCCGATGACAAGATCCGGCTGCAGCGAGAGAATCTTCTCGATGTCGGGCTGATGGATGATGCCGACCTCCTCAGCGGAGGATGTCGCCTCCTGCACCGCTTCCGAAAGCGCCTGCGAGGTCGGCTTGCCGACGACGGCATCCGCGCCGCCCGCCGCAACGAAGAGATCGAGGTTCGACGCGTTGAGGAAGACGACGCGCTTCGGATGTGCGGGGAGCGTGACCTCGCGCCCCGTGCTGTCCGTCACCGTCATGTCGACGGTCTGCGCCGCCTCCTTCTGCTTCGGCCAAAGGACAAAGGCGATCGCACCGACCACACAGAGCGCCGCGATTGCCAAAATGATTTTTCGCATGATGGCCTCCTGTCCAAATAACTAAAATTCCTGGTACCGCTTCATCCGAACGACGCCCCACGCGAATGCGAGAGCCGTCAGAACGGCCAGCAGGATGAGTGCGGCAACGGCGCCGCCATCCCAGCCGTCCGCCTGCAAAAGCGCATTCGTCTGCGCGAGCGGCAGGAGCGAGACGACCTTCCCAACGGCAGACGGCAGATTGGCGATGGGGAAAAACGATCCGCAGAAGAACGTCATCGGCGTGATAAAGAAATTGATGATCACCGAAAACTGTTCCTGTCCGCGTATCGAAAGCCCGACCGCGACGCCAAACGCCGCAAAGCAAAATGCCGTGAGCACGATTCCCAAAAGCCCAGGCAGGGAGAGGAGCTGCACGTCGAAGAAGAGCCACGCCGCAAGGAATATCGCCGCGCCCGCGAAGAGCGCGCGCACGGCGCCCGCGAGCGCAATGCCGAAGACGATGCCGAAGTCGCTCACCGGGCTCATACGCAGCACGGAGAACGTGCGGAAGTAGAACCGCGCCGCGCTGACGGATATGGCCGTCTGCTGAAACCCGTTCATCATGACGGCGATCGCGAGCATGCCCTTCGCGAGATAGGCGACGTAGCCGCCCGCGACCTCGACCCTGCTGCCTAGTCCCCATCCGAATGCGAGCAGGTAGATCATCGGGAAGAGCAGCCCTGAAAAGAGGTAGCCAAGCCCTCCGATGCGGTGCACAAGCATCGCCATCTCGCGCTGAAATACGGGAAGAAAACTCATGCTTCTTCCTCCTCGCGCGAGAGGCGCAGGAACGCCTGCTCAAGGCTGTCGGCGCCCGCGCGGCGGCGGATGCCGTCCGCTGTGTCGACGAGCAGCAGCCGCCCCTCGCGCAAAAAAGCGATGCGGCCGCAGAGCGTCTCCGCCTCCTCCATGTAGTGCGTCGTGAGGAGGATCGTCTTGCCCGCGCGCTGAAGCGTCCGCACGAGCGCCCATATCTCCTGCCGAAGATCGGGGTCAAGCCCGACACTCGGCTCATCGAGCAGAAGCACGTCCGGATCCGTCATTGCGGCGCGCGCGATGACGGCGCGGCGGCGCATGCCGCCGGATATCTCTTCCGGGCGGCGCGCGAGGAAGCCCGTCAGATGATACTTGCGCGCCGCCTCGCGCACACGCACCTTCGGATGCGCTACTCCGTAGAGACGTGCATAGGCGAGCAAACTCCCGCCGACGGTGAGCTCGCTCTCAAGCGTGTTCTCCTGCGGCACAAGTCCGATGCGCCGCCGAAATGCCACGCTTCGCCGCGAGGCGTCCTCGCCTGCGACGCGGATCCGTCCGGCGTCCGGCCACGCAAGCCCCGCGATCAGGCGGATGAGCGTCGTCTTGCCCGCGCCGTTCGGACCCAAAAGGCCGAACACCGTGCCTTTTGGCACCGTCAGCGTCACGTCCTTCAGGATCTGCTTTCCCTTGCGCGAGCAGTCGACGCCCTGCACCTCGATGGCGGGAGGTCCTTCCCCTGCACACACGATCATACCGCCTCCCCTTCCTTTTCCTGCGCGACGCGCTCCGGCAGGCAAAGACGCGTGCGCCGTCCCGCAAGCTCCACATCGCGCACGAGGCTCTCGACGCCGTAGAGATCGCGTACGAGATCGCGCGTGAATATTTCCTCCGGCGCGCCGTCCGCCATCACGCGTCCATCCGTGAGCGCAATGAGGTGATGGCTGTATCGCACGGCTTGATTGAGGTCGTGCAGCACCATGACGACCGTGAGGCCGAGCGTATCGTGAAGATGCTCGACCAGCTCCATGAGCGCGAGCTGATGGCGTATGTCAAGATACGTCGTCGGCTCGTCGAGCAGCAGGATCTCCGGTTCCTGGGCAAGCGCCATCGCGAGGCGCACCCGCTGCCGCTCCCCGCCGGAGAGCGCGCGCAGCGGACGCCGTGCGAAAGGAATGAGCCCCGTCCGCCTGAGCGCTGCCTCGCTCGCCGCCGCGTCCTTCCTGGAAAACCCATCCCAAAAGCCGCGGTGCGGCAGACGCCCCATGCGCACGAGCTCCATGACCGTGATGTCCGGCGGGAAATCCGCGCTCTGCGGCAGGAAGGCGACGCGCTGCGCGACCTGCCGCGTAGGCTGTTCCCACATATCCGCATTCCCGAGCGTGATTTTCCCGCTGCGGATCGGCAAGAGCCGCGCGAGCGCCTTTAAGAGCGTCGACTTCCCTGAGCCGTTCGGCCCGATGATCGCGGCGATTTCCGCACGGCGTATCGAGAGACTGACATCCTTCACGATATCCGCCGCCCCGTAGCCGAGCGTCAGATTCGCCGCGCGAAGGATGATTTCTTCCTCCTTCTGTTTCTTGTCCTGCATCGTCTTTTCTTCCCTGTTCCGTATATCCATCTCTCGTCCCCCTCCATCCTACGCGCTGTGCTTCATGCCCTTCTTGAGCAGGTAGAGGAAGAACGGTGCGCCGAGGAACGACATGAACACGCCGACGGGGATCTCGACGGGCGCGAATGCCGTCCGCGCTGCCGCGTCAGCGCCTGTGACAAGCGTCGCGCCCCAAATTGCCGCCGCAGGCAAGAGGTAATCGAAATCCGACCCCGTCAAGAGGCGCACGATATGCGGCACGACGAGACCGACAAAGCCGAGCATGCCCGCCGCGCTGACGGCGGACGCCGCGAGCAGGGCCGCGAGCACGAGCAGCACGAGCCGCGCCCGCGCGACGTTCACGCCGAGGCTGCGCGCCGTCTCCTCGCCGAGCTGCAGCGCATTGAGCCAGCGGCTGCCGAGCAGCGTCCCCGCGATGCCGATGAGCGTGTACGGAAGCACCATCTCGACATGCG
Organism: Mitsuokella sp. oral taxon 131 str. W9106; assembly: GCF_000469545.1. Classification (GTDB taxonomy): domain Bacteria; phylum Bacillota; class Negativicutes; order Selenomonadales; family Selenomonadaceae; genus AWVT01. Next base: position 226,588 of record NZ_KI273058.1, on the reverse strand, counting down.
TCCAGCTCCGCCCGGCAAAGCCGCCCGCCATCCAGTTCACCGTCCCCTGCACGCGGTCGGAGTAGAACACCATGAGCGCCGTCATCGCGCCGCCGAAAAACGCTGCGATCGCAACGCCCGCGAGCACCATGCGCATCGGGCGCACGCCGTGCTCCCACGAGAGCGCAAAGACGAGCGCCACGGCGACCATCGCGCCGCAAAAAGCGGCGAGCGGGACGAACGCCGTCTGTGCGGGCAAGAGGATCATAATCGACATCGCGGCAAGCCCCGCGCCCGACGAGACGCCGATGATGCCGGGATCCGCAAGCGGATTTTTCAGGATGCCCTGCAGGATGCAGCCCGCAAGCGCGAGGTTGATGCCTGTAAGCGCTCCCGTCAAAAGGCGTGGCAGACGGATGTGGCAGAGGATGCGGTAGTCCTCCACCGAGCCGTTCCCCATGAGCGTCGGCACGATATCCCCCGGCGCGATCGCCACGGCCCCGACCGATGCGCTCGCGACGAGCGCCGCGAGGAGCGCAACGATGCCGACCCCCAGCGCAATCCTTCGTTTTACGGCGCGCGGGTGCACCGCTGCCTGCGGCATTTCTTTCAATGCTTCCATCTATAAGCCCCATTTAATTAGATTTTGATTTTCATTCTCGTTCAATGTTCAAAAAGAAAAGGGGACTTTCCCCTTTTCCACCGCAATGCCCATGACACGTTCCAGCGCGATCTCATGCGTTCGCGTGGCCGCGGCTCATCATGCGCTCGCGCATCGCGGGCGGCAGCCCTGCGAGCATCTTCTTGAGCGATTCGTAGGAACTGCTTCGAATCATCATACGGACGGACGCGGGAATGCGCGCCGCCATTGCCTGCCGCTCATCGGCGCTCGCCTCCGGCGCCATCTCCGCGATGACGCGGTCGAGCGCGGACGACGCCGCCTTCTCATTTTCATCCGCCATTTCCGCCGGCGCGGTGAGCAGCGCCTCCGCGCACTCCACGAGCGACTGCGTCATGCTGATGTACCAGAACTCGCCGTCTGCCGTCAGGCGATAGATGCCGAGATCCTCCTGCATGAGACCGCGTTCCTGCCAAATGCCCAGCAGCTCCTCCAGCTCGCCGAGACGTCCGTCCATCATCACGAGGCGCCGCAGGTCGACGAAGCCCTTTTCAAGTCCCGCGATGATCTCATCGGAAACCCGCATGAGCTCGCGCTTCGCCTGATGCGCCATCATCATGATGGGCTTCTCGCCGCGCAGGATCGCCGCATGATACGCCTCAATCCTGCGCTGGTGCATGAACGAGATGCCGCCGACATTGCCGCCCGCGCCGCAGCCGAACGGATAAACGACCGCGCCCGTCTTCGCGAGCGTGTTGTAGAGACTGCTCTCGCGCCTATCGCGCCGCCAATGGCAAAGGCTCAATCGCTCCACGCCATGCGCGAGCAGGAACGCCCGCGCCGCATGGTAGAGATCCGCCTGTCCCGCAAGGTCTGCGCAGGGCGGCACGCGCCCCGCTCTCACCGCGCGCGCGAGATCGCCATCGGGAAACACGTTGAGCTGGTAGAGATCCATGCCGTCAATCGGCGCTTCGAGCAACGTCTCCATATCCCGCAGCCAAAGCTCTCCCGTCTGCCCCGGAAGCCCGTAGATCAGATCGACGATGACCGTCATGTCATAGCCTTTGAGCAGCGCGAGACGCGCGAGCACTTCTTCGCGCGAGTCCATGCGTCCGACGCGGTGACGGAGCGTCGTGTCGAACGACTGCACGCCGAGCGAGACGCGGTTCACGCCGCCCGCCTTCCACGCCTCGATCTTTTCGGGAACGAGATCGTGGATGCGCCCCTCAAACGTCAGCTCGCAGTCCTCGCAAAGCGTCAGATTCCTTTGTACGGCTGCGAGCAGGCGCGCCGCGTTCCCTGCGGAAAGCGAGGACGGCGTGCCGCCGCCGACAAAGGCACTCGCGATCTTTGCCGTCCTCAGTTGCGGCATCGCCGCATCGCGCTCGATCTCCTCGACGAGATCGTCGATGTACGCGTCCTCGACCTCCTGACGGCTCGCATTTTGGTAAAAGCCGCAGTAAAGGCATTTCGTCTGGCAAAACGGCACATGGATGTAGACCGCGTACGGGCGCGAGGCGTCTGCCTCCTCATGCATCACGCGCCGCCAGCTCTTTTGGTACGCGTCCTGCGCGACCGGCATGCCGATAATGCCCGCATGGACGACGCGCTTGCTCCCAAATGCGGCATGACGCACGTCCTGTGTCTCGCGCCCAACGAGCGCCACGCGCTTCTCGTCGGGCAAGCCGTCCAAGTATTCTTTCAGCGTCATATTGCACCTTCCATTATTTCCGTATTTCCATGCCCCCGGCAACGAAGCAGAACCATTTTCTAGATGGAACTCACTTCAGGTTTTGATACCGATTATCAATCACAAAAATAACTTTAGCATGCCCTACGCGATTTGTCAATGTGAAACAATAGGCTTTCCATTCATATTGCGCGAATAATTCCTGCCGCACGCAGGACTTCGCCAATCGGCTCGCGTATCAACAGGCTTGCCGATTGGTCGGCTTTCGTGGCCGTACGGTTGATCACGACCAGATGATCCCCATGGAAATAATCCAAAAGCCCTGCTGCAGGGTATACCGCGAGCGAAGTCCCGCCCACGATGAGCGTATCCGCCTGCCGAATGGCTTTGACGGAATGTTCGATCACACGTCCATCGAGCGGCTCCTCATAGAGGACGACATCGGGGCGCACCATGCCGCCGCATTCCCTGCAGCGCGGGATCGGATGCGTCTTTCTTTCCTGCAATGCGTACGCCAAGAAATAACACCTGCCGCATTCCGTGCAGGACCAGCGCATGAGCGAGCCGTGCAGCTCGTATACCGCCTTGCTTCCCGCCATCTGGTGAAGCCCGTCGATGTTCTGCGTGATGACGGCGCACAGTTTGCCGCGCGCCTCGAGCGACGCCAGTGCCCTATGCCCATCGTTTGGCCGTGCATCCAAGAAAATCATCTTCCCGAAGAGAAAATCAAAAAACGCCTGCGGATGCTGGAGCAAAAACGTATGCGACACCATTTCTTCGGGGCGGAACGCACGGCTCAGCGATTGGCTGTAGATGCCATCCGCGCTGCGAAAATCCGGTATGCCCGATTCGGTGGACATGCCTGCCCCGCCGAAGAATACCATGCGGGAACTTCCCTGGATGATCTGTGCCAGCTTGTCTGTTTTGTTCATGCTGACGCCGCCTTTCCATCTAGCACTCTGCTCTGACATACCGCGCCCGCGCTCCACATGGAGTGCATAGCGGGCGCGATGCCAAGTGTTTGGGCGGTCCACGTCTTTAGCACACCCGCCCTCAAAAGCAAGCACCTGCATTCCAGCTCATTTTTCCTCACGCATGCGAGTGGCCGGCGGTGCTTGCACCACGACGACAATACCGGCAAGAATCAGCGCCATGCCGCACGCAATCCATGGCGTAAACGGCTCGCCGCGCCAACTGCAAAGCGATAGGCGACAAACTGCGTCGACGGGAAATAGAGATTCGCCGTTTTCATTACGACCCAGTTCATGCCCCAAACGAGGTAAATCAGTGCCAACGCCCATCCCATATACGTGCCCCCTGCCAGTCCTGCAATTCTTTTATCGCATGAAATGAAAGATGCCGAGCACATAACAGGCCAGCATGGCGACATAAGCAATATCGAACTTCGTAATCGACGGATTGATCCTTTGCACGCGCTTCTCGGAAAACCCCCGCGCTTCCATGGCGATCGCAGTATACTCGGATTGGCGAATCAGCCGTACCAGCATCGTGAGCAATGCCCGAAAACGGGCAGACAGCCCCGAAAGGCCTCGCATCCTCAGCGCCAATTCCGCTTGCCGATACGAATTTTGAATCAGCCCCAAAAAGTGGATCGCGACCAGGACGCTATACGCAATCGGGATGGGTACCCTGAATTGCCGAATGAGGCTCGCGACGAAATAATTCCTTTCAATCGACACGCAAAGGCTGATGCCAATAGCGCCCAATGCGAAAATCCGGCTTCCCATCTCAAGCGCAGCAAACCAAACGGCATCCTTGGCGGAATCTATGACATGCTCCGGATTTGGATGGACGTACGCCGCCCAGAAATAAACGCCCGCGACAAAGAGCAGTCCCAGCAAAAGCCGCACTATGTGCCGCCATGGCGTCCGCCGGAAAAGGGCAATGCAAATGAGCGACAGGAGCGCGAGCGAAAGATTGAGCTTCCACGAATGCGTCACGAGAATGAGCACCGACAAAAGGAACGAGGCGACCACCTGCACGCCGGGGTTCAATCGGTCACGCATGGCAAAGAACCTCCATCCTTCCGTCGCGGATCCGCATCACTTGATGCGCAAATTGGTTGACAAAGCGTCGGTCGTGGCTCGCAAAAATGCAGGCAAGCCCTCGTCGGCACAAGCCTTGCAGCAGCGTCATGATGAGGCAGGCATGTTGGAAATCCTGCCCGTAGGTCGGCTCGTCCACCAAAAGAATCTTCTTATCCCCGCATGCCATCGTCAAAAATGCCAGGCGGCGTTGCTGTCCTTGGCTGATGAGCCAAGGCGATACGTCTTGCACGGCATCAAAATGGAACCTGCCCATCCATTCCCGCCGCGCCGCTTCAGGCAGATGCGGAAAGCTGATTCGAATCTCCTCGCTGACCCGCACGGCCATAAATTGCAGAGACGGGTCTTGAAACACAAGCCCTACGCTCGCGTAGAGTTCCTTCTTTTTCACTTTTCCCAACGGTCGTCCCAATAGCTCAATGCTTCCGCGAAAGGGGCACTGCTTCAACAGTGCCCTGAAAAAACTCGTCTTGCCGGCGCCGCTCGCCCCGATGAGCGCCGCCATCTCTCCTTCATGAAGGCGGACATGGATATTCCGGACGAGCGGCTCGTCCGGGGAAACAAAAATGGACACATCCTGAAGGCGGAGCACTTCTCTCTGCGGATACCGCCATTCTGGTTTCGCCGATTTTGGCGGCAAGTCTCCGACTAGGCCATTCTCTTTCAGGCTTTCGGTATCCGCAGCGGAGAGCGGCACCCCGATAATTTGCAGCGTTCCCCTTTCATCCAACAGGTACCAACGATCCACCCAATCCCAAAAATCCAGCCGATGGTCAATGACGCAGACCGCCTTCCCCTGCCCTGCCCACCGCTTGATCCGCTCGATGAAATACGGGATGCTTTCCTCGTCGATATTGGCAAAGGGTTCGTCCAGCAAATACAGAGGCGCCTCTACGAGGCTTGCACAGGCAAAGGCGACCTTTTGCAGCTCGCCGCCTGACAGCATGGCAAATTCGCGATGCAAAAGAGGCTGTATCCTGCACGCCCTCGCCTGTTCCATGACCCGTTCTTCCATCTGATGGACCGGAGCGCAAAAATTTTCCAAGCAGAATAGCATCTCTTCGTAAGGCGTTGCCATCGCAAACGACAATCGCGCATTTTGAAATACCGATCGCACGTAACGCGTTCGTTCCAAAAGGCTTTTGCCGCGCAGATCATGCCCTGCGACCTCTAATTGTTCACAGTCCACTGCAGCATCTTCATTGGGATAATAGCCGCTGATGACGTGCATGAGGCTGCTCTTTCCGACGCCGCTCCTGCCGGCGAGCAGGACGATTTCACCTGCTCTTGCTTCCATGGAAAGGCTAGAAAACAGCGTCGTCCCGCCGATTTCCAAGCGGGCATTGCGGAGGCGCAGGATCGTATCGCGCTTATCCACGCGCCTTCACCACGCCCGTTTCCAGCAGCTTGTCGCATAGGAGCTTGCTTAGATACCCGGTGAAGAAAAGCGCCGACAGCAAACGGATGATGAAGATCGCCGTTACAACGTGCCAATCGAGAGCGAGGTAATTGCTGCGGAATCCCGTCCACAGAAAAGAAAAAACCGTCGCAAGCACAGCGCCGAGCATCGTCGTGCCGTATGTGATATTCGCGTACTTCCGGCTCAGGAATGCGAGCTCCACGCCAAGCCCCTGAATAAACCCGCTGACCAAAACAATCACGCCAAACATATTGCCCAAAAGCACTTCGATTGCAGCCGCGATGATTTCCGTAAGGATCCCGATTCCGGGCTTGCGAATGATGCAGAGCGTAAAGACGGGTGCCATAAACCAAATGCCGTAAAACGGCTCGTAGCCTAAAATTCCCAGCCCCATGGGAGCTAAAAGCCCGCCAAGCATGCCGCCCGCGTAAACCGCCGACAGATAGAATACGCCAAACAGCACACAGATGAAACTGATCAACAAAAAATCGCGCAGACGCAATGGTTTCTTATTCATGTGCTTCTCCCTCCGGCAAATTGCACAGCAGCGTCAATTGAATCACAAAATGGCTCACGTTTGCATCCAATTCATGGAATACCTCTTCGATATAACGAAACACTTCATGCACATCGCCGCCAAGAAATGTGACGTAATGTCCCGTTCCCGTAACAATTCCCTTGTCTATGCCGCGATTGATCACGGTTTCAATGCAATGCATATAGTCCCCCGTGCCCATCGGGTAGACGGAAAACTTGCCAATGACAGGGAAATGAATCGCTTGGCTGGCGGATTCATTGACACGGCTTCCATCAAAGGACAGGGCGGCATCCGCATCCACATCGCCCGGACAGCCTTTCGAAATCGTGGCTTCAAGCGAAGCATGGACGCGCGGGCGGTAGCTGAAGACAAAACACGCTTTCAGCGCATCGAAAACTTCCGTGCTGCCGCCTCGGTAAACCGTCGAAGTAGGATCCGTCTTTGCCCAAACCTTAGTTCGATTGACCTTCTGTATCGCGCCTAGGATAATGGCAAGGAAATCATCGGACATCGGCATCAGGCTGAAACGGGCGCCCGTGATGTCGAGGTGCGATCCGGGCACGCCGACGCGGCAGCCTTCATACGAAACATGTTGCAACGCAAAAACCCCCTTCAAGATGATGAAGCCTTGAAAGGGGGCATATTCCGTGTGCAAAACGCATGTATTGTTTAAGATACTCTCTACGCAACCATGAAGTTGATCAGATGATATTGGTCTGTTTCATACACTCTCAGCCTCCCGAACGAGACTCCCAAGATCTTAACTATTCTGTTTGCGCTTATTATAGCAAATCCCCTGACGAAAATCAATGGCAGCAGATCCCATCCCCATTCCCTTCTTCCTGCCCGCTTAAAACGGACGATTTTTCGGATGACGCACTGTTTTTTTACGCTATAATTACGCTATAATAAATTCAACCCGCTTCTGCCCCCAAACAGCTCGATCCGATCATCGCAGGGCACCAACTCGATCCAATCATCGCAGTGTGCCAAGCAGAAAGGAAGTCCTTCCTATGCCTTCATGGCTCGTTTTCGCCCTGCTGTCAGCGATTTCCGCTGCACTTGTTTCCATCTTCGGCAAGGTCGGACTTGCGGGACTCGACAGCAGCGCCGCGACTGCTGTCCGCGCCGTCATCATGGCGATGTTCCTCATCGGCGTCATGGCTGTGGAGGGGCATACGGCAGGCCTCGGCGCCGTCTTTGCCGACCGCAAGGCGCTCCTCTTCATCACGCTCAGCGGCATCGCAGGCGCGACGTCGTGGCTCTTTTACTTCATGGCGCTAAAAACAGGAACGGTTTCGCAGGTCGCTCCCATCGACAAGCTCAGCGTCGTTTTCGCCGTCGTGCTTGCCGTCATTCTTTTTCACGAGGAAGTCAGCCTCCTGCACGCCGCCGCGATTGCCTTGATTGCGGTCGGCGGCTTGATGCTCGCGCTATTTTAGCAGGGTCTTCCTCCTCTAAGTTTGACCTGCCCTAGAGAATCTAACTTTTGTTGGGGGACTACAATCCTATCCCCTCTTTATCGCTCAGTCTTCTTCATCGTAATCATCGCAATCATCGAAGTCATCATAGCCGTCCCCGTAGCCGTCGTCACAATCGTCATCGCAGTCGGAATCCATGTCCATGTCGTCATCGCGTCCCCCATCGTACGCATAGGCGTCCGCATCGTCTTCGTCGCCATAATCGACAGGCTCGCGGAAGTCGTCGTCCAGCGCGTCCTGATGCCCTTCCCGATAGCCCTCCAGGTAGGCATCGTAATCCGCATCGCCGCCCTGAGCATGATGGTCCGCCGCCGAAGCCTGCGCCATGGCATTTGCCTGTGCGTCATGAGAGGCGTGTCCGAAGAGATTGGCGACCATTACGCCGAGCGCCGAGCCTGCGAGGAATTTCCAAAGGCCGCTCGGCTCTTCCCTGCGCACGGCACTGCAAGAGGGCGCGGCACGCTCACGCGAAGAAATCGGGCATGGTTTCCCGCAGTTCGCACAAAAACGATCCACCGCCTTCAATGGCTTGCCGCAATTGGTACAATAGCGTTCCATATCGCCATCTCTCCTTTCCGCTAGGATCATTATACCATACGCCATACGCCATACGCCGCCGTGCTCCTCTCTTTTTCTTTCCGTATGTTTATCGTCATGCTATAATACGAGGCAGAAAAGGAAGCGAAGGCTATGCAACTGGAAACGCAGCAGGCTATGGCAATCGTACGCGAGATCAACAGCGTCCTGCCGCAAAAAATCAATTTGATGGACACAACGGGACACATCATCGCGAGCACCGATCCGAATCGCGTCGGAACGTATCACGGCGGAGCCGCGCGCATCATCGCCGAAAATTTGGACGAGCTTCGGATCTTCACCACGCACGACTACCCCGGCGCGCGTCCGGGGACAAATTTCATGCTGAAGGCATCGGGCGCGCCGATCGGCGTCCTTGGCATCACGGGCGGCTACGATACGATCCTGCCGCTCGCCAATGTCATCCGCAAGATGACGGAACTGCTCGTCCACGAGCAGGAACACCTGCGCGAGCAGGCTTCACGCGAGCGGCAGAAACATGCCTTTCTCGAAGAGCTTCTGACGGCAAGCGAGACCTTCCTGACGAAATCGAATATGGAGCGCGGGCATGGTCTCGGCATCGACCTTCTCATTCCGCGCCGCGTGCTCGTCGCGGGTCTAAAGGACCATGCTTCGCACGACCTGCATGATATCTGCCGCGCGCTTGAGGCAGACGCATGCCGCTGCGATCCATGCTGCCGCTGCACAATGATGGGGCAGAACATCGTGCTTCTGACGAGCATTTCGGACGACGAGGAAATTGCTGCCTTCGCACGGGATCTTTTACGTCATGCCGCCGCATTTTCCCCCACGCTCTGCATCGGCATCGATGCGCCCGCCGCCGACAACACGCATCTGCACACGGCTTACCTGCAGGCACAGAAGGCGCTCGCCTCCTGCCGCCGCAAGGGCAATGTATCCATCAAGAGCTACGCCGAAATCAATATGGAAATCGTCGCCGACTTCATCCCGCTCAGCGCGAAGCGCGACTACATCGAGAAAATCTTTCACGGCTACACGCCGCTCGAACGCGAGGCAGCGCTCCGCACGCTCGAATGTTACTACGAGTACGACGGCTCGATTGCAAAGACCGCCGCTGCGCTCTACATCCACAAGAACACCCTCCAGCAGCATCTGCGGAAAATCGCCCGGCGCACGGGCTACGACCCACGCTCCCTGCGCGCAAGCGCCGTCTTCTATCTCGTCCTCTACTTCTATCCCGAAGTGAAGCAGCTCGTCTGACCTTATAGAAAAGACCATAAAAGCAGCAGGAAATATGTTCTAGAAGACATATTCCCCTGCTGCTTTTCTATGCTACAATAGCTTTAGTTCAATACATAATCGATCTATTGTGAAAAGGAGGTTTCATTATGACCGGCATCCCGCTTCTCATCACATTTTTCTTGGCAATCGTCGTAATGATTGTCGCCATCTCCAAGCTCAAGATCCATCCGTTTCTCTCGCTGATGGGCACGTCGCTTCTGCTTGCCATCGCCGTCGGGCTGCCGCTTGCGAAGATCCCGGGCATTGTCGGCGCGGGCTTTTCCGGCATTTTCTCCAGCATTGGCCTCGTCATCATCCTCGGGGCATTGATCGGTCTCGTGCTGGAGCGCACGGGCGGCGCGATCCGCCTCGCCGATGTCGTCATCCGCTGCGTCGGCGAGAAGCATCCGCAGCTCGCCATCATGCTGATGGGCTGGATCGTCTCGATTCCCGTATTCTGCGACAGCGGGTTCGTCATCCTGAACCCCATTCGCAAGGCGCTCTGCAAGAAGCTCAGGAATGCAAGCCCCGTCGGCATGGCGGTCGCGCTCTCAGGCGGCCTATACGTCTCGCACGTCTTTATCCCGCCGACGCCGGGACCGATTGCCGCTGCAGGCTTCTTGGGACTCGCGGACGATCTCGCCGCCGTCATCTTGGTCGGCATCGCCGCCTCCATCCCCGCGCTGATCGCTGCCTATCTCTTCTCGCGCCATATCGCCAATCAGGACATCCAGATCCAAGACCCGGAGGGCGCCTCCGATACGGTCGAAAAGGACTACGATGCGCTCGTCGCCGAGTACGGCAGACTGCCGAGTGCAGGCGCTTCCTTCGCTCCGATCATCGTGCCGATTCTCCTCATGGCGCTCGGCTCGGTTGCCGCAATGGCAGGCATGGAAGGCGCTGCCGCGACGGGACTGAAGTTCCTCGGCACGCCGATCATCGCCTTGATCATCGGCCTGCTCTTCACGGTCTACCTGCTGTTTGCGACGAGCAAAATGGGAATGTTCTACCAAGTCACGGAGGAAACGCTCAAGACGGTCGGACCCATCCTCTTCATCACGGCAGCCGGTGCTGTGCTCGGCAAGGTCATCTCGGCGGCAGGGTTCGTCGAATTCATGAAGACCAATGCGGCATTCCTCGCAAGTGTCGGTATCTTCTTCCCGTTTGTCATCTCTGCCATCTTAAAGACGGCGCAGGGCTCTTCGACGGTTGCCATCACGACGACGGCCGGCATCATGGGCATGTTCTCCGACAGCGCCTCGATGATGACGGCGCTCGGCCTCACGACGCCGATGGCGGCGCTTCTCACCGTCATGGCAATCGGTGCAGGCGCAATGACCGTCTCGCATGCAAACGACAGTTATTTCTGGGTCGTCACGAACTTCACGGGCATGGATCCACAGGACGGCTATCGCACGCAGACGATGATGACGCTTGTCGTCGGCATCGTCTCCATGATTTCCATCTTTGCCGCCTCTCTCATTCTGCTATGACCTGTCTCCAAAAGATCCGAGTCTTCAAGAAAAGGGAGCTGGCAATATGAATATCGTCGTAGCAATCGATTCCTTCAAAGGCTGCCTTTCCTCCCTCGAAGCAGGCGAGGCCGCACGAAACGGGCTTCTCGCGCGTGACCCATCCGCACAGGTGCGCGTTTTTCCGCTCGCCGATGGCGGCGAGGGAACGGTCGAGGCGCTCACGGCAGGGCTAGGCGGCAGCATCGAGCACGTGGCGGTAACGGGCCCGCTCGGCGAGCCAATCGAAAGCCGCTATGGCTATCTGCCCAAGACGCAGACCGCCGTCATCGAGATGGCAGACGCGGCAGGCCTGCCGATGGTCCCAACGGAAAAACGCAATCCGCTCCGCACGACGACGTACGGGGTCGGCGAGCTCATACGCGCCGCCGCGCACAGAGGCTGCCGGCGCTTCATCATCGGCATCGGCGGCAGCGCGACGAACGACTGCGGTCTCGGCATGCTCTCGGCGCTCGGCGTGCGGTTTCAAAAGACGGACGGCTCGCCCGCCGGCATCACAGGAGGCGATCTTGGGGACGTTGCCGTGATCGACCTCGCGGCGCTGGACGGCGCAGTGCGCGAAGCGGCATTTTCCATCGCCTGCGACGTGACGAACCCGCTCTGCGGCAAAAACGGCTGCTCCGCCGTCTACGGCCCGCAAAAGGGCGCGACGCCTGAAATCGTCACGCGCATGGACGCCGACATCCGTCACTTCGCCGAAATCGCCGGACGCGCCACGGGCGTGGCGGCGATGGATCGTGCGGGCGCGGGCGCGGCAGGCGGGCTAGGCTTTGCCTTCTCCGCCTTTCTTGGCGGCTCACTCGTGCCCGGCGGCGCTCTCATCCTATCGGCGATTCCCGCGATACGCGAGGCGCTCGCCCGTGCCGACCTCCTCATCACGGGCGAGGGATGCATGGACGAACAGAGTGCCATGGGAAAAGCGCCCGTCGCCGTCGCCGCCCTCGCGAAGAAATGCCGCCCCGCCTGCCGCACCGTCGCGCTCTGCGGCGGCGCAAAGCGCGGTGCAGAAGCGGTCAATGCAGCGGGAATCGACGCCTTTTTCCCGATTCTCTCCATGCCCATGGCACTCGATAAGGCCATGCATCCCGCGACGGCGCGTGAAAACCTCGCGCGGACGGCGCGGCAGGTTCTCGGACTACTTGCGCCTTGCCGTTGAGGGAATCGTCCCCATGAGGCAAAGCCCCGAAAGCACGAGGAACGCAATTTCGATATTGCGCGCGAGGACGTCTGCTGGCGGCAGCGATTTCCAACCTAAGGCGTACGTGCAAACAAGAAATCCATCCCTTGCATGTAAAGAAATAATTTTTCTTTACATGCTTTTATTTTTGAAGGAATAAAGAGTTTTATGAAATTTATTTGCATTATTTAGTTTCACGTGGTATATTCTTATGAAGACGAACTTCTATAGGTCAGAAAGGAGCACCTGTCATGCGCATCATCTTCACAGACCACTACGAAAGCATGAGCGAGGAAGCTGCCAAAATCATCGCAGCACAGCTTTGGCTGAAGCCCGATTCCGTCCTCGGCCTCGCGACGGGCAGCACGCCCGTCATGCTGTATCAGAAACTCATCCACCTATATGAGACGGTCGGACTGGACTTCTCGCAGGCAACTTCGTTCAACCTTGACGAATATGTCGGCCTTTCGCCGAATGACGAACAGAGCTATCATCGCTTCATGCATGAAAACCTTTTCGACCATGTCAACATCCGAAACGAGCGCATCTTCTTCCCCGATGGGCTGGCAGACGATGCAGCAGCAGAGGGCATGCGCTACGAAAAGGCCATCGAGGCGGCAGGCGGCATCGACCTGCAGCTTCTCGGCATCGGGCGCAACGCGCACATCGGCTTCAACGAACCCGCAGACTGCTTCACACGCACGACGCATAAGGTCGCGCTGAAGGGGAACACGATTGCGGCGAATGCGCGGTTCTTCGCCTCGGAAAAGGACGTGCCGCGCGAGGCGATGAGCATGGGAATCGGCACGATCTTTCAGGCACGGCACATTCTCCTGCTCGCGAGCGGGGCGGAAAAGGCGCAAGCGGTAAAGGACACATGGGAAGGCACGATCACGCCAGCCGTCCCTGCTTCCATCCTGCAGCTCCATCCCCATGTGACGCTCATCGTCGACCGCGAGGCAGGGAGCCTGCTCACCGCAAAGGGGAAGGAGCTCGCATGATGAAAGCCATCCGAAACGGGATTCTCATCGTCCCCGATGAAACGGGACACTTCTGCTCCAAGGAAGGCTTGACCCTCCTCTACGACGAAAAAATCCGCGCGATCCGGCCAGAGGGGAAAGACGCGGGCCACGCCGACCTAGAGGAGGTCTATGACGCAGGCGGCGCTTACGTCGCGCCGGGATTCCTCAACGTCCATATCCACGGCTGCGACGGCGCGGACACGATGGACGCGGACTCTGACGCGCTCGACAAGATGAGTCTCTTCCAAGCGAGGACGGGCGTGACCGCCTACCTGCCGACGACGATGACCTGCGCTTTTTCGGACATCGCGCACGCCCTTTGCACGATCCGCCATGCCATGCACGGGGACGCGCACGGCGCACGCGTGCTCGGCTGCCACATGGAAGGGCCTTTCATCGCGCCCTCCAAAAAGGGCGCGCAGGATGCGGCGCATATCCTCCCTGCCGACTTTTCCACCATCGAGCCTTATGCGGACGTGATCAAAATCATCACGGTCGCCCCAGAAACGCTCCCGGACGATGCGTTCATCAAGGCATGCACCGCACACGGCATCGTCGTTTCCATCGGCCATACGGCAGCAGACTATAAGACGGCGGCACACGCCATTGAGGCGGGCGCGCATCATATCACGCACCTCTGCAATGCCATGACGGGACTGCACCACCGCCGCCCCGGCGTATTGGGTGCTGCGCTCGATTCGACGGCGAACTGCGAGCTGATTTGCGACAATGTCCACCTCCATCCCACCATGCAGCGCATCATTTACCATGCAAAAGGCGGGAAGCACCTCATCCTCATCACCGACTCGCTCCGCGCCTGCGGGCTTGGCGACGGACCATCCGAACTCGGCGGGCAGAAGGTGACCGTCCGCGGCACGCTTGCGACGCTTGCAGACGGGACGATCGCCGGAAGTGTCCTCTGCCTCAACGACGGGCTGCGCATCTTCCGCACGAACACAGGCGCGCCCATTCCCTCCATCATCGAAATGGTAACGCGGACCCCTGCGAAGGAACTCGGTCTCTACGACGAAATCGGCTCTCTCTCCGAGGGAAAGACCGCCGATTTCGCCATTTTCGACCGCGATTTTCGCATGCGCCGCACCGTTGTCGGCGGGACGACATATTATAAGAAGTAAATATATTTGCATTTTCTAGAATTATATGATATAATTCTATCGAAATAAGAAAAAATATTTCATTTATAAAATTGGAGGTATATCCATGAATTTCTTCGACGCGGTCAAGGGCAAGCTGATCGTTTCCTGCCAGGCACTCCCTGACGAGCCACTGTTCAGCCCCTTCATCATGGGGCGCATGGCATACGCGGCAAAGGAGGCGGGAGCCGCTGCCATACGCGCGCAGAGCGTCGCCGATATCGAGGAGATACGCCGCATCGCACAGCTTCCCGTCATTGGGCTCATCAAGCAGAACTATGCAGACTCCCCCATCTACATCACGCCGACGATGCGTGAGGTCGACCTGCTCCTCAAAACGGGCTGCGAGATGGTCGCGCTCGACATGACGGACCGTGAGCGGCCGAAGAAGACGGACATCCGCGACCTCATCGCACGCGTCCACGAAGCGAACACGCTCGTGCTCGCCGACATTTCGACCTACGAGGAGGGCATAAAGGCCGCAAGGCTCGGGGCGGATGCGATCTCCACGACCATGTCGGGCTACACGCCATACAGCAAAAAGCGGACTGGCCCCGACTTTGCGCTCATGCGCAGCCTTGCATCAGATGCATCCGTCCCCGTTTTTGCCGAAGGGCGGATCAATACGCCGAATGATTTGAAAGAAGCCATGCGGACCGGCGTGCACGGCGCGATTGTCGGCTCTGCCATCACGCGCCCCCAGCTCATCGCCAAGCGTTTCATCGAAGCGATTTCATAATGCGCTTTGCCAACCAACCATACCTACAGCAAGGAGGAAACCATCATGTCCAAGAGAGATTTACGCGGCCTCTACGCCGCCCTGCTCGCCTCATTCCATGAGGACGGCACGCTGAACGAAAGCGGCCTACGCCAAATTGTCCGCCATGACATCGACAAGATGAAAATGGACGGTCTCTATGTCGGCGGCAGCACGGGCGAGAATTTCATGCTCGCGACGGATGAAAAAAAGCGAATCTTCGAAATCGTGAAGGACGAGGCAAAGGACGCTGTGACCCTCATCGCGCAGGTCGGCTCAATCAACCTCAAGGAATCCTGTGAACTCGCAAAATTCGTCACGGATCTCGGCTATGATGCAATCAGTGCCGTCACGCCATTCTACTACAAGTTCAGCTTCGACGAAATCCGCCACTACTACGAAAGCATCATCGGTCCTGTCGATAACCGCATGGTCATCTACTCCATCCCGTTCCTGACGGGCGTGGACATGAGCCTGCCGCAGTTCGGCAAGCTCTTTGAGGACAAGAAAATTGTCGGCGTCAAATTCACGCAGGCAGACTTCTATCTTCTTGAGCGGATGCGCAAGACATTCCCCGACAAGCTCATTTTCGCGGGCTTCGATGAGATGCTGCTTCCCGCGACAGTGCTCGGCGTGGACGGCGCAATCGGCTCGACATACAACGTCAACGGGCCGCGCGCACGACAGATTTTCGACCTCGCCCGCGCAGGAAAGACCAAGGAAGCACTCGAAATCCAGCACGTCACAAACGATCTCATCACCGATATACTCGGCAACGGTCTCTACGGCACAATAAAGCTCCTGTTGGAAGAAGAAGGCATCCACGCCGGCGCTTGCCGTGAGCCGATGAAGGCGTATACCCCGGAAATGCGCGCACGGGCAAAGGAGATTTACAAAACGTATTTCTGATTTGCGACGATCCCCTATCCCCTGACCCTCTGTAAGCTGCATGGAAATGCGCTCCTTTTGGAGCGTGTTTCCTAAATGTGTTGAAATCTTCAAACGAATCTATTTGGAGGAGATACAAATGCATGAAGGTTTTACTTGGATTGATACGGTCGTCCTGATCGTATACCTTGGCGGCGTGCTGCTCGCAGGCCTATACTACTCAAAGAAAGACATGCAGGGCAAGGAGTTCTTCAAAGGAGACGGAACCATTCCTTGGTATGTCACCTGCGTCTCCATATTCGCTACGCTTCTGAGCCCCATTTCCTTTCTCTCCATTCCCGGCAACTCCTACCACGGCTCCTGGATCCTCTGGTGGGCACAAATCGGCATGCTCATCGCGATACCGCTGACCATCCGCTTCTTCCTGCCCATCTACAGCCGGCTTGAGATCGACACGGCTTATCACTACTTGGAAAAGCGGTTTGAAAGCAAGCGGCTGCGCATGCTCGGCGCAATCATGTTCATCCTCTTCCAGCTCGGGCGCATGTCCATCATCATGTACCTGCCGTCGCTCGCACTCGCACAACTCACGGGAATCGATGTCAATCTGCTCATCGTTGTCATGGGCGTCATTGCCATCATTTACTCCTACTCGGGCGGGCTAAAGGCCGTCCTCTATACCGATTTCATCCAAGGCACCGTGCTCATCGTCGGCATCGCACTCACGCTCATCGTCATGATCGGCAGCATAAACGGCGGCTTCGGCACCATTTGGGATACGCTGACGACAGGGCACAAGTTCTTGTTTGAAACCGAGCATTGGATCAGCCCCGACATCCTCTCGACGAGCGTCTTCATCGTATTCATCGGCGGCGGTCTCAGCACCTTTGCCTCCTACATCTCAAGCCAGGACATCGTCCAGCGCTTCACGACGACGACGGATGTCAAGCAGCTCAACAAAATGACGCTTGGCAATGGCGTGCTTTCCATCTTCTCCGCGACGGTATTCTTCTTGGTCGGCACGAGTCTCTTCGTGTTCTACGCACAGAACCCGGATCTTCTGATGACCGACCGCCGCGACCTCGTGCTCGCAGCTTACATCACCTACGAGCTTCCGACAGGGCTCACGGGCATCCTGCTCGCCGCACTCTTTGCCGCTGCGCAATCGACCCTCTCAACGGGCATCAACTCCGTTGCAACGAGCTGGGTGCTCGATATCCAGTCTGTCGCCGACCCCGAAATGCCCATGAAACGCCAAACGCGCATCGCGCAGTTCATCTCGCTCGGCGTCGGCATTCTCTCCATCGTCGTCGCCATCATCATGGCCGGCAGCAACATCCATTCCGCTTACGAATGGTTCAACAGCTTCATCGGGCTTGCGCTCGGCGCGCTCGCCGGCATGTTCGTCCTCGGCGCGTTCTGCCCCCGCGCCAACGCCAAGGGCGCTCTCGCAGGCTTCATCGTCTCGACAGCCGTCGTCATCTACCTGAAATACTTCGTTCCCTCTGTTTCGTTCTGGGCGTATACGTTCATCACGATCACGCTCTCCATCTTGGTCGGCAGCCTCGTCAGCCGGATGACGGAACCGAGCTACGAAGCTCCGAACGGCACGACCGTCTTTACCCCGCATCCCTGACCACAAGGAGGCCATCATGATTTACGGCAGTCTTTCCCATGAAAAAACATACTCTTTTCTTCCCAGGGAAGTACAGGAGGCGATCGACTTCGCGCGGACACATGACCTCAGCGCACTTCCAAAAGGGCGGAACGACATCGCAGGCGACGCGCTCTACGTCAACATCGCGCACTACACGACCGGCCCATCCGAGGAAAAGGGCTGGGAAGCGCACCGCGACTACCTCGATATCCACGTCCTCGCGGAAGGCTGCGAGCGCATCGACCTCGCACCCATCGAACGCATGCAGACGGGCACGTATGAAAAAGACCGTGACTACGTCCCCGCGACCGGCGAGGCGACTGCCTCCGTCACCATGCACCCCGGCGACTTCCTCCTATGCTATCCAGAGGACGTCCACCGCCCAGGCGTCATGCTCGATGCTCCCGCACCGCTCAAGAAGGGAATTTTCAAGGTGCGCATCAGAGGATGAGGCCTCGCAGCCTGCCGTATGGCAAGCTGCGGAGAACGAGGAGGAATCGCTATGTATATCTGCATGGACATCGGCGGCACGGCCATCAAGTACGGCACGGCCGACGCAAACGGCGTGCTGATCACGCAGGACGCCATGCCGACGGAAGCGCTCTCGCATGGGGGACCCGGAATCGTCCAGAAAGTCTGCCATATTGTCGAGTCCCTGCGCGGCGATGCTGCAGAGGGTGTCGCCATTTCCACGGCAGGCATGGTGGACACGGCCTCTTGCACGATCACGTATGCACTTCCCTCCTCTATCCCAAACTACACGGGTACGAATTGGCGCACCGTCATAGAAGGACGATTCTCCCTGCCCTGCTCGGTCGAAAACGACGTCAACTGCGCCGCACTCGGCGAACTATGGAAGGGCGCGGGAAAAGGCGCAAAATCGCTCTTTGCCATAACGGTCGGCACGAGCATCGGCGGCTGTCTCATCGTAGACGGGCACGTCGTGCACGGCACGAGCGCAAGCGCGGGCGAAATCGCCTATATGCGCGTTCCGAGCGGGCGTCTCCACGAGAACTGCTCCGCAACGCGTCTCGTGAAAGACGTCGAACGGACAAAAGCCTTGCCGGAAGGCAGTCTCGACGGCAAGCAGGTATTCGCGCTCCTCGACGAAGGCGACGCATCCGCAAAGGACGCCGTCGAAGCGCTCATCGCGTCGCTCGCCGATGCCATCACAAATATTGTCTGCGTTGCAAATCCCGACTGCATCATTTTGGGCGGCGGGATCATGGCTCGCGAAGCCGTGCTTCGCCCATTGCTCGAAGCGAGGCTTCGCGAGCGCCTCGTGCCGAGTGTCTACGGCGCAACAAAAGTTGCATTCGCCGCCACGCAGAACACAGCAGGAATGCTCGGCGCGCTCTATCACTTCCTCCAGGAGCATCGTGTCCATTCCTAGAGGCCCGGTCAAATGAGAATAACCGCAGTTGCACACCCCCTTGCAAACTCGCGGTTATTTTCATTTTTCTTTGCATTTCATGCTGATTTCTTTGCAAATTGCAAATCATTTCATTCTATGTTATGATTCGATTGTGCATTTTTCTTTTCGTTGTATCTTAAAAGGGAGGTCTTCCTATGGGCATCTTCTCGCAAGAAAGCAGCAATCATTCTTTCTTCGCCAAGGCCCAGCGATTCGGCAAGTCTTTCATGCTGCCGATTGCGGTCCTGCCGGCTGCCGGTCTTTTGCTCGGCATCGGCGGCGCGCTTTCAAACCCGAACTCCGTCAAGGCATATCCGTTTCTTGACATCGGTTGGCTGCAAAACGTTTTTGCCATCATGGCCTCGGCAGGCAATATCGTCTTTGCCAACCTCGCCATCCTCTTCGCCGTTGGCATTGCAGTCGGGCTTGCGCGTACGGACAAGGGAACGGCAGGACTTGCATCCGTGCTCGCACTGCTCGTCATGAATGCGACGATCAACGCCCTGCTCATCATCACGGGCACGCTCGCCAAGGACAACCTTGCAGGCGTCGGCCAAGGCATGAGCCTCGGCATACAGACGCTCGAAACGGGCGTATTCGGCGGCGTCGTCGTCGGCCTCATGACGTATGCCCTGCACAAACGGTTCAACAAGATTGAGCTTCCGCCATTTCTCGGATTCTTCGGCGGCTCGCGCTTCGTGCCGATCATCTGCTCGTTTTCGGCCATCTTCCTCGGCTGCATCATGTTCCTCGTCTGGCCTCATGTTCAAAAGATCATCCTCGGCATGGGCGGCATTGTCGATTCGACCGGCTACATCGGCACACTGATTTACGGTTTCGTGCTCCGCATGCTCGGCCCTTTTGGCCTGCATCACATCTTCTATCTGCCATTTTGGACGACGGCGCTCGGCGGTTCGGAAGTCATCAACGGACAGCTCGTCGAGGGCACGCAGCGCATCTTCTTCGCCCAGCTCGGCGATCCCAGCACACAGCATTACTACATCGGCATTTCCCGCTTCATGTCCGGCCGTTTCATCACGATGATGTTCGGCCTGATCGGCGCATGCCTTGCCATGTACCATACGGCAAGACCGGAGAAGCGCAAGGTCGTCGGCGGCCTTCTGCTGTCGGCTGCGCTCACGTCTTTCATGACCGGCATCACCGAGCCGATCGAGTTCTCCTTCCTGTTCGTCGCCCCAGCTCTTTACGTCCTCCATGCCTTCTTTGACGGCTGCGCCTTCATGATTGCCCATATCCTGCAAATCACGGTTGGGCAGACGTTCTCCGGCGGCTGCATTGACCTCATCCTCTTCGGCGTCCTTCAGGGCGATGCCAAGACGAACTGGCTCTACATCCCCATGGTCGGCATTCCCTGGTTCTTCCTCTACTACTTCTCGTTCAAGTTTCTCATCCAAAAGTTCAACTTCAAAACGCTCGGCCGTGAGGACGACGAAGACGACATGTCAGATGCGGCAAGCGCGTCCGAAAAAGATGGTGCAGGATACCGCGCCGACCTTATTATCGAGGGGCTTGGCGGCAAGGACAACATCGTGGAGTTTGACTGCTGTGCGACGCGCCTGCGCGTGACCGTCAAGGATTCGGACAAAGTGAGCGAGCGGCTGCTGAAGGAATCGGGAAGCCGCGGCATTCTCTCGAGCGGAAACGGCATCCAAATCATCTATGGGCCGCAGGTCACCGTGATCAAGAACGAAGTGGAAGAACAACTGCATTTGGAATAGAGGGCTTACATTGAAAATACTGAGCCAACTTGACGCACCATCATTCCGCGTATCAAAGGGCGACAAGAAAATCATCGCCTGCATCAAAACCCATTTGCTCGACATCCCGCGCATGACCATTTCGGAAATCGCGCTCGCGAGCGGGACGGCAGAAGCGACATGCACGCGCTTTGTCCGCAAGCTCGGCTTTTCAAGCCTCGGCGATTTCAAGGCTGCCCTTGCGCGGGAAGGCGCAGAAATCGGTCGGTTCATCGGCCACGAGAACATCAAGAACGACGAGCCTGCAGGCGAGACGGCGCGCAAGCTGCTCGCATCGAACATGATCGCACTCGAAAAGACGCAGGACATCATTGAAGACGCCATGATCCAAAAGGCTGCTTCCCTGCTCATCCAAGCAAAGCGAATCGCACTCGTCGGTCTCGGCTATTCCGGCATCATTGCACAAGACTCGTACTTCAAGTTCATGCGCATCGGTCTCGACTGTGTCGCCCCGTGCGACAGCCATACCATGCGCATGATTGCCGCGATCCTCGAGCCGAATGACGTCATCTTCGCCATATCCCATTCGGGCGAGACGGAAGAGATCCTCCAGACCGTCGAAATCGGCCGCAAGCGCGATTTGCGCATCATCTCCCTCACGGAGAACCGCGCCTCGCGCCTGTATGCAGCTTCCGACGTCGGTCTTTCCTATATAGCGGGAGAAACGGCTTTGGAGACGGGCTCCGTCGCCGCAAAAATGGCACAGTTCTTCCTCATTGACCTCGTCTATACGCAGGTCGTAAAGATGCTGCCAAACGAAGCGATCGAAAAAAAAATCCGCACGACGGAAGCCGTGCGGCAATAAAGTTCCAACCATCCTTCAAGAGACTGCCTGCGACAGTCTCTTATTGTTTTGCCGGCATCAGGATGATCTGCACGGGCAGATTCGATGCGCCGGGCGGCGAAAACTCAAACCGCGGCGCGCTCGTGCTGTGATAGCTGCCGAGATCCGACATCTCCGCCGAAGCCTTGAGCCGATCGCGGCCGAGAAGGCGCAAGGCGCGGTCTGCGTCGCTGTCGGGCGGGATATCGTCGCCAAAGTAAGCGCGGCCGCCTGGCGTTTCAAGAAGGCGCGTCTTGCCCTGTCCGTAATGGACGCGCATGGCACCCGCATAAACGCCGCCGAGCGGCGTCAGGTAATACTGCGTCGCAACGCGGCCGACCGACGGGATCTCGAGACGGTAGAGCACGCCGTAGTTTCCGACATCCGTCACCGTGCTGCCATCCGTCGCGTCAATTCCCTTGCGGAACGTATCGCGATGGCTGTCGCCAATGGAAATGTAGACGACGCCGTCGCGCTCCGGATCGTACGGCTTGCTGCTGATCACGCGATCCATGCCCTTGAACGTGCCGCGCAGGCGCTGCTCATCCTTAGGCAGGACGCGGGCATGCGAAAGGAAGGAAAGCGGGTTTGCCCAGTCCGGATAGCAAATGACGGATGCCTTTACCGGCGCCGCCGCATGAAAATCATAGACGCCGTACACGAGCTGTCCGGGCATGAGAACAGCTTCGTCCATCTCCGCCTCCAAAAGCCGTTTGCCGTGTGCGGGAACCGTGATCACGTCGTTGCGCTTCGTTTGGAAATAGGCGATCTGTGTGTTTTTGCCCACTTCGAGGTAGTCGGTGCTCGCATCGCTCGTACCGCCGCGCGTGACCGTCACGGTGACGGGCGAAGCACTCGGATTCTGAAGCACGACGGCAACCTTCTTCACCGCCTCGGAATCGTTCAAGTGATAGTAGAGGACACGCGCATCCCCCACGACCGTGTCCTCATAGAGAATGCCGCTGTCCTTGACGTACTCGGGGCTGTCGGAAAAGAGCAGCGTTCCGCCCGTATCCTCGACATCGACTGCCCACTCGTGCATATTCCGCGTCGTCTGATTGTAGTGGAGCGCGCCGTTCGATGCGGCATCGCCAGCCTTCTGCGCGAGCCGATCTGCCGTGAGATTTTTCGTTTCTCCCCCGCGCTCCATGGAGACGGAGTAAGACGGGTCGGAAGAGAGTATCGCGTGCACGCGCTCGACGATCGTCGAGCTGTCGCCTTCCTGCGCCGCCACCCTATGCCGCGCTGCTTCGCCTTTATGGCTTGCCCCAAACGCCACAAGCCCCGCTATGAGACAAGCACCCAATCCTTTCCAGCGTTTCATTTTTTCAAAACTTCCTCCTCATCTTCCATTAATTTTATATTCCTATTATAGCATAGAAGATGAAAAGAAAAAGGAGACTTCATCGTCTCCTGTGGGCATGACAAAAAATGGCTCTCACTCACCGCGGCGCCCATGATAGAGGCACCAAGGCTCTTCGCTCATGTAGTCGCCATCGTGATAGTACGCGGCGCGCGCACGGCAGCCACCGCAGGCACCCTTGTAGCTGCATGTGCCGCAGCCTCCGCTGTAGTCGAGCGTGCGAAGCGTTTTGAGCACGTCGCTCTGCTCCCAAATCTCGTCAAACGGCGTCTCGCGCACGTCGCCGAGCTCCATATTGAGATAAGCGCAGGGCTGCACCTTGCCGCGTGGGCTGATGATGCAGTACGAAAGACCGGCAAGGCAGCCGCGATGGAATCGGCTTTTGTAGCCGAGCTGGTCGGTGATGCGCAGGAACTGCGGCGCGCACGTCGGCTTGAGCTCGATATCGACCTCCTGCTGCTTTTTCATGATGCGCGTGAGGACATCCTCGTACTGTTCGGCGCGCAGGCTCTCCTCTTCGATCGTCTCGGCGCGCCCCGTCGGCACGAGGAAGAAGAAGTGGTGCGCCTTCGCGCCGACCGAAACGGCGAAGTCCGTCATCGCCTCAAGCTCGCCTTGGTTCCAGTCCATGACCGTCGTATGGATCTGGAACGGAAGCCCTGCCTCCGTGCAGTTCTTCATGCCCTCGACTGCGCCCTCCCAGCCGCCGGGGAAGCTGCGGAACTTGTCGTGCTTTTCGGGGTCGAGCGAGTCGAGCGAAATCCCCATTGCGCGTGCGCCTGCGGACTTTAGGCCGCGAGCCATCTGCTTCGTGATGAGCGTGCCGTTCGTACCGAAGACAGGGATCAGCCCAAGCCCTGCCGCGTGTTCGACGAGCTCCAAGATATCGGGGCGCATGAGCGGCTCGCCGCCCGAAAAAATCATGATTTTGAAACCCGCCTTCGCGATCTCATCGAGGAGTTTCTTGCCTTCTGCCGTACTCAGCTCCTCCTCCGCCCTGCATCCTGCGTCGCGATAGCAGTGTGCACAGTACATATTGCAGGCATTCGTCGTATTCCAAGATATAATCTTCATGATGCTCTCCGTATCCATCATCACAGTTTGGCTTTGCTGCCCGATCCATCCCAAGCGACGGGCGACGCTCACTCGCCCACAGCGTGCGCCTTGTCCTGCGCGATTTCCTCATCCGTGAGGTAGCAGCTCGGATCGGACGCCCAAAAATCGCCCGTCCGTGCCTCGGCGCGCGTGCGGAAGTTGCCGTTGCAGTTCGCGAGGAAGCGGCACGTCGCACAGCGTCCTTTGAGAAGCGGCTTGCGATTCTTGAGTCCCTTCATGATGGGATTCGATACATCCGACCAAATATCGCCGAACCTGCGTTCGCGTACATTGCCGAACGTGTGATGCTGCGTGAACTGATCGGGATGGACGTAGCCCTGCGGGTCGACTTCGCCGAACGCGATGCCCGAACGGTTGCCGCCGTTCATCGAGATGAATTTCTCGATCTGCTTCGCTCTCCTGTAATCGCCTGCCTCCAGTGCTTTCAGGTAAAGGTACGGCCCGTCGCAGTGGTTGTCAACCGTCAGAATCTCCTTTTCGAGCCCGCGTGCCTCAAAGTCCTTCGTGCGGCGGATGATCGTGTCCATCGCGCGGCGCGACTCCGCTGCCGTCACATCCTGATCCATCATCTTCTCACCGCGTCCGCTGTAGACGAGGTGGTAGAAACAGACGCGGTTGATATGCTCCGCCTCGATAAAGTCGAAGATCTTGTCGAGCTCTGCGATATTGTGATGGTTGATCGTGAAACGGAGACCGACGCGCTGACCGACTGCAACACAGTTTTGAATGCCCTGCATCGCCTTCTCGTACGCGCCCTCGACACCGCGGAATTTGTCGTTGACGTCTTGAAGCCCATCGAGCGAAATGCCGACATAGCCGACGCCGATGTCCTTGATCTTCTGCGCGACCTCGCGCGTGATGAGCGTGCCGTTCGTCGAGAGTGTCGGACGCACGCCCTTTTCCTGCGCGTAAGCCGCAAGCGCAAAGAAATCGGGACGAATGAGCGGCTCCCCGCCCGAAAAGAGCAGCACGGGCACATGGAAGTCCGCGAGGTCGTCGATAAACTTCTTCGCTTCCTCCGTCGTGAGCTCGTCCTTGTACTTCTGCGCATCCGATCCCATGTAGCAATGCATGCATTTCAGATTGCACGTCTTCGTCGAATTCCAAACGACGACTGGGCCGACGCCCTCGCTTGCACCATTGCGCATCGTATGCGCGCTCTTCGTGTAGCGCAGCTTATCCCCGTAATACTCACGAGCGAATAAAAGTTTTGTAACACTGATCATTCTTCTTTTGCTCCTAAAAACAATGCCCTAGGCGCGTTCTTTGCACACGCCTTATTTTGCTCGGATCCCATCGAGCAGGATGCGCGTCTTGAGCGCGACATTTTCCCGAAACGAAAACGTGAGCTTGCTGAATGCCGCCGCCTGATAGAGCGAGTGGAACATCTCCGCGAGAAGATCGACGGGCACGTCGCATCGGAACTCGCCTGTCTCCTGCCCTTGACGCAAAATCTGTCCAAAGATCGACTTGAATCCAGGCGTCTCGAGCTGGCGCGACGGTGCGATGCCTTCCGGCATGGCGCTGTGCTCCGAGCCGGAAAGGAAAAGCGGCAGCACGAAGCGGTTCTCGTCGAGGAAGCGCGCCGTCATGCTGCAGACCGTCGTCAAAAGCTCCGACGCCGTGCTCCCCTTCGTGCGCAGCGCATCGATCTCCACACGGGCCTCCTGCACGAGCTGCCCGAGCAGGCACATCAAGATCTCTTCCTTCGACTCGAAGTAATTGTAGAACGTGCCGATGCCGAGATCCGCCGCATTCATGATATCGGCTACCGACGTCTCGCGAAACCCCTTTTCGGAAAATGCCCGCGCCGCCGCATCCAATATGGCCTTGCGCGAAAGCAGCTTCTTGCGCTCCCTTCGCCCCATCTTCTCTTCCAACAAGCATCATCCTCCCACGCACTGGCTCTCTTCGTTTTATTATAAATGAATCTGCTTCATTTTGGAAGAGGAATCGCAATATTTTCATATTTGAGAGTATTTTTCAATGCCTTGCAAAACCAGCGGGGAGAACCCCATCGGGCAGCTGAGCAGCGTGGACTTCCCGACGCCGTTGCGGCCGAGGAGCGCCAGCACCTCGCCGCCCTTGATGGAAAACGAAATATGATAGAAGATGAACGGCGCATCCGACCGATAGCGAAACGAGCCGTCCTCCAGCCAAAGCATGGCGCGGTCCATCAGAAAAACCTTCTCTGCTGATAGAGAATCCAGGCAAAGAACGGCGTCCCGACGAACCCTCAGAGAATCCCGAGCGGAATCTCCACCGCCGTCAGCATGCGCGCCAAGAGATCCGCCAGCATCAAAAAGGACGCGGCAAGCGCGACGCCGACGAGAATGTCCCCGAACACGCGTGGCAGGCGGATCTCCATCACGACATTGTACATCGAGGCATCCCACGTAATCGGCACTTCCAGAAAACGCGAGCCGAGAATCGCCGCCACTTCATCCGGCGGAACATAAAACCGCCCGCTCGCGAGTGACAAGATGAAAAACAGCACGGCGAGAACAATCCCCGCTGCCAACATGCGCGCATACCGCCCCATACCGTCAATCCCTTCTTAAAAATTCCCCCAAAAAAGTCCTCCCGGAAAATTCCGGGAGGACAACTTTCGCGCGCGAAAAAGAGACGCAGCTTTCCTGCCGGTTTTCCTTTGCAGTGCAGAGCAACGCCTGCGGGCAGGGAGATCCGTTTCCAGTGCCTCCCCCGCGGCTCGTGGAAATCCCACGGCCAGGCCGGCACACCATAGCAAGACCACAGGTGCGACGGCTCGAAAAACATAAGAACGATATATATTTTTTCCGTATAGCATGAGAGGATAACTAAGGCAAGCCTATTGCCCAAAAAGACGCCGGGCAAAACACTTGGCAGGCGTCCATTCCATGACGAAAAAATGGTGCGATTGGTGCGATTCGAACGCACGACCTTTTCCTTAGGAGGGAACTGCTCTATCCAGCTGAGCTACAACCGCAATCACCACGGTCATTTTAGCAAATGCAACACAGATATGCAAGGTCCTTACGAAGACTTTCCCGATTTTATCGGCGCAAAATCTAACCCAGTTCATAACATTCTATGCTACAATAGAGAATAGTTCTCATGTTAATGGCTAGAAGAAAGGATGTGCTTTGTAATGAACGTATCGCTTCATGGCGTGCCGGAAACCATGCTGATCCCGCTTTGGGCGCGCGCATACGAAACCCAAAAGAGCTCGCCCCTCGTTCGCGACCCGATTGCCGTGGATCTCGTCTCCAAGCTGGACTACGACTTCTCAAAATTTAAGCATGCACGTCTTTCACAGATTGGCACAGCTGTCCGCAGCAATATCTTAGACCGTGCAACAAAAGCATTTATCCATGAGCACGAAAATGCCGTCTGCCTCAACCTCGCCTGCGGGCTTGACACGCGTTTTGAGCGCGTCAAAAATGGACGGGTGGACTGGTACAACATCGATCTTCCCGAAGGGATCGAATTGCGGGAACGTCTGCTCACGGAAGTGGATCCGCATACGAAGAACATCGCCGCGTCCATCTTTGATCCGGCATGGATAAACCAAATTCCGCATCATGACCGTCCTGTCCTAATCCTCATGGAAGGCGCTTCGATGTATTTCAGAAAAGAACAGATGGAAACGCTGTTGCAACTTCTCATAGAGCATTTCGCACCTGCAACCATGCTCATGGAGGTCATGCCGCCTTTTTTGATTCGCCACCAAAAGCACCATGACTCCGTAAAGAGGGAATCCGCTCCGTTTCAATGGGGTGTCGAGCGCGGGCGCGATGTCCTCGCGCTTCATCCGCAGCTGCGCCTGTCATGGGAACGAACCCTTTACGAAGGGTACCGAATGCACTGGGGATTGTTGGGCATTCTTTCATGGATTCCATGGGTAAACCGGAATCTCAATAACAAGATCCTCTGTCTGAAGCTTCTTATGCGGGAATCGTGATCCAGGAGAGAAAATGCCACTCTCCCGCACCGATTCGGGTCTGCTTTTCCCCGACGACTACCACTCCGCCTGCGTTCCATCATAATTCTTCCATTTGGGGTTCGTCCAAACCAACCCCTCTGCCGAAACTTTTTTCACGCGTTCCTCATCGATGATAAGCCCAAGCCCCGGCAAGGACGGCAGATCGACGAATCCGTCCTTATATTGGAAAATCTCCTTGTTCTGCACGAAATCCAATAGATCGAACCCTTTGTTGTAGTGGATGCCAAGGCTCTGCTCCTGGATGAATACATTCGGTGCGCAAGCGTCGATCTGAAGCGTTGCCGCGAGCGCAATCGGCCCATACGGCGCATGCGGTGCCGCTGCCATATCAAAGCTCTCTGCCGCCGCGATAATCTTGCGCGTTTCCAATATGCCGCCTGCCAAGGCGACATCGGGTTGAATGATATCGATGACCCCTTCGCGAAAGAGATTCTTATACGCCCAACGACTGCAAAGGCGCTCCCCCGTGGCAAGCGGCGTCGCAACATGATGCGCGACCTCCCGGAATGCCTCTTCATTTTCAGGCAGTACCACTTCTTCCAAAAACATCAAATGATATGGCTCAAGCGCGGCTGCCAATACCTTCGCCATGGGCTTGTGCACACGTCCATGAAAGTCCACTGCGATGCCAAACCCGGCACCGAGTTCCTTTCGGATCGAGGCAACGCGATCGACCACTGCCTGCACCTTATCATACGAGTCGATATAATGGAGTTCTTCTGTCGCATTCATCTTGACCGCATCAAATCCACGATTCTTGCGGTCGAGCGCTTCCCGGACCACATCGTCGGGCCGATCCCCGCCAATCCAAGAATAAACCTTGATCTTGCTGCGGGCACGTCCGCCCAAGAGTTCATAGATCGGGACCTGCAACGCTTTTCCCTTGATGTCCCACAGTGCCATTTCAATGCCCGAAACAATCGTCGAATTGATCGGGCCGCCACGGAAAAACGATTTGTAGAGTTCCTGCCAAAGCGTTTCTATGGCAAACGGATCCCGTCCGATCAGATACGCCGCCATTTCCTCCGCACCTGCGACGACCGTTTCCGTCTTCGTTCCCGAAATCATCTCGCCCCAACCCTCAATGCCTTCGTCCGTGACGAGCTTGATGAAGATCCATCTGGGTTTTACGCGGTATACCTTAAAGGAAATAAGTTTCATTTCCGACTTCTCCTTTCATTCTGCCCTGCCGCTTTCCTCGGTTCCCGAAGCCTGTCCCGCACGTTTTGCGCGTCTATCCATGTAGGCCCAAACGCCAATCAAAACAACAAGCAAGATCGGAACGCATACGAATGGATTGCTCGTGAATGCTATATATACCAAGTAGCTGACCGTCAGGCTAGTTGCGGCAAAGGAGGATATGCCCCCGCTTGCCGAAAGATCGATCCCCGTCGTCATGGCAAGCTGCGTCAATACGGGGGAAGTAGCAGTGCCCGCCAGCAAAATAGCGGCCATGCAAATGAGACTGATGAGCAGGCTGCGGAACAGATTGCCGCGGCAAAGTGCGACAACCATGGCGACACGGAATGGAACAACGGCGAGATCCGCAAAAGGAAGCACGCGGTTTCCGGGAAGCACGGCTGCCATGAAAATCGTCAGCGGTATGACAAGCAGTGCCGTCGTAATGACGGTGGAATTGCCGACGACCACGGCAGCGTCAAGACCGATCAGGAATTTACGTCCCTTGAACTTCTCTTTGGTCAATTTTTTTGCCGCTTCCGAAATGGGCATCAACCCCTCCATGAAGAGCGCTGTCATTTTAGGGATCAGGATCATGACAGCGGCCATGTTGACCCCCAGCTCAAAAATTTTCGTGACGGGATATTCTGCCAAAACGCCAATGCCGCAGCCGAGTATCAGCCCCATGAAAAGAGGCTCGCCAAAGAATCCGAGATACTTCTGCGTGTCTTTGACAGAAAAGTCGATCCCGTTGACCCCTGGGATCCTGTCAATCAGGCGATTGAGTGGAGCGGCAATGACGACAGACGACAGCGAAGACATCGTCGGGAGCGACACGCCCGGTATGCCAAAATACTTTTCCACATAAGGAGCGGTCCAATCGGCCAGTTTGAACGAAATAACGGCCATCATGACAGAAGCGCCCAGTCCGAGCAGGACATTATCCGTCACAAAGTATGCCATGATTCCGACAATCGCCATATGATGGTAATTCCAAATATCGACATCGAGCGTATCGGTCAGTTTGAACACCAACAAAACGATGTTTGTCAGCAAAATGCCAAAAATCAAAAGCGGAATGATGGGAGACGACCAAGTAACGGCAGCAATCGCCCCCCATCCTACATCGAGGATATCGAGATGTATGCCGAAATTCTCGACCATCGCCTTTGCCGCAGGGCCTAGGTTCCCAGACAATAGATTGATGACCAGCTTGATGCCGGCAAACCCGATCGCAATCGTAAGACCGGCACGAAAAGCCTTCAGCAGTCGGACGCGGAACAACAGCCCAATGATGGTGATGATGATCGGAAGCAGGACGATAGGACCAGCGCCCAAAAGGGCATGGAATACAACATATACAAAATCCATTTCGATACGCCTCCTTACTTTGCCGGACGACATCCATTTGACTTCAAATGCATCAAAATCTCTTCTATCGTCTCTTCTTCGCCAACACCTGTCAAAAGAGAAATGGCGCCAATCACGGGGATGTTTGCTTCTCCGCCTGTAAACATGCCGGAAGTCACGAGCAGATCGTAATCCGCTGCCTTCGACTTGACTTCCAACAGTTTGCACTGGCTCACCGAGACATCGATCCCTGCCTCTTCACAAGCTTCTCGTATCTTCGACGCCACAACCGTAGAAGTCGCGATTCCATTTCCGCATGCCACTAAAACCTTTTTCATTGCCTTCCACTCCTTCACACCAAAAATTCATGCCGTTTCATCCCAAATATCCGGCTATGATCTGATACGCTTGCTTCGTTTCCTTGGCTTCGACGATCCGTTTCAAATCATCCTGCCGCTTGACAAGTGCAATGATTTTCCGAAGCATGTCAACCTGCCCATGCGGCTCCTTCACTGCCAGCATGATGACGATGGAAACCGCCACCTCACGACTGGGATCATCCATCGCGCGAAACGAAACCGGCACATCCAAAAGCCCAACCGCTATCGCATTTTCACGTACATGTTCACAGTCTGTATGCGGAACGGCAACATTGATGTGCCCCGTCGCGAGTCCCGTCGGATAGATTTCCTCCCGATGCAATATGCCATCCCGATAACTTTCTTTTACGTATCCCGCCATGCAAAGCGTTCTGGCAAGAAAGGCGAGAACATCCTGCTTTGTTTTTCCTTCTGCTGAGACACGCAAAACCATGTCTTCATGAAAGCCTTCTATCATGAAACCACCTCCATCTGCCGCGCAAAAACTTCCAATGAGCGAGCCATCCCCGTCGCATTCCTGTTCAGGATATCTTCTTTTTGGAACAGTCCGGAGGCAATGCCGACAAAGGAAGCGCCTGCGCGGAAGTATTCCGCCATATTTTCTGCGTTGATCCCGCCGACCGCCATGAGCGGCAATTTCCCAAACGGCGCTTGTATATCCGTAAAATACTTGCTTCCGACCGTGCCGGCAGGAAAAATCTTAAGGATGTCCGCTCCATCCTTTGCGCACTGCCGGACTTCGCTGGGGGAAAATACGCCCGGCACGCTGATCACATGATGATGCCGGCAGTAATCGAGCATATCCCGCGAAAACATGCTTGGGGCTAGGACGAAGTCGGCTCCCGCCTCGACGACATCCTGAAGATCTTCTGCGTTCAGGACGGTTCCCGCCCCCACGGCGATCCGATCCCCGTACTTGTCGGCAATGCGTCGGATCGTATCTTTGGAATCCACGCGATTCAGTGTGATTTCCACAGCGGATACGACACTTCCGCACAAGACGCGAACGGCGGCTTCTACCTGCTCGTAATCGTAACCGCGCAAGATGGCTGTAATTTTTGAAAAATCCGCTACCGCCTGTTTCATTCGCACACCTCCATACCATTCATACGCATCATACGCATATATTTAGGCACACATATACGCATAAAAGAAAAAGAAATAGATGTACATCCCTACACCTATTTCTTCTCGCAAGAATCGTGCCAAGATTTGGCTAAAATTGTTTTTCTATCATAACGGTCAAGCATTCTGCTGGCGTTTTTGCCGCCTTTAGCTTAGACAGCGTGTCCTTGTTCGATAGGATCCGATAAAAGGCATTGACGTATTTTTGATCGTCCTCCCGCAGCGCCAGCAAGAACACCAAATCAACCATAAAATTATTTTCCCACAAGACCGGCCGCTCTAAACAAGCCATCGCAATCGCAGGGCGTTTGACGTATTTGGCATCGCCATGCGGTATGCCGATCCCACCGCTCAGATACGTCGCACCAGTGCTTTCCCTTTTGTAAGCACTTAGCAGGAACCCCGCCTCCACTGCACCATGCTGCTGCAAAAGACCTGCCAACCGATCCATGACCTGCGTCTTATCCGAAAAACCAAGCCCGCATACAATGTTCGATTCGTCCAAGACATCCGTCAGGGAAACCGGGCCGATGACTTCTTCTTCCAAAAGCTGCTTCAATCGTGCCATGCCCGTGCCCGAAAATATCTCCTGTGCTGAGATAAACGGAGCACGTGTGCCGAGAGGGCGCATATTTCCGATGGAAGCCAAGATGCGATGCGCGCTTCGTATCTTGCTGACCTCCTCCTTCATGTGCGCAGAATCCAACGCGCCAATGGAAAAGGTGCGAATGCCTTGAAGCAGTCCTTTTTTGTCTTCCCGCTCGATGTATTCCTGCAGGCGCCGCGCTGTTCCCTCTCCTGTGATGCAGACGAAGAGCAAGGCAGGCGGACGCTCGAATCCGGCCAGATCCTGCCCGCCAAACTTATCCATGCGCAACGCACTTGCAATCTCTTCCAGGCGTACGCTCGTGAGAGCCGCACGCCTTACCGCTTCCAAGACCATCGCCGTATCGACGCGCGTAACGCACGCCACAGGAATCCCCGTCCGCTCCGTGACCTGCTGTGCGAGAGTCGTCAAGGAGCCAATATCGACAAGGAACAAGCAGCCTTTGCCTGAATCCACTTCTTCCACGACCGAGATGACCTTTTCGAGCATAAACTCCGGCGTTTCATTGAAGTCCATATCCATGCCAATCGCATCATTCAGATTGAGCAGTCGATTTGCCACTTCTGCCATAGCCGAAGCCACGCGCCCATGGCTGAGCACGATGACGCGCACTTGCGCCTTTTCCTGCACATCCGTATGCGAAAACGTATACAAGTACATCGCCATCATAGCGATTTCTTCCGGCGGCAGGTCGAGATCCAATGCATCGCGGAGATCGCGCGCCAAAATACATGCCACCTCATACTCGCGCTGGTATCGCGTACTGATGTCATGGACATCCAACGTAAAATTCCAATAGGCGCCTCGCTTGATCCGTTCCGAAAAGGTGCTTAAATGAATGGCGAAAAAATAAACCAGCTTCATTTGAAGATGTGGCAGGTAGGACCGTGCTTTTTCCACCGCTTCACGGACCGCGACCACAATCTGCGGATCTACAATGGAGCAAAGTTCTTCCAAGGTTTGCCCCACGTCCTCTTTTGGCAATGCATATTCCTGAATTTTCTCCTTGATTTTCCGCTGCACGATTTCGTTGATCTTGGCATCATCTATGCCGATGCGCCGCAGTTCCAGCACATTATCTTCTATCGTATGATAGATGGTATCCAGATGACGTGTCACCATCGCCGCCCCGGCTTGATCCACCGGATCGATGACAAGAGGCTGCAGCGTATATGCACGGATTGCCTCCTCCTGTTTTTTCGATGCATGGACGGATTCCTCATACTTCGCAAGATTCCGCGTGCGTACGGCCACTCCCCCGCTTCCTTTTGCAACGGAGTCCAGGAATGCATTTGCACAGGCAACGCGAATATCGCTCAGGAGCTGCCCAATATTTCCGGGGCATTTATACAGGAGCAAAAACCGGATCACACGTTCTTCTACGCGAATGGACCGCTGCGTCTGCACCGCCTCTGTTAGGAAAAAACGCTGCACCAAGGCATAGCGCTCCGAGACCGGGCGCTCTGCCAGCGGCGGTATGTCGATGATCATAGGGATACGCCTGCGAAACGTCAGCAGCAGCGTCGATTCAATGTTTTCCGTCGTAGCGGCAATGATGCGCACATGGACCCGAATGCTTCGCGTGTCGCCAAGCCTTCGATACGCTCCCTTGTCCAAGATCGAAAAAAGAATTTCCTGCCCTTCGCTAGGCAGGCGGTGCACCTCGTCCAAGAACAAGATGCCGCCGTCAGCCTTTTCGATAAGGCCGGCCTTGTCGGCCGAAGCGCCGCTGAACGCACCTTTCCGGTAACCGAAAAGCTGCGAAAGCAAGAGCTGCGGATTGTCGGCATAGTCCGCACAGTTAAATACGACAAAATTGGCCTCTTTCCCGATGACGTCTTCTTCTTTGGCAAACACGTACATATTTTCGGCCAAATAGCTCTTGCCGACGCCGGAAGGGCCTGTGAGCAGTGTGTGCAGGCCATGCGGCGGGTACAAAATGGCCGCCTTCGCTTGATTGATCTGAACCCGCAGCCCATCATCCCTGCCGATAATATCCTGAAATGCGCCTGCTTTCTCTTGGCTCCCCTTTTGGGGATCCGCCTGCATGGACGGGTGCCGTGCCGACCGTTTCTTTGAGGCCGCTTTCATGCGTGCCTTTGGCTCGCACGCCAATGCTTTTCGAATCGAGGCGGCCGCATAGCGCGAAACCGCATATCCGCATTCCTGCAACGCCATGGCAAAGGCACGCTCCGACAGATTTGGATCCTTCTGCAGGATACGGAATGCATCTTCTTCCATCGCCTTTTGGCGGCGGGCTCGGCACGATGGGATCTTCATTTCACCGCGCAGCAGGACGACCCGCTCGCGACGGATTCCGAGTTTTTTTGCAATTTCCCTGTCGGACAATGGGATTTTTTTGTTTTCTTCCGCAAGAATCTGCTGCAATGCTCCCTGCAATGCCTGTCTCGCCTCACGCGTATTTGTCTTGCCTTTCATAAAATCCTCTTCCAGCCATCATGCACAATTCCATCCATCTCACTGTATCATAATATAAACGTTATTTGAACACAAAAATCTGTAAGAAATGGCACAACCTCGGGAAGATTGCAAGTTTAATTGTCAGTCCGGGCAGGAAGGTGGCAAACTCCGCTTTCATCTCCGTCAGATAGTAGGCAATGACCTACTCCCTATGACTGCCGAACTGTTCTGTCAGTACCCTGCTATTTGCAGAACATTTGTTTTGCCGTCAAGGCCGAGCGTCACGCCATACTGCATGGGAAATCTCCGGAATATCTTCTCCGTGACCTCAAATCCGTTCTCATAATCCAACGACCTAAAAAACTCAATATGGGGCATTGCCATCAATCTTCAACTCTGACCACGATTTTCCCGTTGACCTTACCCTCATCGA
Source organism: Mitsuokella sp. oral taxon 131 str. W9106 (assembly GCF_000469545.1). Classification (GTDB taxonomy): domain Bacteria; phylum Bacillota; class Negativicutes; order Selenomonadales; family Selenomonadaceae; genus AWVT01. The sequence goes on along the minus strand of NZ_KI273058.1, from coordinate 190,795 downwards.
GAGCAATGCAGGCCTCGCGGATATCCTTGAAATCATATACCGCACCATACAGCGGCTTGAGGTGATGTTCATCCATGAAATGATAGATGTCCCGCATCATCTCAGTTGTGGGATAGTTGGAGTAGAAACCCGTCAGGCAGACGCCGTTTGGAATGTCTTTAATCGGGTCAAAGTGATTCCACTCGTAAACCTTGCCCAAAACATCCGTGTTGCAGACGATTCCGCCCTGTTCAACGCTCATCATGGTATCCTGCACCGTTTTGATTCCGATAAGTTCCAAGGCTTTATTCACTCCATGGACACGCCCGCGAAGGCTCCTGTCGTCAAGCAGGCATTCGTCGCAGCCAGCGTCTTTTAAGAGCTGCATTTTGGATTCCCTGTGTGTTGTGCCGATGACCTTGCAGCCAAGCGCTTTTGCAAGCTGAACCGCCGCATAACCGAGGGCGCAGGTCGCGCCTCGGATTAAAAGCGTGTCCTCCGGCTGCAGGCGCAGGCACTGGAAGAGCGAACCCCACGCCGTGAAATATGTTTCCGGAATCGCTGCCATTTCTTCCCACGTGAGATTGGACTCCACCGGAAGCACATGAGAAACGGGGAGCAGAGCATACTCGGCGTAGCTACCGTCAAAGCTCCTGCCCATGCCGCCCATCAGAGCCGCGACTTTCTGTCCTTTTGCAAGACCGCTGTCGGACGGATCGACGATCTCTCCGACACATTCAATGTCGGCAATGATCGGCTTTTTGATATAGTCATTTTCAATTTCAAACTCCCGCAGAATTTCCTCCGAATGGTTCATGCCAAAGGCTTTTACTTTAACCAGCACCCAGCCGGGCTGAACCTGCGGAATCGACACTTCCGAGAGTTCCACGTCCGCGCCTTTTATCGGCTTGTCTATCAAAACCGCTTTCATCGTTTGGTTCATTGCTTTTCCCTCATAATCTTTCTATCGCCTGCACCGGACAGTTTTCGTAGCATCTGCCGCACTGCAGGCAGTGATCCTGATGAATGACGAATGGCTCGCCCTCGTCAATCGCATTCTGCGGACATCCTTCCGCACAGGTTCCGCACTGAATGCACGCATCGGAAATGTGGTATCCTTTAACGATCGGCTCTGCGTTTCCGACCGTGTAATAGTAGCGGCCAATCGGGTGGGTTCCGAGATTGAAATACTCCATCTGCATATCCTTGATTTCAAAAGCTTCCAGGATTTCCCTTGTGCCGTTTGGATAGACATTTTCCATATAGGGCTGTTCTTCCCAGATTGTATTCCGGCAGCTTTCCTGCACTTCGTCCGGCAGGCGTTTTGCCACAGCGGAAACGCGGATCATTTCCTTGAACCGTGTATAGACAAGGATCTGCACATGCCCATCTTCGATCAGCTGATGGTAAAATTCCTTTCCCCTTGCCGTCAGAAACCAGAAGGAGTTCTCCTCATAATGAACCGCACTGATACAGCGCACCTGCGGCAGCCCGTTTTGGTCAACGGTAGCAAAATTGAGCACGCCGACATAGGATAGTTTCAAAATACAGGTTTTGGCATCCATATTCAGCCCTCCTGTTTCTTCTTTATAAACAGCATCAGAATTTCGTCCACATAAACTTCCGGCTTTCCCTTTTCGTTGCCTTTTTTGATTGGCAGCAGTTTGCCCATCAGGAAAGACCAGTAAATGTCTCCGTAGACTTTGGCATTTCCATTTTGAAAGATACCCGCGTCTATTCCCTGCTGAAAGAATCCGCCGAGATAACCTCTGCCGAAGTCACGCAGGATGGGATTCTGCTTTTCGTATTTTGATATATCCATTTCCTGATTGGCGAAAGTAATGAGCAGCAGCTGTATCGGTGGCATGTCTGCATATTTGGATTCGTCAGAAGTAAGGAAATCTGTCCCGAACCGTTTCAGTGCCGTCACAGGATTTTTTTCTTTTTTCAGTTTATGAAGATATTCTTCCACTTCATCAGAAAACGACAGCAGCAGGTCTTCCTTGTTTTTGAAGTAGTGATAAATCAGTCCTTTGCTGATTCCGGCTTCCACAGCCACGGAGTCCATGCTTGTATGGCAATACCCGTAAATGCTGAACAGCTTCTTCGCCGCCGCCTGTATCTCGCTTGTGCGTTTATCTTCCAGTATTTTCCTGTTTTCTGCTGTCATTGACATGATTCCTGTACCTCGTGCCAGCACTGCGGATCTTCCGCATAAAAGCTTCCGTATGTTCCGTGCGCTACGGCGGGACACCCACGGCAAAACCGCAGCAACTCGCATTTCGAGCATTTCTCAAATTTGTCGTACTGTCGGTAGTCCTCCATCGGCTTCAGCCATATGTCAGCCAGCCTGTCTTTGAAAACATTCCCGACCTTGCTTGACAGCCTCCGGCAGGCGTAAACATCACCGGTCGGCAGAATGGTTAAGTGGCAGTTGCCGCAGTTGCAGCCGCCATAGATCATGTTTTCCTTTGCGTTTTCAGGAATTTTGAAACGGCCGAGCTCCCAGTCAAGCAGCGTCCACAGATGGTCTTTTTTATTGCACCAGAGCCGTCCCTTTCCGAAATAGCACAGGTTATTGTAATATTCAAACTTCTCGTCACATTTAAGCAGAAACTCCCGATACTGCTCCGGCGTGATGCCGTTGGTCTTGTCCTCCGCGCCCGGACAGTAACGTGAGAAAGCGAAGATGTCTGCATCGTGCTCCGCGCAAATGTCAATCAGTTCCGGAATCTCGTCAATATTTTTGCTCGAAACCGTGGACATGATCACACTGTGCATTCCCGATTTATTGATACAGGCGACTTTTTCGAGCGTAATGTCAAAGCTGCCCGGTTTGCGAAACCAGTCATGGGTTTCCTGCAGACCGTCAAGCGACATCTGATATTTCTTGCAGCCGAGGCCGCGCATTCTCTGACATACTTCATCGCTTAGATGAAAGGGATTGCCCATAATCGTGAAAGGAATATCCAGCTCATGCAGCTTTTCGAGGAGCCGCCAGAAATCCCTGTGCAATATCGGGTCGCCGCCCGTAATGTACAACTCAGGAAGCCTTTGAAACGTCCTGCAGAAATCAAGGCAGTTTTCGAGCGTCTTATCGATCTGCTCCGAACCCATACGTGTGAGCGGCACGCCATTATTCCCATGAAAGATATAGCAATGCCTGCACCGCTGGTCACAGTCATCGAGCAGCTGCCATTGAAACGCAAAATAGTTCATAAGCCCTCCCATAAAAAATCACCGGAAAGCGCGAAGCCTCCCGGTGACCGACCGTTCTCTCTTACGATGCCGCTTCTTACTTGTCGGAAGCTCCGCAAGCGGAAGGCTTGTCCGCACTGCCGCATGCCGCAGGCTTATCAGAAGAACCGCAAGCCGCCGGCTTGTCCGCAGAACCGCAAGCGGCGGGTTTGTCAGATGATCCGCAAGCTGGAGGCTTATCAGAAGAACCACAAGCTGCAGGCTTGTCAGATGATCCGCAGGCTGTTCCGGAAGCTGACCATTCGCTGAGATTTGAGAGTGCCATAAGAATACCTCCATTCATAATTAGTTGGCACTTATATTATACCGGTCATTGACTGCTGAGTCAATATCTTTGGAGCATTGTTAATAAAAAAGTTGTAGGTTTACAATACATGTGTTACAAAATCGTCATGAAAAGAGGACGCACCTTGTGTTATGCTTTTAAGCAGCAAATCCAAAAGCCAAGGAGTGTCCTCTCAGGAACAGAATCGCACAAGAAGCAGCCTTCCGTCTAGCCGTAGTTCGGTATGCCGAACGGCACGGCCCATCACAGGGCTGTACCGGCATATGCGGCGCATGAAGCTCTATGCGGAAAAGCTGCCGAACCCGAAATACATCCCGAAGCCATACAAGCCCGCTTCTTTCCCTGGCGAAAAGGTGCAGATCGAGTTCGATTCCCTTGCGGATTTCAAAAGGCAGCTGGCTCGGCGCAATCGAATCTGCAATGCATTCCCGATGCGTCCACTGGGCTGGGATTCACCAAACGAATGTTTGGAAAAATTCCGGCTCAGTGTAACATAGGATTGACAAACCTACAGTCAATCCAACCGCCAGGAGTCCATCCTTACAACATGTTTTGGAGGAATGCGCGCGTGCGCTCCTCTTTCGGGTGTTCAAAGAACGTCTTGGGCTCGCCTTGCTCGACGATGTGCCCGTCTGCCATGAAGATGACGTGGCTCGCGGCCTCGCGCGCGAACGCCATCTCGTGCGTGACGACGAGCATCGTCATATGCTCAGCGGCGAGCTCGCGCATCGTCCTCAGCACCTCGCCCGTAAGCTCAGGGTCGAGTGCGGACGTCGGCTCGTCAAAGAGCATGATATCGGGCTGCATCGCGAGCGCGCGAGCGATCGCGACGCGCTGCTGCTGGCCGCCGGAGAGCTGGGCGGGATAGGAATCCGCGCGGCCTGTAAGCCCTACCTTTTCGAGCAGCTCACTTGCATAGGGAAGGATTTCTTCCCGCTTCATCCCCTTGACCTGCATGGGCGCCTCGATGAGGTTCTCCATGACGGTCATGTGCGGGAAGAGGTTGAACTGCTGGAACACCATGCCCATGTGTGCGAGGATCTCACGGCTCTTTTCCGGCGCAGCGTAAACGGCGCGAGTGCCTTGCGTCTTTGCGAGCGTCTTGCCGACGACTTCAATCGTGCCGCTGTCGATCGACTCCAAGCGATTGGCGCAGCGAAGGAGCGTGCTCTTCCCGGAACCCGAGGGGCCGATGATCGCGAGCACTTCGCCGCAGCGCACGGCGAGGTCGATGCCCTTCAGAACCGGAAGCGCGTCGAAGGACTTGCGGATTGCAGTCATGCGCAGCATGACGGCATCAGTTGTCGTATTTGCCATAGTGCGCCTCCAGTCGCTTGAACATCCACGTCAGGACAAAGGTCATCGCGAGGTAGAAAAGCCCTGCGATGAGGAACGGCGTCATGTCGAACTCGCGCTGCACGATCGTGCGCGCGACGCGCAGCAGATCGTTCATCGCGAGGATGTAGATGAGCGACGTGTCCTTGACGAGGTTGATCGTCTCGTTGCTCACGGGAGGGAGCACGATGCGGATGACCTGCGGCAGGATGATGCGGCGCATGGTCTGCGGGTAGCTCATGCCGAGCGTCTTCGCCGCCTCGTACTGCCCCTTCGGCACGGCTTCCAGCCCCGCGCGGAAGATTTCCGCGAAGTACGCCGCATAGTTAAGCGTGAAGGCGAGAAGCGCCGCTGCCATGTCCGGCAGGCGTATGCCGACCATCGGCAGCGCGAAGTAGACGAATAGGAGTTGGAGCATCAGCGGCGTGCCGCGCATGAGCCAGACGTAAAGTTCCATGAGAAGGGAAACGGGGCGAAACGCAGAAAGCCGCCCCAAAGACGCGAGCACGCCGAGCGGCAGTGCGAGCACGAGCGTAACACAGAAAATCTCGAAGGTCACCGTAGAACCTTCGAGCATCTGCCAGACCGTATCGGATAAATGGGCCATGGATTCAATCTCCTTATGCGATTGGCATTACTTCTTCGTGATGTCCTTGCCGAACCACTTCTCGGAAATCTTCGCCATCGTGCCGTCCTGCTTCATTTCATCGATGACCTTCTGCACCGCGTCGCGAAGCTTCTGGTCGTCCTTTGCAAACGCGATGCCGAAGTCGCTGACGGGACCGACTGCGCTATCGACTGCCTCAATCGCTTCGGGGTGCTTGCTCATGTAGTAGCGGCCAACGATCTCATCGCCGACGACGGCATCGAGGCGGCCGTTTTCGAGATCCATGAACGCCGTGACGAAGTCGGAGTACTTCTTGACCTCCTTGACCTCGTTCTTGAAGAAGTCGCTCTTGTCCATGTATTCTTCTGCCGTCGAGGCGCTCTGCGTGCCGACGGCTTTTCCTGCGAGGCTCTTCTCGTCCGTGATGCCCTGCGTGCCCTTGCGGACGAAGATAATCTGCCGGTTCTCCATATACGGATCGGAGAAGATCATGTTCTCCTTGCGCTTTTCCGTGATGTCGAGCCCGTTCCAAAGGACGTTGACGCGACCGCTCTTGAGCTCCGCCTCCTTGCTTGCCCAGTCGATTGCCTTGAACTCGACTTCGCGGCCAAGGCGCTTCGATGCTTCTTTCGCAAGCTCGACGTCAAAGCCGGTGATCTCGTTGTTCTCATCCTTGAATCCCATCGGCGGGAAATTGTCATCGAGCCCGACGATGATCGTTTCGTTGCCCGCAGAGGATCCGTCTTTCACGGCCTTGCCAGTGCCGCCGCAGCCCGTCACGAATGCCGCTGCAAAAACAGCTGTCATGCCGAGCGCCAAGAGCGTTTTCCATTTCATCCTATCGAATCTCCTTTTCATTTTGTTCTTTAGCCTGCTAAAGTATTAGTATGGCGTTATTATACGTTAGGATCGGGCGGGCTGTCAAGTTTTCTTTCCTTAATTTACAGAAAAAGAAGGGTTTTCTTAAAATGAAGCGAATTAAACAAAGCAGATGGATATTCGACAAAATTCATTCATGAACCTACTGCGCTGCACACGCACCGAATAAAAGGAGGGAACTTTCTTGCGAGCAATTTCCGTTGAGGATCTAAAACCCGGCATGGTACTCGCGCGCACCGTCACGAACCCCGACATGGTCGTCGTCCTGTCGGAGGACACGGTCCTGCAAAAGCCCCACATCACGCGACTCACCTTCCTGAACATCCCCGTCGTCTACATCAAGGACGAGCAGGAACTTCGACAGGCAGAAAATACGTCGCCGCTTTTCATGCGGAGCAATCAATTCATACGCGAGTACGGCACCGTCGTCAAGACGGCAGAGAATATTTTCCGCAACGTGCAAAAGACGGGCGAAGTGCCCGTCGAGGAAACGTCGACGATGGTCAAGGGAAGCCTATTCCCGCTGTCACGCCGCAGCGGTGTCATCGACTACCTCAACGATGTCAACCACCTCGCCGATGACGTCTACAACCATTCGCTCCGCGTCTCGCTTTTGGCCGGCGTCATTGCGAAATGGATGCACTTTGACCGTGAGAAGACGCAGGATATCATCCTCGCGGGCTTCCTCCACGATATCGGCAAATCGAAGTTTCCAAAGCGCCTGCTCTCAAAGAACATCGAAACGCTCAAAGGCGAGGACTACGAGGCCTACATCCAGCACACCGTCGACGGCCATCATATCCTGAATCGGATGGACGGCCTTTCAGACGGTGTCAAGCTCACTGCCCTGCAGCACCACGAACGCATGGATGGCAGCGGTTTCCCGTTTGGCTGTGACGGCGCGGACATCCACGAGTACGCGCGCGTCATCGCGGTCGCAGATCTCTACGACAACATCACGACGGAGCGCACGGGCTACGTGAAGCGCACACCGTTCGCCGCGATCGCCATGGTCACGGAAAACATGTTCACCTCGCTCGATCCGACGGTCTGCGTTCCCGTCCTCACGCACATCAAGGACGCTTTCCTCGGCTCGAAGGTCTTGCTTTCAAACGGCGAGAAGGGCACGATCTCCGCTTATCCGCACGGATTTGCCTCGCTCCCAATCGTCAGCCTCTCCGAAGACGAGCTCATCAACCTAAACGATCATCCAGAGCTTACGATCATGGAGTACAATCCGAAATGATCGGATCCAGGATTTCTGCGAAAGCTGTTCATTCCGGCATGAACAGCTTTTTGGCTTTATTCGATCCTTGACAGCCTTTTCTTTTACGGATAAGCTAGTCGTATCCCATAGATGCAAGGAGACGAAACGAATGGCGACAAAGGAAACGTCCGACCCCAAGGATGAGAGCGCGTTTATCGAAAGCGTCCCAAGTGCTGCCGTCCCCGCTCTTTTAGACGCCGGCGGCACGGTATACCTCCTCGAAGAAGACTCCGAGGAGCAGGCAAAAAAAGGCCGGATCACCGCACACGAGGGGAACCGTCTCATCGTCCGCATGCAGATGACGGATGAGGCCTACGCACAAAGCCCGAAACAGAATACGCCGTTCCATGCGGCATTGACGAGCGACACGTGTACGTATCACTTTGTTACGAAATTCACTTCGAGCACGCCGCTCCCCGACCACATCTGGTACATCACGGCGCCGACGAAAATGATTCGCCAGCAGAGCCGCAGCTTCGTCCGCATCCCCACATTGCTTACGATCCGTGCACGCTTGCCGAACTCGCTCGGCGGACTGAAAAACACCAAGGAAATGGAACTTGTCGATCTCAGCGGGGACGGGCTCTGCTTTATCTCCAAGGAACCCGTCCCCGAGGGCACCGAAGTGCTCGTGGAGATCCCGGATCTCCCCGGGTTCGGCACCCTCGCAACCACATGCCTCGTACGCCGATGCGCTGAGCACAAGCGCCCGACGAATGTCGTTTACCACATCGGCACACAGATGGCGAAAGAGCTCACGAATGCGGAGCGCATAAAGCTCGAACGCTGTCTTGCGCATCTGCAGCGCGCGTATCTGAAACGCGGACTGGGCGTAAAATAAAAAAGAGAGGCACGCGCCCCTCTTTTTTTCTCTATTTGACTTCCGTCACAACGCCGTTTTTCGTATAGACGTACACGTACTTGCTGTTATGCCGAAAGACGTACTGCCGGATCACACCGTCCGCCGTCTGGCTTTCATTGACGCGATCCGGCTCGCCCATGGCCGCCGTGACTTTTTCCTCGGTATCGCCAGGACGGAGGGCGCCGTAGTGCCCTTCCCGCATTGCCTGCTCATGCGCCTTTGCATTTTCCGCATCGAGCTCCGCTTCGCGCTCCGCCTCGCTCTTTCGATTTTCAATGAGCTGACGAAATGGAACGATCCGTTCCATGAGCGTGCCTTGATACGGCACGGGAATCGCTTCGACGAGCTTCTGCAGCGGCTCGTTCTCCGCAACATTCCGATTCGTTATATGCCCGTCGTATGAACTTACGATCTGAAGCGCTTCCGCATAGCAGAGCAGCACGTTTGCATCGGGACACTCCGACGCGACGCTGTCCGCCTCTGCCCCGCTTGCAACGGGCTGCAGGAGCGCAACTGCCCTTGCCGTTCTTTCCTTGTCGGGATTTGCGGTCGAGACGTTTCGCAGGAGCTCCACTGCCTCCTGATACTTCCGGATGAGCGTCTGCTTTCTTCCTGCATCGACTTCCGCCGTATACGCTTGGATCGCCTGCATCTGCGACTCGCGATAGCTCAGGATGCCTCCCGTCGCGACGAGCAGGAACGCGCAGACGGCCGCGGCCACGGCAAGCCGAACGCGATGGCGCAGGATAAGAACGGCGCCGATGATGAAGGCGACGCCCGCAAGTACGAAAAAAATAACCGAACTCTTGAAAAATGCCACAGCTGCGCTACCTCTCTTCCACGAAAGATGTCGAAAAAGCGCCACATCGCTGTGACGCTCTCACTTCATAGTGGTGGGCAGGGATGGATTCGAACCATCGTAATCCGAAGATGACAGATTTACAGTCTGTTCCCTTTAACCACTCGGGCACCTACCCACATGGTGACCCAGGAGGGACTCGAACCCCCGACCCTTTGATTCGTAGTCAAATACTCTAATCCAACTGAGCTACTGAGTCATTGATCCCAATACATTTTTTGGTGGGCCCACTTGGACTCGAACCAAGGACCGACCGGTTATGAGCCGGTTGCTCTAACCAACTGAGCTATAGGCCCATGTATATCGAAACGCCACAGGCGAATCAAGCAAATGGAGCGGAAAACGAGGCTCGAACTCGCGAC